>CAKRLE010000005.1 GCA_934359185.1 uncultured Lachnospira sp. | reverse complement strand
ATAGAACAGAGGATATGTTATAACAGGATGACATATATAACGGATGAAGAATTTGGTATGAAGTTTTGAAGGAATCAATTGTAAATATCTGTTTTTGCGGATAGCTGCTTGATTTTTTCTAATATTCTCAACTTTTTTCAAGTTTTGAATTGCACAAATATGGGAAGTATGTTATAATTCCCGTAGATTGCGATGGCCCGGTGGCTCAGTTGGTTAGAGCGCCGCCCTGTCACGGCGGAGGTCAAGGGTTCGAACCCCTTTCGGGTCGCTTACAATTAAATAATTGTATATTATGGGATCATAGCTCAGCTGGGAGAGCATCTGCCTTACAAGCAGAGGGTCATAGGTTCGAGCCCTATTGGTCCCATCGATATGCCGACATGGCTCAATGGCAGAGCAGCTGATTTGTAATCAGCAGGTTGTTGGTTCGACTCCGACTGTCGGCTCTACAGGTTATCTGTAAAGCAAATTGTTATAGATACCTGGTTATATACATTTGGGCGGATTCCCGAGTGGCCAAAGGGGACAGACTGTAAATCTGCTGGCTATGCCTTCGAAGGTTCGAATCCTTCTCCGCCCACTTAATTTCATATTTATCGCGGGGTAGAGCAGCTCGGAAGCTCGTCGGGCTCATAACCCGAAGGTCACAGGTTCAAATCCTGTCCCCGCTACTATGCCTAGATAGCTCAGTCGGTAGAGCAGAGGACTGAAAATCCTCGTGTCGCTGGTTCGATTCCGGCTCTAGGCACTTTTTTATTTTAAGGCCTGTATTATTTTAATACAGGCCTTTTATTGTATTATGATGTAAGTGTAATAATTTACTTTATTAAATTAACTCACTATAATAAAAACAATCTCGTATTTATATTATATATGTGGTATTATGTTAGCGAGACTTTTAAATAGAATTATTTATAATATCAGGTAATAATAGAATTAAAGAACATATAACATTTTAGGAAATACTTTAGTAGATTTGATTAATAATTAAGGGGATACATGATGAGTAAGGGAAATATTAACTATAAATATCTTAGAAGACGTAAAAGCTGGTTTAGAAGAAATCTCGATTTAATTCTTATATATGGTGGAATATGTATTGTTGCCATAGCAGTTATTCTAGTTATATTAATGAAGATATTCAGCTTTGGATTTTTTTCAACTGGGGATAAGAAGGTAAGGGAAGATAAGAATAATAAGACAGAACAGGTTACAGAAGCACCAAGAGAGATTGTATGGCATGAAGATAAAGAGCCTGAATCATCACAGGTAACATATACACCACCAGCAGATGCAAGATACCCATATTATATAAGGGTAAACAGAGCTGCTAATTGTGTTACAGTATATGGAATAGACTCTGATGGCGAGTACACTATACCAGTCAAAGCATTTGCATGTTCATGTGGACGGACTGGGGAAGAAACAATAACAGGCGAAGGTTTTGCAACATCTGATAAGTATCAGTGGAGACTTATGGTTGATGATACTTATGGACAGTATGCCAACAGAATATATGACGGATATCTTTTCCATTCAGTTCCTTATCTTAAGACAGATAAGTCAACTCTTGAAACAGAAGAATATAATAAGCTTGGTTCATTTGCATCATTGGGCTGTGTGAGATTATGTGTAAGAGATGTTAAATGGATATATGATAATTGCCCGGTTAATACAAGAGTAACTATATATGACGATGCGCAGAACCCAGGTCCATTAGGAAAGCCGGAGACAATTAAGATTCCATTAGACAGTGTTAATGCTGGATGGGATCCAACTGACCCGGATGAGAATAATCCATGGAAAGATTATTCAGCTAAAATTAAAGGTGCATCGGATATTACATGTAAGGTAGGTGAAGATGTTAATATCCTGAAGGGTGTCACAGCTTCAGATACATGTGGCAATGATATTACAAGCAAGATTATTACTATTGGAAGATATACATTTGACCAGGCAGGTGAGTACTCTATTACTTATAAGGTAACAGATGCCATTGGAAGCACAGATAGTAAAACTGTTAAATTAATTGTGATAGAATGATGTTATAAATGTGTATGAACCACATACGACAGCATTGTGATGGTAATTATGAATAGATAACATGGGGGTGTACATGGGAGAGCTGTTTGATAAGCTTAAAGAATTAGAATATGAGGATATTCTGCCTATGCACATGCCTGGAGCGAAGCGCAATAAAGAACTGATAAGCATGCCTGACCCGGTAAAAATTGATATAACTGAGATTACTGGGTTTGATAACCTGCATCATGCAACGGGAATAATAAGAGACTGTGCCAAAGAAGCAGCCAGATTATATGGGGCTGATGAGGCATTTTTACTGGTCAATGGAAGTTCGGCAGGAATAATGGCGGCGATATGTGGAGCGGCTAAGGCAGGGGATAATGTCATAGTTGCAAGAAATGTACATCGTTCAGTGATTAACTCGCTATATCTTGGACAGCTTAATCCAGTGTATATATATCCGGATATGATTAACAGGGAAGCCGGAATATATGGAGAGGTAAAAGCTGAAGAGATTGAAGCTATATTTAAGAAGAGAAAAGATAACGATATTAAGGCTGTCATAATAACATCACCAACATATGAGGGGACTGTCAGCGATGTGAAAGCAATTGCAGATATTGTTCACAGATATGGTGCTGTGCTTATAGTAGATGAGGCACATGGAGCGCATTTTGGATATCACGAAGCATTTCCAGTTAATGCGGTAAAGCTGGGGGCAGATGCTGTTATTATGAGTATTCACAAGACTCTGCCAGCATTTACGCAGACAGCGTTGCTTATGGTTAACTATGGAAGAATTGATGTGGAGCGTATAAGAATGTACTGGAATATGTATCAGTCAACCAGTCCGTCTTATATACTTATGGCAAGTATTGATAACTGTATAAGCCTTTTGAAGGATAATGCTAAAGATTTATTCGATAAATATGTTGCGAGATTAATTAAATTAAGAGAAGAGATAAGAAGACTTAAATATATAAAGCTGCTTGAAACGGATGATATATCCAAGATTGTTCTTATTGTCAAAGATGGAACACAATTTTTCAGGCAGCTTCGAGATGTATACAAGATAGAGCTTGAGATGGCATCAGAAAAGTATGTGATTGCTATGACAAGCATAGGTGATACAGATGAAGGATATGTGAGATTCCTGCATGCATTAAAGAATCTTGACAGGGAAGAATTTGACATATCATCAGATGGTATGAATGATTCAATACAGGAATATATGACACATATAGATAATAATGCATATCCAGAGGTTGTTATGTCTATATATGATGCCCTTAATTCTGATACAGACATGGTAGAACTGGAATTAAGCGCAGGGCGTATTGCTGGTGATGCAGTGTGCATATATCCACCGGGAATTAATATGGTCAATCCAGGTGAAGTTATTACAGAAGATATAATTAAAATGCTGAAAAGTGGAATCACACATGGATTGGAAGTTTTAGGACTTACAAAAGATATGAAGATTAAATGTGTACGAGGATATAGAAATGGCTGAGATTGCATTTATAATGGGAAAAAGTGCATCAGGTAAAGATAAAATATATAAGGCTCTGTGCGAAGATAAGGAACTTAATCTAAAAACAATCACAATGTATACAACAAGACCTATGCGAAGTGGTGAGACAGATGGCGTTGAATATCATTTTGTTGATGATGACATAGCCTGTCATTTAGAGAATGCCGGCAAGGTTATCGAGATGAGATGTTATAACACAGTATATGGTGTGTGGAAGTATTTTACGGTGGATGATGGACAGGTAGATCTTAACAGCGGTGACAGATATATTGTGATAGGAACTCTTGAAGCATACAATGCTTTCTGCAGATACTATGGTAATGAACATATTATGCCGATATATATAGAAGTGGATGATGGAATCAGGCTGGAAAGGGCACTTAAACGCGAGAAAAAGCAGGAGATTCCAAGATATGAGGAAATGTGCCGAAGATTTCTGGCTGATGCAAAGGATTTTTCTGAGGAAAATATAACGAACTGCCACATAACAAAAAGATTTTTCAATAATACCGAGCTTGAAGATTGTATTAATGAAGTAAAAGTTGCTATACGCAAGGAGTTGATGATATAATGGATATCAAGGTAAATGAGGTTACCAGCACACAACAGGTTGATAACAGGCAGAGTGTCAGAAGCGGTGATGAGAGCTTTAAGTTTACACTCATAAGCAATATCGAAGAGAAGGACTTAGCTGAGAAGCTTAAAGGAATGATTCAGGATATCTCAGAGCAGGGCGATAAGATTGCCAAGCATATGGATATCAAGGATATGAAGAGATACCGTGAGCTTGTTAAAGGTTTTATGAATGAGATTACATCAAGATCACATGAATTTTCGAGAGAGAATTTCCTTGACAGAAGAGGGAGACACAGGGTATATGGAATTGTAAAGCTTGTGGATAAGAATCTTGATGATCTGGCTGCAGAGCTTATGAAAGAGGAGAAAGATCATCTGGCAATTGTTGGCAAGATTGATGATATAAGAGGAATGCTTATAGACATTTCAACCTGATTAATTCATAACTGATATGGAGATAGAAAGATGAATACATTTGCAGATATATATGGCCACGATAAAATTAAAGAGCATTTGCAAAGTGGCATTAGAATGAATAAGGTTTCTCATGCCTATATATTTAATGGTGGTCTTGGAAGCGGCAAGAAGATGATGGCTAATGCATTTGCGGCTGCACTTGAATGTGAGAAACAGACGGGTGAGCCATGTATGGAATGTCATTCGTGTATTCAGGCTGAATCAGGTAATAATCCTGATATCATATGGATTAATCATGAGAAAAGCGGAAGCATAGGTGTTGATGACATAAGGGCACAGCTTATAGGTGATATGCAGATTAAGCCTTATAGCAGCAGGTATAAGATATATATAGTTGATGAGGCAGAGAAGCTTACAGTACAGGCTCAGAATGCACTTTTAAAGACAATCGAGGAGCCGCCTGAATATGGAATAATTATTCTGCTTACAACTAATGCAGATATATTTTTACAGACAATTCTTTCCAGATGTGTAAGGCTTGATTTTAAGCCGGTTGGTGATGAATGTGTTACCAGGTATCTTAGGGATAATTACGATTTAACTGATTATGAGATTAAATTTGCAGTAGGATTTGCACAGGGCAATATAGGAAGGGCTGTAGCGATTGCTACATCATCAGATTTTGCCAAGCTGAAGGAGTCAGTATTAAGAGTTGTTAAGCATGCAAAAGAATATTCAGTGACAGAGATTATGAATGAGGTAAAAGCTGTAACAGATTATAAGGCATCTATAGACGATTATCTTGATATGCTTTCAATGTGGTACAGGGATGTGCTTGTATTTAAGAGCACGAATGATACTAACGGACTTATATTTAAGGACGAGATTGGTCTTATAAAGACTATTGGTTCACAGTGTTCATATGAAGGCCTGGAGAATATTCTTACAGCTATAGATAAAGTTAAGATACGTCTTAAAGCTAATGTTAACTTTGAGCTTGTTATTGAGCTTCTTATCATGACAATCAAAGAGGCGTAGCATCAGGATTTGATATAGATAGAAATGGAGAAATATAATGACTAAGGTTATAGGAGTCAGATTCAGACAGGCTGGTAAAATCTATTTTTTTGCACCAGGCAGGTTTGATAATATTGAAGTGGGACAGCATGTTATAGTTGAGACGGCAAGAGGTGTGGAGTACGGAAGTGTTGTTCTTGGAATACGTGAGATTGATGATAGTAAGGTTGTACAGCCACTCAAAGCAGTTATAAGAGTTGCCACACCAGAGGATGACGACAGAGAATTAAAGAACAGACAGAAAGAAAAGGAAGCATTTGATATCTGTCTTGAGAAGATTAAGAAGCATAATCTGGATATGAAGCTTATTCAGGTTGAATATACATTTGATAACAATAAAGTATTATTTTATTTTACAGCAGATGGAAGAATTGATTTCCGTGAGCTTGTAAAAGACCTTGCGGCAGTGTTTAAGACAAGAATAGAGCTTAGGCAGATAGGTGTAAGGGATGAAGCCAAGTTAAGAGGCGGTATAGGTGTATGCGGAAGACCACTGTGTTGTGCAACATTTTTACCAGACTTTAATCCGGTTTCAATCAAGATGGCAAAGGAGCAGAATCTTTCGCTTAATCCAACTAAAATATCTGGTGTATGTGGAAGACTTATGTGTTGTTTAAAGAATGAGCAGGAAACCTATGAGGAGCTTAATTCTCATCTTCCAGCTGTTGGAGATTATGTCACGACACCTGAGAAATTAAAGGGTGAGGTATACAGCCTGAATGTATTAAGGCAGCTTGTTAAGGTTGTTGTTACGCTTGATAATGATGATAAAGAGATACGTGAGTATCCAGTATCGGAGTTAAGGTTCAAGCCAAGAAAGCGTTATGAAAAGAACGATGTCAATGATAGGGAGTTAAAGGAGCTTGAGGCTTTAGAAAGAAAGGAAGGAAAGTCGCATATTAGCGATGACTGATAGATGCAGAACGGGCTTAATGAGAATGAGCGTATAGATGATCTGCAGTGCAGGGGATATAGACTTATACAGAATACGGCGTGTTTTTGCTTCGGCATGGACGCCGTGTTGTTATCTTCATTTGCAAATGCAGGAAGCAGGGATAAGGTGCTTGACATGTGCACAGGTAATGGTGTGATTCCGATTCTTATGAGGGGTAAGACGGAGTGTACATCTTACACTGGAATAGAGATTCAGGATGTAAGCTTTGACCTTGCATGCAGAAATGTTGTTCTTAATGGACTTGAGAAGGATATCAGGATGATTCATGGCAATATCAAGGATTACAGACAGCTTCTTAAAGGAGAGCTGTTTGACGTTATAACGTGTAATCCACCATATATGGACGAAAATCATGGAATTGTCAATCCTGACAGTGCCAAGGCGGTTGCAAGGCATGAGATACTGTGCAATCTTGAGGATGTTGTGTGTGCAGCTGGCAAAAGCCTTAAAGTAAAAGGACGATTTTACATGGTGCACCGCCCAAGAAGACTTGTGGATATATTCGAACTATGCAGGAAATATAAAATGGAGCCTAAGAGGATACGGATGGTTCATCCGTATGCGGACAAGGATGCCAATATGGTTTTTGTTGAGGCTGTCAAATGTGGCAATGGGCAGCTTATTGTTGAGAAGCCGCTTGTGGTGTATGAGAAAGATGGAAGTTACACTGATGAGTTGTTAAAGCTGTACGGGATGGATTAAAATATATGAGGGGTTATCTATGGGTGATATGACTAATGACAATGGTGGAAAAGCGGAGCGCAGGGGACAGGGAATGCTGTATCTATGTGCGACACCAATCGGCAATCTTGAAGATATAACTTACCGGGTTCTGAGAATTTTGAAAGAATCGGACATTATTGCGGCGGAGGATACAAGAAACAGTATAAAGCTGCTTAATCATTTTGAGATTAAGACGCCTATGACCAGTTATCATGAATTTAATAAGGTTGATAAGGCGAGGGTGCTTGTGGATAAAATGCGTGCGGGTGCCAATGTTGCGTTGATAACTGATGCGGGTACGCCTGGCATCTCTGACCCGGGAGAGGAACTTGTCAGACAGTGTCATGAAGCTGGTATTGCTGTTACATCACTTCCTGGTGCTGTTGCATGTGTGACTGCACTTACTATGTCAGGTCTGCCAACAAGGAGATTTTGTTTTGAAGCATTTCTGCCATATGACAAGAAGGAAAGAAAAGAAGTGCTGGCAGAGCTTATTGATGAAACCAGGACTATTATAGTGTATGAGGCACCTCATAAGCTTAAAGCTACGTTAAGGGAGCTTGCGGAGGTGTTTGGTATGGACAGAAGGTTGTCGATATGCAAGGAGCTTACCAAGAGGCATGAGAATGTGTTTCTTACTACATTTGAGGAAGCAATTCGATATTATGATGAAAATGAGCCTAGGGGCGAATATGTGCTTGTCATAGAGGGCAAATCCAGAAGCCAGCTTAAAGAGGAAGCTGCGGCTGCATGGGAGAGCATGTCGGTTGAGGAGCATGTAAATATGTATATTGGACAGGGAATGGATAAGAAAGAGGCTATGAAGGCTGCAGCGAAGGACAGAGGGGTGTCGAAGCGGGAGATTTATAGCCAGTTGTTGTAGAAGAGCTGTGGCGGTGGGGGCGCCCGGCTGGGTGTGTGTGGGAATTTGCTCTGGTTGAACCTTGTGGGAATTGCTAAGTGTGCCGGGGAGGTTGTTTCAGGCGGTCGTGTCGCTCCACACGGACATCCGTGTCCGGTGTCGCTAAATCCGCCATCCATGGCGGATTTCCACTAGGGCTTGCTTACGGCACACTAAGCAATTCCACACAAGCTTCAAATGTCGCAAATTCCCACACACACCCAGCCGGGCTTACGCTACTGCGAAAGATGTCTACAACGGGGTGGCTCCGCCTGACGGCGAACGCATGATGGGCGGGGAGGGAGACAAATAGCGTGCGTGGATTTATGGAGCGTGATATTTAGCAGCGCCTGACGGCGGCTTTTAAATAGGAGGATTTTTTTATGAGTAAGTTTATGATTGGATGTCATTTATCGACTTCTAAGGGATTTTTGAATATGGGGAAACAGATTGTTGAGCTGGGAGGGAATACTTTTCAGTTTTTTACCAGGAATCCTAGAGGTGGAGCGGCTAAGCCTATTGATGAGAAGGATATAGATGCGTTCAGGGAATTTGCTAAGGAGAATGGGATTGATGTTATTCTGGCTCATGCGCCTTATACGCTTAATGCTTGTTCTGCGGATGCGGATACAAGAAGGTTTGCGCTGGAGACTTTTGCGGATGATTTGAAGAGGATGGAGTATGTGCCGGGGAATATGTATAATTTTCATCCGGGAAGCCATGTTAAGCAGGGGGTTGATGCAGGGATTGATTATATTGCGGAGACTCTTAATACTGTGATTAAGAAGGAACAGACTACTAAGGTTCTTTTGGAGACTATGGCTGGTAAAGGAACGGAGATTGGCAGGAGCTTTGAAGAGATAAGAAGAATTATTGATAAAGTTGAGCTTGATGAGCATCTGGGGGTATGCCTTGATACATGTCATGTATATGATGCAGGATATAATATTGTTGGTAACCTTGATGGGGTGCTTAAAGAATTTGATGAAGTGATTGGTCTTGATAGGTTGAAGGCTGTTCATATTAATGATTCTAAGAATCCATTTGAAAGCCATAAGGACAGACATGAGAAGATTGGTGAAGGGTCTATCGGGGTTGAGGCATTTACGAGAATCATCAATCATCCTGCTTTGAAGGATCTGCCATTTTATCTGGAGACACCTAATGAGCTTGATGGATATGCAAGGGAGATTGAGCTGCTGAAGGGATTGAGAAAGTAGAGCAATCAGGTTTGGCTGAAAATAAGTAAAACATGCGAAAAAATCCGCAATTCAAAGGAAAAGTGGATTCTTTCGCATGTTTTTTAATAGAAATCCAAAAGTCTAGTTTAACGAAGTGTGAAATGAAGAATTTTGGATTTTTCATATGAATTGAAACTAAAAAATCCAACTATTATTGCTGGTTGTTCTTGTGCTTCTTGATAATCTCTTCGTACCTTCTCTGAGATGCTTTCTCTTCTTCTGTGAGAGGAGCTTCATCTTCTTCTATTGAATCAAGCTGAGCGAATACGTCAGCGAGGTCATCCATATTTAATAAATTGTTATCCATATAATCCTCGATTCTGCGTTAAATACGCACTTAATAAAATTATGTAAGAAACACATAGTTTAAATATGTTACTTACAAGATATTACAAATATTATAACTTATTGGCTGATAGGTGTCAAAGTGAATGTTTAGATTGCATTTTATCTGAGTACGTTGTATTATAAGATATGTATGATTTTAAGTAATTTACATAAATAGCGTGGATATTGTGCAAAGAGAATTATCAGAATGATACATATATTCGTATCATAAGTGATAATGGGTGCATTGTGGAAATGCTGTGCAAGAAGTATAAGGAAGGACTCAGAGATATGAAGTTTATTGCAATTGGTGAGTTGATGTTAAGATTGTCACCGCCTAATTATGAGAAGATTGTTTCTACACATAATTACATTGTCAACTATGGTGGAGCGGAAGCCAACGTAGCAGTTTCACTGGCTAATCTTGGAGTTGATAGTACATTTATGACAGTATTACCTAACACAGATATAGGTAAGTCTGCTATTAATTATCTTAAGGCTAATGATGTGCATACTAAACATATTATAAAGGCTGATGGCAGAATGGGTGTTTATTACCTTGAGGAAGGTATATCTGTAAGACCATCTCAGGTTATCTATGACAGAGCAGGTTCAGCATTTGCAGAATATGACTATAGACAGACAGATTTTGAAGAGATATTAAAGGATTATGACTGGCTTCATTTAAGTGGTATCACACCAGCATTATCATATAGCTGTAGAAGAATGATTGATAAGGCTGTTAAGGCTGCCAAGAAGCTTGGACTTACAGTAAGCTTTGATCCTAATTTCAGAAGCACATTATGGTCATTCTCAACTGCAAGAGATGTACTTAGTAAGTATCTTCCTTATGTAGATGTGCTTATCGGTATTGAGCCAATTCATGTATACAATCCAGATGGAACAGATGTTAAGGATGGTCTTACAATGGATCCATCATTTGAGGATATGGACAGAGTATTCAAGGCTATTGATGAGCAGTACCATATGAAGGCTATCGCAAGAACTGTAAGATATGTCCATTCAGGAAGCAATAATTCGCTCAAGGCGTTCTATTATACAGACGGCAAGACTTATGAGAGCAAGACAATCAACTTTGAGATTGTCGACAGAGTTGGTGGTGGAGATGCATTTTCATCAGGACTTATATATGCTCTTATGGAGGATAACATGTCTCCACAGGATACAGTCAACTTTGCTGTTGCATCATCTGTAATGAAGCATGCTATCAGAGGCGATACTAACATCACAAGTGTTGACCAGATTAAGAGACTTATGAATAATTCGTCATTTGACGTACAAAGATAAGATATTAAAGTCCCGTAGCTATTATAATTAGCTGCGGGACTTTTTATGTGTACATTGCGGTATAATGTAAAAATATTTATTTAGAAGTTTTTTTGATAAGTTCCATTATAGTATCAATCGCATCGCTCTGTGGACTTGATTCCATTGCCTTGATGTAAGTTTCTTTGTTTTTGTACAGCTCATGCACTGCATTAAGAAGCTTATCTGGAGTGATTTCTTCCTCCTCCATTACCATTGAATAGCCATGTTCCTTGAATGAGCGGGCGTTGAGAATCTGGTCGCCACGGCTTGCGTTGGCAGATAAAGGTATCAGAAGATTAGGCTTATGCAGGGCGAGAAGTTCGCAGATTGCATTAGCACCAGCTCTTGATATAACTATGTCAGCGAGGGCGAACAGGTCGCGCATCTGCTCGTTGATATATTCAAATTGTACATATCCCGGAGTGTTGTTAAGGGAAGCATCTGTTTTTCCTTTACCACACAGGTGGACAACCTGAAAATCTTCAAGAAGTGATGGCAGTATCGCACGTACAGCGTCGTTAACCCTGACTGCACCAGTACTTCCACCGACAACGAGAATTACAGGCTTTAATGAATTGAAGCCACATAATTTGGCAGCTTCGAGGCGGTTTCCTGTGAGAAGCTCTTTTCTTATAGGAGAACCGGTGAGGACAGCCTTGTTTTCAGGAAGATATTTCAGTGTTTCAGGGAAGTTGCAGCATATCTTTTTAGCACCGCGCATAGCTATCTTGTTGGCAAGTCCCGGTGTCATATCTGATTCATGAATAATAACAGGGATGCGCTTGTGGGCAGCAGCCAGAACAACAGGAACTGACACAAATCCACCCTTAGAGAATACTATATCCGGCTTAATCTTTCCCATAAGCTTCCTTGCCTGAAAATATCCGTGAATAACACGGAATGGGTCGCTTAGATTTTTAAGACTCTTATAACGGCGGAGTTTTCCAGAAGATATTCCATAGTAAGGTATACCCTTTTCTTCGATAAGCTGTTTCTCGATACCAGTGTAAGAACCGATATAAGATATCTCATAACCGGCTTCTTTTAAAGATGGCATGAGAGCTATGTTAGGTGTGACGTGTCCGGCTGTTCCCCCACCTGTCAAAATAATCTTTTTCATGATAATTACACATTAACCTTTCTGTTATAATAATGTCAGAATAAATGTTATGTCTGATTTGTTCAATAATTTTACTTGTTAAATCGTTCTTTGAAACTACAGTGCATGCACAGATTTTCAACTGCGAAACGCCTGTTAAATCCATCAAATATATCTGTGGCACGCCTGCCTGCCAATATATCACCAAGAGGTGTTGTGAAAATGTTGCCAAGGTTCATGACACCATTGCCATCAAGACAGCACGGAACAACTGTGCCATCGCAAAGAATGGCAAAATGTGTACGGAGTCCCTGGCAGAAACCACGCTCATTGCAATAATCATTAGTTACGTCAGGCCATTCAAATGGTGACTGTACATTGACGTGAAGCTGTTTTTTGATGTCGAGGTTTCTTGTTCCAAACAGTCCGTCAGCGTTGGTTGTGGTCCACAGACGAAGCGATATCTCTGTCGGCGTCTTAGCGATAATCTCCTCACACGAAGCAAATACTTCTTTATAATATGTATCCATGTCGATGCAGTCATTATCATCTGCACTGTGAAGTGAGACATTAATCTGATGAACAGGTGTCACCGTCAGAATATCAAGATTTTTCTTCAGCAGTGTGCCATTAGTAGTGATATTAACCTGAATACCTTCTTTTTTGCATACGAAAAGCATCTGTTCAAGGTCTGGATGAAGCAGAGGTTCGCCTTTGACATGCAGATATATAAAATTAGTGAATGGTTTAATTTCTTTAATTACATGTCCGAATTGTTCAATAGACATAAAATGAACAGGACGCCTTGTTTCCTGACAAAAAGAGCAGGAAAGATTGCATGAACTTGTTATTTCAATATATGCGCGTTTAAACCGGGTAATGCGATATTTTCCCATTACTGGTTCGCTGCTTTGTATTGCTCAAGAGCAATAGCAAGCTGGTCAGGACAGGATGTTGGCTTGAAACCACATTTGATGTTCTTCATGCGCTTGATAGCTTCGTCAATGTCCATACCCTCTACAAGAGCTGCAACACCCTGCGTATTGCCAGAACATCCACCTTCAAATTTTACGTTAGTAACTTTATTGTCAACAACATCAAAATCAATAGATCTTGAACATACGCCCTTTGTCATGTATTTCATAAGTAACTCCATTTCTGCACATCGCATGTATTAATATAATAATTATAATAGTAATTGTTAATTTAGTCATGAAGCCATAACTGATGTGCGAGATGTGGCTTCCAGCAGGCATAAGTATAGCACGTTTAGCCGTTTAATACAATTGTGGTTGCATTATCATGGTGATTTTCGTACAATTACAGATAGGTATGACAGGGCTGTAGTGCAGACTTTCAGATGTCTTGATGCCAGAAATGCATATTAAATTATGATATATGCCCGGATGGGCAGGAATGGAGATAACTTTATGATAGGAATTATTGGAGCAATGCAGGAAGAGGTTGAGCAGATTGTAGCTGTGATGGATGTTGAGAGGGAGGAAACTAAGGCATCTATGACATTTAAGGCTGGCAAGCTCTCTGGAAAGGATGTTGTTATTGTTGTCAGCGGTATTGGCAAGGTTAATGCTGCCATCTGTACACAGATTCTTGTAGATGATTTTAAGGTTGATTATGTTATCAACACAGGAATTGCAGGTTCTTTAAATGCAGCTATTGATATCGGAGACATTGTTATATCAAGTGATGTTCTTCATCATGATATGGATGCAACTAATTTTGGTTACCCATTAGGTCAGGTTCCAAGAATGGATACATTATCTTTTCCAGCAGACAAGCATCTTATAGAGGTTGCTAAAAATGTATGTGCAAAGGTTATTCCAGAGATAGGAACACATGTTGGACGTATTGTAAGCGGTGACCAGTTCATTTCTGATAAGGCAGTTAAGGAGAGAATTACTAAGAATTTTAACGGCTTCTGTACAGAGATGGAAGGAGCATCAATTGCGCACACAGCGTATCTTAATAAGGTTCCATTTGTAATTATCCGTGCTATATCAGACAAGGCAGATGATAGTGCAACTGTTGATTATCCAACATTTGAAAAACAGGCAATTGCTAATGGTGTCAAGCTTATAAAGGAATTTGTAGCTGAGATTTAATTGCTTTTGGAAATTGATTTAATGGGGATTCAGATTATGTCGGATTTAGTAATCAGTAAAGCTTCTGAAAATGACATGCCACAAATCATGGCGATATATGAGCAGGCAAGACAATTTATGAAAGAGACAGGTAATGCAACCCAGTGGAAGGATAACTATCCTCCACAGGTGTTGCTGTGGTCTGATATTGCAGCGGGGCAGCTTTATGTTGTTAAGGATGATGACTGTATTCATGGTGTATTTGTGTTTTTTATAGGGGAAGATGACACATATAAGGTGATAGAGGATGGAAGCTGGATGGATGACGCAGAATATGGTGTCATTCACAGGGTTGCGAGTGATGGTAAGGTAAAAGGGATGGTAAGAACTGTGGCTGAATACTGTTCTGGCAGGATTTCGCACCTGCGCATAGACACCCACAATGATAACAAGGTCATGCAGCGTGCATTGGAAAAGTGCGGGTTCAGGAAACGCGGGATTATACATATAGAGGATGGCTCGCCACGTATTGCGTATGAGAGGGTGTAGGACAGGTGGTAAGTATTTCTTGAAGAATTGGATAAAATAGTATGAAATTCTGTAAAAAATCCAGAAAACATGATTATTTCGGATTTTTTCGTGTTTCCATGAACTGAGAGAAAAAAGATTAGTTTAGCGAAGTGTAAACACTATCATTTTGGCTGAAATCATAAAAAAGTTTTCAATAAGCCAAATTTGGGAGCCATTGGTGCCAGGTACTAATGGGTATATAAAGAGGTGGATATTTAATATGAAATGCAATTTACCAGATCAAATATTGGAGAGCTATTTTCGTTTGCAAAGGAACATTCTATTACCAAAGTGATACTGTTTGGTTCTCGTGCAAGGGGCACGAATACAGAGAGAAGTGACGTGGATATTGCTGTATATGGTGGAGATTTTGACGGCTTTTATTGGGATGTCAAAGAAAAAATAAATTCACTTCTGATGTTTGATATTGTACAGGCAGATGCACCAATTTCAGCAGAATTAAAAGAAGAGATAGAGAAGGATGGTATCGTGATTTATGAAGAAGCTTGATAACTCTGAAATATGGCTTCTTATGTTAAAAAACGAAATACTTCTGTTCATATATATAATGAAGAGGAAGTAGACGAATTAATTACGCAGATACGTGATATTTTTATTCCTGCTTTTACAGTTCTGAAAGATACACTTGTAAAGAAACTGGATGAAGCGGAGAGTGATTGGGGATAAAAAGCTTTCAATAAGCCAAATTTAATATCTGGAGGTAAAAATAAGATGAAACTTGATAAATTTACAGGAATGATGACAGGACATTTTGATAACAAAGAGCAGTTTGATATGATGCAGAAGGAAGGAAAAATATATCCTTATGCAGAACACATCAATACCATATGTAATGGTAAAATAAAAAATATTCCTAAGGATTTTAATGGAAAATTTGTTGTTGAAGAAAGTTATTATGAAATCAATGGAAAACGCCACGCATCACCACACATTTTCCTTATCACAGAAACTGAGGATGGGATTCTTCTTTCTTCATATGAAATTCCAGCAGGAGAAGATAAGAATACATTTTCATATAATTCCATGAAGGATGTTGATTATGCTGAAATGAAAAAATCCGAAAAGTTTATACCGGCACTTTACCATGAAAAGAATGGAGTCTGGGAGGGAGGCAGCACAAGCCAGTTTTCTCCGGTAATGACATTTAAGCTTTGGGAAAAGTTTTCCGATAGCTGCCTGGAAGTATCTGAAAGCATGGAAGTTAATGGAAAAAGAACATTTGGATATGATGAACCAATTATTTATAAGAGAGTATAAGCCATCAGTGCCAGGCAATAATGGCACTTAATAAAAAAGGAAAAAACAAATGACAGAATGGGAAAAGTTGCAGCGAAAAAGCTGTTCAAGGCTTACAATAAAACCGATGATGAAGAAGTTGAACTGCGTAATCAGATTGTGCAGAGGTAACAATTGGTTCACATACATTACTCGGACCTAATATGGGGCTGTATGCGGCGAATCATTCTACTGATGCAACAGAAAGAATAAATGGTGGTTGTTATGGTAAACCCATCCATATTGGAAAGAATGTATGGCTCGGCGGAGATGTAAAGGTTGTACCGGGTGTTACTGTTGGTGATAAGACGGATTATCTAAAAAGAATGGGAATTGAATAAAATGACAAAAAAAGAAAAAATGCAGAAGTATTCTGTATTTATGCCTGAAATAATATGGTGCGGTAACAAATCATGGGATACAGATTTTCCAGAAAATGCGTTGCCAGACAATGCAAAACTAATAGAAAGACCAGATAATATTTTTAAAAGCAGCTTACCATATGGTGTTTTACCACTTATTTTTAGTTATGCGATAATATACATTAAATGGTTTGTTATGTGTGAAAGAGCAATGAATCCTATATATGTTCCATTAGGAATAATACTTGGGCTGCTGTTAATGCCTGTTCATGAAGCTTTACATGGGATTTGTTATGAAAAAGGTCAAAAAGTTTATATAGGAATATGTTTAAAAAAGTTTGCTGCGTTTGCAGTATGTCATGAACCAATCAGCAAACGACGATTTATCGTAATGAGTTTAATGCCTATGCTTCTAGGTATAATACCATTGTCTGCATTTCTTTTATCCCCACCTAATGCATTTCTTTCAGGAATATGTATTCCAATGGGAATTATTGGTATGCTTTCTCCTATGCCGGATTATATGGATGTTCACATTATTTGTAAACAAGTACCTAAGGGCGCGTCAGTTCATACTCAAAATAATGGGTTTTACTGGTACAAATAGTGTTTGTTGGATACATAAGTTCTGGTTTAGTTCCGGTTTATGCATATAAGTATTATTGGGTGATTGATATATAATTTTCATATTGCAGGAGAGAAATTATTGTGATTAGAGAATTACATAAGGCAGATATAAATGCGGTTGCTGACATATGGTTAGAAGCTAACCTGAAAGCGCATAATTTCATTTCTGCCGAATACTGGAAAAGTAATTTTGAATTAGTTAAGGAACTGTTGCAGCAAGCGGAAGTCTATGTATATGAGAATAATCATAATATAGAAGGCTTTGTGGGATTGAACGGTGAATATATAGAGGGCATTTTTGTCTGTGATGGAAAGCAGTCACATGGCGTTGGTAAATGTTTATTAGATTATATAAAATGTAGAAAGAATAGATTATATTTAAATGTATACCAGAAGAATGTAAGGGCAATACATTTTTATAAAAGAGAGGGCTTTGAAATTCAAGGAGAAGGTCTGGACGAAGCTACTGGCGAAAAAGATTATGTAATGAAATGGCAGCAGAACATCTTTAAAATTGAACTCATTGATAAAAAATAACATTGCTGAAAATCGGAAGTTATAGGAGGTAAAGCAGCATGAAATGTCCATATTGTGGTGAAGAAATGATAAGAGGATACCTAATGAGCTCACGAGATATTACTTTTGCAGTTGATAATGTGACAAAAGTTTTTCGTATTAAAAAATCGGACGATTTGGAGTTGAGTAAAGGTTCAGGCGGAATCCCTCATTGTGAAGCTTATCGTTGCAATAGTTGCAAAAAGATTTTGATTGATTATGCAAATAGATAACTTCCAGTTTATAGAATTGAGAAAACAGAATTTACGGAGGTATGGTATGGATATAAGAAAAGAGGAACCGAGGGATTATGATTCAATATATGCAGTCGTAAAAGCTGCTTTTGACAGCGCAGAACACGCAGATGGCAATGAACAGGATCTGGTAGTTGCATTAAGAAAAGGTGAAAACTATATTCCTGAGTTATCACTGGTTGCGGAAGAAAACGGAAAAGTTATAGGACATATTATGTTTACAAAGGCAAGAGTCGGTCAGACAATTGTTTTAGCGTTAGCCCCTCTGGCTGTTTCACCGGAGTATCAGGGAAAAGGGATTGGAATGGCTTTGATAACGGAAGGGCATAAAATCGCCAAGGATTTGGGATATGGTTATTCCGTTGTGCTTGGAAGCGAAAAGTATTATCCGAGAACGGGCTATGTACCGGCGGATACTTTTGGAATATTTGCGCCTTTTGAGGTTTCGAGAAAAAAATTTATGACTTATAAAATAAACGAAAATGCTCCGGATGTTCGTGGCACAATGATATACGCAAAAGAATTCGGTATTGAATAGCATTAATTTCGGTTTACAGAACTGGAAAATCGGGAGTTGTGGAGGTATAGTATGGAATTCATAAGTAAAGAGAAGATAGTTGAATTATCAAATCCAGGAGTTGTTTCAAGACAACTATTAAATCCTGAAAATTCATCAAGTGAAAGGGTGACAATTACAGAGGTTCATCTTGAAATAGGTGCTTGCCAACCAAGACATACACATGATGCGTCAGAACAAATTTGGTATGCAACAAAAGGAACGGGTAAACTATTACTTGCAGATGAACAAGAAAAAGTGTTTACTGCTGGGGATGTTGTAAGATTTGCAGATAAAGATGTTCATGGTTTATTGAATGATGGTAATGAGGAATTTGTGTATGTATCAGTGACTGCACCACCAATAAACTTTGGATATGCATATAAGGATAAAAGATAGACAACTTCCAGTTTGTCTGAGTAGTAACCTCAAATTTTATAGGAGGCGGTTTGATGAATAATCAATTCATACAAAGAGTAGTATTCGATTGGGATAGAATTGATAATGATAGTTATTTAAAGAGAATCGAAGCTTTTAAGGGTGTTAAAAAGCTTAATTTTAACAAATCAATTACTTTTTTTGTTGGAGAAAATGGCAGTGGTAAATCGACTTTATTAGAGGCACTTGCCGTAGCACATGGTTTTAATCCTGAGGGTGGAACAAAGAATTATGTTTTTTCTACTCATGATACACATTCAGAATTATGTGATGCGATAAGGATTTCAAAAGGGTATCGGAAGGAAAAGTGGGGATATTTCCTTAGAGCTGAAAGTTTTTATAATGTTGCAACGCAGGAAGAAGAATATGCAGATTTTAAACATCCTTCCGTGAAATATCATGAAAAATCACATGGAGAGAGTTTTCTTGCATTAGCACAGAATAATTTGCAATCAGATGGTTTGTACCTTTTTGACGAACCAGAAGCTGCATTATCACCTCAGAGACAGCTTACATTGTTAATGCAGATATATAAGTGTGCAAAAGAGGGAGCACAGTTTTTTATAGTTACACACTCGCCTATTCTATTAGGTATACCAGATGCAGATATCTATTGTTTTGACAATGGACGCATACATCTGTGTGAATATGAGGATACAGAGAGCTATCAGATAACAGAAATGTTTATTAACAACAGACGTATGCTGCTGGAAAGATTGTTAACAGAGTAGGAAATAAGAAAGTAGTAACTTATTTGTTTTGGAATTTGTGGTTTTATGGCATGTAAAACAATTTTGACATCTGGAAAACATAGATGTCAACGCACTTTGATAGCAGAAATACTACTTTGTGATTAATATGAGTATGCAGGGAGGTGACGGGATGGAACTTGGAAAACAAATAAAAATGCATCGTCAGGAAGCAGAGTTATCCCAAGAGGAATTAGCCAATCGTGTTTATGTTTCAAGGCAGACAATTTCAAATTGGGAAAATGATAAAAGTTACCCGGATGTGAACAGTTTGGTATTACTGAGTGAAATCTTTCAAATCTCTCTTGATAATCTAATCAAAGGAGATATTGGTGTTATGAAAGAGGTAATTCAAAAAGAAGAAATTGAAAAAATGAACCGCTATGGAAGAATCTACACTATAATGCTGATTGCCACTGTTGTTTCTGTGGTTCCGCTATTTATGTGGCTTGGTGTCTGGGCATTTATTCCGTGGGGAATTATTTGGGCAGTTTCTATGTACTTTGCCTTAAAGATTGAAAAGATAAAAAAAGATAATGATGTCCAGAGTTATAAAGAAATTGTTGCATTTTCTGAGGGAAAACTTTTGGATGATATTCAAAAGCAACGTGAAATAGGCAAACGTCCATATCAGAAAATTCTTTTAGTTATAGGCTTTATGTTGATAGCATTTGTTGTATGTGTATTAATTGGTCTTCTGATGAATAGTTTTTTGAATTAATAGTAATATTACGCTTTAAAATTCAGAAGGTCAATTCTAAAATGAGGTTATGAACAGCCGTAAATTCAATCACAAAAAATACGATTGAATTTACGGCTGTTTTTTCATATGATAATGTAAAGGAATAACTGATTTATAATTAAAATCGGAAGTTATAAGAAGTGGAAAAGGAGGACAAGTTAATGATAAAAAAAATAGCCATTGTACCCTATGTATCTAATGGGAGAAATTCACAGGTTGGACATGATGGACATTTTAATATTAAAAAAAAAAAGAGAAGTACTGTATTAAAAGAAAATTTACAGTCTGTAATTAAAGCAAAAAATTGGGAAGCGGAAGTAATTGTTGATGTCAATCACGGAGATTTACAATCGCTGAAACGAGAAGGAGTAAACTTGTTTTTAATTCCAGAAGATATTGCTAGGTATATAGACTACAGCAGTGTTAGTAAGGATGAGTGTTTCAAATTAACACATGATGAATATGAAAGCGGAAATATAGATAGAGTAGTGAAATACATAGAAGAAAATTGAAACATAATCTCTTAGAGGAGCTTATCAAATTCTAGTCTATAGAAATAATAAAATTGAAAGTTGTAAGGGAAACAAAATATTATGAAGAAAATTTTGGTAGTATTAGGTGGAGGTCGTCCCAAAGGAAACACAAGACAATTAGTAGATGCATTTATACATGGTGCCACAGATGCTGGAAATGATGTAGAATTAATATTAGGACATATGAACAGGCAGTATCTTATTATAAGTTTACTGTAATCAATTATATCGGATTTCATGACAAGGGAATGTTATTGGCTGGTGGTTGTGGTGATACAAATGGGAAGCCGCAGATTGATAAAACGAACCATTTAAATGAGGCATATGCATTTGGAAAATCGATTTATAATGAATGATATAAAGTGGTACAGTGGCACCAGATGAGATTGACTTTTTGAACATATATTTTTGGAGAAAGGTACATAAAATGAAAAAAATATTGAGAAAATCTCTAAAAATAATATTGATAATTTTTTCGGTTATCATATTATTTGTGATAGTATCTTTTGTTCGTCATAAAGTCTGCAGTTCAAAGGAGATGGACTTGCTGACTCCTTTGGGCGAACTTGTAGAAGTCAACGATTACAACATGAGCGTATATACGGAGGGCGATGGTGACAAAACTTTTGTGTTTATGTCAGGAAGCGGAACATGCTCGCCTATATTGGATTTTAAATCACTGTATTCGCTGTTGAGTAATGAGTATAAAATTGCAGTAGTGGAAAAATTCGGCTATGGTTTCAGTGATGTGGTAGATGAAAACAGGGATATTGATACAATATTGAGCGAAACCAGAATGGCACTTGATAAGGCAGGAATAGAACCGCCGTATGTGCTTTGCTCACATTCAATGTCCGGGTTAGAAGCTTTATACTGGGCTCAGAAGTATCCGAAGGAAGTTGAAGCTATTGTTGGGTTGGATATGGCTGTGCCGGGCTATTATGATGAAATGAACATCAATATTCCTATAATGAGATTAGGACAGTATTGCGCCGGATTGGGAATTACAAGATGGATACCAAGCCTTGCGGAAAGTGCTGCCATCAAATCAGGAACGCTTTCTGAAAAGGAAAAAGAAATTTACAGGGCTATATTTTACCAAAAAACTGCAACTGTAACGATGATTGACGAAGCAAAAGCGGTAAAAAAGAATGCGGGTGTTGTAAAGGAAAATGGCATCCCACAAGTGCCGATGTTATTGTTTATCTCTGACGGTTCTGGTGGGACAGGTTTTACAAAAGAAACGTGGAGGAGTATTCCTAAAGCATATATTTCAAATTATAACAACGCAAGTTATATTGAATTGGACTGTCCTCATTATATTCACGACTACGAATATAAAAGAATAAGTGAAGAAATCAGAAGCTTCATACAGTGAATATTTTGTCTGCGTAATACTCACAAATTCATTATTTTTAAATTGGAAAATTAGTACGAGAACGGAGAGCCAGTGAAGGATAAATAGATTGTCAAATTTTGTTGAGGTGGATTAGAGATATGAGACAGGAAGATAGAGAAATAAAAGAGTTAGACGAAAAAATAGAGGTCATGAAAAAATGTGATGTGTGCAGACTTGCACTGAATGATGACGGATATCCATACATTCTACCGTTAAATTTTGGTATGGAAGTTATTGACGGCAAAGTCAGACTGTATTTTCACAGTGCGCTCGAAGGCTATAAAGTGGAGCTTATAAAAAAGGATAACAGGGCATCATTTGAGATGGACTGCAAGCATCAGCTTCAGTATTTTGGGGAAAAGGGCTACTGCACGATGGCATATGAAAGTGTGATTGGCAGTGGACGAATCAGAATTCTTAAAGAAGAAGAAAAACTGGATGCGTTAAAAAAGCTCATGGCTCATTATCACATGGGAAAAGAGGCTTATTTTAATCCAGCAGCAATTTCCAGAACACTTGTATATGTTCTGGAGGTAGAAAAAATCACAGGGAAGAGGAAGAAGCCAAAGTAATATTGCATTACATTTTCAAGATGAGAAATAATAGAGATAACATGAAGACAAGAATATTATTTAAACATGAAATTTAAGTCTTGATAATTGAATTATCTCCTAAAACATAATATAATTTAGGAGATAATTTTCTTCTTGGGAGATTAATTATGAGAGAGTTCGATTATTCATCGTTAAAAGATAAAACGTGGGATAGTGAGATAATTTCACTAGTTGCACAGATTCATGAATATAAAGGCAGACAGGAAGTATATTTAAAACAGAAGCCGGAAGAGTTAGACAGACTTGTCGAGATAGCAAAGAGACAGAGTACAGAAGCATCGAATGCAATCGAAGGGATACGGACTACAAGTACAAGATTAAAGCAGTTGTGCGAGGAAAAGACAACTCCAAAAAATCGTGACGAGGAAGAAATTCTGGGATATAGGGATGTTCTTAATACAATTCATGAAAATTATGAGTATATTCCAATAAAGACAAATTATATTTTACAGTTGCATCGTGATTTATATAAATATACTGAAAAAAGTATTGGAGGACATTTTAAGATATCGCAGAATGTTATTGCGGCTACAGATGAAATTGGAAATGAGTATGTGCTATTTACACCGCTTGCGCCGTATGAAACACCAGCCGCAATAGAGGCTATCTGTGAGAATTACAACAGGATGATTGAGAATGAGGTGATAGATTCAATACTGTTAATTCCGATTTTTATACACGATTTTCTTTGTATACATCCATTCAGTGATGGCAATGGAAGGATGAGCCGTTTACTTACAGCATTACTATTATACAGAAGTGGATATGTTGTTGGCAAATATGTTTCTATAGAAAGTAAGATTGCAAAGAATAAAGATTTATATTATAAAGCTTTGGAAGATTGTCAGGAAGGATGGTACGAGAATAAGGAAGATGTCACTTCTTTTGTGAAATATATACTGAGAGTTATACTCGCTGCATATAGGGATTTTGAAGAACGAGTAGAGCTTGTAAGTGAAAAATTACCTGCAAAAGAAATTGTCAGACATGCAGTGTATAATAAAATAGGAAAATTAAGCAAGAGTGACATTGTTGAATTATGCCCGTCAATAGGAATAAAATCGGTGGAGCTGGCTTTAAAACAGTTGGTAGAAGAAGGCGTTCTTTTGAAGAAAGGAGCTGGAAGAGCAACATTCTATATCCGTAGTGATTCAAAGTGATAGATTAAATGAGCCGGTTGAATTTATGGTGCCCCATGAGTGCCAGGCACTAATGGGGCACCATGTTACGAAGATTTTATGCTTCAAATCCAACCATCACTGAACCAGGCTCTGCGTAGTAACTGCAAAGAGCCCGTGTTTTATGTATAAAACCGTTAAAAGTTCCAAATTCGCTTTCAATCAGTTTCTTTAATTCTGATGCAAGATTTTCGTTATTGTTGTGTGCAATGATTATTTTACCATTGATATAGCCACACTGCTTAAGATGCTCTATAAGCTTTTTTAAAGCTCTCTTCTCGCCCCTGCATTTGTCAAGAGGGTGGAGTGTTCCCTCGTCACTTGCTTTTCCGACTATTTTGATTCCTAAAAGACCAATTCCGGCAGCAACAACATGGCTGATTCTGCCGTTTTTAGCAAAATTGTCCAGAGAGGCAAGAGAAAAATACAGATGAGTTTTATCTTTATATTTCAGAAGTGAATCGTAAATATCATCTGGTGCCATGTCTGATTTGATAAGTTCAGCAGCTTTTTCCACTAACAGCACCATTTCCGGACCTGTAGATAATGAATCAATGACATACACTTTTTTGCCAGGATGTGTGCTTTCGTACATGTCTTTGGCTGCAATGGCACTGTTATATGTGCCTGACAGGGTGCTTGTAATAGTGATGCAGAATACAGCATCAGCATCGTCAAATGCTTCTTCCCATTCGCGTGGACTAGGACTTGATGTAGATGTTTTTCCCTTGTAAGAAGAGAGATCTTCCTGCATCGCTGCAAGGTCAGTTTTATCGTTATCTATATAGTCTTTATCACCTATTATTACGTGGAGTGGAACCACTCCTAAATCAGTATCAGTTATATTTAAAAGATTTGCAGATGAATCTGCAACTATTTTCATCTTCATATGAGACCTCCGCGATATGGTTTTTAAAACTGCATAAAATAATAATAAAAATCACTTTATAAAGTATGATATGCTTTAAATAATGTTTTGTCAAGCTGTATTAATCAATATGTAAAATATGTCCGTATAATTGATTTATATTCTGAAACCTAATATAATTTAGAAGATAAATTTTTTAGAACATTGATTAAGAGGGGATTTAATTGTTGATAGGTACATTTGGGTATTATCTTATTATAATAAATGTGGTTGGATTTGCAGCTTTTATTATTAATATGCTGCTACATAACTATACAGGTAAAGGACAAATAGATGTGATTCTCACGATAGTATCTTTATTAGGAGGTTCTGCAGGTATTGTTGCTGCAATTCTTATTTTCGATAGAAAAGCTGAAAAAGATAACATGATGTCTAGAATTTTCGTGGCATGTATATTGGTTATTCAGATTGTCATACTGCTGATTATTAAAGGACATCTTGCAGAGAATATTACTCTGGCATTTTGGGAATTTCTGGACAGCCATAGAATATTATTAATGTATTTAGTTGTGATAAATCTGGTTACATTTGCGGCTTTTGCTGTAGACAAAATAGCAGCTGTTAAGCAAAAACCGCGTATAAGAATTGTAACATTACTAAGTTTATCTTTTGCAGGCGGATCAATAGGAGCGTTAATAGCAATGTATCTCCTGCGTCATAAGATTAGAAAAGATTATTTTACAGTGGGAGTACCCCTTACGCTTGTAATGCAGATTGTAGTGATTTTTTTCCTGATGAATATGAAATAATTTATAACAGGTTCTGCGACAGCAGGTTAAGCCCTTTTTGATTTATTTATTGTCAGGTACAAACGACCTATGCCTAAGAAAATCAATAAAAGCAATACTATCATATATACAACACCTATTCCAAGCGTTTCACTATTCATCTGGCTTAAATCAAATCCGAACCATCCAGTAGGGGAATTATAATTAAGAAAATTATATGGTGCTGTCATTGTCTGATTCCAGCGTATTCCTGCTAAAGACAGCAGATATATGAACCCCACATAGCAAAGAGGTGGGATGACGGCATATATTGCATATATATTTTTTGACTGGAAACCTTTATCAAATATAAGAAAATCAGCAATTGCAAACAATGGTCCTGCAAAATGAACACCGAAGCTTCCAGCATAATTATGTAAATATGCGCCGATAAGCCCATCTTTAGATGTTGGACCAAGAATCAGCATATAGACAAGAAATGTAAGTGTGATGGAAAGTGTCATAAGAAATTTTAATATATATAATTTGTTATTTTTATAATCTCTGCCTGTTTTAAGAATAATAATATCTAAAACAATAAATATTACAAGAATTATGTCTAATGCAACATTTGACAATGTTGTAAAAAAGGTAAAAGACATAATATTATCAATTGTAAATATCAATCCGTATATTGAAGCGAACAGTGAGATGAATTTTAAAGCAATGCTTACAATTATAGATTTTTTATTGGTAGTGGACATATTTATTTAAGCCTCCTGATATTTGATTTTAAAAGTATGTTTTTTAGATAAATGTATTGTAATATAATTATGTTTATAAAACAAGGTTACGAATTATTGCAGATAAAAGCGGATGTGAAAAACTTAATCGGTTTTTCACATCCGCTTTTACTTTATAAAGACAACAGAGAAGATATATTATTTATTTTTGCTATCTGCATCAATTACAGATTGAATCTGCTTCATTAAAGAATCGTAGTTGTCCTTGTTATCAATTCCACCGAGCATTGGCTCACCAACAATATTGCCATTTCTGTCAACAAGTATTGTTGTTGGAAATGCTATGATTCCAGAGGCGTATTTACCAGCGTCAGAAGCAGAATCAATGGAAAGATTGCGGTATTCGGCACCCTGGCTTTTAAGAATTTCTGATGCCTCTTTAATAGCGGTTTTATTTCCATTGAAAGTTTCTGTGTTGATGCCTACAACTTCACCGCCCATTGATTTGATGGCGTTATTTAGTTCATTGAGCTTAGACAGCTCAGCAACACATGGCTTGCAGCCGTTAAACCAGAAATTAATGACGGTTACAGCATTTCCAGAAAACAGGCTTTCATCAACTGAATTACCATTAAAATCCTGACCAGAAAAATTCTTGAAAGGAGATGAGGCATTTGAATTGTTATTCTGGCTGTTGTTGTTTGATGATGCGTTTTTATTTTCGATTTCTGCTATCTGCTCCTCGATTTTTCTTATTGTATTAATATCTTCAGTAAGTGTTTTTAATTCATCATCTGTAAATGAGGCTTTGTTTGATTCAATAGTATCAGCAAGATAATCGGCATAATTACCATTTGGGTTGGCAGCCCCTTTATTCATCATGCCAAATGCTTTGTTCCATACAGCTTCATGTTCTGCAAAGAGCTGGTTTTCCTGCTGGTACAAATCGTCCAGAGAAGTGCTGGAAGTGCCTGCAGCTCCTTTTTTGCCGCATGCTGTCAGTACTAATGCTATACAGAGTATAAACATAGAAATAAATGTTATTTTTGTTTTCATAAATAATTGCTCCTTTAATTAAAATATTAGTAACAGGTTTGAGAGTTACAGGTTAGTTGTGCTGATTGCTGCTGTCCTTCTTTTTACAGGCTTTTCCCATGAACTGGTAGTGGATTGCATCTTTAGGACAAGCCTTTATACAGTCTCCACACCGTATGCATTCAGCATGGTTAGGAGTCTGGCATACATCGACATCCATCTTACATGCCTTTGAGCATAGACCGCATCCTACACATTTGCTGCTTTCAACTTTTATATTAAGAAAGCTGACCTTATTAAATAATGAATAGATTGCACCAAGAGGACAAATCCATTTACAGAATGGTCTGTAAAATAAAATACTTAACACAACAACGGTAATTAAAATAATAAGTTTAAAAGAAAACAGCTTCCCCAGTGCAGACCGTATAGCAGCATTTCCGAGTGAGAGAGGAATAGCTCCCTCCAGAACACCCTGAGGACAAATATATTTGCAGAAGAAAGGGTCTCCCATTCCTATTGAGTTCGTCACAAGCATTGGAAGAAGTATAACGAAAACAAGAAGAATGATGTATTTCAGATATCTTAGCGGCTTCAGTCTGGCAGTGGAAAATTTTTTTCCGGGAATTTTATGTAATAAATCCTGAAACCATCCAAAAGGACAAAAAAAGCCACATATAAACCTTCCAAGCGTCACACCGAGTAAAATAAAAAAACCGGTTATGTAGTATGAAAATTTAAACCTGGATGAACCGACAACGGACTGAAAGGCACCAATCGGGCATGCTCCTGTTGCGGCAGGACATGAATAGCAGTTTAATCCTGGTACACATACTGCTTTAGCTTTGCCCTGATATATTCTTCCCTTAAATAAATTCGGGATATGAATATTGGTAAGCAGAGTGGCAGCAGCCTGTATCCATCCGCGTATTTCTGCTGTTTTTTTTGATAGTAATTTTTTTTTCTTATCCAATTCCAACACACTCCAGACATAATTTTATTGCTTTGCCAAGCACGGCAGCCGCTTCCCCTCTGACTGCACCATAGCTGACCATAGTTATACCTATGATGAGTAAAACAATCTGAGATATTTTTTTGTATTTCAAAATATGACCGCTCCTTTGTTTGTTGTATTTATTGACCAGCTGACATAGGTATTATAAAATAACTGGTGTAAAATTTTTGTTAAGAAACAGGTGAAAAATTTGAGATTATTAATAGTTGAAGATGAGAAACAAATATGTGATGCGGTTGCGAAATGTCTGTATAATGCTGGGTACGAGGTTGATACCTGTTATGATGGCGAAGAGGCTCTTGAATGCATCATTGCAGAGAACTATGATCTGATTGTCCTGGATCTGAATCTGCCTGGAATGGATGGAATGGAGATTTTAAAGGAACTCAGGCAGAGCAATGAGGAGACAAAGGTTCTGATATTGTCTGCAAGAGGACAGATTGCGGATAAGGTTGAAGGACTGGATGCCGGGGCAAATGATTATATGGAAAAACCATTTCATCTGCAGGAGCTTGAGGCACGTATCAGAAGCTTGACAAGAAGGAAATTTGTGCAGAAGGATGTGTGCCTGGAAAGCGGCGGCATAAAGTTTGATACTATAAAACGTGAGGTATATGCGAAAGGGAAAAAGGTTTCCCTGACAAGAAAGGAAAATGGTATTCTGGAATACCTGCTTCTTAATCTAGGAAGGCCGGTAAGCCAGGAGGAGCTGATAGAGCATGTCTGGGATGCATCTGTTGACAGTTTTAGCGGCTCTATCAGAGTACATATGTCTTCGCTTAGAAGAAAGCTTAAGGCTGAGCTTGGATATGATCCGATTTTGAATAAGGTTGGAGAGGGATATAAGATACGGGAGGAGTCCGAGAGATGAAAAAAATATCACTGCAGTGGAGACTTACCTGTATAATTGCAATATATATTGCGGTTATATGCGGATGTCTGACAATGCTTGTCTATAAAAATGGAGTGTATTATATTGATTCATTACAGGAGGCTGTTGAGACGCAGGGAAATGATAATGAAACAGATCCGGATGAACTATATATCAGTATCCCAGAGGATAAGTGGGGTGAGTTCGCAGATGAGTTTTCTGTCCAGGTGTATAATAACAAGGCAGATTATAAAAGAAATAGTTTGATAATTTCAGTGTTATTGACTCTTATTGGTGGGGGAGCTACATATTTTATAAGTGGGCGCGCACTTAAACCACTTAGTGAATTTTCTGATAAAATTGAAGAGGTGCAGGCACAGAATCTGGCAGAATCACGAATAGAAGAAGATAAGGTTAAAGAGCTGAACCAGCTCAGTGTTTCGTATAACAAGATGCTTGAACGACTGGCAGATGCATTTGAGATACAAAGACAATTTACTGCAAATGCGGCGCACGAACTCCGGACACCATTAGCGCTGATGCAGGTACAGCTTGATTTATATAATTCTACCAGCCATCCAGGCAATGATGCGGATACCATGCAGACAATAAAGATGGTTACTGAGCAGAACGACAGACTCAGCAAAATGGTTAAGACACTACTTGACATGAGTGAGCTTCAGACTGTGGCAAGGGATGACAAAATCATCGTTAACGATCTCGTTGATGAGGTGCTGGCAGATCTGGAACCTCTGGCACAGGAAAAGAATGTAAAGCTTATAGGAAAATGTAAGAACATAACTATGGTGGGAAGTGATATCCTTATCTACAGGATGGTATATAATCTGGTTGAGAATGCCATAAAATATAATCATTCAGGTGGACAGGTTACAGTAACCGCGTACCAGAAGGAAAAGCATGTGTACATGTCAGTAGAGGATACAGGAAGTGGAATTCCTGAGGAACTACGGGAGCGTGTGTTTGAACCATTCTTCCGTGTGGACAAATCCAGAAGCCGCGAGCTTGGCGGCGTAGGACTTGGGCTTGCACTTGTTTACGAAATCGTGCGGGTTCATGATGGCAGTATTACAGTTAAGCCTGCTCAGTCTGGCGGAACCATTTTTGATGTAGTTTTTACCCAGTGACAGGCTTAAACCATGTACTGCATCTGATGTGATATCGTGATTATTTTTCTGCCATTTTCAGAAGCTGTTTCCATGATGGCGAGAACATATAATAACCAATCATTGCGAACATTCCAAAGCTGAAAGAGATTGGGAAGCATAACATTACCCATGTACCATCAAAGAATCTGTTAATAACATATGCACTTGGAATTCTGACAGCCCAGAGCATAAGGATGTTGACAATAGTTGTATAACGTACTTTTCCAGTTCCATTCACGATAGATATTATGCCGTTGAATATAGCATAAAACCACTGTGATAGAAGCATTACGATAATGTGTCGGCTTGCATACATAAGTACCATCTCATCAGACGAAAAGAAACGGATTATTGGTCTGTGTATTGTAATGAAAAATAAACCGAAACACAGTGTGATAAGTCCCGAGCATAATGGGATTCTCCAGTGTCCCTCTTTGATTCTGTCATATTTTTTGGCACCATAATTCTGACCTGAAAATGTGGTGGCTGCCGAAGATAAGCCGGTTATTGCTATGTTAGCACAGCCTGTAATTCTTCCTGCAACGGCACCTCCTGCCATGAATATTGCACCCTGTGAGTTATTAAAAGTCTGCAGCGCAACATGTCCTAAAGAGTACAGAGAGTTATTAAGTCCAATTGGTAATCCTATCGCCAGAATGTCTTTCATCATTGTTCCGGAAAATCTCCTAGGGAAATATGTAAACTGCATTTCTGGAAATTTCTTTCTGATATAAACAATACTTACAATCCATGAAATAAACATGGCAATGGATGTTGACAGAGCCGCTCCTGCTACATCCATGTGAAATCTTGCTACAAATATAAGGTCAAATACAATATTGGATACGCAAGAAACAGCCAGAAACCATAGCGAAGCCTTGCTGTCACCAAGTCCCCTTAAAAGACCGGCGTTCATGTTGTAGCCGAGATTTCCAAGTGTTCCTAAAAATACTACTCTTGTGTATATTAGAGCGGCATCCCATACGTCATGTGGAACCTGCATGAAATTAAGAATATATGGTGCTGCAAACCATCCAAGAATTCCCACTGGAATTCCTATCAGGTATATAAATGTTATTGAAGTGCCGCATATTGACACGACTTTATCTGATTCTCTAGCACCAGAATACTGTGATATAAGAATAGATACACCAGTTCCTATTCCAAGAAATATACATAATAACACCTCTACAGGCTGTGAACTTGTTCCAACAGCAGCAAGAGATGTATCGCCGCAAAATTTTCCAATTACAAGCGCATCAACTGTTGTGTATAACTGCTGCAAAATATTTCCAATAATAATTGGTATTGCAAACAGTATGATTTTACTCATGATACGGCCAGTTGTCATATCAATTTTATTTTTTTGTACTCCTGCCATCATTAACTCCTTGTTATAAAATACTATGACTTTATTAAACATCTATAATAATACTGTGATTTTAATGTGTTTTCCATTGATTTATGGCATCGACTACAGAAAAAGTATTTTTTTATGGAATAAAATTAGTCGTGAACATTTGTCGTTTACAGGGAATATTTGTTGAACGAATTATGTGGAACATTCCACGCAAACCCGATATACTTATATTTAGCAAAATGCCGGGAGGATTCATCAGAATATGACATCATGTATTGTTGCATTTGTAATAATATTCGTGATTCTAAGGATGAGTTTGAAAAGATACTTAAGAGAGGCAGCATTTGATGTGAGAGGACGGGCAATGGTTCTGGGTAGAATTATAACCTGTCCGGGAAAGAAAGATAATGGGCGTGACTTTATAAAGCTGAGGACAAGCCTGGGGTATAATCTTGTCAAAAGCTATAATGAGCTTTTAATGCTGGGTATAGAAGTTGAAGATGTGCATGGATTTGTGGATAAAAAAGTGCGTGGACACAGAATATGGTGGACAACCATGGATACTCTGGCAACATTTACTGGCTGTCAGGACGAGCTTAGGGAACGTATCATGGAGATTAGTAAAGGATATCTTTTTGGCATGGACGGATGTCAGATCAAATTAAAACCAGAGGGAACATTTGCCGCATTTCGGATTGGAAATAACAGGCTTCATGGAAGTGCTGCAATTGAGTTTGAAAAGCTTAATAAACAATACCAAGAAATCTTGAAAAAAACTGGTTAGAGAAGTATAATTGTCTTATGTTTAACAATGTGTTCTGGAAGTCTGAGGGGGATGCATTGGAAGCCATATGTGTAATATTAATTTTAATTTAAAAGGAGATTGAAGGTATGGGACAGGTTAAATTTGATTATTCCAAAGCTATGGGTTATGTGCATGAGCATGAAGTTGAGTCGATGAAGGCAATTACAGAGAGCGCCAGACAGTTATTATTGTCAAAGCAGGGAGCTGGCAATGATTATCTTGGATGGATAGATCTTCCAGTAGATTATGACAAGGATGAATTTGCAAGAATCAAGAAGGCAGCAGATAAGATTCGTAATGATTCAGAGGTACTTGTTGTTATAGGTATTGGTGGTTCATATCTTGGGGCAAGGGCAGCAATTGAATTTTTAGGACATAATTTCTTTAATTCAGTAAGCAAAGAGATTCGTAAATCTCCTGAAATTTATTTCGTTGGTAACAGCATCAGTTCTACATATCTTGCAGGTCTTGTTGATACTATCGGTGACAGGGATTTTTCAGTCAATATTATTTCTAAATCAGGTACAACAACAGAGCCTGCTATTGCGTTCAGAGTATTTAAGAAGATGCTTGAGAAGAAATATGGCAAAGATGGAGCTGCCAAGAGAATATATGCTACAACAGATAAGGCAAAGGGAGCTTTAAAGAAGCTGTCTGATGCAGAGGGGTACGAGGAATTCGTAGTTCCAGATGATGTAGGTGGACGTTTCTCAGTTCTTACAGCAGTTGGCCTTCTTCCAATCGCAGTAAGCGGTGTAGATATCGATGAGCTTATGTCAGGTGCAGCAAGCGCAAGAAAGAGATGCATAGAAAATGACTTTGATAATAATGATTCTATGCAGTATGCAGCCCTTAGAAATATCATGTTAAGAAAGGGCAAATCAGTAGAAATTCTCTGTGATTATGAGCCAAGCCTTCATTATACACTTGAGTGGTGGAAGCAGCTTATGGGTGAGTCAGAGGGTAAGGATAACAAGGGATTATTCCCAGCAAGTGTTGACCTTACAACAGACCTTCATTCTATGGGACAGTTCATTCAGGATGGTTCAAGAATTATGTTTGAGACAGTTCTTAATGTTGAGAAGCCATGCAGAGAGATAATTATTGAGGCAGAGGACGAAGACCTTGATGGACTTAATTATCTTGCTGGTAAATCAGTGGATTTCGTTAACAAATGTGCAATGAACGGAACTGTTCTTGCTCACACAGATGGTAATACTCCTAACCTTATGGTTAAGATACCAGAACAGACAGCTTTCTATCTTGGTGAGCTTATGTATTTCTTTGAATTTGCATGTGGTTTATCTGGATATATTCTTGGAGTTAATCCATTTAACCAGCCAGGTGTTGAGAGTTACAAGCACAACATGTTCGCACTTCTTGGCAAGCCAGGATTTGAAGCTGAGGGTGAGGCTTTAAGAAAGAGACTTTAATAGTTTATAACCAACAAGGGGCTGTAGTGATGCAGCCCCTTAATTATACGAAAAGAGGTAAAATGAATGAAGATACTTATGCTTGATACTGTTACATATGGAGATGACATTTCTCTTGATAGGTTTAACCAGCTTGGAGAGGTTATCACATATAGCAACAGCACGCATGAAGAGGCTATAGCCAGAGTCAGGGAGCATAATCCAACGGTTGTTGTCACTAACAAGGTGGTTATTGATAAGGATATATTTGAGGCAGGAAGTGGGATTAAGATGGTCGCTGAGACTGCCACAGGATATAACAATATTGATATAGAATATGCCAGGGCACATGGTATCAGGGTTGCCAATGTCGCAGGATATTCAACACAGTCTGTTATACAGCATACATTTTCACTTCTTTTCTATGTGTTTGAGAAGATGAATTATTATGACAGATATGTTAAGAGCGGCGAATATGCCAAATCAGCAAGCTTCACACATTTTGACAATGTGTTTCATGAACTATGTGGCAAGACATATGGAATAGCAGGCCTTGGCAATATTGGCCGTGGTGTGGCTAAGATAGCCGCTGATTTTGGATGCAGGGTTATATACTATTCAGCCAGCGGACATAAGCAGGATGTGCCATATGAGTGCGTTGACTTTGATACATTTTTGAAAGAATCGGACATAGTATCAATCCATGCTCCACTCAATGATAAGACTAAAAATCTGTTCAATTATGACAATCTTAAAAAGATGAAGCCATCTGCTGTACTTCTTAACTTAGGCAGAGGTCCAATCATCAATGATGCAGATCTTGCAAGAGCCTTAAAAGAGAACGTTATCGCCGCCGCTGGTTTAGACGTAATAACCACTGAACCAATCGCTACAGATAATCCACTCCTCGAAATACAGGACAGCGATAAACTGGTTATAACACCGCACATTGCATGGGCAACATACGAAGCCAGAACCCGCCTCATGAATCTCGTCTATGAAAATATAGAGAGTTTTGTACAGGGTACAGAGGAGAAAAACGTAGTGGTTTAAAATTGTAAAACTGTACCGCCACCGGGTGCCCTGCCAGCAGCAATATGTCCCACAACCTTCCTGGGTCTTTGTGTCTAGCATCTCTAAGGTTAGTACGACATAAGCTTATTTAATCATAATGCTAAAAACGCGCTTTGCTTGGACGTTTAGCATTATGATTAGCTTTATGTCGTACACTAACCTAAGAGCTGCACGACACGCCGACATGGAAGGTTGTGGGACATATTGCTGCTGACAGGGCACCCGGTGGCGGTACAGTTTTATAATTGTAGAGGCGTGCAAGCCAGTGCTGCAAAATTTATTTGAAAAATTTCAAAACTCATGAAACTTTTTATGAGTCTTTACCGTGTATTAAGTGTAGAGGTTGTGCACAGCGGCTTATATGGAGGTGGGCAGATTAGATTATGAATAGTGATTCGGAACAATTATATGCAGGTAAGAGCTTTGAGAGCATATTACGTCTATATTCAGATACAATCTTAAGAGCGTGCCTGGTTCACTGCAATAGTGATGAGGATGCCAAGGATTGTTTCCAGAATACATTTTTAAAATTATATACCTGTAATAAGAAGTTTAACGATATAGAGCATGTAAAGGCATGGCTTTTGACAGTGGCTATGCATGAATGTTGTGAGACACACAGGAACAAGTGGAACCGCCATGTGAGTCTGTCTGACGATATGAATTCGGTGCTGCTTGAGCATGAAGAATTTTTAAGTAATGCAGCGACAGCAGAGAATGGATATGATTATCATGGAACTGTACTTGAACAGGTTCTAAAGATTACTCCGATATATCGAGAGGTTATATATCTGTACTACTATGAAGATAAAGATATCAAGGAGATAGCAAAGATACTTGATATAAGTCCTAATACTGTTAAGACACGATTATTGCGCGGAAGAAAATTATTAAAGATGAATATTAAGGAGGAGTGGGGAGTATGTTAGATGAATTAGATAAAATTCATGCATCTGAGGAACTTATACAGGAAACATTAGAATATTGTAAAGCCAATTCTGATGTTACCAGAGAGTATAAGGGAACTTCGGTTAAGAGGATTACCAGAAAAGTTAACAGATGGGTTATGGCAGCAGCAGCCTGTGGCTCAATTGTTGTATTATCGTCTGGTGCTGCATTTGCATATAATGCGGTTACAGGCGGCAGCCTTATTAACAGGATATATAAGATAACTAATACAGCATCATCCCTTAATTATGCAGATGGTATTACTGATAATGACGGTAATTCATACACTTATGATGGAATGACAGATGTTAAGGATGTTAAGAGCGATAAGAATATTACGGTTACTATGGATTCGTATGTAGTTGATGGTAACAAGGCAGATGTTATATTTACAGTTAAGACTAACGATGGTTCGTCTCTTAATGAGACAACTGAGAATAAGGTTGCTGTTATTGCGAGGGACAGATTTGATAAGATAACAGTTACAGTTGATGGAAAAACCATTAATACTGGTAATAGTGTAAGAGCAGATGAGGATTACTGCATGCAGCAGAGAGTCGATGACGCTGGGGACGCATCTAAGGCAACTATTAAGTTATCATTGTCAGTTCCATCTAAAACAACTCTTGATGGTTCTACCATAAGCTTTAAGCTTGGTGATTATACATCATATTATGATATCATGGAATCGATTGGGTTCAGATATGCCAGTGTAGCGGATATGTTTAAGGAGGTTACACTTGCAGGCGAAGACGAATTTACAGGTGATAATTCAGTGTATGGATACGCTGATTCTGATGTTGTGTTAGCTCCTGGCAAGATGCATATTGAATTTTCTGACAAGTATGCAGGTTCTTATATTGACAATGCTGGATATACAGTTAAGGATTCAACTTCTAAGTCGAAGAGTTTTGTTATGACTATAGTTCCTGCTAATGATACAGTTGCAGCAGAGCTTGAAAAAGTTAATGTACAGAGCGTTACAACAGGAAGACCGACAGCAATAAGAGTAAAGAAGCTGGGTGATGGAAGAATTCAGGTAACATACGCAGCAGACTTTGACAGGGCATTTTCACAGACAGAGAAAGGTGTTCATACTGATACGGATAATACACACCTGTCATCACTTGTTATGAAGAGGGTTTTAGAAACTAATAAGAAAGAAGTACTTAGCAGTAATGAGTGTGATGTGGCATTTGACTGCAGTGTATCTTCAACAGATACAGCGATTGCTTATGATTCAGATATAACTGTTAATGATTCTTATTATAAAGGAACATCAATTAACATTAAGACAGTTAAGATATCTACAACTGAACTTGCATTAACAGGTTCGATTACTCTGGGGGGAGACGATTCAAGATTTTCAGGAAGTGGTTCATATTCTCCACTTATTACTATGAAGAATGGAACAACGTTTAATGCAGGCAATAAGATGAGTGGAGGATTTAACCATAATACAGGAAAATGGGATGCATTATGGATTCTTCCAACATATGTAGATACTGGCGATATTGCATCTATTACATGGCATGGGGCTTTAATTTATCAGGCTGAGTAGTCTGGCAGATTATATTAAATAAGACACATGACTTTTATATAGACTATCCTCAAAAGACCCCCGGCGGTTGTAGATTAACTACGGCTGCCGGGGGTCTTTAATTATTAATCTTCTTCAATAACTTCAACTTCCATATATGCAAATTCTATATGTTCAATGAAGTTGTCCTGATTGAATCTTACTTTGGATCTTCTTTTAAATTCTGCTATATTGGCATCAAGCCATATGGGTTGTCCCAGATCAAATGCAACACAGGCTTCCTCAATTCCATCAAATACCTTTCTGGTACGGTTAATGTCTGTATCAGGATTCTCAATAGTGACCTGTCTGACTATATGGCGTGAATTGTCAATCAGCTTGCACCACATACGGAACATTACATTTCAACATTCAGGTGATGTGGAAGACCATCAACCATAATTGGTGAAAGCTCTGCCTGAATAAGTGGTTTGATATAATGTACAAGGTCTTCAGTTACATAATCGTCCTCAGTAATCCATTCGAGAGGTACTTTTTTCTCGATGTTGGCAATCTGGTGAACATCATGTGTTGCAGTGATGCACATATATGGATCATCGGAAACTCTCTGTAATACAACAACCTTACCTGATTCGCCTTCAAATGCAGCCTTAACAGCAGCACCACCTACATTGTAAGCTTCTGTGATATCTGTTCTTGATGTCATATGTGCGGCACAACGCTGAAGAGTAGATAACTCGATAGCTCTTGTCTTGATTCCGAGTTCTGCACCTACCTTGTTAGCAAGGAACTTAGCAGAACCAGCTAACTGCTTGTGACCAAATGCATCTACGAATTCTACATGATCTGAAAGCTCGAATACATATCTTCCATCCATAACTCTGATACCTTCAGAGATTGCGACTACGATAGAACGTCCACGGGAATTGAGCTCTTTAATCTTGTCCATAAAATGGTCAATATCAAATGTCTTCTCTGGAAGGTATATGAGGTCTACTCCTTCACAGTCATCTCCCTTGGCAAGTGCAGCGGCAGCAGTAAGCCATCCGGCATTACGTCCCATAATCTCAACGATTGTAACAGTTGGATAGTCGTACACAAGACCATCACGGATAATCTCCTTCATAGTAGATGCGATAAATTTAGCAGCACTACCGAAACCAGGAGTATGGTCTGTAACGGCAAGGTCGTTATCAATTGTCTTAGGAACACCCATGAACTTGATATCACTTCCCATAAGAACACCATAATCAGACAGCTTCTTAATAGTATCCATGGAATCATTACCACCTATGTAGAAGAAATATTTGATTTCTAATTCATCAAGAATCTGGAATATCTTATCATAAGTTTCTTTATCATCCTTAATCTCTGGGAGCTTATATCTACATGAACCCAGATATGAAGAAGGAGTTCTCTTTAAAAGTTCGATATCCATAGTAGTCTTAATCTTTTCAGACATATCAACATACTGTCTGTCCAACAGACCCTTGATACCGTGACGCATACCATAAACTTTCTTGGCACCTCTGTCCTTGGCTGTCTTGAACACACCCGCAAGGCTAGAGTTAATAACCGATGTTGGACCACCTGACTGGCCAACAATAACATTACCTAACATAATAATCCTCCAATCATTCATCTCCGCTATATTATTCTATTACTGGCACGAAGTTTGTATGTTTAAATTTTATCATATATTTATATAAGGCACAACCTGAAAAAATAGTATCATTGACAGTATAAGTTGTGATGTATATCATAATGTAAGAGATTTGTAATGATTTATAGTTAATATTTTCACAAATGAGTGGACTATAAGTTTACATTTATATAGTGCTTAGGTACTAATAGTACTGTATATGGTGTAGATGTTAGATGATGGTTTGAAAATGGAGGTATATATAGTGTCAAAACAGGAATGGAAACCAGGGAATATGTTATATCCGGTGCCGGCAGTTATGGTCAGCTGTCAGCGAAAGGGTGAGAAACCTAATATTATCACAGTTGCGTGGGCAGGAACTATATGTTCAGACCCGGTTATGCTTTCTATATCTGTGAGAAAAGAGAGATATTCTCATAGCATTATTAAGGAAACAAAAGAATTTGTTGTCAATCTTACAACAAAAGACACATGTTTTGCGACAGACTATTGTGGTGTTAAATCGGGAAGAGATGTTGACAAGTTTAAGGAGATGAAGCTTACTCCGCAAGCGGCTTCAAAGGTATCTGCACCACTGATTGACGAGTGTCCGGTGAATATAGAATGCAGGGTTGTTGATATTAAGGAGCTGGGTTCGCATGATATGTTTATAGCTGAAGTTGTTGCGGTTCATGCGGATGAGGCATACATGGATGAGCGGGGAAAGTTTGATCTTGCCAAGGCTGAGCCAATAGCTTATTCACACGGAGAATACTATACACTTGGCGAAAAAGTTGGAAAGTTTGGATATTCGGTTGCAAGAACTAAATAATGAACATTTTGTTAATTATTGTGATTTGTATGTAAATAGGGTTTACAAATTAGTACCTTGGTGTTAATATGTGATTGTTACAAAAATGTTACAAACAAATTACAAATTACGTTTTAAGATTTTGGAGGACAATAATAATGCATTTTACACAATATGGCAGACGCTTAAAGACAACTTTAATAAGCGGCATGTCAGTAGCGTGTTTAGCGTGTATCGTTGCAATTCCTTTTGTTGAAAAGAAACTTTTTAATACTCAGGCTGGATATTACAGTATTCAGTTTAATGGACAGGAGGTTGGTGCTGCCAATACAAGAGCGGAGGCAGAGGATGCTCTTGCATCTGCAAGATTAAAGTTTGGTAAGGAATACGATTCAGTAATTTACATGGATAACAGCATTGATATTGTTGAGCAGCCTAAGGTTGTTGCATCAAGAATGAGCGAGAGTGAGCTTGAGGATGTTCTTTATAGTACATTATTTGCATGTGTATCCGATAAAGAGAGTGCTACAGCATATACATTGAGAATGGATGACTTTACAGTTACTCTTTCAAGCAAGGAAGAGATAGTAGAGTTGATGGAAAAGGTTACATCTAATTATGATACAAAGAATGAGTTCCAGGTTAAGCTTGCGTCAGGAGACAGCAGTTATGGAACATATTCGTTAGATGTTGTCAAGTCTGATATTAAAGAAACAGCTACAGATATAGTTGCATCGGCACTTAATGGTGAGTCTGGTCTTAATACAGAAGAAACTCATTCACTTAAGGATGGTCTTGTAGGAATTGGATTTGAGCAGGAGCTTTCCATTAATGAGACAATGGCAAGCGGTGCTGATATAATGACAGTCCAGCAGGCATATGATGCTATAACTAAGGAAAAGGAAGCTAAGACAACGTATGTTGTAGAACAGGGTGACTGCCTTTCTATCATAGCTAATAAGTGTGACATTTCTCTTAACGATATGTATGCGTTAAATGAGGGATTGACAGAGAATACTTTAATTGCTCCAGGAGATGTACTTGTTGTTACAGTTCCTAAGTCAGAGCTTTCAGTTGTTGTTACAGAGAGAAAAACATACGAAGAGGATTTCGATGCAGATGTCCAGTATGTTGATGATGATACTCAGTACAGAGGATACAGCAAGGTCATTACAGAGGGTTCATCAGGACATCATAAGGTAACAGCTGATATCACAACTGTTAATGGTGTCCAGACATCACTTCAGTATGTTGAGGAGACAGTAACAGCAGAACCAGTTGCAAAGGTTGTTTCAGTTGGAACGCTTACACCTCCAACATATCTTAAGCCTGTTAACGGAAGATATTCTTCTGGTTATGGTTACAGGGATGGAGCAATGCATAATGGTGTTGACTGGTCATGTTCAGTAGGTACACCAGTATATGCAGCAGCATCTGGTACAGTTATAAGAGCTGGATGGTATTCAGGATATGGATACTGCGTAGATATACGTCATTCAGATGGTTCGATGACAAGATATGGACATTTAAGTTCTATTGCAGTTTCTAATGGACAGAAAGTTAATCAGAGCGATTTGATTGCCCGCTCAGGTAATACAGGTAACAGTACAGGTCCACATCTTCATTTCGAGATATGGATTGGTGGTTCATCTGTTAACCCACTTAATTATGTTAATAAGAACTAAATAATACAAAGAAATAGCCGTGCATCAAGCACGGTTATTTTTTTGCCAGATAATGGGATTGTGGTGGTCTGTTGGCAGGCATTTCACAAAAATTTCTCATTAGAGGTTTACAAATACAAAAAAACTACATATAATATCAAATAGTGGTGTTTTATGCACATAAGGATTTTTATCCTTATTAATTATCATTTCAATTGAGGTGCGCTAGATGGAACAGTATATAATTAAAGGTGGTAATCCTCTTACGGGAGAGGTTTCCATTGGAGGCGCAAAGAATGCTGCTTTAGGCATACTTGCGGCTGCAATTATGACAGATGAAACTGTAACAATTGAAAATGTACCTAACGTTAGAGATACCAGAGTATTATTACAGGCGATTGAGGGGATTGGCGCCAAGGTAAAATACGTATATAACAACTCTGTCCAGATTAACGGTGGTGGAATCTGTGACATGAATGTTGATTATGAATATATTAAGAAGATAAGAGCTTCATATTACTTATTAGGAGCATTGCTTGGAAAGTACAGAAAGTCACAGGTGGCGCTTCCGGGTGGATGTAATATAGGAAGCAGACCGATAGACCAGCATATCAAGGGGTTTAAGGCTCTTGGTGCAGAAGTAGAGATAAGCCATGGCAAAATCAGCACGAAAGCTGATAAATTAACAGGCGGGCATGTATATTTTGATGTGGTATCAGTTGGTGCTACTATCAATCTTATGCTTGCAGCATGTCTTGCTGATGGCGATACTATACTTGAAAATGCTGCTAAGGAACCACATATAGTTGATGTGGCGAATTTTCTTAATGCAATGGGAGCTAATATTAAAGGCGCTGGTACAGATGTTATAAGAATCAAGGGTGTAAAGAGATTACACGGAACAACATATTCGATAATTCCTGATCAGATTGAGGCTGGAACATTTATGTTTGCAGCAGCAGCTACTAATGGAGATATAGTTGTCAAAGATGTTATACCTAAGCATCTTGAGTCGCTTTCGGCTAAGCTTATTGAGGTTGGCTGTGAGGTTGTAGAAGGTGACGACTGGGTCAGGGTTATTGGCAAGGGTTCGCTTAAGAGCACTAATGTCAAGACTCTTCCATATCCGGGATTTCCAACAGATATGCAGCCACAGATGGCGGTTGTTCTGGCATTGGCTAATGGTTCAAGCATGGTTACAGAGAGTATATTCGAGAACAGATTCAAGTATGTTGATGAATTGAACCGAATGGGATGCAAGATTAAAGTAGAAGGTAATACAGCATATATTGAGGGTGTAGATCATCTTACAGGTGTTGAGATGTCTGCTCCAGATTTAAGAGCAGGAGCGGCGCTTGTTATTGCGGCACTTGCGGCAGAGGGGATATCTGAGATAGATGATATAGAATATATACAGCGTGGATATGAGGATTTTGAGGGGAAACTTTCGATGCTTGGAGCTGTTATAGAGAAAGTTGATTCTGAGCATGATGCCCAGAAGGCAAAGTTAAAGATTGGATGATCAAAGAACACATTCTAAAAGGGCTTATATAACAGCTCTCTTTTAGGATGTGTTTTTGTGCATTAAAAGGAAGTGTTATTACAATGAAATTAAGAGATAAGCTGAAATTATCATTCTTCATAATGATTATACTGCCGCTTATTTTGTGTGTATTTGCAATAGGGATAATATTCAGATACCAGAGTACGTCAATTAAGAAGCTGTATGGAGTCGATGAGTCGGTAAAGCTTGAAAACATGTATTCATCAGCTACGATTATGAGTGAGATAACAGATAAGATATATGAGTCTATTAAGCAGGTTGCGATTGAAACGCCAGAGAAATATACAGATATGGAATATCTGAAAGATCTTGATGTACAGCTTGCAGCCAGATTATCAAATTTGGTAGTTTCAAGAAATAATGATATAATATATGCATCAAGGTCGCTTGACAGCAGCGAGATAAGAGAGCTTATACCAGAGTATACAAGCCTTGATAGTGCATTTAATGAAAGCATATACAAAGGTGGTGATTATCACTGTATTGTTAAACAGATTAATTTCAAGGAGCAGAATGGCGACATTATAGGCGTATATATAATAACGTCGCTTGATCAGGTTATCCCACAGATAAAGTGGCTTTCACTTCAGACTATGGCAGCAGTGCTTGCTATATTAATTATTACAAGTCTGGTGCTTGATTTATGGCTGTATAGTTCAATAGTAAAACCGCTTGATAAATTAAGGCTTGCCGCCCAGAATATTAAGATGGGTAATCTGGATTTTGAAATGCCAAAAGTGTCGAGAGATGAAATCGGTGATGTGTGCCGGGATTTTGAGGAGATGCGCGTTATACTTAAAGAAACGTCAGAAGAGAAGATTAATTCTGATAAAGAGGAAAAGGAGCTTATTAGAAACATTTCTCATGATTTAAAAACTCCTCTGACGGCTATTAGAGGCTATGTTGAAGGTATTATGGATGGTGTGGCTAACACACCGGAAAAACAGCAGAGGTATCTTCAGACGATTGCTAATAAGGTTAACGACATGGACAAGCTTATAGATGAACTTACTATATATTCAAGGCTTGATACTAACAGGATTCCGTATTCGTTCAACAGGATTAATCTAAAGGATTATTTTGATGCCTGCTGTGATGAGATAAAGGTTGATCTTGAGGCACAGGATATTGATCTGGAATATAATTGCCATAATGTTGACAATATATATATATATGCGGATGTCGAACAACTTAAGAGGGTTATTAATAATATTATAAGTAACTCTGTTAAGTACATGAAAGAAGGAAGAAGAGGCAGGATTGGTATTGACATATATGATGAAGGAGATTACGCTCATATAATCATGACAGATAATGGCAAGGGAATCGGAACTGCTGAACTTCCACACATATTTGAAAGATTTTATAGAACAGATGAATCACGTAACAGTAAACAGGGCGGAAGTGGAATTGGTCTTGCAATTGTAAGAAAGATAATTGACGACCATAAAGGTAAAATATGGGCAGAAAGCGTTGAAGGTGAGGGAACTACAATGCACATATGCTTACGAAAAGCCACAGAAGCTATTGAAACCAAGGCAGATTAGCAAGTTAAGCATTTATATAAGGAGAACAAACACATGAGCAAAGTATTAATTGTTGAAGATGAAGAAGCTATTGCTGAGATTGAAAAGGATTATCTTGAACTCAGTGGATTTGAAGTGACTATTAAATCAGACGGAACAAGTGGACTTGAAGCTGCACTTGATGGAGATTACGATATCTGCATTCTTGATGTAATGCTTCCTGGCGTTGATGGATTTGAGATATGCCGTCAGTTAAGAGAGAAGAAGAATACACCAATTATAATGGTTTCTGCAAAGAAAGAGGATATTGACAAGATAAGAGGCCTTGGTGTCGGAGCGGATGACTATATGACTAAGCCTTTCAGCCCAAGTGAGCTTGTTGCAAGGGTTAAGGCGCATCTTGCAAGATATGAAAGACTTGTAAGCAGTACTAAGGAAAACAATGATATAATTGAAATCCGTGGTATCAAGATTGATAAGACTGCAAGAAGAGTATTTGTCAATGGTGAGGAGAAGATATTTACGACTAAAGAATTTGATTTGCTCACATTTCTTGCCGAGCATCCTAATCATGTATATACAAAGGATGAATTATTTAAAGAAATCTGGGATATGGATTCAATCGGTGATATAGCGACAGTCACAGTCCATATTAAGAAGATAAGAGAAAAGATTGAACTTGATACATCTAAGCCTCAGTATATTGAGACAATATGGGGTGTTGGATACAGGTTTAAAATGTAAACGATAGAGGAAGTAATAAAAGTATTGCCCCCAGAGTGCTTCTCTGGGGGCATATTTGACATTAATAAAGCTTTTAATTATTATCTGATTGCATCAAAAGCATATGATGCTATTCCGATGATTACAGTCCATGAAATACCTACAATTACTGATATTACAAGCATGATGGTGCATATTTTAATGCAGGATTCATATTTGTCATATCTTCCATAACGGAAGTTGTTGTTAGCATTAAATAAAAGAATCAGCGCAATAATGCCAAATAATCTGCTGAACAGAATGATACAGATTATTGAAAATACAAGCAGAGGAGTGAACTTAGGACAGTTCTGTGGCTTGTTGTAGTTGTTATAGCCTGTATTATAATTGTTCTGGCTGTCGTAATTGTTATAACCTGTATTATAATTGTTCTGGCTGTCGTAATTGTTATAACCTGTATTGTATCCGTTCTGGCTGTCGTAATTATTATAATCAGAACTATCAGACTGGCTGTTCTGCGCATTTTCATTATCTGAATAAGATGTATACTCTTTATCTGGGTCATTAGAATAATCATCTGTATAACTGCCATAGTTTTGCTGGCTGTTATCAGAGGATTTATTTGAGTCCTGATTCTGGTTGTTCCAGAATGGATCTGGTGTATAATTATCCATATATGTCCTCATTTCTTTGCATAATTTAATATATAAATTACTGATTTCTTATGTTTTGTGGGTCACAAGTTAAAATTTTTTAGAACCTAAAACCATAATAAACATACATTAGTAATGCGTCAAGTATAATTTGACTTTAGATATGGTCAGGTAATAATATAGATGATAGAGTTGTGCAGATATATTTTGAGGTAAGAATAACATTTTAAAGGATGAATCACATGGAAATAATATATGAAGACAAAGATAAGATAATTCTAAAAAAAGAGGCAGGGCAGCTTACACAGAGCGGGAAAAATTTTGACCTTGATATGGTAAGCGAGGTTATGAATTATCGCAAAAGAAAGGGTGAGCCGTCATATGCGGCGGTTATTAACAGGCTTGACCGTCCGGTCAGTGGAGTTGTGCTGATGGCAAAGAATAAGGAGAGTGCCGCAAGATACTCCCAGATTATGCAGCAGCAGGGATTCTGCAAGCAGTATTATGCACTTGTGTATGGGAAGATGAAAGAATCCAAGGCAGTGCTGTCAGATCATATAGAGAAAACAAGGGATAATACAGCGGTAATCAGTGATAAAAATAATAAAAATGCCAAATATGCAGAGCTTGATTACGAGATTGTAAGTGAGGCTGAGATTGATGGGACAGAGATTTCTCTTTTGAAGATTAATCTTCACACAGGGCGTTTTCATCAGATAAGGGTTCAGCTTGCATCAAGAGGGCATGCAGTTGTAGGTGATGGAAAATATATGTCTGTGTGTGGTGAAAAACATTTAAACATAGAACCTGTAAGTGGGTTGGAATTGAAAAATATAGGCATGAAGCCAAGAGAGATAGCGTTGTGCGCCCATTCTATCAATGTAGATGGAAAAGAGTACAGTGTGACGCCGCAATGGTGGAATACCATGCTTGAAATCCGTTAGATAAAATGATAAACTAAAAAACAATATTATTAAAAGGAGTCATAACAATGGCAGAGGATAAAAAATTAGTTGAAGCGATTACATCTATGGATGTAGATTTTGCACAGTGGTATACAGATGTCTGCAAGAAAGCAGAGCTTATGTCATACTCAAGTGTTAAGGGATGTATGATATTTAAGCCTGCTGGATATGCAATCTGGGAAAATATACAGCATGAAATGGACAGAAGATTTAAGGAAGCAGGAGTTGAAAATGTATATCTTCCAATGTTTATACCAGAAAGTCTTCTTGAGAAGGAAAAAGACCACGTAGAAGGATTTGCACCAGAAGTTGCGTGGGTAACACAGGGTGGACTTAATCCGCTTCAGGAGAAAATGTGTGTACGTCCTACGTCAGAGACATTATTCTGTGATTTTTATAAGGATGAGATTCAGTCATACAGAGATTTGCCAAAGGTGTATAACCAGTGGTGTTCAGTTGTAAGATGGGAGAAGGAGACAAGACCTTTCTTACGTTCAAGAGAGTTCTTATGGCAGGAAGGACACACAGCACACGCAACAGCAGAAGAGGCAGAGGCTAGAACACAGCAGATGCTTAATATATATGCTGACTTCTGCGAGGAAGTGCTTGCTATGCCGGTTATCAAGGGACGTAAGACAGACAAGGAGAAGTTCGCCGGAGCAGAGGCAACATACACAATCGAGGCACTCATGCACGATGGCAAGGCTCTCCAGTCTGGTACAAGTCATAATTTTGGTGATGGATTTGCCAAAGCATTTGGAATACAGTATACAGACAAGGATAATAAGTTAAAGTATGTTCATCAGACATCATGGGGCACAACAACAAGACTTATCGGCGCTATGATTATGGTTCATGGTGATAACAGCGGACTTGTTCTTCCTCCTAGAATTGCACCAGTACAGGTTGATATTATTCCAATTATGCAGAAGAAGGAAGGCGTCCTTGAGAAGGCGGCAGAGGTTGCAGCAGCTCTCAAGGCAGCAGGTCTTCGTGTTAAGGTTGATGACAGTGATAAGAATCCAGGATGGAAGTTCTCGGAGCAGGAGATGCGTGGTATTCCAGTGCGTGTAGAGATGGGACCAAGAGACATCGAGGCTGGCAAGGCTATCATTGTAAGAAGAGATACAAGAGAAAAGATTGAGGCTCAGATAGACGGACTTGCAGACAAGATTAAGGAAGTGCTTGATACAATGCAGTCAGAGATGCTTGAGAGAGCAAGAGCACACAGAGATGCACACACATATGTTGCAGCTAACTATGATGAGTTCAAGGATATAGTTGCCAACAAGCCAGGATTTGTTAAGGCTATGTGGTGTGGTGACCAGGCTTGTGAGGACAAGATTAAGGAAGATACAACAGCTACATCAAGATGTATGCCATTTGCACAGGAACAGCTCAGTGATGTATGTGTATGCTGTGGAAAGCCGGCTAAGAAGATGGTTTACTGGGGTAAGGCATACTAATTAAAGTTATTTGGTAAGGAGACTATATGCAGCTTCCAGAGGATGTCAGAGCAATTATTGGCACAATTGAAGAACATGGATGCGAAGCTTATGCTGTCGGTGGATGTGTAAGAGACACATTGCTTGGAAAGACACCATATGACTGGGATATAACCACATCAGCACTTCCTATGCAGGTCAAATCTATGTTTAAGAGAACTGTGGATACAGGACTTAAACATGGCACAGTGACTGTTATGATAGGAAAGACAGGCTATGAGGTTACAACCTACAGGATTGATGGTGAGTACAAAGATGGCAGGCATCCTGAAAATGTAGAATTTGCAGTTAATCTTTTTGAAGACCTTAAAAGAAGAGATTTCACTATTAATGCAATGGCATATAGTGATAAGAATGGGCTTGTCGATGAATTTGACGGACAAGGTGACCTTGAACGTGGGATTGTAAGATGTGTAGGTAATCCTATAGAGCGTTTTACAGAGGATGCCTTAAGAATGATGAGGGCTATAAGATTCTCGGCACAGCTTTCATTTGAGATAGATAAGGAGACATATAAGGCTATCGAAAAGCTGTCTCCTAATATCGCACAGGTAAGCATGGAAAGAATCCAGGTGGAACTTACCAAGACGATTATGTCTGATAATCCGGAGAAAGTGGAGCTGTATTACGAGACTGGTATATTTTCGGTGGTTTTACCAGATGTTGCAGCTATATTTGAGGGAAGATACAGACATAATGCCCTTAGTATGTTAAAGCATACAGAAAAGACTGTTATATTAAGATATGCGGCGCTTCTTAATTCTCTTGAGCCAGATAAGGCAAAGGGAGTTCTTAGAAGCCTTAAGCTGGACAACCACACTGTTGACAGTGTGACTGCTATCGTTGCTAATTCCAAGGTTACGATAGATGAGAATGAGCCGGCTATAAGAGAGGCGTTGAACCGCTATGGACGAGAGCTTTTTGACAATCTTATCATACATGATGAAGCTCTTACGACAGCCAAGGAGGAGATTACAGGAATAATCCTTCCGGGAAAGCATAATCATATAGCTGCCGTTAAGAAGATGATGGATGATATTATAGCAAGGGGCGATTGTGTGACGATTAAAGACCTTGATATAACTGGTAATGATTTAATTGAATATGGAATGACAGGACCGCAGATTGGCAGGACGCTCAATGAATTGCTTCATGTTGTGATGGACAATCCGAAGCTTAATGATAAGGCAACGCTGCTCGCGATGCTGGAACATTTCAACTAAACCCCGCCTGCGGCGCAGCCCGTGTGTACCGTATGCCCCTTGCAGGCTGTATGCCTATACCAGAATTGCTGGTCCTTTGTGTCTAGTGGCTCTAAGGTCGGCACGACAAAGTATATTAAAGCCGGATTGCTAAAAACGCGCTTCGCTTGAACGGTTTAGTTAAAGATGTTGATGAGAATGCTCTCAAGTTTTTAAACTTGAGGGCATTATTTTTTTGTGCCTTACATAATAATAGTTATGATTAATAAGTGTGGGGGAGACTGTCAATGAATGAAAAATCGCTTGATATACTTGATCAGTATGATTTGAATATATACCGCAGTGTGCGGGGCAGGGGAGGCATGATAGTTATAACAAACCAGGGCGATAAGCTCTTGCTGGAATGTGTGAAGCAGGATAAATATTACAAAAGGGAAGATGTGATAACGAGAGCTGTCAAGCAGGGGGGATATGAGTATCTGGACACATATGTGAAAAATAAAGATGGAGAGATAATATCTGAGGCATCAGATGAGGGGAGAAAATATGTATTGAAGGATATGTATCCGGGCAGTGAATGTAATGTCAGAAGTATCCGTGATATTCTTGATGCAGTATCAGCGATGGCAAGGCTTCATATTGCGTTGGACAATGCGGCAGATGCCATAATAAGTGAGGACAATGAGTTTGTTCTTACAAGAGGCAATGTTGCAAAGACTATTATAAGACATACTAAAGAGATGAGGATGGCTGGTAATTATCTGAGGAATAAGAAGCAAAAGACAGAGTATGAAATGAGTATATATAGGAATATAGGAAGATTTTATGCGGAGGCGCAGAGAGCTTGTGGAATGCTAGGCGACAAGGCGGTGGTTGATGGAATTGCAAAAGCAGACAGTGTTAACAGCCTTATACATGGTAATTATACATATCATAATATTATTATAAGCGATACTGGAGTTGCAGTTACGAATATGGAAAAATGTCGGATTGATTCGCAGGTGTTGGATTTGTATCAGTTTATGAGAAAGATACTTGAGAAATATAACTGGGACATTGATCTTGCATATAAAATGCTGGATGAGTATGACAAAGTTAAGAGAATAAGTGATGAAGATATAGGAATTATGTCTGTTTTATTTGCATTTCCAGAGAAATTCTGGAAGATAGTCAATCATTATTACAATATGAATAAGGCGTGGGTATCTCCTAAAAGCATTGAAAAGCTTAATGGATGTGTTGAACAAAACATCAGAAGACTTGATTTTGTTGCAACTATATGTGCATTGTGATAGAATCAACATAGTATACATAAAAACTGGGTAACTATACTCTTAAGAAAGGTACAATCTGATATTATGGATAAACATACATCTGCGATGAGAAAAATGACAGCTCTTATAATGGGGCTTGTAATATGTGTGTTAAGTTTGGTGGGATGTAGTATAGGCAATGGCAATAAAAGCGGAACGATAACACCGGGAAGCTCGATACTGACAGCACCTAAGAAGAATATAACAGAAGCCACAACAGGAGCATCACAGCAGATAACAGTGACAGGCGTAATGTCATATATTGATAAAGACAGTAAGAAGGCTAATTTTATAGATACTAATTCAGGTGTGGAATATGAAGTTCCATATTCGGGGGGAACTGTATTTGCAACAAAGTACGGAACAGCGATTGCACCATCTAATCTTATTCTTGGAGAGATATATGATGTTGTTTGCAATAAGAAAGGCGTTGCTACTTCAATAAAGGGAAATCAGGATGCATTTGAGGTGAGCGGATTCAATAATGTCGAGGTTAATGAGTCTAACAGAAGAATAAACTCAGGAGCATCGTCTTATATATACAGTGAAAAGGCATTGGTTATATCTGGTGAGGATAAGATCCCTATAGCAGAAGTGGTAAAGCAGGATGAAGTAACACTGCGCGGAATTGGCAATACAGTATATTCTGTTGTGGTTGATAAGGGGCATGGATATATCAGATTTACAGGTATTGATGCATTTATAGGTGGATATGCACAGATTGGAAAGAGCCAGTTGTATAATGTCACAGAGGATATGATAGTTACGGCAGCTGTTGGCACATACAATGTTGAAATAGAGAATGGAACAATGGATGCAACGAAAGAAGTGACAGTTGAAAGTGGGCAGGAGACAAAGCTGGATTTCAGCGAATATGTACAGCCAGCACAGCTTCAGGGAACGGTTAATTTCAGTGTCACACCTTCGGACGCAATTATGTCCATAGATGGCGAGGAAGTAGATTATTCAGTACCAGTGCAGTTATCATATGGTTCACATAAGCTTACACTTGTCAAGAATCATTATGAGGAGTATATGGAGACATTTGTGGTTAATTCTTCATATGTGACAAAGGTTATAGATATGGTTGCAAAGTCAAGTGCAACAACTAAGGCTTCAACGGCTGCAAGCAGTACTACATCAGCAACAACTAAGGCTGCGGCAAGGACTACTGCTGCAGCTACGACAGCCAGCAGTGATGGCAGTTATAGTGTAAAGGTAACCTCTCCTGCGGGAGCTGCTCTATATGTAGACAGCGTGTATGCAGGAACTGTTCCATGTACATTTAAGAAAACAGAAGGAACTAAGACAATAACACTTACACAAAGTGGGTATAATACAGTCAGCTATTCCATCTCGATAGAGAGCGGTGCCGGTGATCTGACATACGCATTTCCGTCAATGGTTAAGACACAGGGAGGAACTAATTAGATATGAATATTCCATTTTCACCACCAGATATTACAGAGGAAGAGATTAAAGAAGTAACAGAAGCACTTCGTTCAGGCTGGATAACTACAGGCCCTAAGACTAAGGAACTCGAAAGAGAGGTTGCAGAGTATACACATTCAGGCAAGGCTGCAGCTCTTAATTCTGCAACTGCATGTATGGAGATGGCTCTCAGGATATTTGGCGTTGGACCAGGTGATGAGGTTATTGTTCCGGCATATACTTATACTGCGTCAGCAAGTGTGGTATGCCATGTTGGAGCCACACTCAAATTGATAGACGTAGAAAAAGGAACGTATCATCTTGATTATAATAGAATAGAAGAACTTATTACTGACAAGACTAAAGCTATAATACCCGTTGATATAGCAGGTGTCATGGTTGATTATGACAGGATAAGAAAGATTATCATGAGCAAAAAAGGAATATTTAAGCCAGCTAACAAGATGCAGGAAGCACTTGGGCACATACTTATCCTTGCAGATTCAGCTCATGGATTTGGAGCATCAAGAGATGGTGTTATGAGTGGACAGGCGGCAGATTTTACAAGCTTTTCATTTCATGCTGTTAAGAATTTCACAACAGCAGAGGGTGGAGCACTTGTCTGGAGAGATATAGATGGTATTGACAATGATGAGATATATCATCAGCTTATGCTTCTCACACTTCATGGACAGTCTAAGGATGCACTGGCTAAGACAAAGCTAGGAGCATGGGAATATGACATAGTGGGACCTTATTATAAATGCAATATGACAGATGTTCTTGCTGCTATCGGACTTGCACAGTTTAGAAGATATGATGGAATGCTTGCGAGAAGAAAGCAGATGATTGAGCGTTATACAGCAGGAATAGAAAGAGACGGAATAAGCGTGCTTAAACATTATGATAAGCATGTATGTTCAAGCGGACATCTCTGCCTTGTAAGGCTTGAGGATGCAGATGTGCAGAAGAGAAATGACCTTATAACTGCTATGGCAGAGCGTGGAATAGCAACTAATGTCCACTACAAACCACTTCCTATGCACACAGCATATAAGAATCTTGGATTTGATATTAAGGATTTTCCTAATTCATATGAAATGTACAAGGGAGAAATCACACTCCCACTGCACACACGTTTAACAGATGAGCAGCTCGGATATGTTATTGATAATTTTAACCAGCTCACAAGGTAAACGTAATTAAGGAGGATATATGAGGCTTAAAGGATGGAATCATCTTCCTGACAGGATGAAAACCAAAGAAGTCAGAAGATATTACAATATACTTGTAAGGCATACAGGATGGTTTAAAGTAAAGCGTATCATGGACATATTCGTAAGTTCCATAATGCTTGTTGTACTGGCACTTCCAATGCTTGTTATTTCGGTGATGATTAAGCTTGATTCCAGGGGACCAGTATTTTTCAGACAGGAGCGTGTAACCCAGTATGGACGGATATTCAGGATATATAAGTTCAGAACTATGGTTAATAATGCACAGCAACTTGGAACACAGGTCACAGTTGCACATGATGCAAGGATTACAAAGGTTGGCAGGATATTAAGAAAGTACAGGCTGGATGAATTTCCACAGATATTTAATATCCTTGCAGGAGATATGACGCTTGTAGGCACAAGACCAGAAGTACCTAAATATGTTAAGCATTATACAGATGAGATGTACGCAACACTTCTTCTTCCGGCAGGACTTACATCAAGGACAAGCATTGCCTACAAGGATGAGGATAAGCTTTTACAGGATGCTGGCGATGCAGACAAGGTTTATGTAGAACAGATTCTTCCAGTCAAGATGAAATATAATCTTGAAAGCCTCAGACGATTCGGTGTTATAGAGGACTGTTCAGTATTGTGGAACACATTTAAGTCAGTTATCAAATAGTCATATGGCTGCATGTGACAGAAAGAGTGAAATGCTATGCTTACATGTACCATATGTGTAATTGCGTATAATGAGGAAAAATCAATTAGAACTATACTTAACTGTATCAGCAGACAGGATTATGACCATAATCTTTGTGAAGTTATTCTGGTTGATGGGGCTTCAACAGACAATACAAGGACTATAATGCAGGAATATGCGGATAATAACAGCAGGCTTGATAGTCCGTTTAAAAGAGTTGTTGTACTTGATAATCCTAAAAAGACACTTCCGAGTGGATGGAATGTGGCTTTAACGGAGTATAAATGTGATGTGATAATCAAAGTTGATGCGCACGCCGAGATACCAGATGACTTTGTAAGTAAGAATATAAAGGTGCTTGAGAGCGGCGAAGACATCTGTGGTGGCATAAGACCAGCCATACTTGATGAGTCTACGCCATGGAAGGAGACACTTCTGCTTGCTGAAAACAGCATGTTTGGATCCAGTATTGCGCCATATAGGAATAATCCTGGCAAGACATACGTGAAATCACTTTTTCATGGCGCGTATAGAAGGAAAGTCTTTGATAAGACGGGGGGATTTAACGAGGAGCTTGTAAGAACCGAGGATAATGAGATTCATTACCGCATGAGAGAGGCGGGGTTCAAACTGTGCTTTGACCCGGATATTGTATCGTACCAGCATATAAGGAGCAGTCTGCCTAAGATGCTTAAACAGAAATACTCTAATGGATACTGGATTGGCATAACAGCAAAGAAGTGTCCAAAATGTTTATCCATATATCATTTTGTGCCATTTGCATTTGTAAGTGCTATAGGTCTTTCGGCTATAGGTCTGATATTTACTGCGATTGCAGGAAGATACAGCGTGCTGGTAAAAAGATTAGGTAATATTGTTAAGTTTCTCACAAAACTTATGTGGGGAATGTACGGCGCACTGGCATTGGTTATGTCGGTTGTGGCATCAATAGGTGCTGGAAAGAAGCGCAATAAGACTAACATAGCACTGCCGGCATTATTTCTTATGCTTCATGTGAGTTATGGCATAGGAACCCTTGTGGGAATATTGAAAAAGGAGTCCAATGATGGAAGAGACAAGGAAAGATAAATTGCAGTTACTGGTAAGAAGATTTTTTCTTATCGTAACGGATATAGTCCTGATTAATGGAAGCATTATTCTTGCACTGGTTATGAGATTTGATGTGAATATATCACTGATTGAACCTCAGTATATAGATAATTATAAGGCAACATGGATATTATTTACTATAATTACGCTAATCATATTCTGGTTTTTCAGGATGTATCACAGCTTATGGCAGTATGCGAGTATTGCAGAGTTATACAAGATAGTTGAGGCGTGTATAACTGCAGAGATTGCGTATCTTGCCATGACAGCGATATTTGGCAGGATGCTTCCGAGGTCGTGCTATTTTACAGCTGGTGTATTCATGACAGTTGCCATGTGTACAAGCAGGTTTATGTATAGAATTGTAAGAACATTAGTCCAGAATTACAGGCATACATCAGAACAGATTAACATTATGATTATCGGTGCCGGAGAGGCGACTAATGTACTTATGAGAGAGATTGCCAATTCAAGATATCTTGATAATTCCAAGGTTGTTGCAATTATTGATGATGATCCGTTAAAGATTGGCAAATTTATACGAGGCGTAAAGGTTGTTGGTAACAGGAATAACATCAAGGAGTATGCAAGATATTATGAGGTCGATGAGATAATATTCGCCATTCCATCAGCATCTACCAAGACAAAGAGGGAAATCCTTAACATATGTAAGGAGACACCTTGTAACTTAAAGATAATTCCTGGTGTATACCAGATGATGGATGGCGAGATTAATGTCAAGGATATCAGAAATGTAGATGTGACGGATCTTCTTGGAAGAGACCCGATTAATGTGGACCTTGAATCAATTATGGGATATGTGTCAGGTAAGACCGTGCTTGTGACTGGCGGCGGTGGTTCCATTGGTTCGGAATTATGCCGTCAGCTTGTAAAGCATGGACTTAAAAGACTTATCATATTTGATATATATGAAAACAGCGCTTATGATATACAGCAGGAGCTTAAAAGAGATTATCCATATGCAGATGTTGTTACGCTTATCGGTTCAGTAAGGAATACAAGCAGGCTTGAATGGATATTTGATAATTATAGACCTGACATTATATATCATGCTGCAGCACATAAGCATGTTCCTCTCATGGAGGACAGTCCTAATGAAGCTGTTAAGAATAATGTAATAGGAACGCTTAATGTTGCAAGGATGGCTGATAAATATAACGTGAAGCGTTTTGTCATGATAAGCACAGACAAGGCGGTTAATCCGACTAATATAATGGGTGCGACAAAGAGAATATGTGAGATGATAATCCAGTATTTCAATGAAAAGTCATCCACAGAATTTGTTGCTGTAAGATTTGGTAATGTACTTGGAAGCAATGGGTCAGTTATTCCGCTTTTCAAGAAGCAGATCGAAGCAGGAGGTCCTGTGACAGTAACGCATCCTGATATTATTAGATATTTTATGACAATTCCGGAGGCGGTATCACTCGTTATCCAGGCTGGTGCATATGCCAGGGGTGGTGAAATATTTATTCTTGATATGGGTGAGCCTGTAAAAATAGATGATTTGGCAAAGAATCTTATAAGACTGTCAGGATATACACTTGGAGTAGATATGGAGATTAAGTATACAGGTCTTCGTCCGGGCGAGAAGCTCTATGAGGAACTCCTTATGGATGAAGAGGGACTTCAGGATACAGCTAACAAGCTTATTCATATTGGAAAGCCTATTGAATTTAATAAGGATGGCTTTGAAGACAAGCTTGAGACAATCAAAGAAATTGCATATTCAGAATCAGAGAAGGATGTGCGTGAATATATTAAAGAGATGGTTCCAACATATAGACCTAAGAATTAGTCTGGAGGCGTGTGGATGAAATATGTTATTAACGGTAATTTCCTGTATGGAGCAGTGCTTGGTGTACAGCGTTATGCAAGAGAGATTACAGCTCAGTTAGACAGGTTAATAAAAGATAAGCCATATAACGTAGAGATAGTCATGCCGTCAATTGACAGCGATGGTACATCTGTGTTTGTCAGCAAATATCAGGCATTGTACAGTAATATAAAGATTGTTGTAATAGATGGTGTGGCAGGAAGAAAATGGGATCAGATAGATTTTAACAGATATGTTAAAAAGGAACATGCAAAGCCAGTGTATCTATGCAATGAAGTATCTTTATTTATGAAGAATGGCATAGCTGTTGTGCATGATATAGCATTCAAGACCCATCCGGGATTCTTCACAGAGCCAGGAGACTGGCATGAGATATTGTTCAGAAGGCTCATGTACCGCACAGCATTTAAGAAAGCAGATACGATTATAACAGTAAGCGGGTTCTCCAGGAGGGAGATACTTGATAATTACAGATTGAAAAATCCGGACATAGTTGTTGCCGGCAATGGATGGCAGCATTTTAATACGGATAACATAGATGAGCATATATTTGACCAGTATGCCAGCAGGATAAAGCGTGGAAATTATTATTTTTATATGGCGTCACTTGCACCTAATAAGAATCTTAACTGGATAGCACAGAATGCAAAGAATAATCCACATTCGACATATGTCATAGCTGGAAAATCACTGGGAGATAAGTCGGAAATAACAAAATATCCCAATGTTGTGTATGTGGGATATGTGTCAGATGCTACAGCAAGGGCGCTTATGAAGTATTGTAAGGCATTCCTGTTTCCTTCAACTTATGAAGGTTTTGGCATACCACCGATGGAAGCTTTATGTATGGGTGCGAAAGTAGTGCTTGGGGATATACCGGTGTTGCATGAGATATATGAGGATGTGGCAAAATACATCAATTGCAGCAATCCGGTGGTTAATCTGGATTCGCTGGTTGATGGATGGTATCTTGATGAAGAACGTGTGGTAGAAGTATTAAAAAAGCATTCATGGCTTGAATCAGCTAAAAAGCTGTGTGAATGCATGGACAGGGAGGCTGTATGAAGATAGCTATTGATGCCAGAACGCTTGGCAGCAGACCAAGTGGTGTTGGCATGTATCTTAATGATTTTTTGAAGCAGCTTATTAAGTATGAAGATTTAGAATTCGTTCTTATATCAGATGTTGCAGAGAGCGAATATATTAAATTTTTCCAGGAAAATGGCATGGAAGTGTATACACAGGGGAAACAGGTGTATCGGAGTGCCGGGGTATATTCGTACTTCTCATACGTGCAGAGTGTTCTTGATAAGGTTAAACCAGATATATTCTGGGAAGTTAATACAGTTATTCCTATAAAGCTTAAAGGCAGCTTTAAGACAATGATAACTGTACATGATATGTTTCCTATAGAGTATGTTGAGTATTTTGGAATGGTGTACAGCCTGTATTTCAGGCATGGACTATCAAAGACATTGAAAAATACGGACATGATTCTTTATAATTCGATGCAGACCAAGCTGACAACAGAAAAATATTTCCCAAGAAGTAAGAATATTACTAACTGCAATGCATATATAATATCTAATCCGTTGAAGGATAAGTGGAAATGCAGCGATGAAGGGTATTTTCTGTATGTCGGTAATATGGAAAAGCGCAAAGGTGTAGACCTTCTGATTAAAGGATACAGAAGATACCGCGCAGATGGAGGGGACAAGAAGCTGGTTCTTGCTGGCAAAATGCAGGAGGAGGATATAAGACAGCTCGTTGCCTCTGCGATAGAGGAGGATGGTAATATAACGTATCTTGATTATATAAGCCATGAAAAGAAGCTGGAATTATATTCAAAGATGTCTGCATTTGTATTCCCATCTAAGGCAGAGGGCTTTGGAATGCCTGTTATTGAGGTCATGAAGTTTAATAAGCCTGTTATAGCAAGCAATCTTCCTATATTTGATGAGATAGCACGGGGGAATATCAATACATTTGATATTAATTGCGGAGAGAAGGAACAGATAGATAATCTTGGCAGGATTCTTTTTGAATATAACAGTGTTGTGGATGAAGAGTCCTACAAGGAGATTGTGGAAATGTATGCGCCTGAGAAGCTGGGTAAAAAGGTTTATGATTTTATGATGGAGAACAGATAGATATGAGTGGACTGTCAAAGATGGTGCTTAAAGGAGCAGAGAAGCTTCGTCCGGTTCTTGTAAGATGTATCCCGCAGAGTATATTGTCTAAGGTCAAAGCCAGGATGATTAACCGGGAGGCGAGAGCCATAGCGCAGATAGATATAGAGGAATTTGATAAGGATGCATTTCCGTTCGGAGTTAATCTTATAGGCGATATCAGGGTAGACACGGGGCTTGGACAGAGCATGAGGTATGTGTCATCAATCCTTGATGCTGCAGGTGTGCCTAATATTATATATAATTATTATGTGCCACCGGGAATGAATATGTCAGACCATTCTTGTGATGATAAGATTCAGGATGAGTTAAAATATAATATTAATATATTTCATATCAATGCAAGTGAGATGGCAGTTGCATTCATGGATTTGGGAAAAGAGTTCTTTGACAGACATTATAATATAGGCTTCTGGCTCTGGGAGATGGAAGATTTTCCCGAAGAGTGGATGCCGGCATTTAACCTGATAGATGAGCTTTGGGTTCCGTCAGATTTCGAGAATAAGATATTTGAAAAATATACAGAAAAGCCGGTATATACGATTGCATACCCGGTCACAGCCAAGGCAGATGAGCAGTATGACAGAAAATATTTCGGGCTTCCGGAAGACAGATTCTTATACATGATGATGTATGATGGTGGGAGCGGTGCGCCAAGAAAAAATCCGGGCAAGGTGATAGAGAGCTTTAAGAAGGCATTTAAACCAGATAATACGGAAGTCGGACTTGTAGTTAAGCTGAAAGCGAACAGTGATGCAGATATTGAGTATATTAAGAGCCTGACAGAAGGATATAGCAATATATATTTCATTGATAAAAATATATCAAGGGATGAAGTTAACAGCCTTATAAAGAGCGTTGATGTGTTTGTGTCGCTTCACAGGGCAGAAGGCTTCGGGCTTATATGTGCTGAGGCAATGGTGCTTGGAACGCCGGTAATAGCAACGGCGTGGTCTGCGACTACACAGTTTATGGATGAGAGCTGTGCCTGCATGGTTGATTACAGGATGGTAGAATTAGAGAAGGACTATCCGCCATTTAAGAAAGGGTACAGATGGGCAGAGGCAGACAGTGACCATGCGGCATCATTTATGAGAAGATTATTTGATGATAAGGAATTTTATGGTATAATGAAGAGTAATGCGCATGAATATGTGTGTGAAAAGCTGTCGATGGAACAGTCATCAGCATTTGTAAGAGACAGACTTAATGTTATTAACCAATAAAGTGATACACTGGAGGAAAACAAGTGAAACATTTAAAAGAGTTATACGAGTACAGGGAGATGATAATCAGCCTTGTAAAGAGAGATTTGAGGGGTAGATACAAGGGCTCAGTTCTGGGCTTTTTATGGACTTTCATTAATCCACTGCTTCAGCTTATGGTATTTACAATGGTTTTCTCGATTATTATGAGAGCTGGATATGAGCAGTATTATCTGTTCCTGTTTGTTGCACTGGTGCCATGGATGTTCTTTGCATCAAGTGTCCAGGATGGTTCTATATCTATTATCAGAGAAAAAGATATGATTAAGAAGATATATTTTCCAAGAGAGGTTATGCCGATAGCTACAGTTACGAGTGGATTTGTGAATATGATGCTTACATTTATAGTGATATTTGCAGTCCTTATTATATCTGGAAGAGGCGTTAATCTTCTTGCTTTGTTATGTCTGCCTGTAGTTATGATTGTTGAGTACATATTGTGCCTGGGAATTGCAATGATAGTTGCTGCACTTACAGTGTACTTCAGGGATTTACAGTATATTCTTGGAATTGTAACAATGGCGTTACAGTACATGACACCAGTCATGTACGGAAGCGAGATGGTTCCAGACTGGGCGCTGCCAATATTCAAGGCTAATCCCATGACACCTATAACAGAGATGTACAGACAGATACTTTACTACAAGGAGATACCACATCTTATGTCTTTGCTGTATGTACTTGGTATAGGAATAATATTCATAGCACTTGGCTTCTTCTGCTTTAACAAGCTACAGAAGGGATTTGCAGAGAATTTTTAGTTTGTGTATGCAATATGGAGGATAAGATGAAAGATCAGAACAACGCCATAGAGGTAAATAATGTTACCAAGCATTTCAAGGTGTATTATGACAAGGGAAGTGAATTAAAAGAAAAAGTATTGTTCTGGAAGCGCAATAAGTATGAAAACAGAACCGTGCTTGACAATATAAGCTTCTCAATCAAGAAGGGTGAGGCAGTAGGTCTTATCGGAAAAAATGGCTGTGGTAAGAGTACGACACTTAAGCTTCTTACTAAGATTATATATCCGAACAGCGGAAGTATCGAGATGTGTGGAAGAGTATCAAGCCTTATTGAGCTTGGTGCGGGATTTCATCCTGATATGAGCGGTCGTGAGAATATATACACTAATGCTGCAATCTTTGGACTGAACAAGAAAGAAATAGATGCAAGACTTGATGATATCATTGCATTTTCAGAGCTTAATGAATTCATAGATAACCCTGTAAGAACATACTCATCAGGAATGTATATGAGACTTGCGTTCTCAGTTGCAATCAATGTTGATGCGGATATTCTTCTGATTGATGAGATTCTTGCGGTTGGAGATGCGAACTTTCAGGCAAAATGTTTTAATAAGTTAAGGGAAATCAAGGCAGCAGGAACAACTATCGTGATTGTATCACATTCGCTTGGACAGATTGAGCAGATATGTGACCGCTCTATCTGGATTAAGGAAGGTCATATTGAGATGGATGGAACTCCTAAGGATGTCCATCTGGAATATCTTGATTACATGAACAAGGAGAGAATGGATCAGGCAGAGAAAGACAGAATCCGTGAGGAGACTAAGGCTGCAAAGGAGAGACTTATCAAGAGATATGGAGATAAGAGGGCTCAGTTTACAGATATCAGGATGCTCAATGATGCAGGTGAAGTACAGAAGACATTCAGAACTGGCGAGAGCATAACACTTGACTTTGATTATCATATCAATGAAAAAATTACAGATGGTGTATTTGGATTTGGAATATTCAGAAGCGATGGCTTGTGGTGTTATGGAACTAATACAAGAATAGACAGATTTGATAACTTTGATATTGATAAAGACGGACATTATACAGTCAAGCTTGAAAACATAATGCTTATTCCTGGTGAGTACTGGGTTGATATAACAATTGAGTGGGGCGAAGGCAATCCGGTTGATTACTACAAGGAAGCTATGAGATTTGAAGTCGTTTCTAATGTAAGTGATGTGGGAGTTTTAAGGATGCCACATAGCTGGCAGTTTGATGATAAGAACATTCAGTAGAAGCATTTTTAGGGGAGATGGTTATGAAATATTGCATAGATGGAAGATTTTTGGCACAGATGTCATCAGGTGTTGACAGATATGCATATAACATAGTTCTTGCGCTGGATAAAATATGTGAAGGCAAGGATATTGAGATTATTATTCCGCCAGATGTTAAGGCTGTGCCAGAATACAAGAATATCAGAAAAGTTGTGATGAGAAGCTCCAAGATGTGGACACAGGTGGTATTTGGACTATATGCCAGAAGAACAGGACGTATACCAGTTAATCTGTGTAATGAAGTATCTTTGATAGCGCCAAGGGGAATTGTATGTCTACATGATGTGTGTTATGCAGAGAGTGAAGATCTGTTCCCTCAGATTAAAGATTATCCGCAGGACGAGATTTCATGGTTTAATAACATCTATAAAAGAATCAGGAAAAAAGCAGATAAGGTAATAACAGTATCAGAGTTTTCCAAAGGCAGGATTATGGACAGGCTTGGGATAAATGCTGATAAAATTACTGTAATAGGAAATGGCTGGCAGCATTTTGAGAACGTGAAAACTGATGATACAGTTCTCGATAAGTTTAATCTGGATAAGGGAAAGTATTTCTTTACAGTAAGTTCACCTAATAAGAATAAGAATGTCAACTGGGTTCTTGAATGTGCCAAAGCTAATCCTGATGATATATTTGTAATAGCCGGCAGGAATCTTGATAGAATAATTGAAAGCCAGAAATGTAAGAATGTAATCTACGCAGGATTTGCGAGTGATGAACAGATTAAGTCGCTTATGACATATTGTAAGGCATTCATATTCCCTTCATACTATGAAGGATTCGGAATACCGCCGCTTGAAGCGCTCAGCACAGGATGCAGGATAATTGTATCAGACAGGGCAAGCCTTCCGGAGATATTCGGTGATTCAGCAGTGTATATATCACCAGATGACCCATATGTCAATATTGGACAGTTACTTGAACAGCATACAGCTGACGGACAGAAGATACTTGATAAGTACAGCTGGGATAATCAGGCACGTAAATTAAACGAAATGTTAATATAAGAGCAGTGAAATGGAGAGAGAGATGGATAAGATTATGCCATGGCTGAGAAGCCTTGCGTTTTTAGTGCTTCTGGCAGTTATATTGAAGGGCTGTGACTTTGTATTTGCACAGACTGGATATGTAAGATTCATAATTAATGAGGCGGAAAAGAAGGAGACAAGCTATGATACAGTCATACTTGGTGCTTCACACTGCCGTGGTGCGGTTGACCCTGCCAGACTTGATGAAAAGCTTGGCACTAATGCAATTAATATGGCGATTCCTGGAGAGACAATAGAAGATTCATATTATATTTTAAAGGATATATCAGGAAGCAATGACATTAAGACAGTGATACTGGATATAGATTACCAGTACTGGATGTATGAACAGCCAACAGCACATTTTACAAGATCATTCATATACCAGCAGCTCAAAAATCCATTGGTTAAGGCAGAGTATCTTGCTAAAAACAGAGATGTCATGGATATGAGAAATGTTCTTGCCAACAGACTTAGCTGGAGTGTTTCTCCATCAGCTGTAAAGCGTAATATAAGTGTTAAGACATCTGAAAGCTACAAGAATGTCACAATCGAATCAGCATATGCAGAAAATGGAATTGTAGAGGGCGCAGACGGTCCTTATGTTGGCAAAGGATTCTTTGACAGAAAAGGAACAGAGTATGGCAAGCTTCCACCAGGGGCAGATTATGTCCAGACATGGGTTGGAAGAAGTGATGATGCACTTGATGAGAACGTTAAAGATGTATTTAAGAATATTGTGAAATTATGTAATAATAATGGTTATAGATTAATATGTGTGACAACACCAATAACTCCATCAGTTGTAAAGACTCTTAGCATGGAATATGCACATAACACATTTACATCATTCATAACAGGTGAGTGTGGTGTTGAGTATTACGATTTTAATGATGCACTTATGAGCTTTATTCCTCGTTCAGACTGTGATTATGGTGACCAGGAGGGACATATGGGAGGAGAACTTGCAGAAGTATATTCTGAAAAGCTTGCAGAGTTCCTCTCAGACGCATGGGATGGCAGCTATGATAGTAAAAAGTATTTTTATGATTCATTTGAAGAAATGTATAACAATATGAAGAGTGATTATACTAAGGCGACTGGAAGAGAATGGAGGGGCTTATAATTATGTTATTTACAACACTATATTTCTTTGCATTCCTTGCGGCTGCGCTTATAGGTTATTATGTGCTTCCTAAAAAGTACAGATGGATATGGCTTCTCATCGTAAGTTATGGATACTATTTTGTATCAAGTGTAAAATGTTCACTATTTATGGTGTACGCTACAGCAGTAATATACATATGCGGAATACTATTGGACAGGATAATCAGGCAGTCACAGGAATATCTTGCCACTAATAAGGAAACAATAACAAGAGAAGAAAAGAAGGCATACAAAGAAACAGTAAAGAAGAAAAAGAGAGCTGTCCTTGCGGTGGCATGTGTACTTAATTTTGGTATGCTTGCAGTTGTTAAGTATACTAACTTTGCTCTTGAAAATGTGAATGCAGTTCTTTCACATTTTGGAGGAAATCCTGTTCCGCTTGTTAAGTGGGCACTTCCTCTGGGAATATCGTTCTTCACTTTCCAGTCTGTATCTTACATTATTGACGTATATCAGGGAAAGTATGAGGCGGAGAAGAATCCGTTTAAGTTGGGGTTATTCGTGTCATTCTTTCCACAGCTTTTACAGGGACCGATTGGAAGATTTAACAGGCTTGCACCACAGTTGTTTAATGGTAATCAGCTGGATGTAAAGAATCTCCAGTTCGGAATGCAGAGAATCCTCTGGGGTATAGCTAAGAAGATAATTTTAGCCGACAGGGCAGCAGTAGTTGTCAATGAAGTGTTCAATAATTATGAAAGCTATGGCGGATTTATATATATATGGGCTGTTCTTATGTATTCTGTACAGTTATATATGGATTTCTCAGGCGGCATGGATATCGTTATAGGTGTGGCGCAGATGTTTGGCGTTACTATGGATGAGAACTTCAGACAGCCGTATTTCTCTAAGTCAATAGGTGAGTTCTGGAGAAGATGGCATATAACATTAGGTACATGGATGAAGGATTATATATTCTATCCATTGTCATTGTCCAAGGGAATGAATAAGTTTGGCAAATGGGGCAGAAAACATTTTGGAGACCACATAGGCAAGGCGCTTCCTATATGTTTTGCTGATATAGTTATTTTCTTTGTAGTAGGTATATGGCATGGTGCTTCATGGAAGTATATAGCATATGGTCTCTACAATGGTTTCATAATGGCAATATCAGCGCTTCTTAAACCGGTGTATGAGAAGGGCTTTAAGATAACACATATTAATCCGGAAAGTAAGGCATGGAAGGTTGTCCAGATAATAAGAACATTTATACTTACTAACATAGGCTGGTATTTTGATATGGGACTGTCATTCACAGTTGCTCTTATCATGATGAAATATTCAATTGTAAGCTTCTCATTTTCACAGTTTACAGATGGAAGCATGATGCTGTTAGGACTGGAAATGCGTGATTACGTGGTAATAGCAGTTGGATGTATTGTGGTATTTATTATCAGTCTGATAAAAGAAAAGGGTATTAACATCCGTGAATCATTGGCAGCGAAACCACTTCCGGTAAGATGGTCCGTGTATTATGCACTTATCATTATCATATTTATATTTGGTTACACTAATGGCGTTCAGTCATTTATATATGCAAACTTCTAAAACAGGTGGAGGTCGTTATGGCAGAAGAGAATAATATTAATATTGAGAATATAATGGAGCAGATTAAAAATGATATATCTGCTAAAGGATATACCAATGACTTACTCAGCTTTGATGATGTAGTGGTTGATGTAAGTTCTATGAATGTATTAAAGTTTGACAGGGTTAAGTTCAATGAAGACCTGTATGTTGCAAACCATGAGTGGGAGGTTAATCCATACAGACCTCTTCAGGGTGGAAAGGTACGTGTTTTCTTCAGAAAGGTTATAAGAAAGCTTGTATATTTCTTTGTGGAGCCTATTGTTATGGCACAGGATGGCTTTAATGCTTCAATTGTAAGAATGATGAACCAGATGAGCTGCTATATAGATGAGCAGAACAAAGAGATAGAGGGCCTTAAGGCAAAGATAAGCGAGCTTGAGGGAAAGACAGACAAGTAATTGTGCAGAGTTGAGGAGCAGGTATGAGAATAATTCAGGTGTTATCAACGATAGCTAATGGTGATGCTGTAAGCAATGATGCAATAGCATTTGATAAGGTCATCAAAGAGATGGGATATTCGACAGGCATATATGCAGAGAGTATTGTGTCAAATGTTGAGCGAGGTGTTGCCAGACCGTTAGATAAGATTGGAGAATTGAATAAATCGGACATCATAATGTATCATTTTTCGACAGGAACAAAGCTCAATTATGATATAGCAGAATTTCCATGCAGAAAGATTCTTGTGTATCATAATGTAACACCGCCAGAATTTTTCAAGGGCAATGATGAGAGGTTTGCGGGCATATGTGAGTATGGGCTTGAGGGTGCCAGATATCTTGCGGATAAGGTAGACTATTGCCTTGCTGTGTCAGAATTTAACAGGCAGGATTTAATTAATATGGGATATAAGTGCAGGATAGACGTTCTTCCAATTGTAATTCCTATGGATGATTACAAGAGAAAACCATCAAGAGATTTTATGATAGATTATGGAAGTGATAACCGCACGAATGTGTTATTCACGGGAAGAATTGCACCTAACAAAAAGCAGGAAAATGTAATAGCGGCATTTTATTATTATAGAAAGCTGTATAATACTAAGGCAAGACTTATACTTGCAGGTTCATACCGTGCAGAAGACCCATATTATTTAAGGCTTGTTGATTATGTTACAAGGCTTGGAATACAGAATGATGTTGTATTTACAGGACATATAAAATTTAATGAGATTATTGCATGCTTTAAAACTGCTGATGTGTTCTTATGCATGAGTGAGCATGAGGGATTCTGTGTGCCGGTAGTTGAAGCCATGATGTTTCAGGTTCCTGTTGTGGCAAGAGCGGTGGCGGCAGTTCCGGAGACTATGAATTATAAGGGAATGCTGTTAGACAGCAGTGATCCTATAGTAGCGGCAGGATGCATTGACAAAGTAATAACAGATTCACATTTGAGGAAGATGCTTGTGGAACTTGGCAATGAGAGAGTTAAAGATTTCCAGTATGAAAAAATTGCAGAGCAGTTAAAGAGATATATTGCTGAATTTGTGTAAAAGGTGATGGCGTATGAAAAAGATAGGATTTGTCATTCCGTGGTATCACAAGGATATCAGGGGTGGAGCAGAGCTTGAACTCAAAGGAATAGTTACACAGCTTCATAAAAGAGGCGTGGATTTAGAGATTCTTACGACATGTGTCAAAGAGTTTTCAGCTGATTGGACAGAGAATTATTTCAAGGAAGGTGTTGAAATAGTTGAGGGTATTCCGGTAAGAAGATTTAAGGTCAGAAAAGGCAATATGAAGGAATTTCATGCAATCAATGCGAGGCTGATGCGTGGAGAAACAATATCCATGGAAGAAGAGCAGATTTTTTTGCGAGAAATGGTAAATAGTCAGGATTTGTATGACTATATCAAGAATCACAGTGAGGAATATCACAAGTTTGTGTACATTCCATATATGTTTGCTCCGACATACAATGGCATTAATGCCTGCCCTTTTAAGTCGGTTCTTATATCATGTCTGCATGATGAGTGTTATGCTTATTTCCGTTCATTCAGGGAAGCATATGCCAATATGGCAGGAATCATATATCTGTCAAAACCAGAACAGGAGCTTGCAAGAAGATTATGGAAGCTGTCAAAGGTAAAAGAGACAGTTATGGGGGCTGGTGTTGATACTGAATTTGAATATGATGCAGAACGATTCCGAAAGAAATACAATGTGAATTATCCGTATATTTTATATGCTGGAAGAAAAGATGAAAGCAAGAATATATATACTCTGATTAAGTATTTCTGTGAATATAAGAAGCGTAATCCAGAACGTGATAAGTTAAAGCTTGTAATGATTGGCGGCGGCGATGTTACAATACCAGAAGAGTTTAAAGAGGATATCATTGATATGGGATTCCTTGCTATGCAGGATAAGTTTGATGCGTATGCAGGGGCAGAGCTTCTGTGCCAGCCATCACTGCATGAGAGCTTTTCGCTTGTTATTATGGAGAGCTGGCTGTGTGAAAGACCTGTGCTTGTCCATGAAGGCTGTGCAGTGACAACTAATTTTGCCAGAGAGTCTAACGCAGGATTGTATTTCAGGGATTATTTCCAGTTTGAGGGCTGTGTTGATTATATTCTTGACAATGAATCAACAGCGCATCAGATGGGACTTAATGGACGAAAGTATGTACTTGATAACTTCACATGGGATATTGTGATTGATAAATTTATGAAAGCGATTGGATAAGAAGATGAAGAAGAAAATTGCTATTATTAACCAGAGATATGGACTTGAGGTAAATGGTGGTTCAGAGCTTTACTCAAGACAGATTGCAGAGAGACTTATTGCTAAGTATGATGTGGAAGTGTTAACTTCATGTGCTGTTGAATATGTCAAATGGTCTAATTACTATAAAGAGGGTGTTGAGACAATCAATGGCGTAACAGTAAGAAGATTCAAGACAGTCCATGAGAGGATTCCTAAGATATTCTCAGCGCTTGATTCATATATGCTCTCTAATCCGGATGCGGATGTTGAGACATCTGATAAATGGATAGAAAACATGGGACCATATTGTCCAGAGCTTGTTGAATATGTAGACGAGCATCAGGATGAATATGAGGCAATTATTGTAGTCACATACCTTTATTACACTGCTGTTAAGAGCATAGTGAGAATTAAGGATAAGGCAATATTTATTCCTACAGCACATCAGGAGCCATTCATACATTTTGATATGTATAAGAAGGTATTCGGGGCAGCAGATGCATTTGTATTCCTCACAGATGAGGAGAAAGAGCTTGTACATGCAATCTTTCATAATGAGGATGTTCCATATGAGGTTATGGGTGTCGGTGTAGATGTGCCCGCACACGTAGATAGTGAGCGATTCAAGAAAAAATATAATCTTGACGAGTATATTATATATGTAGGACGAATTGACGAAGGCAAGGATTGTCCAAGACTTTTCAAGTATTTCCTTGAGTATAAGAAGAGAAATAAGAATAACTTAAAGCTTGTTCTTATGGGAAAGGCAGTGTGTGACATTCCTAAGAGTCCTGACATTATAAGTCTTGGATTTGTGAGTGATGAGGATAAGTTTGATGGAATTAAGGGTGCAAAGGCACTTATACTTCCGTCTAAGTTTGAGAGCCTCTCAATATCAGTTCTTGAGGCAATGACACTTTCAATTCCTGTTATTGTCAATGGTATATGTGATGTGTTAAAGGGACACTGCGTTAAGAGTAATGGTGGTCTGTATTACAAGAATTACTTTGAATTTGAGGGATGTGTTAATTATATGTTAGAGCATCCAGAAGAATACAAGATGCTCTGTGCTAACGCAAGAAAGTATGTCGAGGATTACTTCCAGTGGGATGACATCATGAAGAAGTTTGACAGGATTATTGAAAGAGTAGGAAATTCATCACATAAGGATGAACAATAAGGGGGACATATGAATATATTATCAAGTGCACTTGGTTATGTGATGGCATGGTGCTATAGGTTAATAAGCAATTATGGAATAGCAATTATTCTGTTTACATTTATAAGTAAAATAGTACTTTTACCCATATCAATATGGGTTCAGAAAAATTCAATTAAAATGGTTAAGATGCAGCCAGAGATTAACAGGATAAAAACGCGTTTCTTTGGAGATAAAGATTCGATAGCCGATGAACAGTCTAAATTGTTCAAGCAAGAGAAATATAATCCGCTTGCGTCACTTATTCCTCTTGCTGTACAGATAATTCTTTTGTTAGGTCTTGTTGCTGTTATCTATCATCCGCTGGATTATCTGTTACATCTTCCTGCAGATGTTATAGATGCATTTAATAGTCTTATAGTAACACTTACAGGAGCTGATCCGGAATCATCGTCTATTCAGCTTGCAGTTGTAGAAAATATCAAGAATGGAACATATGAAAGTCAGTTTCTTGCATTGCAGCCACAGTTTTCTGATATAGACATAGCTGGAATATTAGATTCTATAAAAAATCTTAATATGGGATTTTTAGGAATTAATCTTAGCTGGGTTCCATCGGAAGTTGGTGGCATTGATATAATAGTTCCGTTTGTTGCAGGATTTTCGGCTTGGTTGTTATGTGTTGCGCAAAATGCAAGCAACGTATTACAGGCAGAGCAGTCAAAGCTTAACAAATACGGAATGATGGTACTATCGGTAGGCCTCTCGTTGTATCTTGGATGGTTTGTGCCAGCTGGAGTTGCCCTATACTGGATAGCAAGTAATCTGTTCGCAATACTTCAGCTGTACATGTTAAATTGGGCGATTAATCCCAAAGATTATGTTGACTACGAAGATCTTGAGAACAGTAAGAATGAGTTAATGGCTTTGCAGGAAATCGGTGGAAGCAGCACAAAAAAGAAAATATTTACTAAAAACCCATATGCAAGAAGAGAGAGAGCTGATTATAAAAGATTTTTTTCTGTGGTTAACAAGCATCTTGTATTTTATTCCGAGAACAATGGATTTTATAAATATTATCAAGGAATGATAGAATATATTCTCAAGAACACCAATATAGTTATACATTACATAACGAGTGATCCGAAAGACAGTATTTTTGAGCTTGCAGAAAAAAATCAGCATATCAAAGCATATTATATCGGTGAAAAAAAGCTGATAACACTTATGATGAAGATGGATGCGGATATTGTTGTAATGACTATGCCTGATCTTGAAAACTATCATATCAAGAGAAGCTATATCAGGAAAGATATTGAATATATATATATTCCTCATGGAATGGACAGCCTGAATATGACAATGAGAAAAGGTTCAATGAACCATTTTGATACAGTATTCTGCACGGGTAAGCATCAAAAAGAGGAAATTGAAAAAACAGAGGAAGTATATGGCCTTCCAAAGAAAAAACTTGTTGAATGGGGATACAGCCTTCTTGATTCAATGAGAGAGGATTACCAGAAAAGCCAGAAGAAAAATGATGGCATGAGATCTATTCTGATTGCACCATCATGGCAGAAAGACAATATAGTAGACAGCTGTCTTGAAGAACTGCTTGACAATCTTGCAGGACATGGATATAAGATTACCGTACGACCTCATCCACAGCATGTAAGACATATGCCTGAACGCATGGAGGAGCTTAAGCAGAAATATTCTGTTGACAGAGATATAGAGATACAGACAGATTTTTCATCAAACAGTACAGTATTTGAGGCTGATATGATGATAACAGACTGGTCTGGTATTGCCTATGAGTATGCGTATACAACATGTAAACCTGTATTGTTTATCAATACTCCTATGAAAGTTATGAATCCGGAATATCAGAAGATTGAAATTGAGCCTATAAACATATGGATGAGAGATAGTATAGGGGCAACGCTTAATCCTGATGAAATGGATAAAGCATCAGTGATTGTTGAAAAAATGTTTGATGATGCTGCTATGTATAGAAGCCGAATTGATAATTTTGTGCATGAGTATGTGTATAATCTTGGACATAGTTCAGAAGTTGGTGCACAGTACATAGTGAATGAGATTGTTAAAAAGATACAGGAAAAGAAAAAATAATTGAATTTTAATATATTTAAGGAGGATTTTTAAAATGATGAGTACATTTATGATAGGTGGTTATATTGACCCTTCAGTTATGACATATGCAATCCAGGCAATTGCAGGTGTTGTTATTGCGATAGGTGCGGCTGTAGGTATCTACTGGAGAAAGGCTAAAAAGAAGATGAATGAGAAGCTGGGTATTGATGAGAATAGAAATAAAGAAGTAGAGAGTGATGAAATCATAATTAATACAACATCTTCCGCAGATAATAATATTAAAGATAAGTAGAATACAGGCAGGAGATTAGGTTATGGGTAACGCAGGTAAAATAAAAGAAAAAGTTATAAAGCTGTTTGCACCATCATTGTTACTTATATTTACATTTGCAGTATATATGCCAAGTTCATTGTATCTTAGCAATATTAATGAGTTTGCAGTGGATTATTCTAAAATAGTTTTAACGATACTTGCTGTCGCAGTTATTGCATGGCTCGCAATATACATTATAGGATTACTTATATTCAATCAGAGAGCATTTGATTCATATGTGCTTCTGATATCGGGGATTGCCCTGGGTTTTTATGTGCAGGGCAATTTTTTGAATCCTGCGTTTAATTCACTTAATGGTAAGAATATTGACTGGTCGGCTTACAGGATTAATGGGATTATAAGTGCTGCTGCGTGGATACTGTGTATAGTTGTTCCACAGATTGTATATATTATTAAGAAAAACATAATTGAGCTGGCTGTAAGATGGGGAAGCTTTCTGTTAACTGCAATGCAGGCAGTGTCACTAGTGGTAATCATTCTTACTACACATAAGACAGTAATTAATGATTTTGCTGTAACAAAGAATGGTGAATTTGAATTGTCTTCAAAGAATAATACTGTTATGTTTGTTGTTGATACCCTTGATTCAAGCTGGTTTGAAGATATGGTATTAACAGATAAAGAGTATAAAGACAATCTTAAGGATTTCACATATTTCAAAGATGCAGTTGCGGGTGGTTCACCAACGGTATTAGGAATTCCGACAATACTTACAGGAAAAATTGATTATAATGCACAACAGGAATATGAAGATTTCTATAAAGAGGCATATGGTGAATCGAACCTGTTTAGTGATATGAAAAATGAGAATTATCAGGTTAAGCTATATACAGAGTATTATTATCTTGACCATTGTGACAAAGATAATGTTGATAATCTTAAGATGGAACAGGAATATGTTATTACGTCGAAGGAAGGCTTTTATAAGTGCTTATATAAACTTGTATCATTTTATGCCATGCCACAGTTTTTAAAGCAGCATTTCTGGTTGTATACAGGAGATTTTAGTAATTATATAAGCATCCGTGACCAGTCATCCAATATGTATGGACTTGATGATGCGCAGTTTTATGAAGATTATAAGGACAAAGGAATAACATTGCAGAATGATAAAAACACATTTGTAATGTATCATCTGAATGGCTCGCATGGTCCATATGTGATGGGAGATGATGCCAAGAGAGTTCCAGAGAATTCTGTGGGTGTGGATTTACAGACAAGAGGTGTATTCAAGATTATATCTGAATATATGCAGGAACTTAAGGATAAAGGAATATATGATAATACAACAATAATTATAACAGCTGATCATGGCGGTGTTGATCTTTATCAGAATCCTGCAATTCTTGTAAAGGATAAGAACGTACATCAGGATGAAATCGTTGTTGATAATTCCAAGGTTACATTTACAAATCTTAATGCAACTATAGCGGCATCATGTTTAAAAGATGCCGCTGCGTATGGTGATAATCTCTATCAGATAGGTGACAGGGATGTTGTAAGATTTCATGTGGCTCCTAATGATCTTACAGAGAATGTATGGAAGGATGATCCGGCTGCAAAGACACAGCCGTGGTCACTGATAGTTATACCTGCAGATGCTGGAGCAACTGATATAGGCAGATTCAGAATAATTCACTATGATGAATATGAGGATGTTGTTAAGCAGTACAACCTGAATAACTGATGGAAAGGGTATATATGAAAGACAAACTGGCAAAGCATTTTAAAGACAGATGGCAGTATTACTGCAGCTTTTTACTAATGATAATGATAATCTTTGGAATGATGTATCATCTTATGGGGTTAAAGGATTTTGAGATGGATATTCCTATGTCATACTTTGGTGGTGACGATATGGGAGTGTTGGTCAATGGCAAGCAGTTCACAGAACAGTTCTGGAATATGACGAGTGACAGGCTTGGAGCACCATATACAGTGCAGTATTACGATTTTACATCTTCAATGATGCACAATGCCGGGCTGGCGGTCATGAAGATGTTTGCTGTTATCACAGGTAATGCGGCAGCAGCCATGAATCTTACTTATCTTTCTATATTTTTCATAGCAGGAATAATATCATATTTTGTTATGGCAAATATTAAGATAAACTGCTGGATAGCAAGCCTTGCTTCATCGGTATTTGCATTGTCCCCATATATGCTCTATAGAAATATAGGTCATATAGTGCTTACAGAGTGCTATTTTGTGCCATTGTCTATTCTTATATGTCTTTGGATATACGAAAGAGATGATGTATTAGTACCTGATAAGAATTTCTTTAAGAGAAAGATTAATTATGTTGTGCTTTTCTTTATATTTCTTATAGCCAACAATGGTATAGCATATTATCCATTCTTTACATGCTTTATATTCATGGTGACAGCGGTTTCTAAGTTTATAAAGACTGGAAGGATAAAGCAGGGACTCCGTGGCGTTATTGCGACAGTTATGGTATGCTTCTTTGTGGTGTTAAGCATACTTCCGGGTAAGATATATACAATGGTTAACGGTACAAATGCGGCAGCGATTGACCGTTCAGGCTTTGAGCAGGCGGAACTTTATGGATTAAAGATTGCTCAATTGTTCATGCCGATAAATGGACATGGAATCTACGATAAGTATATTGATATATACAATGATACGGCATTCCTTGTCACAGAAAATTCTACAGCATACCTTGGCATACTTGGAATGATAGGTTTCATAGCTCTTATATTGTGTCTGTTTACAAAAAAAGACAGTGCACTGTCAAAAAGGCTTGGGTACCTTTCAGAACTTAATATAACTATGGTGCTTCTTGGAACTATAGGCGGTATCGGGGCAATGTTTGCATTCTTCGTAAGCCCTATGTTAAGAGGTTATAACAGAATCTCGATATTCATAGAGTATGCATCTATTCTTGCAATGGCAGTTCTGCTGGATGCATGGATAAGAAGATTGAAGAATAAATGTAAGGCTGCTGCAAAAAATGTTGGAAGAAATATTGCGTTATATGGCGTGTATGCTGTATTCGGACTTGTGTGTGTGTTCAGTATATGGGAAGGCTGTCCTAATCTGGCAACACCTGATTATGCGACTATCAAGGAAGAATATACAAGTGATGATAATTTTGTGAAGTCTATAGAGAGTTCAGTTACAGCAGGTTCGATGATATACCAGCTCCCTTATCATGAGTACCCAGAGTATGGCCCGGTCAATGATATGTGGGATTATCATCTGTATGTAGGATATGTCCATTCGGATACACTCAGATGGAGCTACGGCTCAATTAAAGGGCGTTCAGAGGATGCGTGGAATAGGAGAGTATCGGAGATGAATTATGACAATATGGTTTCATATCTCAAAGAGCAGGGCTTTGCAGGAATATATGTAGATAAAAGAGCTTATCTGGATGATGAATTTGCAGAATTAAAGAGCGGATTAGAGAGTGCGGCAGGAGCTTCGTTTACTAACAGTGCTAATGGAAATCTTTGGTTTATCAGGTTCTGACTATAGTGTTGACATATATTTAATTTAAGAGTAATATATTTGTGAAAAATGTGTGAAAAATGTTAATGACATGTAAATTTTTCGCACATTTTTTTATTGCTTGAATATTTATGATTAATTTATATACAACAGTATGGTTAAAAGGTTTGAAAAGAACACAAGATAATTGAGGGGCATATCAGTATGAACGAGAATTTAAAGAAAGCACAGGATTCTAACAGATACACAATGAGAAAGCTTCATGAGGTGTGTCACAAGTATGGAATAAGATATTACTATGATTCAGGTGCACTTATTGGTGCTATAAGACATAAGTCATTCATTCCTTGGGATGATGATATTGATGTGGCATTCACAAGAGAAGAGTATAACAAGATAATGGCACTTCCAGCAGAGGTATGGGGTGACGACTTTAAGCTCGTGACAAGCAGACAGCTTACACCAGGTGGATTTCTTGACGTGGTTACAAGGCTTATTAACGTCAGGGATGAAGTGCCATTAAAGACATATGATAAGTGCATCAAGAGATTAAGACCGGAATTCAAGGATAGAATGGGAATAGATTTTTTCATTCTTGATAATGCATATGACAGTTCTTTTAAGCAGAAGCTGCTTAGAATGAGACTTACATTTGTATATGGACTTGCTATGGGACATAGGGACTATATTGACCTTTCAGAGTACAGTGGTGTATCAAAGGCTGTTGTTGGTGTGCTTGCAGTTATAGGAAAGTGTTTTAGTCTCAATTATCTGTATAACAGATATGACAAGATAAGCACATCGGTTAAGGGTGAGACAGGTAAGTATTTTTATAGTAATTATCCAATCAATCTTATAGGCATTGATATTAAAAAGGAATGGTTCAGGGATGTTGTAGAGGTGCCTGTTGATGATGATATGTTTGACGCACCAATAGATTATGATAACGTGCTTAAAGCAACATATGGCGATTATATGCAGTTTCCACCAGTTGAGAAGCAGATTCCTGACCATGTTGTTATATAGTTTTGATATGGCATGTTAGTAATAAGCCATCGGAGAATTTATGAAGTTATCAGATAAAGTAAAAGGCGTTTCAAGAGACCTTATAGACAGTATGCTTGGACTAATAGCCATGAATGGCGTTATACAGCTCATACTGTACCCAGGGTTTCAAAGGCATTTAGGGACAGAGAGTTTTGGACAGGTTCTTACTCTTCTGTCAATTATTTCAATTATGGGTTCTACATTCGGAACTGCAGCTAATTATTCAAGAATGGTTGCCAAGACCAAGAAGATTGAATGCAAGGGTGATTATAATATATTCCTTCTTATAATCGCTGCGCTGTGTGTTCCAGTATCAATCGCAGGACTTATGTGGCTTGGCAATGGTTCGGTGCTTATGTTTGCCGGATTCCTTGTGCTTATGATTATGACTGTGTTCAGATACTACAGTGATGTTGAATTCAGGTTGAATGTCAATTATCGTGGATTCCTCATATATTATATACTTATATCCGTTGGATATGTTGTGGGGATTATTATATTCCCGGTTACACATTCGTGGATTATTGCAATGCTTATAGGTGAAGCTCTTGCAGTTGGTTTCGTATTTTTCAGAGGTTCGTTGTATAAAGGTGCATTCATTAAAAAGTCCGATTATTTTAAAGATAATATGAAATCAGTTGTAATTCTGTCGCTCACAGAGCTTATCGCATCAGTCATATTAAATGCGGACAGACTTATGCTTCAGGCAATTGCTGGCGGTGTTGCAGTTACTATATTCTATGCGGCAACACTTGTCGGTAAGATGATTTCTCTTATATCAATGCCACTTAACGGCGTTATTATGGGACATCTCGCAAGATATGACGGCAGGCTCAGTGGTAATGCATTCCTTAAACTGTGTGCGGCTGTTATAGGTTTTGGGGCAGCGCTTGATGTATTGTGTGTAGGTGTATCAATTGTATTTGTCATGATTATGTATCCGGATATATATGCAGATGTAAAGCCATATCTGTGGATTGCAAATGCAGGACAGATATATTATTTCCTGTCTAATACGCTGACAGTTGTACTGCTCAGGTTTACAGATGAGAAATATCAGTTGTACATCCATATAGTTTATATGATTGTGTTTATTATATTTGCAGTTCCAATGACATTCATGTGGAAGATATGGGGAATGGCATGGGCACTGCTTATAGTAAATCTTATTAAAATAATAGCAATTATGATAGTTGGAAAAATGAAACTGGAATAAGCAAAGGAGAGATATTTATTATGCAGGGACTTATATTAGCAGCCGGAATGGGAAAGAGATTAAAGAAGTTAACAAGCGGCAATACCAAATGTATGGTCAAGGTAAATGGTGTGACTATGATAGAGAGGTCACTACGTATTCTTGATAAGAAGCATCTTTCGAGAATAGTTATAGTTGTAGGCTATAAAGGACAGAATCTTATAGATTATATTGAAACTCTCAATATTAACACGCCTATAACATATGTTAATAATCCAATATATGATAAGACTAACAACATATATTCACTTGCACTTGCCAAGGATTATTTGTGTTCAGAGGATACATTGCTTCTTGAGTCTGATCTGGTGTTTGAGGAGAGTGTTATAGATGAGCTTCTTGATGATGAACGTCCTAATCTGGCGCTTGTTGACAAGTTTGAGAGCTGGATGGACGGTACATGTTTTAAGATTGATGAGGATGACAGCATTAGCGATTTCATCCCAGGAAAGTATCTTAAATTCAGTGATAAAGAAAATTATTACAAGACAGTTAATATATATAAGTTCAGTGCTGCGTTCTCAGCTAATACATATGTGCCATTCCTTACAGCATATGAGAAGGCAATGGGTGAGAATGAGTATTATGAGTCAGTTATCAAGCTTATAGCAATGCTTGAGACTAAGGAGATAAGAGCTAAGAGACTCAACGGCGAGACATGGTATGAGATAGATAATATTCAGGATTTAAATATTGCTGAGTCGTTATTCACAACTTCATCAAAGGAACACCTTGATAAGATTAACAGTCGTTACGGCGGTTTCTGGAGATATCCTAAGCTTATTGATTTCTGCTATCTTGTTAATCCATATTATCCACCAGAGAAGATGAAGGATGAGATGAAATCTAACTTTGATACACTTCTTACACAGTATCCATCTGGAATGGCTGTCAATTCACTTCTTGCAGCAGGAGCATTTGGCGTGGATACAGAACACATAATTGTCGGAAATGGTGCGGCAGAGCTTATCAAAGCGTTGACAGAGAGAATTATCCGTGATGAAGATGCTAAGATAGCATGTATATATCCAACATTTGAAGAGTATCCTAACAGATTCGGAAGAGACAGGGTAATCTCATATAAACCAGAGACAGAGGATTTAAGATACACTGCAGATGATATAATAAGATTCTATGCGGATAAGAAGTTTACTGCTATTGTGCTTATCAATCCAGATAATCCAAGCGGCAATTATATTCCTTATAATGAGCTGGTTAAGCTTATCAACTGGGCAAAAGAAAAAGACAGTAAGATAATTATTGACGAAAGCTTTGTTGATTTTGTAGATATGAGTGATAATGCAGATATAGAAGAAGTTTCACTTATCAAAGATGAAGTACTTGATATGTATAGCGGTTTATATGTTGTCAAGAGTATCTCTAAGTCATATGGTGTGCCGGGAGCGAGACTTGGTGTGCTTGCAAGTTCTGATGAAGAACTGATAGCCGACATGAAGAAGGATGTAGCTATATGGAATATCAATTCATTTGGTGAGTTCTTCTTACAGATTAAAGAAAAGTATGATAAAGATTACAAGAACGCATTAAAGTTATTCAGAAAGAGCAGACGTGAATTCGTCGAGAAGTTACAGAATGTATCTTACCTTCACCCATATGAAACACAGGCTAACTATGTTATGTGCAGAGTTGATGGAATGACAGCGGAGGAGCTGTGCTGTAAGATGCTTGATAAAAAATTCATCATAAAAAATCTTACACACAAGGTCGGTAATGGCAAGGAATACGTAAGATTAGCTGTGAGAGATGAAAATGACAATAATGCATTGATTGATGCGTTAAATGAATTAGCATAATACAAGCAAGGTAATGGAGGAGTAACAATGTCCTTATCTAAGAGTGAATTTGATATACTTAATGAGAAAAGAGTAGGTGGCAGTATCAGCGCAGACGAGCTTGAACAGTTAAAGCCATACAAGGTTGACAATGCAGTAATTATGGCGGCTGGAATGTCAAGTAGATTCGCACCTCTTTCGTATGAGAAACCAAAGGGACTTCTTAATGTCAAGGGCGAGATTCTTATTGAGAGGCAGATACGGCAGTTAAAAGAGGCTGGAATTACAGATATAACAGTTGTTGTCGGATATATGAAGGAGAAGTTCTTTTATCTTGACGATAAATTCGGCGTTAAGATTGTGGTTAATGAGGATTACTACAGATACAACAATACTTCAACACTTATAAGAGTTCTTGATAAGTTGGCTAACACATATATTTGTTCAAGCGACAATTATTTTGTGGATAATGTATTTGAGCCATATGTATATCGTGGATATTATTCTGCGGTATATGCAGATGGAGAGACTGATGAGTATTGTTTAAGTTTTGACAATGATGACAGGATTAATGGCGTGTCAGTGGGCGGTGCTGATTCATGGTATATGCTTGGACATGTGTATTATGACAGGAAGTTCAGTGATAAGTTCAAAGCCATACTTGAAAGAGAGTACGAGAAGGCAGACACTAAGGAACATCTGTGGGAAGACTTATACATGAAACATATAGATGAGCTTGACCTTTATGTAAGAAAGTATGATGCAGGCAAGGTGCTTGAGTTCGATTCGCTTGATGAATTAAGGGCGTTTGACGAAGAATATATTAACAATGCCGATTCAACGATACTTAAGAATATATGTAATATACTCCACTGTGAGATGAAGCATATCGTTAACATCAAGGCAATCAAGGCGGGACTTACCAACACATCATTCCAGTTCGAGGTTGATGGCAAGGGGTATGTATACAGACATCCCGGTGTTGGAACATCTAAATATATCAATAGAAAGAGTGAGGCATTCTCAATGGATGTGGCAGCAAGACTGGGGCTTGACGACACATTTATATATATGGATGCGGAGCATGGCTATAAAATATCACGTTTCATAGACAATGCGAGAGAGCTTGATTACAGCAATTCTAAAGAAGTCAGCATGGCACTTGATATAATAAGAAAGCTACACAATGAGAGAGTTATATCTGAATATGATTTTGGCATATGGGATAAGACAGAGGAATTTATTGTTAAGTTAAATGATACTGGCAAATCTGATTTTGATGAGTTTGGCGAGCTTCATACCAAAATGAAAAAACTCAAAAATTCTATAATGAGTGACTCTAAGGCAGATAAATGTCTGTGCCATAATGACTGCTATTCACCTAATTTCCTGCTTGATGAGAACAATAAAATGTATCTCATCGACTGGGAGTATTCAGGCAATGATGACCCGGCAAGTGATATAGGAACATTCATATGCTGTTCCACATATTCATATGATGAGGCGGTTGCGGTTATTAAAGAGTATCTTGAATGTGAACCTGATAATGAGACACTTGCTCATTATATCGGATATGTTGCGATAGCCTCATACTACTGGTATGTATGGGCGCTGTATCAGGAGACAAGAGGCAATTCGGTCGGAGAATGGCTTTATATGTGGTATAAGAACAGCAAGTTATACTGCGACAAGGCAGAAGAACTCTATGGGTTGATAAAATAAACACTAAAGGAGAAAGATGATATGTCACAGGAATCAATTGAAAAAGTTATCTATGACGAGACTAAGAAACGTCTGGAAATCATGGAAAAAGATGACTATGAATTTCCTAAACAGATTGGCAGGGGCGATGTAATAGCGATTGTCGGTGCTGTTGCTGTAAGCCTTGTGCTTATTATACTATGTATGATGGGGGTAATTGTGTAGATGGCTTCTTCAAGAAATGCGGATTATATCCGTCAGGAAACAATAACAGGTGTTGTGCCTATGCTTAAAAGCGACAGACAGTATTCGTTCTGGGATCTGTTCCTGTCAACAAGTGGATTTGCGATAGCTACATGGTGTTATACACAGGGCGCGTATGTTGCAGAGTTTTTATCGTTTAAGCAGATGTTAATCAACATATTCTGCTTTAACATTATTTTTGTGTTGATTGAATGTCTTCCTGTATTATTTGCAGTAAGATACGGAATTGATCTGTGGATATGGTTAAGGTCGGTTCTTGGCATGAAAGGTGTTGCAATTCTTGCAACTGTGATAAGTCTTGCCAACTTTGGATGGTATGCAGTTGATTCCCAGTTGTTTGCCTCATCAATGATTAATCTGGTTGGATGTTTTGGCGTCACGCTTAATGCATCTATATGGAAACCGGTTCTTGGTGTGTTGTGTGTACTGCTTGGTACTCTGATTGCACTTGGTGGTCCGGATGTTATCAAATGGACAAGCCGAATTCTTGTAACAGCGTTATTATTTGTAGGTATTGTTGTAGTTGTATTGTGTTTTACAGCAGTTCCTCTCTCAGATATTATGGCTGTACAGCCAGATATCAGCAGTTTTGATAATGACCCGCTTCTTGCGTTCATGTCATCGGCAGAGGGTAATGTGGCATTTGCATTCTCATGGTCAACACAGGCGCTTGTTATGCCAAGACTTTGTAAGGATGAGAGAAAAGGTTATTGGGGAACTTCATTATCATACGGAATAGTTGCTCCATTTTTTGTAGCCGCTGGTGGTGTTATGGCACTTGCCATGTTCGTAAAATGTGGATACTACGAGAGCGACCCAACAGTTATGCTTGCTACCCTTGGCGGTCCTGTATTCTCACTTTTAAGCCTTCTTATGGTTGCATTTGCTAACATAGGAACTCAGGGAAGTGGTGCATATGTTAACTGTATGATTGTAAAGAGTGGACTTCCTAATATCAGCTATAAGCTGCTTGTATGGATTTCATTTGCATATGTAAGCATACTTACAGTATGGGGATGGGTAATGGATCATTTCTCATCATTTATATCACTTGCGGCGTACCTTCAGGGTCCGATTATAGGAATGATTGTTGTAGATTATCTTATTGTAAAGAAACGTAAGATATCTCTCAAATCAGCATATTTCATGGAAGGTCATGATTCATATAAGTTTACTAATGGCGTTAATCTTGTCGGTGTTGGTGTCCTTATAATTTCATTCGTGACAGCTATGCTGTTTGTATACAATCCTCTTACAGCGGCAGTTAAGAGCCCAATATTCCTTGTGACAACGGGAAGTGGCTTCACAGCTATATTTGGTGGATTATTATACTGGCTTGCAAGCCTCACTCCATTAAGAAAATATATGTTAAGAGACAGAGATGACCTTGATATTGTATAAAAAAACTATTAAATTGTAGAAAAAGACCATCATAGATGCTATATTATTGTGCATCTATGATGGTCTTTTTGTAAATAATAGAATACATATAATTAAGTATGGTTGAGGAAGCTGGCTTGGAAAATAAGAAGAATAACAAAAATGGTACGTATGAGAAGAAACAGAGACTTCTGTTAAAGATGGAGCTTGTATTTGGTTATTTATTAGCGGTTATTTTATGGACTCTTCTTTCGTGGGGGTATTATGAAGAATATCAGAAGAATGGTCTGTTTATAGTTGTTTTTGTTTTGTTTACAACATTTGCGGCTGTATATGGCAGTCAATTTAAGAACATAAGGAAAATTAATGAACAGCTTGTTGCGGTATTCCTGCATCCGCTTATATTGTCGATAGCGGTTATGTTGTCTGTGAAGACTAATATTAATTATGATGGAAGTCTTGTATATGTTGTATTTTCATTACTTCCGTTCTCATTTTATCTGCTGTGGTGTGCGGCAATATTATTTGTTAACAAGCAGACAGACATTGCTTCCTGGGTTGATAAGAATAAATATGTTCTTCTGGTGATAACAGCAGCGATTCTTTTAAGACTGCCTAATATAAGCATGATGCAGAGATGGGATTCAGGTGAGTACTACTGGAGATTCAGCCAGGCTGTGCAGGATTTCACATTTACTAATTTCACGGAGTATATGAAATTGTTCTGTCTGTGCAATCATCCAACAATGATGTTCAGCCTTATATATCTTCCAGGGGAGCTGTTGTTCCCGGAAAAGATTATAGGCGTATCAATAATAAGCTATATATTTACAGCGATTGCATTATGGTGTATGTACCGCATAATCCTAAGATGCGTCAAAGGAACGAGTGAGAAGAGTGCGGCGATATATACGGCACTGATTTCATTTGCACCATTGTTCTATGGTACGACAACATATTTTAATCCAGATTATGCAATGGCATGTTTCTTTATCATAACACTGTATGCATTTATCTATAACAAGCCTGTTGTGGCAGGTGTTGCCAGCCTTATGTGTTTCCAGACGAAAGAGACTGGGATAGTTATTGTGTTTGGTCTGGTTTTGGGAACATTTATAAGATATATATGCAGTGGAAGAACTAAGGATAAAAGCGTTATCGCAAGGATTGCAACGGACGGATGCCTGTATACAACGCTTATATCAACAGTGCTGCAGCTTGTATACATGAAGACAATTGGCGGTGTATCTAATTGGACACAATATGGAGAGGAACCGGCAGGCCTTGTGTGGGATAACAATGGAACGAACTGTCTTGGATTCAATGTGCCATATATAATTACCAAGTTAAAGCAACAGTTCGTGCTTAACTTCAACTGGATGTTTACGCTGTTTATAATTCTTGGAATTATTGTCCTTGTTATATATTGCGCAAGGGATAAGCGAAATAAAGAAAAGAATGAGTATATACACTGCATGATAAGTGCGTTTGTGTCATTTGTGGCTTTTTCATGTTTATATATAACAGCACCGATGGCTAGATATAATGTCGTGGGCGATGTGTTATTGTATATGATTGCAATGTATATAATTGAGAGAGTTGTCAAGGTTACAAGGTTCCGGAAGAAAGTAACACCAATAAGAGTTTCACAGGTAATAATAGGTGTTCTTGTTCTGATTGAGTGTTATGTAACGATAGACCCATTTACAATATTAGGATTTAAAATGCTTGATGCCGGCGGCCCCGTAATATGTTATACAGGCAATAAAAATATAGCAGATGAAGATATGTTTTATGGAGACTATCTTGTATATAATACACAGTATACGTATATAGACAAGGCTTATGATTATATACTTAAAAAGACAGGCTATGATACAAGCTGGGACATTATAATTCCTACACCTAATGGTAATTTTATAAATGGCAACATGTACCGTCTTAACTGGGATGAAGTGGAAAGAAAAAGAGTGTTCTATACGAATCTCAATACAGCTCCGATGAATGATTATAAGCTGGTAGATCGCCTTCATATTGATGAACGAGGATTGGCTGATAAAGCTGTCCTTATAATCAATCCTTATTATCGTGGAATCGACCAGCAGGAGATGCTTGATGAAACTCTGAACTACTACACATGTGTTGACCAGGGCGCATACAGAAGCCTGCAGGGAAATATATACTATTATGTGTTGGAGAAATAGGGAGGTAGGCCGCGGGAGACTGCATGCTATGTACACGCAGGCACGCTCTCGCTAACCTCGGACGCAGCGGACACTAAGGTGCCTGAAATACGGCACCTAAGTGCCGGCGCCCTCAGATTACCTGCTTAGCACATAACACGCAGCCTCCCGTTCACTTCCCGCATTTCTGTGGCTGCGCGCCACCTGCGGTGCGCGGCAGTGTGGGCGGTACGCATATGTGATGCCTCTTCGCTTGCGCTGAATTTAGGTAACAGGGGGGTGAGGCGTGAGTAGCGGTGTATGCGGCGCAGCCGCACAACCGCTTTGCGTAGAGGATGAGAGGTGTGAGCCAGCCTGGTGTGTGTATATAACTCTCAGGTAATCTGAGGACGCCGGTACTTAGGTGACGTATTTCAGGCACCTTAGTACCGCTGCGTCCGAGGTTAGCGGGAGCGTGCCTGAGAGTTATATACACACACCAGGCTGGCGTCCCCCCCTCCCCTCAATATAAAGCGGTTGACCAGTGATTGACAACGGGGGGAATAGGATATATAATTTTACAAAATATGTGTACTGGGATAGTGCGCCTATTTTCATGTTTGAAACTATAAACTTCATAAGAAATGGAGAATTATCATGAAGAAAACAGCGTTAATTATGGCAGGGGGAAAAGGTGAGAGATTCTGGCCAAGAAGCCGTGTAAACCTTCCTAAGCAGTTCTTATCATTAACAGATGATGGTAAGACAATGATTCAGTTAACAGTAGAAAGAATAAGCCCATTAGTTGATATCAGCGATGTGTATATTGCAACGAATGCTAATTATAGAGAATTAGTCAAGGAACAGCTTCCAGGACTTCCAGAGGAAAATATACTCTGTGAGCCAATTGGAAGAAATACAGCACCATGTATAGGACTTGGAGCTGTCCATGTGGCTAAGAAGTATGATGATGCAGTTATGATTGTTCTTCCATCGGATCATCTTATCAAGAATAATGATATATTTAAAGATACATTTGAGCAGGCATGCCAGATGGCAGAACAGGGAAATAACCTTGTTACTGTAGGTATCACACCTAATTATCCAGAGACTGGATACGGATATATCAAGTACAGCAAGGATGCGGCAGACTATGGCAGCTTCCCAGTTGAGAACTTCGTTGAGAAGCCGGATTTAGAGACCGCTAAGTCATATCTGGCAGAGGGAACATATCTGTGGAATTCAGGAATGTTTGTATGGAAGGTATCTACAATCCTTGACTGCTTTAAGGCTTATATGACATCAACATATGATGGCCTTATGAAAATTAAGGACAGCGTTGGAACTGACAGCTATCAGAGTACTCTTGAGAAGGAGTTCCCAGAGCTTGAATCTCAGTCGGTAGACTATGGAATCATGGAAAAAGCTTCTGACATATATACATTTGCAGGAAATTTCGGATGGGATGATGTTGGCTCATGGCTGGCAGTCGGAAGAATCAAAGAGAACGACAGCGAAGGCAATGTTATTAATGGTAATGTAGTAGCTGTTAATACTAAGGACTGCGTAATTGAAGGTGCAGACAAATTAATCGCAACTGTTGGTTTAAGAGATATTATTGTTGTGGATACTAAGGATGCAACACTTATATCAACTAAGGAAAATGCAGGAGAGATTAAGCAGGTACTTGCCAAGTTAAGAGAGACAGGTAAAACACAGTATTTATAAATCGTGGAGGATTTAATAAGAGTATGAAAAATGCATTAATAACAGGTATAACAGGACAGGATGGTTCATATTTAGCAGAGCTTCTTCTTGAGAAGGGCTACAATGTATATGGACTTATGAGAAGAAAGAGCGTTGTTGATTATGGCAATGTAGACCATATCAAGGATAAGATTAAGTTTATCTATGCAGATATGCAGGATATTGTATCACTTATCAATGCGATGAAGATTTCACAGGCTGATGAGGTATATAACCTTGCTGCCCAGTCATTTGTTGCTACATCATGGGATACACCATGTACAACAGCAGATATCGATGCTATCGGTGTTACTAACATGCTTGAGGCTATAAGAATGGTTAAGCCGGAGTGCCGTTTTTATCAGGCATCGACATCCGAGATGTTTGGTAAGGTTCAGGCTATTCCACAGGATGAGACAACACCATTTTATCCAAGAAGCCCATACGGAGTTGCAAAGCTCTATGGACACTGGATTACTAAGAATTACAGAGAGAGCTATGATATGTATGCATGCTCAGGAATTCTTTTCAACCACGAGTCAGAGAGACGTGGCAAGGAATTCGTTACAAGAAAGATTACAGATTCAGTAGCAAGAATCAAGCTTGGTTTATTAGACCATGTAGAACTTGGTAACATGGATGCAAAGCGTGACTGGGGACACTCTAAGGATTACGTTAAGGCTATGTGGCTTTTACTTCAGCAGGATGAACCAGACGATTATGTAATTGCAACTAATGAGACAAGAACAGTAAGAGAATTTGCAAAGACAGCATTTGCAGCAGCAGGAATAGATGTTGAATTCGAGGGTGAAGGTGTTAATGAAGTAGGCAAGGATAAGGCAACAGGCAAGGTTGTAGTATCAGTTAATCCTAAGTTCTTCAGACCAGCAGAGGTAGAGCTTCTTATCGGTAATCCGGCAAAGGCTGAGTCTGAGCTTGGATGGAAGAGAGAGATATCTTTCCAGGAGCTTGTAGAGAGAATGGTTAAGAATGACCTTGAACTTGTTGAAAAAGAGATGAAAGTGTCACAGCTGTAATATTAACAGTGTGGGAATGAGGCGTTGATGAAGGCTTTAATTATTGGTGGTGGCGGTTTCGTAGGTCCATATCTTGTGAGAGAACTTGTAGATAATCAGGGGATGGAAGTTGATGTTACCAAGACTGAAAAAGAGAATTTAAGTCTGGATAATGTCGGAGTATATAATCTTGATATTCTTGACATCAATCAGATTACAGAGCTTTTAGGAAAATTGAGACCTGATTATATATTCCATCTTGCGGCACAGTCATCTGTTGCTTATTCATGGAAGAATCCGGGGCTTACAATTGATGTTAATATCAAGGGGTGTGCCAATCTGCTGGATGCAGTGAGACAGCTTGATTACAAGCCAAGAGTGCTTCTTATAGGCTCTGGCGAGGAATATGGACATATCAGGGCCAAAGAGTGCCCAATAGTTGAGGATAATGTTCTGCGTCCGGGTAATATATATGCAGCTACTAAGTCATGTCAGAACATGATGGGCAGGATATATTCTGATGCTTATGATCTCGATATCATGATGGTTAGAGCGTTTAACCATATCGGTCCTAACCAGACTCCGATGTTCGTTGTGGCAGATTTCTGTAAGCAGGTAGCAGATATAGAAAAAGGTCTTACTGAGCCTGTAATCTATGTGGGCAATCTGAGTGCCAGGAGAGACTTTACAGATGTAAGGGATGTTGTAAGGGCTTATGCGATGCTTGTCAAGGGTGGCGTCAAGGGTGAAACTTACAATGTAGGAACAGGACATGCCATAGCTATACAGGAAATACTTGATATGATAGTATCGCAGTCATCTGTGGATATTAAAGTTGAAGTTGATAAGAATAAGTTAAGACCAGTTGACGTTCCAATCATTGAGCCGGATATAACTAAGATTAAGAATACAGTTGGCTGGGTTCCTGAGATTAAGTTAGAAACTACATTGAAGGAAACATTAGAATATTGGAGAGGTATTTAAGATGAAGGTTGTATTATTAGCAGGCGGTTTTGGAACAAGAATAAGCGAAGAGAGTCATCTTAAGCCAAAGCCAATGATAGAGATAGGTGGCAAACCAATTCTGTGGCATATCATGAAAGAATATTCAAGTTATGGATATAATGACTTTATAATCTGCTGTGGATATAAGCAGTATGTTATAAAGGAGTGGTTTGCTGATTATGCACTCCACAATTCAGATGTTACATTTGACTTTACTAAGGGTGGACAGATGACAGTCCACAATAACTTCTCTGAGCCTTGGAAGGTTACACTTGTAGATACAGGACTTAATACAATGACTGGTGGACGAGTTAAGAGAATCCAGCCATATGTAGGTGATGAGACATTTATGCTCACATATGGAGATGGTGTATGTGATATCAATATCAATGACCTTGTAGAGTTTCACAAGTCACACGGCAAGATTGCAACTATGACAGCAGTTACAGTAGGTCAGAGATTTGGTGTTCTTGATATTGATGGAGACAATACAATCAACTCATTCAGAGAGAAACAGACATCAGACGGAAGCCGTATTAATGCGGGTTACATGGTTTTAGAACCAAAGATATTTGATTTTATAGATGGTGATTCAACAGTATTTGAGAAGAAGCCGCTTGAAAAGTGTGCAGAGCTTGGAGAGTTAAAGGCTTATATTCACAATGGTTACTGGCAGTGCATGGATACTAAGAGAGAGATGGAAAAGCTCGAAGAACTCTGGCAGTCAGGCAAGGCACCATGGAAGAATTGGGACTAAGAAGCACATTGGTGCAGAAATGAGGACTTAAGATGGATTTATCATTTTATAAGGGAAAGAAAGTTCTTATAACAGGCCATACGGGATTTAAGGGAAGCTGGTTATGCAGAATCCTTATCAACGTGGGTGCAGAGGTAACAGGATATTCACTTAACCCACCGACTAATCCCAATCTGTTTTCAATAGCAGATATTGAGGGACATATGAATTCGGTTATAGGAGATATCCGTGATCTTGCGCATTTAAAGCAGGTGTTTGAGGAGGCGCAGCCTGAGATAGTACTTCATCTGGCAGCACAGCCGATTGTAAGAGATTCATACAAAGACCCTGTATACACGTATGAAACTAATGTTATGGGAACTGTTAACATATGCGAATGTGTCAGATTGAACCCATGTGTTAAATCATTTCTTAATGTTACGACAGATAAGGTCTACAAAAACAATGAGTGGGCATGGGGCTACAGAGAGAATGAGCCGCTTGACGGATATGATCCATATTCTAACAGCAAGTCATGTTCAGAGCTTGTTACACACAGTTATATCAATTCGTTTTTTAATGATATGGATGTTGCTGTATCAACAGCAAGAGCCGGTAATGTAATTGGCGGTGGCGATTTCGCCAATGACAGGATTGTTCCTGACTGTGTGAGAGCTGCGATGGCTGGAACAGACATTATAGTCCGCAATCCTCATTCGACAAGACCATACCAGCATGTATTAGAGCCATTAGCAGCATACCTTATGATTGCAATGGAGCAGTACAAGGACAAGAAGTATGCCGGATTCTATAATGTCGGTCCTGATGAGAGTGACTGCGTTACAACAGGCAATCTTGTGGATACATTCTGCAACAAATGGGGTGACGGGCTTAAATGGATTGACAAGTTTGATGGTGGTCCACATGAGGCTAATTTCCTTAAGCTTGACTGCTCTAAGCTTAAAACTACATTTGGATGGAAGCCTGGATGGAATTTTGAAACGGCTATAGAAAAGTCGGTAGAATGGTCTAAGGTTTATGCCGCAGGAGGAGATGTTGTGGCATGTATGGATAAAGAAATCAAAGAGTTTTTCAATTAGGAGGAAACAATGTTCGATAATAAGACTGAGTCACAGGCAAGAGAAGAGATACTTTCAATGGTAGACGAGTACTGCAAGAAGTATCATAACCAGAAGAAGTATAAGGAAGGCGACAGAATATCTTATGCAAGCCGTGTGTATGACAGCAAAGAGATGATGAATCTTGTTGACAGCGCACTTGAATTCTGGCTTACAGCAGGAAGATATACAGATGAATTTGAAAAGAAGCTTGGAGAGTATCTTGGTGTTAAGTATGTATCAGTAGTTAACTCAGGTTCTTCAGCTAACCTTAATGCATTTATGGCACTTACATCACCACTTCTCGGAGAGAGAAGAATTAAGAGAGGTGACGAGGTCATCACTGTTGCGGCAGGTTTCCCAACAACTGTAACACCAGCTATACAGTATGGTGCAGTTCCAGTATTTGTTGATGTTACAATTCCACAGTACAACATAGATGTTACTAAGCTTGAGGCAGCATTATCTGATAAGACAAAGGCTATAATGATTGCACATACACTTGGCAATCCATTTGACCTTGGAGCTGTTAAGGCATTCTGTGATAAGCACAATCTCTGGCTTGTAGAAGACAACTGTGATGCTCTTGGTTCTAAGTACACAATTGATGGCGAAGAGAAGTTTACAGGTACAATTGGTGATATCGGAACGAGCAGCTTCTATCCACCACATCATATGACAATGGGTGAGGGTGGTGCTGTATATACTGATAACCCACTTCTTAACAAGTGCATACGCTCATTCAGAGACTGGGGACGTGACTGCGTATGTCCATCAGGCGTGGACAATCTTTGCGGACACAGGTTTGACAAGCAGTATGGTGAGCTTCCATTAGGATATGACCACAAGTATGTATATTCACATTTCGGATATAACCTTAAAGCTACAGATATGCAGGCTTCTGTAGGCTGTGCGCAGCTTGAGAAGTTCCCATCGTTCGTTGAGAGAAGAAGACATAATTTTGACAGATTAAAAGCAGCTCTGGCTGATATTGAAGATAAGGTTATTCTTCCTGTTGCATGTGAGAATTCAAGACCAAGCTGGTTTGGATTCCTTATAACAGTAAGGGAAGGTATCGACAGAGGCGCTGTTGTTAAGTATATTGAGAGCCACGGCGTACAGACAAGAAATCTGTTCGCAGGTAATCTTACAAAGCATCCTTGCTTTGATGAGATGAGAGCTACAGGCGAGGGATACAGAATTGTCGGTGGATTAGAGACAACTGACAGAATTATGAAGGATACATTCTGGGTTGGTGTATATCCAGGAATGACAGACGAGATGATAGATTATATGGCAAAGACAATTAAAGAAGCTGTTAATCAGTAATTGCCAATGGATTCATTCTGACAGGGATTCAAGTCTCTGCAAGGGTGAATCCATTAGCTGATTGTAAAAGGGCATATGCCATGGAGGATAAGTTTGAGTAAGGTATATAACATAATTGAAAAAATATACATGTGGTGCGTTGAATTACTATTCAAGATATTAAAAAAGGACCTCACAGATAAAACAAGGCAGACATTCAAAGAATTTTTACAGTTTGGACTTGTAGGTGTATCTAATACTATTGTTTCATATGCATTATACGCTGTGACACTTTTGATTCTTCAGAGAGCGGGATTGTTTCCTAAGGTTGATTATTTCATTGCAAATGTAGTTTCTTTCCTTCTCAGTGTTCTATGGTCTTTCTACTGGAATAACAAATATGTATTTGCTGCAGGAAACGGAGAAAAGAGAAATATATGGGCGGCATTATTCAAAACATATTGTTCATATGGATTTACAGGTCTGATTCTGAATAATATACTCCTGTATCTGTGGGTATCATTGCTTGGAATGAACAAGATGATTGCGCCTATTATCAATCTTATAATCAATATCCCAATCAATTTCTTTATGAATAAGTTATGGGCTTTTGGGAAAAAGTAACATTTAAACATATATTTCCATATGGTAAAGGAGATAATTATGAAGGTTAAGGTATCTGATTACGTTTCTAAATTTCTTGTTGATAATGGAATAACACATGCATTTACAGTTACTGGTGGTGGAGCCATGCATCTTAATGACAGTCTCGGTCATCAGGAAGGGCTGACATGTGTATACAATCATCATGAGCAGGCGTGCGCTATTGCCGCAGAAAGTTATGCGAGAATTCATAATACTATTGCTGCATTATGTGTGACAACTGGTCCGGGTGGTACTAATGCAATGACAGGAGTTGTCGGCGGCTATCTTGATTCTATTCCTATGCTTGTATTGTCTGGCCAGGTAAGGTATGACACTACAGCAAGAAGCACAGGACTTCCCCTCAGAGCCATGGGGGATCAGGAGTTTGATATAACTAAGTCTGCTGCAGCTATGACAAAGTATGCCGAGATGATTGTTAATCCTCTTGATATAAGATACTGCCTTGAAAAGGCATTGTATGTAGCTACACATGGAAGACCAGGTCCATGCTGGCTTGATATACCTCTTAATGTTCAGGGCGGCTATGTAGAGACAGATGAGCTTAGAGGATTTAATCCGGATGAGTGTGAAGAAATTCTTGCGCCACATGTATCAGATGATGTTGTGGACGAGATTATTGATAAGATTAAAAATGCCGAGAGACCTGTATTCTATGCTGGTAACGGAATAAGAATATCTGGCGGATATGACAGCTTTACTAAGGTTGTAGAACTTCTTGGAATCCCTGTTGCAACATGCTGGGACAGTATTGACGCTATATATGACGAGCATCCATATTATGTCGGACGTGGCGGAATTATGGGCGACAGGGCTGGTAATTTTGCGGTGCAGAACTCTGACCTTGTATTTGCAGTAGGTAACAGATTAAGCATAAGACAGGTTGGTTACAGCTGGACAACATGGGCAAGAGAAGCCTATGTGATTATGAACGATGTGGATGAGGCTGAGTTAAAGAAGCCTACACTCCACGTTGATATGCCAGTATGGGCAGACGCAAAGGAATTATTAGAAAAATTACTGGCAAAGCTTACTAAGATGAAAGAGGCTGGTGAGTTTAAGGATACATTATCTGGGAAATCTGACTGGGTTAAGAGATGTCAGGACTGGAAAGCTAAGTATCCGGTTGTGCTTCCTAAACATTATGAGGATAAAAATCATACTAATGTGTATGCATTTATCAAAGAATTAAGCACAAGATTACATGAGAACCAGGTTACAGTTGTTGGTAATGGTTCTGCGTGCGTAGTTGGAAGCCACGGATATGTTATCAAAAAGGGACAGAGATTTATCATTAATTCTGCGATTGCATCTATGGGATATGACCTGCCTGCAGCGATTGGCGCCGTTGTTGCCGAGTTTGGAGACGAGGCTTTATATGGACATTCTCTTGGCAAGGATATAGATGATGTTATTCTTGTGACAGGTGATGGAAGCATACAGATGAATATTCAGGAATTACAGACGATTATTCATCACAAGATGCCAATCAAGATATTTATAATTAATAATCAGGGATATCATTCAATAAGACAGACACAGACTAATCTGTTTAATAAGCATTTTGTTGGTATAGGTCCTCAGAGTGGAGATCTTAGTTTCCCAGATATGAGCAAGCTTGCACCTGCATATGGATATCCATATTTTAGCTGTGATGGTAATGAGCATCTTGGCAAGGCGATAGAAGATACACTTGCTGTAGATGGTCCTGCAATATGTGAGATATTTGTATCGACAGAGCAGAATTTTGAGCCTAAATCAGCGACAAAGAGACTTCCAGATGGAACACTTGTATCACCACCACTGGAAGATCTTGGACCATTCCTTGACAGGGATGAGTTCTACAGTAATATGATTATAAAGCCATTGTCATAATGGAGGATTATAGTGAAAAAAGCAGTTATAACGGGACCTACAGGTGCTGTCGGAATGGCTCTTATACAATGTCTGTCTGATAATGGAATTGACGTTGTTGCGGTTGTAAGACCGGGTTCAGCCAGAGCAGACAGAATAAAGGAATCAGAGCATGTATCGGTTGTGTACTGTGACCTGAAAGAGCTGGATAAGCTTCCTTCGCTTATAGAAGGTGGAGCAGATGTGTTCTATCATTTTGCGTGGGATGGAACATTTGGCGACAGCCGTAATAATATGTATCTGCAGAATAACAATGTGAAGTATGCACTTGATGCGGTTGATGCTGCATATGAGTTAGGATGTAATACTTTTATAGGTGCGGGGTCACAGGCTGAATATGGACGGTTTGAGGGTGAACTTAATGCATCTGTGCCGGCATTTCCTGAAAATGGGTATGGAATTGCCAAACTTTGTGCAGGACAGATGACTCGTATTGCATGCCAGCAGAAGGGAATAAGACATATATGGACAAGAATTCTTAGTGTATATGGTCCATATGATGGCGATAAGACAATGGTTTCATCTACTATCATCAAGCTTATGAACAGTGAGAAGCCTTCATGTACTAAGGGTGAACAGATGTGGGATTATCTGTATTCCAAGGATGCAGCAAGAGCATTTATGATGCTTGCTGATGGTGGTGTTGATGGAAAGGTGTACTGCCTTGGAGGTGGTATGGCAAGACCGCTGAAGGATTATATTAATCTTATAAGGGGTGCTGTCGGCAATGATGTGGAGATTGGATTTGGAGATATTCCATATTCGGACAAGCAGGTTATGCATCTGTGTGCAGATATCAATGAGCTTACGAAAGATACTGGATTTACACCGATATATACATTTGAGCAGGGAATTGAAGAGACAGTTGGCTGGTGGAGAAGTCATCTGACGAAAGGATAGATTAGCGATGAAAAAGATAAGTATAATGGTTCCATGTTATAACGAGGAAGAAAATGTTGTGCCTCTGAGTGAGGCAATTATTGCAATGTTTGCAAAGGATCTTCCACAGTATGATTATGAGATATTATTCATAGATAACGATTCAAGTGATACAACAAGAGTGAAGTTAAGACAGTTATGTGCCTCTAATCCTAAGATTAAGGCGATATTTAACGCTAAGAATTTTGGACAGTTTAACTCGCCATATTATGGAATTTTGCAGACTACAGGCGATTGTACAATTCCTGTGTGCGCAGATTTCCAGGATCCTATAGATGTCATTCCAAGACTTGTTGCTGAGTGGGAGAAAGGCTTTAAGATTGTGTGTGCAATCAAGAGCTCAAGCAAGGAGAGCAGGATAATGTATTTCCTCCGCTCATGCTATTACAAGCTTATCAAGAAGATGTCAAGCGTTGAACAGATAGAGCATTTTACAGGTTTTGGATTATATGACAAGTCATTCGTCCAGGTGCTTCGTGACCTGAAAGACCCTATTCCATTCATAAGGGGAATTGTTGGAGAGCTTGGTTTTAAGAAGACTGAGATTGAGTATACACAGGCGCAGAGAAGAGCAGGAAAGACACATAATAACTTCTATACATTGTATGATGCGGCTATGTTAAGTTTTACATCATATACTAAAATAGGGCTTCGTCTTGCAACATTTTTAGGGGCAATCTGTGCCACAGTAAGCATAATTGTTGCGATTATTTATTTTATTTTAAAGCTTGTGTACTGGGACAGATTTACTGCAGGTATGGTGCCACTTATCCTTCTTGTTTCATTCCTTGGTTCATTACAGCTTTTCTTCATAGGTCTTATGGGAGAATATATTCTCAGCATGAATAAGAGGCTTATGAACAGGCCATTAGTTGTTGAAGAGGAAAGAATCAACTTTGATGAAAAATAATCAGCTTGCTTACTGATGTAATATGTGCTACAATCTATTATTGTTAGCAGGCCGGTGTGGCGGAACTGGCAGACGCACAGGACTTAAAATCCTGCGGGACTTATAATCCCATACGGGTTCGATTCCCGTTGCCGGCATTTTATTACGACAGTAGAGAGGATGACTTCTTTACTGTCGTTTTTGTGTAAACACTTACCGAGCCAGGAGCGAAGCGACGCAAGGAGGTTAGTGTTTACCATGCAAGAGCTGTCCACGATTGACAAGTGCGAAGCACGCCGTCAGAGTGGAGAACAGCGGACTGCAGTGTAAATATGTAGAAGGAACAACGTAATGAATTATAGACTTTCCATAGTTATGCCAGCCTACAATGAGGAGGCGTTAATCTACAACAGTATAATGAAGACTCTGGACATAGTATCAGCATTTGCACCAGAACTTGAGATTATAGCTGTTAATGATGGCAGCAGAGATAATACCAAAGCAGAGATAATAAGAGCAGCTAAAGATGACAGCAGAGTTAAGATGGTATCCTCTGATAAGAATCATGGAAAAGGGGCGGCAATTATAGCTGGTGTTGCCGAGGCAGCAGGAGATTACATAGCATTTCTTGATGCAGACTTAGAGCTTCCACCAGACCAGCTTAAGGATTATATTGAATGCATGGAGCAGAAAAATGCGGATGTGGTTATTGGCTGCAAGCTTCATAGAGATTCACACATAAATTATCCACTCAAAAGAAAGATTATAAGTATAGGATATTACATAATGCTTGTTGTGCTTTTTCACTTAAAGGTGCAGGACACACAGACAGGAATTAAACTTTTCAATGCGGATGCATTGAAATCAGTTGCCCATCTTGTCAGGACTTCTGGGTTTGCATACGATATAGAGCTTTTGGTGGCACTTAACAGAAGGGGATATAAGATTGAAGAGATGCCGGTCAGATTGCAGTATGTGCGTGCCAAGGACAGTAAACGTATCGGGATTAAGGATATTATGAAAGTGTTTAATGATACATTTATAATATTTAACAGAGTATATTTTAAGAAATATTATGATTGAGAATAAACACTATTTACAACGACAATAAATAATTGGTATAATATAATGATTCAAGGATTGAAAATTATTGCCTGTCAGGGCTGATTATAAGAGGAATGATATGAGTAGTAAATATGATTATTTAATAGTTGGTGCAGGATTGTATGGAGCAGTGTTTGCTAATGAGGCGGCTAAGAAGGGCAGGACATGTCTTGTCGTAGACAAGAGAAACCACATTGGCGGCAATATATATACGAAAGAATCCAGCGGAATTAATGTTCATGTGTATGGTGCACATATTTTTCACACTTCTGACAAATTTATATGGGATTATATTAATGAGTTTGCAGAATTTAATAACTATATTAATTCACCAATAGCAAGATATAAGGATGAGTTGTATAATCTTCCATTTAACATGAACACATTCAGCAAGATGTGGAATATTGTGACACCTGCTGAGGCTAAGAAGATTATAGCAGACCAGATTGATGAGCTTGGGATAACAGAACCTAAGAATCTTGAGGAGCAGGCGTTATCGCTTGTAGGTAAAGATGTATATGAGAAGCTTATCAAGGGATATACAGAAAAGCAGTGGGGGCGTGATTGCAAGGAACTGCCATCATTTATAATTAAGAGACTTCCATTACGATTTACATATGACAATAATTATTTCAATGACAGATTTCAGGGCATACCAATTGGAGGTTATACTCGTATAATAGAACAGATGCTTTCTAAGGCAGATGTGAGACTGGACACAGATTATCTTGCCAACAGGCAGGAGCTTGATGGATTGGCAGATAAAATAATATATACAGGTGCGATAGATGCATTTTATGATTATAAGCTTGGCGTGCTTGAATATCGTTCTGTGAGATTTGAGACAGAAGAACTTGATATGGAGAACTATCAGGGAAATGCGGTTGTTAATTATACTGACAAGGAAGTTCCTTATACAAGAATAATTGAGCATAAGCATTTTGAATATGGCAAGCAGCCGACAACTATTATATCAAGAGAGTACTCAAGTGAATGGAAAAAGGGCGACGAGCCATACTATCCGGTTAATGATAAGAAGAATGGTGAGCTGTATCTTATGTACGCGGATTTAGCCAGAAAAGAAAGCAAAGTTATATTTGGAGGCAGACTTGGGGCTTACAAATATTATGACATGGATAAGGTTATTGCAGCTGCATTGGCAATGGCTGAAGAAGAACTGAATTAGTGTCTTGCTTGTTGAAGCAATAAAGAAAGAGGGCTGTTATGTCAAAGAAGAATGAACTTGATACATATATCAGGAAAGCTAAGAAGGGCGACAAGGATGCTTATAGAAAGATTATAGAGCTTTTATATGATGAGATATATAATCTGACAGCATTTATATACGATGATGATGAAACGAAGGAGAAGCTTACAAAGCATCTTTTTATCAAGGCATATAAGAATATGCCTGAATATGATTCTGAAGAATGCGATATCCATCTGTGGATGGCAAGAGAGGCAACTAAGGAGTTATATAAGGTTGTATGTGACAGAGAGGATGAGATATTCTCTAATGAGATAGAGCAGAAGGAATATAACTATGACTCAATAGAAGATGATGACGATTTAGGAGAGGCGAGCGCTGAATTTAATGAGGCATTTCTTACTGATACAGGCTTTGATAATGAAGAGGGATGTTTCGCATCACTTACAATCGGAGAAAAGATAATATATCTTCTATATTGCTATGAGGGATATTCTGTAGATGAGATTGAGTCAATCATGGATATTGATTCAAGCTTTATAACAAGTGAGATTGCATCTATGAGAGATGGAATCCTTGCTGCATATGCACCTATCAAAGCTGAGAATGCAGATGAGAATGAAGATGCTCTTGCAGATGAAAGCGATGCTGTGGCAGCAGCTCCAGTATCATCAGAAGATGATTATTCAGACTCAGATTATGATGATGAAGATGATATTGATATATTAGATGATGAGAAGCCAGTCAGGAAGGCTGTAAGACCATCATCTGCAGATAAGAAAAAATATGCAATCGGCGGATTAAGATTAACAGAGAAAGAGCTTAAAGGTGTTATAGTCGGTGTATTTGCCGCAGTAGTTCTTATTGTTGTAATTGTGGTAGTTATGGTCGTTTCTGGTCATAATAAGGATAATGGCAATTCACAGACAACCAAGGCATCAGTTACAGCCACAAAGACAACTCCTGCAGCTTCTACTAAGGCTTCAACAGAGGCAGCAACAACAGAGGAGGAGACTACAACAACAGCCGCTCCAAGAAGACCACAGAGTGGTCCGCAGCCTGATGTGAATATAAGCACAACAGCTGCTCCTACCGAGGCTCCAACACAGCCATCAACAGAGGCGCAGACTGCTAAACCAACGCAGAAGCCGACAGAGGCAACTACGGCAGCTAAAGAGACAACAACAGCACCTGCAAATGTATTAAAACCAGAACAAGGTGGAAATTCTAATACAGGAGGCAATTCGGCAGGTGGAGTTGGTTCTAATACAGGAAACAATGCCGCAGGCGGAGCCGGTTCTAATACAGGAAACAATGCCGCAGGCGGAGCTGGTTCAAACGCAGGAAATAATGCCGCAGGTGGAGCTGGTTCTGATACAGGAAACAATGCCGCAGGCGGAGCTGGTTCAAACGCAGGAAATAATGCCGCAGGTGGAGCTGGTTCTAATACAGGAAATAATGCAAATGTTAACTCAAATTAATTTATATTAAGGGAACAAGTTACGGTTATCCACATGGAGGATTTTATCTCATGAGATGTATTATATTAGCCGGAGGTAGTGGAGACAGCTTATGGCCGCTTTCCAGAAAAAATTACCCCAAGCAGTTTATGAACATTAAAGAGGGACGTTCCATGTTGCAGGAGACAATTGTCCGCAACATGCCATTTTGTGACGAATTTATTATCGTTACCAAGGAAAGCTATAAAAATATTGTCAATGGTCAGATGAAGGTATTTCAGAGCCTGAAATACAGACTTATTCTGGAAAATACACCAAAGGGAACAGCGGCAGCTATCATGCTTGCTAATCTGTTCTGCAACCAGTCTGAATTAGTATTTGTAGTAACAGCTGACCATATAATTGAAGGCACTGGATACAAGGATGCAATTCTTAGATGTAAGGAACTTGCCAAGGAAGGCAATATCGTTGCACTTGGAATTGAGCCGTCAGAAAACATTAAAGAATCGTATGATTGTATAATCAGTGAAAATGAGGATGTTGTAGGATTCGCAAAGAAGAAGTCATTAGAGATTCTGCCAGAGATAGTAGATGGCGCAGAGGGACTTCTCAACAGTGGAATGTATGTATACAGAGTTGGCGATCTTATCAACAAGACAAAAAAAATCAACCAGAAGTTATTTAATTCATGCAAGGCTGCCAAGAGAAAAGTTCCAGCTATGAGAAGAGCAATACGTTTCTCTGAAGCTGTCATGAAAGATATTCCTACTGGAAGTATCGAGGAGATTATATATCAGCAGATAGATAAGTTAAAGGTTGTCAAAGGCACTTTCCAGTGGAAAGATATTGGTACAGTTGATGATGTTGATGAGCTTAATACAATCAACCATTCTGAGCTTGTTATCAAGAATAACTGCAATGATACAACAGTTATCAATAACGCAGAGAGACACCTTGTTATTACTAATGATTTATCTAATATAGTAGTGGTTAATACAGAGGATGCTGTCTATGTTTCGTCTAAGAACCATGTAGAAGATATCAAAGAGATAATGAAACAGAATGTTGACAGGTATGAGGAGTATTTTGATTTCAACAGACTTTCATACAGAGAATGGGGTATACATGAGCTCCTGACATATTCAGAGAAATACTCTGTTAAAAAGATAACAGTATTCCCTGGCATGAGCATGAATCTGCACCAGCATGAGCTTAGAAGTGAGCATTGGTCTGTGGTAGAAGGAACAGCTACTATAACAATTAATACAGAGACAAGAGATTACCACAAATTTGAAAGTGTATTTCTGCCAGTAGGCACTAAGCATAAGATTGCTAATAAGACAGACCAGAATGTTGTCATTATAGAGGTATCAATTGGTGAAAATATATCAGAGAGTGATACAGTTAAGATTTACAATGATGATGATTCAGAATTTAATTATGTGATAGATAAAAATGCTAATCCAATTGTCAAGCTCGACCCGGCATTCAAGGATAATCTGTGGGGTGGAACTAAGCTTAGAACTGTGTTTGGCAAGAAATGTGATTATGACATTATTGCGGAGAGCTGGGAATTATCAGCACATCCAGATGGTCCAAGCCGTATAGCGAATGGACGATACAGAGGAATGCTGTTTAATGATTATCTTTCTATAATAGGCAAAGAAGGATTAGGCTGGAAATGCCAGGCTCAGGACAGATTTCCTATTCTTATAAAGTTTATTGATGCAAAACAGGCACTCTCTATCCAGATTCATCCAGGTGATGAGTATGCATTGGAGAATGAGAACGAGTATGGTAAGAATGAGATGTGGTATGTTGTGGATGCTGACCCAGGTTCTTATCTGTACTGTGGATTATCAAAGTCTGTTACTAAGGAAGAGATAGAGAGAAGAATTGCAGATAACACAATAACAGATGTTCTTAACAAGATTGAAGTTAAGAAGGGCGATGTTGTCATGGTTAAGGCTGGAACAATCCACGCAATCGGAGCCGGTATCATTATCTGCGAGATTCAGCAGAATTCTAACTGCACATACAGAATGTATGATTATGACAGAAGAGATAAATACGGCAATCCAAGAGAGCTTCATGTGGCAAAGGCATTGGATGTTGTGGATACTAATGCTTATGAGAAGGATAAGACATGTGAGGTAGTATTAGAGACTAATGAGCATTATGAACTTGAAAGATTGGTACAGTGCAAATATTTTGAATGTCTCAAGTATGAAATCAAGGACGAAGCCAGAATAAAGATGGATGAATCCTCATTTATATCAATAGTTGTGATTGATGGTGAGGGAACAATCCAGACAGATGATTACACAGAGGCTGTGTCATTCAAGGCAGGAGAGAGCTTCTTTGTAAGTGCTGCAAAGAGAAATGTTACAATTAATGGTAAGGCAACTTGCATAGTTACACATGTCTGATGTGACATTGGAGGCTTAGATTGAAGAACAACAAAACAGGAAAACGTAACATGTGTGCACAGGTGATATTATATGTCATCTGTGCAGCATTAGTCATATTTTACTGCCTTGATTTATGGTGGGGTATTAAGCCAGATGTGGGAATAGAATACAAGATGTATTATATTACGCATGAACTTACAGACTGGCCTGGATTTGGCAATCTTAAATATACATACGGAACAAAAGAGATATGTATAGAGCGTAATGAGAATACAATAGCTAATACAGGTGATGTTATATGTGCAAGAAAAGGCCAGGGCTTTGAAAAGGCAGATATGACAGGAGCTAAGTCAAAGGGTAAGGATTCTTATGTATATTACCTGACTGAAAGTGAAGCACAGAATGCCGCGCTGCGCATTGATATTACAGATTTTAATGGTGATCTGGTCAATGTATATGCGGGAGATACCTGCATAGGAAGTGTGACGGAAGCCGGAAGCTATACTTTTAATGTTGGGATGATTAAAAGCAGTGAACTTGTAAAGATACATTTTGAGAATAATAACAGTGTTTACACGTTATATAGTATAGAATTAGATGCATGAGGTGTATATGAATAAAAGTAATAGTAATTCAGGACGTAAGCTGTCAGCACGGATTATGCCATATGTGATTCCAGGGCTGGTTACATTGGTTGCAATGCTTGTAATCATGGTCAGTAAGGGAATATGGCCATTTGGAAGTAACAGAATTGATTATTTTGATAATATGCAGCAGGTTGCACCATTGTATGCACATCTGTGGGACTGGATGCATGGTAAGGCATCTTTATGGTTTGACTGGTATACAGCACTTGGAACTAATGTGTCTATGAGTATATCAGCATTTTCGATGTTAAGTCCATTTAATCTTATATTGTATCTTATACCAAGAGATCTGATTCTTGAGAGCATATCAATACTTACAATAGTGAAGATGATGGTTATGGCTGTAACAATGTATGCAGTTATCAATTATAAGAATAAGAATCTCAGCTACTGGTTAAAGCTTATATTCTCTCTTATGTATGCATTTGGAAGTTATACACTTTTATATGGCTCATGCTTTACGCCTTGGATGGATATCGTGGCATTATTCCCTCTTCTTATGCTTGGCTTTTATAGAATGATTGACCTTGGTAAGAGGGGCTTATATATATTTATGCTCGCACTTGTATTTATTATTAATTATTATCTTAGTGCGATGTCAGTTGTATATATTCTTATTGTAAGCGGTGCATATATACTTATTGGCTCAGAGAAAAAGACATGGAAAAATCATGCATGGAATCTTGGAATTTCAACAGGCGCAGGTATTGGACTTTCTGCGTTCGTGTTAGTACCTGTCATGCTGCAGCTTAGCAGTTCGCAGAGGGGCGGCGCTGGCGGTAATATACTTGGACAGTATATAGGCTGGCTTAAGAGTGCAGTTGTTACAGATGGTCCAATGGCGGCATTCCAGAGATGGATGATGGTGTATGGTCTTGCGTTTGCAGCTGCTGTTATATTTATTGGATTAAAGACATACTGGAGCGATAAAAAGAGAAGAAATCTTAATCTTATACTCATTCTTGCAGCGGTGCTTCCAATGGCAGTTGAGGGAATTAACCTTATGTGGCATTTCGGCTCATATAATGGTTATACATTAAGAAATGGTTTCTTAATCACATTTACACTTATAATAGTTGCAGCAGAGTATGCACAGAAGCTTTTTACAGATGTCTATGCGGATTTCAAGCCATATAAGAAGAATATAATAATGGCTGTTGTAGCAGCGTTGTTATTCATAGTAGTTTATAACGTGCTTCCAATCAATAATGTATTAATTGCAGGAGTGTTTTATCTTGCAGTGTTTATACTTATGATAAGATGGCATATGAAGGGGATTAAGGCATCCTCACGGACAAATGCAGCAGAAATTCTTATACTTGTTGCAGTTGAGCTTTTTGTATCAGCTTATGCACTTGTTGGTCCACCTAAGTTCTATGAGTATGAGGATTACCAGTATGGCGATTATGTCCAGATTGATAATCAGGTCAAGAGTGGACTTGATATAGAGGAATCGGTTACAGACAGGATTATTAACCCGGATTTAAGCCTTAATGCAAACTATCCACTTATATTAAGAAGAAGTGCCCTTTCAAGCTTCACAGCGGCATTACAGAGTGATACTCAAAGCTTTGCAAAGAGAATGGGTTATTCTAAATATTTCCTCTGGCTGCTTGATTCGGGTGGAACAATATTTACTAACACATTGTTCCATATTACTTCGGCTGTCAATGTCAATGAGCTTGATTCTAAATTCTATACGCCTGTGAGAAGTGATGGAGACTATACTTTATATAGTGCTGATTATGTGCTTCCATTTGCTTATTCGGTGAGTGCGGCTGTTACTAAGGCAGATGTGTCTGGTAACTGGGTTAAGACTAACAATGCTCTGTATAAGGCTCTTACAGGAGATAAAGAAGACCTTGTAACTGGATTTGCGGGTCATAGTAACAATACAGCTACAACAAGAACATATAACATAGACGTAACAGGCAATAAAGCTCTCTATATGAATATTGTTGATATTAATAACAGGGAGTCAGATGCTAACAGCTCATGGCTTATAAGTTCTATGCACATATATGTCAATGACAAGGCAGTCACTATACCAACACTTGGAGATGTTAATAATACTGCATATTTCACAGATTACAATAATAATCTTGTATATCTTGGATGCTTTAATGATGAGTCAGTAAGCATAAGGGTTGAATATGATGACGCATGGTACAATAAGGTAAGTGAAGTCACATTGGCAGGACTTGATATGGATAAGTTTGAAAGCTTTGTTGAGTCTAAGAAAGATGCCAGGTGTGAGACATCTTACACTAATAATTCAATTACAATGACAGTTGACAGCAAGGCTGATGAGAATATGGTTCTTATTCCTATAGTCTACAGTGATAACTGGAAGATTGAAGTTAATGGCAGAGAGGTCAGCTCAAAAGAAAGAACTGGCGTTGCAGGATTATTTACAGCTGTAAAGGCTACATCAGGACAGGAAAATACAATTGTCATGACATTTGAACCTAAGGGAAGAAAAGAGGGGCTTCTCATATCTGTTGCAGTGCTTTTACTTATCGTTGTGTTTGGCACATTTAAGCATTTCAAGGGATACACAGTTCCAACGGCTTTACGTTACATTGCAGTATTCATATACCTTGAGGTTATCAATGCTGTTGCAGTATTCATGTTTATGCTTCCGGTTATTGCGGCTATACCAGCTGTGATTTACCAGATAGTCATGAAGATATTAGGTTAGGTAGGATTATGAAAACAAAATCTGTAAAATACCACTCATATGAAAAGTCACAGATACTTGTGCAGCTTCTGGCAATCCTCCTTATAACAAGGATGTTCATGCTTATTATGGTGCCGGTATATAATGGCATTATGGGGACTGACAGGACATTCTCATTTCTCATGAATGAATGGGATGCCAAGAGGTATCAGTTCATGGTGGACAATGGATATACATTCCCATGGGATTATGATCCACAGGCTAACTGGGCATTTTTCCCTATGTATGTTATTGTGTGTGCAGCAGTCAAGGCTGTAACATTCTGGAAAGCGGACACATATTATGTTGGAATGTTAGTATCTAACGTGTGTATATATGTGGCTGCATTTATAACAGTCAGATATATAAGAGATATAACATCAGATGGCTCATATGGTGCTGCTCTTAAAAGTCTCTCACAGAAGAAGATATTAGGCGGAATATGCAACAAGGATGTGCTTCTTGTAGGATTTCTGATGTTTGCGGCTCCATATACTTTCTATTGCAGCTCAATGTATACAGAGGCAATGTTTATAATGTTCATATCATTGTTTTTCTACTTCTGCAACAGAAAGAAATTTCTGACAGCGGGAATTATGGCGGCATTTGCGAGTGGAACAAGAATTGTCGGATGTACACTTGTATTTCCGCTTATAATTGAGATGTATAGATATTACCAGCCGGGAAGAGTCAGCTTTGCCGGCGTGAAGGAATTCATTGTAAAGGTTATCAAAAAACCGGTAGACCTGCTTTCAATTCTTGTGTGTCCTCTTGGAACTTTCACATATATGGCATTTTTACGAGTCTTCTGTGGTGATGTGTGGGCATTCTTACATGTACAGATTGCATGGCGCGAGGATGAGTATTTCCCAGTGCTTGGAGTTATGTGGAAGGCATGTACAGGTCAGATAGAGCCTAGATACACTTATATGGGATGGTTCTGTGTTGGTGTGTTTGTTGTGTATGGATATATGCTGGCAAAGAAGCATTATTCAATGGCGGTATTTGGAATAATTTCACTGCTTGTACCACTTGCTTCACACGTTATGAGTACATGCAGATTTACAATAGGCTCATATGTTATATTCATCGGTTTCTACGATTTGCTTGGAAGAATGAGAGGAAGCCTGGTAAAGGACATATTAAGATGGATAATAATAGCAGCATTTATCGCATTAGAGACATTATTGCTGTTCATGTGGTATAATTCAGACTGCTGGCTTATGTAAATAATGCAAAAAGGGCTTGTTAAAATGTTGATAAAGTATTATAATTTTAAAGGCTTACTGAAGTGATAGAATATTAATATTACATATACGATTAAAGGAGAAACGACATGTTATCAGTGGTTGTACCTACATTTAACGAAGGAAAGAATATACGTAATCTTGTTACACAGATTGATGATGCACTCAAGGGAATTGACTATGAGATTCTCTTTGTGGATGACAGTAAGGATAATACGCCAGAGATTATTATGGAAGTTGCTAAAGATTTTCCAGGCGTAAGAATGGAGCATAGAACTAATGAGAGTGGTCTTGCCACAGCAGTTCTTAAGGGATTCAGACTTGCCAAGGGTGATTATATGGCTTGTATGGATGCAGACCTTCAGCATCCACCAATAGTTTTGAAATATATGTACAAGGCTATGGAGTCAGGCGCTGATTTCTGTATACCTAGCCGTCTTATTCCTGGTGGAGATGATGGCGGACTTAACTGGTACAGAAAGTTTGTATCAGGAACAGCTAGAAAGATTGGACAGTGGATGCTTCCTTGTCTTCGTAAGATATCAGATCCAACAAGTGGTCTGTTCATGTTTAGAAGAGAAGTTATTGAGAATGCGGATCTTCAGCCAATCGGATGGAAGATTATGGTTGAAGTGCTTGCTATGGGTACATATTCTAAGGTTGTAGAGATTCCTTACAAGTTCCAGCAGAGAACAGAAGGCGAGTCAAAGCTGTCTGGCAAGGTAACGATGGAATACTTAAAGCAGCTTAAAGATTTAAGAAAGAGATACAACAAATCAAACTCTTATACTGTTGAAGTATGGAGTGAAAAGAGAATGCTAGAGGCTTAGTTATGTCTTATATTTCCGCAGGTTTTTTATTACTGATTGCAATAACAGCAGTTATATATTATATATTACCTAAAAACTGCCAGTGGATTGTTCTGCTGGCAGCTAGTTTTGTTTTCTACGCAACATATGGCGTTCGCTATATGGGATATATCCTGTTTACAATTATAACTACATATTTCCTTACACTTAAGATGGAAACGTGTGAGGACAAACCGACAAGAAAGAGATATCTGATATGGTGTCTGCTGCTTAATTTTGGCCTTTTATTCCTTATGAAATACCTTAATTTCACGCTTGGTAACCTGAATTCAGTATTTAAGCTGTTCCACCTTGATGTATCTATAGGTAAGCTTGGCCTGGTTATGCCTCTTGGAATGTCATTCTATACGTTCCAGACAATGAGCTATGTGATTGATGTATATTATAAGAAAGTAAAGCCTGAACAGAATATATTTAAGTTTGCATTGTTTGTATCATTCTTCCCACAGCTTCTCCAGGGACCAATTGGAAGGTTTGATAAACTGCACCGCCAGCTCATAGAAGGCAATTCATTTGATATTGTCAATGTTGAGCATGGAATACAGAGAATGTTATGGGGTGTTGCCAAAAAACTGATTCTTGCAGATCGTGCGTGTATAGTTGCGACAACGATTCTTAATAATCTTCATATTTATACAGGGGCACATATAATAGCAGGATTACTATTTTACTCAGTATATATATATTGTGATTTTGCTGGTGGAATGGATCTTGTAATAGGTGCAGCTGAAATATTTGGCATTAAGATGGATGAGAACTTCAGACAGCCATATTTCTCACATTCAATAGGAGAATTCTGGAGAAGATGGCATATCAGCCTTGGTACATGGATGAAGGATTACATTTTCTATCCATTTTCTATATCAAAGCCTATTGCAAAATTTTCTAAATTTGCAAAGAAGAAATTTGGAAAACAGATAGGACGCACTCTTCCAATCTGCCTTGCTAATATTCTTATATTCTTTATTGTAGGTGTATGGCATGGAGCTAATTGGAAATATATTATATATGGTCTGTACAATGGCATAATAATTGCGGTAAGCAATCTCCTTAAGCCATGCTACGCCAGGGGACTTGAAAAATGCCATATCAATGGTGATTCATGGTACTGGAGAGGATTTAAGATGTTCCGTACATTTATACTTGTCAACATAGGGTGGCTGTGTGACGCATGTACATCGGCATCAGAAGTATTTAAAGCGATTGGCAATACTTTTATCAACTTTAATCCCGCTGCAGTATTTGATGGCGGTTTACTTAATATGGGACTGAATATGAGAGATTATAAGGTCATGTTGGTGGCACTGATTATCCATATTATATTCAGCATTGTTAAGGAACGTGGAGTCAATGTCAGGGAGTGGCTTGATAAACGGCCGCTTGTATTAAGATGGGCTGTATATATAATGCTTATATTTGTGACAGCTCCATTTGGATTTGTAGGAGCTACTACTGAATTTATGTATGCACAGTTCTGATTGTGTTATAAGGCAATATAGAGGATAGCTATGAAGAATTTATTTAGTAAACACAAAAGAATAACACTGGCAGTACTTTTTACAGCACTGGTTATACTGCTTAATACGCTGCTTAATTTCATGCTTACACAGCCAGGACTTGCGCGGACGATGTTTTATGAAGCTAAAAAGCAGGAGTATGAATGCCTGGTTCTCGGTGCATCCCATGGAAGCTATGGAATTGATTCATACACATTGGGAGAAGAACTTGATATGCAGGTTATGAATATGTGTATGGGTGGAGAGTATTTATATGATTCATATCATATATTAAGGTATGCGTTATCAAAGAAAAAGAGCGATATCAGGATGGTTATACTGGACATTGACTATCAGTATTTTATGAACCAGCACGACGAGAGCATACTGTTTAATACAGTGTATAATGCGTATCCAAAGGGAATAATGAAGGTTGATTATTTTGCTGATAAGATGTTAAAAGAAGAATTCAGAGGAACATTTTTAAAGTGGACTAATTACTGGCAGTGTTACAAATATATTGGAAAAACAGTACAGAAGAAGACCTCTAAAGCTTATAAGCACTATTCGTCAAGTGTTGTTGATATGAATAAAAATGATGAGTATAAGGGAAGAGGATTCATCTACAGGAGCAGGAATGAAAAAAAATCTTCAACATCCTGTATAGACTGGGAGGATTCCAAGCTCGATACAGACCAGAAGCAGTACATAAAAAAAATTGTTGAGCTTTGCAGGAAAAGTGATATCAAGATAGTATTTACAACAGTTGTACAGGATCCACAGACGGTAAAAGAGAAAGTTATTGGATTCCAGAAGGCTGATGATTATATCAGGGGAATTGCAAATGAGCTTGGAGTAGAGTATTATAACTTTAATGGTATATATCAGACATATTTTGAGAGAAACACAGATGATTTCTATGATAAGGAAGGTCATATGTATGGAGATACAGCTGAGCGTTTTTCTAAGATATATGGACAGGTTATAAGAGAGTCATTTAATGGTGGTCTTCAGAATGATTATTTTGAAAAAGACTTAAAGACATTATATGGCGATCCTGCTGTTATTAAATAATCAATCATGGAGGTCAATATGAGTATATTGGTTACAGGTGGTGCTGGATATATAGGAAGTCATACGGTAGTAGAACTTCTTAATGCCGGCAAGGAGGTTGTTGTTATAGATAATCTTGTCAATTCATCAGAAGAATCAATCAGACGAGTTGAAAAGATAACTGGCAAACAGGTCAAGTTTTACAAAGGTGATATAGCTGACAGGAAGCTGCTTGACACAATATTTGATAACGAGGATATTGAGTGCTGTATACATTTTGCAGGTCTTAAAGCAGTAGGAGAGTCAGTGGCTAAGCCATTGGAATATTATGATAATAACATAGGTGGTTCACTTGTATTATTTAAAGCAATGAGGGAGCATGGAGTTAAGAATATTATCTTTTCTTCGTCAGCAACAGTATATGGAGATCCTGCATTTGTGCCAATTACAGAAGAGTGCCCTAAGGGTGAGATTACCAATCCGTATGGACGTACCAAGGGGATGCTTGAGCAGATTCTTACTGATATCCAGGCAGCAGATAATGAATGGAATGTTATTCTGTTAAGATACTTTAATCCAATTGGTGCGCATGAGAGTGGAATGATTGGTGAAAATCCTAATGGAATACCTAATAATCTTATGCCATATATTACACAGGTAGCGGTTGGTAAGCTTCCAAGACTTGGTGTGTTTGGTTCGGATTATGATACGCCCGATGGAACATGCATAAGAGATTATATTCATGTTGTTGATTTGGCAGATGGCCATGTTAAGGCTGTTGCCAAGTTAAGAGAAAATCCAGGTCTTAAAATATACAATCTTGGAACAGGCAAAGGCTCATCAGTGCTTGATGTTATACATACATTTGAGGATGCTACAGGTGTTAAGATACCATATGATATGAAGCCAAGAAGAGCTGGCGATGTGCCTGTTAACTATTGTGATGCCAGCAAGGCTAAGGAAGAGCTTGGCTGGACTGCAAGGAAAAATCTTTATGATATGTGTGCAGATTCGTGGAGATGGCAGAAGAATAATCCAGAGGGAATGTAATTACATGGAGGCGTGATATGGGTAAATATTTTGGAACAGATGGATTTCGTGGTGAGGCAAATGTAAGTCTTACGGTTGAACATGCATTTAAAGTAGGACGGTTCTTAGGATGGTTTTATGGTAAGAACCATGAGAATGGCAAAGCTAAGATTGTCATAGGCAAGGATACAAGAAGAAGCAGCTATATGTTTGAGTATTCGCTTGTAGCAGGACTTACAGCTTCTGGTGCAGATGCATATCTGCTTCATGTAACAACGACACCAAGTGTTTCGTATGTTGTAAGAACAGAAGATTTTGATTGTGGTATTATGATCAGTGCCAGCCATAATCCATATTATGATAATGGAATCAAGCTTATTAATGATAAAGGCGAGAAGATGGGTGAGGATGTCATAGGTCAGATAGAGACTTATCTTGACGGCGAGATGGGAGAGATTCCGTTTGCGGTTAAGGACGGAATTGGATGCACAGTTGATTATACTGAGGGACGTAACAGATATATGGGATATCTTATAAGTCTTGCAAGATTCTCGTTCAAGGATTTAAGAATTGGTCTTGATGCTGCTAACGGAAGTGCATGGAGCATTGCAAAGAGTATATTTGATGCTCTGGGAGCTAAGACATATGTTATCAATGCAGCTCCGAATGGACTCAACATTAATACAGACTGTGGCTCAACTCATATAGGTGGATTACAGCAGCTTGTTAAGAGAGAACATCTTGATGTAGGATTTGCATTTGATGGAGACGCAGACAGATGTTTATGTGTTGATGAAAATGGCGATGTCATAACAGGTGACCATATTCTTTATATTTATGGATGTTATATGAAGGACAGAGACAAGCTGGTTGATAATACTGTTGTTACAACTGTAATGTCTAATTTTGGCCTTTACAAGGCATTTGATGTGGCAGGAATTAACTATGAAAAAACCGCTGTGGGCGATAAATATGTATATGAATGTATGTCCAAGAATGGCTACAGAATCGGTGGAGAACAGTCAGGACATATAATATTCAGCAAATATGCTACAACTGGTGATGGAATTATAACCGCTCTTAAGATGACTGAGGTTATGCTTGCCAAGAAAAAGACTTTATCGCAGCTTGCGGCACCTCTTCACATATATCCACAGGTTCTTAAAAATGTGCGTGTTTATGACAAGTCACAGACTCAGAATGATGCTGATGTAATGGCAGAGGTTGCAAAGGTTGCAGATGCTCTTGGAAGTGATGGAAGAATCCTTGTAAGAGAGAGTGGAACTGAGCCGGTTATAAGAGTAATGGTTGAGGCTGATACAATGGAGACATGTGAGAAATATGTTGACCAGGTAATAGACGTTATTAAAGCTAAGAATTACGCAGTATAAAGAAGAATAATTTTACGGCAGGATTTCCGCTGCCCCCCCCGTGCGTAGCCAGCTATGCGGCAAGCTATACAAAATTTGCTGGTCCTTTGTGCTTAGTGGCTCTAAGGGCGGCACGACAAAGCTGATTAAAGCCGCTTTGCTAAAAACGCGCTTCGCTTGGACGTTTAGCAAGCGGCTTAGCTTGTGTAAACACTTAGCGAGTTATCGAGCTTAGTGTTTACCATGCAGGGCTTTGTCTAACACCGCCCTAAGAGCCACACAGCAGTCGTCATGCAAAGTTTTGCATAGCTTGCCGCATAGCTGGTTACGCACGGGTGGCAGCGGAAATCCTGCTGTAAAATTATGCGTAGATGCGGATTATTAGTTTAGTGGTGCGTAAAATTGTGTAATATATGGCATACCCCTGTAATAAGAATGTAATAAGTCTTATTACGGGGGTTTTTGTGTGTTGAATATGAGGTTAGGCAAATTATCAGGCAGGTGCGGTGTAGTTGTGGCAGTTTGTATGATGATGGCGGTTATTCTGGCAGGATGCAGGAGAGAACCATCGGATACGGATCTTCTTGGAAGCAATATAGATTATACTGTGGTAGAAGATGCGGATGTGCCGGCTAAGCTCAAGGAACTGATAGATCAGAAGAAAGAAAAGGAATTCAGACTGACATTTACGACAAATGAATATATGTACATGGCAGTTGGATATGGTGCTAAGGAGACTGATGGTTACAGTATTAAAGTGCGTGGAGTGACTCTTGATGATGAGACAGTGTATGTTGGAACGAGTCTGTATGGTCCGGGGGAAAATGAAAAGGTGGCAAAAGTGAGCACAACACCATATATAGTTCTTAAGATAGAGAAAAGAGGAAAGGTTGTTGTGTATAGATAGTATGGTATTGGTAAATGCATTTTGCAGCCATACATATATTAAATATAAGCCGTAAAAGGCAGATTGGAGAAGAGTATGAAGCTTATAAGTGAACAGGTATTGCAGTCTGGATTAAAATATACAAAAGAGCTTCAGATTACACTTGATGACGATTTTAACGTGCCAGATTCAAAATCAGATATTGATTCCATAGTTAAAGAATGGGGAAATGTATACATAGATTCTGCAAAGGTAATAGATTCATCTGTCCAGATTAAAGGTAATCTTGATTTTGCATTATTGTACTCAGCTAAGAGTGATACTCCTGGGCTTATAGTGCCTGTTAAAATGACAGGAGGAATTAACTTTACAGAAAATGTTAACCTGCCAGAAGAGCATAGTGATGGAAATTTTGGCTGTTCCGCAAGAATTGATGACCTGACAATAAAGTCAATTAATTCAAGAAAAATCAGCGTGAGGGCTATAGTTACCTTAGTTGTAAATTGTTACAGCGAGGAATGGAAAGAGTTTGGATGTGAAATTGACACTGAGCAGGACAACAGTATACAGACAAAGATAAGAAAATTATCTTATACAGAGATGTGCGTTAATATGAAGGATAACCTGAGAATCAGGCAGAATATATCTCTTCCAGCGGGACATTTGAATATAGGCGAAGTAAAGTGGGAGGACTTATCAGTAAGAAATGTTAACAGTTATATGACAGATGAAGGAATGGTAATAAGTGGTGAGCTTGCAGCATTTGTTATGTATGAACCAGATGCAGATTCACCTAAGGTACAGTGGTATGAAGGAACCGCCAGCTTTGAGGAGAAGCTTGATATAAGTGGAAGCAGCCAGGATATGATATGCTTTGTCAGATACAATACAGTAAGCTGCAATGTTGAGCCTAAGGCAAATTATGATGGGGAAATGCGTGACCTTGGACTTGAGCTGGTTTTAGAGCTTAATGTTAAAGGATTTATGGATAAAGAAAAAGATATTATAGAAGATGTATATTCGCCATCAAAAAATATATCACTTGAGTCGGAGGATGTCACACTCTCACATCTTATTATGCGTAATAATTCAAGATGTAAAGTTAATGCTAAGGTTGATGTTAAAGATAATAACATGATGCAGATAATTAATAGTAATGCAACAGCACAGATAGACAATGTTAATACCGGTGAAGATGGAATTACAGTGGAGGGTGTGTTAATTGCAAGTGTAATGTATGTTACATCTGTTGACACTTCACCAATAAACAGTATAAGTGAGACTATTCCATTTTCGCATAAAATATCAATGAATACGTGCGGTGCAGATACTAATAACAATATTGAAATATCTGTTGAAAATATAAGTGCCGTTATGACGGGCAATGGAGAAATTGAGATAAAAGGAACAATAGCAATTGATGCTGTCTGCTTTGAGTATAAAACAGCCAGGGCTATAACCAAGTGCGGATATGAGGAATTTCATCAGGAAGAATATCTTAAATTTCCATGTATTGTGGGATATATTTCGAATGGAAGAGATAATTTGTGGACGATTGCCAAGAATAATCACACAACAGTGGATATCATCCGTCAGGAAAATAAAAATCTGCCGGAACATTGTGAGAGTGATTATGTAATTCCAGCCAGAGAGAAGCTGTTGTTAATAAAAGCGGCAGTTAATTAGAGAAAAAAATTTAATTATATAAATGAAAGACCGTGGCAATGTAAATTCTCAACATTGCCACGGCACATTTTTAATATTTTACTTTAAAATATCAGCAGTTCTTGCAGAAGAACCATTCTGTTCAAACCAGCTGTCAAACTTCTTCATAACAGCATCGTATGTATTAGAAGATATTTCTGGGAGTTCTTTGCCCCATGTCTTAGTAGCTTCCTTGAATCCCTTTTCTACAGCCTTTACCATATCCTGCATCTTTTTATCATCCCCACCTGAGAGAGCAAGAGCAAAATCATATATTCTGTCAGATGTCTGGCTGACACCCCAATAACCATCATCGGCGATATCCTTCTGTGCCTGGGCTATTGTCTCTGCATCGGCAGTGAAGTTTCCACTTGCAAGTGTTTTCCACATATCGTCTGCATTGCTGATTGTGATGCCCTGTTTTTTGAACATCTGTGTTACAAGAGACTGCATCTGATCAAGTCTTGACTGTGCATCAGCTTTAAGCTTTGCAACTATAGCAGAACGATCTGTAGTTGCAGTTTTAGCTGCAGATGAAGCATTTGATGATTCATATGTTGCAGCAGGTTCTGAATAGGCTGCTGATGAATTTGTCTTAACATCGGAATCCTTTGACTTAGTTGAATCAGCCTTTGTATTAACAGCAGCTGAATATGCTGAATAGTTGTTAGAAATGTTGTTAATCATTATATACCCTCCTTGTGCAATTTAATTAAAGCCCTCCATGGCTCATCTATTTATTTTATCGGAATTAAATCTATAAAATTAACCCCTTCGCAGTATTTTATGTCTGAAATTACAGCCAGGCGGGCATAGCATAGCCGCTGCCTGTGTGTATATGGCAAATTTGCGGATCCTTTGTGCTTAGTGGCTCTAAGGGTGGCACGACAAAGCCTATTAAAGCCGACTTGCTAAAAACGCGCTTTGCTTGAATGTTTAGCAGTCGGCTTAGCAATTGTCTAACACCACCCTAAGAGCCACACAGCAGTCGTCATGCAAATTTGCCATATACACACAGGCAGCGGCTATGCTATGCCCGCCTGGCTGTAATTTTAGGCATAAAAATACACCCATAATGTAGATAGGGGGGAGACATCATGGGTGCTAACAAAAATGAGATATAAGCTAATTAATATTGACGGTACGCTTTTTCCAGATGCCTGTCCAATACAGACAATAAAGGATAAGTGCTGAAGTTGCATTACTGACAACTACTGCGTACCATATGCTTTCTACTCCCATCTTGAGAATAGAAGAGCATATCCAGAGAGTTAAAAATCTGAATATCCAGATTCTGCTTGCATCAACAGCCATGGTTATCATGGTGTGACCGCATCCTTGAAATAATCCCTGGGTTACATTATAAAAGGCGTTAGTCCAGCAACACATAGCCATAATTGACAAGAATTCTGTTGCAAGAGGAACAACCTCTTCATCTGATGTAAAAAAACGAACCATAGGTTCTGCAATAAATCTGCGTGAAAGAATCATACCGAATACAAATAAGAATGTAGCTCCCATTCGTAATGCGTAGTGATATGATTTATCAACACGCTTGATATTGCTGGCTCCAAAGTTCTGACCGACAATAGTAGACAGAGCAGAGCCGATACCATTAGCAGGTAATGTTATAATGCTGTTAATTTTGTTGCCGATACCATAAGCGGTAGTGGCTTTAGTTCCATAAGCATTAACATTCTTGGTCATAAGAAGAAAACCAAGCTGCATGGTGCTTCCTCCAACAGCAGTTGGAAGACCAATCTTTAATATAGATAACATCTTGTTTTTTTCAAACTTGAAATCTTTAAAATCAAGTCTGACAAGCTGTTTTTTGCCTTTGAGTATTATAATTGCAATAACTGCACTAGGAATCTTGGCAACAAGTGTTGCTGTAGCAGCTCCTGCAATTCCCCATCTGAATCCTATAAGGAAAAGTGGGTCAAGTAATAAATTAATACAGACACCAAGGAGATTAAGAAGCATAGGCCTCACGGTATCACCTTGTGATTGTTTAACTGATGTATATAAGTTAATCATAAACAGAAAAGGTAAATCTAATACAACAATTCTTAAATATGATATGCCAAACTTGTATATAACACCATCTGCTCCAAGCCATCCTACAATAGATGGAGTAATGAGCCAGCAAAGAATAGCACAAAATATCGAAAATACCAATGAACAGAGGCAGATGTGATTAGCCATTTTGTTAGCTTCTTTATCCTGCCTTGCACCAAGATATTGTGAAATCAATATTGAACCTGCAGTGGTTATACCAGCACCGAAATTAATAAGTATATTCTGAACTGGTGAAACAAGAGTAATAGCAGCCTGAGAATCAGTACCAATCCTGCCAAGCCAGAAAGTATCTGTAAGATTGTACATTGATTGGATAAAACTGTTAATCATAACAGGAACTGCAAGAGTAAGTATAGCCTGGAACAGGTTACCCTCTAATATGAGTGTTCTCTTTTCGTCACTGATGGGTCGTGCCATAACAATATCTCCATATAATACTGATTAAAACCTCGAAATCAATGTTGACATTACATTGATTAAGATTTATCTTAATAATAGAGTATAAAAGCAGTAAATTCTACTTAATTCTAACTCTATTTAATCTAAAATACAGAAAAACTGTACTTAACCAGTATACTGGATTTCCTACCATCGAGTGGATTATAATGTATTATGACTTATTTTGCAATAGTTTTTTTGAAATTTTTTGAATTTTTATTTATTTTAATAATATTTTACAATTGACATTGGAATGTTAAGGCCAAGAAGGAGTGCTAATGGAAAGATTTTTTGATATGCCAACAGATTTTAAAGTCTCAAAGGTCAAGAGGGATGCTACACAGAAAATACAGGAACCACATACACATCCATATTATGAAATTTTTTATCTGATTAATGGTGATTGTACTTTTTTCCTTAATCATAATATATATCAGCTTAATAAAGGGGACATGGTTATTGTACCAAAGGGTGAGATTCATAATGCTACATATCCAGAACATGGAACAAGTGAGAGATATGTTGTGTGCTTCAGGGAAGATAATCTCTCATGGCTTAATGAGCTGCTTGGCTGTGAGATGGTCAAACAGACGATAGAGGCGGGTGTAATATCAATCCCTGAAAGACGAAGAGAATATGTTGAAAGTCTTATGGCTAAGCTATTGTTTGAAAAAGATGGACCAGATGTATTATCACCGGCATTTATTAAGACAGGGATTGTGGAATTGTTTTTATTTATAATAAGATGCCAGAGATATGAGCAGAATGCTATTAAAGAGATTGATGTGGATAATCAGCTTATGCAGGAGATTGCTACATATATATATCAGAATTATGATAAAAAACTGACACTTGTTGATATGTCAGAAAAGTTTAATATAAGCCGTTCATATTTATCTAAAAAATTCAAGGTGATAACTGGATTTGGATTTAAGGAATATGTGGTGAATGTCCGTATCAAGAATGCTTGCCGTATGTTGCTGGAGACTAACAAATCTATAACAGACATTGCATTTGAATGTGGATTTAATGATAGTAATTATTTTGGAGATGCATTCAGGCATGTCAAAGGTGTTTCACCTAATAAGTATCGTAAATATAACGAAAATGTGTGATTATAGGTTGTACTTGCATTTGTACAATTCATTTTATATAATGGCATCAAGATTGTATACAAAATGGAGTGGATAATGGATAGTATCAGACTTAAAGCCAGGGCAAAGATTAATCTGGGACTTGATGTCCTTGGAAAACGTGAGAATGGTTACCATGATGTCAGAATGGTAATGCAGACGATAGGCATATATGACAGAATTATCATAAATAAAATACCAGAGGATGAGATAAGGATTAAGTCTAATCTTTACTTTCTTCCAGTTAATGAGAATAATCTTATGTATAAAGCAGCTAAGCTTTTGAAAGACAAATGCGGATACAGCGGTGGAGTTGAGATAGATCTTAACAAATTCATTCCTGTGTCAGCAGGTCTTGCAGGTGGCAGCACAGATGCTGCATCAACGCTGTTTGGAATTAATAAATTATTTGATTTGTCACTATCAATGCAGGAACTTATGGAGATTGGAGTAGAAATAGGTGCTGATGTGCCATATTGCATAATGCGTGGAACAGCACTCGCTGAGGGAATAGGTGAGAAACTTACACCGCTTGACCCTCTGCCAAGAACATGGATACTTATAGCAAAACCTCCAATTAATGTGTCAACTAAGCTTGTATATGAAAGCCTTGATATGAATGGGGTAAATGAGCATCCTGATATTGATGGACTTATTGATGCTATAAGGAAAAAGGATATAAAAGGTGTGTGCAGCTGTATGGGCAATGTCCTTGAGAATGTCACAGTACCTCTTTATCCGGTTATTGACAGCATTAAGAAGGACATGCTTGAACACGGCGCTATCAATGCGATGATGAGTGGAAGTGGTCCAACGGTATTTGGAATATTTCCGGATGAGAAGACAACACTGGAATGTCAGACATTTCTTAAGCGTAAAGGTGAAGCAAGGCAGGTTTATATAACAGAATCCTTTAATTAGGTAAAAAACACTTTAATAATAAGATATTTTCAACAGTAATAATGGAGGTGGACTATGAAGGGTGAATTGAAGATGGATGTTAATGAGTATCTTCCGCTCAGAGATGTCGTATTTAATACATTAAGACAGGCCATCCTTAGAGGAGAGATGGAGCCAGGAGAGAGACTTATGGAGATACAGCTTGCACAGAAGCTGGGAGTCAGCAGAACTCCTATAAGGGAAGCAATCCGTAAGCTTGAACTTGAAGGGCTTGTTGTTATGATTCCAAGAAAAGGTGCAGAGGTTGCCCATATAACAGAGAAAGATATGAGAGATGTGCTTGAAGTAAGATGTACACTTGAGGAGCTTGCTGTAGAGCTTGCGTGCAAGCATGTTACACCGGAGCGTATAGCAGAGCTTAGAGCGGCTAACAAGATATTCGAGTCAGCAATTGTGTCAAGAGATCTTATGAGCATTGTTGATGCAGATGTACAGTTCCATGATGTTATCTATTCAATGACTGGTAATGCCAGACTTATCCAGATTATTAATAAGTTAAGAGAGCAGATGTACAGATATCGTCTTGAATATATTAAGGATGCAAGGTCACATTCTATTCTTATAAGTGAACATGAGGACATTATTGATAAGATAGAGAAAAATGAGGTCGATTCTGCCAAGTCTGTAATAAGACAGCATATACAGAATCAGGAGAAGGGAATTGTGAGACTTCTCAAGAGATAGTGGAGGGGGAAATATATCCGACTCGCAGTATGCCTGCCTGTATTGGATTTGCGGTCCTTTGTGTCTAGTGCCTCTAAGGGCGGCACGACATAGCTGATTAAAGCTGCCTTGCTAAAAACGCGCTTTGCTTGGACGGTTTAGCAGGCAGCTTAGCTTATGTAAACACTTAGCGAGGTGCTATCGAGCTTAGTGTTTACTATGCAGAGCATATGTCTAACACCGCCCTAAGAGGCACACGACAGTCGTCAGGCAAATCCAATACAGGCAGGCATACTGTGAGTTGGATATATTTTGCAGCCGAGCGGCAGGTGGCTGGCGGCTGACAATTGACGATTAAAATGTTTGTATGGACATGAAAATCTTGGAAATAATTGAACTGACATGATGTTTATGTATTTATGGAGGTTTGATTATGAAGAGATGGGAATATATGAAATCTGGATTATTGGGGATGAGATTCAGGTTATTGCGGTATGTGGCTGTGATGGTGGTTGTGGCTGGTGTTACAGCTGGTATTGTGAACAGACAGTGTGCTGAGGATGATAATATTCAAAAAGAGCTGGCGGAGCAGATAATAAGGCTGCATGTCAGGGCTGACAATGACTCAGATGAAGCACAGGAGCTTAAAATGAAGGTGAAATCATCTGTGGTTGCATACATAGAGCCGCTTCTTAGGGATTCTGCAGGGATAGAAGAATCAAGGCAGATTCTTAATGATAATATAGAGGCAATCAGGGATAATGCGCTGGATACGTTGAAAGAATATGGATGTGAAGATAATGTATCAGTATATTTTGAAAATGCATATTTTCCAGCAAAAGCATATGGAGATGTTACATTTCCACCAGGGGAGTATGAGGCATTCAGGATTGATATAGGAAGTGCATCGGGAAGAAACTGGTGGTGTGTGTTGTATCCGCCATTATGCTTTGTTGATGCATCATATGGAGTGCTGCCGGATGAATCAAGGCAGGAACTAAAGAATATTTTGACAGAAGATGAATATAATGCTATAACTGAGAGGCGGTATTACGGATTTAAGTACCTGAAATTTTTGAATTTCTTATTTGAATAGCTTAGGTCTGGAATTAAGAGGAAGGAATCAAAGTGTTATGAATAATGATGCGCCTATAGGAGTATTTGACTCTGGAATAGGGGGACTTACAGTTGCCAGAGAAATTATGAGACAGATTCCCAATGAAAGAATTGTGTATTTTGGAGATACAATGAGACTTCCTTATGGAAGCAAATCAAAAGACAATATTATATTGTGTTCAAGACAGATTATATCATTTCTACAGTCGCAGGGAGTTAAGGCAGTAGTAATTGCATGTAATACGGCAAGTGCACTGGCACTTGAGGAGATGAAGAATGAGTTTGATATGCCGATAATAGGAGTGGTAAAGCCGGGAGCTAAGATGGCAGCAGAGACAACTGTTAATGGACGCATAGGTCTGGTTGCAACTGAGGCTACTATTAAAAGTGGTGTGTACGAGGATTATATTAAAGGGTATCGTCAGGATGTAACTGTGTATAGCAAGGCATGTCCGCTGCTTGTGCCATTAGTTGAAGAGGGCATGATACATGATACAATAACATATGAGATGGTACATAGATATGTTGCTGATCTGATGGATGAGAATATCGATACACTGATTATGGGATGTACACATTATCCATTGCTTAGAAGCACATTCAGGCAGATTCTTGGAGAATCAGTCAACCTTATTAATCCTGCATATGAGACAGCATGTGAACTGAAGAGACTGTTGTCACAGGAAAATATTGCTAATATCAAAGAGATTGATGAGCCATCTATAATGTATAGATTTTATGTAAGTGATGCTGCTGAGAAATTCAAGACTATAGCAAAGTCTATTCTTCCATTTGACATTGGTATGATTCAGAAGATTAATGTTGATGAACTATAGGCGGGCTATATATAAACGTAGAAAGGGGATAGTGTGACAGAAAAAGTATATGTGACAGTCAAAGGGCTTCATATTGGCACAGCTGCTGATGGAAGCCGTGATGAAGATGAGATAGAAGTTATTAATGTTGGTGTATACAAATGTGTTGCTGGCAAAGAGTACATTAAATATGACGAAGTGTATGATGATGGTGATAAATTCAAGACGATAATAAAGCTCATGGACAAGGGGATAGAGATTACCAAGAAAGGTACAATCACAACCCATATGAGCTTTATTGAGGGCGAGAAGACCAGAAATCTTTATGAAACGCCATACGGCAGTGTATACATGGGTATATATTCCAAAAATGTTAATATAGTTCATGAGGATAATAAGATAATAATTGTTATAGACTATTCTATTGAAGTAAATTATCAGCTGGTGTCTGACAGCAGAGTTGAAATCTGTGTACAGAGTGAAGCTCCTAAGTTATAAAAATAAGGCTGTGGTATGAAATAATCTACCACAGCCTTTAATATTATCTGGTTTAAATCAAATGATGGCTTATTTTTTCTTTCTGCCAAATAATCCTTTTTTCTTCTTCTCTTCAACGACAATCTTGCCGCCTCGTACAGATTTGATACCTACAATATAGATACCGCTTACCTCAGCTTTAATCTCAGCTTTAACTGGAATCTGTTCAAATACCTTAGGATCACACATAAGTGTCATTACTCTAGGTCCAATCTTGGCTTTAACAACAGGTGTCTTAGTACCACGGAGGTATTTAGGTGTCTGCTCTAAAACCATCTTTGGAAGACCGGCATCTTTAAGCTTCATCTTTTTCTTATCAATTACAAGCATGGACATGACCTGCTTGGCAGCTTCAATCTGCTCCTGCTGTGCATCCTGCTTTTTCTTAAGTTTACTGCCAATAACTGCTAAAACGATAAATGCAACAATTAATACTGCAAGAATTACTAATAATACAATACTCCAAACTGGCATTGTGTTCCTCCTCATGATATGTTACTTGATAATGTTGGGTTCGTGCATACCACACCAACAAAAACTACAAAAGATTATATCACAACATTTGTATAACTGCAAGCGTTCACTACAGGTAAAGTCTGCCCAGGCACGCCTGCCCCCAACAGCCTTAGGCAGGTAATTGTCTGCATGACGACTGTCGTGCTGCTCTTTGGATGGTGTTAGACAAAAGCTAAGCCACCTGCTAAACGTTCAAACGAAGTGCGTTTTTAGCAAGGTGGCTTTAATAAGCTTTGTCGTGCTATCCTTAGAGCAGCTAGACATAAAGGACCAGCAGACAATTACCTGCCTAAGGCTGTTGGGGGCAGGCGTGCCTGGGCAGACTTTACCTGTAGTGAACGCTTGCAATAGTGGTGTGTTAATATGATTTTAGATTTCTTTCTGGTTGCGCTCGTATGTCTCGAGGATTATGTCGTGTGTCATATTAGGGAGAGCTTTGCGCTGTTCCTTGTCCATGGCGGCTACGTCAATAGGTTTGCAGAATTCTATAATGATTTTAGCTGATTTAATAGCTGGAAAATGGTTTTCAAGAACATTATCTGAATTATTGATAGCCATAGGAACTATCTTACAATTAGAACGGTCGGCAAGTTTGAAGCTGCCTCCGTGGAATGGCAGTAGTCCTTCTCCCTTGTTACGTGTTCCTTCTGGGAATATAACAATTGATACCCCATTTTTAAGTTCTTCAATGCCATTAAGAATAGTTGCAAGACCTTCTCTTGGATTAGACCGGTCAAGGAAGAGACAGTGGAGAAAACGCATCCATACTCTTATAAATGGAACTTTTCCCATCTCTTTTTTGGCAATGAATCCAGTTATGCCAGGCATAAGACTATATGAAACAATTGTGTCAAAGAAGCCTCTGTGATTGCCGACATAGAGGGCTGCTTCATCTTTGAGAATGTTTTCTCGTCCTTTAATAGTGAGTTTAACGCCTGATAAAAACAGAATAATTTTGAATACACCCTGGATTATCCTGAGACTGCTTATATCTCTTGCATGTGGATTGAATCTGCCAATCAGGTATTCAATTGGCCACGCTATTAAACTAAATATAAATACAATTAATACAAATATAACAACTAAAAGAGTTCTTAGCATAATAATCTCCTTAAAAAGATGCCGGATGCTTGGTAATAAACTGCCGGCTTAGTAAATGTCGTAAATGTCCTGTCAGATTAGTAAAAAAGATTTGTAATTGAGCATCTCAGCTATCTGTAGCTTGTGAAACCGCTCGAGTATGTTATATCTCCGTTGCTGTTAACAAATACAGCTTCAATTCCATCAAGGCTTTCGATAAGCGCAAGCCCTTTGTCAATACCGAGAGCGAAGCATGTGGTACTTAGACAGTCACCTGCAAATGAATCCTTAGATATAATTGTCACTTCTGAAATGCCATTATCATAAGGATAACCGGTTTTGGGATTTAAAATATGGTGATAGAGTTTTCCGTTATTATAAAAAAATCTTTCGTAATTGCCGGAAGACACAACTGACATGTCTTTAATTCTTAATTTATCAATATATTCATTGTCCGAAAATGGCTTTTTAACCCCTATGTTGAATGATGCCTCATCACGTTTGGTGCCGACACATAATACATTGCCACCAAGATTAATAATAGCATGTCTTATATTATGTTCAAGAAGAAAATTTTTTATTTTATCTGCAATATATCCTTTGGCAATAGCTCCAAGGTCGATGATAGTTCCCTCTGGCATATTGACGGTGTATGTTGAGTCTGCATTTTTAGAAACAGATACTTTGGTATAATCAACATATTTAAGTCCATTACTGATATCTTCATCAGCTGGTACAATTGGATAATCCGCTGTAAAGTCCCATAAAGAAGACACAGCCCCAATAGTTATATCAAATGCCCCATCAGAAGCCTTTGCATATTCAAGTCCCTTCTCAATAAGAATCCCAACATCCTCAGGAACGACATTAGTCTCCCCTGAATTGAGCCGGTAAAGGTCGCTGCCTACAAGCGTTCTTGAAAACATTTTTTCGTATTTATCACATAATCCAAGAGCCTCAGATAAAACCTCATTAAGCTGCTTAGAACCATATCCGCCTGTAGAATATGAATCAACAGCTACATAAGTATTAAGCTTGTAATCCGTAACCTCAACTGGTTCTGTAAGCCATACATCTGCCCCAGTATTAGGTGCTGAACATCCCACAATACATGATAACCCTATGATGACCGTCATTGCCGTAATAGTGATTTTTTTAAAAAGTTTATTTAATTTCATGTTATTCCTTATATGGTGCGATATATTATTTGTGTAAAAATAAAGCGATTAACTTGGATTCCCGTTCACGCTGAAGATGTGCCGCTTGCGCAGCAAGTCGCACCCCACAACACCCACATTTTTTTATTATATCTAACACACGCCAATATTTCAACCACAGCCGACAAAGTCATTGAACCGTCATTAAAGTAGTGGGTACGCGGGCTGCGTGCCTGTCTGCATAATATGCCGCCGTATTTTGAAAAAAGTGTGAATTACCTTTTATTTTCCCACCGAATGTGCTATATTATCAGATAATTATATATAGAAAGGGATTTATCCAGAATGAAAAAGAAATTATTAAGTCTGCTTATGGCGGTTACTATGGTAGCAACACTTGCAGGCTGTGGAAGTAACAATAATAACAGCACTAATAGTACAACATCAGATTCTAGTGATACTTCTAATAAGGAAGTTGAAGCTGCTGATTATTATGCATCTGCACAGAAGAATGCAGAAGTTTACAAGCAGTATGTAACTCTTGGCAATTATAAGGGTATAGAGGTAAAGGTTGACAACTCATCTGTTGCAGTATCAGATGAAGATGTTGAAAATAACATTAACACAATATTGAATCAGTTCTCGACAACAGAGCAGATTACAGAAGGAATTACAGCTAACGGGGATACAGTTATTCTTGATTATTCAGGCAAGAAGGATGGAGTAGCATTTTCAGGTGGAACGGCTACAGATGTTTCATACACAATTGGTTCTGGTGGCTTTATAGATGACCTCGATAAGGGACTTGCAGGTCTTACAATCGGACAGCAGTATGATATTCCATGTAAGTTCCCTGATAATTATAGTTCTACAGATCTTGCAGGACAGGATGTAATATTTACAGTGACAGTGACAGCTAAGACTAACACAGTTTTACCGGAACTTACAGATGATTGGGTTGCATCTAAGAAAGATGATATCGGACTTAATGCATCTAATGTAGAAGAGTTAAGAAATAATACAAGGGAATATCTTGAAAATTACAAAAAAAGTTCATATTCAGCTGAAAAATTCTCATCTGCACTTGAGAAGATAATTGCTAATTCTACTATCAGTGGATATCCAGAGGCAGAGGTTTCAAGTCTTGTAACTGTATACAAGAATAATATCAAGACAAGCTATGACACTTATTCAGCATATTATACATCAAGTGGAATTAACAGTTATGATGATTATCTCAAATATGCTTATAATTGTTCGTCAGATGATGAATTTACAGAGTATGCAAAGGAGCAGGTTCATCAGTATCTTGAGGAAAAGATGGTAATTACAATGATAGCGGTTGAGAATAATCTTACTGTATCAGCAGATGAGATTAATGCTCTTGGTGCAGAGTGGGCAGAACAGTATGGCTATGACAGCTATCAGGAGATTCTTGACAACTACACTAAAGAGATGAATGCAGAAGTTGGCTTTGAAGTTCTTTCAGAGAAAGTACAGAATTTTATCAATGATAACTGTGTAGAAGTCACAGAATAAATATATTGCAGTCCTTGTTTTTTAGTAATATAATATTGGAGTTATATTGAAATTGAAGTGGATACATTCTGCATTTGCAGGGTGTATCCATTATCAATGTTTACAAACAAGGAGAATAAGGATGAAAGAATTTGTACCAAAGTTGTTTGACTGCCTTAAGGGGTACACCAAAGAACAGTTCGTAAAGGATGTTATATCCGGAATTATAGTGGCAATCATTGCACTGCCATTATCAATTGCCCTTGCTTTAGCATCAGGAGTAGGACCAGAGCAGGGTATCTACACAGCCATAGTTGCTGGTTTTGTGATTTCATTTTTAGGCGGAAGCAATGTTCAGATTGCCGGCCCAACGGCAGCATTTGCAACAATAGTTGCAGGGATAGTTGCTAAGAACGGAATGGACGGACTTATAGTAGCTACTATAATGGCTGGTATCTTGCTTATTATCATGGGATTCTTGAAGTTCGGTAATCTCATCAGATTTATTCCATACACTATAACAACAGGATTTACATTTGGTATAGCAGTAACTATCTTTATAGGTCAGATTAAGGATTTCCTGGGACTTACATTTTCAAGTTCGCCAGTTGAGACTATGGAGAAGGTCCGTGCCATAGGGGAGAGTATTTCGACATTTAATTATCAGGCACTTATTGTTGGTGTTGTGGCACTTATAATTCTTATAATTATGCCTAAATTCACAGAAAAGATTCCACCATCACTTATTGCTGTTATTGTAACGATAATCATGGTGAAAGTACTTAAAATGGATGTTAAGACGATTGGTGACCTGTATACAATATCTAATAAGGTGCCAACACTTACAGTTCCAGCAGTTAACCTCACAATGATAAAGGATTTATTTCCGGATGCACTTACAATTGCAGTTCTTGCGGGAATTGAATCACTTCTTTCATGTGTTGTTGCGGATGGTATGGTTGGAACAAGACACAAGCCTAATATGGAGCTTGTAGCACAGGGTGCGGGCAACCTTGCATCAGCTCTTTTTGGTGGTATTCCAGCGACTGGTGCAATCGCAAGAACAGCAGCTAATATCAAGAGTGGTGGACGTACACCAGTAGCAGGAATGGTTCACTCAGTAACACTTCTTCTGATACTTGTTGTGCTTATGCCATATGCGGCATGGATTCCTATGCCAGCTATCGCTGCTATTCTTTTTATGGTTGCATATAACATGAGTGGATGGAGAGAATTTGTTTCACTCTGCAAGACATCACCTAAGAGTGATATATTAGTGCTTGTAACAACATTTGTACTTACAGTTGTATTTGACCTTGTAGCAGCTATCGAGGTAGGTGTTGTTATGGCAGCTATGTTATTCCTTATGAGAATGTCTAATGTTACAGAGGTTAAGAGCTGGAAATATCTTGGCAATGATATAGATGAGCATAATGACCCAATGGCTTTAAGATACAAGGTTGTTCCTAAGAATACTCTTGTATATGAGATTATAGGACCAATGTTCTTTGCGGCAGCAGACAAGTTCCTTGAAATCAGTATTGAGCCAGGTGTGAAAGTACTTGTCATCCGTATGCGAGGCGTGCCAGCTATGGATGTAACAGCGTTAAGAACTCTTAAAAAGATTAATGCTACATGTAAGAAGCGTGGTATCACACTTCTGTTATCACATGTCCAGGAGCAGCCATACACAGTGATGTCTAAGGCTGGTTTTGTTGAAGAGGTTGGGGAAGAGAATTTCTGCGTTAATATTGATGCGGCATTGGAGAGGGCGGCATCTATACAGTAGGATTTGGCGCAAATCAGGCTGGAGACACAGAAAAAATCCAAAACAAATCAATTATAGTAATCGCCAGATGTAAGTTTGGCTTAATAACAATAAAAGTTGCGAGAAAATTCAGAAACCTTTGAAAAACTGGATTTTTCCGCAACTTTTTTGTTATAAAGAAAAAATATGGGTTTAGCGAAGTGAAATATGCCGGGTTTTGGATTTTTTCAGAAAAAATAGGCTGAAAAATCCAAAACAGGCTGGGAAAATCCATCTACACATAGGTAGTTGCAAAAATAGCTTGCTATATTGCGTCAAAAGCTGAGCTAGAAGCTATGTCCGCCCCCACCACCGCTGGAAGAGCCGCCACCGCCGCCTCCTCCACCAGAGGAACTGCTGCCTCCAGATGAAGAACTAGATGAAGGTGGATCATATACCTTGGTCTGTCGGACAAAATTAACCTGTGGGTTATTAAATGCGTTGTTGACAAATATTCCTCTGACAAGTTCATTCTGACTCGCTTTACGCTTTCTTGAAGCTGTTCTTACAATAAGATAATTGATAAGAATAGCTGCAACAAGTGCAAGAAGAGCATTACTTATATACTTCATTGGCTGGCTTATGCGTCTGCCGGCAAGAAGAGATGCCTCCTGCTCAAATACCTTGCTTGCACAGGTATAATAATCTTTGTTAGATGCATATCGGTATACATTATCTGTTATTACGTTGGCATAGCTTGTTGTGATTGTAGAATATACTTTGCCATTGCTGTGAATCCAGAGATTCCTGTTATCCATATCAATCAGAAAAATTGTACCACTGCCAGTCTGGAATTTGGATGCATAGTAATTTGAAGCATATGAGCTGGTACTCGAATGCTTATTAGTGTCGATTGATTTGAATGCGACACTTCCATAAGCAGTTATTGGCTTCATGACTTCAATCAGCTGTTCTGCTTCATCATCACTAAGAAGGCTGGCATCGTCTTCAAATATAACTTTATACTGTGTTTTCTCATTAACATACACAGTTCCAGATAACTTAGTTGAAGAATCTGAGCTATCAGTGACAGATGTGACATATTTGTCTGCAGCAGATGCTTCGGAATTGTCAGCAAGAGCAGAATCAGTCATAATTGGCAGAGAACTAATCGTGATAACAAGTGCTGTCATCAATATAAATTTTTTAATATGTATATTGTTGGTTTTTAATATATTCTTAAGCACGGTCATCACCTCCCTTGTGGCTGTCAAACTGAGGAAGCTTTCTTGTGGCAAGAACATTGTAATATCTTATAAGTCCTATAAGATTGATAAGTACGGCTACAAGATTCAATATGATACATGCATAGTAAAATAAATCTGATACTGGTTTTATGAACTGTACAATGCATGAAATGATTATGGTAATCATTGGGTATATGGTGTCAGGAACATTTTTGCCAGTGACAGTTTTAAATGGCGTTCTTGAACAGAAGAAACCGATTAACCCCACTATTCCAGCAGCATATGTAATATAACTGGATATTGATGTTGATGACAAAGTGACTGTAAATGCAAGTATAATAACAATGTATGTAACAACTATAATTGCAGTTGACAGAAAGCCCGCAACAGAAGTTTTTTTCTTACGTTTCTTTGGATACTGTTTTTTAGGGTCGCTGACCGTCTCAAAATCTGAAGAGTCTTTTACGATTATCTGTTTTAATTCCGAAGTAAATAAAAATGGTATTAAAGATGCAATAAGGCTGCAGATTCCAAGAGAGGTTGCTGGAAGCATGGTAAATATCACATTAAGCATCAAAAATATAGGAATTGCAAGTATCAGTGAGCTTAGAAGATACTTGCCGATGGATACAGGCATATCTGCAACAACCTTGCCAGTCTGTCCATTGACTGTGGCATAAGCAACTCTGTCTCTATTGCGGTACGATAAAAACCATACGGGGAACATAGCTCCATCTGCCTTTTCACACTGTGGATTTAATTTGCTTTCAACACTGCTCTCTGATTCATCCAGGCTGAATCTGGCAGATGAAGGCAGAGGCATACGTTTTATGTAATTATATGTCTGTGAAGCTGCAATATGCTTGGCTTCAAGCTCATATTCCTTTGAGTCAACATCGGCAGTATCAGCATAGAATCCACTGAGATATGAAGGCGTAAACCGGTTCATATTTTTTACATCAAAAGGTGCTATGCTGGCACTTAAATTGTCATCAAATGATGAAGAAGCATCATATGAAATGCCCTTGTATGATGAATTGACAGTACCAGTGAGACTGTAGTGGTCTGTATAAACATAGTCACCACGTCTGTAACTGTGAGAACCAGCAAGGGAAACAGGTCCTTTTTCTGTTATATGATAAGCCCAGTATGGCATATAGATGCCTCTGAAACCATCAATATAACGGGCATCTTTAAGTTCTTTAGGCGCAAACCATGCGTGCCGCATGAATTTAGAATAAGCATTTTTACAGTCATCCTTTGTCTTGGTAAATGGAATGATATACTTTGGCCTTTTTTCTTTTCTTAAATTGCTTGTCAGAACTGTTGAAGCACCACAGAATGAGCAGAAATCAGAAGCCCTGTTGTCTGAGCTTATGATTTCTCCACCACATTGTGGGCATCGGAATACAGTTACATCATAATATTGTTCCTCTTCGGCATCGTTTTCTTTAGTAATGTCGTAGGGATCAAATAAAGATGCACATTGCATGCAGGCTAATTGTTGTGATGAAATGTCGAAACGCAACTGTCCACCGCAATCAGGGCATTGAAACATAATGATCTCCTTTCAAGTCAGATTATTTGGATTTTTTGAAAAAATCTTTCCATGCAAGTGGATGGAAAAGAATTAATAAAGGAAACAGTTCAAGTCTTCCAGCCAGCATGTCAAACATGAGAACATATTTGGACAATGTGTTAAAACAACTGAAATTATGCGTTGGTCCAACCATAGAAAGACCAGGACCGACATCATTAATACAGCTTGCAACAGCTGTAAAATTGGTTGTCAGGTCAAAATTCTCAAATGATAATATGAAAACTGATGTTACAAATACAACAATAAATGTAAAGAAATATACATTCACAGAACGGATAACGTCATGCTCTACAGATTTGCCGTCCATCTTTATCTTTCTGACACTGTGAGGATGAATGTATGAATGAAATTCTTTGATTATTGTTTTAAACATAATTATAAATCTTGAAACCTTCATACCGCCACCGGTACTTCCAGCACATGCACCTATAAACATCAACAGTACGAGAATCGTTTTTGAAGCTGTTGGCCACATGTCAAAGTCAGTAGTTGAGAATCCGGCAGTTGATATAATTGAAGCAACCTGAAATGATGCTTTGGTAACTGCATCCCATACGTTAGAACACATTGAAAGTATGTTGACTGATATAAATCCGATGGATGCAAGTATTACTCCAAGGTAGTAGCGTATTTCCTCCATCTCAAATACTTTTTTAATATTACTGAAGAAAAGGAAATAATATGCATTAAAATTAATTCCAAATAAAATCATGAATATAGTTGTTATCCACTGTATTGTCACTGAATATCCTGCAAGCGAATCATTTTTAATACCAAAACCACCTGTTCCGGCAGTGGCAAAAGCAGTGTTAAGTGCATCAAATACAGGCATCCTGGCAATAACAAGAAGTATAAACTGTAAAAATGTAAGTCCGAAATAAAAAATATACAGAAGTCTTGCCGTGTATCTTATTTTAGGTACGAGTTTGCCTACAGATGGACCAGGGCTTTCTGCTCTCATAAGATTGATGTTGGAGCCTCCGGACATAGGGATTATTGCAATAATAAATACAAGAACTCCCATACCTCCAATCCAGTGTGTAAAGCTTCTCCACATAAGTGATGTGTGTGAAAGTGCCTCGACATCGTTAAGAATAGATGCACCAGTTGTGGTAAAGCCAGATATAGTTTCAAATAATGCATCTGTGTATGATGGGATTTCATGGGTTATTACAAATGGAATGGCTCCAGCCATACCCATCACTATCCAGCTAAGAGCTGTTGCTATGCAGCCCTCTTTAAGATAAATAACATGTTCAGCAGGTTTCTTTAATGAAATAAGAAAACCTAGAAGAATGCATGCCGTGGCTACACATAGATATATAAATCCTTCATTTTCATGGTATATAACAGCAACTATACATGGAAGAATCATAAGAAATCCCTCAGTCTTTAATATAGTTCCTAAGATATACCGGATAATTGCTTTATTCATAGTAATCCTCTAAATATTATGTTTATATTTACTGGGCGATATCTGTTATCTGTGTGAATCCAGAATGTTTTGTGACTATCATGACAGTGTCGCCTGACATGATGCAGTCATTACCAGTAGGTATAATGATTTTGCCATTTCTGTTGATGAATGAAATCAGGACATCTTTTTTTAATCGGAGGTCTTTGAGTGGTATATCGGTTATGGCATTGGTTTCGTCAACTAGAAATTCTATAGCTTCAACTCTGTAATCAAACATATGGTACAAAGTTTCAATATTGTTATCTTTAGAGTTGTTCCTGGCACGTACATAAGCTATTATTGCCTCAGATGCAATGTTTTTAGGATATATAAGACTTCCAAGATCAAGTTTGTTGACAACGTCTTTAAATCCAATTTTGTTAATCTTAGTTATTACCTTGGCGTCTGAAACCTGTTTTGCGTGTAGCGTGAGGAGAATATTTTCTTCATCTATTCCGGTTAGTGGAACGAAACTCTGTGTATACTCAATACCGGCTTCCTTTAATATATCAGGATCTGTACCATCACCATTGATAATAATGGCTTTAGGGAGCAGAGAACTTAAAAGCTGGCAGTTTTTTTCATTTTGTTCGATAATTTTAACAGTAATTCCCATAGATATAAGTTCTTTAGCAAGATAATATGCAAATATGCTTCCGCCGATAATCATAGTGTCTTTAACCTGTTTGGTATTGAATCCTATCTGCTTAAGAAATTTTCTGGCTGTTGTTCTGTCTGATACGAATGAAATTACATCTCCTGCCTGCAGCGTGAAATCACCATTAGGAATGTATACCTGTGAATCTCTTTCTACTGCGCAGATAAGAATATCATTCGTTATGGAGCTGCCTAACTTAGCAATGGTAATTCCGTCAATTATATTTTCTGGTGGAATTTTAAATTTGACAAGTTCGGCCTGTCCGTGTGCAAATGGATTGACTTCGAGAGCAGTAGGAAGATACAAAATTCTTGCAGCTTCTCTTGCAGCTTCCAGTTCGGGATTGATAATCATCGCAAGTCCCAGTTCTTCCTTCAGATAGTTGACCTCATCACTGTAATCAGGTGTGCGGACTCTTGCTATAGCAGCACATTTGCCTACACGTCTTGCAACAGTACAGCACAAAAGGTTTAATTCATCGGAATTGGTTACTGCTATTATCAGGTCAGCTGAATGGATTCCAGCATCTTGCTGGATACTGTAGCTGGCACCATTACCGACTAGCCCCATTACATCATAAAGATTGGTTATATTCTGTATGACAGAAGGTTTTTTATCGATAACGGTTATATCGTGTCCTTCTTTGGAAAGTTGTTCAACAAGAGTGACACCAACTTTGCCACAACCCACAATTATTATATTAAGACCGTGGGATTTATTATTGTTATGCATGACATCCTCCATTAGTTCAAAATAGAAAACAACCAGACTTATTTTAATCTGGCTGTAGTAAAACACCAGGCATACAAAGTTTGCATGGCGTTTTTAATATTATACATCATATTGACAGAATAGTGTATACTATATTTTGCTTATGAATAATTAATACTATGCGTTAGTTTGTATATTACAGGTTTATTGTATGAGTTGGAAAAAATATCTTGATTATGATTTTGAAAATGATATAGATGATAGTGAACGTGAGGCGAGGGAGCAGGCTGTTGATGATGACCTTGCAAAAGTGCGTTCAATTGTTGAAAGCTGTGACATGAAGAGCTCAAAAGAGGTTACAAGGATTTATCTGCTTGTCAGGGAATACAAGATTGCTTTTAAAACATCAAAGGTCAGAAATAATTTTCTTAACTATCTTGCGGAGACAGCTGCGGTAAATCGCGCAAGAGAGGCTGAGAAAATACAGAAAGCAGATAAAAGGTTTAATATAAGGAGAGTTATATTAACATTTGCCGGATTAGCGTTAATTGCAGTGTCTGTTATCATGCTGACTGTTAACATATATAATAGGAATAAACAGACAGAGCAGCAGGATACGATGAACAATCTCCAGCAGATGCACAGGGAAAGCAGTATTGTACAGCAGTCTGAAACAGAACCGGACAGTGTGCAGGAGCAGGATGACAGTGATGATTCTGGTTTAGATAATGAAGATGGCAATAAGGTTAACTCTGAGCTTGCGTCGATGTATGAGATTAATACAGATCTTGCAGGATGGATTTCCATAGATGGAACGGGACTTGATTATCCAGTACTAAAAGGAGCTGACAACGATTATTACCTTACAAGAGATTTTTATGGTCAGAACAGCAGGCTTGGAAGTATATTTATGGATTATCGCAACGACTATAATGATATCAATATTATTATATACGGTCATAATTCAAGCAATGGTCAGATGTTCGGGTATCTTAATAATTATAAGAGTGAAAGTTTTTATAAGGCACATAAGGAAATAAGGTTTGATACATTGTATGAACATCATACATATGAGATAATTGCGGTCTGCCAGGGACGCGTAAGATATATTGACGAAGAGGGATTTAGATATTATAATTATACGAATGATGAATTTGAATTGGATAGTTTCTTCATGGATATGAGAAACCAGTCGATATACCCAGTAGACCATGAATTTGAGAACAGTGACAGATTTATTACACTGTCAACATGCAGTAATGATTCGGAGAGCGGACGGCTGTATGTGGTCGCAGTAAGAAAGGATTAGGGGGAAACCGAAACGATGCGAAGCAATATGAAAGATAAATTTAAATTGTTAAAGAACGGATTGAAGATTGGAGCGGCAGTTGCTGCTATGGCATTGGCAGTTTGCGTGGGGAATAAGAGTGTGGCGTATGCGGATGACACTTATACTGTTGATGGGGGGATTAAGTGGACAATAACAGGTGATATATTAAAGATTGAAGCTGCTGGTGATAAATTGCAATCTGGATACACTAATGGTGTAATGAATAATTATGAAAAGTTTACATCAGATGATATTTCTTCTGATAAAGCACCATGGAGTAAGGATACCAATTATGACAAAGTAAAAAGAATTGAAATATCAGGTGATGTTTCTGTAATTGGTAACAGAGCATTTGGAGGATTGAAAGGTTCAAAAGAATTGGATGCGGTTGTCATAGGCTCTGGCGTGAAAAGCATTGGAGAGTATGCATTTGCTAATACTAAAATTAACGAGCTTACTGTATATACGTCAGATATGACTTGTAAGGAGAATTCGTTTTTAAGTAAGAAGGATGGCACTAGTGATATTACTGATGATAGTGCTGAGTCAGTATACAATATATTACATATAAATTGTTATCCTAAAGTCAGTGCATCTATTATTGGAAATAATAATAATACAATTTCGGTAAATAATTTTAATATCAAAATTGAATCCGACAATTTATTAGCTGATAAAGCAGATGTTAGTATCAAATGGGATGGACTTTCTACATCACAGACAGCGGAGAAGGCCACATTATCAATCAGCCCTAGTAAATTAGCTCTATTTACAGATAAAAGCATGGATTTAACTAAGTTAAAATTCTTTACTTTATCACAGACAGATGAAAATGCACCAATTAATAAGGCACAGATTACAATTCCAACACCTTCTGACTGGAAGGATAATCATGATAAGATTGAATTATATTCATATACGATATCAGATAATACTCTTACATTGAATAAGTTGGGTTCAGCAATTAGTGATGCTAATATCGTATTTACTGGAGAGGGATTCCCTGTAAATTATGTTTTATATTACAACTATAACAGTAATCCAGAGTACAAGGTGCTTATAGATACACAGTATTTTGATAATGAAGTGTTTTACTGGGGAATAGCTGGTGGTAGTCTTACATATGGCATACCAACTAAAACAGATACGACAATATCAGAGTTGATTTCAAAATTTGCTGCGTCTAACACAGCAAATAGCAGTGGTTATACAATTGATAATAATAAATTAAAGGTTTTTGATTTGTCATTAACTGTTGATGGAACGGCAGAAACAACTGCACCAAATAACATGCGTGTTAAGGTTCCTGTTCCAGACGGATGGGAGGCTTCAGATGTTCAGGTATTAACTTTGTCATCAGAGAATAAGATTACAGCCATAAACAGTACAACTGTAACATATATAGGTTCAAAAATGTATGTTGATTTTATGCCGTCACATTTCTCGCCATATGCATTATATAATGCCAAAGCAGGAACAGAAATAACAACAGCAGCGACAACAACGGCGGCTGCATCAACAACAGCGGTTAATACGACAACAAGAGCTAATACGATAAGCACTACTAACAGCAATTATAATAATAACAGTACAAGCTATAATGGAACTGGAAAATATGATAATACACCAAAGACAGGTGTTAAAGATTTTATGTGGATAGCAGTTCCAGCTGCTGTTATGCTTATGGGTACTGGAATGGTTATTCTTGGAAGAAGAAAACAGAAAAGTATAGATGAATAATTAAAACGTTAAGGCTGTGTCAGATTCTGACACAGCCTTTTTAAATAATTAATAAATTTATTTAACTTTTTTAATAGTTCTTTCGTATATAAAGTAACGAAAGATAAGAAACAGAAAATGGAGGGGAAATGATGAGTTCTGGCAGCAGACCTGTGGGAATACTTGGGAAGATTATAGAGTCAGATGCCTATCTTGTAGAGCGGATTCTGAATGATAACGACCAGATGGCAGCTCATGACCTGATTGAGAGACATTATAAGAAGGTATATAAAAGCATATATATGCGTATTAATGATGCGGAGCTGGCAAAGGATCTGACTCAGGAGACATTTATATCAGTGCTCAAATCCCTTAATCAGTTTGATAGTACTAAAGCATCATTCAATACATGGATAAGCAGAATTGCGCTTAATAAGATAATTGATTATAAGCGTGGAAGACAGAGTAAAGAGTCAATGATGACAGATGTGTTGATGGATTATGAAGAAGAAAGTACGCAGAGAGTGGATGATGATGTTATCAATTCAATGACTAAAGATAGAATATTAGCAAGACTAAAGAATTATGATGAGGACGTAGGAAAGATATTTCTGCTTAGGGCAGAACAGGGATATTCGTTTGTTGAGATTGCCGATATGATGGGAATTGGCGTGTCAACTGTCAAGAACAAGTATTATTCTCTGGTAAAGAAGTTGAGAAAGGAGTTGGAGGATTATGAGTAAGATTATTTATCCTGATGATAACGAAATCCAGGAGCAGATTCAGGAAATAATTAATAAATCCGGAATTTTTGAAGATATTACTGACGATACGATAAGAGAAATACATTCAGTTGATAATAGAAAAAACAAAAGAATACATATGATGAGGGAGCTGATTACAATAGCTGCGGCTGCCATTGTTGTGGTTATGGGAAGTGTGGTTGTGGCTTCTATTGCAGGTAAGAATACAGAGGCATTAAAGAACAATTATAATACAGCTCAGACTGAAGATGACATGGGTGACACAAGCAGCGTGGAAAGCAAGCCGTACAAAGTAGAGATGATTACATCTGTGAAAAATTATACAACCTCAAGCACTCTTAATATGAGTGGGGCGCTTGATATGACATATCCAGTGCTGTATGCACCTAATGGCTCTATAGTTAAGATTGTTGATAGCTATTATGATGAAGTTGGAAAACTGCATAATATTGGCAATAATAAGATAAGCGTAAGTCAGGTTGAATATTCAGCAGTTGAATCGGCTGGATTTAGAATGAAGGGTACAGACAGTTATGTAGTGTCATTTTATAACATGTATGATTATGTAATAGGTTCGTACCTTGGACACAATAATTGTACAGCTTCAGTGAGCGAAATTACAGGTTCCACATTTTGTACGGATAACAGGCAGATGTCACTCAGCGATATATTTGCTACTGATAATGATTATTATAATGCAGTAGCATATATTGCATCAAAAGAAAATGAACAGCAGGCTGGCAGTGAATATGATACAATTAATAATACATATGTGTCAGTTCAGGATGCAGATCATGCAGCTTATATATGTTTTGATATGTCATATAGCAATATTAGAGATGAAGTATATGCTGGAAACTACAGTGATATCATTTCGGATGGAAAAGAAGGAAGCCTGAACTGGTATCTTGCAAATGATGGAATAGTTTTAAGTGCATCAATTCCGGACGAACTAAATATTCTTGATTCCAGTGTGGATGAAAAAGATGTTAAGGCCATTATGAATACATATGGTGTAGATACTGATAATGTGATTAATTATACATTTGTGGTATCAAGTGTTAAGATTACATTTGATGAGTTGAAAGAGGCCGGGATTGCACTTGCAATTGAGACAGAATAAGGAGAGGGGAATATAGATGGCAGACAGTTCTACTAATTTAAAAAAAGTTAAAAAGGCTCTTATGGAGGTTAAGAAGAGTGTTGTGGGCAAGGATGAGGAGATATGCAAGGTTATGATAGCATTCCTTGCAGGAGGACATGTTCTTATTGAAGATATTCCAGGAGTAGGTAAGACTACAATGGCTTCAGCATTTGCCAAGGCACTTGGGCTGAAATGCAACAGAATGCATTTTACGCCAGATGTCATGCCTTCAGATATTGTTGGATTTAACATGTATAACAAAGGAACTGGCGAATTTGAATACAAGGCAGGAGCTGTTAACTGCAATATATTTCTGGCAGATGAGATTAACAGGACATCACCTAAGACACAGTCGGCACTGTTACAGGTGATGGAGGAGGGAAAGACATCTGTAGATGGTAAGATATACAAGCTTCCAGATCCATTTATGGTAATAGCGACACAGAATCCATATGGGTTTATCGGAACACAGAGTCTCCCGGAGTCACAGCTTGACCGATTTATGATTAAGATAAATATGGGATATCCTAAGGTTGATGAGGAAATCCAGATTCTAAAGTCTAAGCAGAGAAGAATCAGTGCACAGATTGACACGGTTATGACAGAGGATGAGCTTAGGATAGCCAGACAGAACGTTGATGATGTGTATGTTGAGGATTCGGTGTATGAGTATATTGCAAGGCTTGCCAAAGCGACAAGAGAAAATGCAGATATAAGTCAGGGATTAAGTCCGAGAGGAAGCATAGCGCTGCTGCGTATATCCAAGGCACAGGCATTTTTACGTGGCAGAGATTATTGCCTGCCATCAGACATACAGTATATTTTTCCTGATGTTGCTAATCACAGGATTGTTCTTAACAGTGGAATTCATAGGGGAAGAACTACTGTTGAGTCAGTGACGAACAGTATTTTAAAAAATGTTCCTATTCCTGCGGTTACAGCTGGCATGAACATATAGATGTTAATATGCATGGGGATTGATTATGGTATTATTACGGAGATTTTTGTATATTTGTTTGCTGTTTGCAGTGCTTGCACTTAATTTTATGTATGTTGATTATCAGTTTATGATGGTGCTTATAATACTGATGGCAGTGTTTGTTATAGATTTTTTGCTGTATCGCTTGTCTTCAAGCAGTGTAAGAGTGTACACAAGGGATATGCATAAGTATTATACAGTTGGTGACAGAATCAGCGCTTCTTTTATATATAAGGGCAGATTTTCTGTCAAACTGCCTAATGGCAGATGCAGGATGCAGCTGTCATATTCTAATGATTCAGATGAACCATTAGTTTATGATGTTGTATCAGTTGAAGGAAGATGTGTCTGCAGATTTGTTGCAAAGCATGTGGGAGTGGTCAATGTCAGGCTTTTAAAACTTGTGATATCCGACTATTTACGCATGTTTAATACTGAAGCAGATTACGAGTATGTCAAGAAAATTATAGTACATCCACAGGTTATTGACCTGTATTCTTTACAGCACACTATAATACGGGATATAGAGCTTATAAAACAGGCGTTTTATGAAAATGATAATACAGAAGTGGTTGACCTGAGGGTGTATCAGCAGGGAGATACATTAAACAGGATTCACTGGAAGAGAAGCTTTTATGGTGATGACTATATCGTAAAGCAGTTTGGCGAAACTGTTAAATGCACTATCCGCATTATTGTAGATATAGAGATGGATAAAGAAAAGTCTGGCAGGGATGTTCTTGACAGGATATATACATGGTGTTTATCAGTGGGGCTTCTATGCCTTGATAAAGAAGTCACAGGCGAGTATATCGCATGGGATGCGGCACATGGTGATTATGTGGCTTTTGGTTTCGGGAATTGTGATGAAGTATATGAGGCAATGACAAAGCTGTATGGTTTGAAACCGGAAAAGGATTCAATTGAAAAGCTTGATAATGCGCTTAAACAGCATGGAATAGTAACAGATGATGGCAGTATATTTATAACATCAAGAGATTATGAGGATGACAGATACAGGATTATTAATGTTAATGAAGAATCTGGTTATAGGGTTTAGGGACAGATATGAAGGGTAATAAGAAGAAAGTCGGTATCAGGGAAATTACATGTAATAAAATATGCCAGCTAATAACGGGTTTGTTAGGAATAATGTCCGTTATTTTTAATCTGCGTAATACAGATGCATTGCGCATAGAGTTTGCGATTATTCTTGCAGCATCTGTTATATCAGTTGTGTTTTTCACTCTGGTATGGAAGAAGGCTTTTTATGCAGCGGGCGGAATAATGCTTGTGTATGGTGTTGTGCGTGGAAGATATATTATTAAATCACTTATATATTTCGCAAATGATGTCTATGATACCATATTTGGCAATGGGCTTGCAGTGATTGGGGCATCTGATATAGATGAAAAGATGGCACAGCTTACGGAGATGCTTGTTTATATGGCTGTGCTTTGTGCATGGCTTATTGTTGTAAATGTAAGATGTATCAAATCAATGTTTGCCGCAGTGGTTCTTACATGCGCTCTTCCCATTATATATACAGTGGCACTTGTTATACCAGCAGGTTACATATGGATTGCTGGCATAGGATATGTGATTGGTGTGGCAGCAGGAGAAAATTACAAGACAGGGCTTGTGAGTGAGATTATGGTTATACTTGTTGGTATATTTCTCATATTCATTATGTCTGGTAATTACAATAAACCACAGATTCTTAATATTAATAACAGCAAGGTGGCAGAATATATACAGTCTAATTTTGAAATAGATTTTGCGGATTTTGAATTCGGTGGAATAAATCATGCTAATAGTACATCTAAGGCCTCATACTCGGTTATTAACAGTGGTAAACTTGGCAGACAGGATTCAATAGAATTAAGCAGTGAACTGGCTGGATATGTCATTACTGAGGATACGGGAAAGACACAGTATATCAAGACATTTACAGGTGGAACATATGTGTATGGTGCAAACAGGTGGGAAGCGGACAAGGCTGGAATTACTGCGTCGGAAAATATGACAAAGAATCTTGATGAGATTGTTGTAAAAGGCAAAACTGTCCAGGATATGGTTAATGATAACAGAAATGGTAATAACAGGTTATTTTCTAAGCATAAAAGAGAGGTTAAATTATCAGGCAAAAAGTCTTTAAGTGAGGATTTTTATGAGATTGATCCTAAAATATATAGTGATTTGTATGACATCAGCCATAATAATAATGGTGGGCTTGCGGACATTTTAAGAGATGTCAAGAATCAGTATGTATCAGTTGCACCACAGACTCAGACGAGTATAGCAAGTGTTTCATCAAAGAAAAGGGCATATACACTTTCTGATTATATAAATGCAATATCATATGTTAACAGATTTTTTGAGAATAATTACAGATATACGTTAAGCCCTGGCAAAGTACCTGAGGGCAGGGATTTTGTGGATTATTTCCTTACAGAAAGCAAAACAGGTTATTGTTCATATTTTGCATCTGCAGCAACGCTTATGTTTAGAAGTTATGGTATGCCTGCCAGGTATGTGGAAGGTTATATGCTTACAGAGAAAGAGATTGCTGCATCTAATCAGGTTCTGGAAGATGGAAGAGTGGAGGCTGGCATATATTCTAAGGATGCTCATGCATGGGTAGAGGTGTACCTTGATGGAATTGGCTGGATTGTTGTTGATCCGACACCTTCATCGGGTTCAGTTGTATCACTGGATGATATAAGAAGAAACCAGAGTGTCCAGAATAATGTGGCTGCGAATAATAATGAAAGCAATAACAGCAGCCAGCAGGATTTATCAGATGTCCAGCATGATAATGGTGATGGAAGTAAGGGCGTGACACAGTCTGAGACGTCAGCTGATATTGTGTATAATAGTGGGACAGATGGTAATAGTGCGGTATCGGAGACAGAGGGGGATAATATAACATCTGATAACAGAAATTCTCTGGCAGTATGGGGCATTTTTATATTTGGCGTTATTGTTCTTATCATAAGTGTGGCTGTGATTTTTGTATGGCTTTTAAAGCGCAGGATTGTCAGGAGATTCCGTGAACTTACAGAGTCAGGGGACGTTGTTGCTATATACAATAATCTTGAATATCTTATGAAGAGAGCTGGAATGGCCAGACCAGCGCAAATGGACTATATGGAATATGCAGGATATATGGAAAAAAATGACTATACATTCAGGGTTAAAGAATATTCGGATATAGTGGAAAAAGCGGTTAATATAATGTATAGTAATGGAAGATATAAGGTTGATGCGGATAAAGAAATGATAAAACATTATATCGGTTTGAGAAATTATATTTATTCCAGGATGCCACTCGTTAAAAGAATATATGTCATGTACATTCTTGCTATATAGCTGGCGGTGACGGCATCTTCATATGAAGGTGGATATGTTCAATTTAGAAGAAGAATTAAAGAAGCTTCCGGATAAGCCGGGAGTGTACATAATGCATAATAAGCTGGGAACTATCATATATGTCGGTAAGGCTGTTAATTTAAAGAACAGAGTGCGCCAGTATTTCAGGGCGAGCACTAATCATTCAGCAAAGATTAAGAGAATGGTTTCGCAGATTGATTATTTCGAGTATATAATAACTGACTCAGAGCTTGAGGCACTTGTGCTTGAATGTAATCTTATAAAGGAGCATAGTCCTAAGTATAATACTATGCTTAAAGATGATAAGACATATCCTTTCATCAAGATAACTACTGGTGAGAAGTATCCAAGAGTTCTGTTCTCGCGTAAAATGAAGCATGGAACAGGTAAATATTATGGACCATATACATCTGCAGGAGCAGTTAAGGATACGATTGAGCTGTTGTGCAAGCTGTATAAGATAAGGACATGTAACAGAAGACTTCCTGCTGATGAAGGGAAGGAGAGGCCATGCCTTAATTACCATATTGGTCAGTGTTCTGCTCCATGCCAGGGGTATATATCAGAAACTGATTATAAGAAATCAATAGAGAGCGTTGAGTCATTTCTTAATGGTAATTATTCGCTTATAATTGATTCGCTTACAGAACAGATGATGCAGGCATCGGAAAAGCTTGAATTCGAGGAAGCGGCCAGATACCGTGATTTGTGTGAGAGTGTAAAGCAGGTGGCACAGAAGCAGAAGATAACAATGGATGAGACAACAGACAGGGATGTTATTGCTGCGGCCTCTGATGGACAGGATGCGGTTGTACAGGTATTCTTTATAAGAGGTGGAAAACTTCTGGGAAGAGATCATTTCCACATGAGCGTTGCTGAAGGTGATACAAGGAGTGAGATAATATCTCAGTTTATGAAACAGTATTATGGGGGAACTCCCTATATTCCTAATATTGTCATGCTTCAGGAAGAGATTGAGGACAGCGGTATAATAGCGCAGTGGCTTTCTGATATCAAGAAGAGAAAAGTGTCGATAATTACGCCCAAGAAGGGTGACAAAGAAAAACTTGTTGAACTTGCATATAAGAATGCAAAGATGGTTCTTATACAGGATGGGGAGAAGATTAAGCGTGAACAGCAGCGTACCATAGGTGCCATGGAAGAGATTGCAGGATGGCTTAAGCTTCCTAAGCTGCGGCGTGCAGAGGCTTACGACATATCGAATACAAATGGTATCGAATCAGTTGGCTCAATGGTTGTGTTTGAGGATGGCAAGCCTAAAAAGAACGACTATCGAAAATTTAAGATTAAGACCGTTAAGGGACCAGATGATTATCAGAGTATGAGAGAGGTTCTTACGAGGCGTTTTAAAAGAGCACTTGAAGGCTCAGCTGGATTTGCGGTTTACCCTGACCTTATTATGATGGATGGTGGACGAGGACAGGTCAATATAGCACTTGATGTATTAAGGGAGCTCAACCTTACGATTCCAGTATGTGGAATGGTTAAGGATGATAACCACAATACAAGAGGGTTGTATTATAACAATGTTGAGATTCCGATAGACCGCCATAGTGAAGGATTTAAGCTTATAACAAGGGTTCAGGATGAGGCGCACAGATTTGCAATTGAATATCATAGAAGCCTGCGGAGCAAGGCGCAGGTGACATCTGTTCTTGATGGAATAGAGGGGATTGGTCCTGCAAGACGTAAGGCACTTTTAAAGCATTTTCTGGATATTGAAAAAATCAGACAGGCATCAGTGGATGAACTGGTGCAGGTTGATGGAATAACGGAAAATGTGGCACAGAATATATATAATTACTTCCATTAAAATAGGAATAATAAAAACTCCCTGCCCTACGGAACAGACACTCAGGCTGCAAGTGCCAGTTTAACTTGCGGTCCTTTGTGCCTAGTGTCTCTAAGGGCAGCACGACAGAACTTATTAAAGCCACCTCGCTAAAAACGCACTTACGTTTGAACGTTTAGCAGGTGGCTTAGTTATTGTCTAACACTGCCCTAAGAGACACACGGCAGTCGTCAGGCAAGTTAAACTGGCACTTGCAGCCTGAGTGTCTGTTCCGTAGGGCAGGGAGTTTTTATTGTTTATTTTTATAGCAAATTTATTTTCAATAATTATGAAAGTGTGTTACAATGAAGAAAGATTATTGAAACAGTGAAACTCTTATTTGGAGGATTTATATGAATAGTAATACAGAGAGAGTTAAATTATCAAAAGTTGTAGAGAAGATGAGTCTTGAGAATCTTACACCAGAGGTTGATACAGCGGGAATATGGCTTCATGTGCCAGATGTTAACAGACCGGCGCTTCAGCTTACAGGATTCTATAACCAGTTTGATAACGACAGAGTGCAGGTTATAGGTAACGTAGAATATTCATATCTTATGAGCCTTGCAGAGACAGACAGATATGAGAGGTATATGCAGCTTTTATCTAGTAATATACCATGTCTTGTATTTTGCAGAGGTCTTGAGCCAGAGTCGGAGATTTTAAAACTGGCTGTTAAGTATGGAATTCCTATTCTGAAGACAAAGATGGCAACATCAGCATTTATGGCAGAAACAATAAGATGGCTCAATGTACAGCTTGCTCCATGCATAGTTATACATGGGGTGCTTGTTGATGTTTATGGTGAAGGCGTTCTGATTATAGGAGAGAGCGGTATCGGTAAGAGTGAGGCAGCTCTTGAGCTTATTAAGAGAGGGCACAGACTGGTTACGGATGATGCTGTAGAGATCCGCAAGGTAAGCGAAGAGACACTTATTGGAACAGCTCCGGGAGTTACAAAATATTTTATTGAACTCCGTGGAATTGGTATTATTGATGTCAAGACGTTATTTGGTGTAGAAAGTGTTAAAGAAACACAGCAGATTGATATGGTTATGAAGCTGGAGGATTGGAATAAGGATAAAGAGTATGACAGACTCGGACTTGAGGAAGAGTATATAGAATATCTTGGCAATAAGGTTGTATGCCACACACTTCCTATTCGTCCAGGACGTAATCTTGCGGTTATTGTTGAATCGGCAGCTGTTAATAACAGACAGAAAAAGATGGGGTACAATGCAGCTAAAGAGTTGTATAGAAGAGTACAGGAAAACCTTATGAAAGGCGATGATGAGGATGATGAATAAGATTATATTTGGTATAGACATCGGGGGAACGACTATCAAATGTGGTTATTTTAATGAGTCAGGTGAGCTTGTCGGCAAGGACGAGATTCCAACAAGAAAGCAGGATGGAGGAAGCTTTATACTTGCAGATGTTGCTGACTATATCAGGAAGAAAACTGCGGATAATGGACTTACAACAGCAGATATTGAAGGAATTGGAATAGGTGTTCCAGGTGCTGTTAAAGATGATGGAACAGTCAATAAATGCGTCAATCTCGGATGGGGAGTTGTTAATGTTGTAGATGAGATGGCATCTCATATAGACGTGCCTAAGGACAGAATAGCAGCAGGCAATGATGCTAATATGGCGGCGCTTGGCGAATACTGGAAGGGTGGCGGCAAAGGACATTCAAGCATCATGATGATAACAATAGGAACAGGTGTTGGAGGCGGTCTTATTATAGGCGGAAGACCTGTTAATGGATTTAATGGTGCGGCATGTGAGATAGGGCATATTCCAATGGCTGATGACTTTGGATTTGCTTGTTCATGCGGTAAATCTGGATGCCTGGAGCAGGTTGCATCTGCCACTGGAATTGCCAGAATGGGCAACAAGAACAATGCCAAAGAAGTGTTTGATGCGGCAGTTTCTGGCGACAAGGAGATGGAAGAGGTTGTTGAAAAAGTTTCAATGTATCTTGGAAAAGCTCTTGCTATTGCAGCCGGAATAGCTGATCCTGAATGTTTTATCATTGGCGGTGGAGTATGCAACGCAGGAGAATATTTCTTAGAAAAAATTAGAAAATATTACAGACAGTATGCATTTCATGCATCAAGGGAAACTATGATTGTTAAGGCACTCCTTGGCAATGATGCTGGAATGTATGGAGCTGCCAGGCTTATTGTCAGGCAGACACAATAATTAATCGGAAGGGTTAAAGAATGAATGACGTATTAGTTACCAGACTAAAGAGTATTGTTGGCAATGACAACGTTAAAATTAATGAACCTATGAAGAACCATACTACATTTCGTATAGGTGGTCCTGCACAAATGTTTATGACTCCTGAATCTGCTGGACAGATTCAGGATATTGTTGCTTTATGCAGACAAGAATCATGCCCTATGTATATCATTGGCAATGGAAGTAATCTCCTTGTCGGTGATGATGGTGTACAGGGCGTTGTGGTGTCTTTGTATAATAAGTTTTCACAGTACAGTATTGATGGGGAGACAATAACAGTACAGGCGGGAATGAGCCTTATGAGGCTTTCAGTTATAGCTGCTAATGAGGGACTTTGTGGAATGGAATTTGCCAGCGGTATTCCTGGAAGTGTCGGTGGAGCGGTGTATATGAATGCCGGCGCGTATGGTGGGCAGATGGCAGATATAGTGACAGAGGCCACAGTTATAGATGAGAATAACAACATTAAAGTATTATCGAATAAAGAGCTGGAATTCGGATATAGAACAAGCTATGTGGCTAAGAATAATCTTATAGTTGTAAGTGTCAGATTAAAGCTTGCCAAAGGTGATGAGAGTGCGATAAAGGTGAGGATGGCAGAGTTGGCTGAACAAAGAAAGTTAAAACAGCCATTGGAATATCCAAGCGCGGGAAGCACATTTAAAAGACCGGAGGGGTATTATGCCGGCAAGCTTATATCAGATGCAGGGCTTAAAGGTTACAGCGTTGGCGGTGCACAGGTGTCAGAAAAACATGCCGGATTTGTAATTAACACAGGCAATGCTACAGCCAGTGATGTAATAGCATTGACAGATTATGTTAAGCAAAGAGTGTATGAAGAAAATGGTGTTGAATTAGAACTTGAAGTAAAGAAACTTGGATTGTAGAGTTTAGCCGGGAAGGAGTAAGTGGATATGCAGATTGTTATAGTAACAGGAATGTCGGGAGCGGGCAAATCAACAGCTCTTAATGTACTTGAAGACCAGGGATATTACTGCGTTGATAATATGCCAGTTCCCCTTATTCCGCATTTTGCGAAGCTTGCGAAAAGCCAGTCTGGCAATCATGAATATGAAAAGATTGCGCTTGGTGTTGATATACGTAATGGTGATGCATTGGGAGAGCTTAGTGACATGCTTAATTCTAAGAATAAGGAGGATTATTATAAGATCCTTTTTCTTGATTCCAGTGATGAGGTGCTTGTCAAGAGATACAAGGAAACAAGAAGAACACATCCATTGGCGAAGGATGACAGAGTTGACCATGCTATTACCCTTGAACGAAAGCAGGTTGAATTCTTACGGAGAAGGGCAGATTATATAATTGATACAAGTCAGATGCTTACAAGAGAACTTAAACAGGAGCTTGAAAAGATATTCAACGAGGACGGACATTACAGTAATTTGTTTGTGACTGTTCTCTCATTTGGGTTTAAGTATGGAATTCCGTCAGATGCAGACCTTGTATTTGATGTGAGATTTCTGCCTAATCCGTATTATATAGAAGAGCTGAAGCCGCTTACCGGTAATGATAAGCAGATACAGGATTATGTGCTCGGATTTGAGGCGGCAGGGCAGTTCCTTGATAAGGTTACGGATCTTTTGATGTTCCTGCTTCCTAAATATGTTGATGAGGGAAAGAACAGCCTTGTCATAGCTGTTGGATGCACAGGTGGAAAGCATCGTTCAGTTACACTTGCCAACGCTATTGCATCCAGACTTAAAGAAACAAAGTATGGATGCAAGGTTGAGCATCGTGACATAGATAAGGATGCAAAGAGAAAGAAATAAAGGAGAATGCGTGACATGTCTTTTTCGTCTGAGATAAAGGAAGAATTATCAGCAAGAATTGATAGTGCCAAGCATTGCCAGATAGCGGAATTGTCTGCAATTCTGGCGTTTTGTGGAGAAGTTACAGCAGGATGCCTTGTTATGTCTACAGAAAATATTGTTGTGGCAGACAAATATCTTATGCTGCTTGAGGCAGTGGCTGGAATTGAGAAGGATAGTGCTGACTGGTGCCAGGATAAGAAAAAAGGTAGTGCAATATTTGTGACATTAAATGAGGAACAGTCAAGAAATGTTCTTATGACTGTCAAATGGATAGATGTTACGAAAGGTGATGCATTTGTCAGATGCTTTGCTAATCCTATAGTCATACAGAAGGAATGCTGCAAGAAGGCTTTTATAAGAGGGGCGTTTCTGGCAGCTGGGTCAGTGAGTGATCCGAACAAATTCTATCATTATGAAATTGTATGTGACAGTGAAGATGATGCCAGACAGCTGGCAGAGATAATAACATTTTTTAATCTCGATGCGAAATATATAGCAAGAAAGAAGGCATATGTTGTATACCTTAAAGAGGGAAGCCACATAACAGACTGCCTTAATATAATGGGCGCATATGTGTCGCAGATGAATCTTATGAACGTGATGATTCTCAAAGATATGCGTAACGATGTCAACCGGAAGGTTAATTGTGAGACAGCTAATCTTAATAAGACGATTGAGGCGGCAGTCAAGCAGATTAAGGATATTGAATATATAAGAGATACGGTTGGATTATCATATTTAAAAGAGAGCCTTAAGGAAGTGGCAGAGATAAGGCTTGATAACCCGGATATGAATCTTAAGGACATAGGAAAACTCCTGACGCCAGAGGTTGGCAAATCAGGAGTTAATCACAGGCTTCGTAAGATTAGTGAGATAGCATCAGCACTTCGTGGAGATAGTCTGTAAATATGCAGATAATGCTATATCTTTTTCTTCTGCTGGTGTGAAATTACAGCAAGTCCCATTTTTCTTGGGAGAAAACGCATACATAGTGCTGCAAGCTTAATCTCAAGCGTAGGAATAATTATAAGTTTTCTTCTGAACATATTATAAAGTGCATATGATACACAGTATTGTGGTGTTATTCCCTTGAGTGAGAATTCCACATTGGCACGTTCATTGAAGTTGGTGTCAACAGGACCAGGGCATAATGCACTTATTGATACATGGCTTCCAGCTTCTTTGATTTCACGCGCAATTGCACTGGTAAAGCTTGTCACATATGATTTAGTAGCATAGTAAGTTGACATGAATGGTCCGCCAGGCATAAGTCCGGCGATGGATGCTACATTGAGAATATAGCCATCATCATTTTTAATCATGCCAGGCAGAAGCGCTTTAGTGAGGATATGGACAGATTTTACATTCAAATCTATCATATTAAGGTCATTTTTTAATTTGGTTTCTGTAAAACCACCGAGTTCGCCAAAACCGGCATTGTTAATAAGAATCGATATCTTAAAGTGGCGAAGACGTCTGGCTAGTTTAATGCACGATGCTTCATCAGAAAGGTCGCATGAAATTATCTTACATTTTGTAGGAAGATTTGCGGCATATTTTTTGATTTCTTTAGGGTGACGTGAGATAAGAATAAGATTATATCCGAGCTCACTCAGTTGTATAGCGAATTCTTTGCCAATGCCTGAACTGGCACCTGTTATACATGCTATTGCCATATAATAATCCTGCCTTTCTTTGATATTATAGTTTGGAATTCAATCTATTTAGTACATTATAAATTTAACTGAAAGGAACGTCAATCTATGGTTATAAAAAATACAACAATCTGTAATAAAAATGTTTACAGACAGGCGGCTATGATGATTAACAGTAAAGATGAATCATATAGAAAGAAAAAACTTGCGTTCAATTTTGTCGGACTGTTGTCTGGAATATCAGCAGCAGGTATAATGTCAAGACAGATTATAAACACAGGAGATTATAATATATTGCTTATGCTGCCATTTCTTGCAGTGTGTGCTGTCTGCCTTTTTATGGGAATGTATTATCTTGACAGAAATAAGTATAACCAGATATGTCAAAGCTATTCGGCAATGGGGATACAAAGCATAGATTTTGAGATTGATGCAGAAGACATAACCATGATAAGTGGTGGGAAAAGTTATGTCTGCAGATGGACTAATATTACCAGCTGGCTTGAAGATGTGAATAATTTCTATTTATTCATGAAAGATGTGGATAAAGACAATGAACTTATAGCTGGGGATTGTATAATAATAAGCAAAAAAGGTTTCACACAGTGTAATGCAAAAGATATGAAACAGTTATGCGATGCAATTATGCAGGAGAGAAAGAGCGCTGGTAATTGACAAATTGTCCTAAATATATCATAATTATAAAGATGTGTTGATAAATGCATAAAAATACATGTACATATGTATTTTTTGTATATATAGATATTGAGAATTTGGGAGGAATGGCAATGAATAACCAGCAGATGATGGAACTGACAACAGTTGAAAAAAGTGCCTTTGAGGAATTAGTTAAGGAATGTACACGTTCTGGTTCTATTGATTCAAGTCTTTATGTTGAATATGATGTTAAAAGAGGCTTGAGAGACAGCAATGGTAATGGCGTACTTACAGGACTTACTGAAATTTCAGATGTTATTGGAACACGAAGCGAGCATGGAAGAAAAGTTCCAGTGGATGGACAGCTATTCTACCAGGGATATAATGTAGAAGAGATAGTTAATGATTTAGGAGATAAGAGATTTGGATTTGAGGAAGTTACATATCTTCTTTTATTCGGTAAACTTCCAACGGTTGAGCAGAGAGAAAAATTTATCCATATCCTTACAGATCTTGAAGAGTTGTCAGGCGCATTTATCAGAGATGTTATCATGAAGGCGACAAGTGCCAATCTCATGAATTCTCTTATGAAAAGTATTTTGAGTCTTTATTCATATGATGAAAATCCAGATGATATATCAGTGCCTAATGTGCTTAGACAGTCTCTGCAGCTGATTGCAAAGATGCCTCTTATATCAGTATATGCATATCAGGCATACAGACATTATAAGCTTGATGGGACACTTCTTATCAAGAATCCTAAGAAGGGATATTCGATTGCGGAGAATATTCTTTATATGATGAGAGAGGATGGAGAATTTACACCACTTGAGGCAAAGGTTCTTGATACATGTCTTATAATCCATGCAGAACATGGTGGCGGTAATAACTCAACATTTACAACACATGTTGTTACTTCATCAGGTACAGATACATATTCTGCAACAGCAGCATCGATAGCATCTCTTAAAGGACCTAAGCATGGTGGTGCTAACCTTAAAGTCCAGAAGATGTTCGCTGACATCATGGCTAATTGCAGCAACTGGGAAGACACAGATGAAGTGTGTGCATATCTTGAAAAGATTCTTGATAAGCAGGCATTTGATGGAGCAGGTCTTATATATGGTATGGGACATGCGGTATATACACTTTCAGATCCTAGAGCAAGAATAATCAAGAAGTTCGCCCAGAAGCTTTCAGAGGAGAAAGGGATGCAGAAGGAATTTGCACTTTACCAGCTTGTTGAGAGAGAAGCAGGTGAACTTATCATGAAGAAGCGTCAGATGTTTAAGCCGGTATGTGCTAATGTGGATTTTTATAGTGGATTCGTATATTCAATGCTTGGTATTCCTGAAGAGTTATTCACACCAATCTTTGCAATATCAAGAATATCAGGATGGTGTGCACACAGACTGGAAGAGCTTGTAAATGCAAGTAAGATTATCCGTCCTGCATACAAATATGTAGGTTACCACAGACCATACTGTGATGATGAACACAGAGACAATCAGCAGTAATACATTTATGGAGGAATATATGGCACAATATGAAGTTAAGATGGTTAATAAGCCAGTAGATTGTGTTGTTGAGGTTCCAGGTTCTAAAAGTATAACTAACAGGGCATTATTAATGGCGGCACTTTCCGATGGGGAGTGCCGCCTTGATGGTGTTTTGTTCAGTGATGATTCAAGACATTTTCTTGACTGCCTTAAGAAACTTGGATACAGAGTCACAATTAATGAGCCTGATAAATATGTTGTAATTGATGGAACAGCGGGAGTTATTCCGGCAAAGACAGGAACTATCAATGTTGGAAGTGCAGGAACAGCAGCAAGATTTCTGACGGCAATGCTTGGTTTATCAGATGGAAAATATACTATAGATGCATCAGAGCAGATGAAAAAAAGACCTATGAAGCCGTTGTTTGAGGCATTAGAGTCTATGGGGGCACAGTTTGTATACCTTGAAAATGAAGGATTTCTGCCTGTCCTGGTTACAGGAGCATCATATGGTGGAAATGTGCCAGCGCATGATGTTGATATTGATATAAGCAGAAGTACACAGTTTTTAAGTGCCCTTATGATGGTTGCACCAATCCTTTCAGGAGGACTGGATATTCATATAACAAGTGATAAGACGGATGGTTCATATATAAGAATCACAGCAAAGATGATGGAACAGTTTGGATGTCATGTAGTACATGATGGCGCATTGTATACAATTGGTGCAGATGAGAAATATTCATCAAGAGCGTATCAGATAGAACCAGATGTATCAGCAGCATGTTATTTTTATGCGGCAGCAGCGATTACCGGTGGAACTGCGGTTGTTAAAAATGTACATATGGATTCCATGCAGGGAGATATAAGATTTATTAAGCTGCTTGGGGATATGGGCTGCACAGTGGATGATACACAGGCGGGAATTAAGGTTACTGGGTGCAAGGACGGAGTATATGACGGTATTGAGATTGATATGAACGATTTTTCGGACCAGTCAATGACACTTGCGGTTGTTGCTGCATTTGCCAAGACTCCTACATATATTAAAAATATCGGGCATATAAGACTGCAGGAATCAGACAGACTACATGGAATCGCGACAGAACTTGCAAAGCTTGGTGGAAGTGTTATTGAGGAGGAGAGTTCAATACGCATTAATCCAGCAACTCTGCATGGTGGAGTCGTGAGTACATATGATGACCATAGAATGGCGATGGCATTTGCACTTATAGGATTGAAGGTTCAGGGAATAATAATTGATGATTATGAGTGCTGCAGGAAGACATTTGAGAATTATTTTCAGGTACTTGAAGAGGTGTATGGGTAGATGGGGTTGACAAGGATAGTATAATTAAAATAGAGTGTGAGGCGTGGAGTTTGATTAATATGGACTCCATGCTTTTGTTAGCATAAAAAGAGAATAAGGAGGATATTATTCTAATGACTAAAGTAGACATTATATCAGGATTTTTAGGAGCAGGTAAAACGACTCTTATTAGTAAATTATTAAAAGAAGCTTTAAGTGGTGAGCAGGTTGTTCTTATAGAGAATGAATTTGGAGAGATTGGTATTGATGGTGGATTTTTGAAGGATTCTGGAGTTGAGATACGTGAGATGAACTCTGGTTGTATCTGTTGTTCACTTGTTGGTGATTTTGGTACATCTTTAAAGGAAGTTGTAGATAAGTATCATCCAGACAGAATTATTATTGAACCTTCAGGTGTTGGCAAGCTTTCAGATGTTATCAAGGCTGTTAAGGATCTTCATATTGAGAATGAGATTAAGTTAAACAGTGCATCTACTGTTGCAGATGCATCTAAGGTTAAAGTTTATATGAAGAACTTTGGTGAGTTCTTTAATAACCAGATTGAGCATGCAGGAACAATTATTTTAAGCAGAACCCAGAATATAAGCGATGATAAGCTTAATAAGGCTATTGAGATGATAAGAGAGCACAACAAGGATGCACATATTATCACAACAGCATGGGATCTTATCGATGGGGCACAGATTCTTGCAGCTATGGAGAATGTTACTAATCTTGAGCTTGAGATGTTAGCAGAACAGGCAGAGAAGACTCATGAGGCACATGAACATGAGCATCATCATCACGACCATGATGGAGAATGCTGCTGTGGACATGACCATGACGAGCACGAGCATCATCATCACGACCATGATGGAGAATGCTGCTGTGGACACGACCATGACGAGCATGAGCATCATCATCACGATCATGATGGAGAGTGTGGCTGTGGACATGACCACCACCATGATCATGAGGGACATCATCATGCTGATGAAGTATTTACAAGCTGGGGTGTTGAGACACCTAACAAGTATGATAAGGAGCAGTTAGAAGAAATTCTTAAGAAGCTTGCAGGACTTAACGAGTATGGTACAATCCTTCGTTCTAAGGGAATGCTTCCTTGTACAGACGGAACCTGGATGTATTTCGACCTTGTACCAGGTGAGTATGAGATTCGTGAGGGCAAGCCAGATTATACAGGTAGAATCTGTGTTATAGGTTCTGACCTTGAAGAAGATGATCTTAAGGAACTTTTTGAGGTTTAATCAGATAATTAGGAAGGAATTGACGAGATGGCACAGGATGAAGAATACCAGATCCCAATATTTTTAATTAATGGACAGTTAGACAGTGGAAAAACAAGATTTATCACTGAAACAATCGAGATGGGACAGTTTGACGATGCAGAGCATAAGCTTCTTATTGTATGCGAAGAGGGCGAAGAAGAGTATGATGAGCAGATGTTAAAGGATAAGAAGATTGATATGGTTGTCCTTGAAAAAGAAGACCTGACAGAAGAAAAGCTCAATGAGCTTGATAAAAAGTATGATCCATGGCTTGTTATAATTGAGTATAACGGAATGTGGGCACCAGAGGATCTTTTAGGAACAGCCAAGCCAAGAGGATGGCAGATATATCAGTCTATCACGTTATTTGATGCAGCAACATTTGGCAATCAGTGGAATAATATGAAGTCAATTCTTGCTGAGTCTGTAAAATACGCTGATATGGCAATATTCAACAGATGCAAGACAAGCATGGATCTCGGAAGCTATAGAAGAAGCATGAGAGCGTTAAATCCTGCACTTCAGATAGTATTTGAAGATGAGAAGGGGGAGATGGTTTCTATTGCAGAGCAGCTTCCATATGATATCAATGCAGATGTTATCGAGGTTGATGATGGTGATTATGGAATCTGGTACATGGATGTATCAGAAAGACCAGAGGTATATACAGGCAAGACAGTAAGATTTAAGGGACAGGTTCTTAAGAATAAGTATTTTAAGGATAAGAATTTCGTGCCAGGCAGAAAGGTTATGACTTGTTGTGCAGAAGATACACAGTTTATAGGTTATATCAGTTTCTATGACAAGATTAACACATTGGAGAATAAGCAGTGGGTTACGGTTACAGCACAGATTAAGTATGAGTTCCAGATGGCTTACAAGAAAAAGGGACCAGTACTTTATGTTTCTGAGGCAGTTCCAGCAGAAGCACCAGCGGAAGAGATGGTATACTTCTAGTATATATTGGGATTTGAACGCAGGCTTTGCAGTTGTACTGTGGAGCCTGTTATTTGATATGTGAGGAAATGTATGATACAGGATATTGAACCATATATATTGGATAATCAGTACAGGAATGAACATCCAAAAGACAACGATATAATATTTTTCTTTGAAGGAAGCTCCTTGCTTGGCAGGGAGGATAGTAAGACAGATACAATTCTCTATCCTACATATAAGGAATTTGTGATGGGATATAGCAAAGAGCCAGACAAATTTGTTGTAGACGATTTTGAATTTATATATCTTTTATCAATTAAGGATAATGGGGCGGATTCTGCAAATGCTGATGAGTGCAGATATTTTCTGGCTATGCCACATAACAGCCATGAGAAGGGAAGCTTCTTAGGAGAGATGGCAGATTCTGCGGTACATGACGAGTATAAGAGCCACTGGGAAGGGTATGAGTTTATAGGTGTCAACAGATTCAGAATTGCAAAACCAAAGCAGACGGCATATGCTTCGATAACAGCATTTCATCTGTATGGATGGTATCGTGATAACAGATTCTGCGGAAGATGTGGAAATGTTATGCATCATGGCGACAGAGAGAGAATGATGTTCTGTCCTGATTGTAAAAATGCTGTATATCCTAAGATTTGTCCGGCAGTTATAGTAGCAGTGACTAACAAAGATAAGATACTTCTAACCAAATATGCGGGCCGTGCTTATAAGAATTATGCACTTGTTGCCGGATTTACAGAGATTGGCGAGACAGTTGAGCAGACGGTAATCAGAGAGGTTAAAGAGGAAGTAGGGCTGGATGTTAAGAATTTAAGGTATTACAAGAGCCAGCCATGGGGATTATCTGGATCGCTTCTGTATGGATATTACTGTGAGGTAGATGGAGATACTGCAATTACATTGCAGGAGGAAGAGCTGTCTGTCGGCAAATGGGTCAGCGCAGACGAGCTTGACGTTGAGGATGATGGAATCAGCCTTACAAGAGAGATGATTGCTAAGTTTGTAAGAGAGCATAGAAATAATCATATATAATAATAATGAAAACGGGTTACAGCTTGCTATTATAGTAAGCTGTAACCCATTATTTGGTTAGTATATTCTACCATGTTTTAAAGCTTATATTCATATCGACATTACCATTTATTCCATCAATCTGTCCAGAACTTGTGTATTGCCACATTGAAATTTCATATGGGATATATGGAGTATCAGCATACATAGCATACCATTTCTCATAATCTTCAAGTCTTTCCATATCGAGACGTCCTGCAAAATATCTGCCGTTGGCATATATCATAGGTGTGTAACCGGCAGCCTTGATTCTGTCACAGAAAGCGATAACTACATCTGTGAGCTGTTCGTTAGTAAGCGTCTCCTGGCGGGCACCGCTGCCAGATGCATCTTCTACATCAAGACATACAGGATAAGTTACATTGTATGGCTTTAAGCAGTTGATAACAAAATCAGCTTCTTCCTCGGCCTCCTCTTTAGTTAATGCCTGAGTATAGAAATAAGCACCAATATTGATGTCTTTGGCAAGTGCATTACGTGCATAATTATCAAAGTTAGAATCCTGAGTGATAGTACCACTCTCATATCCGCGGTATCCACATCTTATGATGGCATACTCAACACCGCTGTTCTTAACCTTGCTCCAGTCAATATTTCCCTGATACTTTGATACATCTATTCCTTTGTGTGATGTGATTGTTCCATCATTATAAGTTATCTCGCCAGTATCAGCATTTTTGATGAAGCAGTTGTTGTTAAGAGAGTTCATCTTCAGATTGTAATCAATAGGAGAGAAATAGTAACGTCCGTTGATTGTATAAATGTAGCTGTCAGGATAGAGTTGTCTTAATATGGCATTGATACCTGTGCCGCCCTCAAGACGTTCTTTTATATTGCCGACAAGAGCATTTTCTCCCTGCTCGTAAGAATTCTCTTTAATTTCTGTAATCTGGGCTGGTGTGTAGAATCGTGAACCACGGTTTTTCCATGCCTTCCACATACCAAATCTGAAGAACATGAAACTTCCAACGAGTACAACTACAAGCAGAATAACCGCCAGAATCATAATAATTGAAAGCAGCGTTCTTGTTCGTTTCTTGCTGTTCATTATAGTGAGACCTCCATAGAATATTGTAAAATAAAAAATATTGTGTTATTCTTTAATACGTTCAACATATACTATCATATCAGATTTATCCAGAAAGATAAATAATTAATAGTATTGTTTTTAATAACACGCATTTAAAAATGCAGAAATGAGGACTAATAATGAAGAAGTATTTGGCAGAATTCATCGGAACATTCGTGCTTACATTTGCAGCCTGTGGTGCTGCGTCATTTACAGCAGGATACCAGGGATTGCTTGGTATTGTTGGAATTGCACTTATATTTGGCATGATAGTTACAGCTATGGCATATTCGATAGGCAACATATCTGGATGCCACATTAACCCGGCAGTTTCGCTTGGTGTATTTGTATCAGGCAGAATGGGACTTGCAGATTTATGTGGATATATCGCAGCACAGGTATTAGGCGGAATTGCAGCAGCATTTGCACTTCTCGGAATCACTAAGACATTCAATGCAGATATCCTTTCACAGTATCAGTCATACGGATATAATCTGACAAGCCTTGGAACTAATGGATATGGCGAATTAGGTGGATTCTTACAGATTAATATGTGGGGAGCGCTTATAGTAGAGATTATTCTTTCATTTATATTTGTAATAACAGTGTTAGGTGTTACATCTAAGAAGGAATACAGCAGCGTAGCTGGTATTGTTATCGGTATTGCGCTCACAGCAGTTCACCTTTTTGGAATTCCTTTCACAGGAACAAGCGTTAACCCGGCAAGAAGCTTTGGACCAGCTATTGTAAGAGCTGTGACAGGCGATATCACACCACTCACACAGGTATGGGTATTCATTGCAGGTCCACTTGCAGGCGGACTTCTTGCAGCAGTTGTATACATGTTCTTAACATCTGAGAAGAAGGTTAAGGCTGCTGCAGAGACAGAAACTGTTATCGCAGAAGCGTCAGAGGATGCTGTTGTGGAAGAGGCAGTGGCTGAAAGTTCAACAGAAGCATAATTTTGAAAAATTTAAATAAAACATAACTTTTTATTAATCCCCCTCGTATATGTTGTTGAAGGTAACTTCTAATACATTAACAAGGGGGATATTGTTATGAGGAGACTAAGGGGAGTATTATCAGTTGTGGCAATGACTGCCGTGTGTGCGTTATCTGGATGTAATAGTATCACTAATATGGGTAAGAGTGATATTGATATTAAGGAGTACGAGAGCAGGACAGAGGAAAATTCATCAATCAGCAATATACAGAGAGTTAACAATTATGCTGTGAATGTGAATTATGACAGTCATGATATTACAGAAAAATGTTATATCACCGAGTTTAATACAGAAGTTCCGATAGCAGGGGAAGATGCATTTGCAGATGGCAGTGTCACTGTTACAGTACAAGACTGCAAGGTGACAGATTCTCTTGATGATATCAGTAATTTCACAGAGAAAAATGAGAGCGCATTTGTTAACAGCGTTATAGGGTATCATAGAAATCCGCTGATTAACCCATATATATATAATGAAGATGATGGCACTTTTGCGATGGCAGGGCAGAACAGTACTGGAATGAAAGCAAGTCTTGTCATGTTTAAAGAGACATATAAGAATAATTCGGATAATGAAGTTATTATGGATATGGGCATGATGGATATCGTGTATATTGATAAGGAAAACCACAAGTACATTGACGTACTTGATAACTACGAGGTGTTATATGATGCAATGTACGATGAGAATGAACCAGATTACAGGAGCTATTACACACTCAAGCCACATGAGGAGTTTGAGACTGTTGTTGTATATATAATTCCAGAGAAGCAGATTAATTCATACAAGGTTGTGGATGGTTACAACACAGTAGATATCAAGGCGACAGATTATGACTTTGATAATATGTATCTTAGATGCCGTGTCGGCAATAAGAATGAGTTTAAAGAGGGGGAATATTTTATTGCATTAAAGCAAGGGTCGCAGTTAAAGCTGATGAATAAGAATGAATGATGGAGGTGTTGACCATGAGAGTTAGAAATGTGCTGATTACTGCAGGGTTAATAATGGCGGTGTCATTGTCGGGCTGCGGTGGCAAGGATAAAGTGGTTAATGAGAATCCAATACAGGAAACAGAGAGTGAGGAACAGAAAACTACTGAAAGTACGCCTGATGGAGTCATAAAGTATACAAAAGAATATCTGTTAAATAAGCCGGAGTATATTGAAAAAGGTTCGGATATATTACTTGATTCATATGATTATGACAGAAAAACGGCTACCCATAGTATAAACCTTTGTTTAGGCAATATTAAAATATGTAACTCAATATATGATATAAGTGATTTTGCAGATTATGATGAATCAGAATTTCTTGATTACATAAAAGGAAAATATGATAAAAATTATGTAGGTTCGATATATAAACTACAGGATGATGGAAGCATTATTTTTGGGGAAAATGTTGGGACTGATATAATTCTTTCAAAGCAGAAGTATACTAATATGTCGGATGAGACAATCAAGTTTAATATATATGGAGCAGATGCTGTTGCGATGGTGGATGAAGATAACTACAATTATTATCATCTTGCCATAGGCACTGAGATAATTACAGATAAGATAAGTACGTTGAAGCAGAATGGAGGCTTATATTCATTACAGGCGGGTGAAAGTGTTGAGATGGTCATGGTATATATAATTCCAGCACGTCATATAGATGAGGTCAAGATAGAGAACAGCTTGCTTACAGCAACAAAGATGAGTGATTATGACTACGACAAAATATGCCTTAAATTCAGAAGATATCTAAGTGGAAGCAACTTGGACAATGAATGTTTTGTTAAGATATGGAATGGCGTAGTTAATTAATAGTAATAGATTAATATTAAATCCAGTTGTGGAGATATGTATATGCATATTGAATCACAACTGGATTTTTTGATTTGTTATATTTTTAAATAAAAAGTATTGACACAGTATAAATATAGTGATAATATACATATACAACCAACACATGCAGACTAAATAACTACAGTTTGATATTACTGGATACTTGACTCATATTGTCTGGCTTGTTCTAGCAGATATTTGTATCTTTTCTGGACAGAATTAAGCTGGTATATATAGCAGTCTATCAGATCAGGGTCAGTTGCGTTATCAAGATTAGAATACGCAACACTTAGGGCATCCTGAGTCATTCTTAATTCATCTTTAAGATATTTCTGGTTATAAGTGACCGGAACAGATTTCTTTTTTAATAATCCCATATTTACCTCATTTCCATACATATTTACAGTTACTGATATCTGGATTATTGACAGTTTATTAGTATATATGCAGCGAAATGTAAAATTATTGCAATTTAATAAGATTTCACAGGGAGGAGTGTCTATAAGTGATTGTTGATGTGTTAAAGGGGTTAGATGCCATAGCATGGGCGAGAGCAGTGGTTCTGCTTGTTATACTTTGCTGTGCAGTTGTGGATGATATAAGAAGATTCCGGATATCTAATAAGATTATAATGCTGGGGGTTATTCTGGCATGTCTGGTTGCGGTTGTTGATTGTGCTATTAATGGTAACATGTATATGATTATTGATGTGTTTGCAGGAGGTGGTATAGGATTTGCGGCGGCGCTGGCTGTGTACATAATGCATGGTATAGGTGCTGGTGATGTAAAGCTGCTTATGGTATGTGGGATGTTGAATGGTTATGAGTGTGTATATGGAATGCTGGTCAGAAGTCTTATAGCAGGGGTTATTATAGGAGTTATTGAGATAATTGCGAGGCATGGAAAGGTTGTTGATGTTAAAGGATGGAATCTGCATGCAACACATTTTTCAATTGGAATATTTATTGGAAATGTATGTGTGATAGCAGAAAGATTATTTATGTGAAAGGGGAATTATATTAGTTGAAGACATGTGTTATCTATGACGAAGAGGCTTCATATGGCAGGAGACTATTCAGTGGGCTGTTAAAGAAAGCCCAGTCACAGTTTAATGTAATGCTGTTTACTGGGGCAGAGGAATTGAAAAAATATCTGAAAGAGACAGTCCCTGATGTTGTGCTTATATGTGAGAACAGTATGAATGACTGGCTCTCAGGGGCTTATAAAGGAAAGATTATTGTTCTGACAGAGGAGGCGATGATTAACGAGGACTGCGAATTTAATGGACAGATATGCCACAGCATATACAGGTATCAGTCTCTTGATAAGATTTACAGTGAGATAATTATTAAGGGAGATTTAAAGCGCAGTACACATCTTAAAACAATGGAGATTATAGGTATATATTCGCCAGTGAATGTCATATCCAGGCAATCATTTGCTTTATGTATGGCAAAGATTATGTCCGAAAAATTCAAAGTGCTATATATCAATCTGGAAGAGTTTTCGGGGTTATCAGGGATTCTTAGATCAGATAATCAATATACATTGTCAGATGCGGTTTACTTTTACAGGCAAAGTGGGGTATGTGCCAGAGATAAGATTGAGCAGACAATAAAAAGTGTGTCAGGCATTGATTATATACCACCGGTAGTGTGTAGTGAAGATATTTCTAATGTTGGAGCAGACGAGATTGCAGATTTCATAGAAAAGCTTGGAGAGATGTTTGGATATGAAGCTGTTATTGTGGATATATCGTCAGCACTGCATCAGCCGTGGAGACTGCTTGAATCATGCAGGATTGTGTATACGCCAATAAAGAAGGATTATATATCAGTTAACAGAATGGCTGATTTTGAAAATTATTATGCCAATACAGGCATGGGACATGTGCTTGACAGAATATCAAAGATTGAACTGCCAGAAAGCGGTGAGGACATAGCTGAAGGATTCTGGGAGAGAATTACATACAGCGGGATGTACCGGTATGTCAGGTCGATGCTTGAATGTGATGACAGGAGTGATATGAATTAGTTATGGATAGTAATAATGATGTTGAGCTGGTTGTGGCAATAAAGAATATGGTGTATGAGCGTATCGATACATCTGTTGATATTGATAATGATGAGCTTCATGAGGTTATTGAGAATTGCATTATTGAAAAAAGCCGTAGCATGATGATTTCTGTTGATAGAAGACAAAGACTTGGAGCAGCAGTATTTAATGCAATGCGGCGTCTGGATATATTGTCAGACATGCTGGAAGATGATTCCGTGACGGAGATTATGATTAATGGAACAGAGAATATATTTATTGAAAGAAACGGACATATAGAACGGCTTGATAAGATGTTTGAAAACGAGCAGAAACTTTCAGACATAGCCCAGAAGATAGCGGCATTATCCAACAAGATTGTCAATGCATCTGTTCCTATAGTTGATACGAGGCTTAGTGATGGCTCAAGAGTCAGTATAGTCCTGCCGCCAATAGCACTTAACGGACCAGTCATAACAATAAGAAAATTCTTTGAGATTCCGCTTACGATAGAGAAGCTTATTGAGATTGGTTCGATAACAACTGAAGCAGCAGATTTCTTAGAGAAGGCGGTTAAGGCAAAGTACAATATATTTATCTCAGGCGCAACAGGAAGTGGCAAAACAACATTTCTTAATGTGCTGTCTAATTTTATTCCAAAAGATGAAAGAGTTATAACAATTGAAGATTCAGCAGAACTGCAGTTAAAAAATGTAGACAATCTTGTACGGCTTGAAGCGAGAAATGCCAATGTAGAAGGAAAAAATGCAGTGAGCATACGAGATTTAATAAGGGCAAGCCTGAGAATGCGTCCTGACAGAATTATAGTTGGCGAAGTACGTGGCGAGGAGACGCTTGATATGATCCAGGCTATGAGTACCGGACACGATGGAAGTCTTTCTACCGGACATGGCAACAGCCCTGCTGATATGATGGCAAGATTGGAGACAATGGTGCTTATGGGAATGGATATGCCGGTGTCAGCAGTGCGGCAGCAGATATCGGCAGCCATAGATATTATCGTGCATCTGGGGAGACTTCGTGATAAGACAAGGAGGGTGTTGAAGATAGTTGAAATCAAAGGTCTTAGTAAAGGAGAAATCACATATAACACATTGTATGAATTCAAAGAAACAGGAGAAAAAGACGGCATGGTTGAAGGTGGACTTGCCAAGGTTTCTGCCGGACTTATCAATCTTGAAAAAATGCAGCGTGCCGGATATTAGTATTTGGTCTGTTAAAGGTACTATAACCATATTGATAATAAGCTTACTGTTTTATGATACATTGTGGGGAATGATGTTTTTGTCTCCGTATATATTATTCTACTGCAGGAATAAGGCTGGCGAAAAGATTAGCAGGGAAAGGAGGAGACTGGTAACGCAGTTTAAGGATGGAATGGTAGCTGTTTCATTTTCATTAAATGCTGGTTATTCAATTGAAAATTCTTTCCGTGAATCTGTGAAAGAACTTATCGCTTTATATGGTGAGAATTCTTCAATAGTAAGCTGTTTTAAAGAGATTGTCAGGAGAATTGGCAACAATGAAAATATTGAACTGGCACTTAATGAATTTGCTGGGAAAACACAGATAGAAGATATCATGTATTTTTCAGATGTATTCAGCTATGCCAAGCGTAGTGGCGGTGATCTTATATCAATTATAAAGAATACGGCAAATACCATAAGGGATAAGCTTGAGGTCGATTCGCAGATACAGACAGCACTCAGTGGCAAGAAGATGGAAGCGGCGGTTATGTCTGTCATGCCATTTGGAATTGCAGCGTATCTAAGGATAACATCGCCAGAATTCATGGAACCATTGTATCACAATGTTTTTGGCGTAGTATTTATGAGTGTGTGCCTTGGAGTTATAGCCATAATGAACAGGGTTACCAGAAAAATTATTGATATTGAAGTGTAGTGATACTAAGAAAAAAGTGTTTGTTATAGTCATTATAACTATTGTGACAGCGGCATTGTATGGATATCTGTATTGCATGGATACATCGATTACGAATGAGGATACTAAACGTCCGGGTATTAATTCAATAGAAAAGATTGTGCCTGTTAAAGTGAGTGATTCTGCTGGTAATGGTTTTGATATGGATATTGTGATACAGCCATTACAATATGGGGAGAATAATATTGAGCAGGCTTTTGACGAGGCAGAGAAGCTCCTTGAAAATATTGTGCCAGGAGAGAATAACTCGTTAGACAGTGTGCATAAAAAATTGAATTTTCCAGACACGATTGATGGATATCCATTTTCCCTGCAATGGATGTTTGATGATTACGAACTTATTAATTATGACGGAAGCATTAATAATATGAATATGCAACCGGGAGAGACAAAATACGTTGATATAAGCTGTGTAATCAAGTATGAGGGATGGATAAGACAGAAGGATTATCATGTCACAATATGTGCGCCAGACCTTAATGATAGTGAGACAAAAAAACAGTGGATAAAAGATAAGATTGAGACTTCGCTGGTGGATAATCCGACAGAGGATAATGTGAAGCTTCTGGATAATATCGGTGGAGAACAGATATCATATCAGAAGAGAACGGAGTGGAATAATGTTTTTATTATTGTGCTGCTTGGAGCTGCTGCTGTGTGCGTAGTGTATGCAGGTGAGAGGAAAAAGACGGAAGATGCGGCAAAGAAAAGGGCGGATGAGTTGAAGAGAGATTACTCAGAGATGATTCACAAGCTTGCACTTTTGATGGGAGCTGGAATGACTGTGAGAATGGCATGGAGCCATATTGTGAATGAATATAAAGAGCGGTACGCACAGAAAAAGGTTCCAAAGAAGTATGTGTATGAGGAGATGGCGTACACGTTATATCAGATGAATTCCGGTGTGTCAGAGATTAATGCGTATGGAGAATTTGGTACAAGATGTGACACTAAAGAGTATCTTAAATTCAGTTCGTTGATTGTCCAGAATCTAAAAAAAGGCTCGAGGGAGCTTGTGAATCTGCTAGAACTTGAAGCTATTGATGCATTTGAGGACAGAAAGAATCTGGCAAGGAAATATGGGGAGGAAGCTGGAACCAAGATGTTGTTTCCGATGGTTATGATGCTTGTTGTGGTTATGGGAATCATTATGTTTCCTGCGATTATGACATTTTCAATGTAAATGTAATATCAGGTGTTAAAGAAGGAGAGTAAATGTATGAGAAGTAGAATGTTTAATTTAATAAAGGATGAAAGTGGAATGGGAGTTGTGGAGATTGTACTTATAATAATTGTTCTCGTAGGTCTTGTTATTTTGTTTAAATCTAAAATAACAGCTCTTGTCAATACACTTCTTTCAAAGATGAGCAGTCAGGCCAAGCAGATATGATGAGATTAAAGGCACAGATAACAGTATATGCTGCATTATCGCTTGGACTGGTACTGTCTTTTGTGTGTACATGTATTCAGTCTGTCAAACTTATTGTGGCTGATACAGAGATTAATATGGCGGCGAGGATATCAACAGAATCTGTTTTTGCAGGTTATAATAACAAGCTTCTGGATGAGTTTGGAATATTTGCACTGAGTGAGAACCAGTGCAGTGACAGTAAGCTTGATTACTATGCCAGAAGCAATGTTGCTAATGCCGCCGTTAAATCTTTTATTGGCTATAAGAAAAGTTTTATATCTGAAAGACAGTATATGACGGATAATGGTGGTTACGGATTGGAAAAACAGGTGGAAGAATACATGAGAGCAGGGGGTTATGCCAATATTGTAAAAGATTATCTTGATATTGATTCAGAGACAAAAAAAGCAGAAAAAATAGGTGAGGTAACATCTAAGGTTGAGATTGTCAATGACAAAATATATGAGCTTGATCAGACTGATAAGAAACTTGTGCGTGTCATAAGAAGTATTGATGCAGTATCCCCCGGACTTATAGCTGATATTCAGGAGGATATTAATCTGTATCAGATGTGTATAAAAAAAGATGACAGGTATGGGGCACAGGATTGTGTGAGGGCATATGAGACAAATTATAATGCATTATTATCGCAGGTCAGTGAAGTGATGGAAAAATGTATTAAGGCCAAAGAATTGATTGGTGAGTATGATGATTATGATAATGAAGCTGATAAGCTTATTGATGACTGCCGTGGTACAGTTGAGTCAGGAACTGCACAGTTACAGGAACTTACTGGGATTATACGCAATGATATTGATGATATTGCTATGCAGAAAGAGATTGAAAGGGAAAAGCTTTGCAACAAGGCTAGAATAAAACCTATATTGGAAAATAATATTGCAGTATGTGAAAGGATAATACAGCAGTTAGGCAGCATGGGAACGTTGTCTTTATATTCTTCAGACAGATTGTATGCAGGATATATGGAGATACAGAGCATGATTTCAGATATGGATATAGCGGGGTTGTCATCAGAGTGTGCAGATGTGGATATAGACACGAAAGGAGAGGGGACGGGTGCATTAAAGAAGATAAGACAAGTCATAGATGATGGTATAGCAGGTATTGTGCTTAATGGAATGGATATAAAGCACGGAAAATTCAAGCACAGCGGACTTGCAACAGAGTATATGAATAGTCAGGGCAGGCAGGAAGCTGGAATGGGTTTTAATGGTGTAGCAGGTGCTGTGGTTGATTCGGCACTGTTTAACGCATATATATTTGACAGATTCCCGTCGTATACAGATGTACATAACAGTAATGAAAGTGATGACTGGAGTGAAATTTCTTATGCTGTTGAGTATATTCTTGCTGGCAATGATAATGATATCAGCAATCTTAATGAAGTTATTCTGAAATTGTCAGCACTAAGGGAGGCAGCTAATTTTACTTATATAATTATGGATTCAGGAAAGCGTAATGAGGCACTTATGTTAGCGACAACATTAGTTGGAGCCAGCGGTAATGCTGCGGCTATAAAAGCTGCACAGTATGTAATAATGGGAGTCTGGTCTTACGGAGAGAGTATTGTTGATGTCAGGAGACTGCTAAAAGGTGATAAATTAAACATTATAAAAGACAATTCGGACTGGCAGCTGTCACTTGAGAATCTCTTAAAGATTAATTTTGATGGGGATAACATTTCAGGTAAGACAGGTAGTCAAAAAAGTGGTTTGTCATATGAAGATTATCTTGGAATGTTATTGCTTATGATGAATAAGACGACTAGAAATTACAGAGTTATGCAGGCTATGGAGTTAAGAATTATTGCTCTTGGACAGCACGAATTCAGAATGAAAAAGTACATATATGAGGCAGAATGTAATGTTTTGGCAGTTATTAATATGGAAGGCCGGGTAAATCATGATGTTAACAGGACTCAGAAATATAGTTATGCAGCTTAAAAGGCGCAGGCAATCTGTAAGGGCATCTGCAACATTGGAGGCATCTTTGGTAATACCACTTTATGTTTATGCTGTTCTCACAGTTATGTATATTATAAGAATTGTCAATGCGTATATTGATATAGACAGGGCACTATATAACTCTGCAAGAGAGCTTGCTGGATATGCATATGAATATAATGAAAATGGTAATATAGGAATGCTTAAAGCACAGTTATATACAAGCTTTATGTCAGATATTGGTATGTCTTATGGAAAAGACAATTATATTGTTGGTGGAACAATGGGGATTAATCTTTTATCGTCACATGTATGCGACGACGGAAGTAAGATTAATATACGGGCTGGATATGTGGTAAAGAATCCGTTTGATATATTTGGAATGGGACTTATCCATGTAGAGCAGGGAGTTACAGCAGAGGCGTGGCTTGGAGAGGATGCAGGAAGACAGTGGAGTGGTTCGTCTGGTTCTGACAGGGATGGCAATGAGGAGACAAGAAAAGTCTATGTCACGCCGTGGGGACGAGTGTATCATACAGATTCTGAATGCAGTGCAATTGACCTGAGTATAGAAGAAGTGAGCTCATCGACAGTTGATGGAATGAGGAATGCTGATGGCGGCAAATATTATCCATGTGAAGGCTGTGGTGGAAATCCGGACGAAACAGTCTATATAACAGATTATGGTGACAGATATCATACAGACATTAATTGTTCAGGGTTAAAAAGAACCGTTGAAGAGATTGATATTAAGGATGTTGGTGGCAGAGGTGTGTGTAAAAAATGCGGAGGAGGTCATAGTTAGATGAGAGATATTGGTATAGATAATATTGTGGCAGCTAATATAATAATGTTTATTGTGCTTGCATTTCTTTCGTATGAGGATTACAGATACCGGTCAATAAGTGCTGTAAGGCTAGTAATAATAATGGTTCTGGCAGTTGTATACAGATGCTTTAATCCTGAGGTGGATATTTATAATATGTGTGCAGGAATCATTATTCTTGCAGGGATGTTTATATACTGCAGAATCACAGACAACATTGGGGCAGCAGATATTGTTGTTATTGCATTTTTAGGAATGATGAGGGGGACTGTGTTTGCAATTGCTTCAATGATGGCAGCTTTCATAATATTGTTATTGGCAGCTTTGCTACAAATGGTTGTAAAGCACATTAATGGAAAAAGAGAAGTTCCATTTATTCCATATCTTAGTGCTGGTGTTCTGGGGGTGATGTTGTGCGTGTAAGAGCATCATTTACAGTGGAAAATTCTTATATAATTCCACTGTTTACCCTGATTATAGTTGTGATGGTTATACTGGGAATGGATATTCATGATGAACTTATATTAAAAGCTGTATGTTTCCAGGGCGGGATGAGGATAGAACAGGAAAAACTGGATGAATCAGAGAAGTCAGCGTGTGTGGCAGATGTTCTGGAGTATGTCGATTCAAAGACTATAAGAAAAACATTGAATACATCAGATGTCAAAAACATGATAGAGAAAGTTAAGCCTAAAAATAACAGCCCAAGAGAATTTATAAGGAGGAGGTGCAGATTTGATAAGGTACGAGCAGGAGAATAACAGCATATATATGGTTATTGACTCTGGAGGTAAGATTCCATCACCAGATTATGATATAAAAATGCTTGAGAATAATAATATAAGTTCATTGCTGCCTGTCAGCGTGAGATGTGTAGACAATCAGTATTCTTATTATTATGATGTTACATCAAAACAGCAGTTTGGTAAAATATATGAATATAAGAAGCTGTCGAGAAGTAATGTTGAAAATATTCTGATAAGTCTTGAAAAACTGGTAAATGAGATTAATGAGTATATGCTTGACCTGGACCGGGTTATTTTGAAAATAGAGTGCATATATGTTGATATGTCGAAGGACAGGCTGTTATTTGCATATGGAGAAGATGGAGTATCGGAAGAAAATAAAGGATTCAGGCAGGGTGTGAAAAAGCTGTTTGATTATATAATAGAGCATTTTGATCATGGAGTTAAAGATGCAGATATTATGTATGTGTATAATATATACCAGAGAATTGCGCAGGGGGATTATAATGCATCAGATTTTAAAGAGCTGATTTGGAATGAGGCAGATGTAGAGGAGTCATATAAAGATAAGCTGTCAGGAAATGTAATTGATAAAAAAGATAATATTCTTGAATTTATTCCAAAACAACAGATTGAGGATGAAGAGGAGGTTCAGAATAGAACGGCACATATTGCTATTATAGTTTTAAAGTCTGTAATGGGTATGGCTGTTGTGATTGCTGCTGGAAGGATGTTTGCACCATCATACGTCCCAATACCTGTATCGGACGTGGCGGCTTTTATTATTATGCTTGTTGGTGTATGTATGCTTGTGATTCTTAATAAAATTCCGCTGGATATATTTAGTGTGGTAAAAAGTAAAAAAGAGATGGAACCATACACATATGTGACAGATATGAATAAAAACCAGGATGATGCAGAGAATGAAATGGCAGAGACTGAAAGAAATGTTGTATATAACAACAATGATAATAAATATGAAAATATAATTTATAATGATAATTCGGATAATAATTCGACAATTCTTCTGTCAGATTATATTAAAAAGAATGCCAGCCGTGAAATTTGTCTTAAGTATAGAGCAGATAATGGTTCTGTAAGCAATGAATCAGATAAAGATATTACTGTAAAAAAATTCCCATGGATTATAGGAAGCATGGAAAAACAATGCGATACAGTTGTGGATAGCTGCCTGATAAGTCATCTTCATGCGTGTCTTATAAAGGTGGACGATGAATATTATATTGAAGATATGAATTCTACGAATGGAACATATGTCAATGGGGAACGCCTGATTATGAATTCAAAGCAGAAACTGTCAGATGGAGATACGGTAACGCTTGCTACAACTTCCTATGTGGTTGAAATGAGTTAGCTTTTATGATATATTTCATTGCATAGGAAATTTATTCTGCATTGAAAGGAATATAGCTGATGAAGATTAATATATATTATGGTGGGAGAGGTGTTGTGGACGATCCTGCAATATTTGTTCTTGAAAAAATCCAGGGAGTTTTGAATGAACTTAATGTTACAGTTGAAAGATATAATCTGTATGAGCAGAGGACTCAGATTACAGCATTATCGCAGACAGTAACAGAGGCAGATGGAATAATACTTGCTACAACGGTAGAGTGGCTTGGAATGGGTGGATATATGCAGATGTTTCTTGACTCATGCTGGTTGTATGCCGATAAAAGCAAGATTAATAATATATATATGTTCCCTGTTGTTATGTCAAAGACATATGGAGAACGTGAAGTGTCACTGGCGTTAATCAATTCATGGGAGATGATTGGCGGTAAGAATGGTAATGGAATCAGTGCCTATGTTGACGATACGACGGAATTTGAGTTTAACGAAAAGTACATAGAGATGATTGAGAAGAAGACAGAGGACATGTATAGGACAATATCACAGAAGAGGATATGTCTTCCATCAAGCAGCCAGACTATTAAGAATAATGTCATGAAGGATGTTGTAAACTTTACTCCGCAGGAGAGCGAACAGCTTTCAAAGTATGCATCGGATGATACATTTGTTAAGACCCAGAAGCAGGATATTGAATCACTTGCTTCAATATATAAAGAAATGCTCACTGAACAGGAGCAGGGTGGAGACAGCTATTATATTAATATATTCAGAGACAACTTTAAGACTGGCGTAGGTTTTACGGGAACATACATGATTATTATCAGTGATAAGGATAAGAATATCATAATGAATGTAGATGGTAATAATCTTGATGTTGAATTTGGCGAGAATAAGTCGGCAGATGTTATAGCCAAGCTTGGCAAGGATACATTTGAGGATATTGTATCTGGGCGTGTTACATTTCATAGAGCATTCATGACAGGTGATATGACCGCAAAGGGGAATTTCAGAAGCCTTAGAATGCTCGATGAATTATTCGCTTTTCATGGCTAAAACAAGTGATACAGTTGTGATGTTGTTGCAACATCCGATTGAAAGATAGCCGCCATGACGATCGCAGACAATATTGGCGATGTATAATCCACATCCTGCGTGGTTGCTTTTAGTGGTAAAGAATGCCTGTGCAAGTTGCTCATATGAATAATTGCCACAGATCATGCCGTGGTTTGAGACAGATATTGTCAGATAACCGCCATCAGACGAAAAAGATACATCAATATCTTTTGAAAATGTATCATCATTAGCTTCATAAGCGTTAACTATAAGCTGATATATGGCAGCGGCTATATGGTCGGGATCTCCATATATGGATAATTGAAGATTAGTTACTGACAGTTTGATATGGCTTGTTATGTCTGTATAAGAACATTCTTCAAGAGTTTTATATACCAATTTCATAATAGCGTCAATATTAACAGTGTCTTTGTGTGGAAAGTGGCAGTATCTGCATATGGAGGACTGTTTCATAAAGCTGCATAGCTGAGAGATTGATATACCAAGATTTCCCCAGAATTTAAATTCGTGTGTTTCTGGATATTTAGCGTCAATGTACTGATAGGTGCTTCCGATAGTTGCTGCATAGTTCATTATTTCATGTGAAGCCTTGCTTAGATCCTGGTAATGGCTTTTGTAGTCTTCTTTTAGTGATATATGGATTGATTCTGGCATTAGTATTTTAAAATCCTTTCAAATATTGATGATATATTGTTGATAATACGTTTTATTTAGGCTATTATATGAAAAGTATATACTTGCTGTCTGCAAGTGTAAATACTAGTTTTTAGACAAATAATTACAAAATATTACAATTAAGCTTGGAGGTTAGTATGTTAAAAGACGATTGCATATTCTGCAAGCTGGCTAACGGAATAATTCCAACTAATTCTCTTTATGAGGATGATGAATTAAAGGTTATATTCGATGCCAGCCCAGCATCAAAAGGACATGTCCTTATTATTCCAAAACAACATTTTGACAATGTGTATTCTCTTGATGATGATACGGCGGCACATATTTTTCAGACGGCGGTTAAAGTATCAGGCGCACTCAAGGAAGGATTGGGGCTTGAGGGACTAAATATCGTGCAGAATAATGGGGAAATTGCAGGTCAGACTGTATTTCATTTCCATATGCATGTTATTCCACGATATAAAAATGATACAGTTAATGTTGGATGGAAACCGGGTGAGGCTGACGAAACTGTTGTTAATGAGGTCAAGGCGCTGGTTGAGCCTAAATTAAAATAAAATTATCAGAGTTAAACGGGAGGATTTATGATCAAATTAAGTAAAGGCGGTGCTTATCTTGTAGATGGCAGCGTTGTTATTGAAGAAGAAGCTGCTAACGCAGGAGAGTTATCAGCAAAGACAGGTGTTGCACCATCAAAGGAAGAAGCAGCAAAGAATACTATTGCATATAGTATTCTTGAAAGTCATAATACATCTGGCAATATGGACAAGCTTAAGATTAAATTTGATAAGATGACTTCGCATGATATTACATTTGTAGGTATTATACAGACTGCAAGAGCATCAGGGCTTGAGAAGTTCCCTATACCATACGTACTTACGAACTGCCATAACAGTTTATGTGCCGTAGGAGGAACAATTAATGAGGATGACCATATGTTTGGCCTTACATGTGCCAAGAAATATGGTGGAGTATATGTACCACCTCATCAGGCTGTTATTCATCAGTATGCAAGAGAAATGCTTGCCGAAGGTGGTAAAATGATTCTTGGTTCTGACAGCCATACAAGATATGGTGCGCTTGGTACAATGGCTATGGGAGAAGGTGGACCAGAGCTTGTTAAGCAGCTTCTTAATAAGACTTATGATATTAATATGCCTGGCGTAGTGGCAATCTATCTTACAGGTGAACCGGCTAAGGGAGTGGGACCACAGGATGTGGCTCTTGCAATAATCGGAGCGGTCTTTGGTAATGGTTTTGTTAAGAATAAAGTAATGGAATTTGTTGGTCCGGGTGTTGCTAATCTGAGTGCAGATTTCAGAATTGGTATTGATGTTATGACGACAGAGACAACGTGTCTTTCATCAATATGGCAGACAGATGATAAGATTAAGGAATTCTATGATATTCATGGAAGATCAGAAAGCTATAAAGAATTAAAGCCTGGAAAAGTTGCATACTATGATGGAGTTGTATATGTAGATCTCAGCCAGATTAAGCCTATGATTGCAATGCCATTCCATCCAAGTAACACATATACAATTGAAGAGGTTAATGCTAATCTTGAGGATATCTTAAGAGATGTAGAGAAGAAGGCTTTGGTAAGTCTTGACGGAGCAGTTGATTATAAGCTTACTAATAAGATAAGAGATGGAAAACTTTATGTTGACCAGGGTATTATAGCTGGTTGTGCAGGTGGAGGATTTGAGAATATCTGCGCAGCAGCAGATATATTAAAGGGTCGTTCAATAGGTGCAGATGAATTTACGCTCAGTGTATATCCTGCAAGTACACCTATATATATGGAGCTTGCTAGAAATGGCAGACTTGCAGAGCTTCTTGAGACAGGCGCCATTGTAAAGACAGCATTCTGTGGTCCATGTTTTGGTGCTGGTGATACACCTGCTAATAATGCATTCTCAATAAGACACTCAACAAGGAATTTCCCTAACAGAGAAGGTTCCAAGCTTCAGCAGGGTCAGATATCTTCTGTTGCGCTTATGGATGCACGTTCAATTGCAGCGACAGCGGCTAATAAGGGATTCCTTACAGCAGCAACAGATGTGGATGTTGAATTTACAGGTCCAGCATATCATTTTGATAAGACAATATATGCTAACAGAGTATTTGACAGCAAGGGAGTAGCAGATCCAGATCAGGAAATCCAGTTTGGACCTAATATTAAGGATTGGCCAGCAATGGTTGAACTTCCAGAGAATCTTATAATAAAGGTTGTTTCAGAGATACATGATCCTGTAACAACTACAGATGAGCTTATACCATCAGGTGAGACATCTTCATATCGTTCTAACCCTCTTGGACTTGCTGAGTTTGCACTTTCAAGAAAAGATCCTGCATATGTAGGCAAGGCTAAGGAAGTACAGAAGGCTGAGAAAGCAAGAGAAGCTGGACAGTGCATGGGAGAAGCTCTTCCAGAACTCAGGGAGATTATGCATAAGATTAAAGAGACATACGATGTACACAAAGAAAATGTTGGCGTTGGTAGTACTATATTTGCAGTTAAGCCAGGCGATGGCTCTGCTCGTGAGCAGGCAGCTTCATGTCAGAAGGTTCTTGGCGGATGGGCTAATATAGCTAATGAGTATGCGACTAAGAGATATCGTTCTAATCTTATTAACTGGGGTATGCTTCCATTCCTTATTGATAAGGGTGACCTTCCATTTGCTAATGGAGATTATATCTTTATCCCTGGAATTAAGCAGGCAATTACTGATAAAGTATATAATTTCAAGGCATATGTTGTTAATAAAGACATGAAAGAATTTGAACTTAAGATGGACGAACTTACAGACGATGAGCGCCAGATTATTCTTGATGGATGTCTTATCAATTTCTACAGAAATAACTAATAGATATATGGAGGAATTGTGATGGCAGGTCAGAATGTTTTGAATGGAGACCTTAATGTGCTTGACCAGATTGTGAATGATTTGAGTGAGCATAAGGTTAAGAAGGAAGAACTTGAAAAGCTGAATGACACACTGAAGGAGCTTAATAAAAATATAGAGTTAACCCAAAAGAGTATTGCTGACGAGATAGATAGTAAAATTAAAGAGGGAATTGATTCAGTCAGCAAAGGTTTTGAACAATCTATTTCAGAGGAGAAGATAAAGCTCAAAGAGATACAAGGGAAACGTGACAAAGCAAAGCATGCAGGAGTTAATGAAAGAATTGCTAATGAAACGGCTGATTTAAAAGAAGCTAATCGTGAACTTTATTCGCAGATAAAATCGGCATTCAAGGAAGAAGGTATTCCAAAGTACTGCACAAAACGGATTTATTATGCTTTGTTTCAGACACAGGGTGTAGGAGATGTGCTCATATATCTTTTATCTATCATTGTGTTGTATGCTGTGATACCGTTTGTGTTATATAAACTGCCAATGATTCCTACATGGGTTATACTTGTATACTACTTTACTGTTATAACTATAGAATTGACGGTTGTTAAGGTTGTATATGATAAGACAGTTGTGCCGCATGGCGATACAATAGCTAAGGCAAGACGTGTTAAATATGACATTGTTACTAATCAGAAAAAGATGAAGCGTATAGAGAAATCTATACGCAAAGATAAAAATGAAGATATGTATGGATTGTCAGATTTTGATTATAAAATCAATGAGATTAATGATGGCATCCGTAATATTGAAGAGGCGAAAGCTAAGGCGATTGAACAGTTTAATGCAACGACAAAGGCAGATATAATTGCTGAAGTCCAGGGCAGAAATCAGGAAAATCTTACTAATATGACGAATCAGCTCAATGAATATGAGAATGAGCGTGAAAAGCTTGATTCTCTTATTAAAGAGCAGAGGGCATATATATCTTCTAATTATGAAGCTTATCTTGGCAGGGAGTTTACCAATGTGGACAGGCTTGTAGATTTGTCGGACTTTATGAGAGAAGATCCTACATTGACAATTTCGCAGGCTATTGCTAAGTATAAATCTAAAAACTAAACATAATAAGATGAAAAACACCAGCATTTTATCTGAAAGTCCAGCGTATGCTGTTTTCGATAGCTTTTGCTAGTGTTACTACAGTACACAGACGAGTTGAATGGAGCAGGTGGCTGCCATTACCGAAAGCATTAACGATTCCGGTAATATGCAGATCTCCGACTTCAGGCAGCTCGTTTTTTATTCCCGTTCCGGGCGAAAGAGGACCTTGTGCAAGGGTTATATAACCTATATGTTCAGTCTGTCCCAGACATGCATCTATTGCAATGATAAATGGATTGTTGTGGACTTCATTTATATAATTAATAGAACATCCGAGATTGGTGGCGTTTATTGGGTTATATATATCGCCGTATATATAAACATTTTTCAGATTATAATCAAGAAGATGATAACCGATAATTGGACCAAGACTGTCGCCTGTAGATCGATCACTTCCGATACACATAATTACAATTTCTTTATCATAGGCATTTGACACAGTGAGGAGTTTGCTTAACTGTTCTCCCAACAATATGTGGATGTTATCACATTCGGAATTGTAATAAAAAGTCATTGTTATAGTCTCCATTTTTATTTTTGAAATACAATTATTGGACAAGCATGGGTATTTACATAATTTATATGATGGCTATAGTTAAATTATTCAAAGATATAGTCAATTATTATTTTATTTTATTGACAAATTGTGATAAGTTTTTTGGATTGCAGGTGTTAATATCTGTACATGGACAGGCATTGCAATAAGGAAATGGAGTGAAAAGAATGATAGAGATTATATGCAATGGAAAAGAAAACGGAGTGGTAAAATCTGCAAAAACAAAAAATACAGTAGAAAAGGAACTTCCTAAAAATATAAAACAAGTAGGGGATGTTGGCGCTGGAAAAAGAATATATATAGAGGATTATGCGTTTACATATATTAATTCGGTAGCGTATCAGGCGCAGGATACAGAAGCTGCTGGGGTTCTGCTTGGTGAAGTGTCTAATATGGATGGGAAGATGTGTATATTTATAAAGGGGGTTATTAAAGCAAAGAACCCTGATGACAATATGGGGGAAATATGTTTTGGCGAAGCGGTATGGAGTCAGATATATGGAGAGATAGAAAAATATTTTCCTGACTTATCAATAGTGGGGTGGTTTGCTGCATTGCCAAGAATAACAGCAGAATCTATCAATAGAATGAAAAAAATACATCTTGATAATTTTGTGGGCAAAGATAAAACGATGTACCTTATAGATATTGAAGAAAAAGAAGAGAATTTTTATCTGTATGAGGATGGCGACATAAAAAAACAGAGAGGGTATGTGTGCTTTTATGAAAGAAATTATGAAATGCAGGAATATATGCTTGACAAAAACAGGCATAAATTGGTTGAAAAACCAGATTCAGAGAGAGTTGTACGTTCTATGCGTACATTAATGAGAGAAAAAGAAGAAGATAGAAGACATAAAAGAAATTCGGTTATATCATATGCGGCGTGTGCGTTTATGGCGTCTGTTTTGGTTGTTACAGGCGTTAATCTGGTTAAAAGCTATGAAAAAATGAAGAGAATAGACAGTTCTATTAATAGTATTGTCAAGGAAGTGTCTAATCTTAATACAAAAGAAACGGAGCAGACTGTTCAGGAAGATGTTGTTCCAGTTAATGTTATATATGAAACTAAAGCTACTATTCAGGCAACTCAGGTGGCATCACAGAATCAGCAGGAAACTACAGCTAAGAATTCTGCAACAGAAACGGAGAGCGCAGTACAGGCTTCATCAGATATACAGTATAAGAAATATATAGTTCAAAAGGGGGATACAATACTGGGTATTGCTAAAAAGAATTATGGCTCTACAGAAAAGGCAGCGCAGATAATAGATATTAATAATCTTACTGATGCCAATAAATTGTATGTTGGTCAGGAAATAAAACTGCCTTGAATATTTATTTTAATACTGTATAATGAAAATACGTGCAAATCATTTAAGGTGGTAAGAGATTATAGATGGCAGATATTATTTCGGGAAAATCACGTTTTTCAGATAACGGTAGCGATAATATAATAAGATTTAATTCAGGCAATGATGAACAGGATGATATAAGAGATGCTTATGAGAAAAAGATGGGTTCTCATAAAAAGCGTATGTTTGCGCTTGGTATTTCTGCAGTTGTGCTTGTTGTTATAGTAGTGATGGTTATATCTTATATGATTGATGCAATATCATATACGGGTTACAGTGTCAGCAATGCAGTGAGTAGAGATGATTCAGAGACAACCAGATACCTTGAATACAGGGATGGCTATCTTAGGTATAGTAATGATGGTATAGCGTATCATAATTCCAAAGGTAATTCTGTATGGGATAAGACATTTTCTATGCAGAAACCTCAGGTTAAGATATGTAATGAGACAGTAGCAGTCGGTGATATAAATGGAAGCAGCATATATGTGTTCAATGCTGCTGGAATGATGGGAAGTATTGATACCTCTCTTAATATAACGCAGATAGAAGTAACAAAACAGGGGCTGGTTGCAGCTGTGCTTGAGGACAACGAGGCTAATTACATTAATCTGTATGATTCACAGGGGCAGAAAATCTATAGTGTTAAGACATCGCTGGCAGGAGATGGGTATCCTTTGGATATAAGCGTGTCAGAAGATGGAACGAAGCTTATTGCGTCATATCTGTATGTAAGCGGAGAGAGCATGAAGACCAATGTTGTATTTTACAATTTCTCAGAAGTTGGGCAGAATGAGACGGAAAGAATTGTTGGTGGATTTAATCATTATGGCGATACTATTGTAGGCGATGTGTTTTTTATGGATGATAAGACAGCTGTTGCTATTGGAGAGAATGTTATAAGCATATACAAAATTAAAGAATATCCTAAATTATACAAAGAGATAACAGTAGATAATGAGATTGAAAGAGTTGTGTTCAGCAATGAGTATATAGGCGTTGTGCAGAAAAATGAGGATTCAGGCGATATATATAAAATGGTAATTTACAATTCGACAGGTGGAAAAGAGTGCCAGGTGTCGTTTAGTACGCAGTGCGACAGAATTAGAATTGATGGACGTACAATTGTGATGAACAATGAATCTGTATTTATATTACTCAATTTCAATGGGAAAGAAGTGGCAAGAATACATACTGAGCTTCCTATAGCAGCCCTTCTTACAACGGGAAAAAGAGGTGATTATATCCTTGTGAGTTCCAAATATGTACAATTTATTAAGCTGAAATGATGAAAGAGGGTACTTATGAATTGGATTTTGGCATTGGTTGCTTTTATATTTATAATTGGATGTATCCAAGGGTATCGTAAGGGGATTATCAGAATAGCGGTTTCTCTTGCGTCTATGTTTATATCAATTATTGCGTGTATGTTTGTCACGCCGGCATTATGTACTATTATTAAGAATAATACAGAGGTTCATAGCAAAATGACGGCATCTGTATATAACATGATAATAAAAAGCGATATGTATAACGATGCATATGATGAAGCGTTTGATAAAGGCATATCTTATGTTTCAGATAATATGGGAATAACAGATAGTGAGGCTAAGAATGTTATAGAAAGCTTTGCTAAAAATGATCTGAGTGAGTATGAGACTCAGGTGACAGAATATGTCAATGCTATAGCAGATGCAATGAAACTTCCAAAATCTGTTATGGAAGGATATAAGTCATCAATTTTATCAGATGCTATTAATGAATTACTGTCAGAGAAAACAGTAGGTGTTAAAAGCATGCTTGCAGCCATATTTGCTGCGAGACTTGCGGATATGGCTATTAACTCAATTGTATACATAGCAGTTTTTGCAGTTGTATATATAATATTAAAGATAGTTCTTATGGCAACTGGAGTTGTTGCCTCGCTGCCGTTTATCAGACAGGCTAATAAAATGGCTGGACTAGGATTTGGCGCATTAGAAGCACTTGTGATTGTGTGGTTGGTATTCACAGGCATTACAGCGCTTAGTAATTTTGGCTGGGCGCAGGATGCATTATCATTAATTGGAGATAATGTGTTTTTAAGATTTTTGTATGAAAAAAATGTTGTTACCAAAACGATTCTTGGGTGGTAATTGTATAAAATATATAATTGAATATCATGATGTTGGAGTCAAAAGGTATTTTGACCCCTTTGATACCAGATTGCTACGTGCTTTGCACTCTCGCAATCCTCAAAAACATTCATAATCCGCTCATTTTTCTTTGAAAAATGGCTACTTACTCATGTTTTTGGCGGGTCAAGAGGTCAAAAAACCTTTTGCAAGCAAGCTTGCATCGGCTTTCTGACCTTTTGACCCTGGTATCATATCATACATTCTGAACAACAAATAGATGCACATAGTGCATCTATTACTATATATAGTGGTTGATTCAATAGTGTCAAAAAAATAATAAAAAATTTTAAAAAAGGTGTTGACAGTTTGCAAAATAGGTGTTATTCTATCATAGCTGTCGGCGAGAACGACACACAACAAAAACT
>CAKRLE010000004.1 GCA_934359185.1 uncultured Lachnospira sp. | reverse complement strand
AAGTTTATGGAACAGGTGAAAATCAATGTTATTGACTGGCTGTTTGGTCATATCAAGACATTTGACAGATCTGTAGCCGAATACATAAATATATATGATAATCCTGACAGATTATAGTACTGTTTGTTACATGATTATAATTTAAAAATGTATGCCCCAGTCAGACACAATAACTGGCTGGGGGAATTATAAAATATTACGTTTGATAAAAAATAATTCACCACATATAATAAAATAGTAACTATTCTTAATAAAAAAATATTATTCTACCTACAGTTGAGAAATTCATTGATGAAAACAAGAGTGGATTAAAGGCAGCAGCAGATGTACTTGCAGATAAGTATGGCTGTGATGTGATTGTACAATTTGAGACTAATGGAGATGCATTGGTAGAGGAAGCTATTAAAAAGGCTTTGGCACAAGTTTCATATATTTTTACCTATATGTTAGTCAACACTAACTACAACAAGTAAGAACTAACAAGTTTTGCATCGAAGCATAATCTTATTAGAATTGTAAATGATTATAAATAATGGTATGAAGCTGTTGGTATCATTGTCGTGTACTATGTGTCTGGAGTTTGTAACAGCAGACCAGATATATACATTTGTAAAAGAAAAATATCCTTCTATTGGAAGGGAAACTGTATATAGGAATCTTGGCATTCTTGTAGAGGAAGGCAGGGTCAGAAGAAAGAAATAGAAGATGCATAGATTGGAGGAAGCATTATGTTAGAAGCAGGAACAAAAGCACCGGATTTTGAATTACCGGATCAGAATGGAGAGTTACATAAATTGAGCGAATATCTTGGAAAGAAAGTAATATTGTATTTCTATCCAAAAGATAATACATCAGGATGTACAAAGCAGGCTTGCGGTTTCTCTGAAAGATATCCGCAGATTAGAGAAAAAGGAGCAGTTGTACTTGGCGTGAGCAAAGATTCTGTTGCATCCCACAAGAAGTTTGAGGAAAAATACGGACTTGCATTTACACTTTTATCTGACACAGAGCGCAAAGTAATTGAGGCTTATGATGTATGGAAAGAAAAGAAAAATTACGGAAAGGTCTCAATGGGTGTTGTCAGAACAACATATCTTATTGATGAGAATGGTATCATAATAAAGGCAAATGACAAAGTAAAAGCCGCAGATGATCCGGAAAAAATGTTACAGGAATTAAGCTGATGAAGATTATATTATCAGCATTTTATGGAGTATTAAAACCTATGGATGGTATCACATCATACAGGCTTGAAATGCAGGTGACAAGCTTATCACAAAAGGCACATATGCCAAGCTGGCTCGTGGCGAAATGGTAAGATATGTGGCAGAGAATCATATAGAAAAACCAGAAGATATAAGAAGTTTTAACAGACTGGGTTATGTATTCAGAGACGAAATATCGTTAGATAATGAGTATATATTTGAAAGAATTGTAGAATAACAAAAGGAAGGAATGGTTGCATGGATAAGAAAAATTTAAATTCAAAAAAAGCAGTTATGATAGGCTGTGGATTCGTAGGTTCAGCTTCTGTATTTGCACTTATGCAGAGTGGATTATTTACTGAAATTGTGTTGATAGATGCGGATAAGAATAAGGCAGAGGGAGAGGCTATGGATATCAGTCATGGAATACCATTTGCCAGTCCTATGAGGATATATGCCGGCGACTATGATGATGTGGCAGATGCAGCGATAGTCATTATATCAGCCGGTGCAGGGCAAAAGCCGGGAGAGACAAGGCTTGATCTGGTAAATAAGAATGTGGCAATATTTAAGTCTATTATTCCAGAAATCGCCAAAAGAAATTTTGGAGGAATCCTCCTTATTGTAGCAAATCCTGTGGACATTCTGACACAGGTGGCAATCAAGTTGTCAGGACTTCCAGAGGAGAGAGTTATCGGTTCGGGAACAGTTCTTGACAGTGCTAGACTTAGAAGCAGGCTTGGAGAGCATTTATCAGTAGATAGTCGAAGTGTACATGCATTTATAGTAGGAGAGCATGGAGACAGTGAAGTTGTGGCGTGGTCATCTGCCAATGTTTCAGGTGTTCCGCTAAGTGATATGTGTGAGATGAGAGGACATTATAACCATAAGGAAAACACAGAGGAAATCGCAACTGCCGTCAAAAACAGCGCCTATGAGATTATTAACAAGAAACATGCGACATATTATGGAATTGCGATGTCGGTTAAGCGAATCTGTGAAGTGATTATGCGTGACGAAAAATCCATCCTTCCGGTATCACACATGATACATGGAGTATATGAGATTGATGATGTTGTATTAAGTATACCAGTCATTGTTGGCGCGGATGGAATTGAATCTGATATACCGATTAATCTTAGTGGAGAAGAGGCATTGAAATTAAAAGAATCTGCTGACGCATTAAAAGAAATAATTGACACTTTAGAGCTGTAATGAAGGGATGCTTTATGAAAATGCAATAGCCTTCTGAATATGGAAAACAATCCAGAATATAGGAATAGAAGAATTGACCTTTATAAAAAATGGTTATAAAATTAGATAAATCGTTGTTTAGACATATTAAGGAGGACGTAAGAATGTTTGTATCTGAGGAAATGTATGAATTAGGCAGTAAAAGATCTGCTATAAGAGAACTTTTTGAATATGGCAAGAAGAGAGCCGCAGTTGTAGGCGCTGAAAATGTGTATGATTTCAGCCTTGGTAACCCAACAGTGCCAGCTCCTGACTGTGTTAATGAGACAATAAGAGAACTTACACATAATCTCGATTCAATATCACTTCATGGTTATACATCTGCGCAGGGTGATATTGAGACAAGACAGGCTATAGCTGATTATCTTAACAAGACATATCAGACAAAATTTAATGCAGATAATTTCTATATGACATGTGGTGCGGCTGCATCACTCACAATTACTTTAAAGGCACTGACAACATGCAGTGATGATGAAATTATCGCTATTGCACCATTTTTCCCAGAATACAGAGTATTTGCAGGAGCAGCTGGAGCTAAATTTGTTGTAGTATCAGCAGATACTGATGAATTCCAGATTAAATTTGATGAGCTGGAATCTAAGATTAATGCCCATACAAAGGCAGTTATTATTAATTCACCTAATAATCCATCTGGTGCGGTGTATTCAGAAGATACAATTAAAAAGCTTGCAGAGCTTCTTACTAAGAAGGAAAAAGAATATGGAACAAAGATATTTATAATAAGCGATGAGCCATACAGAGAAATTGTTTATGATGGGGTTGAGGTTCCATATGTAACAAAATATTACAACAACACAGTAGTGTGTTACTCATACAGCAAGTCATTATCACTTCCTGGCGAAAGAATCGGATTCATTCTTATACCAGATGAAGCTGATGACAGCAAGGTATTATATGCAGCCTGCGCCGGTGCAGGACGTGCACTCGGATATGTGTGCGCTCCAAGCATGTTCCAGAAGGTCATCGCTAAATGTGTTGGTAATACAGGTGATATTAACCTCTATAAGAAGAACAGAGACCTTCTCTATGATGAGTTAACTAAGATGGGATATCACTGCTATAAGCCAGCAGGTGCATTTTACATGTTCGTTGAGGCGCTTGAGCAGGATTCGGTTAATTTCTGTGAGAAGGCGAAGGAAGAAGATCTTCTTTTAGTTGCAGCGGACGGATTTGAGTGTCCAGGCTGGGTAAGAATATCTTATTGCGTTGATGAGGACATGATTAAGAGGTCATTCAAAGCATTTAAGGCACTTAAAGATAAATATAACTAGAATAAATATTACACAGGCATAACATGCATGGAGGAATAAAGTGACACTTCAGCAATTACAATACGTTGTTACAGTTGCAGAGACAGGGACAATAACGGAAGCGGCTGAGAAATTATTTATTACACAGCCAAGTCTTACTAATGCGATAAGAGAACTTGAAAAAGAGATGAATATCAACATATTCCTGCGATCTAATAAGGGTGTTGTTGTATCTAAGGAGGGAGAGGTTTTCTTAGGATATGCACGTCAGGTTCTTGAACAGGCAGCTCTTCTTAAAATGAAATATGCGGAAGGAAGAGAGTGGAGTAAGAATTTCTGCGTATCTACCCAGCATTATTCATTTGCAGTCAATGCATTTGTTGACCTTATCAAGAAATATGGCGGTGAGGAGTATGATTATAACCTGCGAGAGACACAGACTTATGAAATTATCGAGGATGTCGCTCTTATGAAGTCTGAGATAGGGATTCTTTATATAAATGAGTCCAACAGCGTAATTCTTAACAAGGCATTTAGAGAAAAAGAACTTGAATTTACTGAATTGTTTACTGCAAAACCACATGTGTTCATGTCGAGGTATAACCAGCTTGCAGGAAAGAAAGGTGTGTCCTGGGAGGATTTGAAGCCTTACCCATACCTTTCTTTCGAGCAGGGTGACCATAATTCATTCTATTATTCAGAGGAAATATTCAGCAATGTAGAAAGACCTAAGAATATCAGGGTTCGTGACAGAGCAACTTTATTTAATCTTGTTATAGGGCTTAATGGTTATACTGTGTGCAGCGGAGTTATTGACGAGGTGCTTAACGGCAAGGATATTGTCGCAGTTCCACTCAAAGCTGAGGGCAATATGCATGTAGGGTATATAAGGCATAAAAAAGCTGTTATGAGTCATCTTGCTCAGGCTTATATTGAGGAATTAAAGAAATATATAGAGTAATGTAAATCGCCGGTTAACATTTTTATAAATAATCAAAATACAATAATTATTGAGAAAAAATATCACATTAATCACTTGTTTTCGTCATAGAAATATATTATTCTTACATAGGTTAGATATAACTAACACAACTAAGTCTAACCGAACAAACTTCTATTCAATAATTGAAGTTTTATCAGGTAACAATGTAGAAATCTTCTGTATGTGAGGAATAATATGAGTGAAGATGTATGTGAAATTGTCAAATCAATGGATAAGCAATCGCTGAACACACAGCTTGCACTGCAGTGCGCCCCATTTATAAGTGGACTCAGAATGTCTAATCTGTTGACAGTTAAGAAGGACCAGTATGCCGACCTTGTAAGAATCGCTAAGAAATCAGGCTGGAATATGAAGGTCCTTGCAGTTAATAAGACTGGAAGACAGTTGTGGCAGATTACAGTAACTTTGCTGGTGTATCATGAGAAGGCACTTATGGAGTATCTTAGCAGTCAAGAGGTCTGCGAATTTCTTATTAATATGGGATATGACTCTTATGCCGTTGGGAGCCATGACTTGAAAATGCTGATTGATACATTTGTACAAAGATATTCCTCATACAGAAAAGGCGAATGTAAATTTCCAGATGAAATGGGTGTATTCTTAGGTTATCCGATTGAGGATGTTAAAGGATATATTGATAACGGAGGAAAGAACTGCCTGTATACAAGTTACTGGAAGGTATACTCCAATCCTGAAGAGAAGTTCAGATTGTTCAACAATTATGAGAAAGCCAAGGAAAATATAATAAGATACCTCGCAATGGGATATAATATGCCAGAGGTAATCGCATTGTATGCATAGCAAATCTGCAGATTTCAGATGTTTAAAGGCTTGAAAAATTAAGAATAGTGGATGGAGGATTAACTATGAGTAAGGTAAGTGTTGTTTACTGGTCACAGACAGGTAATACTATGGAGATGGCTAATGCAGTAGGTGAGGGTATTACTGCCGCTGGCGGTAATGCTGATGTAGCAGAGGTTGGCGGATTTGATGCATCATCGCTTGCTAATGAAGCTGCATTTGCATTAGGCTGCCCTGCTATGGGAGCTGAGGTTCTTGAGGAATCAGAGATGGAGCCATTCGTATCAGAAGTGGAGAAGATTGCATCTGGAAAGACTGTTGCTTTATTCGGTTCTTATGGATGGGGCGATGGACAGTGGATGCGTGACTGGGTTGACAGAATGACAGCAGCAGGCGCAACTGTTCTTACAGGCGAGGGCGTTATCTGCATGGAAGCACCAGACGACAGCGTTAAGGAGCAGTTAAAGGAGATAGGAAAGCAGCTTGCAGCTATAGGCTGATTCTTATATATTGCTAGAATGTAGCTGTTATGCTTCAGCTATTAAAATTCAGCTGCTAAAATTTAAACATTAACATTTAAATTTTGGAAATAAGCTGTTAAATTGGCTGAAATGAGCTGAATTCATATAATAAATCCAAAATGTGTCAGAAACCGGGGAATATACGGCTTTAAAATCGGGAAGTGGCTTAATCAAGAGACATCTTGTGTATAGCCCCGAAAAAGTGACACATTTTGGATTTTTTTGCACATTTTTTGATATAAAGAAAAATGTGGGGTTTAGCGAAGTGTAAAACGAGAGGATTTGGATTTTTTGAGGGAGAAATGGGCGAAATGAGCTAAATAGGATAGAAGTAGTGTGGTTAATGTTATAAAGATAATGTTTTGCAATTTTAAAATATAATAAAAATATACTTGCACTATATGCATGTGTATGATATATTTTAAATATAGTAATGCATAACTAAATATATCAAGGAGATAACATCGATGTTTAAGAATTAATGACAGAACTAATTAAAAATCAAGAAAAGAATTATTATACTGATGCGATGAAGGTTATAGAAAGTAATGAATACACCAGACATCAGTATATGCAGTTATCAGATAACGAATCATGGAAGTCAAGATTCTGTGATTATCTAAGAGGAACTAAAACGCTACCTCTTCTTTATGAACCATTTTTCAAAGCAATATTTAATCCTGATACCAATAAAGACAGACTTGCGAAGCTTATCAGTGCTATTCTTGGACAGGAAGTTACGATTGTTGAAGTGCTTCCTAATGAAGACAGCAGCATAATGGGAACTTTGATTATCATGGACATACTTGTACGTATGTCAGATGGAAGCCTTGCTAATATTGAGGTTCAGAAAGCACCATACCTTTTTCCAGCAGAGAGAATATCTTGTTATTCATCTGATTTGATGATGAGACAATACAACAGAATAAAAAATATGTCACAGAATGGAAAGAAATTTTCATATAAGGACTTACATAGAGTGCATACGATTATATTTTATGAAAATAGCAGTGAGTGGCTAAAAAGTAAGTGGGACGACAGGTTGTATTTTCATGTTGGAAAGACAAAATTCAATACAGGAATTGACATTGAATTGTTGCAGGATTTTCATCTTATAAGCCTTGACACTTTCAAGGAATATCGATATCCTAACATTATACAAGGTGACACAACAGTTACTAGATATGATTGTGATGAGTCGGCATATAAGCATGAGATAAGCGAGGAAATGAAAAGAAATCGTCTTATGTTTTTATCATTATTTGTGACAGATACCACGGATAATATAAGCAGGTTATTGTCAATCTATCCAGAACTGGAAGACATAGTAAAAGATATGAATACATATCTTACTCGACCAGAGGAGGTTTTAAATATGTTTTCAGAGAGTTTAAGGATACTTGATAAGAATTCAATGGATTTACTAATAGATGAGGCTATGGAACGTGCTGAGCAGGCAGAGGCTAAGGCTAAACAGGCAGAGGAGAGAGCTGATAAACTAGAGGAAGAATACAAGCAGGAGGTAGCAAAGCTGAAAGAGGAAATTGAAAAGTTAAAAAAGAAAAATTAATATAACTTAATAAATAGAGGAATATTCACTCTTCATCAAGTCTTTCGCCGCAATTATGGCAGATATACTGCGAGTCCCAGTTAAAATTCAATAATTTCCTGCAATGTGGACATCTAAGGAAAATAAAAGCGAAAATTAAATCACACACAAAAAGAATTACTGCGGCAATGGTTATAAAATGCCTGATGGCAATTAAATCTGCAAGAAACGTCCGAGTATAATCGAAATTGAACATAGACATAAAATATGGAATATATGTAATAATGCATGTCAATATACACAGGCAAAATATGATGTGTAGAATTATTCTGTATATTTTCCGGATTATTCTAATTCTAAGCTTCATTGTTAATCTGTCCCCCCAATTAAAAACAACTATTATTTCATAATATAACCTTTATATGTAAAATTAAATAGCAGCATCACGTAAAGAGATTGTAAAAATTGTTTAAATAGAAAAGCTGGATATAGTCTATTCCTATAGCCAGATATTAATATCCAGTATAAGCCCAACCCCCATATTACAGAGCCTTTCTATTGACTTTAATCACATCATAAATTATACTAATCCTACTAAGTAACTATGAATTAAAACCTTATACCTGATAACAATAATTAATATAATAATAAATCAATTAATGCTAACTAAAGAAACATTTTTACAAAAGATATATAAAAACCAGGTATAAAAGTTCAAAAAAGGTTTTAGAAAGGCGTGTGATTATGAAAAATATATTGTGCTTTGGAGATTCTAATACATATGGCTATATACCAGATAAAAGCGGGAGATTTCCTTGGGGAGTGAGATGGACCAGTATATTGACGGAGAGGCTTGGACAAGACTATAATGTTATTGAAGAAGGTCTGTGTGGAAGAACTACGATATTTGATGACCCATTCCGTCCGGGACGTAATGGCAGTGAAAGCTTTCAGGCAATCCTGGAGAGCCACAATCCTCTCAATCTTATAATAATAATGCTGGGAACTAATGACTGCAAAACTGTCTATGGTGCAACAGCCGGAATTATCGGCAAAGGTGTGGAGAGCCTTTTAGAGCAGATTAAGCAGCATAGCCCTAAGAGCGGGGTATTGCTTATATCGCCTATTTATCTCGGTGAGAGAGTATATGAGGAAAGATTTGACGTGGAATTTTCCAAGGAATCAATACAGGTATCGAAAGATCTTGAAAATGTATATGAAAAAATTGCTGATAAGTGGAATATACATTTCTTGAGAGCGCAGGATTATGCCTCATGCAGTGAGACTGATCAGGAGCATCTGAACGCAGACGGACATAAAAAGTTGGGAGATGCTATATACAGATGTGTAAGTCAGATTATTTAAAGAAGATAGGTCATAGAGCAGCATTAATCATGTCAGTTGGTGCTAGTGTCATTCTGACAGCCTGCGGTGGTAAACAGGTGCAGGTTGGTGTCAGCGGACAGGGTACGACAGCAAATGTGACACAGGCCATTACAGAAACTACAGAGGAGTCTTCTACGGAGCCAGTTACAGAGCTGGTTACAGCAGGACAGCCTACGACAGAAGCGGTAACAGAGCCAGCAACAGAAGCAGCGACAGAGCCAATGACGGAAGTACCAACGCAGCCAGCCACAGAGGCACCAACGCAGCCAGCGAAAACTGTTATCTGCCTTGACCCCGGACATGGCGGGGAAAGCCAGGGAACACATTATATATATGATGATGTTGAGATAGAGGAAAAAAATCTCAACTATTACATTGCACTTCGTCTAAAAAAATATCTTGAACAATATGACAACATAGAGGTAGTCATAGATCGCGGTGAGAATGAGGATCCAAGTTTTGAAACAAGAATATCATTTGCTAAAGAAAATAACGCGGATTACATTGTTTCACTTCATAATAACAGCAAGAGTCGTGATGACATAGAACCATCAGGCTGCATGGCAATCACTACATGCAGTCATTATCAGGCTGAATCGGCAGTCAATGATGATGTGTACGGCGCATCAAGACAGCTTGCATTGTCTATTCTTTCACAGCTTAAAAACACGGGACTTACAATAACAACAGACTGGAATGCCAATAAGACTAACGGAATCCTGCAAAGAGTCGGCTCTGGAGCGTATCCGGATGGCTCAGAGTGCGATTATTATGGTCTTATAAGAAATGCTACATATGCAGGAATTCCTTCAGTTATTATTGAACATGCGTTTTTAAGCAATGAGAGAGATTATCGTAAATTTTTATCCAGCAATACCAAACTTGATATACTTGCAAAGGCAGATGCGGCAGGAATCATGAATTACCTTGGAACAAGGTAGATTGTTTATTACACAGAATGGAGAATAATATCATATGAAACCTATGGATATTGAGAAACAGTCATTTGAGATTATAGAAAAAGAACTGACAACGGATATTCCAGCAATATATAAGCCAGTTGTGAAGCGTGTTATTCATACGACAGCAGATTTTTCATATGAAACAAGCATGACATTTTCAGAAGGCGTAATTGAAAAGGCTGTCAAGGCACTGCGTGAGGGGACAGACATTGTAACCGACACTAATATGGCAAAATCAGGTATTAACAGTAAGATAGCTGAAAAGCTTGGATGTACGGTTAAATGTTATATGGCTGATAAAAATGTTGCACAGGAGGCAGAAAAAAAACAGGTGACACGCGCGGCAGTCAGCGTTGAGAAAGCATCGAGGGATAATCCGGGCTGCATTATGGTTGTCGGCAATGCACCTACAGCATTGATGAAGATAAGAGAGCTCTATGATAAAGGAGAATTTAATCCAAAACTTGTTATAGGTGTTCCGGTTGGATTTGTTAATGTGGTTGAAGCAAAGGAAGAGATTATAGACAGCGGAATGTCATATATAGTCGCAAGAGGCAGAAAAGGCGGAAGCAATGTTGCGGCAGCCATTATGAATGCACTGCTTTATATGGCAGCGGATGATGATAAAGAGTGGCGCAGATGCTAGAAAGATATGTATACAAGAACCAGAAAAAGCTAAGATGCGGCTATACAACAGGAACATGCGCATGTGCGGCGGCAAAGGCAGCGGCACAGATGCTTTTATCTGGCAAAGATGTTCTGGAAGTCAATGTGGAGACTCCGATGGGAGTACATTTACAGCTTCCTGTTGAAAAGATAGTTAGAGGCGTAGAGAGCGTTTCGTGCGCGATAAAGAAAGACAGCGGTGATGACCCTGATGTTACAAATGGAATCTACATATATGCAGAAGTGTCGTATGTCATAAGCAAAAATGTCATCATTGATGGCGGCATAGGAATAGGCAGGATAACGAAAAAAGGTTTGCAGCGTCCGATAGGTGAGGCTGCGATTAATCCTGTTCCGCTCAAAATGATTGCAGATGGAGTCAGCGATATTGCAGACAGATATTCCTATGAGGGGGGTCTTAAAGTTGTCATATCCGCACCAGAGGGAGTGGAGATTGCCAAGAAGACATTTAATCCACAACTGGGGATTGTCGGTGGAATATCAATTCTTGGTACAACAGGCATAGTTGAACCGATGAGCGAACAGGCGATAATTGATACCATCCGCACTGAGATTAATATGCATATGGCAGACGGAGAGCGGACACTTTTAATAGCTCCGGGCAACTATGGACAGGATTTCCTGTTCAATAATCTTAATATAGAATTAAAAAGAAGCATCAAATGCAGTAATTACATAGGTGACACAATTGATATGGTGTGTGATGCCGGGGCAGAAAGCATGCTTTTAGTTGGACATATCGGAAAGCTTGTAAAGCTTGGTGCAGGGATTATGAATACACATTCAAGAGTTGCCGATGGACGTATGGAAGTCCTGTCAGCATGTGCCATACAGGCAGGAGCAGAGGCTGATATTGCAAGAAAAATTCTCGATTGCGTGACAACAGATGCGGCACTTGAAATATTGAAAGAATCGGACATGCTTGAGGGAGCAATGGAACAGCTTATGATTAGAATAGAAAAGGTATTGCAGCATAGAAGTTCAGAGAGAATACGAATCGGAGCGATTATATTTTCTAATGAATATGGAATACTTGGAAAGACAAAGCTTGCTGATGAGTTTGTAAAAAGCATTACAGCTAAGAGGGGAGAATGATATGGTTAATATAGTCGGTGCAGGACCTGGAGCGAAAGATTTAATCACAGTGCGGGGCATGAAGCTTTTAAATGAAGCGGATGTAATTATATATACAGGTTCACTGGTTAATGTAGAACTTCTTGAGTATGCAAAAAATGATTGTGAAATATATAACAGCGCATATATGAATCTTGATGAGGTTATTAGAGTTATAGTTGATGCAGAGGAGAGGGGGAAGAAGATTGTCCGTCTGCATACAGGTGACCCATCTCTTTATGGTGCAATACGTGAGCAGATAGAAGAACTTGCGAAGCATGGTATTACATGTAAGATTTGTCCGGGCGTGAGCAGTTTCCTGGCAGCAGCCGCTTCGGTGCAATGTGAATACACAGTCCCACAGGTTTCACAGACAGTAATTCTTACAAGAATGCCGGGAAGAACTCCTATGCCAGACAATGAGAGGATAGCGAAGCTGGCAGAGCATGGAACATCAATGGTTGTATTTTTAAGCTCATCACATTTAAAAGAGTTACAGGAAGAATTATATAAAGGTGCTTATACGCCAGATACGCCTTGTGCGCTTGTATACAAGGCGAGCTGGGATGATGAAAAATGTATACGCACAACGTTAAAAGACCTTGATAATGAGGCGAAGAAAGCCGGTATTACCAAGACATCACTTGTGCTTGTCGGAGAATTTTTAGGTAATAAATATGCATTTTCAAAGCTATATGACCCTGATTTTAAGACGGAGTACAGACAATGAGAACGGTTGTGATTACATTTACACATGAAGGCATGAAAGTCGCAGAAAAAGCATCATCTGTGATGGAAGGAGAAAATGTTATCTATTGCCACAGCAGATGTGCTGGTGATTACGGCGAGGCGGTGATGCCATTTGATTCTGTGGGTGCTGTTGTAAAAAATGAGTTTAATTCATGTGACAGGCTTCTTTTTGTATGTGCGGCGGCAATTGCAGTGAGAAGCATAGCACCATATCTTAAAAGCAAGGTGACAGACCCGGCAGTGCTTGTGGCTGACGAGAGTGGTAGATTTCTTATATCACTTCTTTCAGGGCATATAGGTGGAGCTAATGAGTGGTGTGAGGAGCTTGCAGAGGCGGTTGGTGCAGTGCCGGTAATTACGACAGCGACTGATACGAGAGGGATGTTTGCTGTTGATTTGTTTGCAAAAAGGCATAATATGAGGATTGTTAATCCGGCGATGATTAAGGAAATATCTGGGAAAATCCTTAATGGGGAGCCAGTTGGACTTACAGGTGGTGAAACATTTATGCCAATGTTAAGATGTACTGAGGTTCAATGGAATGGACAGGTTTATGTCACTGATAATAAAAATGGTGAATATGAGAGCGGAATACAGATAATTACGCAGATTGGCGGACAGACAGCTTACAGGAAAACATTGAAGCTTGTGCCAATGGATATAGCAGTTGGGATTGGCTGCAAAAAGGGAAAACCTGTTGAGGAGATTGAGGAAGCAGTTAGAAGCACATTTGAAGAAAATAATCTTCTTATAGAACGGATTGCAGTTGTGTCGTCAATTGATATAAAAACAGATGAGCCAGGAATAGCAGGGTTTGCAAGGAAGTACAGAGTACCATATAAGACATATTCAGCAGGGGAGCTTTCTGATATCAAAGGCGATTTTGCAGAATCAGCATTTGTTAAAGAAAAAGTTGGCGTTGATAATGTCTGTGAGCGCAGTGCGTGTGCGGCATCCGGCGGAGGAGAAAGATTGGTGGGAAAGACAGCGTGTGATGGTATAACAATTGCTGTCTATAAGATTACAGAAATGGAGAACAGTTATGCTTAAAGTTGTAGGTTTTGGAAGTGGAGCCCAGGATAATATGACGTTGGAGGCATCAGCGGCGATATCAGATGCTGACCTGATAGTTGGGTATACAACGTATGTCGATATATTAAAACAGTATTTTCCAGATAAAGAGTATTATTCAACTGATATGATGAAGGAGAAGGAACGCTGCCAGTATGCTATAGATATGGCAAAGACAGGAAAAGAGGTAGTGCTTGTATGCAGCGGCGACAGTGGAGTGTATGGAATGGCAAGTCTTGTATACGAGCTTGCGTATGCGGATGATGCAGCTAATGATAAAGCTGCAGCGGGCAGTGATGTTCCAGATATTAAGATTATATCAGGAGTTACGGCTGCAAGCAGCGGTGCGGCATGCCTTGGTGCACCATTATCACATGATTTTGCAGTTATAAGTCTCAGTGATTGCATGACACCATGGTCAATGATAAAAATGAGAGTTCTTGCGGCAGCACAGACCAATATGGTAATGTGTATATACAATCCGTCAAGCCGCAGGAGAGCAGGATATCTGAAAGAAATCTGTGAGCTTGTCATGGAGATACAATCGCCAGACACAGTATGCGGATATGTGAAGAACATAGGACGTGAAAATGAGACACCATGCATACTTACATTAAAGGAACTGGCTGATACAGAAGTTGACATGTTCACGACAGTTTATATAGGAAACAGCAGGACTAAAATTATTGGCGGCAGAATGGTTACACCAAGAGGATATAAAATCATATGATTGATAAGACATTGATGTTGTTCGCCGGGACGACAGAGGGGCGCAGCCTGTGTGAATACCTTGCACAGAGCGGATACATAACACATGTATATGTTGCAACTGAATATGGCAGGGAGCTTCTTCCAGAAAATGATTCGCTGATTGTACATACAGGTAGGCTTGACGGACAACAGATGTGTGATGAACTAAAGCGCATTAAGCCTGATATTGTGCTGGATGCGACACATCCATATGCCGAGCAGGTGACACACAATATCAGAGCAGCGTGCGTGCAGGCAGAAGTTTCATATATAAGAGTGTTAAGAGAATGTGTGCCTGAAAGTGATGGCAGACATGAAAATGATTCAATCACATATGTAGATACCATGGAAGAGGTTGTTAATCTCTTGAATAGTGAAAAATATATCAATGAGAATATTCTCCTGACAACAGGAAGCAAAAATATTCCAGAATACATGAATATCAATAATTACAGGGAGAGAGCATATCTTAGGCTGCTCCCGACATCAGAAATGATACAGAAAGCTGAAAATGCTGGATTTAATCCGGCACATCTGATTGGTATGCAGGGACCATTTACAGTGGAATTTAACGTGGCATTAATCAGACAGCTTCATATAGACATTCTTGTAACCAAGGAATCAGGAAGCAATGGCGGTTATGAGGAAAAGATTGAAGCAGTAAAGAATACAGACATAGAAGCGGTAGTGTTAAAACGGCCAGTGGAAAAAGAGGGAATGAGTTTTTCACAGGTTATTGAATATCTGAAAGAATGGGAACAGGCATGAAGCATGTAGATATAGCAGGATTAGGTCCAGGCGGTAAGCAGTGTATTACACAAGAGGTTAAAGAGACAATTGAAAATGCAGAGATTATTATAGGTTCAAAGCGTCTGGCAGAGCCATATTCTGATGCTGGCAGAAATGTATTCTATGCGGTGACAGCTGATGAAATTATGGATATTATTAAAAATGAGGATGCAAAAAAGTTTGTTGTGCTGATGTCCGGTGATACGGGATTCTACAGCGGAACAAAGAAGCTTGTGAGCCATCTTATCAGTGATAATTATTCATATAGAATAATGCCTGGAATATCTTCTGTAGTGTACCTGGCTTCAAAAATAGGACAGCCTTGGGAGACAGCAGCCCTTGTAAGCCTTCATGGCAAAAAGCAGAGTTATATACCTGTTGTTATGCAGAATGAATGGACATATTTTCTGACTGGTGGAAATGTGGCACAGATATGTCAAAAGATTGAAAAAACCGGACTTGCTGATGCAAATGTATGGATAGGCGAAAATCTTTCATATGATAATGAGAATATAGTCTGCGGAAAAATTGCTGAATTTACAGATTATGATGCCACAGGACTAACGGTGATGGCAGTTAATAACGAGAATCCACAATCTCTTGCAATAACTGGTATTCCTGATGATAAGTTTATTCGCGGCGATGTCCCTATGACAAAAAGGGAAATCCGTGCAAGTGTGGTAAGCCGTATGGCGGCTGCAAAGGATGCGTGTGTCTATGACATTGGTGCAGGAACCGGTTCTGTCTCAGTTGAACTGGCGCTTCACGCATTATATGGGACTGTGTATGCGGTTGAGAGAACACCAGAGGGGTGTGAGCTGATTGCTAAGAATGCAGAACATTTCGGACTTGACAATATAGAGATTATCAATGGCAATGTCGCAGAGGTAATAGATGACCTTCCAGCGCCGGATGCGGTGTTTATCGGTGGAAGCGGTGGACAGCTTGAATGTATTCTTGAAAAGGTTTTAAAGAAAAATCCAGATGTACGTATAGTAATTACCGCTGTTACATTAGAGACACTTGAACAGGCAGTTTCACTGATGGAGAGGAACAATATGTGTACGGATGTAGTACAGATAGCTGTCACAGAGGTTAAAAAGCGCGGCAGATATCATATGATGTCTGCTAATAATCCTGTATTTATAATTGAGGGAAAAATCAGCGAATGATATAGGTTATATTTTAACCTTGGAAAATTAATAAAACGGTTAAAATATGGAAATATAATTTGGTAATGGATATAATTATACATATTTACGGTTGACATATGGAAATCTACAGCCTATAATGAATACAACAAGAATAATTGTTTCGTTATTTCCTAAGGAGGGATTCATATGACTATTCAGGAGATGAAAGACAAAAAGAGGGAAAGGGGCTACACATATGCTCAGATGTCTGAGCTGTCAGGTGTACCTTTAGGAACAATACAGAAGATATTTTCAGGTGAGACGGAGAATCCACGTTATGATACGCTTATGGCGTTGGAGAGGCTTTTTACAGAGCCGCTTATGGTAAATGAGGCAGCAGCTCCTTATAATTTTGACCGTAATGGCAGTTATACGCTTGATGATTACTATGCGTTGCCAGATGACCAGAGGGTTGAGCTGATTGATGGATATTTTTATAATATGTCATCGCCGACATTTGGACATCAGTCGATTGGCGGTGAGATTCATCGTCAGATTGCGAATTTTATAATGGAGAATGGCGGAAGCTGCCGGCCTTTCATTGCGCCGGTTGATGTACAGCTTGATTGTGACAATAAGACGATGGTTCAGCCAGACGTTGGTATTGTATGTGATACTTCTAAGATTAAGAGGTTTGGTATATATGGTGCGCCGGATTTCTTAGTTGAAGTCATTTCGCCATCTACCAAGAAAAAGGATTACGCATTGAAGCTGTCTAAGTATCTGGAAGCTGGGGTGCGTGAATACTGGATAGTGGATTTTACGCAAGAAAAGGTTCTTGTATATTTCTTTGAAAGTGATGTCTATCCTGTTATATATGGCTTTGACAAACCGGTTCCTATTAATATCTATGATGGAGCCCTCGAAATCGATTTTTCTAATATAGCAAGGTGGCTTCAGGAAGGAATGGAGTAGTCAGAATTAATAGTAAAGCAAGGTGGTTTTATGAAGATAGATGTTCTAGGATTGATGGCAGCCTGTTCATACGCACTGGATTGTGTGGAAGCAGAGCTTGTCCATGTAACTAATAATCATGCCAAAAGGGTTGCTTATATGAGTGTGAGCATAGCATGTGAGATGGGTATTCAGGGTGAGAGCCTGCAGGATCTGGCGGTATGTGCATTACTTCATGATAATGCATTGACGCAGTATATTCAGGAAGAACTTCATAATGATATTTCACAGATTACTGTTACTAAGAAGGCACCGCTGCTTGGAGCACATTGTTCTTTTGGCGAGCAGAATATACAGAATCTTCCGTTCCATACTGATGTTGATGGTGTGATTTTATATCATCATGAAAATGCTGATGGCAGTGGACCTTTTGGAAAGACATGGAATGAAATTCCTCTTTTTGCAAGGATAATTCATTTGTGTGATCTGTTGGATATAGCATGTATCACTAATCATATAACAACAGATACATGGAAGAAAATACAGCATTATCTTCAAAAAACAGAAGGAACAATGTTTGACAAAGAATGTGTTGAAGCCTTTTTAAAAGCGTTTTCAGCAGATAATCTATATACGATTGATGATGATAATCTGGATAAAATGTTGTGGAATATAATTCCAAGAATAAAGCAGGAATTAAGTTTTGACCAGATAAAGGCAGTTGCGAATTTCTTTGCCAGTATAATAGATTATAAATCTCCATTTACAAGCACTCATTCAATTGGTGTTGCTGATTGCGCAGAGAAATTAGCAAGATATATGGGATTTGATGAAGAAACCATTGAAAAGATGTATCTGGCAGGTGCATTACATGATATTGGTAAAGCAGCTATAGGCAATGAGATTCTGGAAAAGCCAGGTAAGCTGACAGATGAAGAGTTTCAGAGCATGAAGCATCACGCTGCGTATACATATTACATATTATCAGGAATCAGAGATTTTGAAGAGATTCGTGACTGGGCTGCATTTCATCATGAGAGACTTGATGGTACGGGCTATCCTTTTGGAAAAAAAGCATCAGAACTGAATACACAGGAGCGTATGATGGCATGTGTAGATATTTATCAGGCATTAACTGAAAGCCGCCCTTATAAAGCTGGCATGACACATGAAAAAGCATGCAGTATTATTTTTGATATGGTTGACAAAGGCTGGATTGATGCAGAGATTGCAGAAGATGTTAATAAATGTTTTGGTAATCAGGATGTGTTTAGTGATAAAGAATAATTGAGGTCATAATACATATGGATAAACAAGAGATAGGTATAGCTTATTACCATCTTCCTGGGTTGTTTGAATTTTACGAGCTGTACAAGGTTTTCCTGCCATTATTCCGTGAACACAGGGAATATTTTTACGACTGGTGTGACATAGGTTCTATATATGGTGCGCCGGCAGATTGTATCTGGGGCGGAGGACGAGCCGGATTCGGAGAGGCGGAGCCAGCGGAAGTTCTGGGGCTTATGCGTGAATATGGAATATCAGCAAGGCTTACATTTAGTAATTCACTGCTTGAAAACGAACATCTGGCAGATAAAAGATGTAATGAACTCTGTGCCATGTTTGAGAATAAAGATGGCATTCATAATGGAGTTATCGTACATTCAGATTTGCTATTAGAGTACCTGAAAGCAAATTATCCCGGATTTTATTTTGTATCGTCAACAACTAAGGTCTTGACAGATTTTTGTGATTTTATTAATGAAGTAAATAAAGCAGATTTCAGGTATGTTGTGCCAGATTTCCGATTGAACAAAGCATTTGGACAGTTAAATGCTTTGTCACAGCCACAGAAAGATAAGGTCGAATTTCTCTGCAATGAATGTTGCTGGTTTGGATGTAATGACAGGAAGAATTGTTACGAGGCGGTAAGCCGTAAAAATCTTGGTGAAAAATCCCCGGAACATCAATGTGTGGCTCCCAATTCTGGAGATGGCTACAGATTTTCCAAAGCTATGGAGAATCCTGGATTTATAGGTATAGATGATATCAAATATACATACATGCCGATAGGATTTTCTAATTATAAAATAGAGGGAAGAGGGCTTGGAAGCGCACTTATCTTAGAGTTTCTGCTATATTATATGACTAAGCCAGAGTATCAGATACATGTAAGGGAAGCTGTATATCTGGATAATATGCTTGATTTATTCTAAGCTTGTATATAATTTATCGTAGTGGTGATGAATAAAATGCATAATTTGGATTAAAATATAATTAAATCCACAGGCAAAAATATCAATGGTTTTAAATATAATTAAAACCATTGATATTTTTTGCTCAGAAGATGATATTTACTCTACCCCTCCCCACAAATTTATGCTAATATGTACACGATAATTAAATGGAATTTGCAAGCGTTTGGGCTGATTGAAAGGGACATAATGAGTAGCTTTATAACAAAACAATTTTATAAGCAGCGCAGTGATTTTGAGAAATCATGTGTTGAGAGAGACAGAAAATTCACATTTCCTTCAGGAGTTGATTATACTAAAGATATTGCATATGCAGATGATGGCAGCAAGGCGCATCGTCTTGATATATTCAGACCACAGGACAGAGACGGACAGACATTGCCAGTTATAATCAATGTCCATGGAGGTGGACTTTTGCTTGGCAATAAGGAATTTAACAAGTATTTCTGCGCATTGTTAAGCCTCAAAGGATATCTTGTATACAGCATAGAATATCAGCTTATTCCGGAATGTACCATATATGACCAGTTTAAGGATGTATTCATGGCTATGGATTATATAAAGGAACGTATAATATCAGATAATGGTGATATGTCACATGTATACATGGTTGGAGACAGTGGGGGTGCGTGCCTCATAACATATGTCAATGCAATCCAGAATAACGATAAAATTGCAAGGGCTGCGGGTGTTACGCCATCAGATCTTCATATCAACGCACTTGGATTGATAAGTGGAATGTTCTACACTTCAAGGTTTGATAAGATTGGAATGTTCCTGCCTAAGTTTTTATATGGAAAACATTATAAAAAGTCGCCATTTGGCAGATATGTCAATCCAGAAAACAAGGAGATTGTAGATGCTCTGTCGCCAGTCTGGATGGTGACAAGCCATGATGATTACTTGAGAAAATATACAACAGATTATGAAAAGGCGCTGGCTGATGCAGGTAAGGAACACGAGCTTGTAGATTTTGAAGCCAATAAAAACCTTACACATGCATTCAGCGTATTTGAGCCATTTCTTCCAGAGAGTGGACAGGTTATAGACCTGATAGCAGAATATCTACAGAAATATTAGTATTATAACTTTAAGTCAATTCCATTACTATCCAGACCAGAATAATTAACTATTGCAACATGCTTATCACTAAGGTAGGCATGTTTTTCATTTTTGTCGTAATAATCTGATAGGAATGACACAGCAATTCCCATGTCAGAGGCTTTTTGCTTTAACTGATCATCTGACATATCAGTGCCTATGGTAAGCAGGAAATGTAATCCTGCATTCTCCTGGCTGATTGACACATAGTCTGACAGCCAGCTCTGGCGTATCTGGCTTATAAGCTGGTCGCGTATAGCCTTGTACTGGATTCTCATGCGGTTGATATGTCTTTCAAGACATCCATCATTGATGAATGCAGCAAGTGTATATTGCTCAAAGTTAGATACAGTGCATGAGTAGAAGCCCAGCTTTTTTTTGAATCTTTCCAGTAAATGTGCAGGAAGAACCATATAACTGATTCTGATCGTCGATGCAAGTGTTTTTGAAAATGTGTTGAAATAAATAACCTTTTCAGAAGCATCTATTGAAAACAGTGAAGGAATAGGTTTTCCCTGAAGCCTGAATTCGCTGTCGAAATCATCCTCAATTATATATCGGTCATCGGATTCGTTAGCCCAGCCAAGAAGACTGTATCTTCTGCCAACAGATGTAACTACACCTGTCGGGAAATGATGGGAAGGTGATATCTGTATAACATCCGTTTCTTTTAATGCATCCTGAGCAGGAAGAATACCTTCTCCGTCCATCTGTAAGGATACAGTTTCAACATCGAGTGAATGATAGATATTTCTGATCTTGTTAGAGCATGGGTTTTCCAGTCCATAGATTTTATCACGTCCGAGAAGCTGTACGATGAGTCCGTACAGGTATTCTGTTCCAGCACCTATAATAATCTGGTCCGGTGATACATTGATTCCCCTGAAATCATACAGGTGTTTAGCAATAGCTTCACGGAGCGGCCATACACCGCCAACAGGCGGCTTTGATAAGAGCTTGTCTTCCTGTTCGCTCAATGTCTGACGCATGATTTTAGACCATGTGGCAAATGGAAAGCTTTCTGTAGCAGTCCTGCTTGATATGAAATCGATAAATTCTTCTGATGGTGTTTCCTCTGGTGATTCATAGGTAACAGGCTGGAAAGGAGCTTTTTTTATCTGCTTTTCTATTGCCGATACAAAAAATCCTTTTTTGGGCATGGAATATATGTAACCTTCTGCCATAAGCTGTCCATAAGCATTCTCAACAGTGACAGTACTGATTCCGTGATTTTTGGCAAACGCCCTTTTAGAAGGGAGCTTTTCGTTGGCAGAAAGTTTGCCATCTACAATGTCATCACGTATACATTGATATATATATTCATAAAGGCTTAACCCATTAGTGTCAGTAATAGAATATGTCAGCATATTAATCGTATCTTCCTTATATAATAATGAATGTCTATGAGTTATATATATCACAAATGTACTGTACAGGTCAAAAAATATTTTGAAAAATATATTTTATTGCATAAGTGGCAGAAATTACATCTTTAAAAATGTGTAATTTTATGAATTTTATGTGAAATATGGGCGAAAACTTTGTATAAAGAAATTACGTATATTATAATAAGAAATAACTACATGTAGTAGTAGTGCTTTTAGAAGACAGGGGATATTGATTTGAAAAGACGTGAACAAATAAGAGTAACAGCTTCACTTTTATGTATTATTGTAATTATGATTGTTGGATTAAGTGGTGTATTCATATATAAAAATGTATCAAAGAGCAAAGCATTACAGGATAATTCTGCGGTATCGGATGAGGAACTTGATGCGTTTTATAACGGTAATACGGAGGCAGAGGATGATTCTGATGCAGATTTGTATGAGAATGTTACCGAACCATCAAAATTTGATTTTACATTTCCAGGAAGGACTCTTACGAGTGAAGTTGTTCCATATGATGGAGTTAAGAGAAATATCGTGTGCTGGGGTGACAGCATGACTGAGGGTATTGGTGCATCTTATGCAGTAATTGAGCTTGATGGAGAGTCTAAGGATATATCATATTGGACATATCCTCAGGCATTAGAGTATTTTACTGGAATCAGGACGTATAATTATGGTGTGTCTGGTGAGAATTCAGAAGAGATTTCCATCCGGGCAGGTGGAATTAAGATGTATACAGACCGTGATGTTGTGGTTGGCTACAGACACGGCGCAGATGTCAAAGTAGTTAACGGAGATGGAGAACCAGAGTATGTACAGAATTATGGCGGCTATGGTAATTTTTATGATGATTACTATGGAGTTGTATATATTAATGGACAGATGTATACACTTGGTGGCTCATTATTTGATGATGAAGAGCAGGCTTATAGTATTGTGGATTTGCGTCTTATAAGGTACGATGACGAGGGAGATGCAGCTTATTACACATTTTATGAAGAAAGCGGGGAAGATGAGACTGCAGAGATTCAGAGGGATGAGCTTACAGCCAGTATGGCGATGGAGGAATATGGTGTCGGATACAATGAGGAGTTTGAGTATGATGGGGATGTATGCATAGTTATTCCGGCAGGAACACTTGTTACACCTAAAGCAGCAGCAGACCATAGAAATGACATTCTCATTATTGAGATGGGAAGCAATGGTGGATGGCATGGAGAATATTCAGAGCTTATTGCACAATATGATTCTATAATAGAGAGATTTGATAATCCATACTATATAATAATAGGCGACACAGATGATCCAGGTGATTCAGAAGATGCCAACCAGGGAATGCGTGACAGTGATGGCAATAAGATAGGGCTTAATGATACATACTGGGAAACCGCATTACAGGAGGCATATGGAGAACATTTTCTTAATACAAGGAAATATATGATTACCAATGGGTTAAGAGACACAGGTCTTCTTACAACTAAGCGTGATTTAAGAGGATTTCAAAATGGAATGATTTCAAAGAAGCTTCGTGCCGACTGGACACATTTTAACTCATATGGATACTATACAAAGGCAAAGGCAATCTATCTTAAAGGCATACAGTTAGGATATTGGGAATAATTATGAGCTTATTGATAACGCTGAATCAATAAGCTCATTGACGAGATTAACACTCTGTTATAATATAATCATGTAGTTAGTTATAACTAACAAAAGTAAGGAGTGTGTAATCATATGTCAATATGTATAATAGGTGGTAACGAAAAATCAGAACGTAACTATATCCAGATATGTAAAAAACATAATTGTAAGGCAAAGGTATTCACAAGAATGAAAGGAAACCTGAGAGAACAGATAGGTAGTCCTGACCTTGTTATATTATTTACGAATACAGTATGCCACAAGATGGTAAAGACTGCACTTGAGGAAGCGCAGAAGTGCAATGCCAATGTAATAAGATGCCATTCAAGCAGCCATACAGCGCTTGAAGAAATTCTTGTAGAAAATGTGGGTTAGATTTAGTTCTTGCATTTACTTAATCCTTTTGATATGATATTATTTTGCTGTAAAGAAATAAACACATATTAATAGGAAGGGATGGGAGATATGAAAAAGACTAAATTACACCAGAGTATTGGCTTTCAGCTTGTTGTATTCTTTCTGATTGCAATAATTATTCCAATATTGCTTACATCAATCAGTGGAATTAGTACAACTAAGGATTCGCTTAACAGCACTATGGAAGTTACAAGTGAGCAGACTCTTCAGACAGCACAGAGCGGCTTTACTACATATCTTAAGACTTTGGCACAGCCAGTTGATCTTATTACTCGTAAGAACGAGGTTAAACACCTTGAGGATCAGGGAGATTTTGATGATAATGCCAAAGCAGTTAAGGATTCGCTTATTGCCTCAGTTAAGGTTACTAATGGAGCCGAGAGAGGTTTCTTTACAACTGTAACTGGCAAGAAGATAACAGGATGGGCTGAATACAGCGCAGAGACTGGTAAATCTTCTAATAAGGGTGATATCATTACATCAGGTGTTAATGACACTAATGAAGTATGGTATAAGAACTGCATGGGAATGAATGCAAGAAACACTATTTATTCAGCATTTTCTGATCCATACACAGATAAGATAACAGGTAAGAAGATTTTCACAGTTTCACAGGAAATCAAATATACTAATAAGGAGAATTATGGTACTGTAGGTCTTGATATTGATTTCTCAGAGGTTGAGGATTATGTACAGAATATCGGACTTCTTAACACAGGTTTCGTAATTCTTGTCAACAAAGATGGTAAGATTCTTGTTGATAATGATAAGAATACATATGTAACAGATTCAGTTACAGGACTTGAAAGCTGGAAGACTATATCTGCTTTATCATCTGAACAGTACGACAAAGTCTTTTCATTTGATGAAAAGATAAATGGACAGGATGTTCATGTTGTTGCATCTAAGGATGCCGTTACAGAGTGGACTCTTGTTGGATTTATTGATTCATCAGAGACACAGGCTGCAACAAGTACAATTGCGAGAAATACAGTGTTTAGTGCAATTATAGCTCTTATAATAGGTATTGTAATTGCAGTTGGCGTTACTGTGATGATCAGATCAGAGATGAAGAAGATTAATGAAGCTCTTAACAACATGGCTAATGGTGATCTTACAACAAGAATTAAAGTGAAGAACAGCAGTGAATTTGGTGTTATGAAGTATAATTATAACAGCATGGTTGATAATATATCTGCACTTATTAAGGGAGTTGAAGAAAAGTCAGGCATTCTTATCAGTGAGTCTGACAAGATTGCTAAGATTAGTGATACAACTACACAGACAGTCAACCAGGTTACAGAAGCTATCCAGAATGTTGCAGAAGGAGCATCTGGACAGGCTGACAGCACAAGAGTGGCAACAGACGATGTTGAATCACTTGCAGCAAAGCTTCATGAGACAAGGGCATATGTTAATGATATTAATGATATGTCAGCAGAGACACAGGAATTAAGCAACAAAGGTATTGGAATTGTTGAAGACCTTATTGGCAAGGGAGAGAAGTCAAAAGATAACTCTAAGATATCTAAGCAGGTAGTTGCAGAGATGATAGAGAGTATTGAGAAGATTAAGTTTATATCGGATGCGATTACCCAGATAACAGAGCAGACGAACCTTCTTTCACTTAATGCAAGTATTGAGGCAGCGAGAGCTGGTGAGAGCGGTCGTGGCTTCTCAGTTGTAGCTGATGAGATTAGAAAGCTTGCAGAACAGTCACAGGCTTCTACAGATGAAATTATTCAGATAATTGGTGAGATTACAGAGAAATCTGAGCTTGTATCAAAGACAATGGATGAGAGTGATGCAATTATTGACGATCAGAATAAGTCAATTAATGCGGCGAAGGAATTGTTCAATAATATTTCAGGTTCAGTTAATGCGCTTAAGGAAGGTATGGACAATATTGCACAGCTTAATGAGCAGATGGACAAGAGTCGTGAAAATGTAGTTAAGACTATGGGTGATGTTGCTAATATCGCTACAGATACAGCAGCTGCTGCAGAAGAGGTTACAGCATCAGCTATTGAAGTTACAGAGACGATGAGAACTCTTAATACTTCAACAGAAGAGCTTGACGAGATTGCAACAACACTTAAGGATGCAATCAATAAGTTTAACCTGTAAAATAACAATATACCATAGCTTGAAACTATGGAGAACGACTGATTTAATGTATTTTTCAAATGAGTAATTAATTGTTAGAATATCCTCAAGTTAAAAATAAGACGGAGGATATGAGAATGAGTACATTAAAAACACCTTTCAGATATGATTTTGTAGGAAGCTTTTTAAGACCACAGGCTTTAAAGGATGCTAAGGCAGAGTATCTTAATGGAGAAATTACACAGGAAGAATACGACAGCATTGTCAACAAAGAGATTACAAAGTTAGTAGAGAAGCAGAAGGAACTTGGATATCATGTAATTACAGATGGCGAGTTCAGAAGAACTTTCTGGCATCTTGATTTTATGTGGGGATTTGAAGGCGTAGCACATGAAAATACAGGAAATGGAGTTAAATTTGACGCAGAATTGGCTCTGCTCGATGATACATATCTTGTTGGAAAGATTAAGGCAAAGCCACATCCATTTGTTGAATATTTTAAGTTTTTAAAGCAGTTTGAGGATGAGAATACTGTTGCAAAGTATACAATTCCAGCGCCTGCACAGACATTTCAGCAGATGATTGTTCCATCAAACTATGAAAGCACTAAGAAGTTCTATGCAGATAATGAAGAATTGATTCAGGATATTGGCAAAGCTTATCAGGATGTTATCAGGCAGTTTTATGATGCAGGCTGCCGCAATCTTCAGCTTGACGACTGTACATGGGGAGCTATCGTTGGAGATGCTGCCAAACAGAGGTATAAGTCACTTGGAATTGATTTAGATGAAGTTAAGTCACAGCTTCTGGAAGTGAACAATCTTGCACTTGAAGGAAAGCCTGATGATATGGTTATTACTTCTCATATATGCAGAGGCAATTATCACTCAACATTCTTTACAAGCGGACCATATGATTCTGTGGCAGACTATGTATTTGCAAAAGAAAATGTAGATGCGCTATTACTAGAGTATGATGATGAGAGATCTGGTGGATTTGCTCCACTTGCAAAGGTTTCAGAGGATAAGAAAGTAGTGCTTGGTCTTATCACAACAAAGTCACCAGTTCTTGAAGATAAGCAAAAGGTTATTGCAAGAATTCATGAAGCTGCCAAATATATTCCATTAGACAGATTGTGTTTAAGTCCTCAGTGTGGATTTGCTTCTTGTGAAATTGGTAACAAGATTACAGAAGAGGAACAGTGGGCAAAGCTCCGCCTTGTTAAGGAAATAGCAGAAGAAGTCTGGGGATAATTGAAAACTTTAATAACTCGTTGACATACACATCAATATTTGATATTATTTATCAAGTAATTTAATATTCCATGAGGGAGTAGTTAGCGCGGAAGTGTGATTTGTCAACATTCTGATTATATTATAGAGTATAATCTGGCAAATCTTAAATAATGAGACTCATGTATATCAATTAACAGCTTATGCATTGTGCATTGGCTTGGAATTGATATACATGAGTCTTTTTTTATCTGCTGGATATATTTGTAATAGCAGGTGTTTCGTCTGACAACACTGTTATGGAGAACAAAAGGAGGAAAACATGGATAATTTCATTAACAACGCCCCATTTGCACTTGTGCTCGTATTTCTTGTGATAGGTTTTGTGCTGCTTATTAAAGGCGCTGACTTTTTCGTGGAGGGAAGTTCAAGTGTAGCAAAAAGACTGCATGTTCCGGCTATAATTATCGGACTTACAATTGTTGCGATGGGAACATCACTTCCAGAGACAGCTGTCAGTGTATCAGCTTCGATTACAGGCAATAATGAACTTGCAGTAAGTAATGTAGTCGGATCTAATATATTTAATCTGATGGTTGTTATTGGTGTGTGTGCAATGATTGCATCAGTAAATGTGGCAAAAGAAACAATAAAGAGGGATATTCCACTGTCACTTATCTGTGCAGGTCTTTTAATGTTTTTAGGAATTGCTGGATTTGGCGACCAATCAGGTATGACGCTCGGACATCTTGACGGTGTAATATTCATTGGCGCTTTTGCAGGCTACATTTTTTATATGGTAAAGATTGCATTGAAGGCGAGCAGGGAAGGTAAGAAGGTTGAGATTGAAGGCGGCTCAGACGAAGACATCAAGCTGGTTTCAGTGCCGCTCAGTATTCTTTTTATTGTTGGTGGAGCTGCAGCGATTGCAATAGGTGGAGATGTGACAGTAGATGCTGCATCAAGAATAGCAAGTGATCTTGGAATGAGCCAGACACTTATCGGACTTACAATCGTTTCAATAGGAACATCACTTCCAGAGCTTGTAACATCAATCGTTGCAGCCAGAAAGAACGAAGTCGATATGGCACTTGGTAATGCGATTGGCTCAAATGTATTTAACATACTTATGGTACTTGGTATTGCTTCAGCAATCAGCCCAATCACTATAATTACAGAGAATATTATTGATTTAGGTGTTCTCATTGTATTTACAGTGTGCGTGTGGATATTTGCCGGTACAAAAAAGAGAATTGGAAGAATCGAAGGAGCAGCAATGGTTGCGCTTTACGCAATATATGCAGTTTATATTATAGTTAGATAAATGAGGTTATATACTAATGGTATTGTTTTTAAAAGTGTTTTTTACTGAATTTATAGCAGAGATGGGAGATAAAACCCAGCTTATGCTTATAGCTCTTACTTCTAAATACAAGTTAAGAGACATTATATTAGGAACAGCCGCTGCAATTCTTGTGCTTAACGGACTTGCTGTTCTTGCAGGCGGACTTGTCAGTGAATTCGTTCCTGACTGGCTGATTAAGACAATCGCAGCACTTGCGTTTCTTTATTTTGCAGCAACAACTGTTGCTGGTGATGATGACGATGAAGATGAAGAGGGTGGCAAATCAAAGATTAAGTTTGCACCACTCGCGGTTTTCTGTACATTTTTCGTAGCAGAGCTTGGCGACAAGACACAGCTTACAGCCATAACATTTGGAGCAAATGAAGGCATGAACTCAGCACTTATTGTGTGGATTGCATGCTCATTAGGACTTTTTGCAGCAGATATTCTTGGAATGTTAGCAGGGTATCTTTTAAAGAGCAGGACTCCGGACGGATTACTTAATACACTTGCGTTTGCAATATTCTCTGTATTTGGTGTGTTCACACTTTATCAGGGACTTGGTCTTATAAGTGCAGATGTCTGTCAGATACCAGTTCTGCCAATACTTATAGCAGCAACTGTAGTTTTTGCGGTTATATGTGTCTGTCTTTTTATAAGAAGAACGAAGAAAAATGAATCTGGCAGATAGGAAGAAGTCAATACAGACCAAAAACAATAATATATAAGCTGACATGCCAGTTTGCACAAAATTAATTTGAAAAAATCAAAAAAATTATGTACAATTACAGTATTGAAATTTAAAGTAATATTAATTATGATAATCATCAGATGAATAGGTGACATAAAGAAGAAAGCGTATAGCCAATAGTGAATAATAAGTAAATAGGTCGGATGTGTTTGACATGGAGGATATGATAATGATTGTTTTAGAAGAAATATTAATGGCAAATGGATTGACTATATTGATGATGTGCTATCTGTTGATTTGCAGACGGAAGAATAAAGAGAGCCTTCATACAGAGGATAAAATATTTGATGTAATGGCATTAGTGTGTATACTCGGAGCGATTTCTGAGACAATAGCTTTTTTGGTAGATGGAAAAAGCTTTATTGGCGGCAGGCAGATTAATTATGTATCTAACAGCTTATGTTTTATAGGTACAGTTAGTCTGGTTCTGATTTGGTGTCTGTATGTAGAACTGCGCATTTACCGGAATTATAAGAGGATATATCAAAAAGCAGTAATTTTAATGATTCCATGGCTTGTAGAAGTAATGGTAATTTTGTGTAATTTTTTCAGATCAGGGATTATGTTTAAGATATCTGAGGATAACGTTTATCAGAGATCTGCAGGCTCATTGGTAGCGTATATTACTACTGCAATATATTTGGTTTATAGTATTTATCTGGTATATTATTCTAAAAGACAGGGGGTTAACCTTAGTTATTTTCCAGTAGTTTATTTTGTCAGTCTTGGTTTAGCAGGCGTTCTTATCCAGATGTTCTTTTATGGCGTCGCAGCATCATGGTTGTTATCTGCGGTTACATTGACATTTGTGCAGATGCAGTCATATGCAGAGAGCTTATATACGGATGAGCTTTCAGGATTATATAATCGAAGATATCTTAATGCGGTGCTTGCCAAAAGGAAAAATATAAAACGTAAATCTTTACATGGAATAATGATGGACGTAAATGACTTTAAGTATATCAATGATAAATTTGGACATAGTGTAGGAGACAAGGCAATATGTGCGATGGGAGATATACTCTTTAAATCCATACCAAATGTTGGAATGGCAATCCGATACGCCGGGGATGAGTTTATTGTATTGCTGTCAGGTGTTGATACAGAATTTGTTTTGGAAACGATGGATGAGATTAATAATAATCTTTCCAGATTTAATGAATCAAAGACAGAACAATTTACTCTGAGTGTTTCAATGGGATATGCAGAGTGTGGAGCAGAAGATGATGTAGAAATTTTTTTAAGAAATATGGATGAGAAAATGTATGAAGAAAAACGAAAATATCATCTTTCAAAATAAACTTGATAATAGTAATTATTATTAGTTATTGACATGAAGGCTGAGAAGATATATAATCTGTATTAAGAACAGTTTTCTGGTTCAGAATAAAATGAAAGAAGGGTTGATAGATGTACGAAATGAAGCCGGAATATTATATCGGAATAGATATGATAGATGAGGAACATAAGCAGTTATTTAAATATGCAGATGAGGCATACGAGCTTCTCAATGATGAGTATACACCTGATAAATATGATAGAATCAATGAAATATTGGAGAATCTCCGCGATTATACAATAAAACATTTTACTGATGAAGAGCAGTATCTTGAATCTATCAATTATAAGAAATTATTTACACAGAAAGTACAGCATCAGCAATTTATAACTAAACTTGATGAATTTATGGAACATCATAATGATGAGGTAAAAGATCAGGATGAACAGATTATGAGCATTTTAAATTACCTCACAGAGTGGTTGATAAGTCATATCCTGCATGTTGACGGACAAATCCCTAATGGCTGATTAATCATGGTATGCTGATAATTTAATAGCTATTTTAAAAATGAATACCCTCAGGCTGTTATTTTCAAGTAAACAGCCTGAGGGTATTTTTTTATGGCAAGACGTATTTATGGAAGAAAAAAGAATTTTTATAAGAATAAATTTTCGAAATTTACACTTGTAAATAAATAAATTTTAATTTATTATAGTAATAGGTACTATTATCATTGCGAGTTATCATAGATTCTTAAGGAGACAAAATGGCAGGTATAAAAAGAAGCAAACAGAGAGATGCTATAATGAACAATCTTATATCGAGAACAGACCATCCTACGGCAGAGGCTGTATACACAAGTGTCAGAAAGGATTATCCGAATATCAGTCTTGGGACAGTATATCGTAATCTTTCGCTACTTGTCGATATAGGCCATGTTATTAAGGTGCCATGTGAAGATGGTTCTGTGCATTTTGATGGCAGGGTTTCCCCACACTATCATTTCCAGTGCACATGTTGTAAGAAGATATATGATATAGAAATATCAGATGAATTCAAGACGAAGGAACAGGATTTGCTGAACAGCGTTAATTCTGTGTTTGATGGGGATATAGAGGGAAGTACATCTTTCTTTTATGGGGTATGCGGTTCATGCAGGAGAGCTGGATAGAAGATAAGTATCATAGCATTAAAATTATAATAAAATAAAAATTTGATAAAATTAGTAATTAATGTTTGACAAAATAAAAATCTGATGTTATATTAGATGGGTAAATAGTAATCATTCCTATTTTAATAGGAGATAATAAAATCAAACAAGAAAAGGAGATTAATATTATGAAGTATGTATGTAATGTATGCGGATATGTTTATGAAGGTGAGTCTCTTCCAGCAGATTTTGTCTGTCCTGTTTGTAAGGCACCAGCAAGTAAGTTCACAGCCCAGGGTGGAGAAAGAACATGGGCAGCTGAGCATGTAGTTGGAGTTGCTAAGGGTGTAAGTGAAGATATAATTGCAGATTTAAGAGCTAACTTTGAAGGTGAGTGCTCAGAGGTTGGTATGTATCTTGCAATGGCAAGAGTTGCGCACAGAGAAGGATACCCAGAAATCGGCATGTACTATGAAAAGGCTGCTTATGAAGAGGCAGAGCATGCAGCTAAGTTTGCAGAGCTTCTTGGAGAAGTTGTAACAGACAGCACTAAGAAGAATCTTGAGATGAGAGTAGAGGCAGAGAATGGCGCTACAGCAGGCAAGACAGATCTTGCAAAGCGTGCAAAGGCTGCTAACCTTGATGCAATCCACGATACAGTTCATGAGATGGCACGCGATGAGGCTAGACATGGAAAGGCTTTCGAGGGACTTTTAAAGAGATATTTCGGTTAATCAGTATTAGCTGGTAAACAGCTATAAACCGCTTAATATAAGACTTTATAAGAGGAATGAGTATTAATGTGCTTGTTCCTCTTTTTGTTGTTAAAAATGCTTATAAATCATAGATTTTTTGTTAATTATATGTATATATACAAAAAAAGATATAAGTATCTCGTAATTATTATAATACAGGAGGTTGTATAGACGTGAGCAATACTGATTTTAACAGCGGTGTGACGGACAAGATAAAATCATATCTTAACAGGCTTACAGATGGTGAAGAGCTGGAGAGAGTGAGGGCAGATTTTGTCAAAGAATTCAGCGAGGTTGATCCTGCCCAGATAATGCAGGCAGAGCAGCAGCTTATAAAAGATGGAACATCAATTAACGAGGTGCAGAGATTGTGTGATGTCCATGCTGCACTTTTTCATGGGACAACGATTCAGGAAAAGATTATCAAGGCTGAGAAGGCTGTGGCAGAATCTGTAAGAGCAAAGAAAGATATGCTGACAGAAAAACTGGTTAATATACCTAATCATCCGCTTAACACATTTATGCGTGAAAATGAGCAGATAAAGAAGCTTATTGCTAGGTGCAGGAAAGTAATTGATATGAATGAGTTAAAGCAGATATCAATTCATTATGCGAAGAAGGGAGACCTGATTTATCCGCATCTAAGGGTACAATACGGAATTACAGGTCCATCTGATGTTATGTGGACGGTTGATGATGAAATACGTGATGAAATTAATGCACTTGCAAAGATATCAAAGCATGATTCGCAGTGGAATGAACGTATGGCGGCTGTTTTGACAAGAGCGGAGGAGATGATTTATAAGGAGGCTAACATATTATTTCCTAATTGTGCTGTGAATTTTACAGATGAAGAATGGTACGGAATATATTATGATTCTAAGGATTATATGCAGTGTCTTGGGGTTGATAATGGAATGTGGGACGAAGCGGAAAGTCACAGGGAAGAATATAATAATAGGCATATATCCCAACATTATACAATGGAACAGATGATGGCAGTACTTGATACAATCCCTATAGAAATTACATTTATAGATGATAATGATATAAATGCATATTTTAATGATGGCGCAAAGGTGTTCAAACGTCCTGGAATGGCGTTAGGCAGAGAGGTCTATTCATGCCATCCACCGAAAATCGAGAAACAGGTTCGAAGGATAATTCAGGAATTTAAGGATGGAACACTTGACGAGGTACCTATATGGATGAATAAAAATGGTACGACATTTCTAGTAAAATATATGGCGGTCAGAGACAAATCTGGCAAATACCTCGGCACGGTTGAGCTTGTACAGGATATGGAATTTGCCAGACAATATTTTGGGTAAATTTTAATTAAATGCAGATGCCTAGTTGTCAAGGAGTTCAAGTCCTTTTGACTCAAGAAAATCATTTACTTTAGCTATGCTGAATACATGGTTGTTAATCATTATAATTATCGCAGCGTCGCGGTTTACTTTAGAATAAAGTGGGCTTAGACCTGCGATTTTTAATGCCCTGTTGGTGTCTGTAACTTCCATGTGGCAGGCAAGACATATGGATAATAGCTTGTCTCTTGAAGGGGAGAGCCGGCTGTCGTTTTACAAGGAGCTCACAGCCATAGATGAAAAGAAAAATGTCATGCTTGTGCAGAATATTGAGGATAATCAGATATATATCAGGAAGATAGTTGATATATATCTTAGATCAGTATATGAGCAGTTTAAGCAGTTTCATATCAGTGGTATTCCTGATATAATTGAGTGCATTGATGATGATGATAAGCTCATTGTTATAGAGGAATACATTCAAGGCAAAAATCTTCTGCAGATTATGAAGGAAAATGGACTGGCAGGGGAATCGTATGCTTATAAGGCTGCCATGAATCTTACTGATATACTTATAGAGCTTCATGGAATGAATCCGCCAGTTATTCACAGGGATATTAAGCCATCTAATATAATAATTGATAAAAACGGACATCTATATCTTATTGATTTTGACGCTGCAAGAAATGTTAATGGCTTCAAGGGTGAAGATACAAGAATGCTCGGAACAATGTATTTTGCAGCACCAGAACAATATGGATTTGGCCAGTCTGATATGAGGACGGATATATATGGTTTAGGTGTTGTATGCTCTAAAAGACTTCTTAATCAAGCGGTTGGGAACTGTTTTGGAAATACTGCAAACCGGAATGCCTGCTGTAAATGCTCCGAAGTGACTGTTTTCAGCTTTCGGTCACTGATAGGATGTTGTTTAATCCGATTGACCGCCTGAAGATAATTACCAACAGTTCCATTGCTTAATGTGCCGACCTTCAGTTCTTCCTCTGACCAAATGTCGAGCAGTTCTCCGAGGGTACCCCAGACCTCTATGACCCCGACAGGCTGTTACAGATGTTGACCAATCGCTTCAAGGAAAAGTATGGCGTGGAGTGTATATCAGGCAGAATGCCAGTCAACCTTACCGAAACAGCGATAAAGGGGCGAGATAATCGCCCCACAATCGCAAAATAGCCCTATCCATTCACATAGAAGGATAAGGCTATTCTAATTCCGAAACATCTGTGAAACTGAAATTATCTTATATAACCTTTTTTCTTTGCATAATCACCAATGATAAAAGCGACTGCTATTATAAACAGAATAAATACAGATAATATATCCCAAATATCAATTACAGGCTCGCCAATCATTTTTGACAATGTACTGTTTATCAAACATGTAAATGGGATTGCAAACAAGAATGTAATTCCTGTTGCCAATAGTTTTCGTTCCTTAAGTCGACGATACATAATATAAATTATCCACAAAAATACAAGGGAAATAATCGACATAATCGCGCCAATGCGGAATACCTCATTGACGTTTATCAAAATACTTAATATGTACATAAAAGGTACAATGATAATACTAATAGCAATCATCGCCACCAACACACCCTTCTTTCCCAACAATATAACCGGAAAAGAGGCTATCCATGCAACCAAGACAGAACTAAGCACAATAAGTGACCATGTAAACGTACCTGAAATAGCAATATCACATATACAACATACCAGAATACCAATAACCATAGCGATTGTGTATATTGTTGATATTATGGCATTTTTGTTCATGTTATTTTCATCTTTTCTTTTTAATTCAATGAGATTTTCATTGAATTTTTCTTCGTAATTATTCATTTCTATCCTCTCACCACTTAATAGTTCATTGACCGTAACATCTAAAATATTGCAAAGTTCCAACATAATAGATGAATCGGGCATACATTTTCCTGTTTCCCATTTGGAAACAGCTCTGTCAGTAATGTTTAACTTTTCTGCTAATTGTGCTTGTGTCAATCCTTTTTCTTTTCTGCAACTAGCAATAAACTTTCCTGTATCAATTTGATTCATTACAATATGCCTCCTTTCATGCTACACTTTACAATCTTTATCAGCTCTTGTACACGAACTGTAAGTAGAATTATCAAACTCAACCATTGGTTGGGAGAGGTATAGTGTTTGATTAATTCATGCAAGTGCGTACTTTTGTACTAACCAGAAGTTCATAAATTTTCAGGTTTTTTATCAAAACAATTTTTTAGCATCAATATATCTTAATCAACATTTAATGCCTCTATTGTCTTAGCAAGCCCATTCGGATTATCGATATTAACCTCATGTCCTGAATTTTCAATCATGCTGAATTTTGATCTTGATAATTTTTCAGCAATCTTTATAGCCGCTTTTTTATTTACATTATCCTTTTCGCCACAAAGAACAAGTACAGGACAAGAAACATTTTCAAGACCGCTTGTAAAATCCATATCAGCCATAGAATTAGTAAGGGTAATAAAGTCCTTTTTTGTTAGTCCAATATCTTCAAACTGACTTTTTGGCATAAATTTAAATAATACATTCTGCACTTTGAGCAGAAATTTTGGCATATTATACTGCGGCGCAATAAGTATAAGCGACTTTACTCGCTGCGGAAAGTCGATAGCATAATTCAATGCTAGAACTGCACCAAGAGAAAGACCGCACAAGTTTAATGGCTCGGCAAAATTATTGCAGTAATTGCAAAAAGCGGTATACATATTACTGTAATAACAGTTTCCTTCGGTAAAAAAATTACTTAATTCTGGACAGACAGTTTCAGTAGCGTCAGGTAAAAATGATATTGTTTTATCCCAGCTTGAAGCGTTTTGACCCATTCCGTGTAAAAGTATGTATTTCATTTGTCATCTCTTCTATATGGTATATTCCTATTATTTCAAATTTATTTTCCTATTTTACCATGCATATCTGTGATATTCCACTTATATTTTTGGGATAATTTTTTTAAGGCGGACTACCAATTATTAGCAATCCGCCTATAGAATTACCACAATTCCAAACTGTCCTCTGCATCAATCCACATCTGCATAGTCCCATCAAGATAAAGTCTTGCATATTCAAGCGGATTATCTATCGCCAAAGCATTCAAGGCACACTCTGAATTAGGTGTTGTCTTTAATCCTTCCTCTGCCTTTGCACAATCAATCCGAAGAATATATCCGGCATAAGTGCATATATCAATGCTGTTATGATAAATGTTGTAATCTGTATATATTATGTTCATTAAACCAATCCTCTTTTCTGTAAAATTAAAAAAGCATTTCAAGCAGTTCACACAGTCCGTTCATATTATGCTATAATGTGTTATGTGATTTTGCTTCCCTTATTTTTCCCCTTACGAGGATTCGTAAAGCCTTGTGAAACGATATAACACAAGGGAATACATAAGGGAAAGCTAACTGACAGAAAAGTTAGTGTTTATAAGAGTTAGCGGGGAATTTATTAATAAATTTTACTTTTGTTTAGCTTTTGTGACACGAGGAGTTCACAATTTTTCCGTATAATAACATCATCAAGTTGATACAGATGAATTGCAAAAGCAAACATGGATGCTGCCTGGTACATAAGATTTGTACATTGCGCATTCCCGTATCATAAATAAAAGAAGACGGTGATTGTATTAGTGATAGATCTTTTATGATTGCCGGACTTCGACCAAAAATAACGAATAGTTTATATAGATTATGGCCCGGTGCATAGCACCGGGCCACGTTTGTATAATATGTGATTTATTTTTATTCTGTTTTACCAAGTGCAATCTTTCCCATTGCATCTGCCTGTAAAATTGCATCATAAAGCTCTATCGGCTGCACATCTCCGGCAAGATTATGAATCGTTTCACCAGGAACACATGCATTTTCAGCAATTGTCTTAACCTGCTCCTGTGTTGTAACGCCTATTTCTTCCAATGTTACAGGAAGTCCTACTTCAAGACAGAAGTCCTGAACTTCTTTAAACTCTTCTTTTGAAGCACCCTCTAAAACCAACTGCACTAAAGTACCAAGAGCTACACAGCAACCATGATCCGCATGTGCAATTCCAAGAGAAGTAACGCCATTATAGAAAGAATGTGCTGCAGCGCAGTTTACATTATCTGCTCCTACACCTGAAAGATAGACATTAGCTTCAATAATAGCCTCCAGAGCTGGAGTTACTGCATGTACTTTACATGCTTCCACAGCTTGTTTTCCATAAGTAACCAGTGTATCATAACATAATCTTGCAAGTGCCTGACCTGCTCTTGTGATTCCTGTTCCCTCCAGACTTGCGGATTCTGTTCGAATTGAAGCACGTCCCTCAAAATAAGTACCAAGCGCATCACCCATTCCGGCAATCAGAAATTTTACCGGTGCATTAGCGATAACTGTTGAATCTACCATAACTGCATCTGGGTTTGTTGGATAAAATAAATATTTATCAAAGCTGTGATCATCGTTATAAATAACAGAAAGTCCTGTACATGGCGCATCCGTTGCTGCTACTGTTGGAATAATAACAATATGTTTTCCTGTATAATATGCAGTTGCTTTTGCTGTATCGACAGCACTACCACCACCTACTGCGACTACCGTATCAATTTCATCTTCTTTTACAATTTTTTCCATCTTGGCAATCTCGCCTTTACTTGAGATTCCACCAAAAATCTCATAACGTCTATAATCGTTCTTATCACCAAAACTTTTCTCTATTTTATCATAGCATGCTTTATAACCACTTCTTGAACAGACAAACAGCCATCTCTTTCCCATATAGCCCATTTCTTCCTGAAATTTCAAAAGTGCATCTCTTCCCTGTACATATTTCAGTGGTTCACGCATTGCTCTAAGTCTTCCCATCATAATAAAAGTACCTCCATGATTTAGATTGTGAAATTATAAACAAAATATAGCGCTTTTTTAAAGGATTATCAATACTTGTGGGCAAGTTTTTGCTGATAATATATAAAAGACTTTTGTACAAGCGTTGCTGGTCGCACATCGTGTGAACAGTAACTATTATCAACATTCTGTCGATAATTTATCTACAGGAAGACTGGAAATTTTTCGCGATACATGATATGATAGAAAATTGTATATTCTTGAATGCTAGAAACTATCCGATGTATGCAGTTCTTTATAATAATGCTTTAAATGGATTGGTTAAAAAGCATAACAAGATGTACAGGGATTATGAATTACCACATATTACCCCTCATGTATTACGACATACATTCTGTACGAATATGGCAAATGCAAGAATGACTCCAAATAATTTACAGTATATCATGGGGCATAAGAATATCACTATGACGTTAGGATATTACACACATGCTTCTTGTGAATCTGCAATGACAGAAATGTTGAGTATAGTCGCGTGAGTTTTACTACTCAATTTACTACTTTGAAAGAGTATTTTTTAAGAAGATTTAAGCCGATTTATAAAGCCTTTCCTTTTTCGGAACACCTCGGAAGCCTTGAAAAATAAGGATTCGTGACGATATAAGAGGATTTAAGCCGAAAAAGGAAAAGGCTATTATATTTTTACATAAATTTCAATAGACATGAAAATTCTGCAGTGGTATAATTTATTCGGTTAAAAATGAACCAGAAGATAATTTAAAGATTATAAGGAGGCGAATTGTATGGACAGTTGTGATAGTCAGAGTCGAATTACATACAGCGATGGATTTAAGAGACTTGGATTGATTATTTTCAGGTGTCTGTAAAAAGCCGTATTTTAATATAATATTTAAGCCTTATTCCATCGTCTGAAATGTCACAACAGTAGTGTTTGTGTAGCATTTTTTGCTACGATGGATTTTTTGCGCCCTTTTTGGGGCAGAATGGAGGCTTAGAATGAAAAATGAAGTGTTAAAAGAACCAAAGTTTGTAGAGCAGATTGTTGAGATAATAAGAAGTGGATATGGCAGAGACGAGCTTTTAGATAGATTAAGCGATTACCATGAAAATGATATTGCGCAGAGTCTTGAATACCTCACTAAGGATGAACGTGCAGCACTGTACAACACTCTGGGGATGGAGTGGGTGTCAGGAATTATCCCATATATAGAAAATCCGGAGGAATATATTGACGAGCTGGGTGTTGATAAGCTGGCAGCAGTTATCAATGAGCTGGATTCCGATGATGCTGTAGATTTGTTGGAAAATATTGATGAGAGCGTTAAAGATAAGATTTGTCCAATTCTTGATGAAGACATCAAAGCAGATATCAAGCTTATCAACTCATATAATGATGATGAAATCGGTAGTCTGATTACAACCAATTATATATGTATTTCAAAAGATTTAAATATACGTCAGGCGATGCATGAGCTGGTTAAGCAGGCAGGGGACAATGACAATATATCTACAATCTATGTGGTCGATAATAACGGTAAATATTGCGGTGCAATCGATCTGAAGGATTTGATTATTGCAAGAGAACATGATAATCTGGATTCGCTGATTAGTTATTCATATCCATATCTTGCTGACCATGAGGGTATATCTGAAAGTATCGAGAAGATAAAGGACTATGCCGAGGATTCCCTTCCGGTATTGAATGACAGTAAAGAGATAGTGGGTATCATAACAGCACAGGATGTAGTAGAGGCTGTTGATGACGAGATGGGTGAGGATTACGCCAAGCTGGCTGGTCTGACCGCCGAAGAGGATTTGCGTGAGACGACAAAAGAGAGTATGAAGAAACGTCTTCCATGGCTTATTATCCTGCTGTTCCTGGGAATGGCTGTTTCAACTGTAGTTGGTGCATTTGAGGGTGTTGTAGCTGTACTTCCTATAGTTATATGCTTCCAGTCGCTGATACTTGATATGGCTGGAAATGTTGGAACACAGTCATTAGCTGTGACTATCCGTGTGCTTATGGATGATGAGCTTAGTGCAAAAGATAAGCTGACGCTGGTATTAAAGGAGATGAAGGTTGGCTTAGGCAATGGAATACTTCTCGGAGCAATAACATTTTTACTGCTTGGAGGTTATGTGGCATTATTTAAAGGTTATTCAATTGACCAGGCATTTCTTATATCAGGCTGTGTGGCAGTATCACTTCTTCTGTCAATGATTATATCAAGTCTTGTGGGAACACTGGTTCCATTATTTTTCAATAAGATTAATATTGATCCTGCAGTAGCATCTGGTCCGCTTATAACAACGATTAATGATCTTGTTGCAGTTGTTACCTACTATGGACTTGCCTGGATATTACTCATACAGGTTATGAATATAGCAATGAATTGTTAATCCAGTAATTCAAGATAGGCATTATTTTCAATTACATATTTGATATAAAGTGTGTTTGGCTGAAATTTGGCTGAAATAAGACATCTTGCCAGAATAAATCCAAAACAAGACATTATAAACAGTCGATATTATTGAAGTTGGCTGAATATGAATAGAAGCTGCAAAAAAATCCAGCAATTCTTTTAAATGTGGATTTTTTTGCAGCTTTTTTGATATAAAGAAAAATTGTGGGTTTAGCGAAGTGTAAAACAACGCTTTTTGGATTTTTTTAAGATAAATTTGTCAAAAAATCCAATTTCAAAATAGCATTGAAATGGCAGCAAAGTTGCAACAAAGTTACATCCAAGTAAAATCAATTTACCAGAACTTCTCTCTGTAAGAAAATTCACCTCTGTAATTAGAAGCGTTGTAGTCTGGATATTTGAAAGGCTTATACACATCATTTTTAGGATTATCATCCTGAGTGTATATGTACATATTGTTGTAATCCCATGTCACGATTTCATCTCTTGCATCACCAAGGAGATTAACGGCTTCCGCACAGAGAGTAGGGTGTCCATCGTCAGGGAAACATACAACCTGGATGCCATTGCCATCAATCATTCCGCCGCGTTCAACATCAGCGTTAAGAAGAATGAAATCCTGTCCGTCACCAGTCCAGTTTACAGGTGTAAGAAGATTGCCGTTCAGCTCGTTCTCCATTTCCCATAATGCATTGCCTTCGCTGTCGTAGAAGTAGATAATTCCCTGATGTCCCCAGAAGTTAACAACAACCATCTCATATCCTTCCTTGTCAGGAAGATAATTTGCAAGACTTACACGCTGTGCATGTCCGATACCATCTTTTTTGAGAAGATTTCCCTCAAAATCACAGATAATAAAGCCTTCTTTACCAGCAACACATGCAAAGAAGCATTTTCCCTTGTTAGGACCTGTTGTAAATTTTCCAGGAACAATCTCATCAATATGATCCTCTTGAATTGGCATTGTCCAGATTCTGTTGCCGTTACAGTCAAGCATGTTGTAGCCTACAAGCAGCTCATCGTGTCCATCACCATTGATATCAATTGCGTATGGAAAATGTCCTGTGTTCTTATCACTCTGGAAATGCCACATAACCTCAAGGTTATCATTCAATGCATAAACCCTGCAATATCTGTCTTTTATAAGAATGTCGCGAGGTTTATCAAGACCTCTGAAATTGCATATTCTCATTCCATCAGGATTAATTCTGTCAAATGCATATATTTTATCAGGTACACCGATAATAGTTCCGTCTTCCTCTGGTGTTGAAAAAGGAGCTTTAGCACGTTTCTTTACCTCGCCTGTAGCTCCATCGAGGATAAGAATTTCAAAATTCTTGGCAGTAATTACTTCATCATGACCATCGCCATCTATATCATATATCTGCATAGGCATATCAGCTGATATATTACCGATTTCAGTGTTGTCAGTAGGCTCGCCATGCTGCCACAGAATATTGCCATCAAGATCAAATGCAGTGAGACAGCTGATTGTGCCATATGCATCACGGTTGACACGTTTCTGGCATTGAGCAATTACCATCTGATATTCATCATTGCCAAGAAGGTGTCCGAAACGTAACTGTCTTCCAGAACCACAGCCCTTCAAATCAATTTTCTTGACAAGCTTCATCTTAGGATAACGTTCCTGAGCTTCTTTACATGCCGTATTATAGGCTTCTCTTGCTGCATTAATTTCATTGGCAGTTGATTCTTCTGTAGTTACCTTTACATATCCAAACTGGGCAGGAATAGATGCAGTTATGGCAACTTTACCTCCCTGTGCAGCGTATGAAGTATCAGTATCAAAATAAATTTTATCATCAACACTACATATAACGTGAGTTCCAGATATTTTAACATTCATTACATAAGTGTCATCACAGTTGTAGTCAAAAGGAACACTTTCAATTATCTCAATATCTTCTTTGTGTCTGTATTCAAGTCTTAATTCGTGTTCCTCAAATACAAGAACAAGAAGATTAGTTGAATTCTGGCAGCAGAAGCCTATTCCAGCAGTACCCCATTTGGTTGTGAACATTCTGATAGAAGCAGTCATTTCATAATCTTTCCAGAATCTGTCGCCGCTTGTGAGCATAGGAAATGTTCTGTGAGGCTTATCATTGCGGATTCTCATCTGTTCCATAAAATGCGCCCCGTTGTATTCAGTTATGATCCATGAGGCACCCTGACCATTATAGACATGGTTACACACAGGATCGTACCATTTGCCATAGTATCCAGGATATTGTACAAAATGATATTCACCCATTGCACAGTGGTTTTTATCAAAAGGAAAATCACCGATAGGGAAATCTTTAAAATCTTCGTCAAGTAAATTAATCTGAGCCATATAATCCTCCTTGTTTATACAAATCCAGTGAATAAGCATTTATTCTGTCAAAGCCAATACACTGGACAATGAATTGATGATGCCTGGGTCATAAGTTTTTATGAAGAAGCAAAATTAATGACCTTACATCAATTGATTTAATTATAGAAAAATTAAAAGAAAAATGTTACTGATTTTTTATTTGATATATTGAAAAACTTAGAAATTAGAGCTTTTTCTTTTATATCATATGAAATATTCAGGCATGGCGTAATCTTCGGCACGCATGCAGCTGCTCCGAATGATAAGCCTTCCCTATGGGAGTGATTGCGTGAGGTGTGAGGTGGGGGTATAATTGTAGTAAGCGTGAATTTTCAGGTTTCTGGAGGATGAGATTATGGAAGATATAAGTATATGTACAGCGACACCAGAGGATGCAAAGGAATTGCTTGATATATATTCATATTATGTGGAGAAAACGGCTATTACTTATGAATATGATGTGCCGGGGATTGAAGAATTTAAGGGGAGAATTGAGAATACGCTTGAAAAGTATCCTTATATCGTGGCTGTGGAGAATGTCAGCGATGAAGATGGTGCAGGAAATGTTCTAAAGAAGAATCTGCATAGGGGCAGAATTGTCGGATATGCTTATGCAGGCTGCTTTAAATCAAGGGCGGCATACGATTGGAGCGTGGAGACAAGCATATATGTTGATAAAGATGCAAGAAAGATGGGCATAGGAAAAATGCTTTATGCGGAGCTTGAGAAACGACTTAAAGCCATGAATATTCTTAACGTAAATGCCTGTATTGCATATACAGAGGTTGAGGATGAGTATCTTACTAACGCAAGCGTAAGCTTTCATGAAAAAGAAGGCTATAGCAAGGTGGGAATATTCCACAAATGCGCCTATAAATTTGGAAGATGGTACGACATGATATGGATGGAAAAGTTCATTGGAGAGCATTTGGCTGAGCAGCCAGATGTTGTGTGGGGCGGAAAATAAATTTGAGGTTATATTTGCATAAGCCAGGATTTTCACTGCATTAATATTCAGATGCAGTGTAGATACTGGCTTATTTTACGTACATGTATTTTGTATGTCATAATCAGATTGACAAGACGAGAAATAATATTTATAATATAGACAAAATGAAAATGTCATAAGCGGAGGGGATTGAATGGTAATAGATACAGCACTTGAAGAAGCATTAAAAAGAATTGATGAGTTAGAAAAAGAAAATGCAGAACTTCGTGATGAATTAGAGTATTACAAAAATCGAAAATTAAGTGGCAGACAGAAGCATAATGCCAAGTGGATGGCGATTTATAATGACTTTGTCATTGGCTATGAGAGTGGTATGACTATGGTAGAGATTGCAAAGCGGAATAATGTCAGTGAGAGGACTATTTATAGATATAAAGCATATTATGACGAGATGAAGGCTATGGATGAAAAGAAGATGGGATTAACAGAGATAATAAAGCAATAATGATACAATGAATTGCATTGGAGAGAGCAATGGAGTGAAGATGTTTTTATGTGGAGTAGGATAAATCATGGGAAATGAATCAGGAGAATGGATTATGTATGGTGTTGAATGGGATGATCCAGAGTGCATACATACAGTAGATGAGGCAATTGGGTATATTAATAGAGTGGGATTCCTTCCGCTGTTCAGGAATGATATTCCGGGGTTTTCATTAGAGGAAAGAACTGTTCCAGAGTACTGGTGGTGTGATGATGTTGAGAGAGACCCTTGGATGTGGCGTGCAGTTATTGCGGGAAGGCATGATATAGTTTATGGCAAATTTTTTAATAAAAAAGCAGGGTTTATCTCAAAGAAGTGGCTTCCCGTTTTTGTTAATTACCGGCGTGATGGATATGATTTTGATGCATTATATGAGGATGGAAAAGCACCTAATAAACATAAAAAGATTATGGATAATTTTATAGAAGATAAATCAGAGGCAGAAATATATTCGACTGATTTAAAGAAGTTGGCGGGCTTTGGTAAAGGTGGAGAAAAGGGATTTGATGGAGCAATTACTAACCTTATGATGCAGACATACCTTTGTAATTGTGATTTTAAGAAGCGGTTGAACAAGAAAGGCGAGGAATATGGATGGGATGTTGCAGTATATTCATCTATTGAACATATCTATGGATATGATTATGTGACATCATGTTATAAAGATAATCCCGGTGACTCATGGCAGCAGATAGTTGATTATATGCATGAATTTTATCCAGTGGCAACAGATAAGCAGATACATAAGGTGCTGAAGTAAAATGAGTTGACATAGTGAACAAAACAGATAGGAGGATTTATGGCGGAAGATGAGAAGAAAGAATTTGATATTACAGAGATAAAAGTAACTGAAGAATACCTGAAAGAAAAACTCTATGAGATTAGAGGTAAACAGGTATTATTGGATACAGATTTGGCAGAGATATATGGATATGATACGAAGGGATTTAACAGGCAGGTAAAAAATAATATTGATAAATTTGATGAAGATTTTATGTTTGAATTAACTGATGAGGAATTAGAAGATTTGCGGCGTAAAAATTGTACCGCAAATATAAGTTCAAAGAGCAGATATAATCCCCATGTATTCACAGAGCAGGGACTATATATGTTGATGACCGTCTTGAAAGGTCCGTTAGCTGTTAAACAGAGTAAGGCATTAATAAGAACCTTCAAAAAAATGAAAGATTATATATTAGAAAATCGCAATCTGATAGGTCAGCGTGAATTGCTTCAATTAAGCATGGAGACTGCGAACAATAAAATTGAGATTAGTAAGATTAATTCGGATATCATATCTCTTGAAAAACAGATTTCTGATGTTGCAGAAGGACTTAAGAATGTTGTAACGAAATCTGAACTTGCTGACATGATGAATAGTTTTGTTACAGATGATGAGAAATGGCTTATGTATAATGCCAAATTTTGCAGTGCAGATGAGGTTTATGAATCTATTTATAAGAATGCAAAGCATTCAATATATGTGGTTGATAATTATATAGGATTAAGAACATTGGTGCATCTAAAGAATTCTCCTGTGTGAGTGCCTATTGTTCTGTTTAGTGATAATGTTGGAAGTAATAAACTGCATAATATAGAATTTGCAGATTTTTGTAAAGAATACCCAGATTTGAAGATATCAATGCAGAAAACTGATGGAATATTTCATGATCGATTCATAATATTAGATTATGGTACGGAAGATGAAAGAGTGTTTTTATGTGGAGCTTCTTCTAAAGATGCAGGGGCAAGAATAACAAGTATTGTTGAGGATTATGGTACGAAGAAATACGCATCAGTTATTGTGGCACTGTTAAATAATCCTCCATTATTGCTGCCGCACTAGGCGTGCTGAAGTAAAGGCGTGCTGAAGTAAAGGTGTGCTGGAGTAAGGAAAACTGCGCCAGCACGGCGATTCTCGCTACAGTAGATTGCTCTATAATGATATAATTGATACGATTGAAGCAACCTAAGAAAAGGAGGCGGGTATCATGAATAAAGAAAAAACTGGAGAGCTTATAAGAGAAGCTAGAATAAAAAAGAATTATACGCAAAGTGAATTAGGTGATTTGTTAGGTGTGACTAACAAGGCGGTATCCAGATGGGAGAAAGGTGAAAGTTTTCCAGACGTAGGTGTGCTGGAAAATCTATCGTCTATTCTTGAACTCAAGATACAGGATATTGTGACAGGCAATGCAGAGTCAGAGGAAGATGACAAAGAAGTTATAACAGACATCATACGTTTTGCAAGAATGCAGCAGAAGGAGAAAAGCAGAGGTATATTAGGATGTGTGTTTGCAATACCTTTGATTTTATGCTGTCTTATATCAGGGGTTGTCGGATTAACAAGTATTAATCTGAATGGGACTGGGTTCGGATTGTTATATATAATCCTTATGACAATAACATTTGGATTAATAATATATAGGTGTAAATCACAGAGTCAAGAATTATATCCAGATGAATCAAAATCTATCAGGTGCATGAAATATATTTCGGTTATATCACTTGCGTGGGGGCTGGTGGTAACATGGACGTATATTATAATGATTAGTAATGGTCATATCCCATTTGGCATGGAATTATCATTTGTAGGACCATTTCTTAATAACCAGCTTATCATCATTTTTGTAATTAATCTGGGTATAATGCTTGCACAAATGTATAGCAATGTAAAAAAAGATGCTGGCATTCAATGGAGCTGCCTGATATCCGTTGCAGCTATTTATCTTACCGCACTGTATGGAGATATGCTGCACAGGCCTACGTCAATTGAAGAAGTGTATAGAATACTTGCGGTTAGAAGCATTATCGTTATAGTTGAATTACTGGCTGTGATTGTTTTGTACAGACTGGATAAAAAAGAGCATTAGTATAACAAGCATTGGAGGAACAACATATGGAATTGGTCGCTGATTATCAGTTATCCGCAATCTCCTTTCTGTATTCACTGGGAGCTAATCCATACTTTTTCTTGAAAAGTGTGCAAAGATAATTGCCATTGCCGATGCCAATTCTGCCAGCGATTTCATTGATGGAAAGGTTACTTGCTGCAAGCAAAATCTGTGCGTGCTGCAGGCGCACGTCAGTGAGGTAATCTGTGAAGGAAGCACCAGTTACATTTTTGAAAAGCCTTGAAAAATGAGATGCAGAAAGAGACACATGTGCTGCAACTTCTTCAATAGAAAAGCCATATTCAAGATTATTTTCAATGTAAACAAGCGCATCCTGAATCCGTTCATCGAATTTCTTTATATACAGAGTCTGCTCATCACTATCAGATGGGATATGGTTCTCATACATGTAGAAGAACAACTTGTAGACCATACCAAGAAGAACAAGCTGGGAGTGAGGGGCATTTTTAGTATATTCCTGTAAAATCTCTTCATACATAGCCTGAATTATCTGCTGGGATTCTTTGGTAAAATGCAGATAATTAGAACAGATTACATCTAATTCATTCTCTCCTATAATATCAATAATTGGCTGAAATGCCTCGGTTCTTACTTTTAATACATATCTGTCATAAGGGACATCCGACATGGAGCAGTTGCGGTGGTATACATGAGGCTTGCTGACACCACAGTCTCCGCTGTGTGTTGTTCTGATAGTCTCAGTAGAGATATATCGCCTGTCGCCAGACACAATATATCCGAGTGTATAGTGGTCGGGTGCAGCCTGCATAGTTGGCATGGAATATCTGCCATCCTTGACTTTGTGGTCTATATAAACATTTTCTCCGCGCTTTAAAGGATAAGGCATATCATTTTCTCCGTAATTATATAATGAATTTCAGTGATGATTTCAAATTGTAGATTTGCTCACAAATATGCTTTCAGATTTGATGAAATCACTCTTTTAATATTATATGATTGTGAATAGTAAAAAGCAATTAAATTTGATAAGGAGGAGTTTTGCGTGAGAAAGAATGAAGTTCTAAGAAAGATTATTGTGAAAAATAGTCCGTTTTTTGCAATAGCAGTTATTTTGTCATTCATTTTATCGGAATTAGTAGTTGTGGGTTCAGGGCTGATTTCTGATTCCGTCAATGTGCTGACAATAGGCGGAAGCGTGGATATGAGGAGCCTTAGCCTTGAAATGGGAATAATTATTTTAATTTCCATGGCAATGTCATACACTAGAAGTATATGCAATGAACTGTTCAGCATAAATGTACAGAAGCAGTGCAAAAATATGACGATGGAAGCCATTGAAAAGGCTGATTACAGTTTCTTTAATGATAATGCCGGAACTGTGATTAATAAGCTTACATCTGATATCGGCGACATGGGTAACCTGCTTTCTGAGATATTGCCGGATATTTTAAAATATGCCGTTAATATTATCGTTATAAGTTTTGCAATTATGCGTATGAATTGGATTATATTTGTGGGAATTCTTGTTGTATTTCCAACAAGCATTTTCATAAGTAACAGGATTGCAGAGCGGATTAATGCATTAGCGAAGAAAAGAAGAGGAAAATATGACGAACTCAGCAATATCGCACTTGATAATATAGAGGGAATTGAGATTGCAAAGGCGTATGGATTAGAGGATATTCTGGGAAAGAGAGTAAATAAAAAGGCGCATGAGATTTTGCAGAATGAATATGCAAGAAACAGATATCAGGCTTTAGCCAGTGGATTGATGTTATTCATGAAATGGGTTCCTACAATTATATGTTCTATAATTTCACTTGGACTGGTACTTAGAAATGTTATTACAATAGGTGAGCTTATGTCATTTCTGGTGCTTCTGGGTAAAATTTCTGACCCAATCAGTGAACTTCCATTCAGAATGATAGATGCAAAAGAGATGATGATTTCTGTAAGAAGAATACAGGAAATCATGAATATTGAACCTGAAAAGAGTGGAGTGTATGAAGGTGGTACTGAAAAATCAGATTCAGCAGTAATTGAACTTAAAAATATTGCATTTTCTTACAACACGGAATCCCAAACACGTATTTTAAAGGATTTAGATATGGTCGTAGAAAAAGGACAGAAAGTTGCGGTGGTCGGGGCTTCGGGAGCTGGTAAATCGACGCTGATAAAATTACTGTGTGGATTTATCAGGAAATCTTCTGGTGTATATAATTTCTGCGATCATGATTTTGAAGAGTGGAATATAGATAAGGCAAGGAGCATGATGGCATATGTTTCGCAGAATGCATATCTTTTTCCCGGAACAATAGCAGAAAATATTGCTTATGGTGGTAACGGCATAGATATGGAAAAGGTTGAAAAAGCATGCAGAGAGGCTGGCATATATGGAATGATTAATGAGCTGCCAGAAAGATTTAACACTGAGGTCGGAGAAAGAGGAGTTAAATTATCAGGCGGCGAGAGGCAGAGACTTTCTATTGCAAGAGCCATTTATAAGGATACACCTGTTATATTGATGGATGAGCCAACGTCCGCACTGGATGAGGAAACACAGGCATTAGTAAGCAAAGTGATTTATGGCGGCAAAGATAAAACTGTGATTGTTATAGCGCACAGATTATCTACGATAAAAGATGCTGATGTTATTTACTGCATGGACAAAGGAAAGATAACAGAGAGCGGAAGCCACGATGAATTGATGGCAAAGAGTGGCGCATATGCCGCATTATATAGGAAGGAGGCAGTTCAATAATGAGCACATATAAAAGTCTTGTGAAAAGTTTAAAGATGATGGGGAAAAGACTGCCTCTGTATCTTACGGGAATACTTATGATGACGGCATTTAATGCTTTTTTTGAAGTCGCAGGCTCATTTTTTATGAAAATAATATTTGAAGCGGCAGGAAATGGAATGACACCTACGTACAATCAGAGAATGGCGGTGGCTGTAATATGCGGCATTTTATCGATTATACTGTCATCGGTATTTATGTGTGTATACAATAACGAAGCGAAGAGAATGACTCTTGCTTTGAAAGAGATAGTATTTGCTAAGGCTATGAGGCTTCCATATGAGTATTACGAGGAACATCACAGCGGCGAGATAATCTCTAAGATGGTTTATGACACGGATGTGGCTTCTAATATATATTCGTCAAGATTAAGAAGAGTGCTGGCACCGATAATATACGTGGTTGTGTTTGCAGTGGCGATGATAATAATTAATCCGCTTATGACTGTCATTCTGATAGCTTTAAATGTACTGCTGTTTATAGCCAATACCATGATTTCAAAACCAATGAAAAAAGTGGGAAAACGATTATCACAGAAAAATATGGTGATGACAAATATTATCTCTAACATAATAGCAGGTGTGGAGATTACAAAAATGTATGATGTGAATCATACTGGAATAAGAAAATATAAGGCCGAAAATAATGAATATGTGATTACACAGAAAGAGAAAATGAGATTGTCAGCATTGCTTGATATGTTAAATACGGCATTTGATTTACTGTGTTCACTTATGTTTATTGTTGTTGGAATAGTTCTCATACAGAATGGGCTGGCGACAATAGGAGAAATCGCAGCTATTTTCACATTGTATACATCACTTAGTGTCCGATTTCTTCAATTAGGAAAGAATATACCAGAACTTATCAACTGTATTGCGTATGCTGAGAGAATTTTTGGATTTTTAAATCTTCCAGAGGAAAATAAATGCACAGGCGGTAAATCTGCGAAAGATGGCAGTGCATACAGTTCGGCAGGGATGAAACCAGATGTAAATGCGGTTGACTGTGAGAATATCACATTTGGATATAAAGGTAAGGAATTGCTTTTTACGGGCAGCAGTTATAGATTTCCAGCCAATAAAATCATTGCTGTTACAGGACATTCTGGCTGTGGTAAAAGCACATTGGCTAAGCTGTTATTGGGATTCTATGAATTGCAGGGTGGAAGCGTTAATATATTTGGACAAAATATGTGTGATATCGGAATAGAAGCAGCCAGAAGACAGATAGCGTATGTTCCGCAGATTCCATACATGTATAACATTAGTATCAGGGAGAATATAAGATGTGGAAAACCAGATGCGTCAGACGAAGAAATCATATCAGCCGCAAAGCTTGCCAACGCACATCAATTTATTATGGAGTTGGAGAATGGATATGACATGGTTCTTAACAACAGAGGAAACAATCTTTCAGGCGGACAGAGACAAAGAATTGCGATAGCAAGAGCGATAATAAAGGATTCGCCGATAATCCTCATGGACGAGGCGACATCAGCACTCGACAATGAATCAGAACAGCTTATATCAGCGGCAGTCGCTGGGCTGAAGGACAGAAAAACAGTCATAATGATTGCACACAGGGTGACTACAATTCAGAGCGCAGATATGGTCGTGGAGGTGTGAGGAGAAATTAATGGAGGCTTTATTTTGAAGAAAAATGATTGATATATGCACCTATTTGTGATAAATTTAATTCAGAAAGATTTTGTTCAAATCGATTTGAACAAAAATGATTTGAATAAAGCTGGAGGCGAAATATATGTTTATAGGAAGAGAAAGAGAATTAGCATCTTTGAATGAATTCTACGAAAAAGATGGAATTAGCATGACTGTAATATATGGTCGCAGGCGTATTGGAAAATCTACACTTATCACAGAGTTTGTCAAAGACAAAAAGACTATATTCTATACAGCTACTAAAGTGGGAAAGAATAGAAACTTAGAGTTGTTTTCAAAACAGGTAGTTGATTTATTTTTGCCGGGCGTAGAAAATATCAGTTTCAATACAATAGAAGCGGTTTTTGATTTTATAGATAAGAATGTTAAAGATGATAAGCTGGTGCTTGTAATTGATGAACTTCCTTATTGGGCAGAAAAAGACGATGCATTACTGTCTGTGCTGCAGAAATATATTGACACAGTCTGGAATAATAAAAATCTGAAAATTATTCTGTGTGGTTCAGCACTCAGTTTTATGGAAAATAAGGTGCTTAGTGAAAAGAGTCCTTTGTTCGGAAGGCGCGATTCACAGATTAAATTAGAAGCATTTGATTATCTGGATGCGGCAAAATTTGTTCCAGATTACTCTAATGAAGATAAAGCAATATGTTATGGAATTACAGGTGGTGTTGCAAGGTATCTGGCGATGATTGATCCTGCAAAAAGTATTGATGAAAATATTGTAAGATTGTTTTTCAGAACGGATGGATATCTATATGATGAAACAAGGAATCTTCTGACACAGGAATTTTCTGATATATCAGTTGTTAATAATATTGTTGAACAGATTGCTTCAGGTGAAAATGCACTTAATATTATTGCAGGAAAGATTGGGGAGAAAGAGCAGACAGTATTATATTCATTAGATAAGCTAATCAATGTTGGTCTGGTTGAAAAGAAAAAATGTATAACGGATGAGAAGAATAAAAAGAAAACACAATATGTTTTGAAAGATTATATGTTTAAATTCTGGTATGAGTTTATTCCGAAGGCTACAAGTGTAATTGAGATTGGGCAGGGTGAAGTATATTACACAAAGGTAGTTAAGCCAGCATTACACTCTTTTATGGGAGCGGTTTTTGAAGATATGTGCAGATATTATACATTAAAGCAGGGAATAAAAGGTGAGTATGGCTGTTTTATAACTTCTGTAGGCAGTTGGTGGGGCGTGGAAAATATTGCTGTTGTAGCCATATCTGAGATAGATAAAAAAGCTGTTATTGGAGAATGTAAATTCAAAAACGAGAAGATAGATAAGGGTATATATGAAACTTTAATCAGAAGAGGAAAGCTTATTACTGCGAAATACAAGGTCTCAAAGTATATTTTCTTTTCATTGTCAGGATATACCGACTGGTTTGAGTCTTTATCGGATGAAGATGTATTACTGCTGACCCTTGATTCACTCTATGAATAAATTCAAAATATGTTTGCAACAAAATGAACGGCTATTTACCAAAATGAGGTAAACAGCCGTTCATTTTACTTGGGGTATGATATGCAAATTGCAGCAGACAGAGAATATTATTTTTTAACTATTTCTGTCTGGAATTAATACACCTTCTATTATACATAAGATGCATGCACATGGCATCCTGCGCCCTGACGGCATCATGGTCTGCTATAGCATCTGCAATTTCGCGATGAGTTTCAATTGTTTCAAGTTGAAGGACATTACCGGTTGTTTCTACAAAGAGAGGAATAGAACTGTTAATAATTGGAATAAGTCTTGGAATTACAACATTTTTGCTTCCCATTGCTATGGCAGTGTGGAATTCTATATCTTTCTGAGTGTGATCCTTTTTCTGCTTAAGAAGTTCTTCAACCTGGTCGCACAGGGAGACAATTTTATCAATGTCTTCTTTGTCTGAATATGTTGCTGACATAGCAGCAATAGCAGGTTCCAGTAAAAAACGTATTTCAAGTAAATCCTGTACAAGCTTTTTTTTATCAGATATGAATGTAAATCCCAGAGGGTCATCAATCATGCCTGGAGATGATGCTATGTATGTGCCGGAACCCTGCCTGATTGTAACAATGTTACGCGAAGCAAGAAGCTTCATGGCTTCACGCAGTGAACTTCGTCCGATGTTGAGTTCTTTAGCTAGATGAGACTCATTAGGAAGCTTGTCACCAGGTTGTAAATGTTCATTTAATATAAATGATATTATGTCTTCAGAAATCTTCTGGGGAAGATTTTTATCGTCATGCTCTAAATTCGTCATATGATTTCTCTCTTTCTTGTTATCTGTATTTATCAAAATTAGTGATAAATGCAGATATGCCTATGTTTGCTTAAATTATGTATAATCATATATTGGTTTTGCAAATTTGTCAAAGTAATAATGCACAAAAAACCATTGGATATTTGAGCATTTTTACATATTGATTTATCAAATACCATGCACTATATTAAATACATCAGATGAATTTCGAAATAAATCTTGAAAAAATGTAAAAAAGTAGCGAAAAACAATGAAAAGATATGATGTATATTTTGAGATACATCAGATGATTGGAGGTAAAACAATATGGAGCAGACAGCATTTATTGCAGATCCTGTAAGACTACTGATAGCAGCTGCGGTGGGAATCATAGTGCTATTATTTCTGATAATCAAGTTTAAACTTCATCCTGTTATATCTATGATGATAGCTGCTATTATTATTGGCGTTGGAGCAGGGATGCCGTTGACAATGATTTCAGATACTGTTGAAAAAGGTGTTGGTAAAACACTTCAAGGAATAGCGTTGCTGGTAGGTCTTGGATCAATGTTTGGAGGAATCCTTGAAGTAAGCGGTGGCGCACAGAGAATAGCTAAGACACTTATTGAAAAGCTTGGTCAGAGAAAGGCAGGAATTGCGCTTGGAATCACAGGACTGGTTATAGGAACAACTGTATTTTTCGAGGCGGGAGTAGTTGTACTTATTCCTCTTGCATTTAGTGTTGCCAAGGAGACAAAAAAGTCAACATTATATTATGCCATTCCACTTCTGGCAGGCCTTGCGAGTGGATATGCATTTGTACCACCATCAGCAGGCTCAGTGCTTGTAGCTGATTCACTTGGAGTTAATCTTGGTGTGATGATTATGGTCGGAATACCAACTGCACTGATTTGTATGATAGCTGCAGGTGTTATATGGGGAAGATTTATAGGAAATAAGATTTTTACAAAATTGCCAGTCAATGTAGAAGAGATAAAAGAGGATTCCAAGGAATTGCCTTCGTTTGGACTTGTGCTTGGAGTGATTCTTATTCCACTTATTTTAATACTCGTAAGCACAGTGTCTAAATATATGCCAATTCCAGATAATGTGAAAAATGTGCTTGGATTTATAGGAAAACCATTCCTTGCATTGACAATAGCGACACTGGCTGCAATGTATTTTCTTGGAGTTAAAAGGGGTTATTCAGGCGCACAGTTAAAGAAGATCATGGATCATTCATTACGTCCAGTTGGAATGATACTTCTTGTAATAGCGAGTGGCGGCGTAATAAGATGGATGCTTCAGGATTCAGGTCTGGGTAATATCATAGGTCCTGCATTAGAGAAGAGTGGAATGCCACTTATACTTATAGCATTTCTTATAGCACTGCTTGTAAGGGCATCAGTTGGAAGTTCCATGGTTGCAATGACTATGGCGTCTGGAATAATGGCAACAATGCCAGCTGTTATGGCTACAAGTGTTTTATACAGAGCGGCAATGTGCTGTGCAATATGTGGAGGAGCAACGGCATTAAGCCATGTTAATGATGCTGGATTCTGGCTTGTCGGAACATTTCTTGAAATAGATGAGAAGACAACATTAAAGTCGTGGACAGTTATGGAAACGGTTATAGGTATAACGGCATTAGTTGTCAGTATGGTTATTTCAATATTTGCTTAAAATATGAAAAAAGTCAGAATCTGAACATGATAAATAAGACAGGAGGCTGAAGAATGGAAAGAATACCGGTATGTTTAAACAATATGACTGATGCTAAGCATCTGGTACAGATAGCAGAAGGCTGTGATAAAGATGTCGATCTTATGTGTGGAAAGTATTTAGTTGATGCCAAGTCAATGCTTGGTGTGTTCAGTCTTCCGCAGTTCGATAATGTAGAGATGTGTGTTGATGACATCGAAAAAGATAAAGTGTATGAAAAATTAAAACAGATGAATTTATTAAGATAAGAAGAAAGGCAGGTAATTATTATGTGTTTAGTAAGTCAGGAAATGAGAAAATTAGCTCCAGAATTAGATCCTTTAAGAATAGGCACAGGCTGGACAAAAGAAGACCTTGGAAAAGTGCAGGTCATGGTGGAGAGTACATATGGTGACAGTCATCCTGGAAGTGGACACATTAATATCCTTGTAGAGGAGGTGCGTAAAGGTGTAGCAGAAGAAGGCGGATTTGGAGCAAGATATTATTGTACAGATATTTGCGATGGTGAAAGCCAGGGTACAGATGGAATTAATTACAGTCTTGCAAGCAGAGAGATGATAGCTAATATGATAGAGATACACGCAAATGCAACACCATTTGACGCCGGAGTTTATCTTTCAAGCTGTGATAAGGGTGTGCCAGGTAACCTTATGGGACTGGCAAGGGTAAATATTCCTTCTGTTGTAGTTCCAGGCGGTACTATGAATGCTGGACCAGAGATGCTTACTCTTGAGCAGCTTGGAATGTATAGTGCACAGTATGAGAGAGGCGAGATAGATGAGGAGAAGCTTGACTGGGCGAAGTGTAACGCATGTCCAAGCTGTGGAGCATGCTCATTTATTGGAACAGCATCAACAATGCAGATTATGGCAGAAGCACTTGGATTAGCTTTGCCTGGAAGTGCCCTTATGCCGGCTACGAGTCCAGATCTTCTTAAATATGCAAGAGAAGCCGGAAGACAGTCAGTAAGACTTGCAAAGATGAAGAATATGAAACCATCAGATATAGTTACGTTAAAGAGCTTTGAAAATGCAATTCTTGTACATGCAGCAATATCAGGAAGTACTAACTGTCTTCTTCATATTCCTGCACTTGCACATGAATTTGGAATTGAAATCACAGGTGATACATTTGACAGACTCCACAGAGGAGCACATTATCTTCTTGATGTCCGCCCAGCGGGAAGATGGCCTGCAGAAGTATTCTATTATGCAGGAGGAGTTCCAGCAATAATGGAAGAGATAAAAGAGCATCTTCATCTTGATGTAATGACAGTTACAGGAAAGACTTTAGGTGAGAATCTTAAAGAGCTTAAGGAAAATGGATTTTATGAAAGATGTGCAAAGTGGCTTGATGATTTCAATAAGCGTTATAATGTCAGTGTTACAAGAGAAGATATTATCAGACCATATGATAAACCTATCGGAGAGAACGGAAGCATAGCTGTTCTTAAAGGTAATCTTGCACCTGAGGGAGCTGTTATTAAGCATACAGCATGTCCTAAGGAAATGTTTAAAGCAGTGCTTAATGCCAGACCATTTGATAGTGAGGAAGAGTGTCTTGATGCGGTAATTCATCATAAGGTGCAGAAAGGCGATGCAGTATTTATAAGATATGAGGGTCCTAAGGGAAGCGGTATGCCAGAGATGTTCTATACATCAGAGGCAATAAGCAGTGACAAGGAACTTGGAAAGAGCATTGCACTTATAACAGATGGAAGATTTTCAGGAGCCTCAACAGGACCTGTTATTGGACACTGCAGTCCTGAGGCTGTAGATGGAGGTCCTATTGCATTAGTTGAAGAAGGAGACCTTATTGAGATTGATGTTGAGGAAAGGAAGCTTAACATAGTAGGTGTTGCAGGCAGAAAAATGTCACCAGAAGAGATTGATAAGATTCTTGCAGAAAGAAAGACTGCATGGAAGCCAAAAGAGAGAAAGTATAAGAAAGGCGTGCTGAGATTATTTAGTGAACTTGCGGCAAGCCCTATGAAGGGCGCTTATCTGGAATATGATAGTTAGTTATTAATTATGTGAAATGCATACATTCAAATATTATTTCAGTATAAGTTATATCATAGAATTGCTATAATAATTATAGTTGCTATGTAATATTTGATGTGTGTAGAAAGTTAATGAGTGAGGAGGCTGTAATATGCAGAATAAAGTACTAAGAGCAGCTCTTATAGGTGTGGGCAACATGGGTAAAAAATATGCCGGGATGATAGCTTCAGGAGAGGTTTGCAATATGAAACTGACAGCGGTGGTGATACGGAAAGACGAACTTCTCGACTGGGGTGAATCGCTTGTAAATGTTGATGGAGAACATGTCAGAATATTCAGAAGCGCAGATGAGATGTTTATGAATCCTGAATTGTATGATGCTGTTATTATAGCAACTCCACATAAAACACATGCGGAACTTACAATAAAGGCATTTGAAGCAGGGAAGGATGTATTGTGTGACAAGCCTGCAGCGTCTGATATAGGCGAGGCATATTCTATGAATGAATCGGCAAAGAAAAACGACAGAATATATGGAATGGTATTTCACCAGAGATTATATCCTAAGTATATGAAGATTAAGAGTTTAATCGACAATGGTGAATTAGGAAGCTTAAAGCGTGTAAACCTTATTAATTCAAGATATTTGAGGACATCGTATTATCATAAGTCAGGCGCATGGAGAAGCAGCTTTGCAGGAGAAGGTGGTGGAGCACTTATTAATCAGGGACAGCATATTCTTGATATGTTCCAGTATTTATTTGGGATGCCTCAGAGAATGTACGCATTAATTCCATTTGGCAAATATAACGATTTTGCAGTAGATGATGAAGATACGCTGGTTATGGATTACGATAATGGAATGACTGCAACATTTATATTATCAACAGGTGAGGCATGTCATGAAGAAAGAATGGAAATTATAGGAACTAAGGCAAGAATACTTCTTGAAGATAACAGATTAACAATAACAAGGCATCAGGATGTAGAGGAATATATAAGAACTGAAAATGTTAATTCAAGGGAGAACATGAATTATACAGAAGAGACAACAGAGTTTGGCAAATCTCCAGAGCCATATGCTGAACTTCTTGAAAGATTTGCCAAGGCATCACTGGAGCATAATGATGAGTATCTTGCAGCAAAAGGAGCCGAAGGAATTAATTCTCTTATGTTATGTGCAGGGGCATATTATTCTGCATGCAGGAGGATGCCGGTTGAACTTCCTATAGATGCCTGTGAATATAAGAGACTTATGGATGAACTTATAGCGAAAGAGTAAATGCCATGGCATCAGGAATGCCTGACATGATGGGGTGGCGATGCCATCCCATTTTTTAACTAAAGAATGCTAATTACCTATTGACATAGTAGGTGAATGGGTAATACAATGCAATAAGTCAGATTGACAAGGAGGGAAGGCCTATGATGATTTCCACTAAGGGCAGATATGCGCTCAGAGTGATGGCAGATATGGCAGAGCATAATACAGGTGAGTTTATTCCCTTGAAAGAAATCACGGACAGACAGGGAATTTCCCTGAAATATTTAGAGAGCATTATGACAATACTTTCTAAGGGACACATGGTTGAGAGTGCCAGCGGTAAGGGTGGTGGATATCGCCTTATCAAAGCACCGGAACAGTACAAAGTCGGTGATATTCTAAGACTTACAGAAGGAAGTCTTGCACCGGTAGCCTGTCTATGTACTGATACGAAAAAATGCGATATAACAGATGATTGTTATACACTGCCGTTCTGGCAGGGACTTGGCGATATTATTAACGAGTATCTTGACAGTCATACATTAGCAGATCTGGTAATTCAGGGAAAAGGACAGAGCTGCACTCATTAAAAATATAATTAAAAAATGTGGACAAGTACAGAGCCACACGGATTGGAGGATATATGTCTAAGAATATATTAGAGGTTAAGAATCTGCATGTTAATGCAGGAGAGAAGGAGATACTTCACGGAGTAGACCTTACAATAGGAGCAGATGAGACACACGTACTTATGGGACCTAATGGAACAGGTAAGTCAACACTTGGCTATGCCATCACAGGTAATCCGGGATATACAGTTACATCCGGTAAGATCGTATTTAATGGCGAAGATATTACAGAGATGCCAGTTAATGAGAGAGCTAAGAAAGGAATATTCTTATCATTCCAGAATCCATTAGAGGTTCCAGGAGTAACATTAAGTGCATTCATAAGAAGCGCACTTGAGCAGAAGACAGGCAAGAGAATCCGTCTCTTTGATTTCAAGAAAAAGCTTGCAGAGACAATGGAGCTTCTCTCAATGGATGCTTCATATGCGGAGAGAGATTTGAATGTTGGATTTTCAGGTGGTGAAAAGAAGAAAGCTGAGATTTTACAGATGCTTATGTTAGAACCATCACTTGCTATTCTTGATGAGACAGATTCAGGACTTGATGTGGATGCAGTAAGAACAGTATCTAAGGGAATAAGCATTTATAAAGAAAAGTGTAAAGGAAGCCTTCTTATAATCACACACAGCACAAGAATTTTAGAGTCACTTGATGTTGATGTTACACATGTTATGGAAGAAGGAAAGATTGTTAAGAATGGTGATGCATCATTAGTTGAGACAATCAATGAGAAGGGATTCAAGGGAGAAGCATAATGAAAGAAAAGAGTCATGTAGAGGATATAGACAGAAGTATCTACGACATCAAGGATGTTGAAAATGATGCCTATAGAATTAATGAAGGTCTTACAGCTGATATTGTAAGAAAAATTTCAGAAGAGAAGAATGACCCTGCGTGGATGACAGAGTTCAGACTTAAAGCTCTTGATATATATAATGAACTTCAGGTTCCAGACTGGGGTCCATCAATCGAAGGTCTTGATATGGATCATATCGCAACATATGTAAGACCTAATACTAAGATGCAAGGTGACTGGAAAGACGTTCCAGAAGATATTAAGGAGACATTTGAAAGACTTGGTATTCCACAGGCAGAGAGAAAATCACTTGCCGGAGTTGGTGCACAGTACGACTCAGAGCTTGTATACCACAATGTTAAGGATGAAGTAGCTGAGCAGGGTGTTGTATACACAGATATGGAGAGCGCATTAAAGGGTGAGTATGCAGATATGGTGCATGAGTATTTCATGAAGCTTGTAACACCAGGAGACCATAAGTTTGCTGCACTTCATGGAGCAGTATGGTCAGGTGGTTCATTTGTATATGTACCAAAGGGAGTGCAGGTATCTATACCACTCCAGTCATATTTCAGACTTAATGCAAAGGGAGCAGGACAGTTCGAGCATACACTTATTATAGTTGACGAGGGAGCAAGCCTTCATTTCATAGAAGGATGTTCGGCACCTAAATATAACGTAGCCAATCTTCATGCAGGCTGTGTAGAGCTTTTTGTCAAGAAGAATGCAAAGCTTAGATATTCTACAATTGAGAACTGGTCTAAGAATATGTACAACCTTAATACTAAACGTGCAATCGTTGAAGAGGGTGGTACAGTTGAGTGGGTATCTGGCTCATTTGGCTCACACGTTGGATATCTTTACCCTATGAGTATTCTTAAAGGTAAAGGTTCAAAGATGGAATTTACAGGTGTGACATTTGCCGGAGCAGGACAGAATCTTGATACAGGAGCTAAGGTTGTCCACTGCGCACCTGATACAACTTCATATATGAATACACGTTCAATAAGCAAGAGCGGCGGTATAAGCACATTCAGAAGCAGCGTTGTTGTACAGAAGGGTGCAGCTAATGCTAAATCTGCTGTTTCCTGTCAGTCACTTATGCTTGATTCTGAGTCGCGTTCAGATACAATTCCAGCTATGGATATCCGTACTAAGGACGCGGCAATCGGACATGAGGCTAAGATAGGAAGTATCAGTGATGATGCTGTATTCTATCTCATGTCAAGAGGCATGAGCGAGGAAGATGCCAGAGCGCTTATTGTAAGTGGATTTGCAGATAATGTATCTAAGGAGCTTCCACTTGAATATGCAGTTGAGATGAATAATCTTATCCGTCTTGAGATGAAAGGAAGTATAGGCTAGTATGGAAAATAACGATAAATTAATCATTAACAGACTTCCAGCCAAGACATGGTACTGGCTTGGAGTTAACGATGCTAAGATAGACTGGGACCTTGCAAAGACTACATTTCTTCCAGATGAGGAGTATAAGGCAGGTGCCAGAACTAAGAAAGAACCTGTAAGAATCAGTGTTAAAGGCAAGGGTGAATACAGTACTAAGGATGTTAAGATTGTCGCACCTAAGAACAGTGAGATTACAGTATATATGGATTACTCAGCAGATAAGAATCTTGCAGTAAGAACACAGATGGAACTTAAAGAAAATGCACTTATCCGTCTTGTACAGGTTCAGTACACAAAGGAGTCTTCCCTTTTATATAATGAGGTCAAGGCTGATTGCGGCAAGAATGCAAGAGTTGAACTTATACAGATATTCTTAGGACTCGGTGACGTATATTCGGACAGCACAGTTAACCTTGCAGGAGAATGCAGCAGCTTAAAGGCTGATATTGGTTATCTTGGACAGAATAAGCAAAAGATTGATATTAATGTATTTGCTAATCACACAGGTAAGAAGACTGAGAGTGAGATTAATGCCAATGGTGCATTAAGAGATGCAGCAGCCAAGACATTTAAGGGAACAATTGATTTTAAGAGAGGCTGCAGTGATTCAGTAGGTAATGAGCAGGAGACTGTTCTTATGCTTGGTGATGATGTGGTTAACAAGACAATTCCGCTTATTCTTTGTGCAGAGGAGAATGTAGTCGGCAATCATGGTGCAACTATCGGTGAACTTGATGAGGACACACTTTTCTACTTTGAAAGCAGAGGAATAGGCAAGGAGCAGGCGGAAAACATTCTTGCGAGAGCTGCGATTGAGCATCTTTCAAGAATGACAGGTGATGATAATATAATTAAGATAGTTGAGAAGGCTCTAGGGGAGGTGCTCTAAAGAGTATGGCAGATATTCGTGATTACAAGAAGGATTTTCCGTTGTTAATGCAGGATAGAACTATATATTTTGATAATTCAGCGACATCACAGCGACCTCAGTGCGTAATTGATGCGGAGATGGATTTCTATCTTAACCACAATGCGAATCCTTTAAGAGGCTCATATCCATTGAGTGTTGAGGCCACAGATTTATATGAGAATGCCAGAGCTTCAGTGGCAGAATTTATCAATGCAGCCAATGCAAGACAGATAGTATTTACCAGAAATACAACAGAGAGCATGAACCTAATTGCATACAGCTATGGATTATCGAATGTCAAGGCTGGTGATGAGATACTTGTGTCCATCATGGAGCACCACAGCAATCTCCTTCCTTGGCAGATGGTCTGTAGAAATACTGGTGCGACGCTTAAATTCATTGACTGCGGTCAGGATGGAAGTGTTGACCTTGATAAGGTAAGAGAGCTTATAACAGATAAGACTAAGATTGTTGCCATAACACAGGTATCAAACGTATTAGGAAGGGTTAATCCTATTGCAGAGATTGCTAAGATGGCGCATGAGAAAAATGCTGTTATCGTTGTAGATGGCGCACAGAGCATTCCACATATGGCGGTTGACGTACAGGCACTTGATGCGGATTTCTTCGCATTTTCTGGACACAAGGTATTTGGCCCTATGGGAATTGGCGTGTTATATGGCAAGAAGGAACATCTTAAAAAGATGCCTCCATTCATGTATGGTGGAGAGATGATTGACTCTGTTACAAGATTTGATGCCAGATATGCAGAAGTTCCACACAAATTTGAGGGTGGAACTGTCAATGCGGCAGGGGCAGCAGGACTTGCAGCAGCTATCAGATATGTTGATTCAATTGGATTTGACTATATGCATGAGAGAGAGCTTGCAGTTACTAAGAGAGCTTTAGAGGGAATGAAAGCAATTCCACATGTGAATATATTAGGTTCAGATAAGGCAGAGGAGCATACAGGCATTCTCACATTTACAGTAGATGATGTTCATCCACATGATGTAAGTGAGATACTTATATCAGATGGAATTGCAGTAAGAGCAGGACATCATTGTGCCCAGCCGCTTCTTAATCATCTTGGTGTAAGCTCAACAACAAGAGCAAGCTTTATGTTCTATAATACAGAGGCAGAGGTTGACACATTTCTTGAAAGCCTGTCAAGCGTAAGGGAGAGAATGGGATATGGAAAATAGAGGATTTTATAACGAGATACTTACAGAGCATAACATCCGTCCAGAGTTCAAGCATGACCTCCCAGATGCTGATATTGTGCTTGAAGGGGTCAATCCAAGCTGTGGTGATGATATATTCCTTAAGCTTAAGATGGATGGCGATGTGATTGCTGATGGAGCATTTGTTGGTGATGGATGTGCTATTTCACAGGCTTCAGCAGATATCATGCTTGGGATGATAATTGGCAGAACCAGGGACGAGGCACTTGCTATGGGTAAAATATTCATGAAGATGATTCAGGGCGAGGCAACGGATGAAGAGATAGACAGCCTTGAGGAAGCTTCTGCGCTTAAAGATATCGCTCATATGCCAGCCCGCGTTAAATGTGCTGTACTTGGGTGGAGAACACTCAGGGAGGCTATGGGCGTTGATGATGATGACGACTTCTAAGAAATGAGGTTTAATATGAAGAATATGTATGAAAAGGCAAAAGATGTGCTGCTTTCGGTCTGTCATTTTCTGGAAGTTATGATGTCGTTTGTGCTTGTTATAGTTATTTTGATTGCAGGAGCAAGGCTTCTTATTGATACAGGTAATATATTTACAGGTGAACCAGTTGCAAGACTTGAATCATTTATAGGTAATGTAATGACAGTTGCAATTGGCGTTGAGCTTGTAAAGATGCTTGCACAGCATGACGCTTCTACAATAGTTGAAGTCCTTATGTTTGCTATTGCTCGAATGATGATAGTTAATCATGGAAGCACATTGGAGATATTATTTGGTGTTGTAGCGATTGCGATTCTGTTTGCAACAAGAAAATATCTGTTTATTGACACAGATTCTTCAGAATTAAAATAAAATGCACTTATTATATCGGGTGGATGCTTTACCGTTAAGAGAAAAGTAAAATATAGATAGGAAAAGAATTTATGGAAAAAGAACAATTTAAGTCAAGGCTTGGCTTTATTCTTGTGTCAGCAGGATGTGCCATCGGTCTTGGGAATGTATGGAAATTTCCATATATATGTGGTGAGAATGGTGGTGCGGCATTCATAGTTATATATCTTGTGTGTCTTGCAATGCTTGGTCTTCCTATGCTTATATGTGAATATGCAATTGGACGTGCCAGCAGAAAGAGTCTTATCAAGGCGTACTCAGTTCTTGAACCAGAGGGAACAAGCTGGGGAAAGATAGGATATATATGTTATGTGGGTAACTACATTCTTATGATGTTCTATACAATGGTAGGCGGATGGATGATGTATTACGTCTATCTCATGGCAAGTGGCAGATTTACAGGACTTGATTCAGAAGGTGTTCAGGGTGAATTCAACACAATGCTGTCCAATCCGGGACTTATGATGGTATTCACACTGGTAATTATACTTTTAAGTTTTGGAATATGTGCGCTTGGACTTGAAAAAGGTGTTGAGGGAATCACTAAGATAATGATGATGTTCCTTATAGTGCTTATGATTATCATGGCTGTTCGTTCTGTGACTTTATCTGGTTCAGCGGAAGGCTTAAGATATTATCTTGTTCCTGATTTTGCAAGATTAGAGTCTAAAGGAGTGTTTAATGTTGTATTTGCAGCCATGACTCATGCATTCTTTACACTTAGTATCGGTATGGGTTCTATGGAGATATTCGGAAGCTATCTTTCTAAGGAGAGAAAGCTTGTCGGTGAGGGCATAAGCGTAACACTTCTTGATACATTTGTTGCATTCGTTGCAGGTATTATAATTATTCCATCGTGCTTTGCTTATGGAGTTGAACCGGGAGCGGGTCCGTCACTTTTGTTTATAACACTTCCAAATGTGTTTAATCACATGCCTAGCGGAAGACTGTGGGGAACATGCTTCTTTGTATTTATGACATTTGCGGCTATGTCAACAGTTATTGCGGTATTCGAGAATATTGTCAAGATGACCAATGATGCGACAGGCTGGGAGCGCAGGAAATGTGTCGTAGTTAATATTGTTGCAATTGCAGTTTTATCGATTCCAGCAGTATTAGGTTACAATGTGCTTTCAGGTGTTCAGCCACTTGGCGCAGGAAGCACTATTATGGATTTTGAGGATTTTATAGTATCATACAATATTCTTCCACTTGGAAGTATCATAGCAGTTCTGTTCTGTGTCCATAAGAACGGATGGGGCTGGGAGAATTTCCTCGCAGAGGTTAACACTGGCGAGGGTATCGCATTCCCGGACAAGCTTAAATATTATATGGCATATGTAGTTCCTGCACTTGGAATTATAATATATCTTGGTGGCTACTATGATATGTTCCACACAAGAGATACAGTGACATTCGTGGTATGGATGTCAATAGCGGTAGCTTTGGTTGCAGCGATATTGCTGCTTGCTTTTTTTACAGGCAGAAAGAAGAAATAATTATGAAAAAGAAAATGATTGCTATTTCAGCGATTTCGCTGGCTGCACTTATAGTGTGTATTGTTATGTATAATATTACCAATACAGGGATATACGAGACATTGGCAATAACGGCTGGTACGATAGCGTATCATTTTATTATAAGACTTCTGGCTGGTTACGCATTTAATGGTTTAAAGCGTAACCATGCCAACTATCATCACAGATGGTATCAGATTCATTCATGGGAGAATAAGCTGTATAGTTTAATGAATGTTAAATCATGGAAGAATAAGATGCCAACATTTGACCCAGACATGTTTAATCCGAAGATACATACATGGGATGAGATTGCACAGGCTATGTGCCAGTCAGAGCTGGTACATGAGACTAATGTTGTGCTCAGCTTCATTCCAGTGGCTGCATCTGTGTGGTTCGGAGCGTTCTGGGTATTTTTTATTACTTCGTTTCTTGGAGCATGTTTTGACTTGAGTTTTGTGATAATGCAGAGATACAACAGACCAAGGGTTGTGAAGATTGCGGAGAGAGCTGGGAGGGAGATTCAGAAATGACAGGAATATATGATTGCTTTGGCTATGGTCCGGGATATGATGTCTCTTTTGAAGAAAGGTACAAATTGATTAGAAAAGTGGGATTTGATTGTGTAATGTTATGGTGGAGTGATCAATTTGGCAGAGGAGTCGGTTATCAAGAGGATGTAAGACTAGCAAGAAGAGCAGGGCTATTTGTAGAAAATATCCATGCGCCTGTGCATGAACAGAATAATCTGTCACTGGATAGTTTGAGTGGAGAAAGCGTATTTCAAAGTTATCTACAATGTGTAGAGGATTGCTGTGAATATGATATACCAACAATGGTGATACATTTGCCTAATGATAATAATCCTTTAAATGAAGTAGGAATCAGAAGGTTGGCAGAACTTATAAACAAGGCAGAGCAAAAGAATATTCACATTGCTTTTGAAAATTTGAATAATATTAAAAATTTGAAGATGGTGTTAAATAAATTCATTTCAAATAATGTAGGCTATTGTTATGATAGTTGCCATCATATAAATTATACACCAGATGAAGATTTGTTAGGAATGTATGGAAATCGGCTGATGGCAATTCATTTACAGGATAACGGCGGCAGCCATAATCAGCATCAATTACCATTCGATGGTAATATTAACTGGAATACAGTTATGGAGAAAATTGCCTGTACAGGATATCAGGGAGCTACAACTTTAGAACCAATGAATTGGGATTATTCTCATTTAGATATTTATCAGTTTTTGGAATTGGCTTATGAAAGAGCAAATAAACTTGATTATTTGCGAAGATAATGGAAGATGCATTGTATGCAGAGAGCAAAGATTACATATCTATAAACGCTATGATGTTATAGTTCATAATTTTATGATTTTGAATGTTGAATCAATATATAATCTACAAGTGTGTGAGAAAAAATCACAGTACAATGTTGATATTTTGCGCAAATTGTATATAATATTTTATATAAAATAAGATGAGGTGGCAATCATGTTGATTCAATTTAACTTTAAAAATTTTAAATCATTTAGGGAAGAGGCTACTCTGGATTTGTCTGCCACAAAAATGACAGAGTTTTCTGAAAGAGTTGTAACTATTGGAAGTGAAAAGATATTGCCTATTGCTGCCATTTATGGAGCTAATGCAAGTGGCAAATCAAATATATATAGTGCATTTGAATACATGGCTGAATATGTTGTGGATTCATTTAAGTACGGAGATGAGGAAGAAAAATTCAAAGAGTACAGACCTACTCCATTTTTATTTGATTCTACATCATCAGATGCAGAATCAAGTTTTGAGGTATATTTTTCTATTCCAGATGATAAGAACGAGAAGACATATAATTATGGATTCTGCGTTGATAAAGAAGGTGTAACAGAGGAATGGCTGAACTCTAAGGCTAAGACTGCCAGAAAGTACAGTACAGTATTTTATCGTGGAAATTCTGACAGTGAGTTAGATTTGTCAGGTTTACCGAAGAACAGCAGGGATAATATAAAGATAGCACTTGAGAAACAGGTATTGATTGCTTCTTTAGGAGCTAAGTTAAAAATCAGTAAATGTAAGGCAGTCAGAGATTGGTTTTTGACAAACGAATTCGCAGATTTTGGAGATCCTTTTACAAACTATTTCTTATCACGCAGATTGCCAAAAAATTTTGTTAATGACAAGAGTGTTCAGCAAAAGGTAGTAGAATATTTTTCATCATTTGACGAACATATTAGGGATTTCAGAATAGAAAAAGTTCCTAATGATGGTGAATCAAAGGAAGAAAAATACAAGATTAATGCACTCCATAAGAAGATTGATTCTGACGATATGGCTGAGATACCTTTAGGAGCTGAGTCAGCAGGAACATTGAAAATGTTTGCCCTTTATCCTGAATTGCAGGAAGTGTTGGAGAAGGGGAGTGTGTTTTTTATTGATGAACTAAATGCACGTCTGCATCCGCTTTTAGTAAGAAACTTTTTGCTTACATTTTTGAATCCACAAATTAATATTAATCATGCACAGTTAGTGTTTACAACGCATGATACTTGGCAATTGTCTAATCAGCTACTGCGCCGCGATGAAATATGGTTTGTTGAGAAGGATGATCGAGGCGTTTCAACATTATATTCACTTGCTGATTTTGTGGATGAGGATGGAGTGCGTATTCGTAAGGACGAAAGCTATGAGAAGAATTATCTGATTGGTAAATATGGTGCTATTCCGACATTAAAGAGTATAGATATTTTTAGTGGTGTTCAATGTACGGGGGACATTGGCTCAGCACCTACCGAGGTGGAACGGAGAGATTGAGCATGGCAAAAGGAGATAGAACAGGGAATAGAAAAACAAGAGAACAAAGAAGAAAGTTCAAAGTGCCGGAATTGGGTTACTACTTAATCGTTACAGATACAGAAGGGACAGAACGTTGTTTTTTTAAAGGACTGCATCAGTCATTGCCTGAAGAAGCTAGAAATAAACTTGTCATCAAAGTTGTAGAAACAAAGACAAGAAGTTTGATTGATAAATGCTTGGAACTAACAGCCTATGAAGCACAATATCGTATGCCTTGGATTGTTTTTGATAGAGATCAGGTGGTTGGATTTGATGAAATTATTGCTGAGGCAGAGAAAAATGATATAAGAGTAGGATGGTCTAATCCGTGTTTTGAAATATGGATGTATGCTTATTTTGGTGTTATGCCAGCAATTCATGATTCATGGACTTGTTGTTCTGAGTTTGGACGAGTGTACGAGAGTAAAACAAAGCAAGAGTATTCCAAGTCAGATGAAAAAATGTATGGAAAAATTTGCAATGTAGGTAATGAAGAAAAAGCAATACAGGTAGCACAACAAAAGCTTGAACAGTGTGAACGTGAAGGTAAAAAGAAACCATCAGAGATGTGTCCTGGTACAACTGTGCATAAGTTGATAGGCGAAATTAGAAGTAAAATTAATTGAAGCAATAGGTACTAATACCAACAGAAGATATAAGTTGAAAAATAAAAGATATAAGATAAATAATCAGGAGATTCAGAAATGACAGAAGATTTGATTAAATTTATTGAGGTAAGTCCTACAGCATACCATGCAGCAGCGAATTTTGCAGATATGCTTGATGCTAAGGGATATAAGCATCTGAATGAATGTGACGAATGGGATATAGAGGCTGGTAGCAGATATTATGCCACAAGAGGAGGCTCATCTATAATAGCCTTTAATATGCCTGAAAAAGCAGATTACGCCAATTATCAGATAGCGGCGGCACACAGTGATTCACCGTCATTTAAGATAAAGACGAATCCTGAGATGACAGTTGATGGACATTATACATGCCTTAATGTCGAGAAATATGGTGGCATGATAATGGCACCATGGTTTGACAGACCGCTTTCTGTGGCAGGAAGAGTTATTGTTAAAGAAAAGACACAGTCTGGAGAAAAATTCGTTTCAAAGCTTGTTAATATTGACAGGAATTTGTGCATGATACCTAACATTGCTATCCATATGGATAGAGAGGTCAATTCAGGGTACAGCTATAATGCGCAGAAAGACATGATTCCACTTATTGGAAGCGAGATGGCTGGTGGAAGATTAGAGCAGATAATCACAGGCAAGTCTTATGCAGATAGTGTGGTGGGGATGGATTTATTCCTATATAACAGACAGCAGGGCTGTGTATGGGGAGCTGACAATGAATATGTGTCAGCACCAAGACTTGATGACCTGATGTGCGCTTATAGCTGTATGAGAGCACTTATAGATGGCAGAATCAGCGCAGACAGTGTATCGGTATGCGCTGTATTTGATAATGAGGAGGTTGGAAGCACAACCAAGCAGGGAGCGGATTCAACATTTCTTAGAGACGTTATGGAGCGTATAGCGGTTTGTTCAGGTAAGAGCGAAGAGGCAAGAAGAATTGCAGAGAGCTGTTCCTATATGCTGTCAGCTGATAACGCACATGCGGTACATCCTAATCATACAGATAAAGCAGACCCAACTAACAGACCTTATATGAATAAGGGAATTGTGATAAAACATAATGCAAATCAGAAGTATACAACGGACGCAGTTTCTGATACTATATTCAAGATGATATGTGAGAAGGCAGGTGTGCCATACCAGACATATGTCAACCGCTCAGATATAGCTGGTGGTTCTACACTCGGTAATATATCTAACCGCCACGTATCTGTTAATACCATAGATATAGGTCTTGCACAGCTTGCAATGCATTCACCATATGAGACAGCAGGTGTTAAGGACACACAGTATATGTACGAGGCAGTAAGATGCTTTTATGAGGCTTCAATAACCACTGAATCTGATAAAAGCTGGAGCATTAATTACAGACAATAAGAAATTGTTAATTCTAGGAGGAAATATTTTGAAAAACAAGAAAACAAGTATCATTAGCATAGGTGTTGTTGCGCTTGTTGTCATAGCGCTTGGAATTATATCCAGATATATGACAGCGATTCCATCACCTTCAGAATATGCTACATTCTGGTCGCTGGTTCCATCATTTATTGCGATAGCACTGGCGTTGATAACAAAAGAGGTATACAGCTCACTTTTCGTAGGAATAGCAGTCGGTGCAGTATTTGCGTCAGGATTCAGCTTTGAAAAGACGGTTAACACTGCGTTTTCTGATGGAATAGTTGCAGTGCTGACAGACAGCTATAATGTAGGAATTCTTATATTCCTCGTCATACTTGGAACTATGGTTGCACTTATGAACAGGGCTGGAGGTTCAAGAGCATTCGGAGTATGGGCGTCAGAGCATATCAAATCAAGACAGGGAGCGCAGCTTATCACAGTGCTTCTCGGTGTACTGATATTCATAGATGATTATTTTAACTGCCTTACAGTGGGAAGCGTAATGCGTCCGGTGTCCGATAAATTCAAAATATCAAGAACAAAGCTGGCATATTTAATAGATGCGACAGCGGCACCAATATGTATCATAGCGCCTATATCGTCATGGGCAGCGGCGGTTGCCGGATTCGTTGAGGGCGAGGATGGACTTGCGCTGTTCGTTAAGGCAATTCCGTATAATTTCTATGCGATTCTTACAATATTTATGATGGTTTCAATGATTCTGTTAAAGGTCGAATATGGACAGATGGAAATGTACGAAATCAGTGCAGTCAATGGCGATATATACGGTTCAGGCAACAAAGCCTGCAACAGCAATGTTCAGGAACAGGAAGTGTCTAATGGCAAGGTTATTGACCTTCTTATTCCTATCATAAGTCTTATTATATTCTGCGTTATTGGAATGATTTATACAGGTGGATTCTTTGGTGGCGTTGATTTTATAACTGCATTTTCACAGAGTGATGCATCCGTAGGACTTGCACTTGGAAGTTTTTTTGCATTAGTTGTGACAGTTGTATTATATTGTGTCAGAAATGTATTAGATTTCAACAAATGTATGGAATGTATTCCAGAAGGCTTCAAATCTATGGTTCCTGCAATTCTTATCCTTACATTTGCGTGGACACTAAAAAGCATGACAGACCTTCTGGGGGCAAAGACATTTGTATTTGACGTTATGAGTTCAGTATCAGGTGACTTTATGAGCTTGCTTCCAGCTGTTATATTTGTGGTTGGATGTGTAATCGCATTTGCGACAGGTACATCATGGGGAACATTTGGAATACTTATCCCTATCGTTGTAGAGGTATTCCAGAGCAGCAATTATGAGCTTATGATTATCTCTATATCTGCATGTATGGCTGGTGCAGTATGTGGAGACCACTGTTCACCTATATCTGATACAACAATTATGGCATCAGCGGGAGCACAATGTAACCATGTAAATCATGTGTCAACACAGCTTCCATACGCAATGCTGGCGGCAGCAGTATCATTTGTAAGTTATATTCTGGCTGGTTTTATCCAGAATGCATTCATAACTCTTCCAATTTCTATGGTTATGATGCTTTGTGTTATATTAGCTATTAAACAGGTCAAGAAGAAAAAGCAGGTATGAAAGATAAACAGTTAAAGCAGAAAGTATTCAACATAATACAGATTGGTGATAAGAGTAACCTAATCAGTCGGGCGTTTGATATATTTATAACAATTACAATTGTATGCAATATTGTTGTTACATTTATGCAGACATTTGACCAGCTTGCATGGATGTCTGATTTTTTCAATGTTATGGAGTATGTGACGGTAACGATATTCTGTGTTGAATACGTGCTGCGTATATGGACAGCTGACTATCTGTTTCCTCATTGCAACAGAATCCAGGCAAGGTTTAAATTTATAATATCATTTGATGGAATTGTTGATTTGCTGACAATTATACCAGCATTTTTCCTGTCAGGATTTGTCATATTCAGAATGCTGCGGGTGGCAAGGATATTCCATCTGTTCAGGCTGAATGCAAAGTATGATTCATTCAATGTCATAACAACGGTTTTGTATGAGAAGCGAAACCAGATTATATCGTCTGTATTTATAGTGCTTATACTTATGCTTGCGAGCAGTCTGTGTATGTACAGTGTTGAGCATGATGCACAGCCGGAGGTATTTTGCAATGCGTTCAGTGGTGTGTGGTGGAGCATGTCCACGCTGCTTACTGTCGGTTATGGTGATATATATCCGATAACAACTCTTGGAAGAATCATGGCGATATGCATAGCGTATTTTGGCGTAGGCGTGGTTGCCATACCTACAGGTATTATAAGTGCTGGTTTTGTTGAGCAGTATCAGAGAAAGAGCAATATATCAGCCCTCAAGGACGAGGATATCAAAGAGATAGCAGAGGTTCTTGTCGATACCACAAATGCTGGCAAGACGGTTGAGGAGCTGGAGGAGAGCAGCGGTGTTACCGTGTTTTTAGTGCTTCGTGATGATTTGTCGATACTGCCACAGAAGGATATGGTATTGAAGGTAAATGATATCATTGTTATCAGGGATGAGAATTCGTGAAGTTGTAGTAGAACACTGATATTAGAATGAAGACACAGAAACTCATTGAATCTCTATTATAAATAATATATAATTACTCAATGAGAGTTCATAATTATGCAGGAAGCTGTTCCTGTGTCTGCAAAAAGGAGAAATAATATGTACATTACTTGTTTAGACCTTGAAGGTGTATTGGTACCAGAGATTTGGATTGCATTTGCTGAGGCTAGTGGAATTCCAGAGTTAAAGAAGACTACAAGAGATGAGCCTGATTATGACAAGCTTATGAAATGGAGACTGGGTGTTCTTAAAGAGCATGGTCTTGGACTTAAAGAGATTCAGGAGACAATTGCCAAGATTGATCCACTTCCAGGAGCTAAGAAGTTCTTAGATGAGCTTCGTTCATTTACACAGGTTATTATTATTAGTGATACATTTTCACAGTTTGCAACTCCGCTTATGGAGAAGCTTGGCTGGCCAACTATATTCTGCAATTCTTTAGAGGTTGCTGATAACGGAGAGATTACAGGATTCAAGATGCGCTGCGAGCAGTCTAAGCTCACAACTGTTAAGGCTTTACAGTCTATCGGATATGAGACTATAGCAAGTGGCGACAGCTACAACGACCTTGCCATGATTAAGGCAAGTAAGGCAGGATTCTTATTCAAGAGTACTGATAAGATTAAGCAGGACAATCCTGAACTTGAAGCATTTGAGACATACGACGAGCTTATGGCTGCCATTAAGAAGGCTATGAACTAAAATACAGATTGGACAGAAGTAAATTTGGGTGTATGAGAGAAATATTTCTTTAAAAATCCAAAAAGGCATTTGTTTTGTAGGTCAAGAATTGGCTTTTGGCTTAAATAATATAAAAGTTGCTGGAAAACCCAGAATTCTTCGTGAATTCGGATTTCCAAGCAACTTTTTCTTGTATAAATCTAATTTCAATTTTTAGGTGCCATATTTGGGAGCTTTTTGGATTTTTCATGAGAAAATCCTTGATATAAGCCAAACTCATATGCTGTTAATACTGAATCATGAAATCAAAGTCTCACGAAATCAGAATTACGCGAGATCAAAGCTTCATGAAATTACAACCCCATCAGCATCATCTTATCCCACAGCATTCTTGATAGCCTCGAAGCTTTCCTTGCTGATTACATGCTCAATCTTACAAGCGTCTTCTGTAGCGACCTCTGCTGGAACACCGAGCTTGATAAGCCAGCCAGACAAAAATTCATGGCGTTCGTAAATCATCTCAGCAATAGAGCGGCCAGCATCCGTAAGAGTGATAAAGCCTGCATCAGAAACAATTATATAATTCTTTTCCCGTAGATTCTTCATGGCAACGCTTACGCTGCTTTTCTTAAATCCTAATTCATTGCATATATCAACTGAACGAACTACAGGGAGCGTCTTGCTAAGAACAAGAATAGTCTCCAGATAGTTTTCAGCAGATTCGTTATTACCTGTGTTCATCTAACCCTCCTTGAGAAATCAGCAAAATATATTTATCATATCTAACATATTAAATTATATATAATTAATTATTAATGGAATATTGCAGATATATAAATATAAAGATGGGATAAAAATGTCCCATCAGATAGATTATTGATTTCGATAGCAATATATTATCACAATAAATTTTCTTTTTCAAGCAGTTGGACATAATTACAACTATAGAATGGAAGTACTCCTGTATTTATCTGTAAAATTTTTGTGACATATATAAGCATGCATAAATTGCATTAGAAATAACTAAAAATAATTAGAAAAAGCTAAAAAAAGTTATTGACATCTAATGACTGTTCGGATATACTAACTGTGCTGGAAATGAAACATTTTATCAATAGCCACAGAAAAGAGGTCGTTATGATGCCGTTATCTATGATTGAAGCAGGACAGGAACACACCATTATTAAAGTTGGTGGAAAAGAGGAAGTGAGATTGTTTTTGGAGAAGCTTGGATTCGTTACTGGCGCGTCAGTGACGGTTATATCTGAGGCAGGAGGCAATCTTATAGTTAACATTAAAGATTCAAGGATTGCCATTGGTAAAGACATGGCAGGCAAAATTCTGGTATAAGGAGAGAGACTATGACATTAAAAGAAGTAGCTTGTGGCCAGACAGTTAAAGTTACAAAGATTGCTGGTGAAGGCCCAGTTAAGAGACGTATCATGGACATGGGAATCACGAAGGGCGTGGACGTATATGTCAGAAAAGTAGCACCTCTTGGAGATCCAATTGAGGTTACTGTCAGAGGATATGAGTTATCAATCCGTAAGGCAGATGCTGAGATAATCGAGTGCGAATAATAGTTATCCGACTATTTTTTTGCCACACGGTTAGACAGACCTAACAAATATTAGAATTACAGAAAGGGAGTTAGAAATGTCTATTAAAATTGCATTAGCAGGTAATCCTAACTGCGGTAAAACAACATTATTTAATGCATTAACAGGCTCTAATCAGTTCGTTGGTAACTGGCCAGGAGTTACTGTTGAGAAAAAAGAGGGTAAATTAAAGGGTCATAAAGATGTGACAATCATGGATTTACCTGGTATTTATTCATTATCTCCATATACATTGGAGGAAGTAGTTGCCAGAAATTATCTTATTAAAGACAGACCAGACGTTATCCTTAATATCGTTGATGGTACTAACATCGAGAGAAACTTATATCTTTCAACACAGCTCATGGAATTAGGTATACCAGTTGTTATGGCTGTTAACATGATGGATCTCGTTGTTAAGAGTGGTGACCAGATTCACATTGACAAGTTAAGCAAGAAGCTTGGCTGTGATGTTGTTGAGATATCAGCACTTAAGGGAACAGGCATCAAGGAAGCTGCTGACAAGGCAGTTGCACTTGCTGGTAAGAAGACTCCAGCAGTTCATTCATTTGATGAAAAGCTTGAGAGCGTTATATCAGAGACAGAGTCTTTGATTGGCTCAGACATAGCTGAAGATCAGAAGAGATTTTTCGCTATCAAGCTTCTTGAGAAGGATGACAAGATTGGTAACATGATGGATTTGGTTCCAGATGTTTCTAAGCAGATTAAGACATTAGAGGATGAATTTGATGATGATACAGAGTCAATCGTCACTAATGAGAGATATACATACATATCTTCAATTATCGGTGAGTGTTGTACTAAGGCTGCTAAGAAAGAGAAGCTTACAACATCAGATAAAATTGATAAGATTGTAACTAACAGAATTCTTGCACTTCCAATCTTTGCAGTTATTATGTTCCTTGTATACTATATTTCAATGGTTACAATCGGTTCTGCTGCAACAGACTGGGCTAATGATGGCGTATTTGGCGATGGCTGGCATTTGTTCGGAATCGGAACAAGTGCTTATGAAGAAGCTGCTGATGAGTATGGTGATTCAGACGCAATCATCTCAGCTTACATCGAGAGCCTTGGCGACAGCGGAGAGGCATATGCAGATGCTATTGATACAGAGGCAGATGATTATGATTCAGAAGCTGCTGTAGCAGCACTTAACAAGCTTGCAGCCACAGTAAAACCTAATGCATCAGTTGATTATACTATTGAAGATGAGGAAACTCTTGCAACAGAAGATGCAACAGCAGATGCAGCACAGATTAAAGAAGCTATAGAATTAGCAGTTAAGTATGACGGTGCAGCTCCAGACCCAGCTAACTATGGAGTATGGGTTCCTGGTATCCCAGTGCTTATCGGTAACGGACTTGATGCTATCGGATGCGCTGACTGGCTTAACGGCCTTATCCTTGATGGTATCGTAGCCGGTGTTGGTGCCGTACTTGGTTTCGTACCACAGATGCTTGTATTGTTCTTATTACTTGCATTTCTTGAGGCTTGTGGTTACATGGCACGTATCGCATTCATCATGGATAGAATTTTCAGAAGATTTGGTTTATCTGGTAAGTCATTTATTCCAATTCTTATCGGTACAGGTTGTGGTGTTCCTGGTATCATGGCTTCACGTACAATCGAGAACGAGCGTGACCGTCGTATGACAATCATGACAACAACATTTATTCCTTGTGGAGCTAAGGTTCCATTTATCTCAATGATAGCAGGAGCTATCTTTGGTGGATCAGCAGTAGTTGCTACATCAGCATACTTTATCGGTATTGCAGCAATCATCTGCTCAGGAATTATATTAAAGAAGACAAAGATGTTTGCCGGAGATCCAGCACCATTCGTTATGGAGCTTCCAGCATATCATATGCCAACACTTGGCAACGTATTAAGAAGCATGTGGGAGCGTGGCTGGTCATTCATCAAGAAAGCTGGTACAATCATCCTCCTTTCAACAATCGTAGTTTGGTTCACAACATATTTTGGATTCACAGATGAAGGATTCAGAATGCTTGCTGAAGATGAAGTTGATATGAGTATTCTTGCCAGAATCGGTGATTTACTTGCTTGGATCTTCATTCCTCTTGGATGGGGTAACTGGCAGGCAACTGTAGCAGCTATCACGGGTCTTGTTGCTAAGGAGAATATCGTTGGTACACTTGGTATCCTCTATGGTGGTGGAGAGCTTTCTACATATGCAACAATGGCGTTAGAGTTTACTAAGGCAGCAGGTATGTCATTCCTTTGCTTCAACCTCCTTTGTGCTCCTTGCTTTGCAGCTATGGGTGCTATCAAGAGAGAGATGAACAATACTAAGTGGTTCTGGTTTGCAATCGGATATCAGTGTGGCTTTGCTTATCTTGTAGGTCTTTGTGTATATCAGATTGGCAATCTTATTACAAATGGTGTATTTGGATTTGGAACAATCGTTGCATTTCTTATTGTTATAGGATTCCTTTATATGCTTTTCAGACCATACAAGGAGAGCACTAAGCTCAATCTTGATGTGAAGACTAATTAAGAAAGGTAGTGGTTATATGGGTACTATAGTAGTTGCAGTAATAATCGTATTAATAGTCGGACTTATAATATGGAAGATGGTTAAAGATAAAAGGGCAGGTAAGCACACCTGCGGTGGTGACTGTGGCAGCTGTGGTGGTCATTGCCATTAGCCTGAAAGGGGATGACGTATGGAAAGAGATGTAATTATCAATAAACTTCGGGAGAACGGATGCAGAATAACAAAACAGAGACTTATACTTATTGATATAATTCTTGAAGATAACTGTACAAGCTGTAAGGAAATTTATTACAAAGCATCTAAGAAGGATAGTTCAATTGGTACTGCAACTGTTTACAGAATGATTAATACCCTTGAAGATATAGGTGCAATCAGTAGAAGAAGTTTTTATGAAGTACTTTAATATTTAATATGATATCCCATTAATAAATGCCGTGCGGTGGCTGCGTTTCCACTGTACGGCATTTTAGTTGAATTGAATAAAGGTAATATATGTGATGAACAAGATAGAAAAGAAGAGACATAAAGAGCAGTATGTTGTTGAAGAGATGATTAAATTGTACTGCTGTAAGAATCACAAAGAGTATAACAGACAGGAAAAAAAGATGTGCCCAGTCTGTCAGGAACTCTCAGATTATGCAAAACTAAGAAGCGGGAAATGTCCGTTTATGGAGAATAAGACATTCTGTGCTAATTGTAAGGTACATTGCTATAAACCACAGATGCGTGAGCAGATTCGCACAGTTATGAGATTTTCCGGGCCAAGAATGATGCTGTATCATCCATTGCTTGCTATGTGGCATGTGATATGCAATGTTAGGGAAAAATATAAAAGAAGTGAGTAAAATATATGATAAAGACAAGACTTGTGGGACTTCTGTCCCATGCAAAGAAATACATTGTGTATATAATTATATGGCAGTGGATAGCACTGCTATCTCAGGTTGCGGCAGTTTTTTCAATTGCCGGTTTATTGGAGGACGTAGCGTTACATGAAGTTACGACAGGTGATTTGGTAAGGACAGCAGAAGTCCTTGTGGTGGTTGTCATAGTAAGATTATTGTGTGAGAAAATGGGCGCAGAATCTTCATATCGCGCATGTGTCGATGTGAAAAGAATTCTGCGTGAAAAAATATATGAGAAAATGTTAAAGCTTGGAGCTTCGTATAATGAGCAGGTTTCATCATCAGAAGTTGTACAGGTATCAACAGAAGGTGTTGAACAGTTAGAGACATATTTCGGGAAATATCTTCCACAGCTGTTTTACAGCCTTATTGCACCGGTTACTTTGTTTATAATTCTGTGTAATGTAAGTGTGAAAGCAAGCGCGATTCTGCTTATATGTGTACCTCTTATACCTATATCAATCGTTGTTGTACAAAAGATTGCTAAGAGGCTGCTTAACAGATATTGGAGCATATATACAGGACTTGGAGATTCATTTCTTGAAAATCTGCAGGGGCTTACTACGTTAAAAATATATCAGGCGGACCAGAAAAAAGCTGATGATATGGATATTGAGTCGCAGAATTTCAGAAAGATAACTATGAAAGTCCTTACAATGCAGCTTAATTCCACAAGTGTCATGGATATTGTGGCTTATGGCGGAGCGGCAGTCGGAATGGTTGCCGCAGTTACAGAGTTTCTTAATGGCAATATTTCACTTGCAGGAACACTGTGCATAGTCCTTCTTGCAAGTGAATTTTTCCTGCCATTAAGACTCCTTGGCTCGTATTTTCATATAGCTATGAATGGCATGGCAGCAAGCGACAAGATTTTCAGGATATTAGACCTTGAAGAACCAAAGCCAGGCAAAGAGATGCTTCCAGATGGAAGCCTTGACATTTCCATGAAGGATGTACATTTTGCATATGAGGAAGACAGACAGATACTTAAGGGAATCAATCTGTCACTGCCAGCAGGAAGCTTTGTGTCGCTTGTCGGAGAATCTGGATGTGGAAAGAGCACAATAGCAGGTATATTATCAGCTAAGAATCGTGGATATACAGGTGATATTGTAATCGGTGGCAGACAGTTAGATAAGATTAATGAGGCTGACCTTATGAATCATGTTGTTCTTGTAAGACATAACAGCTATCTTTTCAAAGGAACAGTTGAGGATAATCTTAGAATGGCTAAACCGGATGCGACAGAGCAGGAGATGAGAGAGGCACTTAGAAAGGTTAACCTTCTTGATTTCATTGACTCACAGGATGGATTAGCTACGCAGTTACAGGAGAAAGCTGGCAATCTGTCAGGCGGACAGTGTCAGAGACTTGTAATTGCAAGAGCGTTGTTAAAAGATGCACCAGTTTATATATTTGATGAAGCAACAAGCAATATAGATATAGAGAGTGAAGAGCTTATTATGAGTGTAATTCATAATATGGCAAGAACGAAGACGGTTCTTCTTATATCACACAGACTTGCTAATGTCGTTGACTCAGACTGTATATATTATCTGAGGGATGGTGAAATTAAAGAGACTGGCAGACATGATGAATTGATTGCTGCTGATGGAGAATACAGACACCTTTACGACAGCCAGATGGCTCTTGAAAACTATGGAAGGGAGAAACAGGCATAATGGAGAAAAAACGAAGAAGTGCGGTTTCGATTATGGGAAGCCTTATAGGCATTGTTAAACCGCTTATTCATATAATGCTTATTGCTATTGTACTTGGTACAGCAGGATATCTGTGCGCTATATTTCTTACAATATTAGCTGGAACAGTTATATCAGAAGGTATTATGGATAAAAATGTACATACTAATCTGCTTATTGTCATGGTTGTTATTGCAGTGATGCGTGGAATACTGCATTATGGCGAACAGTATTGTAACCATTTCATAGCATTTAAGCTGCTTGCCATTATCAGGCATAAGGTTTTTGCGGCACTAAGAAAGCTGTGTCCTGCCAAGCTTGAGGGAAAGGATAAAGGCAATCTTATATCTATTATAACTACTGATATAGAGCTTCTTGAAGTGTTTTATGCTCATACAATATCACCAATAGCTATTGCGGTATTTACTTCTATCATGATGGTTACATTTATAGGAAGATATCACTGGATGGCTGGCATACTTGCGTTAATGGCTTATCTGGTAGTTGGTGTTCTGATACCTCTGTGGAATGGAAAGCGTGGAAGCCAGACGGGAATGGAATACAGAACAGAATTTGGTGAACTCAACAGTTTTGTGCTTGATTCACTCCGTGGTCTTGATGAGACTATACAGTATGGACAGGGTAAAAAGAGAAAAGATGACATGTCATTGCGCTCAATGAAGCTGTCAGAGCTGCAGAAAAAACTCAGCCAGAGTGAGGGGACACAGAGAGCGTTGACCAATATGGCAATTCTTATAGCCTCATTTGGAATGCTTGCACTTACTGTATGGCTGTATGCCAATGGACAGATTGAATATGATGGAATTATTATATGCACAATAGCCATGATGGGTTCATTTGGACCGGTTGTTGCCTTATCTAATCTGTCTAACAATCTTAACCAGACACTTGCAAGTGGAGAAAGAGTGTTGTCGCTGCTGGAAGAGACTCCGGCTGTTGAGGAGATTTATGGAGCAAAACATAGTGAGAGCAATGCTGGAAGCACTATAGAGATTGGGTCTATGGCTGGTGCAGGATTTTCAGGAGCAGAGGCAAGTCATGTCACATTTGCATATAACGAGGAAGTAATCCTTGATGACTGTTCATTAAAATTTGAACCAGGCAGGATAACTGGAATCCATGGTGCCAGTGGATGTGGCAAGTCAACACTGTTAAAGCTCCTCATGCGGTTCTGGGATACTGATAAAGGGACAATATATGTCAATGGCAGGGATGTAAAGAAGATTCCAACTAAAGAACTCCGCGATATGGAAAGTTATGTGACACAGGAGACACACCTGTTTCATGACTCAATTGCTGATAATATAGCTATCGGTAAGCAGGGCACCACAAGAGATGAGATTATAGATGCAGCAAAGAAGGCAGCTATCCATGATTTTATTATGACACTGCCAGATGGATATGACACTGAGGTAGGCGAGCTTGGTGACACGTTATCTGGAGGAGAGAGGCAGAGGATAGGAATAGCAAGAGCATTCCTGCATTCAACAGGAAGCCTTATGTTATTAGATGAGCCTAGCTCTAATCTTGACTCTTTAAATGAAGGAATTATATTAAAATCGCTGAAAGAATCTGCTAAAGATAAAACAGTCGTGCTTGTATCACATAGAAAATCAACAATGACAGTTGCTGATATTGTCTATGAGATGGGAAACTAATCGACAAATTATTACAAAATAATGCAAAAAATATCCTGTTGTGATATAATATTCCCCATATAAATACAGATATGTATATATATGGGGAATTTACGTATATAATGTCTGCATATTAAAATCCATATTAGCGGGGGATAAAAGATGGAATTAATAAAATGGGATAAAGTCAATATAAAAAAACTGATAGGATATTCAGCAGTCACAATTGTAGCGTTGTTTTTTATAATCCACATATATCTTGGTATATTTTATTCAATGTTTGACGCGGATTATATGGTAAAGTTTAATAAAATAAGCATAGTAGTACTTGCAGCATGTACTTTCCTCATATATAAGAAAAAGTACCAGTTGATGTTTAATATTATATTTATAGAGGCAATATTCCATATGTTTATGGCTACAGCATCATTCGGATGGAATTGTGGATTCCAGAATTATCTGATTGCACTTGTTGTTATTATATTCTTTATTGATTACTGCTCTAAGAAATCAGGAAGCTTCCGCATCAGGTCAATGATATTATCGGTGGCGTGTTTTGCTGTATATATATTATCATTTATAATTACATTTTATATTGATGAACCAGTTGCTATAACTGAGGATGCAATGAAGATAACGCAGCTGTTATCATCAGTTGTAGTGTTTGCAACTGTTGCCATATTTTTGTGGGTTCTTATACAGTTTACATTCAGAATAGAGAACAGAATGTCAATTCAGGCTCATAGTGATAAGCTTACCGGGCTGCCTAACAGATATTATTTTACTGAGAACTTTACTGAGCTTGCCAGTAAATGTACTAAGGAAAAGATGTTTATGGCAATTATGGATATAGATGATTTTAAGAAGGTCAATGACACATATGGCCATAACGCTGGTGATTATGTCCTGAAAACAGTTGCTTCGATTATCCAGGATAAATGTCAGAATATGATTGTCTGCAGATGGGGTGGAGAAGAATTTCTGCTATCAGGTGAGGCATATGATACTGACGAAGAAGCAATAAGAAAGGCGTGCCGTGATCTTGATAGCATAAGAAAGGCAATTGGTAATTATGATTTTTCTTATGAAGGCAATGCGTTCAGAATAACACTGACTATGGGCGTTGCTTTTTATGGTGAAGGCGAAACTGTTGAGGATTGGATTGGATGTGCCGACAGAAAGCTTTACTCAGGCAAGATGAGTGGCAAGAATAAGCTTGTGTATTAGATGGCAGTGGAGGAATGCATGAAGTATTCGAGAGATTACAGAGTTGGAATAGAAGATATAGGATGCAACGAGAGGGCTTCTATCAAGTCATTATTAGTGTACATGGAAGATTGTGCCTGCTGGCATTCTGCACAGGCAGGATTCGGAGTGCGTGAGGTTGAAACTAAGCACAGGGCATGGGTTGTACTTGACTGGAAGTTAAAGATACATAAGCTGCCGGTATATGAACAGAAGCTTACAGTGTATACATGGTCAAGAAAGATGGATGGCATAAGAGCATTCAGAGATTATGAGATTAAAGACGAGAATGGTAAGCTTATAGCATCAGGAACATCTAAATGGATTCTTACAGATACAGATAGAAGAAGACCGGTAAGGCTTACAGATGATATAGCCGGACGATATGAGACAGATGGTTCTTATCAGGCACTAGGAGAAGATATTGAGCCTCTGACATGTGATGAAGATATGCTTGAAGAGGCATATACAACTAATTATGTGGTAAGGCGTTCAGATATAGATGTTAACCAGCATGTTCATAATATCAAATATATAGATATAGCATACGATGCGATGCCAGAAGATGTCTATAACAGATTTATCAAAGGTGAATTTGGGACACTGCATATATTATATAAGAAAGAAATCAAGTATGGTGAAGATGTTGTCTGTAAATATTATGTTAAAGATGGATGTCATACGATAGCTATGCTTGTTGATGATAAAGTACATTCTATAATTAATTTTACATGATTGGAGAGTAACAATGAAACGCATATGGATGTATCTGAAACAATATAAGAAGGAATGTGTTCTTGCACCATTGTTTAAGATGCTTGAGGCAACATTTGAACTGTTTGTTCCACTTGTAGTATCAGGAATTATTGATAATGGTATTGCAAATGGAGATAAACCGTATATTGTTAAAATGTGTATGATGCTTATACTTCTTGCTGTTATTGGACTTGTATGTTCAATTACTGCACAGTATTTTAGTGCCAGGGCAGCAGTTGGATGTGCAACCGGAATGAGACATCATCTTTTTTCACATATCCAGAGCCTGTCATTCACAGATATGGATACAATAGGAGCTTCAACACTTGTAACACGTATGACAAGCGATATTAACCAGGTACAGAATGGCGTTAACCTTGTACTCAGATTGTTCCTGCGCTCACCATTTATTGTATTTGGCGCTATGATAATGGCATTTACAATTGATTTCAAGGCGGCGCTTGTATTCGTTGCGGCCATTCCAGTTCTTGCTGTTATCGTATTCGGAATAATGTTATCGACAAGGCCTATGTATAAGAAGGTTCAGGCGGGGCTTGATAAGATATTAGGAATTGCCAGAGAAAATCTTTCAGGTGTGAGAGTTATAAGAGCTTTCAATATGGAAGATGAGGAGATTCACAGATTCAAGGAAGCTAACCAGGAGCTTAACAGTCTTCAGAAGTTCGTAGGCAAGATATCAGGACTTATGAATCCACTGACATATGTTGTTGTAAATGTGTCAATCATAGCACTTATCTGGATTGGAGCTATAAGGGTTAATTCAGGTACACTTACACAGGGACAGGTCGTTGCCCTTTATAATTATATGTCACAGATTCTTGTAGAGCTTATAAAGCTTGCAAACTTAGTTATCAATATAACTAAAGCACTTGCCTGTGCAGGAAGAATTGATGGCGTATTCCAGGTTGAATCAAGCATGCAGTATGGCGAAGTTAAGGCTGCATATGGATTCTCTGATGGAACTCCGGCAGTAGAATTTAAAAATGTGTCAATGAAGTATTCAGGAAGCGGTGCAGATACACTTACAGGAATTAATTTTTCTGTTATGCCAGGAGAGACAGTGGGTGTTATTGGTGGTACTGGTTCAGGAAAGACATCGCTTATAAGTCTTATTCCGAGATTTTATGATGCGACAGATGGCGAAGTCCTTGTTAATGGAATTAATGTCAAAGAATATACAGAGGAATCACTTAAAAATAAAGTTGCTGTAGTAATGCAGAAGGCAGTTCTTTTTAAAGGAACTATTAAAGATAATATGAAATGGGGCGATATGAGTGCTTCTGATGATGATATCAGAAAGGCATTAGACGTATCGCAGTCAACAGAATTTGTAGAAAAGAAGCAGGGCAGACTCAACGCATATGTGGATCAGGGCGGAAAGAATCTTTCTGGAGGACAGAAGCAGAGACTTAATATCGCAAGAGCCCTGGTAAGAAAGCCTGATATACTGATTCTTGATGACAGTGCATCAGCACTTGATTTCGCAACAGATGCGGCACTTCGTAAAGCTATAAGGCAGATGGAGCCATCGCCAACGTTATTCATAGTATCACAGCGTGCGGCATCACTTATGCATGCAGATAAGATAGTTGTGTTAGATGATGGTGTTGTAGCTGGTATAGGAACTCATGATGAACTTCTTAAAACTTGTGAGGTTTATCAGGAAATCTATAATTCACAGTTTAAAAAGGCAGCTGGTAAATAGGCTGTGAATACATGGAGGACAATATGAGTGATAATAAAAACAATAAATCAGGCAAAAATAAAGTTTCAAGAAAAACATTAAGAAAAGTAATGCTTAGAATAAAGAATTACTGGGTATACTTAATAATATCCATATTGATGGCAATTGTGACAGTGGCGTCAACATTATATGTGCCAATTGTAGTAGGTAATGCCATTGATTACATTGTGGGACCAGGCAATGTGGATTTTGCAAGTGTAAGAGATGTTCTTGCCAAACTTTCAGTTGTTATAATTGTGACGGCTGTATCACAGTGGATAATGAATATCTGCAATAATAAGATAACATATCATGTTACAAGAGATATAAGGGATGAGGCAATTGAGAAGATAGAGCACCTTCCATTAAGCTATATTGATGGACATTCTTATGGTGAGGTTGTAAGCCGTGTCATAGCGGATGTAGACCAGTTTGCAGACGGACTTCTTATGGGATTTACACAGTTCTTTACAGGAATTGCAACTATAGCCGGAACACTTATTTTTATGCTTCTTATCAATGTTAAGATAACTATAGTGGTTGTTCTTGTAACACCATTATCGTTCTTTGTGGCTGGATTCATAGCCAGGAAGACATATTCAATGTTCAAGTTACAGTCAGAGACAAGAGGTGAGCAGACAGCTCTTATTGATGAGATGATAGGTGGACAGAAAGTTGTCAAGGCATATAACCATGAGAAAGAGGTAATTGACCAGTTTGATGAGATTAATGCAAGACTCCAGAAATATTCGCTCAATGCGATATTCTTCTCATCAATAACCAATCCATCAACAAGATTTGTCAACAGCCTTGTGTATGCTGGTGTTGCTGTTACGGGTGCGCTGTCAGTTATCGCAGGTGGAGCCGGAGCAATAACAGTTGGACAGCTTGTAACATTTTTAAGTTACGCTAATCAGTATACTAAGCCATTCAATGAGATATCAGGTGTTGTGACAGAACTTCAGAACGCACTGGCATGTGCGGACAGAGTATTTGGACTTATTGAAGAAAGTCCTGAGATAGCAGAGAGACCAGATGCTCATGAGCTTGGTACACCAGATGGAAGTGTTAAGCTTGAAAATGTTAAATTCTCATATACTAAGGATAAGAAGCTTATAGAAGATTTTAACCTTAATGTAAAGCAGGGGCAGAAGATTGCTATCGTAGGACCAACAGGCTGTGGCAAGACAACAATTATTAACCTGCTTATGCGTTTCTATGATGTTGACAGTGGTTCAATCAAGGTATCTGATATAGATATAAGAGATCTTACAAGACGTTCGCTCAGAGCTGGGTATGGCATGGTTCTTCAGGATACATGGTTACGCTCAGGAACAATACGCGATAATATTGTTATGGGAAAGCCAGATGCCACAGATGAAGAGATTATAGAGGCAACCAAGGCATCACATGCACACAGCTTTATCAAACGTCTGCCACAGGGATATGATACAGTAATAGGTGAGGATGGTGGAAGCCTTTCACAGGGACAGAAGCAGCTATTATGTATAACAAGAGTTATGCTGTGCCGTCCACCGATGCTTATTCTTGATGAGGCTACATCATCAATTGATACAAGAACAGAGATTAAGATACAGAATGCCTTCAATAAGCTTATGGAGGGTAGAACCAGCTTTATCGTTGCACACAGACTTTCAACTATACAATCTGCAGATGTTATTCTTGTCATGAAGGATGGACATATCATAGAGCAGGGTAACCATGAGGAACTTCTTGCAAAAGGCGGATTCTATAAGAACCTTTACGAGAGTCAGTTTGCACAGTAAATTAAATTTACACAATTGCACATTTTGTAAACGAGTGGTACAATTATATTAATGAATGGAGGAACAGATTATGACTTTGATTAATAAGGACAAAGTTTTAAAAGGTGTGGGAAAAGCTGTAGATGCGGCTAATAGTGCGGCGGACAAAGCGGATCATTACATTAAAGAGAATGAGCTTGATAAGAAAGCTAAGAATGTAGCTGATGAATTTTCACAGGGAATGAAATCTGTTGGACAAAGCATAGAGAATCTATTCAAAAAATGATTGAAATGAGGGATACAGATGGCAAAAGCTGCAGGTGTAAAGACCAGACGCAATAAATTCACCCGCATGTGTATTGGCGAGTCTATTATAGCGTTAATGCATGAGACACCATATGATGATATTAAGATTTCTGATGTTGCAAGAAAGGCAGGGGTGTCAAGAATGACATTTTACCAGTATTATGCAACAAAGGAAGAGGCATTAAGTGATTATCTTGACGAGATAGTTGAGGAATATATTGAATCAGAGGGTGGTAATATTAAAACCCATATACTTGCATATGATAATGTACTCCGTGCGTTGAAATTCTTTGACAGGTATTCTGATTTCTTCTTAAGTCTTGTAGATGCAAGAAGACATTCATTTGTAATGGATGCAGTTAATGAGTATGTTTCAAGATATCTTATGCCAGAGAATCCAAGGTCAAGGTATGAGATATATTATCATGCCGGAGCGTTATTTAACGTATTCCTGCAGTGGGAGAAAACTGGTAAACAGGAACCTGTAGAAGATATAGCAAAATTATTCGTTTAACAGATATATTGTAAGATTAAGCAAAGGTGCTTACTTTCATACTGCATATTGCAGGTGGGGTAGGTGCCTTTTATTATAGGAAAATGGAGATGAGATTATGAATATATTTGATGTTATTGGACCTGTTATGGTAGGACCATCAAGCTCACATACAGCAGGCGCTGTGCGTATTGGTTATATTTCACGTAAGCTTCTGGGTGAAAGGCCAGTTATTGCTGATATAAGGCTGTATGGTTCATTTCTTGCAACGGGAAAAGGACATGGAACAAGAAAGGCGCTGGTTGCAGGACTTTTAGGCATGAATCCTGATGATATGAGAATACCTGACAGTTTTGAGATAGCAGAGAATGAAGGTCTTGAAGTTACATTTGGGGAAGCACAGCTTAAGGAAGCGCATCCTAATTCTGTACAGATGTTTCTTACAGGAGAATCTGGAAGAAAACTTGAGATTGTTGGGGAATCAATAGGCGGATCCAGAATTAATATAGCTCAGATTGATGGGATTAATACGAACTTTTCTGGAGATTATCCTACACTCGTTGTCCATAATCTTGATCAGCCAGGACATGTATCAGAGGTTACAGCCATGCTTGCACATAAGGGAGTTAATATAGCTTATATGCAGCTTTACCGGTCTAACAGAGGTGGTGAGGCAGTTATGGTTGTAGAGTGTGACCAGGAAGTGCCACAGGAGGGAATAAGATGGCTGGAAAAGGCAGAAGGTGTTGTCAAGGTAACATATCTGTCGCTTAAATAGACATTTGGAGGATATTATCATGATATTTTATCATTCTATCAAAGATATATTAGATATATGCAAAAGTGAAAATATGGATTTCTGGGAAGTGATACTTATGGCTGATGTTGATGAGAGGGCAGTCAGCAGAGAAGAATCATTTGCCACAATGCAGGAAATGTATGCTGCGATGAAGATGGCAGACAATGACTATGATGGCATGCGTGTGTCTGCAAGTGGAATGGCAGGTGGAGACGGAGCAAAGATGCATGAGTATAACGAGTCAGGCAGAAATATATGTGGGGAATTTATGGGGCTTGCAATGGAAAAGGCGTTGAAAGTAAGTGAGTCTAATGCATGTATGAGAAGGATTGTGGCGGCACCTACTGCTGGCTCATGTGGTGTTATTCCTGCCGTTTTCATAGCATATCAGCAGAGCTTCAATGTATCGGATGAAAAGATGGTACAGGCAATGTATATAACAGCTGGAATTGGAGCTGTTATTGCAGAAAATGCATCTATAGCCGGAGCGTCTGGAGGCTGTCAGGCAGAGATTGGCTCAGCGAGTGCAATGGCGGCAGCAGGTCTTGCATATCTTCAGGGTGGTGATAATGAATGTATCGCTAATGCATCAGCACTTGCACTTAAAAATATGTTAGGGCTTACATGTGATCCTGTATGCGGACTTGTAGAGGTGCCATGTATCAAGCGTAATGTAGCCGGTGCTGTCAATGCGGTATCTTCAGCGCAGTTATCTCTTGCTGGCATCAGAAGTGCAATAAAGCCTGACGAGGTGATAGACAGCATGAAGCGTATAGGTGATATGATGCCGGCATGCCTTAAGGAGACAAGCGAAGGTGGGCTTGCTGTTACAGAGAGCGCAAAAGAAGTGGCTGAGCGGCTTAAAATGAGATAACATAATTCATTTTATATTTGTAGAAATGTCAATTTGCATGTATACTAGACAATGATAAAACCTGTACGGAGGAAGATATGATCAGGAAAGAGATTAATGAGATTAAAGGACAGTATACATTACAGGATTGTGGAATCCTTAAGCTTAGAGGATGTTATGTTGATGGAGAAAAGAACAAGGTTACAAAGTTAAGTGAGACATTTCTTAATCTGCCAGAGGAAGAAAAGCATAAATACTTTGATATATTTAAGAAAACATTGTCTGGAACACCAGGAAAGAATCTTCTTGATATGAAATTCAACGTGGATGCTTATGCATCTGATGGTGCGAGAACTAAGCTGTTTGAGCTGCGTGACAGTGAACTTAAAGATGAAACATTGCTTGATGAGTTCTACGACAGGGTAATCACGTCATATAATTATCCAGGGAACTATCTTATTCTTCTTATTAATCAGGTTTATGATGTTCCGGGAAAAACTTCTGACGGAATTGAGATGGAGGATGCATCAGATGAAGTGTACAGCTATATGTTGTGCAGCATATGTCATGTTACACTGTCAAAGCCGGGACTTGGTTATAATGAAGAGAATAATGAATTTCATGACTTGAGGCAGTTCCATATGGTAGATGTGCCTGATATTGGATTTCTGTTTCCGGCGTTCAATGACAGAAGCGAGGATGATGACAGCGTTTTATTTTATACTAAGGATGCAGATGATTTCCAGAGCAGTTTTCTGTCATATGTTCTTGACTGTAATGTGCCTATGCCGGCAGCAGACCAGAAGGAGACATTTCAGAATATAGTCACAGAGACTCTTGGAGAGGATTGTGATTATGAGACAATAAAGAATATACATGATAATCTCAATGAGATGATAGAAGAAGCTAAAGGTGCCCCAGAACCGGCAACTCTTGATAAGAATACTGCAAGACAGCTGCTTGAAAAGAGCGGTGTAAGGGAAGAGAAGCTGGAAGACTTCGAGGAACATTTTGAGATGGCAGCAGGTGAGGATGGAAAAATGCTTGCTTCTAATGTCGCAGAGACGAGAAAATTCGAGGTTAAGACACCTGACGTAGTGGTTAAGGTTAACCCTGACAAGACCGACCTTGTAAAGACAATGGTTATCGGGGACAAGCAGTGTATAGTTATAGAGATAGATGAGCATCTGGAGGTTAATGGAATATGTGTTAATCCAGAGACAGGAGAGGTGATTTAATTAGGAAAATTTTCAAGCAGCTGGCGGTTAAGCCATTACTGCCACTGCAAACTGCATAAGTGTGGTTTGCTGGGCCTTATCTGTTTAGCAGCTCTAAGGGCGGCACGACAAATGCCGATTAAAGCTGCCTGCTAAAAACGCGCTGCGCTTGAACGGTTTAGCAGACAGCTTAGCATTTGTCTAACACCGCTCTAAGAGCTGCACAACAGGACGTCATGCAAACCACACTTATGCAGTTTGCAGTGGCAGTAATGGCTTAACCGCCAGCTGCTTGAAAATTATTAATTAAGCTGCGGAAAGTTTTTTAAAATTAGCGAGATAATTGAAATGATATAGGAAGGTGAGTATATGAGCAGGGAAAGTGTTACGGAGAGATTCTTAAGATATGTGAAGGTTGATACACAGTCTAGTGAAGAGAATAGTGAAGCGGGGAAATTTCCTAGTACGGATAAGCAGCATAATCTTGCGAAGATGCTGGCTGATGAATTGAAGGATATAGGCGTGGATGATGTGTTCTATGATGAAAGATATTGTTATGTATATGCTAGAATAAAAAATAATTCTGATAATATAAATATTCCGACGCTGGCATATATTGCACATATGGACACTTCGCCAGAGGTCAGTGGCAAGGATGTTAACCCTCAGATTATAAGAGATTATCAGGGCAATGATATTGTGTTAGGAGAAGGCTCTCTTAATGCAGATTTAGCTCATAGAGATGGTGGAGACAATGCAGTAAGATATGTTCTGTCCCCAAGGGAATTTCCTGAGATAATGCAGTATAAGGGACAGGATATCATAACAACTGATGGAACAACGCTTCTTGGAGCAGATGACAAAGCTGGTGTGGCAGAGATTATGACAATGGCAGATTATCTTGTAAGCCATCCAGAGATTAAGCATGGAGATGTTGCAATATGCTTTACACCAGATGAGGAAGTTGGAGCAGGTGTAGACCATATAGCCCTTAACAGGTTAAGGGCAGATTATGCTTATACTGTTGATGGCGGTGGAATAGGCGAACTTGAATACGAGAATTTCAATGCGGCATCAGCAGTTGTTAATATTACAGGCAGAAATGTACATCCTGGCGAAGCCAAAGGAAAAATGATTAATGCTGCAATAGTTGCAAGAGAATATGACAGAAGGCTCACAGACAGAGACCGTCCAGAATATACAGAAGGTTATGAGGGATTCTATCATCTTACAGAGATTAATGGATGCGTTGAATCAGCACAGCTTAAATACATAATACGAGACCACAACAAGCAGTTCTTTGAATCAAAGAAGCGTACAATGAATCAGCTTGCTGAGATTATGAACAGAGAGCTTGGCAAAGAGCTTATTCATGTGGAAGTTAAAGATCAGTATTATAACATGAAGGACAAGCTTACAGATGCTATGTTTCTCGTAGATAATGCAAAGCTTGTAATGGAAGATTTAGGCATCAAGCCTGTAATTTCTCCAATACGTGGAGGAACAGATGGAGCACGGCTCTCATATATGGGTCTTCCATGTCCTAATCTGTGTGCGGGAGGACATAATTTCCATGGAAGATATGAATTTGTATGTATACAGTCTATGGAAAAAATCGTAGAGCTTCTTGTGAAGCTGGTAAGCTTCTAATAAGGTATATATTAAAAGTATACAATCAGATTACAAAGAATTTAGCCAGTTACATACTGATGCAAAGAAATTTATATGCATCAGTTTATGTAACTGGCTATATTTATAGGAATTATGAAACTGGCTTATTTATTCTGCATTTTTAAGTGCGGTCTCCATAGGAATCTTACCAATTCTTCTGTATTCCAGAATACCAATGATAAGATATGCCGCTATTCCGATAACAGGGACTTCTGCAAGAACGTATGCAGGGGCTTTATAGTTAAGCCATCCCGGATAGCTTGCCATAATTGCTTTCCATAGATAAGCGAGTGAGGCATCTGCGATTGGTACTGTTATAATTAGTGATATTATGACTACGATTATTGTTGATACAACGTATAATTTGAAAACATCTTTGTTCTGATAGCCGAGAATCTTGATGATAGATATTGAGTTAGAGTTCTTTTCAATAATAATCTTAGAGAGCAGATATACAACTATAAGATATATAAGAACCGCAAACCCAATCAGCATATAGAACATTCTTCCCATCGAGTCTGAGAGCTGGTCTGCAACAATTGTCATATCATCCTGTGTTATCGTTACAGCGATGTTTTTCTCATCAATATCAGTGAGCTTTTCATTACTTAAGTATCCAGAATAGTAATCGTCTGATTTGTCAAATGTTTCACAATAATCACTGAGTGGCATAAATATCGCCAGTGATGAAGGATATGTGTGGATTCCTGCAATTGTAAAGCTGTACTCGTCATCTTCAAACTCTTTATTCAGCACAATTTTATCGCCAGCTTTAAAGTTGTATTTTTGTGCCATGCCATCTGAAATGTATACTCCATTTTCAGTGTTATCAAAATCAATATTGAAATATAAAGAGTTATCTTTTAATCCATATACTGATATATCATCGTTAAGACCATTATCTCTTCTATATTCAAGAGAACTCAAAGCATATTTTTCTGCACCTGATATGCTGGTGTCAGTTTTTGTCTTTAAGACATACTGGTACGCACATGGCATGCTGTCAACTACAAGCTTTTTGTAATTATTGAGAAGAGGATTCATCACAAGTCCGAACATAAGAATCAGATTAGAAAATGTAATTCCTATGAACATGATTATGTAACTGCTCTTATTCTGTAAAATAATTCTAGTCCTGAATCGTGTGATAAATTTCCAGTCAGGAAGTTTAACTGCTTTTTTCTTTTTGTGCCTGCCAAGGTCATTTCTGATAAATTTAAGAGGTGAAAGCCTGAACATGTGAATCAGCATAAAGAAGTTGATACATGTAAGCATAATCAATGGCACAACAGTTGTAAGAATAAAAGCCTGTGCATTCCACAATGTGACATAGGCAGGAAGGCTGTAACTTCCATAGTACATGCCGACAACGACATTTTTCATTGCAGTGTAACCTATGATATTGCCGATAACTGCGCCGATGGCAAGAACGATAACAGGAAGCTCCATATAGTGTATAATAAGTTCTTTTTTTGTATATCCAGAAGCGCGCAGAGTTCCGATAACAGATGACTCCTTCTCAATAGTGTTAAGTGTTGTCACACCAAATATAAATGCGAGGATTATAATTACCAGATAGAGGAGTACCGTAACCATGCTTCTATCTGAACCGATATCGTCTCCTGCAAAATGTATTGCCTGTGAATCTGGTTCTGAAACAAAATCAGATACAGTCAGGAAATTCTCACGCTCGCCGGCATACATCCTCTTTTCATTGATAGATTTAATCTCATCTATAACAGCGTCTTTTAAGTCTGTTGATGCATCCTTTTTTTCTTTGTCCGTATTTATGTCCTTATTGTATGTCCATGCGTAGGTGTATTTGATATGATTGTCTGATATAGCATCAAATGCTTTGTCAGAAACCTGGGCAACTGTGAAATGCTGTGCATCAAACATCAGGTCTGTGTTGCTTTCAAACAAAGATGTATAATCAGACATTGCGATAAGTCCTGTTACCTTGTACGTTTTTCCGTTAAGTTTTACAGTGTCATTAATTTTAATGTCTGCGTTGGATGCATACATTCTGTCAACAGATATTTCATCATCATTTTCAGCCAGCCTGCCATCCATGATACATATTTTATTGACATCGGTTCTGTTTTTATAGATTCTGAACGTATCACTATTGTCTCTGTCAGCTTCCTTGTAAAATAATTCATGCAATGTGACATCCCGACTCTTTTCAATACCGGTAATTGCATCAGAACTTAATTTTTCATTAAATGTAATATGTCCATCTTCTATATTATATTTCTCAAAGCTTCCGTCAAATGCCTGTTTCATGCTGTCTGTAGCAACAAGAAAGCCTGAACAGAATCCAATGATAAGTACAAGAAATATAAATATAAAGAAATATTTGCCGAAATCAGATTTTAATTCTCTGAATAATCGTTTTCTTAAAGGATTTTTTACCATTCCAGATCCACCGCCTTAACTTTAGTATCATTGTTATATTCCTTGCGGATAGTTCCATCGTGAAGTCTTACGACTTTGTCAGCCATAAGCTTGATTGCATCGTTATGAGTAACGATAATGATAGTGTTGCCATATTTTTCATTGACTTTTTCAATCAACTGTAAAATTTCCTTTGATGTATTGTAATCGAGTGCACCAGTAGGTTCATCGCAAAGAAGAATATCTGGATTTTTCACAATAGCCCTGCCAATGGCTGTTCTCTGCTGCTGTCCACCAGAAAGCTGGTTAGGAAGTTTATCCTTGTGTTCCCACAAACCAAGAGTTTTTATAAGCTCATCAGTGTTTAAAGGTTTCCGGCTAAGGTATGCTCCAACTTCAATATTTTCTTTAACGGTAAGATTAGGAATCAGATTGTACATCTGGAATACATAACCAAGATGGTCTCTTCTGTACAATGACAGTTTTTTCTCGCTCATAGTCTCGATATTATCACCATCGATTGTTATGCTGCCACTGTCTGCGTTATCAATTCCTCCTATTATATTAAGAAGTGTTGACTTACCTGACCCTGATGGACCAAGCAACACGCATATTCTGCCACGTTCAATTTCAAGACTCACGTCTTTTAATACATGATTGCGGTTGTCACCCTCTCCATAATATTTGTTCAGATTATTAATCTTAAGAAACATATGTCACCCTCCATATTTTTATAGATATTGCCAGATAATATAGTGTCCGACAGTTGATGTAATGGCAAAAATTTAACACCTTGCCATATGGTTAGTTTATTCTAACTTATGCAAAATATAAAGTGAGTTATTGATATAATTTTTTCAATTAGGAATAATCTGGAATTGATTTAAATAAATAAAAGGCGGCAACCTAAGTTACCGCCTTACTAACAAATGAAATAGGTGGGGTGACATTCCCACATCTCCATCAAGGGTGACGGCTGCCCGTTCCGTCCTCAGATTTCATTTGATATAGTTTATGAATTATCTTTATTATTCTTTCCTACGTAATCAGGAAATGCTATAATCAAAGAAATAAGGAGGCGTAGATATGTTTATTAAACCAGATAATACTTATAATGATATTCGCGAAAAGTCCCTTATGCAGTGGCTGGATGAGATGGAAAAGCACCCAGACATCGAAGTACATTGTGGAGTTAAGCTTGCAAGAGAATATGTGCAGCATCTAAAAGAAGAGATTAACAGATTGAAAGAAGAAAGCGAACTTAAATCGCAGTACATGAAAAAGATTAAAGAAAGCAAGAGTGATAACTAATGCAGAGAAGTTTTGATGACACTCAAAAAGATGAATTGTTAGGGATAAGAACTACTGGGCGTGATGATACTCATTCAGACACATTTCGTTACCCATATGAACCCACATCATATGAGATACTGGATAGAATTGCTGACAGTGGATATATAACAGGCAGTGATTTACTTATAGATTATGGCTGTGGCAAGGGAAGAGTGCCAATATATATGAACTATAAAACAGGCTGTCGTGCGTGTGGAATTGAGATGATGCGGGAATTCATTGATATTGCACAGGTTAATCTGTCTTCATATAACAAGGCACATAAGCATGATAAATTACATAATGAAATGTCTGAAAGCATAGAATTCATAAATGCAGAGGCAGAAAAGTACGTTGTGCCTTCGGAAGCCACAAGCTTTTTCTTTTTCAATCCATTTTCAATAGAGATATTGAAAAGAGTTATGAAGCGTATTCTGGATTCGTATTATGCGAATCCAAGGCATATGACAATGTTTTTTTATTATCCATCGGATGAATATATAGCATTTCTTATGAACGTGCCAGAGCTTTCGTTTGTGGACGAGATAGACTGCACAGATATAGCTGCGCTTGAGAAGAGCAGGAATGTTGTGATGGTGTTTGAGATATGAATTTAATTATTTTGTGAATAATGATACAATAAAAATTAGATGAAATCGGATTTGTAGGGATAGATTAGTTAAAATAGAATATTTGTGAGGATTATAGATTATATGTCAGGATATTTTTTGTACGGGAATACTGGGATAAAGCAAAAAGTAATAGACGAGATACATCAATTGGCAAAAGAAAGTGATGTTGATAAAGTTATTTTATTTGGCTCGAGAGCAAGGGGAGATTACAAAGAGCGTAGTGATATAGATTTAGCTTTTTGTGGTGGGAATAGCAGCCGGTTTATTTTAGATATAGATGATAAAACATCGACATTGCTTGAATTTGATGTGATTGATTTAGATAAACCTGTCAGGAGTGAACTGTTAGAGTCTATTAAGCGAGAGGGAATTGTTATATATGAAAAAGTATGAGAAGAGGTGCAGTCATGGGATGTGTATATTTTGTCCGCCATGGACAGACTGTATGGAATGTAGAGAATAAGATATGTGGTGCAACCGACATTGCTCTGACAGAGCTTGGACATCAACAGGCAGTTGAGACAGGAAAGAAGATTGTAAGCGAAGGGATTACCGCGGATGAGATTCTTTATTCGCCACTTATAAGGGCGAAAGATACAGCGATGCACATATCAGAGATTACAGGTATTCCAGCAAGGGAAGAAATCAGGCTCAAAGAGCAGAATTTTGGCAAATATGAATCAACACCAAGAGATGGTGAAGAATTTAAACAGGCAAAAAGCCAGTTTGTCACAAGATATGATGGAGGAGAGTCAATGCTTCATCTGGCGCAGAGAATATATAATCTGTTAGATGAGGTTAAAGATTCTGACAAGACATATATACTTGTCGCCCATAATGGAATTGCCCGTGTTGTGCAGTCATATTTTTACGAAATGTCGAATGAAGAGTATGCCGCATTTGGCGTTAAGAATTGTGAGATAGTAAAATATGAATTTTAAATCTATTTAAAAATATTTAAAAATTTAAGTATAATTTTGTCATATATTAATGAAATTTAAAACTACCTATGGAAAATTATATGAAATTGATTTATAATAAAACACGTAAAAAAGTCAGGAGGAAGTTTTGTATGAGTACACTTCAGGATAATATCAAAAGTAAATCAATCAAAGATGACCTTGTAGGAACATTCCGACGTATGCATGTGTCGTATATTGCAATCACAGTTTTGGCTGTTATAGGCATGGTTTTAGCAAAGAATATTATTGGTGCAATAGTAATTGTTGTTGTTGCAATAGCAGGATTTTATTATAACTATCGTACAATGCATACATTAGGAAAGAATCTTATAGGACCACTTAATCAGATGGTTACTGCATCTAAACAGATTGCAGAAGGCGATTTTGATATTTCAATTGATTATGAAGGTAATGATGAGTTAGGTGAGCTTTCAGACAGTCTTAAGACAGCTGCTAATATTTTAAAGACAATTGTATCAGATCTTTTACATGTAGTTGAACATTTTTCACAGGGAGACTTTAACGTAGAGAGTACATGTCCTGACATGTATGTCGGACAGTTAAAGAGCGTGTTAAACGAGCTTGATGAGATGGTAGAGAAGATAAGTGACACAATGCTGGGAATACAGTCATCAGCAGAACAGGTATCTACAGGAAGTGGACAGCTCGCAGAGAGTTCACAGGATATAGCAGAGGGCGCTACTAATCAGGCAGCAGCAGTACAGCAGCTTACAACTACAATTGAGGTTGTTACTGGACATGTACTTGAAAATACTAAGTCAACAGATAAAGTTCATGATAAAGCTAAGGTTGTAGGTGCCGAGGCAGCAGACAGCCAGAATAAGATGCAGGAATTAACAACTGCGATGGAAAAGATTAATTCTACAACTCAGAATATCGAGAAGATTATTGCAGATATTGAGAATATTGCATCACAGACAAATCTTCTTTCACTTAATGCTTCTATTGAGGCAGCAAGAGCAGGAGAACACGGAAGAGGCTTTGCAGTAGTTGCAGACCAGATCAGACAGCTTGCAGAGCAGAGTGCTAATTCAGCAACAATGTCTAAGACATTGATTGAAGAATCATTACATGATGTTGAGACAGGTAACAGAATTACTAAAGAAGCTGGCGAAGCTATGAATCAGGTTATGACTGATCTTGATGATATTCTTATGGAAGTTGCCAATATCAGAGTTTCTTCTGATAAGCAGGCAGAGTCAGTTAAGGAGATTAAGACAGGTATTGTATCTATCAATGATGTAATCCAGACTAATTCAGCAGCAGCAGAGGAGACATCTGCTACAAGTGAGGAGCTTACAGCATCAGCTATATCTCTTGATGAATTGTTAAAGGAATTCAAGCTTAGAAAACATTGATGATTATGTCACAATTTATCTGACAAGGTAACAATTAAATATTGACTTTATAAAATAGATGTATGTATTATCCGAAAAGGGCATATGTACATCTATTTTTTATATATGTGATATAATAACCGGGGAATTGTCATATGGAGGAAGATAGTGATGAAAGGTGATGGCAAAGCATTTCAGGCAGACAGAATAATGTCGTATTTCAAGGCTGAATATGGCGTGCTGATTATTGTTACAATATCAGGACTTATATATAATTTCGGACTTCTTGCAGGACCATGGTTTGAAGGAAAGATGACAGGCTGCCTGGTTGATATATTAGGTGGAAATGCGGCATTTTGCGATATGCTTATTCTTGTTACAGCGTATATATTATCTATTGCTGTAGTCCAGATATCAAGATATATCAAGAGATTCTATGTAAGACGGTTTGCGAATAATGTTAACAAACGCATGAAAGAGATTCTCTATAGTACGCTTGTACACAAAAGCAGAATAGAGCTTGAACATGAAGGCACAGGTAATATAATGACTAAAGCCATACTTGATGTAGATGACTGCGTAGAGGGAATGAGAAAATTTACAACAGAAGTATTTGATACAGGTGTTGCGCTTGTTGCATACGCAGCAATGCTTCTTGTGTATGATTGGCGGCTTGCGCTGCTTAGTATGATATTTATGCCAGTGTCATATATTCTTGCAGAAAAGATGAAAGGTAATGTCCAGAAAACAGGCGCAGAATATAAGGAGCAGTCAGGAATTTTAAGTGCAGCCACACTTGACAGAGCAAGCAACGCGGTTACATATCGTGTATATGGACGTGAGAATGACAGAAAATGTGCATACGAAAAGAACCTGGCAGATTATGAAAAATGGGCGGTGCTTTCTAATATATGGGTAACAGTCATGCAGCCGTTATATAGAATTATTTCAATGACGGGTATAATATTTGTTCTATATTTTGGAAGCAGAAATGTACTTGGAACAGGCTGGCGCAGCTGGGATGTTGCTGCATTTACAACATTCCTTGCATGCTTTACCAAGCTGTCAGTCAAGTCATCCAGGGCTGCCAAGTTGTTTAATGCAGTACATAAAGCACAGGTTTCATGGAAAAGAATAAAACCTCTTATGAGCAGTGCCGAATATTATGATGCAGGCATGGTTAAGGACAGTGCAGAGCTTGAAGTAGAGAATTTAAGTTTTGCATATCCTGGTGGCAGTAATGTATACAAAAATGTGACATTTAAGGTAGAACCCGGACAGATAATAGGGGTTACTGGTGCGGTTGCATGTGGTAAATCAACATTTGGAAAGACATTTCTTTGTGAATATCCATATGAGGGCAGCATCAGGATTGACGGAAAAGAATTAAGGGATATGCCATTGGCAGACCGGACCGGATTTATCGGCTATCTTGGTCATGATCCTGAATTATTTAATGATACAATCAAACATAATATCATTATGGGAGACAATGTTGATGCCAAAGATTATGTAAAAGCAGTCTGTTTTGACAAAGAAGTATCAGAGATGGAAGATGGCATAGACACGATGGTCGGCAATGGCGGTGTGAGATTGTCAGGTGGACAGGCACAGAGACTGGCACTTGCAAGGACACTCAGCCATAAGAGACCAGTTATGATTCTTGATGACCCATTTTCAGCTCTGGACAAGGATACAGAGGAGCAGGTTTTTAATAATCTGAGAAAAATGGCATCTGACAGTATCGTGATTATTATATCGCACAGACTTTATCTGTTTCCAGAGATGGATAAGGTAATGTGGATGGAAGATGGACATACAGTAGTTGGAACACATGTGGAAATAATGAAGCAATGTCCGGAATATTCAAAACTTTACAATGTTCAGTCACAGATGTAGGAGGCAGTGTTATGAATAAGAACAGAAATGTAAAAAGTGTTATTTTAAATACTGTTAAAGAACATATATTATTATCCTCAGGTATTGTTGTGACTGTGACAGGTGCAGTTGTTGCTGCACTTATACCACCACTCGTTCTTGCCAGGCTGATAGATACAATTACAGGTGGCGGTGATGTTTCAATTATGCTTGTTATGATGTATTTCCTGTTTACAGTACTTACAGGGCTTACAGAGAGCGCAAGAGAAGGGCTGCTTACAGTATTTGGACAAAAGATTACTCATTCGTTGAGAAGCAGTCTTATGGATAAATATATTCATCTGACAGCAGACTGTCTGAATAAGCAGGAACCCGGAACAGTTGTATCAAGATTTGTTGGTGATGTTGATACAGTTGAGAATCTTTTTACATCCGGTATTATAAGTATGTTTGCTGATGCCTGTAAGATTATAAGTATACTTGTTGTTATATGGTTTAAGAATCAGGGACTTGCTATTGTTCTTGTGGTATTAATTCCATTTATATTTATGTTTACAAGAGTAGTGCAGAAGAACATGCTTGCAGCACAGATTGAAAACCGCAGAGCTGTAGGACGGGCGTCAGGACATGTTCCAGAGACTCTTCACAATATCAGGACAATCCATTGTCTTGGAAAAGAAAGATATATGGAGCAGCGTTATGATACATACATTGATGATAGTTATAAAGCTGTTGATAAAACCAATTTCTATGATGCCATATATTCTCCAGTAATATTAATACTCAATGCAATGGTTGTTGCAGGTGTCATGTTATTGTCAGCATCGGGCAATGACGCTGTTCTTGCACTTTTTGGAATGTCAGCGGGTACAGCTGTTGCCGTAATTAAATATATATCACAGATATTCTCGCCAATAGAGAGCCTCGGAATGGAGATTCAGACGATACAGTCAGCAATTGCTGGTGTCCACAGAATTAATGAGTTTTTTGCACAGGATGAATTATTGAATAAATCGGACATTGCAACAGGATATACAGATTCTGCGCATGAAAAAGATGTGCCATATGTAGAATTTAATGATGTAACATTTGGCTATGATGAAAAAGACGTACTTAAAAATCTCAGCTTCTATGTCAATGAGGGAGAGCAGGTTACACTTTCAGGAAGAACAGGAGCTGGTAAGAGTACTATATTCAAGCTTCTGCTTGGCTTATACGAGCCACAGAAAGGAGAGGTGCGCATCAGTGGTATCAATACATATGATATTCCTGATGATGATAAACGTAAACTGTTTGGTTATGTTGAACAGACATTCCATATGGTTCCGGGAACAGTTAAAGACCAGATTGCACTGTATGATAATTCTATAAGCATGGAAGATGTCAGGGCTGCGGCGAGACTGGCTGGTCTTGATGATGACATTATGAATTTTGATAATGGATACGATACACTATGCACACAAGAATTGTTCTCACAGGGACAGTGGCAGCTCCTATCAATTGCAAGAGCTGCTGTGGCAAAGCCAAAGCTTCTGTTACTTGACGAGATAACTGCTAATCTTGATGCACAGACTGAAAAACAGGTTCTTGAAGCATTAAAGAGAGTATCAGAGAACAGAACTGTTATATCAATATCTCATAGAGTTAATGCCAAAACAGGAAGAATAATTGCAGTCTGATAGTCAATTGAGGAATGATGGGTTATAGAGTTAAATATGATTTCAAAAGTTATTATATTAAAAAATGGATAACTTTTAAAATATAAAATACGTAAATATATATGTAGAAGGAGGGATATAATATGAAGAAGGTACTTATAACAATAGGTGTTATTATTGCAGTGATAATAGTGGCATTTTTAATTATTAAGCTGGTTGAATATGGATCATCACTGTCAACTCGTGGACCTGAAGGTTTTTTTATACCATATTAGAATGGCAAAATAATCATTGGAATGCAGAATATGTATAAAGCTCATCACTGTTAAATTAAACACAGTGATGAGCTTATTTTGAATTGCTTGAATAGTACTGTTATTTCTTCCAATTTTCTGTTGTTCGTCAAACATCTCCTGTAATGCTTTACATGGCATAATCTCGCCTCCATCGCTTTTATTATTGTCACATATATCCATCAGACGTGGATAAGATGTTATCTTAGCTATCAATTTCATAATGTAGGTTCCATTTCATTATAAAATTTATATTGATTGGAATCAAGTATCTGGACAAGATTAAGCTTATAGTCAGAAAAGATATTGTGTATGTCATCAGGCATGTCGTACATCATATCGCTTAGACATACAGGTCCATCCCAAGGGGATTCACTGTAATTCTTCATGCTGATTGTACCTGAAATATCGGTATCAAGCTCTTGCAATTCGTCAGGTTTAATAATCTGCCTGCCGTTAAATATAACAGCATTAAATAAATCAGCGAATCTTGCGTTATCTCTCCAGAATTCCTTAAGAATTATATCATTCTGGACAGAGTCTTTGATATTTAGTTTATCTGTCATTCAAATCCTTTCATAATTATAGGTGCCGACACTGTATATTCTGTATACAAATAGTATTGTATCATTTTAAATATAATATGTCAACATATAATATTAAATATCAACTGCAAGTATATGACAAGCCCTCCAGTAAACAATAAAAATAACTGTCATATATTATAGTATAACCGAATATATGAGAGGAAAGTTAATATGGCAAGATTTACTAATCAGGCGCAGCTTCGTTATGGCAATTCAGTTGCCAATTCTAATATAGCAGTTGGCGAGATTTTAGAGGTATTATCTGCTACGAAGACAGCAGTGAGAAGCACATATGGGCAGAATGATACTATAACTTATATTATAAGTATCGTTAATTCAGGTACAACAGCATTCAACAATATCACACTTACAGACAATCTGGGAGCATACGCATTTGATACAACAACAGTTACTCCATTGACTTATGTTGAAGGAACAGTTAAGTATTATGTGAATGGCGTTGTTCAGACAGCACCAGCAGTAACAGCAGGTCCGCCACTCGCTATAACAGGAATAAACATTCCTGCCGGTGGCAATGCAACTATAATATATGAGGCGGAGGTTAACCAGTATGCTCCATTAGCTACTAATGCGACAATAACCAACACGGCAGTTATCAGCGGTGGAGGAGTTACACCTATTACAGTAACAGAGACAGTGACATCTGAGAATGAGCCAATCCTTATAATCACTAAGTCAGTAAGCCCGGTTCCTGTTACAGAAAATGGAACTCTTACCTACACATTCCTTATACAGAATATAGGTAACGCAGCAGCAGATGCAGCAACAAATGTAGTTGTCACAGACACATTTGACCCAATTCTTACCAACCTGACAGCCACATTCAATGGAACAGCATGGACAGCAGGAACGAATTACACATATGATGAGACAACAGGAGCCTTTGCAAGCGTTGCCGGTCAGATAACAGTTCCGGCTGCAACATATGCGCAGGATGCTACAACTGGAGCATGGATTGTCAATCCGGGTGTAAGTACCCTTGTTATCACAGGAACAGTATAAATAGCAGTCATAATGGTGGTCTGCTATATAACGAAACACCCCCGGCAGGTAACACACCTGCCGGGGGCTTTCTATGCACCATAAGATATGATGCACATTTTATTATTTAACAACTTATAGGGGTTGGAGCTGTCAGTCGGATTATCCTTCGATAGCAATTGTCTTACTGCTTTCGATAGCCTTCTTATCCATCTTCGGAACGCTGATTTTAAGGATACCGTCTTCATATTTAGCTTTGATATCGCTCTGGCTAAGACCATCACCAACATAGAAGCTTCTGCTCATAGCACCGGCATAACGCTCCTTGCGGATATACTTGCCATTCTTCTTTTCCTCATCCTTATCAAGTCCCTTAGCGGCACTGATTGTAAGGTATCCATTGTCAAGCTGTGCACTGATTTCATCTTTCTTAAAACCAGGAAGATCAACATCTAATTCATAGCCAGATTCTGTTTCTCTGACATCAGTCTTCATAACATTCTGTGCATGTTTACCATATAAGGCTTTATCAATATCAGGGAAATTAAAGTCCATCCAATCATCATTAAATAAGTTCTCTCCAAAAATACTAGGCATTAACATAAGTCATCTCTCCTTTTCTCTTATAAAACCTATTGCCATGTTACTTTTGAACTCTGGAATTAATCCCTTTCCTTTGTTCTTGCCTATGTTATATACCTAATTGTTAGCACTGTCAAGAGGTGAGTGCTAATTTTATTATTAAACAATTATAAAATTTGTTATGCAAATATAAAAAGCTCCCCAGAGCCCTTTATATCTGCATTGTCAGATGTTAGGAATCTCTGGGGAGTTATGTAAGGGGGTGCGATAGGAGCATAATCAGTCTGATTTTACTGGAAATCGCATATATCAATCATTGATTCAAGCATAGCCTTTTCATCAGGTTTCTTTTTAGTAAGTCTGGCTGCAGCTACAATAGGCATCCACTTATTGACATATTTCATGTCAGTTGAAGTCTTCTCGCAGAAAAGCTTGATATATTTATCAGCAAGCTTCTCGTCAGAGAGCTTAAGTGTGAGGTATGTATTAGCTACATCAGCACTTGCGTTGCCCTTAGTTGCATGAACCCAGTCAACGGCTGTTATGCCAGTGATTTTGTTGTTCTTGTCAGTTGTAACAATAATATTTTCTGGACAATAGTCACCATGGCACAGCTTGTTATGTGTAGGAAGTTCCTCAAGTCTTGATTCAAGTTCATATTTGATATGTTCATCAACATTAAGCTCTTTAATCTGTCTGTTTAATTTACTTTTAAGAGACAGAAGAAGAGGATTACTTCTCTTGTTGAATGATATCTGGAAATCAACCATAGCTTCAATATAGCTGTCTGTGTTTTCTGGGTGTGCTTTAAGAAGTTCTTCAAGAGTACTTCCCTTGGCATACTGGCTGGTGATGACCCACTGGCCATCATCAACAGATACACTTAATAATTTAGGAATGTCAAGTCCTGTATCTTCAACTCTGGATGTATTTAATGCTTCATATAATACGTCTGATTTGTTGTAAGACAGGGCGAATACTTTAGAAACTTTGTCGCCATCAAGGTAGACAGATTTCTGTGAACCTTTATAAATACATTTTTTCATAGTTTATTCTCCTTCCTGATTACTTTCCGTAATAAGCCTTAAGATACATAGCTTTAATCTCTGACATAAGAGGATATCTAGGGTTAGCACCTGTACACTGGTCATCAAATGCCTTCTCAACCATATCGTCAAGTGTCTCTAAGAAATACTTTTCATCAACACCATAGTCTTTAATAGTCTTCTTAATGCCGACCTTCTTCTTGAGGTCTTCGATAGCAGCTAAGAAGTTCTCGAACTTCTCGTCATCGTTCTTGCCCTGAATTCCAAGGAAGTTAGCACATTCAAGATATCTTTCCTTGCAGTGAGGATAGCTGTACTGTGGGAATGTACCCATCTTGGCAGGAACCTCAGCGGCATTGTATCGCATGATATCTGTGATAAGTACAGCGTTAGCGATACCATGTGGAAGATGATGGAATGCACCAAGCTTGTGAGCCATAGAGTGGCATAATCCAAGGAAAGCATTGGCGAATGCCATACCAGCCATAGTAGAAGCAGTAGCCATCTTTTCTCTTGCAATTGCATCATGTGCTCCATTTTCATATGCTGCTGGAAGGTAATCAAATATATTCTTCATAGCCTTTAATGCAAGACCATCTGTGTATTCTGTTGACATAATAGAAGCGTAAGCTTCAAGTGCATGTGTGAGAGCATCAATACCGGAAGCAGCTGTAAGTCCCTTAGGCTGATCCATACACATGTCAGCATCAATAATAGCCATCTTAGGAAGAAGTTCATAATCAGCAAGCGGATATTTGATTCCTGTCTCTTCGTCTGTGATAACTGCGAATGGTGTAACCTCTGAACCAGTACCAGAAGAAGTTGGAACAGCTATGAAGTAAGCTTTTTCACCCATCTTAGGGAATGTATAGATACGTTTTCTGATATCCATGAAACGCATTGCCATATCCATGAAATCTACTTCAGGATGCTCATACATAACCCACATAATCTTACCAGCATCCATTGCTGAACCACCACCTATAGCGATGATGCAGTCTGGCTCAAATGATGTCATAGCCTTGGCACCTTCTTTAGCACATGCAAGTGTTGGGTCTGGTGCTACATCATAGAATGTTGTATGAACAATACCAAGTTCATCAAGCTTATCTGTAACACACTTTGTGTATCCATTCTTATAAAGGAACTGGTCAGTAACAATAAATACTTTCTTCTTGCCTAATACATTCTTTAACTCATCAAGAGCAACAGGAAGGCAGCCCTTCTTGAAGTAAACCTTTTCAGGAGCTCTAAACCACAGCATATTTTCTCTCCTTTCTGCGACGGTTTTGATGTTCAAAAGGTGTTTAACGCCTACATTTTCTGAAACAGAGTTGCCGCCCCATGAACCGCATCCAAGTGTGAGTGATGGAGTGAGCATGAAATTGTAGATATCACCAATACCGCCCTGTGAAGAAGGAGTGTTGATAAGGATTCGGCATGTCTTCATGGCTTCCTGGAAGACAGCTATTTTATCCTGCTGTGTCTCTATATTAATATATAATGAAGATGTATGGCCGTATCCGCCATCAGCTACAAGCTGTTTAGCTTTTGCAAGTGCATCTTCAAAATCTGTAGCCTTATACATTGCAAGAACTGGAGAAAGCTTCTCATGTGCAAATTCCTCTGATAAATCAACAGAAGTAACTTCACCGATAAGAATCTTAGTGTTTTCTGGAACAGTTATGCCTGCAAGTTTTCCTATATTATATGCACTCTGTCCAACAATCTTGGCATTGAGTGAGCCGTTGATAAGGATAGTCTTACGGACTTTGTCAAGCTCTGTCTTAGTAAGGAAGTGGCATCCTCTTGTTGTAAATTCGTCCTTTACCTGTTTATATAACTTGGTATCTACGATTACTGACTGCTCTGATGCACATATCATACCATTATCAAATGTCTTTGAATGGATAATTGAATTGACAGCTAATGTAACATCTGCTGAGCTGTCAATGATTGCAGGAGTATTACCTGGACCAACACCGAGTGCAGGTTTGCCTGATGAGTAAGCAGCCTTAACCATACCTGGACCGCCAGTTGCAAGTATTATATCAGCTTCCTTCATAACCATATTAGTTAAATCAAGAGAAGGAACATCAATCCATCCGATTATATTTTCTGGTGCACCAGCCTTAACTGCAGCATCAAGAACAACCTTTGCAGCAGCAATAGTACTTGCTTTAGCACGAGGATGTGGACTTATTATGATACCATTTCTCGTCTTTAATGATATCAGACTCTTGAATATAGCAGTTGATGTTGGATTGGTTGTTGGAATAACAGCAGCGATAACGCCAATTGGTTCGGCGATTTTCCTGATGCCAAATGATTTGTTCTCTTCGATAACACCGCATGTCTTGGTGTCTCTGTAAGTATTATAAATATACTCAGATGCGAAATGATTCTTGATAACTTTATCCTCAACAATACCCATGCCTGTCTCTGCGACAGCCTGTTTAGCAAGAGGGATTCTTGCCTGGTTGGCAGCAATTGCAGCAGCAGTAAATATCTTGTCGACCTGCTCCTGTGTGTAAGTTGCGAATATTCTCTGCGCCTCCCTAATCTGCGCGAGCTTCTTCTCTAAAGCTTCAACAGAATCAACAACAAAGCTTTCATTTTTCCTTTCAGCCATTTTCTTTACCTCCATAAATGAAATGATTGATATTTTTTTAACAATCAAAGTATATCACTGCATATCATCATTGTCAAACATAAATTTTAATTTAGTGTAATCCGCATAAATATGGATTTTCAAGTGTAGTTTATATTTATGTAAAATAATTTACACAGATTTAACATAGAACATGTATTAGATTTTACATTACACACTTATACTTGTGAAAAATGAAATCAGATTATTTTATTCGGAAGAGGAGGAAATCATGATTAAAGTTGGAATGCTTACAAGTGGCGGCGATTGCCAGGCGCTTAATGCAGCCATGCGCGGAGTGGCAAAGACATTGTTTAATCTGTCAAAGGACACAGTTATATATGGATTTATAGATGGATATAAGGGCCTTATGAGAAATGAATATAAGATTATGACACAGGAAGATTTCTCAGGAATACTTAATATAGGTGGAACAATCCTTGGGACTTCAAGAACACCTTTTAAATATATCGGTGTACCGCTTGAGGATGGAACAGATAAAATTGAATCAATGATATCTACATATAAGTCATTAGAGCTTGACTGCCTCGTGATTCTTGGCGGTAATGGTTCTCATAAGACAGCACTTGCCCTTAAACAGAAAAATCTTAACATCGTGACACTGCCTAAGACGATAGACAATGACCTTGCAAAGACACATGTCAGCTTTGGTTATCAGTCAGCTATGGATATAGCGGCTAATGCAATTGACTGTATACATACTACAGCGGCTTCGCACAGCAGGGTCTTCATTGTTGAAGTTATGGGACACAAGACAGGATGGCTTACACTTAATGCAGGACTTGCGAGCGGAGCGGATGTAATACTTATACCGGAGATACCATATGATATTAATGTTATTGCCGAAGCAATTAACAGAAGAACTGAAAATGGCAAGAAATTCACAATAATAGCAATGGCAGAGGGAGCTTTGTCTAAAGAAGAGGCGGCAATGCCAAAACGGGAGCTGAAGGAATTATGGAAAAATGATGGCTATCCATCAGCAGCATACAGGCTTGGCAATGCTATATCATTAATGACAGGGCAGGAAGTGCGTGTTACGGTACCAGGCCATGTGCAGCGTGGCGGCAGTCCGGTTCCATATGACAGGGTATTGGCGACAAGGCTTGGAGTTGAAGCAGCAAAGCTTATTATTAATAAGAGGTATGGATACATGGTCTGCGTTGATAATAATGAAATTGAATATGTTGAGTTAGAAAAAGTGGCTGGAAAAACAAAGATGGTAGATGCAGATGGCCAGCTTGTCAGACAGGCAAGAGATTTAGGAATCTGCATGGGAAACGAGGGATAAAGCATTATGAAAAATATAAAGGGATATTATCAGAACAGGGAATTGTCATGGCTGAAATTTAATGAAAGAGTGTTGTTAGAGGCAGAAGACAGCAATGTTCCATTATGTGAAAAGCTAACATTTTCATCAATATTTCAGAGTAATCTGGATGAATTTTTTATGGTAAGAGTTGGCTCGTTGTATGATCAGATGCTGTTTTCACAGGATAAGAGTGATAATAAAACCAACATGACAGCAAAGGAGCAGCTTACAACTATATTTAAAGAGTCAAGAGATCTTACACGAAAAAAGGATGCTGTATACAGGGATCTTATGCTGCAGCTGGAAGATTACGGAATTAAGATTCTGAATTTTAATGATATAGATTACAGTGATGCAGTATATCTGGAAAAATATTTCAAAGAATCAATTCTGCCACTTTTGTCACCACAGATAGTAGGCAAGAAGCAGCCATTTCCATTTATGAAGAATAAGGAGATATATGCGGTAGCGCTTCTTGGAAAGAAAAACAGCGATAAGATAGGAATTGTACCTTGCAGCAATGGTGTATTTTCAAGACTTGTTCCAATTCCTTCGGATAATAAGAAATTTATGCTGGTTGAAGAGCTGATTCTTCATTTTATGCCTAAGATATTTGAAAAGTATCAGATAAAGAGCAAATCGCTGATAAGAATTATAAGAAATGCTGATATTGACGTTGATGAGGCAGTTGATAATGAGGATGCTGATTATCGTGACACTATGGAAAGAATGATTCGCCAGAGAAAGAGACTGTGCCCTGTCAAGATGGAATATTCAAGACTGCTTGATGAAACGATAATCCTTAATCTGTGTAAGGAACTTGAATTAAAGCAGGAACAGATATTTTATTCAGAGGCACCGCTTGATTTGTCATTTGTATTTGATATACAGGATATCCTTAGAACGGAAAAAAAGTTATTCTATGAAAGACATGTGGCTAAAGTTCCAGCATGGGCTAATTCTTCACGGAGCATGATATCAATTATAGAAGAGAAAGACAGATTGCTGTTTTACCCATATGAAAGCATGAACCCATTCCTGCGGCTTCTCAATGAGGCTGGCAATGATAACAGGGTCGTATCAATTAAGATGACGCTATATCGTGTTGCCAAGAATTCACAGATAATAGAGTCTCTTATCAATGCTGCTGAGAATGGCAAAGAGGTTGTGGTACTTGTTGAACTGAGGGCAAGATTTGATGAAGAAAATAACATTGAATGGTCAAGAAGACTGGAAGATGCCGGGTGCCGTATAGTATATGGACTTGATCATACGAAGGTTCATTCAAAGCTTTGTCTTATAACATATCAGGATGAAGGCAGAATTAATTACATAACCCAGATTGGAACAGGTAATTATAATGAAAAGACAGCTAAGCAGTACACAGATTTAAGTCTTATGACAGCCAATAAGACTATTGGTAAAGAGGCTGCCGAGACATTTACCAAACTCTGCATGGAGGAATTCATAGATAATACTGTGTCACTTCTTGTTGCTCCTAAATGTCTTAAAAGAGAAGTCCTGCAGATGATGAATGATGAGATTAATCATGTTAAGAATGGAGAACCAGGTTATGTGGGAATCAAGATTAATTCCCTTACTGACAAAGAGATAATTGATAAGCTGGTTGAGTGTTCACAGGCTGGTGTCAGGGTTGAGATGGTAATAAGGGGAATATGCTGTCTGGTTCCTGGAATAGAAGGATATACTGATAATATAACCGTTAAAAGTGCAGTTGGCAGATTCCTTGAACATTCAAGAATATATATATTTGGAACACCTGACAGGGATAATATATATATAGCTTCGGCAGACTTCATGACCAGAAATATGGAAAGAAGGGTTGAAATTGCTGCACCAATATATGATCCGGATATCAAGAGCAGAATACGTGATATATTTGATATCAAAGAAAACCAATATATTAAGATATGGAAGCTTGGCCCAGATGGAAAGTATTATCATGATGACAGTGTAAATTAATATTGCTTTGCGTATGCCTTGCATTGTACAATTATATTAATCAGATGTAATGGCGATGGAGGGGAAAACGTGATACGCAATATATTTTTGGATTTAGATGAAACACTGTTTGATTTCAGCAAGGCAGAGCGCATTGCGATTTTAAAGACTCTTTCTCATCTTGGAGTGGATGCGGAAGAGTCATTTGTGCCTATATATAGTAAAATTAATGATTCTATGTGGAAGCTTCTGGAAAAAGGACAGATTCAGAGAAGTGAGCTGAAGGTAAAAAGATTCGCATTGTTTCTTGATGCGATAGAAGTTGATGCAGATGCAGTGCAGGCGGCTGCATTCTATGAAAATGCTTTGTCACAGGGACATTATTATATTGAAGGAGCAGAAGATACAGTATTTACACTTAAAGATAAGTATGACCTGTATCTTGTTTCTAATGGCACGTATAAGGTTCAGACAGGCAGGCTTTCTGATGCATCAGTTACATCATGTTTTAAGAAGATATTCATATCAGAGAAGATAGGTGCTGATAAACCGTCAAAAGAGTTTTTTGACAAATGTTTTGCACAGATACCGGAGTTCGACAGAAGTGAGTCAGTGATTGCAGGTGATAGTCTTACATCTGACATCCAGGGTGGAATTAATGCCGGAATAAAGACCATATGGTATGATAGAAAAAACAAGGGGATGGACTCTTGTGGTCTTATATTGCCAGATTACCGGATTACAGATATAAGGCAGCTTCCTGACATCATAGATGATATGTCGAAGAGTGTCGTAACTTGCGATAAATAAGAGCTTTGTCCGTATTGTAGGCACATAGCTTATATGCTATTATTCCAATGTGATTTAAGTCGAATTATGTAGGATTGAATAAATCAGAATAGGATAGGGCATATGAAATGTTATTATAAAGAACACGTGTACTTTGGAGATGATAATAAATTAGAAGTTACAGATGAGATGCAGGACAAAATAAGTAGGATTCTTACCGATAATACCGCAGTCGGTGTTGTCAGTGGCTATTTTGATGATGAATTAACACTTAATTTTATAAGCGAGTTTGCATTGAATATTATTGGATACACTTATGATGATTTTATAGAAGTTACAGATAATCATATATTAAATATAGTATATGGTCCAGACAGGGCATGGTATAAAGGTCTATTAAAAAAACTGATTGAGGATAAAGATTCCAAGGAAGCACAGAATGGAATCCGAAGTGAATACAGAGTCCTTAACAGACAAGGGAAACCAGTATGGATTCAGGATGTAAGAACTATCGGCAATGATCAGGATGGACATAAGATATGGATAAGTTCTGTGCGTCTTGTGGATGACATCCAGAAAGTTCTGGATAACCGTACGTGTGTGCTGTTATCTAATGGGTATATGTTCACCAAAATATATGAGATTAACACAAAGAGTAATAGGATATACTGTCTTAAAGATCAGGATGAAATAGAACAGGGATGTATATATGACTTTGACAGATGGCTGGAATTTAAAAAAGATTTTTATAGTGAATCAGAAATTGAACATTTCAGACAATTTGTGGATATTGAAAAAATCAGACAACATATAACAGATGGGACAAGGTATCTTGAACAGGAATTTAAGACAAGATATAAAAACCGACCTGGCTGGGTGTCAGATTCCATCGTGTTTCAGAATGAATATCTTGATACTGACACAGTTATACTTGCAGAGAAAGACCTCACAGATGACAGAATATTTGAACAAAGTGTGCTCAGTACAGTTGGCGCATATATGGAGATTTATTATGTCAATCTTGAAGATGATTATTACTGTATGGTTTATCCGGACAGAAATAACATTGAGCAGCGCGGCAGCTATAAAACGGCAGTTGATGAGCATGTTGAAATGTATATAACAGATGAGGAAGACAGAAAGCGTATGAGAACTCTTTTGACTGCGGAAAGCATAACAAAGGCTCTTATGCATAATAAGCATACAGAATACAGATACATAAGAAGAATTGAAGACGGTTCATTTGCATGGTGCAAAACCTGCTTTACTGTATGTGAAAGAAAAGAGGGTATTCCAATATCTGTAACAATGTCTATACAGAATATAGATGAATATGTAAGAGAAAAAGACAGACAGACAGCTATATTACAGAGTGCAATTGAATCAGCTAATTCAGCTAATTCAGCTAAGACAGAATTTTTATCACATATGTCACATGACATCCGTACTCCTATGAACAGTATTATAGGAATGGTTGATATTGCCAGATATTACTGCGACGATAAGGAAAAGGTAAGAGATTGTCTGGATAAGATATCAATATCAAGCAGACATCTTCTTAATCTTATTAATGATATATTAGATCTTAGTAAGATTGAATCAAAAACAGTCAGGATTAATGAAGAGATTGTTAATATACCATCAATGTTCCGTGAACTCGAAAGCATGCTTATGCCACAGATAATAAGTAAGGAACATGTATTTACAATAGATATGGACGAGCTTATACATCCTAATGTCCATGGAGATGAGTTAAAGCTTCATCAGGTGTTTATTAATATTGCATCTAATGCAGTTAAATACACGTCGTCTAAAGGGCATGTACATATTACAATTAAAGAACAGGAACTTGAAAACAGTAAGAAGAACAGATATGTTTTTATATTTGAAGATGATGGAATTGGAATGTCAAAAGACTTTATGGAACAGATATTTGATCCATTTTCAAGACATCTGGATGAGCGGACAACATATGTGCAGGGAACAGGACTTGGAATGCCAATAACAAAAAATATTATTGATCTGATGGGCGGCAGTATTAAGGTTGAAAGCCAGCTGGATAAAGGAAGCAGATTTACTGTATCATTTGATATGGAATACTGCAGACAGAGATTAAACAGATTTGATGATGTGCTTTTTGAAAATACAAAGACAAGCGCATCAGACATTGTAAGAAGCATAAAAAAGACTTCTTATGAATATGATTTTGGAGGTAAAAAAGTACTTCTTGTAGATGACAAAGAGATGAACAGGGAAGTTGCCAGAGAAATTCTTGAGATGATGAATTTAAATGTTGATGAGGCAGCTGACGGTAAAGAGGCAGTTAAAATGTATAGCAATAATCCAGAATATGACATTATATTCATGGACATTCAGATGCCGGTTATGGACGGCTATGAAGCTACACGTAATATAAGGAAGATGGAAAGAGGAGATATTCCTATAATAGCCATGACTGCCAATGCATTTTCACAGGATGTAAAAGCATCTAAAAATGCAGGGCTGAGTGACCATATATCCAAGCCGGTCGATATAAAAAAATTAGCACAGATTGTTGGAAAATGGTTGGATAGTTAAGGAGTGTTTTTATTGCTGAATTACAACATATGTGGTATGATATATGCCATATGTATTACATGAGCTGTAAGAAGTCATATTGATAATATCGGAGGTGTGATGACGTGGAGGATTCCCTTAAGAACAAATTAGCAGAGTCAGGAATAGATGTTGATAATGCCATGGAGAGATTTATGGACAATGATACTTTGTTTATAAAGTTTCTGGTAAAATTTCCTGATGATCCTAATATGGCATCATTAAGACAGGGTTTAGACGAACGTGATATAGATATGGCTTTTCGGGCAGCACATACACTTAAGGGTGTATGCGGTAATCTTTCTTTAGCCGTACTTGCAAAATCGGTAAGCGAGTCAACAGAATTTCTGAGGGCTGGCGATATTGATTCAGCGGTTGCAAAGATGCCGGAAATTGAAAAAGACTATGCTAAAGTGGTTGATGTAATTAAAAGTTGTATACAATAAAAATATAATTGTTGGAGGTTGCAAAGGGGTGACAGATCAGACAAGAGCGCCTATATATGAGGCACTTGATAAGCTCAGGAGGCAGAGAGTTGTTCCGTTTGATGTGCCAGGGCACAAGAGAGGCAGAGGTAATCCTGAACTTGTAGAATTGCTTGGTGAAAAATGTGTAGGGATTGATGTTAATTCAATGAAACCACTGGATAATCTATGCCATCCAGTATCCGTAATCAGAGATGCAGAGGAGCTGACAGCAGAGGCTTTTCATGCAGATAATGCTTTTTTAATGGTGGGTGGAACGACATCTGCCGTGCAGGCTATGATTCTTTCAGCTTGCAAGAGAGGCGATAAGATAATACTTCCCAGAAATGTACATAAGAGTGCAATTAATGCACTTGTGCTTTGTGGTGCAGTTCCTGTGTATGTTAATCCAGAGATTAATCCAGAGCTTGGAATATCTCTTGGAATGGAATTGGACAGGGTGCGTGAAGCAATAGAGAGCAATCCTGATGCTAAAGCAGTATTTGTTAATAATCCAACATATTATGGTATATGTTCAGATATACGCTCCATAGTCAGGCTTGCCCATTCGCATGGAATGATGGTGCTTGCCGATGAGGCGCACGGAACACATCTATATTTCCAGCCAGATCTTCCTGTATCAGCTATGGAGGCAGGAGCAGACATGGCTGCTATTTCCATGCACAAATCAGGAGGAAGCCTGACCCAGAGTTCAATACTTCTTACTAACAAAGGTGTTAACTCTGACTATGTACGACAGATAATTAATCTTACACAGACAACGAGTGGTTCATACCTTTTATTGTCAAGCCTTGATATTTCCAGAAGAAATCTTGCACTCCGCGGCAGGGAGTCTTTCAAGAAAGTTATGGAGATGTCTGAATATGCAAGAAAAGAGATTAATGAGATAGGTGGTTACTATGCATATGGCAAGGAGCTTATCAATGGAACAAGCGTATTTGACTATGATGTAACCAAATTATCTGTCCATACATTAGGAATTGGTCTCGCCGGTATTGAAGTGTATGACCTGTTAAGGGATGAATATGATATCCAGATTGAATTTGGAGATGTAAGCAACATTCTTGCATATATTTCAATTGGAGACAGACTGCAGGATATCGAGAGACTTGTTGGTGCGCTTGCTGATATAGCCAGAATATATAAGAAAGATAAAGCTGGCATGTTGAGTGGTGAGTTTGTCAATCCTCATGTTGTAAAGTCACCACAGGAAGCATTCTATGCAAGAAAAGTATCCGTTCCTCTTGAGAAGACCGAAGGGTGCATATGCGGAGAATTTGTTATGTGTTATCCACCGGGAATACCAATTCTTGCTCCGGGTGAGATGATTACAAGAGAGATTATTGAATATATTGTGTATGTTAAGGAAAAGGGATGTTCAATGCAGGGTACAGAAGATCCATTGGTTAATAATCTTATGGTTTTAGATCTGAATAGTTAAGTGTGCATGGAGGAGTCAGCAGATGGAAATGTGGTTTTCTGAGCTTCATACATCCAATGTGAAGCTGTCAATGAGAATAGAGAAACAGTTGTTTTCAGGCGTGAGTGACTGTCAGAGAATAGATGTATTAGTATCTGATGAATTTGGTAAGTTTCTTGCACTTGATGGAGATATACTTTTTTCTGAAAAAGATGAGTTTATATATGATGAGATGGTTACCCATGTTCCTATGGCAGTTCATCCTAATGTTAAAAATGTGCTTATAATCGGTGGTGGCGATGGCGGTGTAGCCAAAGAACTTACTCAGTATAAGACAATTGAGAGGATAGACGTTGTTGAACCAGATGAGATGCTGGTCGAAGTCTGTAAGGAACATTTCCCAGAACTTGCAGTAGGACTTGATGATGAGAGAGTCCATGTATATATTCAGGATGGACTCAGATTCTTACGAAGCAAGACAGATGAGTATGACCTTATTATCAATGATGCGACTGATCCATTCGGATATACAGAAGGTTTATTTACCAAGGAGTTCTATGGAAGCTGTTATAAGGCTCTTAAAGAAGATGGAATTATGGTATATCAGCATGGAAGTCCATTTTATCAGGAAGATAAGACTGAATGTGTGAAAATGCATAGAAAGGCATACCGCTCATTTCCAGTAAGCCGTGTATATCAGGCACATATTCCAACATGTTCATCAGGATACTGGTTGTTTGGCTTTGCTTCCAAGAAGTATCATCCAATTAATGATTTCAAGGCAGATGAATGGAAGAAGCTTAACATAAAGACACATTATTACACTACTAACCTTCACAGAGGAGCTTTTATGCTGCCTAAATATGTGGAGGATATGCTTGAGGAGGAAGAAAGATAATGGCAAGAGTATTAATTATTGGCTGCGGCGGCGTGGCATCAGTTGCAATTCACAAATGTTGTCAAAACAGTGAAGTTTTTAGTGAGATATGTATCGCAAGCAGAACAGTCAGCAAATGTGATGCATTAAAGGAAAAATTATCTTCTAAAACCAAGACTGTTATAACAACAGCTAAGGTAGATGCTGATAATGTTGATGAACTTGTTAAGCTTATAGAAAGCTATAAGCCAGATGCAGTTCTGAATCTTGCACTTCCATATCAGGATCTTACTATTATGGATGCATGTTTAAAGACTAAGGTGAATTACATAGATACAGCCAACTATGAGGCAGAGGATACAGAAGACCCAGCATGGAGAGCTATATATGAGAAGAGATGTAAGGAAGAGGGATTTTCTGCATATTTTGATTACTCATGGCAGTGGAATTATAAAAAGGCATACGAAGATGCTGGAATTATGGCATTGTTAGGAACTGGGTTTGACCCGGGTGTTACAAGCGTATTCTCAGCGTATGCGTTAAAGCATTATTTTGATGAGATTGAGACAATAGATATTCTTGACTGCAATGGCGGCGACCATGGATATCCATTTGCAACTAATTTCAATCCGGAGATTAATCTGCGTGAAGTATCTGCACCTGGTTCATACTGGGAGAATGGACACTGGGTTGAGATACCAGCTATGTCAATCAAGAGAGAGTATGATTTTCCAGAGGTTGGAATGAAGGATATGTATCTTCTTCATCATGAGGAGATTGAATCGCTTGCCAAGAATATACCAGGAATCAAGAGAATACGTTTCTTCATGACATTTGGACAGAGCTATCTTACTCATATGAAATGTCTTGAAAATGTCGGTATGTTAAGAACTGACCCTGTAAAAGTTAATGGAGTTGAGGTTGTTCCAATACAGCTTCTTAAAGAGCTTCTTCCAGACCCAGCTACACTTGGCCCAAGAACAGTCGGAAAGACTAATATCGGATGTATATTTACAGGTAAGAAGGATGGAAAGGAAAAGACAATCTATATTTACAATGTCTGCGACCATCAGGAATGTTACAAGGAAGTTGAATCACAGGCTATCTCATATACAACAGGTGTTCCAGCCATGATTGGTACTATGATGGTAGTCACAGGTGCATGGAAGGGAACAGGTGTGTTCAATGTAGAGGAATTTGATCCAGACCCATATATGGAGGCTCTTAATAAATGGGGACTTCCATGGGTAGTTGATGAGAATCCTGTAACTGTTGACTGATAGTTAAACATTTTAATTGAATGGGATTATAATTAAATGAATATGAAATTCAGCGAAATAGAAACACCATCATATATTATTGATGAGAATAAACTGATAGAGAACCTTGAGATTTTAAAAAATGTGCAGGATAGAACAGGATGTCATATATTACTGGCACAGAAAGCTTTCTCTAACTTTTGTGAGTATGGACTAATTGGAAGGTATATAAGCGGAACTACGGCGAGCGGACTTTTCGAGGCGAGACTTGGAAAAGAAGAGATGGGTAAGGAAAACCATGTGTTTGCACCGGCATTTAAGCAGGAAGATATGGATGAGCTGGTGAAGATATGTGATCATATTGTATTTAATTCTGTTAATCAGTTAAAGAAATTTAAGAAGCAGTGTATTGATGCCGGTGTAAGTATAGGACTGCGTGTTAATCCTGAATGTTCAACGCAGGGCGAGCATGCCATATATGACCCATGTTCACCGGGTTCAAGGCTTGGCGTTACCATAAGTAATCTGGAGGATGCACTTAAAACTGAACCAGAATTGCTTGATGGTATATCAGGACTGCATTTTCATACACTATGCGAACAAAATTCAGATGACCTTGAAAAAACGCTTGATGCGCTTGAAGCTTCATTTGGAAAATATATGGGACAGATGTCATGGATTAATTTTGGCGGTGGACATCATATAACAAGAGATGATTATGATATTGATAAGCTTATAAGCTGTATAGAGCGAATCCGTGACAGATACAATGTGATGGTTTATCTTGAACCGGGAGAGGCTGTTGCACTCAATGCGGGTTATCTTGTTACAGAGGTTATGGATATTGTTGACAATGGAATCAAGACACTTATTCTTGATGCCTCAGCGGCGTGCCACATGCCTGATGTGCTTGAGATGCCTTATACACCGCCACTTGAGGGAGCTGTTATAGCTTCAGATGAAGAAGCTAAAGAAGCATTCCTGTACAGGCTGTCTTCTTATACATGTCTTGCCGGTGATATAATCGGAGACTACACATTTGACCATGAAATCCATATAGGAGACAGACTTGTGTTCAAAGATATGGCAATATACTCAATGGTTAAGAATAACACATTTAATGGAATACCACTTCCTTCTATATATAAGCTGTCTGGAACAGAGTGCAGTCTTGTAAAAAAGTTTGGATATAGTGATTTTAAGGAAAGATTATCGTAATATGATTATTAATAATTCAGTGCCGCTGCGTGATGGATTTCATATGCCAGCGGAATTTGAAAAACATGCAGGAACAATTATGATATGGCCGGTAAGACCAGGATCATGGCCTAATGGCGGTGTTGCAGCCAAGAAAGTATTTGCCAGGATTGCAGGAATAATTGCAGAGCATGAAAAAATGTATATGCTCTGCGATTCTGAACATGTTAAAGAGGTTCGTGAGTATCTTTTGTCAGATTGTGGTTCCAAGAATTCATCAGATGTTAAAGATAATATTCATGTGACTGTGATTGATTCGGATGATGCATGGGCGAGGGATGTCGGACCTACATATGTGGTTAAAGAAGCTTCACAGGCAAGATGTGTCCGTGGAATTAACTGGACATTTAATGCGTGGGGCGGAGATTATGATGGGTTATATGCCAACTGGGATAAGGATGACAAAGCAGCATCAAAATTCTGTGACAGTACTGGTTATGATTATTATGATGCATCTCCATTTGTGCTGGAAGGTGGGTCTATTCATGTTGATGGCGAGGGAACAGCTATTGTAACTGAACGCTGTCTTCTTAGTAAGGGACGTAATCCGGAACTTACCAGGGAGCAGATTGAAGCAAAGCTTATGGATTATCTTGGCGTAAGCAAGATTATATGGCTTCCTTATGGAATATATAATGATGAGACTAATGAGCATGTAGATAATGTATGTGCATTTACATCACCTGCTAATGTGGTGCTTGCCTGGACGGATGATGAGAATGACCCTCAGTACGAATATTCTAAAGCTGATTTAGATGTGCTTATGTGTGAGACTGATGCCAGAGGAAGAAGGATTAATGTGCATAAGCTTCATATTCCTAAGATTCCTGTGACGGTAACTGAGGATGAGCTTAAGGGATATGAATTTGAAGATGGCGAGGATGTGAGAGAAGCAGGAGAGAGACTTGCTGCAAGCTATGCCAATTTCTATATATCGAATGGAGTTGTACTTGTTCCACAGTTTGGTGATGATAATGATGAGGCGGCAGTTAAGCTTTTAGCGGAGCTTATGCCGGACAGAGAAGTTATTGGAATATATGCGAGAGATATAATACTAGGCGGGGGGAATATACACTGTATTACACAGCAGATTCCGGAGTAGAGGTGGCTGCCGGGTTCCCGCGGAAGTTCCCAACGAAGCTTCTGTGCAGTGGATGGCTGCTATGGGGAAAACTTGCGGGCTTCCTTGTCTAGTGGCTCTAAGGGCTGCAACGGCAAAGCTTATTAAATCTCCCTGCTAAAAACGCGCTTCGCTTGGACGTTTAGCAGGGAGATTAGCTTTTGCCTAATGCAGCCCTAAGAGCCACACGACCGTCATCATGCAAGTTTTCCCCATAGCAGCCATCCGCTGCGCGGAGGCTTTGCTGGGAGCTTGCGCGGGAAGGTTTCGGGCGCGGCTGATGGAATCAGCCGGCGCGGAGCGCCGAGGTGTTGTTGGTATATAGAATTTAAGGAGATGGAGTATGAGGAGAGAAAGTTCTAAGGTTAAGGTTGCGGCGATTCAGATGAATTGTAATCCGGCTGGGGTGGCTGATATTGTTGCTGCTAATATAGCTTGTGCTGACAGACTGGTTCGGGAGGCGGCTGGTAAGGGGGCAGATATTGTGCTTTTACCGGAATTGTTTGAGAGACAGTATTTTTGTCAGGAAAGACGATATGATTATTATGAATTTGCGAAAACAGTAGATGATAATGATGCTGTGAAGCATTTTACGGATGTTGCAAAGGAATTAGGGATTGTGATTATTGTCAGCTTTTATGAGAAGGATATTAATCAGTTCTATAATACGGTTGCTGTAATTGATGCAGATGGAACTAATCTTGGGATATATAGAAAGACACATATACCGGATGACCATTATTATCAGGAAAAGTTTTATTTTATTCCGGGAAATACGGGATTTAAGGTGTTTGATACAATGTATGGTGTTATAGGTATCGGAATATGCTGGGATCAGTGGTTTCCAGAGACTGCGAGGGCTATGGCACTTATGGGAGCGGAGATTCTTTTCTATCCTACAGCAATCGGAAGCGAGCCGATACTTGAATGTGACAGTATGCCACACTGGAGAAGATGTATGCAGGGACATGCAGGTTCTAATCTTTGTCCAGTAGTTGCAGCTAACCGCATTGGTCTTGAAACTGTAGAACCATGTGAAGATAATGGTGGACAGAGCAGTTCTCTTACATTTTACGGCTCATCATTTATAACAGATAATACTGGCGAAATAATTGAGAGCGCAGGAAGAGATGAAGAAGCCGTTCTTGTAGCTGAATTCGACCTCGATGATTTCCGCAAAGATAGACAGTCGTGGGGAATTTTCAGGGATAGAAGACCAGAGATGTATGGGGAGATTACATCACATTAGTATTATTGTATGGAATTCATTACCGTCTTCTTTATAGTACTGTTCTATATTGCCATTATTGCGTTCAACAATATTGCGCACGCTTCTTAATCCATACCCATGAAACTGCTTGTCGGCTTTAGTTGTGAGCAGCCTGCCATCCTTAGAAAATGGGTCAGTAGGGCATGAATTGACTAAAACAATAAGCGTCTGATTCGTATTGGAATGTTTAACATCAAGTGTTATAAATGAGGCATAAAAATCTTCCCATTCTTTATCATGCTCGCCCTTGTCGATACGTGTGTCGTAATGTACTCTTGCGGATTTAGCAGCAGCAAATGCATTATCAAGCAGATTACAGAAAAGTGTAGTTATATCGGCATCGGTGAATCTGATAAGTGTGTTGCTTCTTATGTCTACTGTAAATGTGATTTTATTATCACGACAAAGCTTCATATATCTTGTAAGTATAATGTTCATAATCTCATGGCCGCATAAACGACGTGGATTCTTAAATGCATCATTTGCCAGAATATCCTGTATGTATTTGTCAACTTTATCTTTGTTACCAGTTTTATTCAGTGCAGCTAAAGTATTAAGGTAATTTTTAATGTCGTGTATAAGAATATGCTGTTTTTCATCATTAGAAATGATAGCTTTATAATACTCCGCAGTATCGTATTCTTTCTGGAGTTGTAGCTGCATGTCTGCGTATTCATGAGCTTTTAGCTGATAGTGGTATTGCATGGCAAATATAATCAATGTCAGTACCAGAAGCAGAAATGCGCAGAAAGTCAGAAGATTGTAGTAAAGTATAGGCATTGGCATGTTGATGCAAATTAGTATTAAAATGAAAATAATAGTTGTTGATATGGCAGATACTATTGATAAAAATGATGTACTTTTATCAATATGCTTAATTGCAGTTTTATTTCGATACATACTGCTTGTTATTTGACTTGTAATGAGATATAGAATCTTGCTCATTATAAGAAATAAAAAATCACTATCATTAATTGTATTATCTTCTCTGTATATTTTGATTTTAATATGAGGAAATAAATTCATTACAAGTAGCTCAGCAACTGACATCAGTGCAGTTAATATGGCTGCGTGGAAAAATGCAATGGTTATTTTAATATGTTTAAGAAAATATAATAGTAAAGTATTAACGAGTAGAAAACTGGTAATATTTAGCCAGGGTAAATTTAAAAGCGCTATAGGAATTAATAAAGAGTAAGAAAGTAATGTTATAAAGAAGTTTAGTATATTTTTATTATCATGAGCGAACAAACGATAGCAATACATATAAAATATAATTGCCTCTATAACATATATAAATGTATAGTATAGTAGACTATTCATGATAAAATCCTTTCGATGTCAGTTAATGTGTTCTATATACATAAGATACCTTGTTTTAAAATTATGTAATTTTCTTTTTGTTATATAAGCCTTAAATTTGCCATTGTATAACTGTATTGTGTCCTGATTAAAACTAGTAACATATGTAAGATTAATAATATAGGAACGGTTTGATTGATAGAAATTACCTTTGTCTTTTAATAAATCAAACCAATACTGCATACTGTCAATTGATAAATAATCAGATTTGGTTGTATGGATTAAAGTTTTTCTTTTGCTTGCCAAAGTTTCTATCATTATTATATCATCAGTTGATACATTATATGATGTGTTAGAGTCATTTATAATGATATTACAAGAACGTCTGTTAATCTGTTCAAGAACATCATCAAGATTTCTGTATAATCTGTGTTTGTTAATGGGTTTTGACAGATACCTAAACACATTAAAACGCATTGCATCATCCAGATATTCTGAATAAGCAGTTATAACTATAATAATTATATCTTTGTATTTATTATGAAGTTCTTTTCCGACTGCAATTCCATCAATACCGGGCATTTCAATATCAAGAAATACAATGTCAGGTTTATAAGAAGACTGCAGAAGAGCATCACCTGAATTATACATATGAAACTCAGGTGATGGATAAGATTTATTATTAAAATATTTTATCAATAATTCATAAAGCTGTTCCCGAAGAATAGAATTGTCATCACATATAAATATATTCATAGCAAATTCCTTAAACTATTTTAATCATTATTCTTCAATTTAACAGAATAACATATATATTATATATGATAATTAGAAAATATAAAACATTGAAAATGTCGATTTAAGCGGAATATATGTCGATTAATGCATTTTATTTAATCAATATCCCTGTTGTTTAACAAAGTCTCTATCCAAAGCTTAGCATACTTCAGATGGCGTGGACTTAATAGCTTCATTGAATCAATCAGTTCCTGTGAGGTATTGTCACTGCGTGTTAATCCAAGAAGCAGATAATCAGGTGTTGTCTCAAGAGCTTCGGCAATCTTGATAATCAATTCAAGGCTTGGATGAGCTTTTGCTAATTCAATAGTTGATATATGATTACTTGAACAGTTAACTAAGTCAGCTAGCTGTAGCTGTGTAATATGCTTCTCATCACGTCTGCGCTTTATTCTGTTTCCAATTCCAACATAATCTACTACATTACTCATATTATTACTCTTCCTATCTGAAAATTATTTTTATACATATGTATAAATAGTACAATTTTAAATATTAAAAATGAACAAAGCGACATAGAAAATACTCTATACTACATTGAATTTAAAAATAAATATATGATAGTATATTGTCTATATTATATACAATTTTTAATATAAAAACCGCTGAAATGTTGTTTTATACGATAATAAAGTCATTTCATTCATTTCGCATAGAAATTTAAAGTGTAAATCGCTATAATTGAATTCGTTAGATAGACAACTATGGATGAAAGGGGGTAATTCTTCATGAAGAAAAATACAACAGCCAGCAGGCTTGTTAAGGTTTTAGATACTGTATTAAAGACAGAAGCTAATTCAGCATCATGTGTACTTGCATATGAACCTAAGCAGCCAAAGTCAATTGACAGATTTAAGAAGATTAAATAATAATGAAATATCAATCAGTGATTGTTAGCTGGCTGATAAAAAGGGGAGCAGTAAGTGCAGAAGATCGTGAATTATATGAGTATGCGCTTACAAGTGCTGTGATGTTAATATCCCCATTGTTGTTGTCACTTGTTATTGCAGCAATAATGGGGGTTCCCTTGAATGGGTTGATTCTTGTAATACCTTTTATGACTATAAGAAAATATAGTGGAGGATTTCATTCTAAAAGGCTGGCGACGTGTATTATAGAATCAACTATATTGATAACAGTCATGATATATATAACTAAAGTAATTGATTTAAATGAAGTGTTATATCTTTTATTATTAGCAGGTTCAATTGAATTATGTATATGTTCTCCTGTGAAATCGGAAAATAAAGATATAAGTGAAGCTGAAAGCGAAAAATATAAAAGGATTGTCCAGATACAAATCGTTTTTTATGTGACCTTATCATTAATTCTGATTCTTTTTGGTATTAAACGTATTGCAATATGTCTTATATGTGGCGTATTATTACCAGCTATATTACAGTTGCCATGTGTTATTAAAAATAATATTTTAGACAAAGTGAGCAGAAAATCTTAAAAAGATTACTGCTCTTTTTTGCATTTATATCGTATATATAATCAGAATGTCGATTTATACACGAAAAGTGTCGTTTAATGCAGAAACTATTGAATTAATAAATATGTATGTTATTCTTACGTTGTCTATCTAACAAAGGACAATGTAACATGGTAGGGGTGATTTAAACGATAGGGAATGAATCAATCTACTAAGGCTAAGGTTAAAGTGCATAGGAAAAAGCACGGAAAGAAGAGGTAAAAATATGATAGAGGCAAAAAGAAATTGTTTTGCAATTGTTTATATTGCATTAATTATGACATTAGCAATATTGTCGGCTGTTAAAGTATATGCAGGGGATCATAATTTTAATTATAGCTTTTCGTTTGATGGAACAGGAACACGTTATACGGCAATGGAGGCTAAGACTACTAATCATGCTGTTACAATGTATTGTACCGATGGTGAAAACATTTCTTCTTATGCATATTATGCAAAAGTGTGCTCTTCATCTGGCAAGTCTACAGATTATCAGAGATTTAATATAGGAACTTTCAGAGCTTATTATGGAGCATGTGGATATTCTGGTGGGACTGTATATTTTTCAGCTTACTTAGGCGGAGATGATGTTGATAGTTTTTATGGAACATGGAATCCAGATGACCCAAGATACTAAGATATCTTGTATTAAGTAGAACAGAAAAGGATGGACAACACATGAATTTCAATATTATGCATAAAGATGTATGCCGTGGGATAATACTGAGAAAATACACATATGTTTCAAATGCATTAATATTGTTATTCATATGTGTTGTCTCATTTATGTCAGTCCGTATATGGTATATACGGACTACTATTGATGGACTAATGACGTTGGGCGATGTTTTAATGTGTTTTTTTAAGGGAAGCCCAATTATAGATATTGAGAATGCCAAAGATTTTCATATGACAGAACAATATCTGCTGTTAACAATATGCCTTATCATGATGATAGGTAATTACATAGTAAAAGATTTACAGGAAATGGGAACACAGATAATTATAAGAGGGGCAGGCGTTACCAGATGGTATATAAGCAAGGTTGTATGGTGCTTTATCAATATAGCACTTATATTTTTGTATGTCTGGGTATGTATTATATTGATGTGTGTATGTTGTAAAGTTAGTCTGGATTTGAAGCCGAATATGCAATATATGCATCACATAGGAATTGCATCAAATATGATAATTGATGCAAAGACAATGATTTTGATGGTAATTATAATTCCATACATATCTTCCTGTGCATTATGTATATGTCAGATGGTTTTATCTCTTTATGTATATCCGATTATTGCTGCAATTATACCTATGATAGAAATGGTTATTACAATATTTACAGGATTGCCAATTATGCTGAGTAATGGAATTATGGTTATGCGTAATAGCATATTTTGTGAAAATGGAACAAATAATTCTCAGATGTTATTGAGTTCAATAATTATTATATCAGTGAGTTTCTTTATTGGATTATATAGAATGAAAAGAATAGATATAGGGTTGATTAAGGGGTGACTGTATGCGTAAAAGATTGTTTTGTATGATTGGGATAATATTATTTATATTACAGGGGTGTAGTGTCAATCAGGGAATGGATGATTATACAATACCATCAACTATTCAGAAGGCAGCTTCATCTGAAATTAAAACATTTGTAGAGCCAGAACCTGAAAAAATCAGTCTTTTATCAGATGTTCATTATATAAAGAGAGGAGATACTGTTAATATACCGAGAACAAGTATTAGTGTCACATTTAAAGATATGAAAATTATAGATTCAATGTATGAACTTGAGCAGTTTGCAGGATATGATGAAAATGATTTCATAGATAAGATTAAATATATATGTGCGCCAGATAGTATTCTTGTGAATGGAATGACTATTGATGAAAATGGACAGATGCATATATACAGTGAAAATACGAAGATAATTGCAGTGAAGATTAATTGTATAAATACATCTGATAAAGATATAGAAATATATATAGGTGACATGAAAGTAGTTGATATAGATAGTTCTAGAGATAATTTTTCATATATATCAACTCTTGCAGACTGTTTCATAGATAAGATGCAAAGTGTAGATTCATATAGAAGCAGATATTCATTTGGTGCTAATGAAAAGTCAGATATGGTATTGATATATGTAATCCCTGAAAGGAATTACAGTAATCTTTATTTAAGATGCAGTTATGGAGTACGTGACTGCATATCAGGTGAAAGCTTTTTGAAAGTTGAGATGAATTAGGGAGGATTGTGTGTGAAACAGTTGTTAAAGATGGAGTTAAAGCGTGCATATACTGGGGGCTGGATGAAAATAGCTGTGATTATGTGTTTTTTACTCGCAGCGGAGCATTTCGTATTAAGGGTTTTACCATTGGATATATTGTCTGATTATAACCCATATGTTGCATCATCAACCCCTAAAAATTTGTTATCAGGATGGATGGCGGGGACTCCGTCATTAGAAAATGAGATTTATCAGTATGTTGTATATATAATGATAATTCTGCCATTTGGAACATCATATTATTCAGATGTAAAAAGTGGCTTGATTAAGAATATTTATACACGGCAGAATAAGTTAAAATATCTGATATCTAAGAGTATAGCTGTATTTGCTAGTGCAGGAACAATTGCAGTTATGCCGCTGGTTATGAACATCTTATTGTGCTCGACAATTCTGCCAGCTATATTTCCAGAATGGAGTTCGGGACCTAATTGTGATGGCTTATTTGTCTATATGTATTATGAAAATTATATAATCTATTATTTAGCGATTTTTTTGATGATATTTGTATATGCAGGACTTATAGCAGGATTAGCTTTGTCTATATCGTTGTTTGCTAGAAATATATTTTTTGTTGCAACATCCCCATTTCTTATTTGTATGGTATCAGATAGATTGTTGGCATTTTTTGACAGTAGACTGTTATGGGGATGTCAGGTATCAAGAATTTTTGATGTTGTGCAGATAGGAGCAAAATATGAAGAGGGAATGATTCTTTTGGCAATTGTCTTATTAGTATCTGGATATATTACATTTATTGCAAAGGGGGCTTGTGATGAAACATTTTAATAAAAAAGCTGTCGTAATTGTATGTGTACTTGCAGTTGTATTAATGTGGGGAATACGGGTAATGGATGTAAGAAAAAGATTTCCTGCAAAGCAGATTACAGAATGCAGAATAAATGAGTCAATAGAGTACAATCCAGTAATTGAGAATATTATATCTGCAAATACAACGATAACGCCACTAGGACTAACTATATATAAACATGATGAGTATATTAAAGATTTTCCGAAGATGGCAGAACAGTATAGTGCTGTTAAAAATTATGAATCCTTATATGCTATAGTGCCGACATTCAGCATACGTAATAATGGAACAGAACCAATCAACGCAGGACAAATAACAGCATTCTTTGAAATTGTAAATATGAGAAATAGCTATAGTAATGGTCTGATGATTATGAATAATATCGTTGTACAGCCAGGTATGACTGAAACAGTATATATGACAGCTTTAGTATCTCCATCAACAATTGGACAGGAAAATTGGAGTGATTTCATAAATGGTGATTTTATAGTTCTTATATCACAGTACCCAGTAGAGCAGAGACTATTGTATGAAAAAGGAAAAAATCAATATAGATTGTGAGGTGGGAATATGAAAATAGAATTAATCAATGCAACCAAAATAATAAAAAAAGTAAAAATATTGGATAATATCAATCTTACATTGGAGAGTGGAAAGATATATGGACTAAAGGGGAAAAATGGAAGCGGCAAGACTATGATTATGAGACTTATATGTGGTCTTATCAAACCTACTGATGGAAAGGTAGTTATTGACGGAGAAGAATTAGGAAAAGATATTGCGTTTCCAAGAAGCGTAGGAGTATTGATAGAAAATCCTTCTTTTATTTCAGAATACACAGGAGCTGAAAATTTAGCAATGCTTGCATCAATAAAAAATTCAATTGGAAAAGATGAGATTAATGATGTTTTAACTAAAGTTGGTTTAAATCCATGTGACAAAAGAACATATAGAAAATATTCACTTGGAATGAAACAGAGATTGGGAATTGCCGCTGCAATAATGGAAAAACCTGATATTGTAATTCTGGATGAACCGATTAATGCACTTGATGAAAGTGGTGCCAGCGTTGTTCGTGATATATTAAAAGAACAGAAAGAGCGTGGAGCAATATGTATAGTAGCATGTCATGATTCGGATGAGTTACATTATTTGTCGGATGAGATAATTGAAGTGTCCGATGGAAGAATTATAAAATGTGAGAAATTGGGAATACCAGATGAAACATAAATTAGCAATACTTGTATTTTCAGCAGTTTTTATGAACATTATAAGCTGTATTTTGATAAAAAATAAAATGTCAAATGTAGAGTTTTGCCAGAAAGATTATCTTATTGTTACATCATTGTATTACTATAAATTTACAGTGTTACCCTCTGTTATAATATTAAATTTAAATGCGGCAAAGCAGGAGCTTAATATTAATCGGGTAATAAGATATGGAAGCATGAAGAAAGTATACGGCCATATTATAGCACAAATGTTATGGAGTTCAGTTATAGCAGCAGTAATTACTATAATATCCATTATGTTAGTTTCAGCGTGTATATGTAGATTGCCAGCAGATAACTGGAAAATGGAAAAATCATATGCGTTTTATAAATATGGTGTAAATGTTGTTGAATATCAATATTATAAATTGATAATTGCTGAAGTTTTCTCATATGTGTATACAGCTTATATATTGTCTTGCGTTAGTGTTTTGGTAATGCGGATAAGTAAAAGAAGCATAATATCTTGCTGTATTGTAGTACTAATAATTGTTATGGAATATGGCAAGTTTCCGCAAAAACTTCTGTTATATTATGGAATTATATATAATTCGGTGTATATTGTTTCATATAATTTAGGACATATGATGATTGTATGTGGATGTATTTCGCTTATGGCAAGCATAGTTATAGATATTATGGGACATGGCGATTTTTTGGAGTAAATTATGTTATATACAGCTTTCAAATTTAACAAAACATTTTCAATAGAAATAAGATACCGACTTATTTTTTCTATTGGAGAGGTTTATTTTTTTATATTTTTTAGTCGATTTCCGTTTATGAGTCGTATATATTATCAAACAGCCAAATAAATGTGGATGTACACGATTGGCTGGATTGAGAAAATACAAAATCAGGAAAGGGCACAGTTGTTGAGTAGTCGAGCTCGCATTGCTATATCTGAAAAAGGATATTATTATGCAATAGGCGATATATTGTATTATTATGTGTATGTTAATGATGGAAACTCGTCTGATAAGGATTATATGTTACAGAATCAATGCAGAAGGATAAAATTAGCTAAAAATGCTGTTTCAGAAATTTTATATGAATTTGATTATGCGTCGGATTATGCTTTTACTCTGGGAGATAGTAATAGACTTGGAATATCCGTATGTAATGATAAAGTGTATTTTGTGGCTTGTGGCAGCGGAAGAACATATACAGTTAATGATATGACACAATATAATGTTATATCGTACGATATTGCAACTGGAAAGAGTGAAAAACTAATAAATTATAAATCAGACAGTAACAGTGATATATTTGGAGCAGAAACAGGAAGATTCGATATATTTTCCTGGGGTAATAATATTGTAATAGACAATATGAGCAATATGTATGTTGTAACGAGCAGTAAAAAAGATATTTATGATAATAATATGAGCGACAATATTATTAAATATAACTTTGAAACCAAAGAAGCAGAGTCGATATATTTATCAGAGGAAGGAAATATACAATCTGTTATATATGACGGAAATTATCTGTATTTCTTTGAGGTTGTAGAACGCATTAATGAGCCATCATCATATTATACTGCGATTGACAGAAATGGTAATGTTATACAGTGGCTATAACAATCTTAGATTTCTTGCAAGTATTAATAATAAGATATCAAAAGAACATATTAAAGACACAATGAAGCTGGTGGGGCTTGACCCAGACAGCAGGAAGCATGTTGGAAAGTATTCATTAGGCATGCGCCAGAGACTGGGGCTTGCTCAGGCAATAATGGAAGACCCTCGAATATTGTTGCTTGACGAGCCTATGAATGGTCTTGATAAACATGGAGTTGAAGAGATGAGAGAGCTTTTCAAGACATTTGCAGGCAGCGGCAAGACTATAATTATGGCAAATCATAGCGCAGAGGATATCGAGGTTTTGTGCGATACAGTGCATGAGATGGATTTGGGAGTTATTACAAGGGTTAAGTAAGAAATAGGTATTAGTAAGATGAAAAAAACTCCACAGATTATAGACGATGAAATCTATATCTGTGGAGCTTTATTTATGTATTTTGATAATTAAATAGACTATATGAATTTTTATGCGTTTTAATTGGCTGAATTATTTGTCAGTCATAGTCCTTTCAGCCATAGCAAATTCTTCCGGCGTATATTTGGTAAGAATCTGTTCTTTTGTAAGTCCTAAGTCAAGCATGTTTTGGATTGCCTGAATTACACTTTGTTTAATACCCTCTGCTTTGCCGATTTTCTGTTGTTCATCAAACATCTCCTGTAATGCTTTACATGGCATAATCTCGCCTCCCTCGCTTTTATTATCTTCACATATATCCATAAGACGTGGATAAGATGTTATCTTAGCTATTAATTTCATAATATATGTATCAACATCTTTGCCAGCATATTCATTATAGATATATTGCATATCTTTGGTGTAGATGCTTCGTGCAATATTAAATACTGCTTTTACATCATCATTATAAAATTTATATTGGTTGGAATCAAGTATCTGAACAAGATTAAGCCTATAGTCAGAAAAGATATTGCGTATGTCATCAGGCATGTCGTACATCATATCGCTTAGACATACAGGTCCATCCCAAGGGGATTCGCCATAATATAAGACTATCGTAATGATAGGGTGGAATCGGTCATCTTTATTAATTCCAGATAAAAAGCTTTCAGAAGAATCAAAAGTTTTACCGCCAGATTTATGTAGTTTCTTCAATTCGTTATATTCTTTAATATAACCTAGTGCATCATAGACCATTGTTCTAAGAGGCATAGCGTAGTGGGTTTTATCCTGTAGTTCAAGACCCAGTATATTAAATTCAACGCCATTGCACATCTTTTTTACGACATCTCTGGTGCGCTTGATGGATTCGCTGTAATTCTTCATGCTGATTGTACCTGAAATATCGGTATCAAGCTCTTGTAATTCGTCAGGTCTGATAATCTGCCTGCCGTTAAATATAACAGCATTGAATAAATCAGCGAACCTTGCGTTATCTCTCCAGAATTCCTTAAGAATTATATCATTCTGGACAGAATCTTTGATATTTAGTTTATCTGTCATTCAAATCCTTTCATAATTATAGGTGCCGGCACGGTATATTCTGTATACAATTACTATAATACATCTTATAAAGAAAAAGTCAAGGACTAATTAAGAAAATATATAAATAATATTGATGATTTATGTAGTTTGAATGTCACAAAGAGATTCGGGAGTGTTAAGTAAGAAAGAGGCATGGAATATTAATAATCCCATCATCATAAAATATTTGAAATTATATATTATTGTGCTATAATGCACTGGTATTTTTATGATTGGAGAGATTATTATATGAGCAATAAAGGTACAATACCAGTATTTTATGCATGTGACGAGGCATATCTTAAGTATGCCCTTGTTTCTATATATTCACTTATAAAGAATGCGGGCAGTGAATATAAGTTAGATATACATGTGTTGAATACTGGTATTTCTGATATGTCAGAACAGATGATAAAGAGACTTGAGAATGAGAATGTAAATATCCAGTTTGATGATGTTACACATAAGCTGAAAGAGATAGAGAGCCAGCTCCCATTAAGGGATTATTATTCTATGACTACATATTACAGAATATTTATAGCGCAGATGTTCCCATGGTATGATAAAGTTATCTATCTTGATTCAGACACAATTATAAAAGGTGACATATCTAAAATGTATGAGATAGACCTTGGAGATAATTATGTAGGTGGAGTTAATGACCCGGTTGTATCACAGACAGATATATTTGCAGAATATGCAGAGTCAGTTCTGGGGATAAGCAGATTTGATTATTTTAATGCAGGCGTTCTCCTCATTAATATCAAGGCATTCAGAGAAGAAAATGTGCTTGGACAGTTTGTAGAACTTATCAATAAGTATTCATTCGTTGTTGCACAGGATCAGGATTACCTGAATGTTATATGTCAGGGCAAGGTGTTAAAGCTTGATCCTTGTTGGGATAGTGAGGTTTATGGAGAATTTCTCTGCAGTGTTGAGCAGATGAATATAATTCACTATAATCTTGCAGCTAAGCCATGGCATTATAAGGATTGCAGACTTGCGGATATATTCTGGGATTATGCCAGACAGACTGAAAGTTATGAAGAACTTGAAAAAGAGTGTAGGAATTATACAGACGAGCAGAGAAAGATTGATGAGCAGGCAGGAGAAAATCTGGCTAATCTCGCAGCAGCAGAGATTAAAAGAGTTGATAATTATTACAATATGTATATTAAGAATAAATTTGCAGTATAATTCATATGAGAGTTTGGAGGCGTAATCATGAAATACTTAAGACAGTTGCTTATCATCCTGACAATATCGTTCATAGGAGAGCTGTTGAACAGGCTCTTGCCATTGCCGGTTCCAGCAAGTATATATGGAATGGCTATTTTATTTATTTGTCTTTGTACAGGAATTATCAAGTTTGATTCAGTCAAAGAGACAGGAAATTTTCTTATAGAGATTATGCCGGTATTGTTCATACCAGCCGGTGTAGGACTTATGGCATCATGGGGCGTGTTAAAGCCTATGCTTGTGCCTGTAAGTATAATAACAGTTGCTGCAATTGTCACAGTTATGGCAGTTACAGGACGTGTAGCTCAGATGATTATAAGACACGAGGAGAAGAAGAAAGGCAATAAAGACAATGATTAGCGAGTTTTTTCAGACTTCGGCATTTGCAGGAGTAACGTTAAGCCTTATGGCATATTTTTTAGGACTATATCTCAAGAAAAAGTTTAAATATGGATTTATCAATCCACTTCTTATATCTATAGCCGTCACAATTGTAGTACTTGTTGCGGCTAAGGTTGATTATAATGTATACAATTCAGGATCAAAGTATTTAAGCTGGTTTCTGACACCATCAACAGTGTGTCTTGCGATACCTCTGTATCAGCAGCTACAGCTGCTTAAAGCTAATTTTAAGGCGGTAATATCAGGACTTGTGTCAGGTGTTATTACCAGCCTTTTAACAGTCTATGTGCTATCACTTATCATGGGGCTTAACCATGCACAGTATGTAACGCTTCTTCCTAAGTCAATTACAACAGCGATAGGTATGGGCGTGTCAGAGGAGCTTGGCGGATATGTTAACATCACAGTTGCAGTTATAGTCATAACAGGTGTGCTTGGCAATATATTTGCGGATATTATATGTAAGGTGTTCAGAATTACAGACCCTATAGCGAAAGGACTTGCTATCGGTAATGCATCACATGCAATAGGAACAGCGAGAGCTATGGAGATGGGGCAGATAGAAGGCGCAATGAGCAGCCTTGCAATAGCGGTTGCTGGTATTCTTACGGTAGTTGGAGCTTCGTTGTTTGCTGGTTTTATACCTATGTAAAGTATTTGTATAATTTTTGACAAAGATGGTCTGTTGATATATAATTAGTACCATAAAATACGTGAGAGCAGTGATGCTGAAGAACGGAGGGGTTACTATGATAATTACAATCGCTAGAGAATGTGGATGCAGTGGTGACGAGATTGGTGAGGCTTTATCTGAGAAGTATGGAATTGCGTTTTATAATAAGAAGATTCTTATTGATTCAGCTAAAGACAGAGGAATATATAACAGATATCCAGATTTCTTTGCTGAGAATCCAGCTAATTCACTTCTTCGCTCTATAACAATGGATGGCAATCTTGATATTGCAAGACAGACTCCAATCAAGGCGCTCAATGAAGCTATTGAGGTTCATGACTGTGTTATTATTGGAAGATGCGCTAATTATGCATTTAAAGAAAGAAAAGATTTATTAAGGGTTTTCTTGTGTGGAGATAAGAATCAGAGGGTTGCCAAGACAGCTGCCAAGTATAACATTTCTACAGAGAAGGCGACAGAGATAGTTGAGCAGACAGATGAAAGAAGAAAGGATTTCCAGTCATACTACACAGGTGAGGACTGGGGATATGCTGGCAATTACGACATCTGTCTTAATGAGAGTGTTCTTGGAACAGACAAGACAATAGAGGTTATATGCCATTTTGTTGAGGATATGATTCGTAATGATTAATACCAGAGATATAATTGGCAAAGCATTTATTAAGTCAGTTCCTATTATGTGCAGCTACATATTCGTAGGAATGGCATACGGGATTATGATGGAGGCTGCAGGGCTTCCATGGTATTTATCATTAATTATAAGTGTGGTTGTATACACAGGGGCATTCCAGTTTGTTCTGATATCGTTTCTGACAGGTGGGGTGTCTCTTGTTACAATTGCAGTATCAGCTTTACTTATGAACAGCAGACAGGTATTTTACAGCATATCATACGTAGATGAATTTAAAGGCATGGGAAAGAAGCTGCCGTTCATGATTCATACTATGACAGATGAGACATATGCAGTTAATTGTACAATCCTTGATAAGGGAGAGTATAAGCAGAAGCAGATGTTTTTTATTGCGCTGTTTAGCTGGTTATACTGGATGGCTGGAACAGTACTGGGTGGACTTATAGGTCAGTTGATTCCATATGATATGGAGGGAATTGATTTCTGTATGACTGCCCTTTTTGTGGTTATTTTTATAGAACAGTGGGAAAAGACAGACAAGCATATAGCGGCTGTTACAGGAGTATTAGTTGCAGTTATATGTCTGTTTATATTTGGTGCATCTAATTTTATTCTGCCAGCACTCATTGTTACATCATGTATACTTGTGCTCTATGGCAGGAAGGAGCGTATCAGTAATGGATAAATGGTATATAGCTGCGGCAGTTATAATAAGTGCTGTTATAACATTTTCACTTCGTGCACTTCCTTTTGTAGTGTTTTCAGGTGATAGACGGATGCCGGTATTTCTTGATAAGTTAGGAAGGATGCTTCCATCTGCTGTTATGGCAACATTGATAATATACTGTCTCAAGGATATTAATGGCAGTTTTTTTAACAAGGGGATATATCAGCTTATATCAGTTGTAGTGGTGTATATAAGCTATAAGTGGAAGCATAATACATTTATAAGTATATTGCTTGGAACAGTGTGTTATATGGTATTTCTTAGACTTCCGTTATAGGGGGTATGGTTATGCAGTCAGAGACAGTGATAAACAATAATCATCAGACAGAAAAGTTATTTGGACTCCTGCTTAATATAGGAGAAGATATGCTTCGCAATGGTGCAGAAGTGCGGCGTGTGGAAGAAACAATAACTCTGATGGGCAAGGCTTATGGTGCCAGATATGTAGATGCATTTGTTATAACTTCAAGTATTGTTGTAACGATTAATCTTGGCGATAACGTTACATTTACAAGGACAAGAAGAATTAATGAACCGGATGTTACTGATTTTACTAAACTTGAAGAATTAAACAACCTCAGCAGGGAGTATTGCCGTGGGGGCATGAGCGTTGAAGAGCTTGAAAGTGAATATGATAAGATAACAATGAAGAAACCTGATTTTGCCAAGATATGCATTGGCAGTGTTATAGCGGCAGGAACACTTGCTGTATTTTTTGGCGGAGGGCTTATAGACGGAGTAATTGCAGCGATATTTGGATTTATCATATGCCTTATGAAAAAATATATTGCACCAATCTGCTCTAATACTATATTCTTTAATTTTATATGTTCAGTTAGTGTTGGAATACTTATATGTCTGGTTGGCAAGCTTGCACAGATTCCAGTTGATAAGATAATGATTGGAGACATAATGCTTTTAATTCCGGGTATTGCAATGACTAATTCAATTAAGGATGTATTTGTTGGAGATACAATTTCTGGTATTATGAGACTGGCTGAGTCATTATTATGGGCTGGGGCGATAGCATGTGGATTTATGTTATCATTCTGGCTTATATGATATATTGTTGATTTGATAGTAAGCAGAGGTGTTTTATGGCAGATATAATTCAGATAATTATGGCATTTGCGGGGTCATATGGCTTTGCGCTTATGTTTAATGTTAAGAGAGGACATATAATATATGCTGCGGTTAATGGAATGTTAAGCTGGGCATTGTATCTGGTTGTCCAGCATGTGGTAGGAGATATACTTATAGCATCGGCAGTGGCGAGCCTGTTTGCCAGCATATATGCACAGATTGCAGCGAGAACCAGGCTGGCTCCGGCAACCCAGTTTATGATTATAGGGCTTATTCCATTAATTCCGGGAGCACCACTGTATTATAGTTTATATTATACATTTGTATCAGATATTAATCTTGCAAGACAATATGGACTTAATACCTTAAAATATGTTTTTGGTATAGTTATAGGGATAAGTCTTGTATGGGCGTCATTTCATATAGCTAACAAGATTTTACACAGGAGGTTTTGCGACAATGGCAAAATACACTAAAAAGGCAATGATGGATACCTTTTTGGAACTGCTTGCAACAAAATCAGTTGATAAAATAACGGTTAAGGATATAGTGGAGACATGTGGAATTAACAGAAATACCTTCTACTATTATTATGCGGATATATATGAGCTTATGGAAGATGTGCTGGTGACGCAGACAGAAGAGGGAATTAAAAAGATTGGTGAGTGCTCATCTTTTTACGAGGAATATATCAACACAGCGGCACTGGTAATTAATTATAAGCAGGCTATTCTTCATCTGTTTAATGCAAAGACAAGGGATGCTTTTGAGAAGTATCTTCAGACCATTATAATTAATTTTATAGAGAGGTTTGTAAGAAAGGCAGCAGAGGGACATAATCTGCTTGATGAAGATATTACATATATAAGCAGATTTTATGCGTATTCAGTTACAGGAAGCACAATACAGTGGATTAAGGATGGAATGAAGCGTGTACATGAAGATATTATAAAGGATATGTCGGATTCATTTGATGCAACTATTGATGATATGATTGCGGAGCGTGAATCTAAGCGTAAAAGATAATTTATTAGGCATTTTTTGGCTTGTGTCTGAATTTCAGACACAAGTCTTTTTTTATCCATTTTAATTAACATGCAAAGTAATAAAATGCATATATAATTAAAAAGAAGGGAGAGAGAATGTGTGGATTCATTAAATGTTATTAAAAGAATATACAGCGTTATGGCAGTATGCCTGATTGCTGTAGGGGCTATGCTGATGATAAAACCTGATATCTCTATCAACATAATATGCAAGGTTACTGGTATTGTACTTATAGGATATGGAATTGTGAAGTTTGCAGGATATGTCACTAAAGATTTGTTCCAGCTTGCGTTTCAGTTTGATTTGGCATTAGGAATAGTATCAATTGTGTTTGGTATTGCACTTGTATTTAAGACACAGCATGTTGTTGAGATATTATCAATATGTATTGGCGTATTTATGCTGGTTGATGCAACATTGAAGATTCAGACTTCAATTGATTCAAAACGATTTGGAGTGGAGAGATGGTGGCTTATACTTATTGCGGCTATAGCTGTTGCAGCTGTAGGTGTTCTGCTTATTATTAAGCCATTTACTACAACTAATGTAATTATAAGGATTATTGGATTAACATTCTGCCTTGATGGCATTATGAATTTAATAGTTGTCCAGAGTACAGTAAAAACAATCAGGAGGAAAAGAGAATGGGAACTTTAACACATGCAGCAGGAAGAATGGCTGTGAGCAAGGCAGCAGATGTTGTATTAAAAAAAGCAGGAAAAGATAAAGATAAGGAAGTTGAGAAACTTGTAGATTTTATTGGAAAATATATGGATGGGGAGAAGATAGATCTTGATTATAACAAGGTCAAGGCTCTTATAATGGATGAAAATTCAACTCTTCATAAATATATCTACAGGTTATTGGATGAGACAGATCCACATGTATTAAAGACACTTGTGCTTAATCTTGGATTTGAGGCTTTCCTTAATGGAACTAAGACTATAAGAAAGACAAGAGAGAAAGAAAAATGTAATATCCCATGGCTTATACTTATGGATCCTACAAGTGCATGCAATCTTCACTGTACAGGATGCTGGGCTGCTGAGTATGGTAATAAGTTAAATCTTACATTTGATGAGATGGACAGTGTTGTAACACAGGGTAAAGAGTTAGGTACATATCTTTATATGTTTACAGGTGGTGAGCCGCTTGTCAGAAAGGCAGACCTTATAAGACTCTGTGAGAAGCATAATGATTGTGCGTTCCTTTCATTTACTAATGGTACGCTTGTAGATGAAGCTTTCTGCCAGGAAATGAAGAGAGTCGGCAATCTCTATCTTGCAATAAGCCTTGAAGGATATGAGGCTGTCAATGATTTAAGGAGAGGTGATGGCGTGTATGGAAAGGTTATGCATGCTATGGAGCTTCTTAAAGAGAATGGACTTATATTTGGTACATCAATCTGTTATACATCTAAGAATTATGAAGCAGTAACAAGTGATGAGTTCGTTGATTTGATGGTTGAGAAAGGATGCCGTTATGCATTATATTTCCACTATATGCCAGTTGGTAATGAGGCATCAGTGGAGCTGCTTCCTAACCCTGAGCAGAGAATGTATATTAAGGACAGAGTCCGCCAGATAAGAAATATGACAAGTGGTAAGGGAATATTCACAATGGATTTCCAGAATGACGGAGAGTTTGTTGGTGGATGTATCGCAGGTGGAAGAAATTACTTCCATATTAATGCTAATGGTGATGCAGAACCATGTGTATTCATACATTACTCTAATGCTAACATCAGAACACACAGCCTTCTGGAGATTCTTCACCAGCCATTATTTATGGCATATTACAATAATCAGCCATTTAACCGTAATCATCTCAGACCATGCCCAATGCTTGAAAATCCTGAGATATTACAGAAGATGGTTGAAGAGACAGGCGCTAAATCTACTGATTTACAGTCGCCAGAGAGTGCAGAACATCTTTGTGAGAAATGTAAAGAATATGCACAGCGCTGGAAACCATGTGCAGAAAAACTCTGGGATGAAGAAAATCACAAGAAACCTGTATATGAGAACTATAAAGAAACTAACTGTCAGTAGCTGATTGTCAGTAATTTATATTGCTGGACAAATGTTTTAAATGTATTATAATAGAGCTTAAACGTACTGAACACAGATACGAAACAGGCTTATGGAATAATAGCAGGAATGTTGTAAGATACACTCTTGCTATTATTTTGTATGCTTTTAAGATTTATTATGATATGGAGAAAACAGATGAATAATATAAGAAAACTATTTGCGAGATATGTCTCGCTTAATATATTGGGCATGATTGGATTGTCGTGTTATGTGCTTGCAGATTCTTTTTTTATATCGCTGGCAAAGGGGGCAGATGGACTTACAGCGCTTAACCTGGTGCTTCCTTTATATAACCTTATTTTTGCGATTGGTTCAATGATTGGAGTGGGATCTGCGATAAGATTTGCGATTGCAAGAGCAAGGGGAGACAAAGATTGCGATAATTATCTTCCTAATGCATTGTTTTTCACAACAGTTATCGGTCTTGTATTTTCTATAGCTGGCATATTATTTCCAGATAAGATACTTATGGTGCTTGGTGCAGATGACCAGATAGTAAGTGTTGGAACAACATATACAAGGATATTTATGAGCTTTGCTCCTATATTTATGTGGAATTACGTTGCCAATGCTTATGTAAGAAATGATGGAGCACCATCAATAGCAATGGCTGCTACATTATCAAGCAGTCTGTTCAATATTTTATTTGACTATGTGCTTATGTTTCCGCTTGGACTTGGAATGACAGGAGCAGCACTTGCAACAGCACTTTCGCCAATAATAGGTATATCAGTGTGCCTTGTACATCTTTTATCGAAGAAAAGCAATGTTAAAATTAAGATGTGCAGGCCTTCCCTTAAGAGGCTGTCTGCATCATGCCAGGTTGGTGTGGCTGCATTTGTCGCAGAGATATCATCGGGTGTTATAACCCTGATATTTAATTTCATTATATTAAAGCTTGCTGGCAATATAGGAGTGGCAGCATATGGAATAGTCGCTAATGTTTCTCTTGTTGCCGTTGCGGTATTTAATGGAGTTGCACAGGGAAGCCAGCCGCTTGTCAGCAGAAGTTATGGCAAACGTGACATGTGGGATGTAAGAACGCTGAAGAGATTATCATTTGTAACAACAGTGACACTTGCGATAGTTATGTATACAGCGATATTTATATTTACACATGAAATTGTAAAGGTATTTAACAGTGAAAATTCAGTACAACTGACAGAATATGCAGTTGTTGGTGTAAGACTATATTTTACAGGGATATTATTCGCAGGCATCAATATAGTTGGCGGAAGTTATCTTTCAGCTACAGAGAAGGCAAAGGGAGCCTTTATTGTTTCTGTACTTAGAGGATTTATACTTATAACTGCATTTGCATTTATAATGTCAATTCTATTTGGAATGAATGGTGTATGGCTGTCTTATATGGCAGCAGAATTATGTACTACTATTGTATTTCTTATTCTCAATGGAAAATATTCAAAAAATCAGTATATTAATTGACGAAATGATGAAAAAATGTAGAATATCTTTGCATAATGATGTATAATGTGCATAAAATTTGGGTGTGGAGGAGAATGATATGGAAGAAAACAAAAATAAGCTTAAAGATCTTGATATAGAAGAGATCAGAGAACTGAAAAGGAAGGAAATTTCAAAGCTCAAAGAACGCAGGCGTAAAAAAAAGTTTGGTATTAAGAGAAGAATGACACTTATGGGCGTATTTCCTGCGATATTTCTTGTGGTTGTTCTTTTAATATTTGCGACAAACAGTCTTTCTACAGGATTATATGATGAATCACTCAATGGGTTACAGCTTCTGGCTGAATCAGTTGAAGCAGGTTATAATGCATTAGATGGTTCATATAGCGTATCTGGCGGCAATCTTATGAAAGGCAAGATGAACATAACTACTAATACCAATCTTATAGATTCGTTTACAGAAGATGTCGATGCATATGTTACCATATGTTATGGAAAGACACGAATGGCAACATCGATTGAAGATAAGTCAGGTAAGAGAATTACAGGAACAGATATAGCAGATAATGTATGGAATACAGTTTCATCAGGTAATACATATAAAACTAAAGACATAGTCATTAACGATACGGATTATGTTGGAGTATATGTTCCTATTAGAGAAAATGGCAAGGTTATTGGTGTTGTATTTGCTGGTCAGCCGGCTACAGATGTTAAATCATATATTAATGAAAGAGTTGCTGGTTTTTCGGGTATATCAATAGTACTTCTTATAATACTTACAATTACTACATATATAACAGCCCGCCATATGGCAAAGCCAATTGTTAAAGCGGAGGATGTTATTCTCCAGCTTGCTCATGGAGATCTCACTGCAGAGGTTGAACCATCAGTTATGAATAGAAATGATGAAATTGGTGATATGGGTAAGTCTGTCCATCAGCTTTCTGAAAAACTGCATGAGATAGTTGGCAATCTTGCCAAGGTTACAGGAGAACTTAATGATACAGGACATTCACTTAGTTCTGCAGCATCACAGTCAAGCAGTGCATCAGACGAAATCAGCAGTGCTGTTGAGGATATATCCAAGGGCGCAGTTTCACAGGCAGAGGAGATTGACAACGCTTCGACCCAGATTGGCAATATGGGACAGGTTATTGGAGAAATAGTTGAGAATGTAGCATCACTTACAGGAACAGCTGCGGATATGGGTAAGGCTGGTAAAGAATCACTTGTTACAATTGATGATCTTGGGGCATCTAATGATAAAACCAATAAGGCGATTCTTGAGATTGCAGAGCAGATTAAGAATACAGATGAGTCAATTAAGAAGATTAGCAGTTCTACAGCTCTTATAACAGGTATCGCAGAGCAGACAAACCTTCTTTCGCTTAATGCATCTATTGAGTCAGCAAGAGCTGGTGAGGCTGGTAAAGGATTTGCAGTTGTTGCATCTGAAATCCAGAAGCTTGCAGTACAGTCTAATGATGCTGCTATGGAGATTCAGGGAATTATTGAGGAACTTCTTCATAATTCACAAGAGATGCTTGTGCAGATGGATGATGCCATTGTGCTTTTAAAGGATCAGAAAGCTAAGCTTGATAATACTAAGGCTAAAGTTGGACAGGTTGCAGATGGTATCAAGGTATCACAGTCTGGAACAGAAGAAATTAAGGCTGATGCAGATTCATGTGATAGTGCAAGAAAGAGCGTAGTAGATATAATTACTAATCTTTCAGCTATATCGGAGGAAAATGCTGCATCTGCACAGGAAACAACAGCGTCAATGGAAGAGCTTAATGCTACGATTAACACACTTGCAGCAGAAGCTGAGAAACTTGATGAATTGTCAAAGATTCTTAAAAATGATATGAATTTCTTTACAATTTAAAATTAGTTATTAATAATATTATGCGGTCAGGCAGAAATGTCTGACCGTTTATCTTTATATGTTTATCTTTACAAAGGAAGTGCCAGCACCTATAATTCTAGGTGCTGGCATAGGGAGAAAGAATATGAAAAACCAAATATATGTCAACTTGTCATAAAACAAGTTATTGCTTGGCGGAACCATTCTGGTTGCAATGATTACTAAAGCAATCAAAGCGGTTCCTTAACTTACAATTAGATTGTATAATACAAATGTGACAAAACAATGTACAGTTTATAAAGCATTTCTAAAGTGTCTAAATAAACAATTTAAAAATAATAAATATAACAAGGAAAGAGGTATAAAGTGGGATTTTCGATGTTAGCAAGGGATCTGTTCCAGGTAAAGGAACAGGCAGAACTGGTAGTTACGGGGCTGCTTATGGGAGAAGTATCTGTTGGGGATACCGTATATGTGATAAGACCTGAGGATGATTACAAGGCAGTTATTGTAGATATTGATAAGAATGAAAATGGTGCAGTTGTAAAGACCAAACATGCGTCAACGGGAAGCGTTGCGTTACACATTGTTCCTCAGGGCAGATTTAAAATAGGTGAATACGATGTTATAACAGATGTAGAGCCACAGCGCACGATAGATGTCAATGTGCCAGTTGTCAATCCGGGATTGTCTGGTATTCTTGATTCATATGCCTATTATAAGGGCGATAATTCATTTATGGATCATTTTGTGTTTGCACTTGCGCATGGACATTTCCTTGTACCTATAAGAGTCATGGATGATGCAGATGATGATGAATTTGCATTTGCAGCACTGCCAGACCAGAATATGGCTGGAGAGCAGGTACTGCCATTATTTACTGACTGGGGACAGCTTAATAAGTGGACAGGTCTTATGGAGTCTGGAGAGAATGTAAAGACTCTTGTCCTGACATTCCCTGATGTTGTGGGGGTTATAGAGGCTAATGGATATGGAAGTATTGCGCTTAATCCATTTTGTGATAATCCAGTCAGCGTGTCTGCTGCGATGATAGATGGTATTACAAAGCTGGATGGATATAAAAGAATGGTACAGGGAGATAATATATAATAGGAGAAACTCGTACCGGAATGCAGCAGTCCCAAGGGTACCGGACAGAGATTGGTGCCTTATATATCACTTGACCTTTATGTCTAGCTGCTCTAAGGATGGCACGACAAAGCTTATTAACTCCGAATGCTAAAAACGCACTTCGTTTGGACGGTTTAGCATTCGGAGTAGCTTTTGTCGAACACCATCCTAAGAGCAGCACGACAGTCGTTAGGTGATATATAAGGCACCAATCTCTGTCCGGTACCCTTGGGATTGCTGCATTCCGGTACGAGTTTTTTAATATATTATCCCCCTTGACAGCGTGAGGGGAAAGTGTTAATTTTATGTCGAGTTAGAAAAGACTAACACGAAAGGAGCGGTTGACATGGGAACGGCGATTATTGTTCTTGTATTGGTAGTGATATGTGCAGTGGCGGTAAGGTCTGGGATGAAGCACATGAAAGGTGAAGGTGGATGCTGCGGAGGTGGCAGCGATGAACCAGTGGAGAAGAAGACTCTTGAAGGAGAGGTTATCGGAGAGAAAACTGTATATATAGATGGAATGCATTGTGACCATTGTAAGAATACAGTTGAAAGATATATCAATCAGATAGATGGAGCGGCTGCAAGGGTTAATCTTAAAAAGAATCTGGCAGTGGTTTCATATGACAGAGAGATTAAAGATGAGGACATAATAAGAGCTGTAAAAAAGGCAGATTTTACAGTCACAAAGATTGTGTAATATATAGTGATACCAAGGGTTAAGGGCGTATGTAAAGTGTTTAATTATACTTTACATACGCCTGTTTTATTTACACTTATTTTACATAGATTTCTCATAATGCAGATAGTAGATTTTACATAAAATCATGTATTCTTTATTTGCAGTCAGGAAACAACGCTAGCACTTTTCTGGCAGCAGCAAATATTGTAGAGGAGCTAAAGACGGACAGCTCCTTGATATTTTTAGGAGGACAAAATGAGAAAGATATCATTAAAAAAATATGCAGCAGTAATGTTAAGTATTGCATGTGTTGCAGGTGCATTAGTAGGATGTGGTAATAGCGGTTCAGGAGCTGCATCAGGTAATGGTAATACAGCAAAGAAAGAAATCACAGTTGTATCAAGAGAAGATGGTTCCGGTACAAGAGGCGCATTCATTGAGCTTTTCGGTATTGAAGAGAAGGATGCAAGTGGCAAGAAGGTAGATAAGACAACAGAGGATGCTAACATAACTAACAGCACAGAGGTAATGATGCAGACAGTAGCTGGTAATTCAGCAGCAATCGGTTATACATCATTAGGTGCTCTTAATTCATCAATCAAGGCATTAAAGGTTGATGGAGCAGAGGCAACAGTTGCCAATGTAAAGAGCGGTTCATATAAGGTAACAAGACCATTCAACATCGCAACTAAGGATAATTTAAGTGATGCAGCTACAGATTTCATCAACTACATTTTAAGTGCAGAAGGACAGAAGGTAGTTGAAGATAAAGGCTATATCTCAGAGGGCAATAAGGGAGCGTTTACATCTAACGGAGCTTCAGGCAAGGTTGTTGTAGGTGGTTCTTCATCAGTTACACCAGTTATGGAAAAGCTTATCGAGGCATATAAGAAGGTTAATCCTAATGTAACACTTGAACTTCAGCAGTCAGATTCAACAACAGGTATGACAAAGGCAGCAGAGGGAACACTTGATATCGGTATGGCATCAAGAGAGCTTAAGGATAGTGAGAAGGCAAAAGGTCTTAAAGATACTAAGATTGCAATTGATGGTATTGCAGTAATTGTTAACAAGGATAATTCACTTGACAGCATTACATCTGAACAGGTTAAGGCAATCTTCACAGGTCAGACAACAGACTGGAGCCAGGTTAAGTAATCTGGAGCAATAATTTAAGCTGGCTGTCTTTTCAGGGCAGCCAGCTAATGACAGGTAAGAAGGAAGAATTTATGAATAAAGGTCATGTAAAAGAGAAGATAATGGAAATAGTATTCATGTTATGTGCATGTGTATCTATTATATCAGTAGCGTTAATATGTATATTCCTGTTTGCTAACGGAATACCAGCAATGCAGAAGATTGGATTATTTGACTTTGTATTTGGTAAGACGTGGAAACCAGGAAATGATATGTATGGCATATTCCCTATGATTATAGGAAGTATCTATATCACAGCTGGCGCAGTTATTATAGGTGTTCCTATTGGAATACTTACAGCAGTATATCTTGCAAGATTCTGTCCTAAGAATCTGTATAAAATAATTAAACCAGCGGTTGAGCTGCTGGCTGGTATTCCATCAGTTGTATATGGCTTTTTTGGTTTATGTGTTATCGTTCCATTCGTTCGTAATTACATAGGTGGGGATGGTAATAGTATTCTAACAGCATCAATTTTGCTTGGATTTATGATTCTTCCAACTATAATTAATGTATCAGAGTCGTCTATAAGAGCGGTTCCAGAAAAATATTACCAGGGTGCGCTTGCACTTGGTGCTACCCATGAAAGAAGTGTGTATCGGACAGTAGTTCCTGCTGCAAAATCTGGAATTATGGCTGGTGTCGTGCTTGGAATAGGACGTGCGATAGGTGAAACAATGGCAGTTATTATGGTAGCTGGTAATCAGCCACGTATGCCAAAGGGAATGCTTAAAGGTATACGGACTATGACAGCTAATATTGTTATAGAGATGGGATATGCTACAGACCTTCACAGGGAGGCACTTATTGCTACAGGTGTTGTGCTGTTTGTGTTTATTCTTATAATCAATACATTGTTTTCGATATTAAAGAACCGAGATAAGCAGTAAGGAGGAAGAGAGATGAAAAACATATTTAAGACATATTCAAAACACCCGGTCTCTCTTCTTATAAGACTGGTTACATATCTTGCAGCATTTATAACAGTTGCATCATTAGGTTTTCTTATAATATATATATTGGTGAGAGGTGTTCCATATCTGACGCCGAGCCTGTTTGCATGGGAGTATAATTCGGACAATGTTTCTATGCTTCCATCACTTATCAATACAGTGCTTCTTACTTTGCTGGCACTTATATTTGCAGCTCCGCTTGGAATATTTGCAGCTATATATATGGTTGAATATGCCAAGAGAGGCAATAAGATTGTCAAGGTTGTGAGAATTACGGCAGAGACACTTTCAGGAATTCCATCTATCGTATACGGATTGTTTGGCATGCTCTTTTTCGTAACGGCGTGTCATATGCAGTTATCAATACTTTCAGGATCACTTACTGTTGCAATTATGGTACTGCCTACGATTATGAGAACAACAGAGGAAGCACTTATGGCAGTACCAGACAGTTTCAGGGAAGGAAGCTTTGGGCTTGGAGCTGGAAAGCTCCGTACAGTGTTTCAGGTTGTGCTTCCATCAGCAGTTCCTGGAATATTGTCAGGTGTAATACTGGCAATAGGAAGAATTGTTGGTGAGACAGCAGCACTTATATATACTGCCGGAACTATGGCAAAGGTTCCTAATGGGTTATTTGGCTCTGCAAGAACACTTTCGGTTCATATGTATATGCTTTCAGGAGAGGGATTTAACACTAATCAGGCATATGCAACAGCGGTTGTGCTTCTTGTCCTGGTAGTGCTTATTAATATGCTTTCTAAAATAGCTGCTAACCACCTTGCAGCTAAAACTAATTAAATAGATGACAGATAGGATATCCGTCACATGCAGCCAGCATATATTGCCTGCTTGTGATGGATATTTTTTGTATAAATGCAGGTTGATTAAGGATGGTTAGTTATAGGATATACCTATAACTGGCTATAATTTTTAAGAAATTGTCAAATCTCTAATCTTAGGGTAATATAATCACATCGAAAGCTAAAACGCATTAAATCAAATCTAACATATAAAGGAGAACAAAATTATGGCAAAGAAACATTATTCAGAGAGAAATTTAAAATTTGAAACATTACAGTTACACGTTGGACAGGAGAGCGCAGATCCAGTTACAGATGCAAGGGCAGTTCCAATCTATCAGACATCAAGCTTTGTATTCCACAACTCACAGCATGCAGAAGACAGATTTGCATTAAAGGATGCAGGTAATATCTATGGAAGACTTACTAATCCAACAGAGGATGTGTTTGAGAGAAGAATTGCAGCACTTGAAGGTGGTGTGGCAGCATTAGCAGTATCGTCTGGTGCAGCAGCAGTATCTTATACAATCCAGAACCTGGCTCTTGCAGGCGACCACATCGTTGCAGCTAAGAACATCTATGGTGGTACATATAACTATCTTGCACATACAATCGTTGATTATGGCGTAACAACAACATTCGTTGACCCACTTGATCCTAAGAATTTTGAGGATGCAATTCAGGAGAACACTAAGGCATTATATATCGAGGTGCTTGGTAATCCTAATTCAGAGGTTACAGATATTGAAGCTGTTGCTAAAATTGCTCATGCACATAAGATTCCACTTGTTATTGACGCAACATTTGCAACACCATATCTTATCAGACCAATTGAATATGGTGCAGATATCGTAGTTCATTCAGCTACTAAGTTTATCGGCGGACATGGTACAACAATTGGTGGTGTTATTATTGATGGTGGTACATTTGACTGGAAGGCATCTGGCAAGTTCCCACAGCTCACAGAACCTAACGAGAGCTATCATGGAATCAGCTTTGTAGATGCAGCAGGTCCAGCAGCATTTGTTACAAGAATCCGTGCAATTCTTCTTCGTGATACAGGTGCATGCATCTCTCCAATCTCTTCATGGATATTCTTACAGGGACTTGAGACATTATCATTAAGAGTAGAGCGTCATGTTGAAAATGCGCTTAAAGTAGTTGATTACCTTTCAAAGAATCCATTAGTTGAGAAGGTTAATCATCCAGCAGTTACAAGTGACCCAGAGCAGCAGAGACTTTACAAGAAGTACTTCCCTAACGGTGCAGGATCTATCTTCACATTTGAGATAAAGGGTGATGAGAAGACAGCTAAAGATTTCATTGATAATCTTGAATTATTCTCTCTTCTTGCCAATGTTGCTGATGTTAAGTCACTTGCAATCCATCCAGCAAGCACAACACATTCAGAGCTCAACACAGCAGAGCTTGCAGATCAGGGCATCAAGCCTAATACAATCCGTCTGTCAATCGGTACAGAGAATATTGATGATATTATCGAAGATCTTGATGAGGCATTTAAGGCTATATCAGAGTAATTTATAAGATTAATCGCATATGCATAGTAAAAATGGTTTCGGGGGAGCAGCTCTGGAACCATTTTTTACAAAAGTTGGGATAAAGTTCTTGACAAATCTATGTGAAAGAGTACAATTAATTCATATTAAATTGATAGGAATAATATCCTTAGTCGCAATTATAGTTAACACAGGGAAGAAACGGAGAAAGTCATGGAGTTTAATACAGCATTATTACATGGGGATTTTTTAGGTGATAAGAATACTGGTTCAACAGTTACTCCTATATACCAGTCAAGTGCATTCTGTCATTCCTCAGCAGAGGAATTAGAGAAAATATTTCATAATCAGGCACCGGGGTTTTCTTATACAAGAATAAGCAATCCTACAATTGATGCATTTGAAAAGAGAATGACAGCTCTTGAGGGAGGAATTGCCAGTGTTGCATGTGCTTCAGGCATGGCAGCGCTGTTCAACGCATTTTGCAACATACTTCAGGCAGGAGATGAGATTGTATCAAGTGCAAGTCTTTATGGAGGGAGCATAGACCTTTTCAGGGATCTTGAAGCATTTGGAATCACAACAAGATATGTGGAGAATAATAACTGGGAACAGTTTGAAGCAGCTACTAATGAACACACTAGATTGTATTTTGCAGAGACAATTGGTAATCCAAGACTTGACGTTACTGATATCAGGACACTTTCAGATATAGCACATAAGCATGGCGTGCCACTTATAATTGATAATACGGTTGCGACAGCTTATCTTGTAAAACCTCTTGAACAGGGAGCTGATATAGTGATGAATTCTACATCAAAGTACATCAATGGAAACAGTGATGCGATAAGTGGTGTTATAACAGACAGCGGCAAATTCAAGTGGGATACAGATAAATATCCAGGAATGAAAGAATTTAAGAAGTTCGGACCATACGCTTATACTGCTAAGTTGAGAAATGGCTTATTCAGAAATACAGGAGCCTGCCTTGCACCTCAGAATGCATTCCTTAATATTATAGGAATCGAGACATTGGGGCTTAGAATGGAAAGAATATGTTATAATGCGATTAAGCTTGCAGAGTTTTTCCAGAATGAATACAGCGATATAACAGTCAATTATCCAGGTCTTGAGAGCAGTAAATGGCATGATATCGCAGTTTCACAGTTAAAGAATGGATTCGGTGGAATAATAACAATAAGGACAGGAAGTAAAGAACGTGCATTTAAGATAATGAATGCATTAAAGCTTCCACTTATCATATCTAATATAGGTGATACCAAGACTCTTGTAATTCATCCGGAATCAACTCTTAATGTACACAGTACAGAGGAAGAAAAGGTTACAGCCGGAGTGTTTGATGATCTTATAAGGGTGAGTGTTGGAATAGAGGATATTAAAGATTTGATTGAAGATTTTAGACAGGCGATAGAGCAGGCTGAATAATAAAAAACATTTATTAAATATAGATAATTAACAAGGAGAATAATAATATGGAAATAGCAGGAATTAACATTGATGATCAGGTAGATATAACAGATAAGGTATGCCCATTAACATTTGTTAAGGCAAAGGTTGCACTTGATGAGCTGGATGATGGCGAGGTAATTGCAATAAGAATGAATGATGGTGAGCCAGTGCAGAATGTACCTAGAAGTATCAAGGAAGAGGGACATCAGATTTTAAAACTTGTCAATAATGAAGACGGAACATATACACTTGTTGTTAAGAAAGTTGAGGACTAATCTATGATTAAGTTAAGCAAGGCGGATTATGTAACAATACTTGCACATGCAAGAGAATGTGTACCAGAGGAAGCGTGTGGGCTTATCGCAGGCGTTATAGAGAATGGAGATAAGATAATCAAGAAGGTGTACATCCTTACTAATATCGACCATTCTAATGAGCATTTCTCATTAGACCCTAAGGAACAGCTTGCTGCAGTTAAAGATATGCGTGCTAATGGATATGCTCCACTTGGCAACTGGCATTCTCATCCAGAGTCACCTTCAAGACCATCAGATGAGGATAAGAGACTTGCTTATGACAGCAAGGCAAGCTACATGATTCTTTCACTTATGGATGATGCTAATCCAGTTCTTAATTCATTCCATATTGAGGGAACAGATTCGGCTAAGGAAGAATTAGTTATATGTTAGATTTAATTATTATAGGAAGCGGTCCAGCAGGATTAAGCGCTTCAGTATACGCCAGCAGAGCAGGTTTGTCATCAGTAATCGTAGAGAAAGAATATATGGGAACTGGTCAGATTGCTGAGAGTAACAAAGTTGATAATTATCTTGGGCTTCCTGGATTGGATGGATTCAGCATTGGAGAAGCATTCAGGGAACACGCGGAAAAGCTTGGTGCAGAATTTATCAATAAAGAAGTTAAAGAGTTAAAATGTGACAATGATATCTGGACAGTTGTCTATGATGATGGCAGCGCAGATGAAGCTAAAGCAGTAGTCTATGCGGCAGGAAGACGTAAGCGTGAGCTTGGAGCAAATAATGAGGACAAGTTCATCGGCAAGGGAATATCATACTGTGCAGTGTGTGATGGTGCATTTTTTAAAGGTAAAGATGTTGTGGTTGTTGGTGGCGGTGATACAGCTGTTGATGATGCATTGTATTTATCGGACATCTGTAACCATGTATACCTTGTCCACAGAAGGGATGAATTCAGATGTGCACCAGCAAGTATTGAGAAGTTAAGAGAAAAGGAAAATGTAACAATTATCACGAAAGCCAATGTAAGTGAGATTGGCGGTGATGAGCGTGTATCATCTGTGAAGCTTGATAATGGCACAGAGCTTTCAGTTGATGGAATATTTGTTGCTATAGGAATGCTTCCACAGACAGAGCTTATTGAAAAATTTGGAGTATGTGATGAGTCAGGCTATGTACTGGCAGGAGAGGATTGTGTAACTTCTAAAGCAGGACTGTATGTAGCAGGAGATATCAGGGTAAAGAAGCTGCGTCAGGTTATTACTGCAGCGGCAGATGGCGCTAACGCTGTTAATTCAGCTATTGAATATATTAAATAATGATTATGGAGGAAGGAACACATGAAATACATTAAAGACAGTGCAGCAGAGCTTGTCGGAGAGACACCCATGCTGTTGCTTCACAATTATATGAAAGAAGCCGGCGTTAAAGATGCTGATATTATTGCCAAGCTGGAGTACCTTAATCCGGCAGGGTCTGTTAAAGACAGAGTTGCGTTATCGATGATTGAGGATGCAGAAAAGAAAGGACTTTTAAAGCCAGGCGCAACAATAATCGAGCCAACCTCTGGCAATACAGGAATTGGAATTGCATCTGTTGCAGCAGCCAAAGGATATAAGGCAATTCTTACGCTTCCAGAGACAATGACAGTCGAAAGACGAAACCTTCTTAAAGCGTATGGTGCGCAGATTGTCCTGACAGATGGATTTAAGGGCATGAAAGGAGCTATCGAGAAAGCTGAAGAATTGAAAAATGAAATTCCGGGTTCAGTTATATTAGGCCAGTTTGAGAATATGGCTAATCCCGCAGCTCATTACAGAACAACCGGTCCAGAAATCTGGAGACAGACAGAGGGTAAGGTTGATATATTTGTAGCTGGTGTTGGTACAGGTGGAACTATATCAGGCGTTGGTAAGTATCTTAAAGAGCAGAATAAAGATATCTCCATAGTTGCAGTTGAACCATCAACAAGTCCGGTTTTGTCAGAGGGCAAAGTGGGTCCACATAAGATTCAGGGAATTGGGGCTGGTTTTGTGCCTGATACACTTGATACTTCGATATATGATGAGATAGTAAAGATAGATAATGACGATGCATTTGAAGAGGGAAGAAGATTCGCAATATCAGAGGGTATTCTTGTTGGAATCAGTTCAGGTGCAGCATTAAAGGCAGCTGTAATACTTGCATGCCGCCCTGAGAATAAGGGTAAGAATATTGTTGCATTGTTACCTGATTCGGGTGACAGATATCTTTCTACACCATTGTTTACAAAGTGATAATAAAGTGGCGAAAACAGGCTGGACAGTGGGAAATCTTGACATTTCAGTTAAAAAATAATATTGTATAAGGGTGTGTAAATTTATGTTACATACCCTTATTTAGAATATAAAATATATGCTACTGGGCGGATATATATTAAGAATATTACAGAATGGGAGAGAAAAAATGCAGATAAGCAGTATACTTGGAAAAGAGAATGTTACATTATCATTCGAGGTGTTTCCACCAAAAAAGGATGTCAACTATGATCAGGTCGAAAAAGCGGCATTTGGTGTTGCAGAATTAAAGCCTAGCTATATGAGTGTTACATATGGTGCCGGTGGAAGTACAAGAAGCAATACATTAAAAATTGCCAAGAGAATACAGGATACATATGGAATAACAACAATAGCTCATCTTACATGTGTCGGGGCAACTAAGGAAAGCATACATTCTGCACTTGCAGATATGAAAGAGGCAGGTGTTACTAATGTTCTTGCATTAAGAGGTGATAAGCCTAAGGATTTTGAAGGCGAACCATTTACTGATTATCACTATGCATCAGAGCTTGTTGAAGATATTAAGGCGTTTGGAGGATTCTCAATAGGTGGAGCATGTTATCCGGAAGGACATACAGATTCTGCAACTAAGAAAGAGGACATCCTTAATCTCAAGAAAAAAGTTGATGCAGGATGTGAATTCCTTACAACACAGATGTTTTTTGATAATAATATATTCTATAACTTCTTATTCAAGGCAAGAGAAGCTGGAATATATGTTCCAATCATTCCAGGTATTATGCCTATAACAAGAGCTAATCAGGTTGCCAATGCAGTATCTTTATCAGGATGCAATGTTCCAGAGAGATTTAAGAGTATTGTGGACAGGTTCGGCAATAATCCTGAAGCTATGCAGCAGGCAGGAATAGCATATGCTACAGACCAGATAATTGATCTGATAGCTAATGGAATTAACAATATACATGTATATTCAATGAATAAGCCAGAGGTCGCAAAAGGAATTCTTGATAATCTTTCTGCTATTGTTAAATAATAAGAATATATTTACATTAATTATTATAGAGTGAAAGAATCATATTATATATGGATATTAATGAAAAAGAGATACTAAGATATCTTGGCTACGGGAAGAATAAAGCGGATGATACAGTTATGGACATGGTTTATGACTGTATTAAACAGGTTCGGGAAGCTGCCAATCCGAAGTCTGTCAGCCAAAGATTTGAACTTAGTATAAGTGAAGATAATTATATAGAGGCGGCAGGGATAAGAGTTAAGAGCAACAGCCTTGCTAAAAATCTTAAGGACTGCAATGAGGTAATATTTTTTGCGGCAACTCTTGGAACAGATGTGGATAGAATGCTTAACAGATACCTTAAGCTGAATATAGCTAAGGCGGCAGTATTTCAGGCGGCAGCTGCGGCGGCTATTGAGGGGTATTGCAACGAGTGCCAGAAAAAAATAGAGAAAGATATGTTAAAAGAAGGCTTATACGTCAGACCGAGATTCAGTCCGGGCTATGGTGACCTTCCCCTTAATATACAGGGTCAGTTTTTAGCAGTGTTAAATACATCTAAGACTATAGGGGTTGTATTGTCTGATGGTGATATAATGCTCCCTGAAAAGTCGGTATCAGCCGTTATGGGACTAAGTGAGAAGAACAGCAGATGTGTACTTGAAGGCTGTGAGGCGTGTGGTAAAATAGATTGTACATATAGAAGGTAGACAGGAGGCCAATTGTGACAGATATAAGACGGGAAATGGGAAAAAGATTACTGTTTTTTGATGGTGGTATGGGTTCTCTTCTGCAGAAAAGAGGACTTAAAACAGGTGAACTTCCAGAAACCTGGAATCTTTTAAAGCCAGAGGTACTTATCCAGATACATAAAGAATATGCAGAGGCAGGAGCAGACATAATACTTGCCAATACGTTTGGCGCTAATGGACTAAAGTTTCCGGATAATCTTGATGAGATAATTACTGCAGGGATAGCAAATGCAAGAGAAGGAATCAGGCAGAGTGGCAGAGATGCTTATGTTGCTCTTGATGTCGGACCTACAGGAAAGCTTCTTAAACCTATGGGAACATTGGAATTTGAGGATGCAGTCAGGATATTTGCAGATGTTGTAAAGGCTGGTGTAAAGGCAGGGGCTGACCTTATTCTTATTGAGACAATGAATGATTTGTATGAGCTTAAAGCAGCAGTGCTTGCGGCTAAAGAGAATTGTGATCTGCCAGTATTCGCAACAGCAGTATTTGATGAGAAGCATAAGATGCTTACAGGAGCTGATCCGATGGCAGTTGTGGCGCTGCTTGAAGGACTGCATGCCGATGCTGTCGGTATGAACTGCAGCCTTGGACCTAAAGAACTTCTTCCTATATTTGAGGAGATGGCACAGTATGCATCAATTCCTCTCATAATTAATCCTAATGCGGGTCTTCCAAGAAATGAGAATGGACAGACAGTATATGATGTCACACCGGAAGAATTTGCGGAAGATATGGCTCCATTTGTTGAGGCAGGTGCATGGTTTGCAGGAGGATGCTGTGGAACAACACCTGAACATATAAAAGCTTTGGTTGACAGATGTAAGGATATGGAAGTGATTCCTTTGACAGAGAAGGATTACACAATTGTTACTTCATACTCACAGGCTGTTACGCTTGGAGATAAGCCGGTTATTATCGGTGAGAGAATTAATCCGACAGGCAAGAAGAAGTTTAAGGAAGCACTTCGTGAAGGCAATATGGAGTATATTCTTGAAGAAGGCGTTAAACAGGCTGATTCTGGCGCACATATCCTTGATGTCAATGTCGGACTTCCAGAGATAGACGAAGTTGCTATGATGAAGCAGACTGTGTATGAATTACAGAGTATTCTTCCACTCCCATTACAGATAGATACAACAGACCCGGAGGCTATGGAAGCTGCCCTCAGAATGTATAATGGAAAAGCTATGGTCAATTCTGTTAATGGTAAGAAAGAGGTTATGGAGCAGATATTCCCTCTTGTACAGAAGTATGGCGGCGTTGTTGTAGGACTTGCCCTTGATGAAGATGGTATTCCTGCGACAGCAGAGGGAAGGCTTGCAATAGCGGAGAAGATATATAAGACTGCCGAAAGCTATGGAATCAGCAGAAAAGATATAGTTATAGATGCGCTTACCATGACAATGAGTACGGATGATAATTCTGCCAATGTCACACTTGAAACTGTGAGAAGAATCAAGGAACAGGGTGGCAAGACAGTACTTGGAGTATCCAACATATCATTTGGACTTCCTCAGAGAGAGATTATAACGTCAGCATTTTTCTCACTTGCAATGAGTGCAGGATTATCTGCAGGTATTATCAATCCTAATTCAGCAGCTATGCGTCAGGCATACGATACATACTGTGTTCTTGGTGGATTTGATACACAGTGTATGGGTTATATTGAGAAGTACGCTGTCGCCCCAGGCGTTGCACCAGCGGCAACTAATACAGGCTCTAATGGTGGAAGCTCATCTGGCAGTGCATCAGGCAGTTCTGGACAGGCAGGTGGAGGTGCAGTCTCACCATCAGGAGGATCTGGTGGAGAGCTTACTTTGACAGAATGTATTGTCAAGGGACTTAAAGATCAGTCATTTAAGGCTACACAGAAAGAGCTTGAGACTAAAGATGCGATGATTGTAATCAATGAGGAGCTTGTTCCTGCACTTGATATAGTAGGAAAAGGTTTTGAGAAAGGTACAGTATTTCTTCCGCAGCTTCTTATGAGTGCAGAGGCAGCCAAAGCCGGGTTCGAGGCAATCAAGGAATTTATGCAGAAAAATGGCTCTGTGCAGGAAAAGAAGGCAACTATCGTTATTGCGACAGTTAAAGGCGATATACATGATATAGGTAAGAATATTGTCAAGGTACTTCTTGAGAATTATGGATATGATGTGGTAGACCTTGGAAAGGATGTTCCACCAGAGACTATTGTTGACACAGTAGTTGAAAGACATGCACCATTATGCGGACTCAGTGCGCTTATGACAACAACGGTTGTTAATATGGAAGAAACTATTAAACAGCTTAGACAATCAGCACCTTGGTGTAAGGTAATGGTTGGAGGTGCAGTACTCACACAGGAGTATGCAGATATGATAGGTGCAGATTTCTATGGAAAGGATGCAATGCAGTCAGTATATTATGCTGAAGAACTGCTGTCGTAGATAACATAACTAATATATTCATGCCTTATTGATAATGTTTATCAATAAGGCATTTTTTAGTTGAATTGGTTAAATACAAGTGATAATTTATAATGAAACCATAAGGAGGACATTATAATGACTAATTATTTAACTAAAATTAACTGGAAAAAGGTTGGAACATTTGCAGGTGGAGTACTTTTTGGTACAGCAGGAATTAAGATTTTATCAAGCAAGGATGCTAAGAAAGTATATACACAGTGTACAGCAGCAGTATTAAGAGCTAAGGATTGTGTTATGAAGACAACTAATACTATACAGGAGAACTGCAGTGATATCTATGCAGGTGCGGTTAATGTTAATGAAGAGAGAGCAGCCGCTGCAGAAGCTGCTGAGATTCAGGACGAAGAAAAGATAGAAGAGTAATTAACCTGATTTGTGTAAAGGAGTTGATTACCATTGAAATTTATTATTAAGAATGAATCTAAGAATCGTTTAAGAATTCATATGGCACAGAGCCGCATGAGCTTTGAACAGGCTGATATATTGCAGTATTACATAGAGAATATCAAGGGCGTCACATCAACTAAGGTATATGAAAGAACATGTGATGCTGTTATAGTATATAATCCAGAGGATGTGAGCCGCGGAGATATCGTAAAAGCTGTTGCAGTATTTCATTATAATGAGGTAAGCGTTCCACAGCAACTGCTTGATAATTCAGGCAGGCAGATGAATTCCCATTATCAGGAACAGCTTATGATGAGGGTTATGCTGCATTTTGGAAAGAAGCTTCTGCTTCCACTTCCTATAAGGGCATGTATTAATACTGTTAATTCGTTCAGATATATTGGCGAGGGTATCAGATGCCTTGTACATAGAAAGCTTGAAGTGCCGGTTCTTGATGCCACAGCAATTGGAGTGTCAATATTAAGAGGAGATTTCAATACGGCTGGATCAGTAATGTTCCTGCTCAGTATAGGAGAGCTTCTTGAAGAATGGACACATAAGAAGTCTGTTGGTGACCTTGCAAGATCTATGTCACTTAATGTAGGAAAAGTATGGCTTAAAACGCCTGAGACAGAGGTTTTAGTTGAGGCTGATACAATTCATGAGGGTGATATTGTTATAGTCCATATGGGTAATGTAATACCATTTGATGGCGTGGTTGTAGATGGCGAAGGAATGATTAATCAGGCTGCACTCACGGGAGAGTCAGTTCCAGTGAGAAAGACAATTGATTCATCAGTATATGCAGGAACAGTTGTAGAGGAAGGCGGTCTTACAATTAAGGTAACTAAGACAGGTGGAGCAAGCAGATATGATAAGATTGTATCTATGATAGAAGACTCTGAAAAGTTAAAGTCAGGTCTTGAAAGCAAGGCTGAACATCTTGCTGACAAACTTGTTCCGTTGACACTAGGAGGTACAGCCATTACATATCTTCTTACAAGAAATATTACCAAGACGTTGTCAGTGCTTATGGTTGACTATTCATGTGCATTAAAGATGGCTATGCCAATATCAGTATTGTATGCGATACATGAAGCCGGACAGCATAAGATAACAGTTAAAGGCGGTAAGTTCCTAGAGGCAGTTGCTGATGCGGATACAATAGTATTTGATAAGACAGGAACTCTGACTAAGGCTAAGCCAACACTTGTTAAGGTCGTTTCATTTAATGGCCAGCCAGAGAATGAACTTCTTCGTCTTGCTGCTTGTCTTGAAGAACATTTTCCACACTCTATGGCAAAGGCAGTTGTCAATGCCGCAGTTGACAGAAAACTTGTCCATGAGGAGATGCACTCTAATGTTGAATATGTGGTTGCTCATGGAATATCTTCAAGTGTTGAGGGCAGGAAGGTTGTTATCGGAAGTTATCATTTTGTATTTGAAGATGAAAACTGTACAATACCAGAGGGAATGAAGAATATATTTGATGAACTTCCAGAGGAATATTCACATCTTTATATGGCTATTGATGGAAGCCTTGCGGCAGTACTCTGTATAGAAGATCCATTGAGAGAAGAAGCACCGGAAATTATTAAAGTACTTCATGAATCAGGATTTGATAAGATAGTCATGATGACTGGCGACAGTGAGAGAACAGCCGCAGCTATAGCTGCAAGAGTTGGCGTTGATGAATATTATTCAGAAGTTCTTCCAGAGGATAAGGCAAGATTTGTTGAGCAGGAGAAGGCAGCAGGCAGAAAGGTTATCATGATAGGTGATGGAATTAATGATTCACCTGCCCTGTCAGCCGCAGATGCAGGTATTGCAATAAGCGACGGAGCTGAGATAGCAAGAGAGATAGCTGATATTACAATAAGTGCAGAAGATCTCAACCAGGTTGTTGTCTTAAAGAATATAAGTGACGCACTTATGGCAAGAATCCGTTCTAATTACAGAAAAATCGTTACTATCAATACAGGCCTTATAGGGCTTGGTGTATGCGGAATAATTGCACCTACAACATCGGCGCTTATTCATAATACATCTACGATAGCGATAAGCTTGAGCAGTATGAAGAAGCTGCTGTAAATAAGCAATAAGAATAAGAGACATTTTCAGAGGTACGATGATTAGTGCAACTGAGGATGTCTCTTTTTTAGATTCATAAAAATATAAACATGACCTTGAAAGTGATTCATGAAAATGTGATAATGTCCTAAAGTGATTTTAAGTGGGAATAATGTATGATAGCGAGAGTTAATATAAAGAGTCAGCATAATAATAACAGCTTTGTATGTATATATCGTGTGTGTGATGACCATATTGTGCTTATGAGAGAATATGGCACAGCCAACGTGGCAGTTGTACCCGAATCCATAGATGGAAAGCCTGTTACGGAAATAGATGCATATTGCTTTGCTTCGTCTAACAGGCTTAGTGGTGATACATTGAAAGAATCGGACATGATAAATGCATCCAAAGAGTATGAGGCGTACCATGAGCTTAGTGGAGAGTATGTTATAAAAGTAGTACTGCCAGATACTGTTACGTCAGTTGGAAGCTACTGTTTTTATAATTGCAGAAAGCTCACAGACATATCAATAGGTGCAGGACTTACCAGCTTTGGCAGTGATGTATTCATGAATTGTACAAGGCTTAACAGCGTACATATTGATGCATATTCTGACGGTCAGACAGGGTTAAGATTTCTGTTAAGCCAGTTTAATCAGGGTGTTAATGTAAGCTTTAAGGATGGGATATTTTATTATCCGGAATATATAGACAGTTATGAGGAGATAGGGCCTGCACACATATTTGAGCTAAGGCTTGAAGGTGAGGGCTACAGGGCAAGACAGTGCTTTAATAATGGAGTTATAGATATAGCACGTTATGATGAGGTGTTTAAGAAAGCATCTGGAATGGAAAATGTGACGACATTATTTAAGATGGCGGTAGGAAGACTTGGAAAACCAGTATCGTTAAAGTCAGAAGCCAGACAGATGTATACAGAATACCTTACAGGTAACGGACACCAGATAATGGACATTGTGGTCCATTCCAAAGACAGAGAGAGTCTTGATTTCCTGTGTGACAGCAGAATCCTTAACAATGATGATTATGTGTATGGACAGAAGCTGTGTGTGGGTAATGAATGGACATATGGAAGTTCAAAGATACTTACAATGGATAAAGACAAGGACACAAGTATACTTAAACCTAGACGGCATATCCAGACAGAGAGTGAATGGCAGGCAGATATAGGGAAGCGTATTACAGAGTATGTGCGTGGAGAGATATATCTTGACCTTAGATATATGGAGAATTCGCTGACGGCTTTAGTGCCTTGCATGAATGATAATATATCAGTGTATGGCACAGATGGAATGTATATATATTTTAATTCAGACAAGCTGTGTGAGCTTTTAAAGAAAAATGTCTTATTTCTTCAAAGAGTATATCTTCACAGTGTGCTTCACTGTATATATTCACATCTGTGGATACGTGGCAGCAGGAATAAACAGTTGTGGAATCTTGCATGTGATATAAATGTTGAATATATTATTGACAGGATTGATAAAGCATGCACAAGACGAATAATAAGCTGGACAAGACAGAAGATATATGAGCATATGAAAGAAAATGGAATTATCAGTGCAGCACAGGTTTATAACTGGATAATTACTATTGATGATGCAACGCTTAACAAGTGGTATGCGGAATTTTATACAGATGACCATGTATTCTGGCCGGATGACAATGGCACACCCCAGTCACCACAGGCAGTTCCAGATGATGTAAGGCAGCAGTGGGAAGACAGGGCAAGGCAGGATGAGTTAAAGAGAAACAGTCAGGGCGGAGATAAGGATAATGAAGAGGAGATACTTGCCTCTATAAGAAGACGTAACAGGTATTCATATAGGGAATTCCTTAAAAGGTTTACACAGTTAAGAGAAGAGATGATTATTAATCCAGAGGAATTTGACTTGTCTTATTACAGCTATGGACTTCGCACATATGGCAATATACCGCTGATTGAACCTCTTGAAACGAGAGAATCACGTAAAATATATGAATTTGTCATTGTGCTTGATACGAGTTATTCTACAAGTGGAGAGCTTATCAGGAGATTTCTCAATGAGACATTGTCTATGCTTAGTTCAGACAATACATTTTTTGAACAAATCAGACTTCATATTATACAATGCGATGATAAGGTGACTAAGGATATTGTGTTGGAAAGTGTTGACGATATTGATACAATGTTTGAACAGTTTACAATTAAGGGCGGCGGCAATACAGATTTCCGACCGGCATTTAATTATATCAACCAGATGATTGAGAATGGCGAATTCGATAATCTTGGCGGCGTGATATATTTCACAGATGGCAAGGGAATATATCCTATGAAGATGCCAGATTATAAGACTGCATTTGTATATTTTAAGGATATAGATTTAGACACAGTGCCAGCGTGGGCGGTTGCATACAGGTTAGATGATAGTGAGGAAATATTATGAATATATTAGAAGCTAAGAATGAGATTATTAACACGGTACATGCATATCTTCTAAAGGATGATAATGGAGAGTATGCAATTCCATCAATAAGACAGAGACCAGTACTCCTTATCGGACCTCCGGGAGTTGGTAAGACACAGATTATGGAGCAGATTGCGGATGAGTGTAATATAGGACTTGTGTCATATACAATTACGCATCATACAAGACAGAGTGCGGTTGGACTTCCGATGATAAGTGAAGAGGAATATGAGGGAAAGACATATTCTGTGACAGAGTATACTATGAGCGAGATAATTGCAGGAGTGTATAAATGTATTAAATATGAGGGGAAGCGTGAAGGAATTCTGTTCATTGATGAGATTAACTGTGTGTCTGAGACTCTTGTTCCTATGATGCTGCAATTTTTGCAGTGCAAGACATTTGGCAATCAGAAGCTGCCAGAAGGATGGATAATCGTGGCTGCCGGCAATCCACATGAATATAATCGCTCAGTGCGTGAATTTGATATGGTAACACTGGACAGAGTGCGTAAGATAACAGTTGAGGCAGACCTTGCGGTATGGAAACGATATGCTATAGAGAGGCATATACATGGCTCAATCATCAGTTATCTTGATATAAGACCTAAGAATTTTTACCATATAGCAAGTGATGTGGATGGATTAAGTTTTGTGACTGCAAGAGGCTGGGAGGATATGAGCAATCTTATCTACATATACGAGAAGCTTGGTATAGATATCACATATGATACAATTCATGAATTTCTTCAGGATATAGAGATAGCCAGGGATTTTACTGTATACTATGATTTGTATAACAAATATAAAGATGATTACAGGGTAAGCGATATACTTGATGGCAAAGCTGACAGCTCGGTATACCAGCGTGCTATGAAGGCTGGCTTTGACGAAAAAATGTCACTTGTTAATCTGCTGCTTGATGGAATAACAACTCTTATAGATAAGGACAGTGATGATAAGTCAATTGCGGTTAAGATAGATAATGCATTCTCCTTTGCAGAGGATGCCATGGATTCATCACAGATACTTGTATTAGTGACAGGATTATCAATGAATGGAAAGACAAGTGAGTATCTTATCAGTAACACAAGTGCGAAATTTGTCCAGTACAGTACAACCCTTATGCAAGGGGAGCAGAGAGCTGCGCTGCTGGAGGAGATTTCTGCCTTTAATATTTAGACTGATACTTGAAATAGTTAACTGTTGAAATATATATATAAACATATGATATTTTATTAATAAGATATTTCAATAATAAAAGTATAAAGGAGGATATGTTATTGGAAGAAAGCGATAAAATACAATTATATGAAAATCAACCAATCAGAACAGCATGGGATGAAGAAAATGAAGAATGGTATTTTTCAATTGTAGATGTTATTGCAGTGTTAACTGATAGTCCTAATCCGCAAACATATTGGAGAGTTATGAAAAAGCGCTTGAAGGATGAAGCAAATGAAACCGTTACAAATTGTAACGCTTTGAAAATGAAAGCTGCTGATGGAAAAAAAAGGATGACAGATGTTGCAAATACACAACAGTTATTACGTATAATTCAATCAATTCCATCAAAAAAAGCAGAACCTTTTAAAATGTGGTTGGCACAGGTTGGTAAGGAGAGAATAGAAGAAATTATTGATCCAGAATTAACTATAGATCGTGCTTTGGAAACATATGCCCAAAAGGGATATGCGTCAGATTGGATTAATCAAAGACTTCAGACAATTCGAGCTAGAAAAGAATTAACAGATGCATGGCAATCACACGGAGTTGAACAAGGAAAAGAGTATGCTATTTTGACAGATGAGGTGACGAAGGCATGGTCTGGGATGAATACGCGTCAATATAAGGATTTAAAGGGATTAAAAAAAGAAAATCTTCGTGATAATATGAGTACGTTGGAGCTGGCACTTAATATGTTAGCAGAAGCTACAACAACAGAACTTACAAAGACACAGAATCCTAAAGGTTTAGAGGAGAATAGAATTGTAGCTCAAACAGGTGGTCAGATTGCAGGAGAAGCAAGGATACGTATAGAAAAAGAGACAGGAACGTCTGTTATAACTAGTAGTAATGCAAATAGTCTGAATTCTGTTGTTATAGGTATGATTGAGAATATAAAAGATATACCAGAATGAGATAGTGAAAATATTGTCTGAAACATATGCTTAAATGTAATATCTTCGGAGCCCGCAAGAAGCCCCGGGGAATTATATATGATGAGTGATTATGTTATTGCATCTTATAATAAATGTGCGCAGACAAGAACTTTTTTAAGTACAGATCTGCCAAGCATTGCAAGACCAATAAGCATACAGATTGCCTATGGGAGCTGGCTTAGGGCAGACTGACAGGCGCAGAAAATGCTATTTAATTTTCTAATGGTAATGCGCTGTGTTCATTATGCCAGTTTGGAATGAAATCTTTGTAGAATAGTATGTTTGTATGAAATGTTGATGTTTCATCATCGAAGTACATACTCATATTACCATTATATTTTTTGACGACACGTTCAATGCTTTTAATACCATAACCATGCTTTGCAGGAGACTCTTTGGTTGATATCAGATTACCATATTTATCAAATGGATTTTCTGCGCATGAGTTACGGACGGTTACTAAAATTATATCTCTTAAATCGGTTGTATATCTTATATTAAGCTCTATCTCATGTCGATGGGATTTGCGTGCGGCTTCATATGAGTTATCAAGTAGATTGCAGAATAAAGATGTCATATCATAATCAGACATAAATTCGCATACTTTAGTACTAATATCAGTTCTCATAGAGATTCCGTCAGCCTCACAATTAGTTATATATCTGTTGGCAATAGCATTAAGGAGAGCATTGTCACTTACAACACGATTAGTATGCAGACTATCTGAATTGAGGATTGTATTGATATATTCTGATATATGTCAGAATCATTATAATTATAGGTTAAGTAACATAGAAAAAATTTGTTTCAAAAGAATAGTGTATGGCATTTTAGCTGCAGATTGTTAATATCCCCGGAGCCAGCAAGAAGCCCCGGGGAATTATATATAGATGATGAGTTGATTATGTTATTGCATCTTATAATAAATGTGCGCGGACAAGAGCTTTTTTAAGTACAGGACCGCCAAACATTGCAAGAATAATCTTAATAAGGTCGCCGATGATGAATGGTATAACACCAGCGAATAAAGCTGCCTTGAAAGTCATGTGAGCTTCGTAAGCAAGCCATCCAGTTCCTAATGCGTAACATACAGCAGTTCCAAGAACCATACCTGCAAAGCACATGTACCACTTGTTGTGGAACTTATCAATAAAAAGTCCTGCGATAATAGCAAGTGGTATGAATCCTATAAGATATCCGCCTGTTGGTCCGAACAATTTGCCAGGACCGCTTGTGAATCCAGAGAAAACAGGAAGACCGACAAGACCAATAAGCAGATAGATTACATAACTGCATGTTCCCTTCCATGTTCCAAGAACATATAAAGAAAAGTATATTACAAGATTAGTGAGTGATATAGGTACTGGACCAATTGGAAGTGACAGTGGTGCAAGTACACATGTGATAGCTGCAAATATGGCAATCAGAGCCATTGTTTTAATAGACATTTTCTTATTCATTATTAAATTCCTCTCTCTGTTAGTTTCGGGATATATCTAATCCCATATCAGTAAGCATTGCTTTATCCTGTTCAGTGTTATTGCCAACAGTAGTAAGCATGTTGCCAGTGATTGTTGCATTGACACCTGACTTGAATAATCTGCGGCCGCCATCCTTGAAATAATTACGTCCGGCTGCCATACGGATGTGTGATGCAGGGTTGATGTATCTGAATAATGCTACGGTTCTTATGATGTCATCCTCAGATAATGGCGCAAGGTCGCCAAATGCAGTTCCTGCTACAGGAATAAGTGCATTGATAGGGATAGATTCTATATCAAGCTCAGCTAAAGAAACCGCCATATCAATACGGTCTTCCCACGTCTCCCTCATACCTATGATACCGCCGGAACAGACTGTAAGTCCAGCTTCCTTAGCCATCTTGATTTCTTTGATTTTGTCTTCATATGTATGTGTTGTACATATATTAGGAAAGTTTCGCTTAGAAGTTTCAATATTTTCATGGTACATAGTAACGCCGGCTTCTACAAGTCTGTCAAATGCTTCCTTAGTGAGGAGTCCATGTGAAGCGCAAAGTCTTAAACCACTGCCGCACCTTTCATGAAGCTTGGCATATATATCTACAAGCTGGTCAAGTTCTTTGCCTTCAACAGTCCGTCCAGCTGTAACTATTGAGTAAGCATGTACACCATCAGCCTTTTTTTCCTCGAAGTCTTTGATAACAGTTTCTGCATCAAGCATTGGATAAGTTTCACAATTAGTGTGATGGAAGGATGACTGGGCACAGAATTTACAGTTTTCGCTGCATCTTCCAGCACGTCCATTGATAATAGTACAAAGGTCTACATGATTGTGACATAAAGCATCTCTTATCATATCAGCTCCTTCGGCTAATTCATCAAGAGGTGCAGTTATAAAAAATGATAAGTCATCATTTCTGTTAAGACGTCTGCCATCTATGATTTCTCTGGCTAGTAATTTCATATCCTGTTCCATAGTTAATATGTCTCCCTGCAATTAGGTTTGTGATTGACAATAATCTGTCAAAATTTGTATTAATACGAGGCATATTATAAGCATATAAAAATGGATTGTCAACCTTTAAATTCGCAAGGTTAACAATTGGAAACATTTTGACATAAGATTCCTTTGTGTATATAATATGTAAGCTAAATTTTAATTTAAGAAGGATTACATATCATGAAATCTAAGATAGATAAAAATAATTTGTTGTTTTCTAATAAGGCGCTGATAGCACTTTTAATTCCAATCGTAATTGAACAGCTTCTCAATTCATTTATGGGAATGATTGATACAATGATGGTCAGCAATGTGGGAAGTGAAGCGTTATCAGGAGTATCTCTTGTTGATTCTGTTAACAATCTTATAGTGCAGTTGTTCTCGGCAATGGCAACTGGTGCAGCTATAATATGTTCACATTACATTGGAATGAAAGATGAAAAAGGAGCTAATAAAGCAGCACGGCAGGTAGTTTTATCTGTAACAGTAATTGCACTGGTTATAACAGTCCTTGGACTTGCATTTAAGCGACCACTTTTAGGTGTGATATTCGGCAAGGTTGATGAGGGCGTTATGGATAATGCATTAAAATATTTTTTATATACAGCATTATCGTATCCGTTCCTGGCTTTATTCAGTGCAGGTTCGGCGATATTCAGGTCATGTGGCAATTCAAGATATCCAATGACAGTTTCTGTAATATCCAATGTGATTAATATAATGGGAAATTATATACTTATATTTGTCTGCGGTATGGGCGTATCAGGTGCAGCGATATCAACTCTTGTATCACGAATAATATGTATGGTTGCAGTATTTGTAGCACTTGCCAAGCCTAAACAGGCGATTGTTGTAAATGATTACATATCGATAAGACCAGAATGGGGGCTTATAAGTTCAATCCTTGCAATAGGTATTCCATCAGGTATAGAAAACAGTATGTTCCAGTTCGGAAAGCTTGCAATACAGTCAACAGTATCTACAATGGGTACAGCGGCTATTGCAGCTCAGGCGATGACTAATATATTGGAAAATGTTAATGGTATCTTTGGAATCGGCGTAGGAATGTGCCTTATGACAGTTGTCGGACAGTGCATGGGTGCAGGCAGAAAAGATGAAGCTAAATATTATATTGTTAAATTGTGTGGAATAGCAGAGGTTGGAATAATAGTATCATGTCTGCTTGTGTATGCATTTACAAAGCCAGTGACAATGCTTGCCGGTATGGAGAGTGAGAGTGCGGCACTCTGCATGGAGATGGTTGCAGCTATAACTATTGCAAAACCACTCGTATGGGTAGGCTCATTCGTTCCTGCATATGGATTAAGGGCTGCCGGTGATGTAAAGTTTTCTATGACAACATCAATTATAACAATGTGGGGCTGCCGGGTTGCACTGTGTATCTTCCTTGTTAGAGCATTTGGAATGGGACCAATGGCTGTATGGTATGGAATGTTTGCCGACTGGACACTTAGAAGTATTATATTTATAGGCAGATATTTAAGTGATGCATGGTTAAAAAAGGAAGTTATTAAGGCATAAAACAATCTTGTTAGTGATTGGAATTGTGTCAGATATGTGGTATCATATAAAAAGATTTAAGTGTCAGTTAGCGGCTGAATAATTTTTAGCTGCAATATTATTAATGTATGAGGGAGAATTTACTTATGAACGAAAAAAATCAAGATGCTGTTCGTGATGCACGAAAGCTGGGAATTCCTAAGATGCTGATTCTTGGACTTCAGCATATGTTTGCTATGTTTGGAGCGACAATTCTTGTTCCAATTCTTGTGTCTGGATATTTTCAGACAGCGTGTAATGAGCCGCTCACAAGAGGCTTGACTGTTTCAGTCACATTATTCTGTGCAGGTATTGGTACGCTTATATTCCATGTCTGCTCAAAGTTTAAGGTTCCTGCATTTCTTGGCTCATCTTTCGCATTTTTGGGAGGCTTTTATACAGTTGCCAATCTTAAATCTGGAATGTATGAGACAATGAGTGTTAATGACAAGGCTGCATACGCATGTGGCGGTATTGTGGTTGCCGGTCTTTTATACTTAATTGTTGCACTTATATTTAAGCTGGTAGGAGTTAACAGAGTTATGAGATTCCTTCCACCAGTTGTTACAGGTCCAATTATTATCTGTATTGGTTTGTCACTTGCTTCATCAGCAATTTCTAATGCGTCAACTAACTGGCTTTTAGCAATTGTTGCTCTTGCGGTGATAATTATATTCAATATATGGGGTAAGGGAATGTTTAAGATTATACCTATACTTATGGGTGTAGTTATTTCATATGTATTTGCTCTTATTCTTAATGCATTTGGTGTTACTAATCCAGATGGTTCAGCGATATTCAACTTTGCATCTGTTGCATCTGCAAGCTGGGTAGGTTTCCCTAAGTTCCAGTTCTGCAAGTTTGATATAACAGCAATTCTTGTTATGGCTCCAATAGCTATTGCAACTATGATGGAGCATGTTGGCGATATGTCAGCCATATCAGCTACAGTAGATGAGAATTTTATTGCAGACCCAGGCCTTCACAGGACACTTCTTGGTGATGGCCTTGCAACAGCGTTTGCTGGCTGTATCGGAGGTCCTGCTAATACAACATATGGCGAGAATACAGGAGTTCTTGAGTTATCAAGAGTGTATGATCCAAGAGTTATAAGGATTGCAGCAGTATTTGCAATCGTGCTTTCATTTATTCCTAAGTTCTCAGAGATTATATCAACTATGCCAGCCGCTATAATCGGTGGCGTATCATTCATGTTGTATGGTATGATTTCTGCGATCGGTGTAAGAAATGTTGTAGAAAATAAGGTAGACCTTACAAAATCACGTAACCTTATTATTGCAGGTGTTATATTCGTATGTGGTTTAGGATTTTCTAATGGACTTACATTTACAATAGGAGGAACATCTATAACACTTACAGCACTTGCAATTGCTGCTATAGCAGGTATTCTTCTTAATGCGATACTTCCTGGCAATGACTACAACTTTGGTGTCAATCCAGGTGGTGACCAGAGCAGAGGTGTATATGTAAGCAACACAGACAACAAATAATTAACAGAACAGAATGGAGATTAATTATGGATTTTAAGAATGAAAAGAACATAACTATATTTGAGCATCCACTTATCCAGCATAAGATTTCAATGCTCAGAGATAAGAGAACAGGAACTAATGAGTTCAGAAAGTTAGTAGAAGAGATTGCTATGCTTGAAGGATTTGAGGCTCTTGGAGATCTTGAGCTTGAAGACGTTGAAGTTGAGACACCTATTGAGACATGCATGACACCTATGATAGCAGGAAGAAAGTTAGCGATTGTTCCTATCCTCAGAGCTGGTCTTGGTATGGTATCAGGTATCTTGGCATTAGTTCCAACAGCGAAGGTTGGACACATTGGAATGTATCGTGATGAAGAGACTCATGAGCCACATGAGTATTATTGCAAGCTTCCAAGTCCTATTGAGGAGAGACTTATTGTAGTTACAGACCCAATGCTTGCTACAGGTGGTTCAGCAGTAGATGCTATCAACCAGATTAAGAAGCATGGTGGCAGGAAGATTAAGTTTATGTGTATCATAGCTGCACCAGAAGGCGTGCAGAAGCTTCATGAGGCTCATCCAGATGTTCAGATTTATGTAGGACATCTTGACAGAGAGCTTAATGAAAATGCATATATATGTCCAGGGCTTGGTGATGCCGGGGATAGAATTTTTGGAACTAAATAGTGTGACTTAGATTATGAAAACCCTATAATACTAACGAAGGCACGCTCTCGCTACGTGTCGCCGTAGCGGTGCTAAGCGAGCAAAGGACGCTCGCTAAGAACCGGCGGCTCCCCAGTACCTTCTTATAGTATTATAGGGTTTTCATAATCAATTTACGCTATTGGCGAGGCGAAGGTGCTGGCGTGTGTTTGTTGGCGAGAGGGGCGGCTCATTCGTGTCTTAAGAGACACGAATATTGCTTGCAGGATGTAGGATCATTTATATCTTCATTTGGCGATATAAATATTGCTATGCATAATATATGAAAGAGGTGTAAATAATTTATGGCGAAAAAGACGGATGTTATTATTATTGGTGCTGGACCAGGTGGAATATTTGCGGCTTATGAACTTTTAAAGAACAAGCCGGATATAAAGATTACTGTTTATGAGGAAGGACATAGCCTTGATAAGAGAAAGTGTCCTATTGATGGTAAGAATGTCAAGAGCTGTGTTCACTGTAAGAGCTGTTCTATTATGAGTGGTTTTGGAGGTGCGGGAGCATTTTCAGATGGTAAATATAATATAACTAATGATTTTGGTGGAACTCTTTATGAGTATATTGGCAAGAATGAGGCGATAGACCTTATGAAATATGTTGATGAGATTAACATGGCTCATGGTGGAGAGGGTACTAAGCTTTATTCAACTGCTGGAACAAGTATTAAAAAGGTCTGTATGCAGAATAAGTTAAAGCTTCTTGATGCATCTGTAAGACATCTTGGAACTGATATTAATTATGTAGTTCTTCAGAATATATATGATGAGTTAAAGGATAAGGTTGATTTTCATTTTGATGAGCCTGTGCTTACAATTGAGAAGCTTGATAATGGGTTTAAGGTATTTACTGATAAAGAAGAGATGGAATGTGATAAATGCATAGTATCTGTAGGACGGGTTGGAAGTAAATGGATGGAGCAGGTGTGTAAGGAGCTTGATATTAATACCAAGTCTAACAGAGTTGATATTGGTGTCAGAGTGGAGCTTCCAGCAGTTATATTCTCACATCTTACCGATGAGTTATATGAGAGCAAGATTGTATACAGAACACATCAGTTTGAGGATAATGTAAGAACATTCTGCATGAATCCGCATGGAATTGTTGTAACAGAGAATACCAACGGAATCCTTACCGTTAACGGACATAGCTACGAATCAGGCGATAAGCAGACGGAAAATACGAACTTTGCGCTTCTTGTTGCAAAGCATTTCTCAGAGCCTTTCAAAGACAGCAATGGTTATGGCGAGAGTATTGCAAGGCTTTCTAACATGCTTGGCGGTGGAGTTATCGTCCAGAGATTCGGTGACCTTGTAAGAGGAAGAAGAAGTAATGAAAGTAGAATTGCAGAGGGAATGGTTACACCTACATTGTCTGCAACACCGGGTGATTTAAGTCTCGTACTTCCTAAGAGAATTCTTGATGGCATTATCGAGATGATATATGCGCTTGATAATATTGCTCCGGGAACAGCTAATGATGATACACTTCTTTATGGTGTTGAGGTCAAGTTCTATAACATGGAAGTTGAACTTGATAACAATCTTGAGACTAAACACAAAGGTTTATACATAATTGGTGATGGAAGCGGTGTGACACATTCACTTTCACATGCATCTGCAAGTGGTGTGTATGTTGCAAGACAGATATGTAAATAATTGTTATCTATATAAAAAATGGATTGACAAATGGAGGCAGTGCATATGAATGGTGAAAAATATATCGAGCTTCACGCTCATCTTGATGGTTCAATAACACTTGATATAGCTAAGAAACTTGCGGCTATGCAGGGCATCCGTCTTGCAGGGGATGATGAACTGATTGATATTATATCAGTACCTCCAACATGTGACAGCCTTACAGAATTTTTAAAATGTTTTGATTTTCCATTAAGCCTTATGCAGACGAAGGAAAGCATATCTGAGGCGGTTAAGCTTGTATTGGACGATATGGCAGCAGTTGGAGTTGTGTATGCAGAGATACGTTTTGCGCCACAGCTTCACACAGCTAAAGGACTGACACAGGAAGAAGTAATTATAGCAGCCATTGATGGATTAAATGATTATTTATTGAATAAATCGGACATGAAGGCAAACCTTATATTATGCTGTATGCGTGGCAGTGATAATGAGAACGCTAATATTGAGACAGTAAAGCTTGCTGGCAGATATTTGTCTAAAGGAGTTGTGGCACTTGACCTTGCGGGTGCAGAAGCGTTGTATCCTACAAGCGGTTATACCAGATTATTTGAACAGGCTGCAGAACTTGGAATTCCGTATACAATACATGCCGGAGAGGCAGCCGGCGCGGACAGTGTATACACTGCAATTGATATGGGAGCTGTTAGAATCGGACATGGCATAAGAGCCATCACGGATGATAAGCTTGTTAAGCTTATCAGAGATAAAGGCATATGTCTTGAAATGTGTCCGACAAGCAACCGGATAACGAAAGCGGTTGATGATATGTCACGTTATCCATTGCGTGAGTATATTGACAGAGGAATTAAAGTAACTATCAATACAGATGACCTTGCTATTGTAAGGACAGATATCAGCAAAGAATTTGAATATGCAAAACAGCTTGCAGATCTTACAGAACAGGAAGTGTATCAGTTAAAATGTAATGCGGCTGAGGCTTCATTTGCAGATGACGCAGCTAAAAAATGGATTAAGGCAAGGCTTGGGAGAGACAATGACTAATAAGGAATTAATGCTGTCAGGACAGTTATACATAGCAAAAGATGAAGAGCTTATAAAGGATAATATGAGGGCGAGAAGACTTACAAGGCTTATCAATCAGACAACAGAGGATGAGCTTGACAAACGTCAGCAGTTATGCAGGGAACTGTTTGGAAGTGCAGGTGAGAATATATGGGTAGAAGCTCCTATACATGCGGATTATGGTTGTAATACATATATAGGTGACAATTTCTATGCCAATTATGACTGTATAATAATTGATATTGCCAAAGTAACAATTGGTGATAATGTATTTTTAGCCCCAAGGGTCGGGATATACACAGCCGGACATCCGATTGATGCAGATGTCCGCAACACCCAGTTGGAATATGGAAAGCCTATAACCATAGGCAGCAATGTCTGGATAGGTGGCAATACTGTAATTAATCCTGGCGTGACGATAGGAAGCAATGTTGTTATTGGTTCTGGTTCAGTTGTTACGAAAGATATTCCGGACAATGTTGTTGCTGTTGGTAACCCATGTCGTGTGTTAAGACCAATAGACGATAATGATAAGAAATACTGGGAGCAGGAAGCAGCAAAATACAGGGAATGTATTAATAATTAATCAGAAATATAATCATAAATGATGCAGTTTCTTCCGTTTAGCTGAATGATATTTTCATCCTGCATCCTTCCAAGTTCTCTTGAGAGTGCGCTTCTGTTGACATTTAAGAATTCAGCAAGTGATGTCTGGGAGAATGGAATGATTCGTATGTTGTTCTCATCTGGCTGTATGCTGTAGAGGTAGACCATGATTTTATCCCGGAGAGATTTCTGGCTTAAAATCTGTAATTTAAGGTTGGTAAAAAGATTCTGTGTAACAATTCTGTTTGTCAGATTAAGCAGCAGCTGATGATTGAATACGCAAGTGGAAGAACATCTTTTTTCAGAGAACATAAGATATTCAAGATTAATAAAAAGAATAACACAGTCAGCTATGGCATCAACCTGAATTGGGCTATAGCTGACTTTTTTTATTGCCAGAGCTTCTCCAAAAACATTTGAAGCTGTGAAATGATTAACATTTAATTTGTCAAACTGATAATTCGTATAGGAAATTTCAACTTTTCCTTCAAGTATGATTCCTGCATATTTAAATGGTTCTCCGTGTCTTACAATTGTTTCGCCTTTTTGGAATGATTTCGCAAAACCATGAAGAAATGAAATTGCTTCTTCAGCTTTGTCAATTGCAATATCATAAAATAAAGGACATTTTGCAATTATATCTATATATTCAATGTAAGAAACATTTTTACTCATAACAAATCTCCAATAAAAATTAATAATAGCTGAACAAATAGTTCAAAAATTAGTGATGTAAGAATTATACATTAAAAGTGTTGCCAGAGTAACAGAAATAATAATCACTAAACAGTAAAATGCAATTGTAAATTAAAATATCAATAAGGAGATAAATAAATGGATAATAATATGTTTTGCTTTCAGTGTGAACAGACTGCTAATTGCACAGGCTGTACTAAGAGTGGAGTCTGTGGCAAGACACCAGAGATTGCCAATCTTCAGGATAAGCTCACAGGAGCGATAATAAGGCTTGCAGAGAAAAATGAGATGAATAAACATAATGATAAACTTATTATTAAGTCACTTTTTACTACTATTACTAATGTAAATTTTAACGAGGATACGATAACAAAGTTAATTGACGAGGTACATGCTGCTTCAGGAATTACGATAGATTATGATATGAATAATATATGGAATGCCGATGAGGATATCAGGTCTTTAAAATCGCTTATTTTGTTTGGTATCAGGGGTATTGCCGCATATGCATATTATGCACAGGTCTTAGGATATGAAGATAAAGAAGTAAATGCTTTCTTTTATGAGGCGTTAAGGGTAGTTGGAGCTGATATGGGAATGGAAGAGCTTCTTCCCGTTGTCTTAAAGGTTGGCGAGATAAATCTTGCATGCATGGCACTTCTTGATGAGGCTAATACAAAAACTTACGGCAATCCAGTGCCAACAGAGGTTCCACTTACAGTTGAAAAGGGACCATTTATTGTAATTACAGGACATGACCTTTATGATTTAAAGCAGCTTTTAGAACAGACAAAGAATAAGGGAATCAATATATATACACATGGTGAAATGCTTCCTGCGCATGGTTATCCGGAACTTAAAAAATATTCTCATTTAAAGGGAAATTTTGGAACAGCATGGCAGAATCAGCAGAAGGAATTTGCTGGTATTCCTGCACCTATAGTCTATACAACTAACTGTCTGATGCCGCCTAAGGCAAGCTATGCAGACCGTGTATTCACAACAGAAGTGGTGTCATATCCAGAGATTGTTCATATCGGGGAGAATAAGGATTTTACTCCTATTATTGAAAAAGCTCTCGAACTCGGCGGATATAGTGAAGATACATCATTTACGGGAATTAATGGTGGCAAGACTGTAATGACCGGGTTCGGACGTAATACAGTTCTTGAAAATGCAGGGGCAATTGTTGAAGCTGTTAAAAATGGAGCAATAAAGCATTTCTTTCTTGTCGCAGGCTGTGATGGTGCAAAGCCGGGAAGAAATTATTACACAGAGTTTGTAAAACAGACTCCTGATGACAGTATTATCCTTACGCTCGCATGTGGAAAATATAGATTTAATGACCTTAATCTTGGTAATATAGGAGCATTTCCTAGAATCCTAGATATGGGGCAGTGTAATGATGCATATGGCGCAATTCAGGTTGCAGCAACACTTGCAGGCGCATTTGAGTGTAGTGTCAATGACCTTCCACTTTCAATGGTTCTTTCATGGTATGAACAGAAGGCGGTATGTATTCTGCTCTCATTGCTTCATCTTGGAATCAGGAACATTTTACTTGGCCCATCTCTTCCAGCATTTATCTCGCCAAATGTCTTGAATGTGCTTGTAGAAAATTATAATATAGGAGCTATCTCAACTCCTGAGGAGGATTTGAAAAAGATATTAGGCAGTAAATAGTGCTTTACAAAGTGGTTAAAAAGTATTAATATAAACAAAGATTGAGACTTATGAAAAGGTCGCATGATGGGGAACACCACCTCGGGTGTTGGTTCTCTTCGTGCGGCCTTTTTTGTGTTTTATGATTGGCAGGAAAGGAGATTTTTATGTTTACAGTATGTGGCAAAGAGGTAGACCTTGACGAAATCAGGCTTACTGATTACCTCGACAACAATGGTTATAACCGGAGGACAATAGCGGTGGAATGTAATGAGGAGATGGTACCAAAAGAAAAGTTTGACGATTTTATTATTCACAGTGGTGATGTTGTTGAGATAGTAAGCTTTATGGGAGGCGGAAGCATTTAAAGTTATCTAAAAGAAATATACATAAAATCTGTAATAGCTGAATTGGTTAAATAACCAAATATATATAAAGAAAAGAGGAAAAAAGATGAGCAGCACAAATAATCAGGACAAGCTTATATTAGGTGGAAAGGAGTTTTCACAGAGATTTATATTAGGTTCAGGAAAATATTCACTGGAACTTATCAAGGCAGCAGTTGAAAATGCAGGTGCAGAGATTATTACACTTGCTGTCAGAAGAACTAATACAAAGGATAGCGAGAATATTCTGGATTACATTCCAGACAATGTTACACTGCTTCCTAATACATCGGGTGCAAGAGATGCAAAAGAAGCGGTGAGAATAGCCAGAATGGCAAGAGAGCTTGGATGTGGCGATTTTGTCAAGGTAGAGATAATGAAGGATTCCAAATATCTTCTTCCAGATAATGTAGAGACAGTTAAGGCAACAGAGATGCTCGCCAATGAAGGATTTGTGGTTCTTCCTTACATGTATCCGGATCTCTATACAGCAAGAGATCTTGTTAATGCAGGTGCAGCCGCAGTTATGCCTCTTGCATCTCCAATTGGTTCTAATAAAGGTCTTTCAACAAAGGATTTCATCCAGATTCTTATTGATGAGATAGATCTTCCAGTTATAGTTGATGCAGGAATTGGACGTCCATCCCAGGCATGTGAGGCGATGGAGATGGGAGCAGCCGCAGTTATGGCTAATACAGCAATTGCGACAGCTAAAGATGTTCCAGCTATGGCAGCCGCATTTAAGGATGCAATAATTGCTGGTAGAAAGGCATATCTGGCAGGTCTTGGACGTGTGCTTGAGAGAGGTGCAAGTGCATCTGACCCTCTTACAGACTTCCTTCATGACTAAAATATTTAATATAATTCGGAGATAAAAAGATGGAAAATGAATTTTTTGTAGATTCAGATAAATTAAGTGAGCGTGCACTTGAGAAAAAGCACAGATTAGAAAATGATAAAAGCTTCAGAACTAACCATATGGAATATATGGATGGCATGGATCAGATAAAATCGGATATAAGAGATAAGGTTATATCTGAGATGAATTCATATGATTACAGCAGATATACAGCAGCAGATGTTAAGCGCGCACTGGAGAATGAGACATGCAGCGTTGAGGATTTTAAGGCATTGTTATCACCAGCAGCAGAGCCATTTCTTGAACAGATGGCAGCAAAAGCAAAATATGAGACAAGTAAGCATTTTGGCAATACTGTATACATATTTACACCGTTATATATAGCTAATTACTGTGAGAATTACTGCATATACTGTGGTTTTAACTGCTACAATGATATCAACAGAAAGAAGCTTAACAGTGAAGAGATTGAGCATGAGATGAAGGTTATTGCTGATTCTGGTATTGAGGAAATTCTTATGCTGACAGGTGAGAGCAGAGGCCAGAGTGATGTAAAATACATTGGAGAGGCCTGTAAGCTTGCTGCTAAATATTTCAAAAATGTAGGTCTTGAGATTTATCCTGTCAATGTAGATGAATATAAGTATTTACATGAATGTGGGGCAGATTATGTAACAGTATTTCAGGAGACATATGATTCTGATAAATATGAGACATTGCATCTGTTAGGGCATAAGAGAGTATTTCCATACAGATTTGAGGCTCAGGAGCGTGCGCTTATGGGTGGAATGAGAGGTGTTGGATTTTCAGCATTATTAGGGCTTGCAGATTTCCGTAAGGATGCGCTGGCTAGTGCTTTGCATGTGTACTATCTTCAGAGAAAATATCCATACGCAGAGTATTCACTTTCTTGTCCAAGACTTCGTCCTATCATTAATAATGATAAGATTAATCCTCTTGATGTCGGCGAGAGACAGCTTTGTCAGGTATTATGTGCATATAGGATATTCATGCCATTTGTAGGTATCACGGTTTCGTCAAGAGAGCAGAAGCATTTCAGGGATGGAATTGTAAAGATTGCGGCTACAAAAGTTTCTGCCGGCGTGTCTACTGGTATAGGCGACCATGAGAGTAAATACACCGGCAAAGAGGAATCAGAAGAGACTGGTGATGAGCAGTTCGAGATATCTGATTCAAGAAGTTTTGAGCAGATGTATGAGGATATGGAATCAGAAGGCATGCAGCCAGTTCTGAATGATTATGTGTATGTATAGAAATTGGTAATGTTAATAGTTAAACTGTGGGAAAAGGCTCTGGATGATTTCAGAGCCTTTTAAAATATACATAAGTACTTGCAAAAGAAATATATTTATGATATATTAAATATATAGTAATACATAACTAAATATATCAAGGAGATAACATCGATGTTCAATATTGAATGACAGAACAATTAAATACTCAACAAAGAAATTATTATACTGATGCAATGAATGTTATAGAACGTAACGAATACACCAGACATCAGTATATGCAGCTATCCGACAATGAATCATGGAAGTCAAGATTCTGTGATTATCTAAGGGGAATTAAAACTCTTCCACTTCTTGTGAATTTCCTTGGAGAAGCAAAGCTGAGCCTAGGAAATTCCACAGAGGCAAATTTAAAGAGGACAGAGGAAGAAGCGAAGAGGAAGGTAAATAAGATAGAGGCAGAATATAGGCAGGAGAAAGCTAAAAATGAGAAAGCCCAGCAGGAGATAGCTATGTTAAAACAAGAGCTTGCAAAGTTAAAACAACAATAAAAATTTCCCGCCTTTCAGATATATACAATCTTTACTGTTCAGTATCCAGAAAGAGAAGTATATAGCAGAAAGGCGGGTATCTTATCTACAGTAGTACAGGAATGATTTTAATTTTGACCATGAACTTTCATCCCAGTCGTGGTCTAATTCGATATTGTACAGCTTTAGCATATCTGTAGCGTCCGTTGGCACCTGCAAAATGAGGCAGATAAGTGTCAGCTATATCAAAAAGTTTATCTACATCTGTCGCAAATGAACTTCTTTTACCGAGTGCTTTACCTATCTCGTACATTTTCTTGTGGAGAATAGAGAGCTTGTCAGTATCAGCATTATTATCTTTCCATAGAAAATATAAGCTTTCAGACAGAGGTGCGCGTAAACAAACGTTACTTTCGCCATCTAACGTATCAAGTATGCCATCATTAAGTGATGTAAGACACATAGGTGTTCCAACAGCATTTATAACAAGACCGTGGTTTTTATTATCAGTATCTGATAAGTTCGTAGCTTCGTTGCAAGCTGTGTAAGTGCTGATTGTATCTGCACAGTTAAGCAGAGTGTCCCAGCAAGGAATCTGTGTGCCAGAGAGCATGTCCATAACATCCTTGCGTATGTTGGCAGGGGCAGCGTACACAATATCGCCAGCCATGACTGAACGTATCAGACAATCATAATCATATGAAGTCTGCGGAATCAGATATTGTACAGGATTATCGCTGGCTTTATCAAGAACACTTCCTAATAGTGCTGCGAATGGCAGGCTGTTTAAGAATGCTTAGACAATAAGAAGTATAATTCCTGTATCACTGACATGAAAGGTTGACAAATATGCATAAAATGCAATATTTTTGTTGATTATAATATTGTTAATAGTATATAGTAACATATCGTATTATTATTAAAGGAGGGTATGAACATATGAGTTCTTCCAATGCATTAGATGGAGTGTTCACAGTTGCAGGGGTCAGACCGGCAAGAGATGGTATGACAATATCAAGAGATACTAAGCTTGGTAAAGAAAATGTTATCACATTTTTTGCACTGGGGGCAGGAACATCTATCAGTCAGGAGCGTTACGATACGACTTCTGTTTACATCGGAGCTGAGGGGGAGGCATCATTTATTACAGGTGAAGATGCATACAGACAGAGTTTTACTGATGGGGATATGCTTATTGTACCAGGTGGCACACTTTGCGGTGTTGATAGCGAATCTGGAGCAGTATATACAGAAATAATTATTAAAAAGGAGATTACAATGAACAATTTAGTTAAAGCAGGCGAAGTAATGAGACTTAAGGATCTTATCCAGTATGAGGATGGAAGCATAAGCAATCTTGATGTTGCAAGCAATCCTTCAATGAAGTTTGTTCTTATGGCATTTGATGCAGGAACAGGTCTTACACCGCACCGTGCACCAGGCAATGCAATTATATTTGCACTTGAAGGAAAGGCAACTATCGGATACGAGGGCAAGGATTATGTAATCAATGCTGGCGAGAATTTCCGCTTTGAAAAAAACGGACTTCACAGCGTCACAGCAGATGAGAAGTTCAAGATGGCTTTATTACTTGTTATTGAGTAAGTGAAGACATAATACATGAATTAATATCCAGTGTATACTCAAAGCAGTAGTTTTGGGCATTCACTGGAATTTTACTTAACACCATCATATTTTTCGTAATATTACATAAATGAAAAATATATAAGCCTACATAATTTTGTTTATAACTCCATTTTGACTAGCGTAGCACCATGCTTTATAATAAAATCATAAGCTTAATCGTTTTCGTAAAATTTGACAAGGAGGAGAACAAGGATTTATGTTGGTTGAAGAAGCTAAAAGAAACCTCATTGATGGAATTCTTCCATTCTGGATAAATCTTGTTGATAACGAATATGGTGGATTCTATGGAGAGGTTGACTACAATCTTAATGTAGATAAGAAAGCGGATAAAGGAACGATTCTTGTCAGCAGGATAATGTGGCTGTTTTCACAGGCATATATCGTGTTAGGTGATAAAAAGTATTTTGATACTGCGAAATGTGCATATGATTATTTTCATAAATACTGCTATGATAATGAATATGGTGGATTATACTGGTCAACAACATATGATGGAAGACCTTCTGATACAGTAAAACACACATATACCATGTCATATGGAATATATGGACTGGTTTCATTTTATGAGGCAAGCGGTGATGCGTCAGTGCTTAAAGAGGCTGTCAGTTTATACCATTTTATAGAAGATAACTGTACAGATGATTTAGGATATAAAGAAGAATTTGACAGGTATTTTAATCTTAAAGATAACGAGAAAGTATCAGATGCACTTGCTTCAAGAGGATTCTATGCTCCAAGAACGATGAATACATTACTGCATCTGCTTGAGGCATATACAGAGCTGTACAGGGCCGTAAAGCAAAGTGGTGCAGATAGTGGTTTCGATAAGTCTGTTTCTGGTGGAATTAAAGACAGGATAATATCACTTCTTACAACATTTACAGATAAAGTGTACAATAAGGATAAGCGTAGGTTAGAGGTATTCTTTGATATTGATTATAATAGTCTTATTGATACACAGTCGTATGGCCATGATATTGAGAGCGCATGGCTGATTGATTATGCTGTTAAGGTTTTGCGTGACAATCTTGGCAAAGATGAGATTGAAGATGAATTAAAGGGTGTTTTTAACAGGATTGTATTCATGACAGATGATTTAAGAAGCAGTGTATATGAGAGAGCGTTAAAGACGGATCATATGATATCTGACATTATGGAAGGTGTTGTGAATGAGACAAGAGTCTGGTGGGTTCACGCAGAAGCTGTTAATGGCTTTTCTAAAGGTTACGTGGTACAGCCTGACCATCCGGAATATAAAGAAGCTGCATTAAAGATCCTTAAATATATCAAATGTTATTTTATAGATGCGCGTTGTGGGGAATGGTTTAATGAGCTTGACATGAATGATAAGCCTGTCGTTAAGGAGCTTGCGGGTCCATGGAAATGTCCTTATCATAATGGAAGGATGTGGCTTGAGCTTATAAAAGCAGGTAACTGATATATATATGCTGATTATAACAGCCCCCAACCCATGAATTTCAAAGGTTGGGGGCTGTTTGGCATAATAATTCCGATGTATATATGTATACAAATTTGCTATACCGGCTTTGAACCTGTAATTAAATCATGGTACCAGTAAGCAGAATCTTTAGGAATGCGCTCCTGAGTTTCAAAATCGACATACACAAGTCCAAATCTTGGGTCATATCCACTGTGCCACTCGTAATTGTCAAGGAATGACCAGTGAAAATAGCCTGCTATAGGAACTCCTGAGTTGTATGCATTACACAGGCAGTTGATATACCTTGTAAGGAAATCAATTCTGTCAGGGTCGTGAACCCTGTTATCAAGACTTACAATATCATTGCAGGCAAGTCCATTTTCAGTAATGACAATAGGGAGCTTGTAACGCTCATAAAGGAATCTTATTCCAAAATCCATTACGCCTGGTGTTACCGGCCAACCGAGAGCAGTTCGTGGAAAACCACATTTCTTAGGAACAGGACCATCTTTACTGAATTCATGTCCATTGTACATATTGATTCCTAACCAGTCTATAGGCTGATGCATAATGTCAATGTCCGATTCTTTCACAAAATCAAGCTTATCATATGAATCATAATCTGCAAGCTCAGGTATATTGCCTAATGCTTTAATGTCAGGATATTGTCCAAGACAGGCCATATCGCAGAATATGTGATGGCAGAATGTCCAGTTACTTGTATCTGTCGTAAATGAAGCAGTTCTGGCAGCATCAACATCTTCTTGTGCAAGTGTCTTAGGATAACACATGTTGCCGGTAGATGAGAAGCTTATTGTTATTTTTCTGTCAGCAGCTTCCCGCATTCTTTTAACTGCAAGACCGTGTGCCAGGGCGAGATGATGTGTAACTTTTAACACATCTATATCTTTAAGTTTAAGTCCCGGAGCATGCAGCCCCAGTTTATAGCCAAGACCTGAAATAATCTGTGGCTCATTAATAGTTGCAAACTGTGTAACTCTGTCATTAAAATGTCTGCATATAAATTCTGCATAGTCAGCAAATATGTATGAAGTCTGGCGGTTAAGCCATCCACCCTCCTTTTCGAGGGCAGATGGTAAATCCCAGTGGTATAGTGTTATGTATGGGGTGATTCCATATTCAATACAACAGTTAACTATATTGTCATAGAAATCAAGACCAGCTTTATTGAAAGCATGTTCTTTGTCTGCATATCCGTCAGGAAATATCCTTGGCCACGATATTGAAAATCTATATGCCTTGATTCCAAGTTCGTGCATAAGTTTAATGTCTTCTTTGTAGTGGTGGTAGTGGTCGCATGCGATATTACCTGTTTCGTTATTGGCTGTATTGCCAGGAGTATTAGAAAAATCATCCCATATAGAAGCCCCTTTGCCATCGGTGTTATATGCACCCTCAATCTGATATGCACTTGTAGCAGTTCCCCATATAAAATCTTTACTAAACATATATATCACCTCATTAATCAGATATCAGCGATTACTGTGTATTCTTTGATGTTTTCATCATAAGGGATAGTGTTGCCGTCAATAGTTTTACCATTAACAATGAGTGATTTAACTCTTCCCTGATGACCTGAGTTGTTAATCTGTATGTTATATGTTGCGCCTCTGAATTTCCTTGTTATGTTAAGTGAATCCATATCATCAGAAAGACATGGGTCAACAACAAGTCCGTCAAAATCAGCACGTATGCCTAATATATACTGTGAAATGCTTGTAAATGTCCATGCAGCCGTACCAGTGAGCCAGCTATTCTTTGCCTCGCCATGTCTAGGGGCATCTTTACCGGCAATCATCTGTGAGTATACATAAGGTTCAGTTCTGTGTATCTCGCTTATGTCTTCAAGGTAAGCAGGACATATCTTCTTATAAGTATCCATAGCTCTGTTGCCATCGCCAACAACAGTCTCAGCTATTGATACCCAAGGGTTGTTGTGGCAGAATATACCAGCATTTTCCTTGTATCCAGGTGGATATGATGAAACCTCACCAAGTTCAAGATGATATGACTTGTAAGCCGGTTGTAAAATCATGATGCCATATTTGGTATCAAGTATTTTCTCAACAGAATCCATGGCTTTCTGTGCAAGTCCTTCTTTGACACCGATTCCAGCCATTACACAGAATCCCTGAGGCTCAATATATATCTGACCTTCGCTGCATTCTTTTGAACCAACTTTATTACTGTTAGAATCATATGCTCTTAAGAACCATTCTCCATCCCAGCCGTGTTCAAGAACTGCGTTGTACATGTCATCGACAAGCTTGTTAACGGATTCCTCTTCATCGTATAATCCAAGTCTGTGGCATATCTTGGCGTATTCTTTTCCGTATTTAACGTACATTCCGGCGATAAATACTGATTCAGCAACTGGTCCTTCGGATGGGCCTGTGGTCTGGAAAGATTCTCCCGGAACAGCAGAGAAGCAGTTTAAGTTAAGACAGTCGTTCCAGTCAGCCCTTCCTATAAGAGGAAGCTTGTGAGGACCAAGATGTGTTGTTGTATAGTTAAATGATCTGCGTAAATGTTCCATAAGTGTCTGGGCTTTAGATACATCACAATCGAATGCAACCTGTTCATCAAGAATACTGTAATCGTTAGTTTCTTTAAGGTAAGCGGCAGTGCCGGCGATTAACCATAATGGGTCATCATTAAAGCCAGAGCCTATATCTGAATTGCCTTTCTTGGTAAGTGGCTGATACTGGTGATATGCGCTTCCATCTTCAAACTGTGTTGCAGCTATATCGAGGATTCTCTGTCTCGCAGAATCAGGAATAAGATGTACAAAACCGAGAAGATCCTGGCATGAATCCCTGAATCCCATTCCACGGCCGGTTCCTGACTCATAATATGAAGCCGAGCGTGACATGTTAAATGTTACCATGCACTGGTACTGATTCCAGATGTTAACCATACGGCACAGTTTGTTGTCGCTTGCTTTAACAATGTAAGAAGAAAGGAGATTATTCCAGTATTCTTTTAGATTGTTGAATGCTTCATCGAATTTGTCAACAGTGTCATAACGTGAGATGAGTTCGATTGCTGGTTTTTTATTGATTATTCCGAATGATTCCCATTTCTCGTTATCGGGATTTTCAATATATGCAATTATATATATGAAAGACTTCTCCTCGCCAGGCTGTAATGTTACATCTGATTTGAATGAACCGATAGGAGACCAGCCGCTTGCAACAGAATTGTAAGCAGTACCTTCCTTAACTGCTTTAGGCATTGAAGGACTGCCATATGTTCCAATAAAGCTTTCTCTGCTTGAATCGAATCCATCTACAGCTGAATTGACAGCATGGACTGCGTAGTGGTTACGTCTTTCGCGGTATTCTGTCTTGTGGTATATTGCAGAGTAGCCGGAATCTTTACCAGCCTGGTTAACAGCAATCTCAACCTCGCCAGTGCTGAAATTCCTCTGGAAATTATTACAGTCATCAACCGCATTCCAGAGACAGAACTCTACATATGAATATATGGATATTGTTCTGGCAGAAGTTCCGGTATTCTTAACCGTCAGTTTGTTAAGCTCGCAGTTATCACCGATAGGAACAAAATAAGCAGTCTCCGCCTGGATGTTACCGTGTGATGATGATATTATGCTGTAGCCTAAGCCATGACGGCATGTATAGTTATCTACAGGCGTCTGTGTTGGCTGCCATCCCGGATTCCATATGGAATCACCATCTTTAATATATATGTAGTGTCCGTTATTATCTAAAGGAGAGTTATTGTAGCGGTATCTTGTAAGGCGGAGTAGCTTGGCATCTTTATAGAAGCAGTATCCGCCGCCTGTGTTACTCTTTAAGCTGAAGAAGTTCTCACATCCTAAGTAGTTAATCCATGGAAGAGGAGTCTCTGGTGTAGTGATTACATATTCTTTAGCGTCATCATCAAAATAACCATAATTCATAATGTGCCTCCAATAATCATATAATTTTATTCAGACAGGCATAATCAGCAAATAGTATAGATGTTTGATTATGTTTATCTGATTGTGTTATATTTAACAATAGAAAACGATTAAGTATAAGGTTACTAATTAATCTATATAGATAAGTATATTTTATGCTTGATTTTAAATCAATCAAATGTTTTGATAAAACACAAGAATAGCAAAATGCACAAAGATACATAAAAATTACTGTGAAAATCGGTAAATTTACAAAAATACTTGCATTTATGTAAATGATGGTGTATATTAAAGCTACGAAAACGATTAAGTAAAAACGAGTGAACAAAGGGGATGATGCCATGATATCTATGAAAGATGTTGCTAAGAGATGCGGAGTGTCAGTTGCGACAGTAAGCAAGGCTCTTAACAATCATAGTGATATCAGTGAGAACACAAGAGAACGTATCAAGCAGATAGCTGACGAACTTGGGTACCATCCGAATTCAGTTGCCAGAGCATTAAAGACGAACAGATCATATAACATTGGCGTGTTATTGAATGATGGTCTTGCTCATGAGTATTTCGCAGAGGTTCTTGAAAGTTTCAGGGCAGAGGCAGAGATTAAAGGATACGATATAACATTTATCAGTAATTATTCTAAAAAGATGTCTCTTTTGGAAAATTGTCTTTACAGAAGATTTGATGGAGTACTGCTGGCATGCTGTGCGGATTTTAATAATCCGGAGATTATGGAACTTGTTAATGGCAAAGTGCCACTAGTGACCATTGATTACATTTTTAATGGAAGAACATCGGTCAACTCTAATAACGTAAGGGGGATGAGTGAATTAGTTAAATTTGCATACAGCAAAGGACACAGAAGGATAGCATACATTCATGGTAATCCAGAGTCACAGGTTACGAAAGAAAGATTAGCTTCTTTCTATAAGACTATGGAAGATTTTGGAATGGAAGTTCCAGCAGAATATATCAAGTCTTCTAAATATCTTGATTCAGGGAAAGCGGAAGAACTTACATATGAACTGTTACAGCTTAACAATCCACCGACATGTATATTTTATCCGGATGATTTATCAGTTGTTGGTGCAAGGAACGCAGCAAGAGCAATGAAATTAAAGATACCAAAGGATTTATCCATTGCAGGGTATGATGGAACCAGATTTTCCCAGATGTTAAGTCCTAAGATTACAACAATAAGCCAGAATACCAGAGAGGTAGGGAGAATAGCAGCAGATGAGCTTATCAGTGCTATAGAGAATCCTAAGGCGACTATCATTAAAAGGATTGTTGTAGATGGGGAATTGATTGAGGGGGAGACAATTAAGAAGCTGTAGTCAGAGTGGTCTGACTACCATGTATATCATAATGGGAGGTATTACTATGAAGAGAAGGTTTTTAAGTTTATTACTTTGTACAGTAATGACAGCATCCATGGCTCTTACAGGATGCGGTAATGGCAATAACGCTGCTAAGACAAGTGTTAACACGGATCCTGATAAACAGGGTAAAGTACTTAATATCTATTGCTGGAATACAGAGTTCCAGGACAGATTTGAATATTTTAAGAAATCAGGCAAGTTACCATCAGATGTAAAGGTTAATTTTGTTGTTACACCTAATGAGAACAATGCATATCAGAATGCACTTGATGCAGCATTATTAAAACAGAAGGATGCGGCAGCAGATGATAAGATTGATATGTTCCTTATCGAAGCTGACTATGCATTGAAATATGTTAATTCAGACTACACTCTTGATGTAAAGAGTATTGGTCTTACAGATAATGATTTAGCAGACATGTATCAGTACACAAAGGATATTGCTACATCATCAAGCGGAGCTTTGAAGGCTGTTTCATGGCAGGCTACTCCAGGACTCTTTGCTTATAGACGTTCAATAGCTAAGGATGTTCTTGGAACAGATGATCCAGATAAGGTTCAGGAAGCACTTTCAACATGGGATAAGTTTAACAGTGTTGCTGAGAAGGCTTCAGCTAAAGGCTATAAGATGCTTTCAGGCTATGATGATGCATACAGAGTATTCTCTAACAATGTAAGCAAGCCTTGGGTTGATAAGAATAACAAGATCCAGATTGATGACAATATCATGAAATGGGTTGAGCAGACAAAGACATACACTGACAAGGGATATAACAACAAGTCTTCATTATGGGATACAACATGGGCAGCAGATCAGGGACCTAAAGGTAAGGTATTTGGTTTCTTCTATTCTACATGGGGCATTAACTTTACATTATTAGGCAACTCACTTGCAACACCTACTAAGGAAGGTGGTAAGGAAGAAGTTGGTAATGGTATCTATGGTGACTATGCAGTTTGCGAAGGTCCACAGAGTTATTACTGGGGTGGTACATGGCTTTGTGCAGCAGCAGACACAGATAACGCTAACCTTGTAAAAGACATTATGCAGACACTCTGCTGTGACAAGAACACAATGGTTCAGATTACTAAGGATACTCAGGATTACACTAACACAGTATCAGGTATGGAATCTATCGCTAACAGTGATTTCAAGTCAAATTTCCTTGGAGGCCAGAACCATATTAAATTATTCTCTAAGTCAGCACCTAAGATCAGCATGAAGAACATCTCTCCATATGACCAGGGTCTTAACGAAGAGTTCCAGAAAGCAATGAAGGATTACTTTGATGGTAATGTAGATAAGGATAAGGCTTTGGATAACTTCTACAAAGCAGCAATTGAGAAATATCCTAACCTTAGCAAGTAACTAAGTTTATTGCTGGAAATAAGGGCATAGTCTTTAATATCTGGCTATGCCCTTTTTATTTAGCAGGAATGGAGATATGTATGAAGAAGAGTAATAAAAAATTAGTTAGCTATGCCAAGTGGGGATACATATTTCTAATACCTTTCTTTGCGGTTTATATTGTATTTTCACTGATACCTTTAATTTCAACATTTTACAATAGTTTCTTTGAGAATTATATGAATGGTCTTATGCAGGTAGGTCCTAATTTTGTCGGACTACATAATTACAAAGAAATTTTATTTAATTCTGAACTTCCAGTGTATCTTAAGAATACGCTTGTTATATGGCTGATGGGATTCATTCCACAGATTTTGATATCACTTTTGCTGGCATCATGGTTTACAGATTTGAGATTAAGACTTAAATGTACAGGATTTTTTAAGACAATAATCTATATGCCTAACCTGATAATGGCATCAGCATTTGCAATGCTTTTCTATGCAATATTTGCGGATCAGGGTCCAGTTAATGCTACATTAAACAGTTTAGGATTCCCAACATATAGATTCCTGGCAGAAGTTGCAGGCGCCAGGGGATTGATTTCACTTATGAATTTCCTTATGTGGTTTGGTAATACAACTATTATACTCATGGCTGCTATCATGGGTGTTGACCCTTGCCTGTTTGAAGCAGCAAGAATTGATGGGGCTAATTCAAGACAGATATTTACAAAGATTACACTTCCGCTGATTAAACCTATTCTTGCATACACACTTATCACATCATTGATTGGTGGTATACAGATGTTTGATGTTCCTCAGATTCTTACTAATGGTAATGGTAATCCTAACAGAACAAGCATGACCGTTATCATGTATCTGAATAAGCACCTTTACAGCAAGAATTATGGTATGGCAGGAGCTTTATCGGTTATTCTGTTTATTATAACAGCGATATTAAGTATTTTTGTATTCAGATATATTGTAGGAGATATGGAAAAATCGGGAATTAAAATGAAGAAGAGAAAGAAGGGGGCGAAATCAGTATGAGTTCAGTTTCTGTAAAAACAAAAGGCTCTTCAAAAGATGGAACGCGTGATAAGGTAGTGCTTACTATAGAAAGAGCATTATGCTATCTTGTTTTGATAATCATTACTATATTATGCCTGTTCTCTTTCTATGTACTTATTATTAACACAACAAGATCTCATCCAGATATACAGAAGGGATTTTCATTTTTACCGGGAAAATCGTTTTTTGCTAATTTGAAGTCACTTCTTTGCAATGACCAGCTTCCTGTAATATCTGGCATGGTTAACAGCCTTATTGTAGCAACGCTTTCGGGTGTTTTATGTGTGTATTTTTCAGCCATGACAGCATATGCAATTCATGCATATGATTTCAAACTGAAAAAGGCGGCATTTACATTTATATTATTAATTATGATGGTTCCAACACAGGTATCAGCATTAGGATTTGTTAAGCTTATGGGAGATATGCATCTTATGAATTCGTTTATACCGCTGATTGTGCCATCAATTGCGTCACCGATTGTATTTTTCTTCATTAAGCAGTATATGGACAGTGTGCTTCCAATGGAACTGATCGAAGCAGCAAGAATTGATGGAGCGCATGAATTCAGGATATTTAATCAGATAGTTCTTCCTTTGATGAAACCAGCACTTGCAGTTCAGATGATATTTACATTCGTTTCATCATGGAATAATTACTTTGTCCCACAGCTTCTTATAACTAAGGCGAAGATGAAGACCCTCCCACTGCTGATCGCTCAATTAAGAAGCGCAGATTTCCTCAAATTCGATATGGGACAGGTGTACATGATGATTGCATTTGCAATCCTTCCAGTTGTTGTTGTTTACATATGCTTATCTAAGTTTATTGTTAGAGGCGTAACACTTGGCGGTGTTAAAGGTTAACAACAATCTGGCATTAAATCTGGGCGGCTGCGTAGATTTAAGACAAAATGACCCTGGCGGACTCAATGTATGGCGCATGATACATTGTTCTGCCAGGGTTATTTGGGTTAAAAATCTCTGCTGTCTATAAGAATTGTGAATGGACCGTCATTTTCGAGGGATACTTTCATATCAGCACCGAATATTCCGGTCTGTACTACATCAACGTGTTCTTTGCATAATCTTATAAATTCTTCATATAATTCATTGGCAAGAACGGGTTCACATGCGGAAATGAAGCTTGGACGGTTGCCTTTACGGCAGTCTGCATATAATGTGAACTGGCTGACAATCAGAAGTTCTCCGCCTACATCTTTGATAGAGAGATTGGTTTTGCCGTTTTCATCGGAAAAAATCCTTAATTTCATGATTTTTTCAACATATTTTGAAAGCATCTCCTTAGTATCACCTTCTCCGGCGCCAAAGAAGATGAGAAGTCCTTTATTGATGCTGCCTGTTACATTACTGTCAACTCTGACTGATGCATTATTAACTCTTTGTATTACAAATCTCATATTGATAACTGTGTGATAGCTTCTGGATATTATCACATTTCCTCCGTCTTTTATATTTTTAATCTGAATAGATAAAGTATCTGCGGGATATAATTAAACATGTTAATTATTATATTAATTGAGAGGTGAATATGCAATATAAAAGATTTAGAATGGAACTGCTTGTTGGACTTGTTATAACTGCGATAGCGGGATGGATGCTCCACTATGCATATCAGTGGAGCGGCAATGCGTTTCTTGTCGGGTTGTTTACACCTGTAAATGAATCAACGTGGGAACATATGAAACTTATATATCTTCCGATGCTGGTAATTTCCATAGTACTTATGACAAGATGGGGAAATGAGCTGCCATCAGTTACAGCAGGGATGCTTCTGGGTTCGCTTGCTGGTACATGGCTTATTCCAATACTTTTTTACACATATAGAGGAATTGTCGGATTTGGAATTCCATGGGTTGATATGGCGACATTTTTTTTGAGTATTATAGGAACAGCATTCGTTGTTATGCATGTTGTAAAAAGATGCAGGGATGATTCTCTTCAGATAGCAAAAGTTATATTAGGGGTTCTTATGATAATCCAGGGAGTTTTATTTCTGTGGTTTACCTATAATCCACCTGGAATTGGATTGTTTGCAGCACCATAAAATGAGAATTTACATTGATTTTACAAATATTTTACTCCTTTGCGATATTTCAGTTTACAGGGTTTTAATATAATGTAGACAAATTAAGAAATATAGTAAAGGAGATTTTCTTTAATGGGAAATATATTTGAAATTGAAAATCTTAATCTGTATTACGGACAGCATCATGCATTAAAAGATGTCAGCATGAATATTCCGTCTAATCAGATTTTGGCATTTATCGGACCGAGTGGATGTGGTAAATCGACATTTCTTAGATGCTTAAATAGAATGAATGACCTTGTTGAAGGCTGTAAGATAACAGGAAGTGTTAAGATGGCTGGAAAAGAGGGGATGGAAGATATATATGGCAACATAGATGTCAATCAGTTAAGGAAGAGAGTTGGAATGGTATTCCAGCAGCCTAATCCATTCCCTATGAGTATATATGATAATATCGCATATGGTCCTAGAACCCATGGAATACATAATAAGAGCAAGCTTGATGCAATTGTAGAAAAATCATTGAAACAGGCTGCAATATGGGACGAGGTTAAAGACAGATTGAAAAAATCGGCTCTTGGAATGTCTGGTGGACAGCAGCAGAGGCTTTGTATAGCGCGTGCGCTTGCAGTAGAGCCGGATGTTATTCTCATGGATGAGCCAACATCAGCACTTGACCCTATATCTACATCGAAGATAGAAGACCTTGCAGTGGAATTGAAAGAGAAGTATACTATTGTTATGGTAACTCATAACATGCAACAGGCAACCAGAATATCAGATTACACAGCATTTTTCTTACTTGGAGATATGATTGAATATGATAAGACTGATAAACTGTTCAGTGTTCCGGCAGACAAGAGGACAGAGGATTATATAACAGGTAGATTTGGCTGATTTAGGAGGATGTTATGAGAAACAGATTTGACAGACAGTTATGCCAGCTCAATGATGAACTTATTGAGATGGGTGGTATGATTGAAAAAGCTATAGAAGATACGATAAAAGCATTGGTCACACAGGATGTTGAGCTTGCTGATAAAGTTATAAGAATGGATGATGATATAGACAGCCAGGAGAGAGAAATTGAAAATCTCTGCCTCAAGCTTCTTCTTCAGCAGCAGCCGGTTGCCAGAGATTTACGTCAGATTTCTTCGGCACTTAAGATGATAACTGATATGGAGCGGATAGGTGATCATGCTACAGATATAGCCGAGATTACAATTGAACTTCATGAACAGCCTTACATAAAAAAACTTGACCATATACAGCAGATGGCAAAAGAGACAATGGTTATGCTTGTTGAGAGTATAGAAGCATTTGTTAACAAGGATATAGACAAGGCAAGAAAAGTTATTGCAAGAGATGATGTTGTTGATGATTTGTTTGTATCAGTCAAGAAAGAGCTCATCGATATGATTCACGAGGATGTTGATTATGGAGCACAGGCGGCTGATCTGCTTATGGTTGCCAAGTATATGGAGCGAATAGGCGATCATGCAACTAATATTTCAGAGTGGGTAATATTTTCAATAACTGGAAGCCATGATGAAGAATAATTATATACAGAAGGGATTGATTCAATGTCACATATATATGTTGTAGAGGACGACAAGAATATAAGTGAAATAGAGAGCTTTGCACTCAAAAATGTCGGACATACTATAACTGAATGCAGTTGTGGAAAGGAGTTTCATAAGGCATTACAGGACAGGATACCAGATCTTATCCTGCTTGATATAATGCTGCCAGACGAAGATGGGTTGGAAATTCTTACAAAGCTCCGTTCAACACCTGAGACACGAAGAGTTCCGGTTATTATGGTAACTGCAAAGACGTCGGAGATAGATAAGGTAAAGGGACTCGATTTAGGCGCAGATGATTATCTTACCAAACCATTTGGAGTCATGGAACTTATATCGAGAGTTAAGGCACTTCTTAGACGTGCTGGTGGTATGGAAGAGGAAAAATTTATAAAAGTCGGTGAATTGTTCATAGATGATGAGAAACATTCAGCATTTGTTTCTGATAAACATGTAGAGCTTACATATAAGGAATATGAACTTTTAAAATATCTTGCTCTTAACAGGGGAATTGTGCTTACAAGAGATAATCTTATGGATAAGATATGGAGTACAGATTATGAGGGTGAGTCAAGAACTCTTGATGTACACATTAAGACATTAAGACAAAAGCTGGGAACAGCGGGTTCGTATATTCGTACAGTGAGAAATGTGGGGTATTATCTCGATGAAGAAAAGAATTAATCTGCATTTTGTTTTTGTCGCATTTCTGGCTATAATTGTTACAGCAGTTATGTCAGCAGCTGTTTTTTATGATGTGTTAAAAAAAGAAGTCCTTGTGGATTTACATAATTATGCGGAAATTATTACTGATTCTGATGCATGGGGAATTGTTTCTTCACCAGAAGATGTGTATAAACAGAAAGATAAGATAGCAAATGAGTATAATGCCGGCTTGAGAATTACATTAATTGGCAAGGATGGAAATGCACTTCTTGATACATATGCAGATGTTGACAGCATGGAAAACCATAAGGAAAGACCGGAGATTTCAAGTGCATTTGCTTCAGGAGATGGAAGCGCAGTAAGAGATTCAAGTACCATGCAGAGGAACGCTATATATTATGCTGTTCTGCTGGATAATGGATGTGTGCTGAGGGTTTCCAAAGAAGTCGGAAATATGACAGGTCTGATGATAAAGGCACTTCCAACGATTATTGTATTATGCTGTATATTATTTGCGCTTTGTGTAATCTTATCAAGAATGCTTACAAAGAGTATTATTAATCCAATAGAACAGCTTGCAGATAATCTTGATTCATCCGAGTCAATCAGGGTTTATAAGGAACTTGTTCCTTTTGTCAATACGATAAAAAGACAGCATACAGATATTATGAAAAATGCAACTATGCGTCAGGAGTTTACTGCTAATGTATCGCATGAATTAAAGACTCCGCTTACGTCAATATCGGGTTATTCAGAGCTTATTGAGAGCGGAATGGCTACTGATGATGATGTAATAAGATTTGCTGCGAATATACATAAGAGTGCCAAAAGACTTCTCACACTTATCAATGACATAATACGTCTTTCAGAGCTTGATGGAACTTCAGGCAACGATGTATATGAAGCTATTGATATATATGAAATTGCAGGCAGCTGTGTAGAGATGCTTAAACCTAATGCACAGAAGAGTAACGTTGATATATCAATAGAGGGATCAAGTCAGATGGTATATGCTAATCACCAGATGATAGAAGAGCTTGTATACAATCTCTGTGACAACGCTATAAGATACAATAAAACAAATGGTAAAGTATATGTAAGGGTCTTCCAGAAGATGATGACAGAAACAAAGGACAATGGGACATCTGATGAATATAAGGCTGTGGTCTTAGAGGTTGAAGATACAGGAATTGGTATATCCGATGAAAATAAGGACAGGATATTTGAAAGATTCTATCGGGTTGATAAAAGCAGGTCAAAGCTGACAGGCGGCACAGGACTTGGACTGGCTATTGTCAAACATATTGTCGCAAAACATCCATCTGCCCACCTTGAACTGGATAGTAAACTCGGACAGGGAACTACAATAAGAGTTATATTTAAAATATAATATATGGTATTAGTTTGGCAATGAGACTCATTGACAGCGCATCTGTAAGGAAACTTATAGTTGGCTGCTGGTGAGTCTTTTTGTTTATAGTATATCTGTGGAATCATTTAATTACATTGTAATTGTATTTACAATTTGATATAATAAAGATAATTTCAGTCGTGTAATACAAATGCGATGGAGCTTTTCGCTGAATTAAGCTCAATTATGAGAAATGATAAGCTTGCAGAAGCAATTAATACACATATCGAAGAGATGGGAAATGCTATTAAGAAAAAAATCCTTGTTGTGGATGATTCGAGTGCAATGCTTCGTAATGTCAAGGCAGTTAATGAGTTCTTTGAGAAGAGGAAGGCACAGGAATCGTAGCGATACATAATAAGCAGAGGGGCTACTCATATGAGTAACCTCTTTTTTTATTGACAATACAAATGAAAAGATTTATCATACCCATATGGGGTATATACCCTATATGGGTATGATAAATGCGGAAGTAACTATAAAAGACGTAGGAGATATTGTATGGAAAATGATAATATTCAGCAAGTAAATAATGAGATTCTGGAAGAACAGGATATGTGCTGCTGCAACAGACATAAGAAGAGAGACAGCAAGGAATATAATGACCTTATGAACAGGTTGAGCAGAATTGAAGGGCAGGTCCGTGGGATTAAGAGGATGCTTGAAAATGATGCATATTGTCCTGATATCCTTATACAGGTATCAGCTATCAATGCTGCACTCACAAGCTTTAATAAAGTGCTTCTTGCTAATCATATAAGGGAATGTGTAACAAAAGATATCCGTGATGGTAAGGATGAGACAGTAGAGGAGCTTATCACAGTCTGTCAGAAGGTTATGAGATAATATTTCTGGCAGAAAAATAATGCAGGAAAGGAAAAATCAATGAAGGTATACAATGTTACAGGTATGAGCTGTGCAGCGTGCAGTTCCAGAGTTGAAAAGGCAGTGTCAAAGGTTGATGGAGTGACATCATGCTCTGTTAGTCTGCTGACTAATTCGATGGGTGTCGAAGGCAGTGCAGATGCTGCGTCAATTATCGAAGCAGTAGAAGACGCCGGCTATGGAGCATCGTTAAGAGACAGTTCATCAGATGGTAAGGATGCGTCAGTCGGCAGTACACAAGCGGATGGTATGAGTGAAGAGGATTATCTGGCAGACAGGGAAACTCCGGTTTTAAAGAGGAGGCTTATGGCATCAATAGGATTCCTTTTAATCCTTATGTATATTTCTATGGGACATATGATGTGGGGATGGCCGCTTCCTGATGTGTTGAAAGACAATCATATAGCAATGGGGCTTATCCAGATGCTTCTTACGATTATAATTATGGTTATCAACCAGAAGTTCTTTATTAGTGGTTTTAAAAGCTTATTTAAGGGCGCACCCAACATGGATACACTTGTTGCACTTGGAAGTACAGCAGCATTTGTCTATAGTACATGTGTATTATTTGCGATGACAGATGCGTCAGTCAGAGGCGACAGCATGGGAGTCATGAAATATATGCATGAGTTTTATTTTGAATCTGCAGCTATGATACTTACGCTTATCACGGTTGGCAAGATGCTTGAAGCTCATTCTAAAGGCAGAACAACAGATGCTCTTAAAGGACTGATGAAGCTTGCGCCTAAGAAGGCGACAGTTATAAAAGATGGCGTTGAGCAGATTGTGCCAATTGGACAGGTAAAGGCTGGTGATACATTTGTAGTTAAGCCGGGAGAGAATATACCGGTGGATGGTATTGTTATTGATGGACAGAGTGCAGTTGACGAGTCAGCACTCACAGGAGAGAGCATACCGGTAGATAAGGCAGCAGGGGACGAGGTGTGTGCTGCCACAATCAACCAGTCAGGTTATCTTCGATGTGAGGCAAGAAGGGTTGGACAGGATACAGCTCTTTCGCAGATAATACAGATGGTAAGTGATGCTGCAGCAACTAAAGCTCCAATAGCCAAAATTGCCGATAAAGTATCTGGGATATTTGTTCCTGCGGTTATATGTATTGCAATTATAACTACAATTGTATGGATAATTGCAGGGCAGAGTATCGGATATGCCCTTGCGAGAGGAATATCCGTACTTGTTATAAGCTGTCCATGCGCACTTGGACTTGCAACACCTGTTGCTATTATGGTTGGCAATGGAATGGGCGCAAAGAATGGAATTATGTTTAAAACAGCTGTTTCGCTTGAATCCGCTGGCAGGACACAGATTGTTGTACTTGATAAGACAGGTACAATAACGAGTGGAGAACCAAGAGTTACAGATATATATGCAATACAGGAAAATGGAGAGGCAGAGCTTATAAGATATGCCAAAGCACTTGAGAGTATGAGTGAACATCCACTTGCTAAAGCAGTTATGATGTATGGCAAAGAAAATGATAATGCCAGAGACACTGATAATGGCACATTGGAGCTTAGTGATTTCAAAGCACTTGCTGGTAACGGACTTGAGGCATATGTGGATGGCAGAAGACTTGTTGGGGGAAGTGTCAAATATATATCAGAACAGGTAAATGTAGGACAGGACATTCTGGATACTGCGGGAAGGTATGCTTCAGATGGTAAGACACCACTTATGTTTGCTTATGATAACAGGCTGTTAGGAATAATTGCTGTTGCTGATGTTATCAAGGAAGATAGTCCTGCTGCTGTAAAAGAATTACAGAATATGGGAATCAGGGTTGTAATGCTTACGGGTGATAATGAGCGTACAGCAAGGGCTATAGGCGCACAGGCTGGCGTTGATGAGATTATTGCAGGAGTACTTCCTGATGGCAAGGAACAGGTTATATCAAGCTTACAGAAGTTCGGAAAAACTGCCATGGTTGGAGATGGAATTAATGATGCACCGGCTCTGACAAGAGCTGATGTAGGTATTGCGATAGGTGCAGGTACAGATATAGCAATTGATGCGGCAGATATAGTTCTTATGAAGAGCAGATTATCAGATGTTCCAGCAGCAATAAGATTAAGCCGTGCGACACTCACTAATATACATGAGAATCTGTTCTGGGCATTTTTCTATAATGTCATAGGAATACCGCTTGCAGCAGGTGTGTGGATACCGATATTTGGCTGGACACTTAATCCTATGTTTGGAGCTGCTGCGATGAGCTTATCAAGCTTCTGTGTGGTAAGTAACGCACTGAGGCTTAACATGTTTAAAATGTATAACACTGCCAGAGATAAAAAGATAAAGAATCAGGCAGAGATACCAAAAGAATATCTTGGCAGTTATAATATTAACAATGAAAAGGAGACTACATTAATGGAAAAGACAATTAAGATTGAAGGAATGATGTGCGGACATTGTGAGGCAACAGTAAAGAAGGCTCTTGAGGCTGTAGAACAGGTATCAGAGGCAGTTGTAAGCCATGAGGCTGGAACAGCAGTTGTTAAGCTTACAGCAGATGTATCAGATGATGTGTTAAAGAAAGCCGTTGAAGACAAGGATTATAAAGTAACATCAATACAGTAATATCAATATAGTAATATACCTGGATGGCAGGATACTAATGATTAAATAAATGCTCTTTTTGCTGGATGCCCAGTGAGAAGGGCATTTAATATTTTTTTTAGACATTTGTAAGATAAATTATCTTTTTATTTATGGAGAAAAGTGGTAATATCAGAGAACTTGATTACGAAAGGGAGTTAATATCACATGTCTAGAATATTTAAAAACCTGATACCTTACTGGAAATCCTGTGTGATTATTGTCGTGCTTCTGCTGATGCAGGCATTTTGTGATTTGTCGCTGCCAGGCTATACGTCAGACATAATTGACACGGGTATACAGAATGGTGGAATATCTCACACCTGTCCGGAGGCAATAACATCCGAAGATTATGCTAATGCTATGCTTTTGATGACAGATTCGGAAAAAGATATCTGGAATCAGATATATGATCAGGATGGCGATAATTACAGGCTTAATGTCAAGAGTGACAAAAAGTTAAGTGAATATGATGATATATTTAATATTCCATTAATTATTGTAAGCCAGATGAGCGGTGAAGATGTACAGAAGATGACAATGGCTTTATCTATGGGCATGGTTAAAGAAAGTGATATAGACAGTATGAGAGAGTCAGCTTCTGAACAGCTTAATGCTGTAGGAAGTACAATGATTCAGTCTATGGGAATAGCATATGCCAAGAAGATGGACAGTAATGCTGGCGTGGACATGGATAGATTACAGACCTCATATCTGTGGATATCAGGTGCGAAGATGCTTGCAATGGCATTGCTTGTAGCAGTTGCCACAGTTCTTGTAGGACTTGTTGCATCAAGGGTTGCGGCAAGTGTTGGACGTGATATGCGTAGAAATGTCTACTCTAAGGTCATGGGCTTCTCTAATGCAGAGATGGATAAATTTTCAACCGCATCTCTTATAACAAGAACTACTAATGATATACAGCAGGTACAGTTTGTAACTGTTATGCTTTTAAGAGTGGTTGCATACGCTCCAATTCTTGGTATCGGTGGTATCTTTAAGGTTATGGAATCAAAGGCAGGAATGGAGTGGATTATAGCACTTGCACTTGTTGTGATTATTGCAGTTGTTGGTGTTCTTATGGCAATAACTATGCCGAAGTTCAAGAAGATGCAGGAGCTTGTTGATAATGTCAATCTTGTATCAAGGGAAATCCTTACAGGTATTCCAGTTATACGTGCATTTGGCCGTGAGCAGAAGGAAGAAGAACGTTTTGACAAGGCTAATAAAGCGTTGACAGGAACAATGCTTTTTACTAACAGAGTTATGACATTTATGATGCCTTTAATGACGTTTATAATGTATGGATTAAATATATTGATAATATGGGTATCTGCACATAAGATTGATGAGGGAACTCTTCAGGTGGGTGCCATGACAGCATTTATAACTTACTCAATGCAGATAGTTATGTCATTCCTTATGATCACTATGATGTCGGTAATGCTCCCAAGGGCTGGTGTTGCGGCTAACAGAATTCAGGAAGTCCTTAATGAGGATAGTCAGATTGAGGACCCAGTGAATCCAGAGCAGATGAATGATAAGAAGGGCGTTATAAGATTTAATCATGTGTATTTCAGATATAATAATGCCGATTCAGATGTTCTTGAGGATATTGATTTCACGGCAGAACCAGGCAAGACAACAGCAATTGTAGGTAGTACAGGATGTGGTAAGTCTACGCTTGTTAATCTGATACCTAGATTATATGATGTTACGGAAGGTTCTATAGAGGTTGACGGGCATGATATCAGAAATGTATCTATGTCAGATCTGCGCTCGATGATAGGTTATGTTCCACAGAAGGCAGTGCTTTTCTCGGGAACAATTGCAAGTAATCTAAGATTTGGCAAGGAAGATGCTTCTGATGAAGATATAAAGACAGCGGCAGAAATTGCACAGGCTACAGAGTTTATCGATACTAAGAAAGATAAGTATGACAGCCATATAGCACAGGGCGGTTCTAATGTATCGGGAGGCCAGAAGCAGAGACTTTCAATAGCGAGAGCAATAGCTAAATCTCCTAAGATATATGTGTTTGACGACAGCTTTTCAGCACTTGATTTAAAGACTGATGCCACACTTAGAAAAGAGCTTGCTGGCAAAGTGACTGATGCTGCAGTGATTATAGTGGCACAGAGAATCAGTACTGTAATGAATGCTGACCAGATTCTTGTAATGGATGATGGACGTATTGTTGGTAAGGGAACACATGAAGAACTTATGAAGAACTGTGAGGTTTACAGCGAAATTGCAAGGTCGCAGTTGTCAGCTAAAGAGCTTGGAGAGGAGGCATAGACATGACAGATAATAGCAATGAAATAAAGAAACCTCCTGTAAGAAGAGGACCGGGTGGCAGAAATCCAGGTATGCCAGCGGAGAAAGCTAAAGATTTCAAAGGCTCAATTGGCAGATTATTATCATATATAGGAAAGTTTAAGATTGCTGTTATAGCTGTTATGATATTCGCGGCTGTATCAACAGTGTTTAATGTAATAGGACCTAAGATATTAGGTAAGGCGACAACAGCCCTGGCTGAAGGTCTTATGAATAAGATATATGGCACAGGTGGAATGGATTACGGCTATATCGGCAGGATTCTTCTCATAGTGCTTGGTCTATATGTTATAAGTGTTATATTCAGCTTCTGTCAGGGCTGGATTATGACAGGAGTAACACAGAAGGTCTGCTACCGGTTAAGAAAAGAGATTTCAGAGAAGATTAACAGAATGCCTCTTAAATATTTTGAGAGCAGAACATATGGAGAGGTTCTTTCGAGAATAACTAATGATGTTGATACTCTTGGACAGGGATTAAACCAGAGCATAACAACGATAATTACATCAGTTGCAACGCTTATTGGTGTGCTTGTCATGATGCTGGGTATATCTCCTGTTATGACAATTATTGCAATAGTTATTCTTCCAGTGTCTGCGGGGCTTGTCTCATTTGTTGTTAAAAGGTCACAGAAGTATTTCATAACACAGCAGGAATATCTCGGTAAAATTAACGGACAGGTAGAAGAGACATATTCAGGGCATATGGTTGTAAAATCATTTGATAAAGAACGCGATATGGTGAACCAGTTTAATGAGACTAATGATATACTGTATAAATCAGCATGGAAATCTCAGTTTTTCTCAGGAATGATGCAGCCTGTAATGGCATTTGTCGGTAATCTTGGTTATGTTGCGGTTGCTATATCTGGTGGTTTTTTTGCTATCAAGGGTGTTATAACTATCGGTGATATCCAGGCATTTATCCAGTATGTTAAGAGTTTCACACAGCCGATAACACAGATTGCACAGGTAATCAACCAGGTACAGTCTATGGCTGCTGCTGCTGAGAGAGTGTTTGAATTCCTTGGAGAAGAGGAGGAGGAGCAGATTGTTGCTGATCCGGTAAGCACAGACAACATTGAAGGAGCTGTTGAGTTCTCACATGTAAGATTCGGATATAAGAAGGAACAGCCTGTTATCCGTGATTTCTCAGCTAAAGTTAAGCCAGGACAGAAGGTGGCGATTGTTGGACCGACAGGAGCAGGAAAGACAACTATGGTAAAGCTTCTTATGCGTTTCTATGATGTTGATGATGGTAAGATTCTTCTGGATGGACATGATATCAGGGAGTTTAACAGGCGTGATCTAAGAGATGCATTTGGAATGGTTCTTCAGGATACATGGCTTTACAAAGATACAATTATGGAGAATATACGATATGGAAGGCTGGATGCTACAGATGAAGAGGTTATAGCTGCAGCTAAGGCTGCCCACGCAGATCATTTTATATCAACTCTTCCTGGCGGATATAATATGGAGCTTAATGAGGATGCAAGTAATGTATCACAGGGACAGAAACAGCTTCTCACAATTGCGAGAGCAATCCTTGCAGATAATCCGGTTCTTATTCTTGATGAGGCAACCTCGTCAATTGATACAAGAACAGAGCAGCTTATACAGAAAGCTATGGATAACCTTATGAAAGGCAGAACAAGTTTTGTAATAGCTCACAGATTATCTACAATTAAGAATGCAGATATGATTCTTGTTATGAAGGATGGAGATATTATCGAGCAGGGCAGCCATGATGAGCTGATGGCTCAGGGCGGATTTTACGCAGATCTTTACAATTCGCAGTTTGAAGAGGCTTAGGCATTTTCAGGGTATATTATAATGTGTAAATAAATCTACTTGAAGTGATAGTACTTTAGGTTTGATTTATTTACACATTTTTTATTTTGGAGTATAATTATAAAATATAACATTTAAACATCAAGGAGCTGACTGATGAAAAATAATGGATTTTATCTTAGACGGATTGCTGGATATTCGTGGCTTTTAATGAGGGGGGATTATCCGGTTAAATCTTCGGATGCCATAGACAGCTACATTTATCCGATTAAGCTTAATGCTACAGGTGCATATATATGGGAACAGCTTGAGATGGGATATGAAATTGAAGATATTGCTAAGAATATACAAAGTGAATATGGAATATCCTTTAAGGAAGCACAGTCAGATGTTGCTGATTATGTCGAAAATCTGCTTGAGAAAGGATGTCTGTATGTTGAATAGAGAAGGAATTATTCTAACCGGTAATGGAGGATTAAGATGAAGGCGTTAATAATAGGGGGATTTAATAGAGTAACTGCGTCTATAATTCAGAAGCTTAGTAAAGAAGGTTGTGACATATATGTTCTTACCAGCAGCAAAGCTGATAAGAGCAAGTTCCAGAATGTATATGAACATTATGTATTTGCATATGATAGTGACTGCATCAAGGAGGTTTTTGAAAGCGTTAATCCGGATGTGACAGTTTTTACAGGAGCGTTTGATTCTAATTATGACTGGAATGGTGGATATACAGAAGTTGTTAATTTTGGCAATGGATTATTTAACTGCCTCAATGCATTTTTATTTCTCGGACATGGAAGATTTATCAATCTCTCATCAAGTGAAGTGAAACAGGTTACAAGGACAGAATATAAGGAAATTACATCAGCCAGAAGAGATTCATATTCTGGTGGTTATGAAAAATATGCTGATATCTATAAAGCTGTAGCGTTAAAGAACGGAGAGTCTGCATGTTCTAACATGAGACAGAATACTAATGCAGATATTATAACACTAAGGGTAGATAATATGTGTTATGAGCCTGAGAGTCCACAGGATCATGTGTTAAAGAGCGATATGTGTGCAAGAATGCTGATTGAGGCATATACTGACAAACAGACTACAATAACAGGAAAGTATTATTCACCTATCTATATCAATGACTTTGTTGAAGCATTATACAATATAATCAATAAAACTGCATTCCGTGAAAGCATATACCGGCTTGGGTGTGATATAAGAATTACCCAGGATGAGCTGGCAGAGATGGTAAGTGAACAGATTGACAGCATTGATGACAATGTGCTTATAGCAAAGAATTATGAGATTAAGGACGATTTTTTATATAGCACTAAGATTCCGGATGTTTCTGATGAGGTCAATGTTGTTATATTCAAGGATGCTTCGAAGTGTGCGGAATTAATGATTGATGAGTTCAAGAAAGACATAGATAAGTTTGTAGACAGAAGCAGGAAGAAGTCATCAGCAGGAAAGAAATTCCTGACAGGATGCAAGAGCCTGCTCAGAGTGGCACTCCCTTTTATAGAGAACATGATTGTGTTTATTCCATTCTTCATGATTAATAATAGGGTTACAGGAAGTGCTTATTTTGCGAAGCTTGATCCATACCTTATATATGTAGAGATATTTGCAATTATCTATGGACAGCAGCAGGCGGCATTTTCTTCATTTCTTGCGGTTGCAGGTTACATTTTCAGACAGACGTATTCAAGGTCTGGATTTGATGTAATGCTTGATTATAATACATATGTGTGGATGGCTCAGCTTGTAATCTTAGGCCTGTCAGTAGGATATCTGCGTGACAAGATAAGAACTATAAAGGATGACAGGAAGGATGAATCAATATATCTTGCGAGCAGACTTAAAGATATTGAAGATATCAATATGATTAATGCCAAGTTAAAAGATGAATTACAGACACAGGTAATCAATCAGACAGACAGCCTTGGCAAGATATTTGAGATAACTGCGACACTTGACCAGGATGCTCCAGAAGAAGTATTCTTCCATGCGGCAGAGGTTATATCTGACCTTATGGATTGTAATGATGTTGCTATATACAATGTATCAAACAGAAGTTTTGCACGACTGATGTCAGCAACATCACCAAAGGCGAGGTCACTTGGCAACTCAATTGAATATACCAAATATACGGATATGTATGAGGCACTTATCAAGGGTGAGGTATATATTAACAGGAAGCTTACAAAGAATTATCCTCTGATGGCTGTCGCTATTAATGAGAATGATGAGCTTAATTCTATTATCATGTTATGGAATATAGCTTGGGAAAGAATGAATATGGCACAGACAAACAGATTAAGAGTTATAAGCTTTATGATTCAGAATGCTGTGCTTCGTTCTGACAGATATATTGAAATGCTTGAGAATGAACGTTATATAGAGGGAACAAGGATACTTGATGCGGATGCATTCAAGACACTTCTTGATGCCTTTATTAATGCGAGAAATAAGGGTCTTGCGTACTGTACACTTATCAAGATAATCCTTCCGGATAAAGATCTTGTAAAAGCGAGTGGCAATTTAAGCAAGATGGTCAGAACATCGGATTATATAGGAAGCAATAATGATGGTAATGCATATCTGTTGCTTGCTAACACCAATACAACCGATGCGTCGTATGTTGAGAAGCGTCTTTCAGATGGCGGATTTGAATATCAGATAATTGACAGGCTGGAAAGGTAGGAATATATGAGCTTTGATGTAATAGTTATATTGCTTATTGTACTTGTAATTCCTGTGACAATAATTGTGTACTATGCGCTTGCATTTATACTACGGAAACTGTTTTTTAGAAAAAAAATTGACTTATCAGATGTTGTATTCAGCAAGGATAAAATCAGCCAGGTTGAGAAAAGCGATATGGAGCAGGAACGTAATATAGTTGCTGTTCAGGAGGCAGTTGCTGTAAGCGATTATCATAATCAGAGAGCTTTGATGATGAATATTATCCGTAAGGATATGAAAAAGTCGCTTGGCTCTATAACATATGCGCTTAACAGTGAAGATTCAGAGACATCACATTACGCGGCAGCAGCTTTAAGAGATGAATTAAGTGAGTTCCGTAATAATACCCATAAGCTGTATTTAAGGATTAAGGAGAGTAAGCCGTTTGATACAGAGGCGTGCCATGAGCTTGTTAATCTGATATATGATACAATAAGCCAGGATGTATTCAGACAGTCTGAACAGAAAAGTTATGTATGGATGCTTGAAGAAGTACTCACTAAGATGTATGAATCTGCACCAGATGAGATTAAGGACTGCTATTATGAGTGGATTGTGGGATTCCTTATGGATATAGGTTTTCCGGATGATGCGTATAAATGGTGTATCAGAGCCAGGGAGAAGATAGATGGAAGTCTTTCTCCATACAAATGCCTGCTGAGATATTACTATGGCATGGATGATGGGGAGAATTTCCTTAAGACAATGGACGAATTGAAAAAATCAGACATTAAAATTGATCAGGAAACATTAGAGATATTTAGATTATTTAATAGCTGATATTAATAATATGGACTGGAAGGTAAAATGCAATGATGGATGTATCCAATATCTTTCAATCGCTTATAATAATGGCGCTTTATGCGCTACTGGTATTATTTATACCAGCAATAGTGATGAAGAAGAGGCTGTCCAATCAAAGAATGTATGAAAGATTTATAATATATGTTGTGTCAGGTAATTTTTATATTATTAATGTTGTTTTTATCCTGCAGCTCATTCACATATCTAATTTTTTTACGCTTTTGGTGTTGTATCTTACACCAATTCTTTATGTACTTATAAAGCCAAGGGTTAAAGATATAAGAAGGACTTTTTTGAATACCATGGAGACCATCGACAGGCTGCTTAAGGGAAGTCTTGGATTTAAGACGTATCTGCAATCATGCTGCCGGGCTGTTGGAAGACAGTTTGCAGACTGGATGAGAAAGCTGTCAGTGATCCGTAACAGACAGAATATTGAAGGGATTGCTGTGGCAGCATCAGTTATTCTTATATGTGTTATGTATGGCTCTAACAGCGTCAAAAATTATGGATATCTTGCATCAGATATCGCAGTACACAACTACTGGATTAATGCCATGACGGAGAATAATATATTTGTTGCTGGTGTATATCCACATGGATTTCACTGTATCATATATTTTATGCATGAAATATTCAGAATAGATGTGTCTGTGCTTTTAAGACTGTTCGCTATGACTAATGCGGTATTTGTACATATGGTTCTGTGGGCATTCATAAGGTATCTTACAAAGTCAAGATATGCTGCATATGGAGCATTAGTTATATTTGTGGCTGTTAATTTTATTAACAGTGGCTGCTACAGCAGATATTCGTGCGACCTTCCACAGGAATACGGAATGATATTTATATTTCCGACATTATATTTTTTGTTTGAGTATATGAAACATGAAAGAACCAAAGGCAGGAAGGATAAGGCATACAGAATTAGAAAACGCTATGAGCTTACGGGTGCGGCATGTAGTTTTTCACTTACGATTGCAGTACATTTCTATGGAACCATGATTATTGGTTTGTTCTGTGCAGCTATGGTAATAGCTTACTGGATGAGGTTTCCAAGACCAAGATTTTTCCTGCGCCTGATGGCTGCGTTATTTGCAGGTATATTCATAGCGGCACTGCCAATGGGTATATCTATAGCACAGGGTAATCATTTTCAGGGTTCAATCGGATGGGGACTTAATATCATTAAAAGTTCAGGTGAGAAAGCAAGCCAGTCAGACAACGTGACTAAGAGCGCAGGTTATGATGAAGATATTAAAGAGGCAGGAATTACTGATAATACAGATATAGGAACCGGTGCTGGCAGTAATAATAACATCTCATCAGACAGCAGTACATCGAATCCGTCAGGAAATGAAACCGGGAATGTTACTAGACCAGAAAAACAGAATCCTGTCATCGTAGTCAAAGATAAGGTGTTTAACAAGTGCCGTGCGCTGTTTGCAGGTTTCCACAAAACTCTGGATACATTTGTAATTACAGGATACAGCGGTGTGTGGGCATATATAATGATTATTTCAATCGGAATAGTATTTGTATATGGTGTGGTTCTGGCAATAGCTGACTGGAAGAATTATGATTCGGATTATGGCTGCCAGTACGTGACAATTGCATTTGGAGTGTTATTTATAATTGCAATTCTTATATCCTCTTACCTGAAGCTTCCTGCTATTATGGATGTCAATCGAGGAAGAATTTACTACATGTATTCGTATACAATTATTATAGGAATTATTCTTGATATGATACCTGGAATTATTGCAAGATTTGTAAAAAAGAGACAGTGGATATACAATGTTCCTTCGCTGATTATATCAGCAGCTGTTGTGGCAGGAATGTTCTCGGTATATGGGTTAAGACCTGTTGCTATTAACAGCAGATATAATCTTATGCAGACTAATGGCGCTGTGTATTGTATGTATAAGATTATGGATGAACATAAGCATAATGATAATAACTGGACAATTGTATCGCCAACAGATGAGCTGAGAATGCTGGCTGGAAGGGGATATCATTATGAGCTGTCTGATTTTGTGAGAAAGCTGAAGAGGTCATCAAAATTTACACTTCCTACGAAAGAAGTGTATGTATACATAGAGAAAAAACCATTGGATTATACAATTACAAATATATATTCTGACAGGGAAGTGTCTGAAGAGGGCGCATCACAGACATATGCTGATTATTATTCTGGCAATACAATGTACAAAGGAGAAGCCAGATATATTCTTATGAGTAAGATGTATTACTGGGCAAAAAGGTATCAGGAGGTTTATCCAGAGGATTTTACTGTTTATTATGAGGATGATGAGTTTATATGTTATAAGCTCGTTCAGAATACATCATTTTTGAATAATCTGATGATTGATTATGGCTATAATAAGTAATTATATTCATATTATGTGCTTATACAGAGCAGGAATAGAGGTTTGATATGGAATCTAAGATGATTACAAGACGTATATTTCTTACAATTACTGTTATTATGATGCTGGTATTATTTCTGTTTCAGTTTACGGGAATTATACGAAGAAAATATAACGATTATGAGAATAACAGTTATAAGGCAGCTACAGAAACTAATCTCAAGGCGTCTGATGAATATAAAGTACTTACTAAAGAAAGTGATGTCCTTGGTAGTGCTAACAGGTATGTGGTTTATATAGGTAATGCTGATAATGACTATGGAAGAACAGTTTATCAGTGGTGCCGTTTTTCAAAGAAAAATATGATTACATACTCAGATATAACAAAGTATGAGATAAAAAGCTGGAATAAACCAGAGATGGTGCTGATTGATTCTGATTATATGGATTTTTCAACACAGATGGATGCACTTGAAGCGGTTTCTAATGCAGGAATTAATGTGACAATGTGTAAATTGCCTGCATATGATATTACCCGGAAGAATCAGAGATTAATGGATTATTGTGGAATTGAGAACTGGGCAAGAAAGGTGACAGCATCAGGAGTAAGAGTTTTTGATGATTTCTTTATTGGCGGTGAAATATGGTTTAATAAGGATAATGATACTGATGGAACATATAGTGACCTTACACCTACAATACCATGGTATATAACAACAACTGGAACTAAAACTTATATGGCTGCAGAACTTGAGGCAGAAGATTATCAGGATTTAGAGAATGAGAATCAGCCTTCTTTAGTGTGGAGAAAGAGATGGAATGATTCTTATGTATTCTGCGTTAATGGCGATTTTATTAAGAATATATCTGGAATTGGAATACTCAGTTCAATAGCATATGAGGCTAAAGATTATGATATATATCCTGCTATAGATGCGCAGACATATATAGTAGAGAATTTCCCATATCTGTCTAATGAGAATGAAAATCAGATTGAGAAATATTACAGCAGGACGACGGATTCGTATCTGGGAAATGTTATCTGGCCAGATTTATCAAATCTAAGCAGTAAGATAGCAGTTAAGTTTACATTTATGGCGGCACCACAGCTTAATTATTCAGATAAAGTATCAGTTTCAATCAATGAACTTGACTATTTCTTCCGTCTTATAAAAGAACAGAATTCGGAGACTGGTCTTACGACAGCAAGAGGTAATGGTGAACTTCTAGCAGATAAACTTGATGCAGATAAGAATGCATACAAGAATTACATTGGAAGCTATGAATTCTTAAATATCTTTTTGAAGAAGGATGAAATAGAAGATATAAAGAATAGTAATAATGAAATATTAGAAGATGTTAAGACATATGTAACAGGCTCAGATGAATATAATGAAACCAATCTGTTCTCATATATTGATGATGACAAATTGCTTATAGAGACACCGGTCAGCAGTATGAAGTATTCCTTCAGCAGTGATTTTACAATCAGATGCCTTAATACATCACTTGCATATAGCAATATGGATATAGATATAAGACAGATGTACTACCCATCAGATGAGAATAATCTTTGGAACAGATATATCAAAGACGTGTCAGCGGCAACTGAAAACCTCACTGCTTCAAGCAGGAAGTTCAGCAGATGTACAGTTTCTGAACTTGATAAGCGTGTAAGAGAGATGTTAAGCCTGGATTACAGCTATCGTCAGGATGGTGATGTCCTTATAGTTGATATCAGAGGCAGTCAGGACATTTCAAGATTCGTTCTTAGAACACATAAAAAAGATATTAAATCTGTATCAGGTGGAACATATACAACAATTGAGGACGGTGTGTATATAATAACAACAACGGAAAAGCAGATTCGTATTACATTGTAGAAAGGTGCGGTTCCTTATGAGAATATGTATAGTTGCAGAAGGGTGTTATCCTTATGTAATCGGTGGTGTATCGGGCTGGATTAATAACCTTATAACATCATTTCCTGAATATGAATTCATAATGCTGGCGATAGTATCTGACAGGTCTGTAAGTGGCAAGTTCAAATACACACTGCCAGATAATCTGACAGAAGTCCATGAGGTATATCTCAATGATAAAGAATATGTAACTAAGCTTAACAGGAAGTATAAGAAGGCAAGATTATCAAGTGAAAATCTTAAGGCGCTTGAATCACTTCTTATTGGTAAGGATACAGACTGGGAGAAACTTACAAGATTATTTCAGAGTCATAAGATTTCGCTTGACCAGCTGCTTATGGGACCAGATTTCCTTGAGGCATCAATGCGCAATTATGAGTTAAAACATGGCGAGATTGTTTTCTCAGATTTCTTATGGACAATGCGTTCTATGTATCTGCCATTGTTTTTGTCTATGCAGTCGGATATTCCTAAAGCTGATATATATCATTGCGTGGCTACTGGTTATTCTGGAATACTAGGAGGCATGGCTAAGATACTTTATCCAGACAGCAGGCTTATTGTATCAGAGCATGGTATATATACAAGAGAGCGTGAGGAAGAAATTATCAAGGCTGAGTGGATTCAGAGCATTTACAAGAATATCTGGATTGACCAGTTTAAGAAAATGTCGTTGTTTGCATATAATAAGGCAGATATTGTGACCTCGCTGTATGCAAGAGCGAGAGAATTACAGATAGAATTAGGATGTAAAGAAAGTAAAACAATAATAACACCTAATGGAATAGATCCAGACAGATTTGCAGATATTCCACAGAAGGATCCAGATGACCCATTTATCAATATTGGTGCAGTGCTTAGAGTGACGCCAATTAAGGATGTCAAGACAATGATAATGGCATTTGGATATGCGAAGGCTGTTAATCCTAAGTTAAAACTATGGATAATGGGACCGACAGATGAAGATGCAGATTATGCGAAAGAATGTTTTTCACTTGTTGAAGATATGAAGATTAAAGATATTGTGTTTACAGGCAGAATTAATACAAGTGAATACATTGGCAGAATGGATTTCACAATACTTACAAGTATAAGTGAAGGTCAGCCTCTTACAATTCTGGAAGGTTATGGGGCTAAAAAGCCTGTTATAGCAACAGATGTCGGTAACTGCCATGGACTTATATATGGAGAGGGAGACAGCTTTGGGCAGGCAGGTATTCTTACACATATTATGAATGTCGAAGAAATCAAGGATGCAATGCTGTTTCTTGCTGATAATCCTGACGTGTGCAGGCAGTATGGTGAAAATGGATATAAGAGATTTATGAGTAAATATACAATTCAGGACATGAAAAAGACATACGCCCAGATATATAAAAAATTATCAAAGTAAAGGAGACACAGAGCAATGGCGGGAATTGGCATCAAGTTAAACAAATTCTTTGGTAAAAGCTCAGTTTCATCATATGTGGCAGGTGCAGGTTACAGTGTCATAACAACGGTTGCACCAATGATAGTAGTTATCGGTGATATAATGCTTATGAGATGGGCACTTAATTATTCAGATGCTACTACATATAATAACAGAGAGCTTTTTCAGGTTACTATATTATATATATTTATGTTTACGCTGCTTGCACAGGCTCCTTTTAATGCGGTGTTATCCAAATATGTATCAGACGAGATATTTAAGGAACAGTACAGCAACATTATGGCAGCATTCAGGGTGGGATTATTCCTTGATATACTGCTTAACTGTATACTTGTGATACCATTTACTCTGCATGAATATTTTACTGGAAATGTTGATGTAATATATATACTTGCATCAGTTGTGTGCTTTATTGCATTGTCGCTGACCTTTTATACGGTAATGTATCTTTCATTGTGTAAGGATTATGGAAAGATTTCATGGTTTTATATAATAGGAATGGCATCTGCATTTGTGCTGTCACTTGTTCTTGTGTATGGCGCTGGTATGGAAGTAACACTGGCGATGCTTTTATCGCTGGCGGCAGGATTCATAGTTATTGCATCATTGTCGTATGCCCTTTTAAGACATTATTTTGCATCCAACAGCAGGCAGTATCTTGATGTAATCAGATATATATTAAGATTCTGGAAGCTTGTGTGTGCTAATACATTGTATACATTAGGTTTGTTTATACATAATTTTGTGTTCTGGACATCTGGATTAAGAAATGTTGTTGCAGACACATTTGTGTGTGCGGAGTCATATGATTTTGCAACCTGCCTTGGAATGTTTACCAACATATCAGCCAGTGTAATATTTGTATCTTTGATAGAGATGCATTTTAATGCAAGATATAAGCAGTATTCGGAGGCTATTATAGGTGGAAGGCTTATAGATATCAAAAAGACCAAGAGCAGAATGTTCCGTATGTTATCAGAGCTTATTATGTCTATGGTAAGAATACAGTTTATTGTATCAACAGCATTATTCCTTATATGTGTTATTGCCTTACAGAGACTCGGATTTGCAGGAATTGTGCTGCAGCTGTATCCATGCCTTGCAGCAGGGTATTTTATTGTATATATAATGTATGCAATATTTATGTTCCTGTATTATTTTAACGATCTTGATGGCTCGCTTATGACAGCGTTTATATTCTGTGTGGTAACATTTGCTGGAAGCATTGTAAGCATGAGATTTGATGTTATATGGTATGGCGCAGGTCTTGTGTTTGGTGCATTCTGTGCATGGACATATGGATATTTCAGATTAAAATATATAGAAGATACACTTCATATCCATGTGTTCTGCAATGGTAATATTCTTGCCCGGGTTAAGGGTAAGAGGCCTTCAAGTATGGTATTTAACGGCGTGGTTGTGGAGAACAGGAAGCGGGGAGGTAAGAAGAAATGATGCCAGTAATTCTAAGAATCGCAGTGGTGGTGACAGGGTGCCTTTTTCTTGTGCTTAATCTGGTAACCTATGTCAAAAAACGTCTTACAGAAAAATTTACATGGTTATGGACTCTGTTTGCGGTGGTCCTGATATTGTCAGGAGTCGTTCCGGGGCTTTATGACTGGAGTTCAACAATGAATTCATCTGGCTATATAGCAGCTGGGATAATAGCAGTTCTTGTAATACAGTTTATATTTATAATAACGAAAGAGATTGCAGAATTAAAGAAACGCAATAAGGAGCTTGCAATGCATGTGTCATTGCTTAATCAGGAAAATGAAAGAATTCTTGCACGCCTTGAAAAGATGACAGGTGTGAATAAATCGGACATATAACAGGCGATACATATGAAAAAAGATATTTTATTAGTAATTAATACCCTGGGAAGAGCTGGCGCAGAAACGGCACTTGTGGCTCTTATTAAAAGACTTGATAAAGAAAAGTACAACATATATCTATATGTGTGTCTTGGCCAGGGTGAGCTTATAAGAGATATTCCTGACTATGTTACTATTCTTAATAAAGATTATGATGAATCATCTGTGCTTACAGCAGATGGGAAACGACGTCTTAAAGCAAGAGTATGTCAGATGTTGTTTACAAGGGGAGCGGCATTCAGGAATATACCATATATTATCAGCAATGCAGTACATAATCTTATGGAACACAGGAAGGTTGGTGCTGACAAACTTCTGTGGAGTGTGGTAGCTGATGTCGGTGCAGCATGCGCAGGAGACAGACACTATGACCTCGCAATTGCCTACATAGAGGGGGCGTCAGCATACTTTGTTGACAGATATGTCAAGGCTGATAAAAAAGCAGGCTTCATACATGTGGATTATGGCATGGCTGGATACAGCAGAAGGCTTGACAGAGAATGTTATGACCGCTTTGATAAGATATTTACTGTATCAGATGAGGTTAAAGATTCATTTATTAAAGTATACCCAGAGTGTGAAGAGAAGACAGAGGTATTCCGTAATCTTATAGATATTGATTCAGTTAAAGTTAAGGCAGAGATGTTCGTGCCAGATGATATAACATCTGACAGCCAGCAGCTGAAAATCCTTACAGTATGCCGTCTTACAAAACAGAAAGCACTTGAGGTATCAATTGGCGCCATGAAGATTCTTAAAGATAAAGGAATCAATGCAGTATGGTATGTTGTGGGTGATGGACCGGAGAGAAAAAAATTATCAGATCTTATAATTCAGTATGACGTTGCAGACAGATTTATGTTGCTTGGAAACAGGGATAATCCATATCCATATTACAAGGCTTGTGATATATATGTCCATGCAACTAAATACGAGGGTAAGAGTATAGCTATCCAGGAGGCTCAGATTATAGGTCTTCCGATAATCGCATCTGATTGCAGTGGCAACAGGGAACAGATTGTGGATGGTGTTGATGGGATTTTGTGTGAATTCAGCGGGGAAGGTGTAGCTCATGCCATAACTGATATGATGCAGAATCGTCAGAAATGGGATGTGTATTGTAAGAATGCAAATGAGAAAGTATGCGATAACAGCAGTGAACTTAACAGATTATATGAGTTGTTATAAGTTATGGTTATAGCAGAAATGAGGGGAATATGCAGAAGGAAGTATTGATAATAATACCTGCTTACAATGAGGAGCAGAATATTGATAAGGTATTAGACAGATTAAGCGTTCCAGAGATATCAGAGGTGTGTGATATTCTTGTTATGAATGATGCATCATCTGACAATACAAACTGGAAAGCTAAGAAGAGAAGCAATGTTGCAGTTGTAACACATGTGTTTAATCTTGGATATGGCGGAGCGCTGCAGCTTGGCTATAAGTATGCAATCCGTTACCGCTACAAATATGTTATCCAGATGGATGCAGATGGACAGCATGATGCCTGTAATGTGCTTAATATATACAACACATTAAAGACTAAGATTAATGGCTCTTATCCTGATATTGTGCTTGGATCAAGATATCTTCCAGAAAGTGCGCCATATCCGGTATCATTTATGAAAAATATAGCATATAAGATTTTCAGGTTTATAATCAGGATGGCTACAGGCAAGACTATAATGGATCCGACTACAGGACTTCAGGGAATAAGCTGGAGAGCAATGGTGTATTACTCTAAATTCGGGCATTTTGATGACAGATACCCTGATGCCAACATGATAACGGGAATGATACTTAAAGGTTATAATGTCGTTGAAATTCCTGGCGTAATGCATGTAAGGACTGCCGGTAAGAGCATGCATTCAGGACTAAAACCTGTTGGTTACATGTTCCATATGTTTTTAAGCATACTTGGAATACTTATAAGACAGAGTAAAGAAAAGAATGAGCCAAAGGCTGTGGAGAAATCAGATGTATAAGGTTACATGTATCAGTGGCAAAACCCCATCAAGAGGGTGGTATAGCATATTTCCATTTGTGTTGTCAGAGAAGGTTGATTATGAACAGTTAAGATGGAGTTTAAAGGAAGAGGAAGAACTTGTGCTTGCACGTATTAATCTGTGTGAATTTAAGGATTCCGATATAGATGATGCTGCACTTGATAATTTATCAGCCATGTTTGATTTTTTCAGGCAGTATGATAAGGAAATCATACTTAGATTTGTGTATGATGTAGATGGCAATGGTCTTATGAATGAGCCTGAATCAATTAAGATAATAAAAAGACATATAGAACAGACAGCACCATATATTATTAACAATCGTGATATTATACTTACTATGCAGGGTGTGTTTATAGGAAGCTGGGGCGAAATGCATACATCAAGATATGCAGACAGCCAGAATATAGCAGATCTTGTGATTACACTTTATAAGGCTGTCAAGGATAGTGTCAGGATTGCTCTTAGAAAACCATCGCAGATAAGAGAACTTATACAGTTCCTTGACATGATTCTTTATGAAGAAAAAGAAAAACTTATCCGTAATATAGGACTGTATGACGATGCCATGATGTCATCAGATACAGATATGGGGACTTTTTCATATGATAATATAGATAATGACATGTCTATGGTAAAGGAGCTGTCATGCATCAATGTCATAGGCGGAGAAGTTGTAGCTGACAATGCCCTCAACGACACAGAAGAAGCTATCGATGGCTTGAAAAAAAGGTGTGTTACATATCTTAACAGCCAGTATGACGCAGCGGTTCTTGATAAATGGAGAGAACAACAGCTTCATGACGGAAGCAGTACTATATATCAGTATGTAACAGAGCATCTTGGGTATCGTCTTGAATATAATGGCATCAGGACACATTTGTTTAGTAAAAAAGCTGTTATATATATTAAGAATACAGGTTTTGCACCTTTCTATGGGAAAATAAGGCTGGCTGTGAATGGAAAACTGGAAGCAGTATCAGGTTCAGATATAATAAAACCTGGAGAAAGTGCAGAATTAGTGTATGAAAAAAGCCAGCTCCCTAAGGAACTGACTTTATCCTGTATCCGTGTATCAGATGGTAAATCAATCGGTCTGCACAGTGGTATCGAGGCTTCCTAATTCATATCCGTACTGTGTCAGTGCAATATCATTGGCAAGCTTAATAATTTCGCCAGATGTATTGTCTGTTATTTTAAGATAGAATGTAATAGTACTGTCAGCAGTATTGGTGTTTTCAAAAGGTATAGACAGATTGATATTCGTTGTCTGTCCCGGATACCATGTTCTTACATTAGTCTGTGATGTCACATCACATTGTACCATGTCTGTATTGCCATCTGCATCTGTGATTGAGGCGTATACATATACATTAAAATCACGGTATGCAGGCGAAAATCCGACATTGTCCACATTAAGAATGACAGATGCGGTCTGTTTATATGATTTAAGTGAAATATCTGAGTCTCTTAATACATAACGATATCCAATATGGGTACCAATATACTGATAAGCAGTAGTTCCATAGAATGCATCATTACCAGTATAAATCTGACGTTTCCATTTGTTAAGCACACTCATGTCATGTGCCCTGTTAAGATATGATACATGCATGGCTGCAAGGTCTGTGACGGCATTATCTACGTCATTATATGAGTTATCAAGCACGGCTTCGCCACCATTAGGAACCATAAGACATAATGAATTCTGATATTGTATCTCCTGGGTTCTGCTGCCTTTAGAGGTGTAGTTGGAGGAAGAAAAGCTCATATCAGAAGAACCATATGTTCCTACGTCTATTGATGAACCAAGACATCCATCATTGAAAAGACCAATGCGGAAGTTGTGGCTTCTGCTTGTTACTGTGCTTTCAACATCTGGAAGTGATGCTGTTTTAAGAATAGTTCTTAAGTGCTGAGGTGTTCTCACAGACAGGTATATTCTTTTATCAATAACATTGTTAAGATAATCTGCAAGTTCAACCATACTGGCTTCATCCATATAATTAGAGTTGTTCATCTCTGCAAAATTACCAACAAATATTCCCTGCATTATATATACATAACTGGTATAGCGGTTTACAACTGATGCGGTCTGCGACATATGCGTCTTGATAATATTTATATCGGCAGGCTCAGTCTGCTTTGCCTTACCATCCCAGTCATACAGAAAGCGGAGTATAATATTGTGTCCATTGCTTCCCCATGTGGAAATAATGTTATCTAACTGAGAGAGAGCATTGCTGCTGAGTTCACCAGTGTTGAAATTTTTAAGGTTAATCTCCAGCATGATTAAGCGGGTATCAGTACTGCTTTGAAGATAGCTGGAAGTAGTGTTGTCAAATTCATCCGTAGTACCATTGGTAAGACAATATCCAAACATGCTGTACCATCCACAGTAGGGATTATCAAGCTCAGATGTTATCTCGGAATATTCAAATGTATCAGATATACTTTTTGTACCATATCTGTAAGCATTAACACCTACAGAAGCCGCAGGTATGAGGACAAGAATGCTCAGGAGAGCAGCAAGAATCTTTTCCATTCAATAGAAATCCTTTCTTGATATTAATTCAACTATTATAGCATTAAGACAACAAAAATGCTATAATATTACTAATAAGCTTATGAGTGTGGAGGAATAATGGTGGGGGAAAAAAGCCGTACTGAATATTCGGCACGTAATACTACAGTGGGTCTGATTTCAAGACTTGTTGCAATACTTTGCGGCTATGTTGTAAGAATCGTATTTACACATGTGTTATCGGAGACATATGTTGGTATTAACGGGTTGTTTACTAATATATTAAGTATTTTGTCACTATCAGAGATGGGGATAGAGTCGGCGATATCATATGCATTGTATAAGCCTATAGCTGATAATGATGAATCACAGCAGAGGGCGATAATTAATCTTTATCGGAAACTGTATATGGGTGTTGCAGCATTTGTGCTTATCGCAGGCATGATGGTTATTCCGTTTCTCGGGGTTATTATCAAGGATTCACAGGGCTTGCCAGATGTGACTTATATATACATATTATATCTTGCTAATTCAGCTGTTTCATATCTTCTTGTATACAAGAAAACACTTCTTGATGCCCATCAGAAAAAATATGTTGGTGTATCTGTGAGAGCCATTTCGTGGGTGATACAGGATGTGATACAGATAGTGATTCTTCTGGCTACAAGGAATTTTGTATTGTATCTGTATGTATACATTATAACTACGATACTATCTAACTTCTATATATCAAAAAGGGCAGATAAAGAATATCCATTTATAAAAGAGAAAAATACAGAACCGGTAGCAGCTGATACGAAGAAGGATATAGTAAGGAATATTAAGGCAATGTTTATGCATCAATTCGGAAATATTGTTGTCAATAATACAGATAACCTTTTAATTTCATTCTTTGTTGGTATTATATCGGTCGGATGTTATTCAAATTATTATCTTGTTATTGGCTCTGTAAGGCAGGTGCTTACTGAGGCAGTTGACGGAATATCTGCAAGTGTAGGTAATCTTGGCGTTACATCAGACATTGCACATATCAAGAAGGTATATAAGGCGGCATTATTTTTTAATCACTGGGTATTCGGATTATGTGCAATATGTATATTTGAACTGATTAGTCCTTTTGTTGAATTAAGCTTTGGCAGGCAGTATGTGTTTCATTATTCAATTGTATTTATATTATGCCTTAATTTCTATATTCAGGGAATTGAGAAAGCAAGTAACATATTCCACAATTCACTTGGTTTATTCTGGTTCGACAGGTATAAGTCTATCATAGAGGCTGTGCTTAATCTTGGATTGTCAATCGCATTGGCTCCGTCACTGGGAGTGTTCGGGATATTCTTAGGTACGACGATAAGCACAGTGCTGACTACGCTATGGGTAGAACCGTATGTTATATACAAATATGAATTCAGGGAGAGTGTATTGAAGCATTTTCTGTTGATGGGTGTATATGTGTGCCAGACAGCAATTGTATGGTGGATGTCTAATAAAATCTGTATCTATATGGCAGGATTGTGTGGCGTGACATCACAGATAGGGATTATGGCTGTTAAGCTTGTGACGGTTGTTGTTGTGGCAGATGCCATATACCTGCTCCTTAATATTAAAAATAAAGATTTTTATTATCTCGTAAATAAATTTTTAAGACTTGTCGGCGAAAGGAATAAACGGAATGTCTAACGGAGTAATTGATAATACAGAACGTGTGCTTTTAAAGCTCCTTGCATGTGCATTATCGGGAGATACTGGCTGTACAATAGAGTTTGCGGCAGATACTGACTGGGGGAAAATTATATCAATGGCTAAGTCACATGCTGTCATAGCACTTATAGCTGACATAATGCTTGCGGATGGTGCTATTAGTGCGAGTCTTACAAAAGAGCAGAAGACAGAGATAAGCAGATGCTGTGAAGGTACATTAATCAATGACCATAAGCTTCTGTACCTGACAGATAAATATCTTAAAATACTTGAAAATGCAGGGATTACTGGCGTTGTGCTTAAAGGCTGGGCAGTGTCTGGCTATTATCATGTTCCGGAATTAAGAAAAACAGGAGATATAGATATTATTGTTGCAAATAATGATGTTGGTAAGGCGATAGAGGCATTAAAAAATGATGGGTTCAGGGAAGTTGACGGTCAGCATTCTAATCACCATACTGAGCTTATTGGTGAAGATAAGGTTATAGTTGAAATCCATAACACGCTGGTCGAGTTATTTGACAATGATATGGTTAATTCACAGATTAAAGAATACGGACAGAATATGTTAACCCATTATGAGATATTTGAATATAATGGATATAGAATAAGAAGAGCTGTGCCAGAATATAATGCCATTAGTCTGGCTTTGCACATGTTGCAGCACTATATGAGAGCAGGGTTCGGACTGAAGCTGTTGTGTGACTGGGTAGAATTCGTGAATGATGGAATAGATGCAAATCAGTATAAAGCGTTCATTCATATGGCAGACACCCTTGGAATAACTGGATTTGTCACAATGATTAACAGCGTGTGCTATGAATATTTTGGAATGAGGATTCCTTATGGTGAGAAGATTATACAAAACAAAGAAACTATTGATGCATTTACTAAAGATTTAATTGATGGTGAGGAATTTGGGCGTTCAGATTCCAGACGTATGGTTGTTGTCAATGGAAGTGGTTTATATGTTTATGCAAAGGAATTTCATCATCAGATGATACTTAATAATCCTGGATTGTCTAAAAAAATCATTTTATGGCCATATTTATGGATAAAGACTCTGGTTGTATTCATAAGGAATAACAGGACAATCAGAAAAACAAAGACAATGGATATTATTAAAAATGCAGGACTGCGTGGACGCATGATTAAAGAGATGCGGATATTTAAAAATAATCAATAGAATTTATAGAGGGTGTGGATTTGAGTCAGAATATTGAAACAACGCTTGAACACAATGTTATAAAGATAAAACCAGTCGGTTACAGCATGTATCCAGTTATTGTGCCAGGAAGAGATTATGTGTATATAGAAAAAACAGAATTTGATACTTTGAAGCGCGGGGATGTTATTCTTTATAAAAGAAAAGAACCAGAGGCTATATATGTGATTCACAGGATATACAAGGTAAAACCAGAGGGTGTATACACAGTTGGAGATAATCAGAGTGTATGTGAAGGTCCGCTTACAAGAGAACAGGTATTAGGAAAGATGATTGCACTTGACCGTAATGGCAGACACATTAATGTTACTAACGTAATATATAAACTGCTTACAGGCATATGGCTTGATTTAAGGACAGTGCGGCGTCCTATAAGCCTTTTTGTCCATAATGTCAAAAGCAGAAAATGCAGGCATAATAAAGCTGCACTCTATAAAATGGCATATTCAGATGATCTTACAGGATTGTTTAACAGGAGATACTGTGAGGAAGTTCTTTGCGCGATAAGTAACGATACCAGAAATTATATAATATACAGTTTTGACCTTAATAATCTGAAAATAATCAATGATACACTTGGACATCAGTGCGGAGACTGCCTTATAACAGGGTATGCTGACATATTAAAATCAACATTTCCAGAAGGTTGCGTTATAGGACGTATGGGCGGCGATGAATATATAGTTATCAAGGATGCAGAAAATATGTCACAGCATGATATTGATACTGATTTAACAAGACTTAATGACAATGTTTCGGCTTACAATGACAGGGAACAGAGATTCAAGTATTCGGCAGCATATGGATATGCGCAAAGAAGCGATGTGTCAGGATGTGACATACATGCTGATGCTCATGATGTCTATTCAATAGCAGACAGCAGAATGTATGATATGAAAAGAAAAATGAAGGAAATACGGAATTAACAGATGGGTAAAGCAAAAAAACGTGGTAAAAATGGATTATTTTCGCTTATTGTAGTATTGCTGGTGTTTGCCACTGTGATGGGAGCATTTGGATTCTATCAGAGTGGGGCATATGTAGGAGGCAATCACAGTAATACAGTAAGCGGTGAACTTGAGATACATTATATTGATATAGGACAGGGAGATTCAACGCTTATAAAATGTGGTGAGCATGCAATGCTTATAGACGCTGGTGAGAATGATTGCGGTACACAGCTTCAGAATTATCTGAACAGCCAGAATGTGACAAAACTGGATTATATTATAGGAACACATCCTCACAGCGATCATATAGGTGGAATGGATGTCATAATATATAAATTTGACTGTGACGTTGTAATGATGCCAGATGTATCTAATAACACCAAGACATACAGAGATGTAATAAGTGCAATGAAAAGCAGGAATTATGTCAATACAGCTCCTAAGCCGGGAGATACATATAAGCTTGGAGATGCTGAATTTACAATAATAGCTCCATCAAGAACATATGATGATTATAATAATGATTCTATCGGTCTTATATTAAAATATGGCGACAGAAAGTTTCTGTTTACTGGAGATGCAGAGGAAGAGGCAGAAGCTGATATAGTAAAAACAGGGATTGATATAGATTGTGATGTATATCAGGTGGGGCATCATGGAAGCAGGACTTCATCATCAGAAACACTGCTTAATGCAGCTAATCCTGCTTACGCAGTTATAAGCTGTGCGGAGGGTAACAGTTATGGACATCCACATGCCCAGACGCTTGATGAATTCCGATACAGAGGGATTAAGGTATACAGGACAGATGAACAGGGTACTATAGTGTGCACAACAGATGGTATTGAACTTAAGTGGAACTGTTCGCCATCAGAGAGCTGGAAGTCGGGAGAGCCTTCTAAATCATCAAAGCAATAATAGGTACTAGGTACTATACAAAAAAACAATATAAGTACATAAAAAACATTGAATAAATATCCTTTTTTTGGTAGAATTAACTAAAGAAAACAGTTACGTGCCATAGTACTAAGTACTATATTCAGTCAGACATGAAGTAACAGAAAGCAGGGGGAATGAACGTAACAGAGAATGAGAAGCTGGTTAGTCAGGCACAGATGGATGCGATGATAGAAGGACATGCTGACTATCTATGCTCTTATAGAGTTAACATATCAGGCGATGAGTGCCTGTGTGGAACAAGTAAGATACCAGAAGGGTTAATTGCTACTAATGGGATATCTGCCACGGAATTATTTGATATTGCAGCAGACCGGGTACCTGATGAGAAGGAACGCCAGATATACATGAACTGTATTGACAGATATAATCTTCTCAATGCATTTAATAGTGGACAGAAGTCTGTTTCACTTAACCATAACTATAATATATGTGGCAGACAGATGTTTCTTACTACCACAATCAATATGTACAGGAATCCTTTGACAGGTGATATTGAGGGACTGGTTTATCTTTTTGATATGTCTCATCAGTATGTAGAGAAGAAGATTCAGTCATTGCTTATTGGAAGACAGTTTGAGAGTATAGCGCTTATTAAAGTGAATACAGGAATGTTCTCGTTAATGAGCCAGTTTTTATATCTGCCTGAAAATATGTCTCCGGCTACCTTGAGAGAGGTAGAGTATGTTCCGTATGTAAGAAGTGTTGCGTCTAAATTTATCGCAACAGAAGAAACAGAATTATATATGTATAACAGCTCTATAGCTAATCTTGTGGAAAAGTTAAAAGACAATGATGCATATTATTTCACGGTTACAAGTGTTGATGATAAGGGCGAGAAGAAGTATAAGAAGTTCGCTTATTATTATATTGATGATAAGAAGGATACGATAGTATCTACCATGGAAGATGTAACCGGGGTAATTGAAAGAGATTCTTTGACAGGACTGTTTAACCGCAGAGGTTTTGTGCGCGAGGCAGAAAAGTTTGTTAAGGATAGTTCTAATTCAGGCATTAACTATGCAGTACTTTTTATCAATATTAAGAACTTCAAGGCTATCAATGAAATGTATAGTATTGATGGCGGCGATATGATTCTCAGGGCAGCAGCTACAAGGATTAAAGAATCATTTTTAAGACCGATGGTGCTGGCAAGAAGTGAGGCGGATCATTTCCTTTGTCTTGTTGATTCAAGGAATATTGATTATGGCAAGCTTTGTAAGATACTTCATACAAAGTTCAGCATGAATGGCAAGATAATTGAGCTTCATGGATTATGTGGCATATATATGGTTAAGGATAGTGAGCTTGATATTAACAGAATGTGTGACAGAGCCAAGATGGCAAAGGATCATGTTGAGGACATACATGTCAGGCCATATGCAATATATGAGCCATCTATGGTTGAAGCATACATGGAAAAAGCTTTATCTGTAAGCAGTGTCAATAATGCAATAGATAATAAAGAATTTAAAGTATATTATCAGCCAGTGTATGATGTCAATACAGAAAAAATTGTGTCAGCAGAGGCGCTGGTAAGATGGAAGCATCCCGAGCTTGGATTTATATCACCAGATAAATTTATTCCAGCACTTGAGGAAACTGGTCTTGTATCAAAGCTAGATATGTATGTATTTAATGAGACTCATGCATTTATCAAAAGAAGAATAGAAGATGGCAGATTTACAGTTCCTGTATCAACTAATCTGTCATGGATGGATTTCTATGATACTAACATGATTGAGACGATGATAGCAGATATGAAGGAGATGAGTCACCCTCATGGTTACATCAGATTTGAGGTTACAGAGACTTCATATGCCGGAATGGCAGAGAAGAACCATTCAGTACTTGAATCATTCCGTAATATGGGAGCACATATACTTATCGATGATTTTGGAAGTGGGTATTCATCATTCAGTACAATAACAGATTACAATTTTGACCTGTTAAAGCTGGATATGGGATTTGTGCGAAAGATTGGAAAGAACAGTAAAATTGGAAGTGTAATTCATTCAATCATTGATATGGCTCATCATATGGACATAAAAGTAATTGCAGAGGGAGCTGAAACTAAGGAACAGGTTGATTTCCTTAAACGTCATGGCTGTGATTATATTCAGGGCTATTATTATTCTAAACCACTTTCAATGGAAGATTTTGGAAAGATGCTGGACAAGCAGTAATTACAGTATAGACCTTCATTAAATCCACCTATCATATTAAGATGCCGCCAGCCATATATCAGATTCTATAATCTGACGTATATGGCTGGCGGCATAATCTTTGTTAATATTATTCTATATCTGAGATAGATTAGGAAACCTATTGTTTCAGATAATCCCTTCGTATTGATTCTTCCACATCATGGACTTCCTTCTCAAATTCTCTTGCTGAGACAAGCGTACAGCCCTGACCGATTATGATTATCTGTTCCTGACCGTCAGAAGTAGCGACACGCACATAATCATTCCGTCCATGTTCATGTGCAAATTTTTCGATATATCTGTCGGCAGTTTCAGCTTCTTTTGTGTATACGACATGAATATTGTTATAATCAGAAATCTCTGTGTCATGTCCTTTCACTCTGTATGCATCAAATACAACTATGAGATAGTAATTCGTCATAGCCTGATAGTTGCATAGAATGTCAAGAAGCCGTCCTCTTGCGCCATCCATATTGATAGCAGCAAGTTCATCAAGCCCTTTCCATGCATGTATTATATTGTAGCCATCTACTAAAAGATAACGCTTTCCTGTGCTTTGAGATGTCTCTCTGCCCTTGTATGAGCTGTCCTTAGGATTGTAGTCGTATCTTCTTGATGAGAACTTTTTGTAGTGGTTTCTTGATGCTTCGCCATTCTTCTTGCTGTTAGAGTAGTAAGTGCTTTTAAGAATCGCATCGATTTCATCAGTTCCTATAGGTTCATCTGAAACACTCCGTCCAGAACGTCTGGCTTTCTTTAACTGTTCCTCGTATGCAGCGTATTCGTCGAGGGCAGGAGAGGTCCTTGCTGCAAGGACACTTTCCATATGCATATGTGAAAATACTTCATTCCAGGGAACGCTGTAGCCAGAACCACCGGCGCAGAATACAGAGTCACATGGGTTATGTGTATCACTCAGTGGGTCATACATGCGTGCAGCGACAACTTCATCTGTGTTGTGACAAGGCTTGTAGCCAGCCATGCGGCATGTGATTCTGCCAAGTCCTTTGGTGTAAGATGTAAGTTCAAGCTGGTAATCCTTAAATGTTGAGACAGGAACGGTTCCTGTTATAACAGACATGCCTGTTTCGCTTGCAGAGTCAGCAAGTGTGAAACTTCCATACATTCTCTCGAAATCTGTCATGGCACGTCCGACACAATTAGTAGGGATTTCAAGATTAAATTCATAGTATGGCTCAAGTAAAACAGACTGAGCCTGCATAAGTCCCTGTCTTACTGCCCGGTATGTCGCCTGTCTGAAATCTCCACCGACAGTATGCTTGATATGGGCACGTCCTGTCACAAGAGTTATGCGGACATCAGTCAATGGTGAACCTGTAAGTACACCACGATGAGTTTTTTCACACAGATGTGTCAGGACAAGTCTCTGCCAGTTCTTGGAAAGTACATCCTCTGGACAGTCAAGTTCATATTCAATGCCGCTTCCCTGTTCAAGAGGTTCTATAATAAGATGGACTTCTGCATAATGGCGTAGTGGCTCAAAATGTCCAACACCTTCTACAATATTGGCAATAGTTTCTTTGTATACAATTCTTCCTGTTCCAAATGTGACATCAATTCCAAATCGTTCTTTAATCTGTTCTGTCAGAATTTCTATCTGAACCATTCCCATAACCTGAATGTGAATCTCTTTGGTAAGTTCATTCCATACAATGTGAAGCTCGGGATCTTCTTCTTCAAGCATCTTTAATTTGGGAAGAAGCAGCACCGGGTCTACGCCATTCTGTGGAATCAACTGGTATGTAAGTACAGGCTCAAGAACAGGAGCACAGTTATCTGCATCACTTCCTATAGATAAGCCGGCATATGTATTATCAAGTCCTGTTACAGCACAGACACTTCCAGCTGTCACCTCATTAACTGGTGTAAATTTGCTGCCGTTATATATACGGATCTGATTGATTTTGCCTAATCCTTCAAGCTCCATCCGAGCGTTTAGTTTTCCGCCTGTAATCTTCATGTGGGTAAGCCGGTTTCCCTGAGCATCTCTTGATATTTTGTAAACCTTAGCACCGAATTCATCTTCATACATTCTGTCACAGATATATTCAGATAAACCGGATATAAGACTGTCAACGCCTGTCATCTTGAGGGCTGAACCAAAATATACAGGGAAAAGCTTTCTTTGTGCAATAAGCATGGCTATTTGCTCAGTTTCGATAATTTCGCCAGCAAGATAGCGCTCCAGCAGCTCCTCGTCACAAAGAGCAATCTCTTCCTGCTCCGGAAAATTAAAATCGACTATAGAAGAAGACAGTCGGTTCTTTAATTGTTCCAGAATTCTTGCTCTGTTAGTTCCACTCTGGTCCATCTTATTAACAAATATAAATACTGGAACCTGATATCTTTTAAGGAGCTGCCATAATGTATCAGTGTGCGATTGGACACCATCGGCACCGCTTATGACAAGAATTGCGTAGTCAAGAATCTGCAAGGTTCTTTCCATCTCGGAAGAGAAGTCTACATGGCCAGGAGTATCCATTAATGTAACAGGTCTGTCTCCTATATTGATGTGAGCCTGTTTGGAGAATATTGTAATGCCTCTTGCACGTTCCTGTGAGTCTGTGTCAAGAAATGTATCGCGGTTATCGACACGTCCAAGATGCCTTATGGCACCAGTGCTGTATAAAAGACTTTCTGTTAATGTTGTTTTGCCTGCATCTACATGTGCAAGCATTCCTATACATGTATTTATCATTATCATTATTCCTGTTTGTGGTTTATATTTAAATTGTATTATTGATGTGATGATGTTGGGTTCAAGAGGTCAAAAAACCTCTTGCAAGCAAGCTTGCATCGGCTTTCTGACCTTTTGACCCTGGTATCATAATATTATATAGAATATCTTCTGTTATTTCAATGGTTATAAGTGTCATCGAATGATACCAGAAGAGTGGTGGATTGTACAGAAACAGGTACAAAAATGCCTCGCTTGCACAAAAAAAGAAACATGCGAAAAGACTATTGAATTATATCAGAGGTTCTGTTAGTATAATCCTTGCAAGGGATAGTTAAGAAATTGTCAAATTATTCCAAGGCATAGTATATCATTATGACACATGAGTTTTTAGCTTTTGTGCTTTTTTTATTTCATGTTCATTGTATACAATGTACAACACATTTGTTTTATTATTTTTAAAGGAGGAACCACACGATGGTAAATTTTGATCAGTGGAATGGCTTCAAAGGAAGACTTTGGAAGCAGGAGATCAATGTAAGAGATTTCATTCAGAACAACTACACACCTTATGACGGAGATGAGAGCTTCTTAGCAGGTCCTACAGACGCTACTAACAAGCTTTGGGGCAAGTTACAGGAACTTCAGAAGCAGGAGAGAGCTAATGGTGGTGTCCTTGATATGGAGACTAAGGTTGTAACAGGTCTTACAGCGTATGGTCCAGGATATATAGATGAGTCAATGAAGGATCTTGAGCAGGTTGTTGGTATTCAGACAGACAAGCCTCTTAAGAGAGCATTCATGCCTTATGGTGGTATCAAGATGGCTGAGGAGTCATGCGAGAACTATGGTTATACACCAGATCCAGAACTCCACAAGATTTTCACAGAGTATCACAAGACACATAACCAGGGTGTATTTGATGCTTATACACCAGAGATGAGAGCTGCACGTCGTAGCCACATCATCACAGGTCTTCCAGATACTTATGGACGTGGCCGTATCGTTGGCGATTACAGAAGAGTTGCTCTTTATGGTCTTGATTTCCTTATTCATGAGAAGGAAAAGGATAAGGCTAACTGCGGATGCAATACAATGACAGACGATGTTATCCGTTTAAGAGAAGAATTATCAGATCAGATTAATGCATTAAAGGGAATGAAGGCTATGGCTGCTGCTTATGGTTATGATATTTCACAGCCAGCTAAGACAGCTAAGGAAGCTGTTCAGTGGTTATACTTTGGTTACCTTGCTGCAATTAAGACTCAGAATGGTGCTGCTATGTCAGTTGGTAGAGTATCAACATTCCTTGATATCTATATCACAAGAGATATTAATGCAGGTCTTATCACAGAGTCACAGGCTCAGGAATTAATCGATCATTTCGTTATGAAGTGCAGAATGGTTAAATTCGCAAGAATTACATCATACAACGAATTATTCTCAGGAGATCCTACATGGGCTACACTTGAGGTTGCTGGTACAGGTATTGATGGACGTTCAATGGTTACAAAGAACGATTACAGATTCCTTCACACACTTGAGAACATGGGACCTTCACCAGAGCCAAACCTTACAGTACTTTACTCATCAAAGCTTCCTGCTGCATTTAAGAAGTATGCTGCACACATTTCAGTTACAACATCTTCAATCCAGTATGAGAACGATGATGTTATGAAGGTTACATGGGGCGATGATTATTCAATCTGCTGCTGTGTATCTGCTACACAGACAGGTAAGGAAATGCAGTTCTTCGGTGCAAGAGCTAACCTTGCTAAGTGCTTACTTTACGCTATCAATGGTGGTGTTGATGTTAAGTCAAGAGTTCAGGTTGGACCTGCTTACAAGCCAATTACTTCTGAGTACCTTGATTATGATGAAGTAGTTGAGAAGTTTGAAGTTATGATGGATTGGTTAGCAGATCTTTATGTTAACATCCTTAACCTCATTCACTATATGCATGATAAGTATTACTATGAGGCTGCTGAGATGGCTCTTATCGATACAGATGTTAAGAGAACATTCGCTACAGGTATCGCTGGATTTTCTCATGTAGTAGATTCACTTTCAGCTATCAAGTATGCTAAGGTTAAGACAGTAAGAGATGAGACAGGTATCGTTGTTGATTACATTACAGAGGGTGACTTCCCTAAGTATGGTAATGATGATGACAGAGCAGATGATATCGCTGTTTGGTTACTTGGAACATTCCTTGAGAAGATTAAGAAGAGACACACATATAGAAATTCTGAGCCTACAACATCTATCCTTACAATTACTTCTAACGTAGTATATGGTAAGTTTACAGGTGCTATGCCTGATGGACGTAAGGCTGGTACACCACTTGCTCCAGGTGCTAACCCAAGCTATGGTGCAGAGCAGAATGGTCTTGTTGCTTCACTTAACTCACTTACAAAGCTTCCTTATGAGTGGGCTCTTGATGGTATTTCTAATACACAGACAATGAACCCAGATGCATTAGGACATGACGATGCTGAGAGAATTAACAACCTTGTAAGCGTTATGGATGGTTACTTTGATCAGGGTGCACATCACCTTAACGTTAACGTATTTGGCAAGGATAAGCTTCTTGATGCTATGGAGCATCCAGAAAAGCCAGAGTATGCTAACTTCACAATCCGTGTATCTGGTTATGCTGTTAAGTTCATCGACCTTACTAAGGAGCAGCAGATGGATGTTATTTCTAGAACATTCCACGACAGAATGTAATCAGCGTGCTTGAAAACGCCACAAATACAGTGTTTATGCGACTTTGAGAGATTACCAAGTTATCGTAAATTGGTGTAAAATCTTATATAATTGGTGTAGTAAATGGTGTAAAAATGGTGTAGTAATTTTAATAGAAATTAAGTACAAAGATTGGCGATAAAAATCGTAAAAAATAGGGACACTTAGATTAATTTCTAAGTGTCCCTAAAATTATTTATTGGGGTTGTTAGTTACCATTTTCTATGTGATTAGTCTTATATTTAGAATTAACAGTTATAACTTCACCAGCAGAACAATTCTTAATTACCATAACTTCATTGTCCAAGTCATTCGCTAATGATAAATCGCCAGCTTCATTACATGTAATAATGACAGTAGGGTAGAGTGTCCCGACTTCATCAGAATTACTATAGATAACAAACTTCTTACCATTACAAATCTGTTTTATATTATCTTCAAAACCATATGGATAATGGTCTACCGAAGGTAACAAGTCAAGGAGTGGTACTGCCTTGCGGTATGGACATGAAAAAATTTCCTGCCCCTTGCTTGCTTTAAAAATCATATTACTTATATAGAAAGACGAAAGGGGATGATTCTATAGCATAAATAGACAATGTAAAAGCTATACTTGAAAATGATTACTTTAGAAAAGATGCTGGCTGGCATATGGATATAAGGGACACGAAGAAAAATAATGGGGTGGTACTTTCAACAATTATTGTTGGAAATAAAAATCAGACAGTTGCACCAGTATTCTATATAGACGGATATTCTGAAAATGGCTATACAGAAGAAGCTGCCGCACAAAGCATTTATGAAAATTATCAAAAGAACATAAGGGAAACTACACGAATGAATAATAATGAATTAATTCATAAACTATCACGGTTTTCCAATGTTAAGAATAATATCTGCTATAAAATTGTTAATACACAGGCAAATAAAAATTATTCAGTAATGCTCCCCACTTCCCTATTACAGATGATTTTGATACAAGCCTTTATGTGCTATCTAATAAAGACAGAACAATCGGGGTATCTGTATTGCTTTACGATAACACAGACATTTTAAAGGATTGTTTAAATAAGGTGAAGGATTAAACTGGTAATAATTGTAAAGGGCTATATGTTTTACCAAGCAGCATACACGAACTTATATTAGTTCCTGATAATGGTAAGAAATAATTGACGTTTAGCACTATGTGAGTTAGCATAGTGGTAGACAATTACTTCTTTGTATCACGC
>CAKRLE010000003.1 GCA_934359185.1 uncultured Lachnospira sp. | reverse complement strand
GATGCAGAAGAGCGTCTGGGTAGGAAATTATTATCTAAAGAGTGATGGAACAATGGCAAAGTCAGAGTGGGTAGATAGTAACAGATACTATGTAGATGAGAATGGTGTGTGGGTAAAAGGAAAGACAAAATAATATAAATATAAATGAGAGTTTAATATGGGTAAAGACAATAAAGAAAAAATATCAATAATAATTCCAGCATATAACGCATCTAAAACTATAAAACGATGCCTAGATTCTATAATAAATCAGACATACAGTAATCTTGAAATAATTGTTGTCGATGATGGATCGAAAGATACAACATTATCAATACTCAAGAAATGTGCAGAATTAGAATCGAGAATTAAGGTCATTTCAAAGCAGAATGGTGGTGCTGCTTCTGCAAGGAATGTAGGATTAAAAGAAGTTACTGGTGAATATATTACATTTTTAGATGCAGATGATTATATAGAATGTGAAGTGTATGAAAAGTTATATGAATTAATGCAGAAAAAAAATTTAGATATCGTATCGGCGTCAATTAGAGAAATATATATAGATAATCATGTTGAAGAACGTGCAAACGATAATAATTTACCGGTTATTGACGGGGAAAAAGCTTTATGTGATATGTTTTCATATGCAGGTGGAATAAGAACTGTTGTATGGGATAAATTGTATAAAAAGCAGGTTGTAGAGGGGATATATTTTGATGAAAAATGTCCATATGGTGAGGATACGTTATTTAATTGTGAGGCAATGCTTAAGTGCAATAGATACGGAAGGATTTCTTATATAGGATATACATATGATCATAGAGAAAGTCAGATGACAGGGAAAAAATACAGCAGTGAAAGCTTATGTAATGTTTCAGTAATTGATAAAATGCAGAATATAATGCTTAAATATAACAGTTATACAGGAAATTTAAAAGACAGTTTTAATTTATATAAAATTATGATTTATAGACAACTATTTAATAGTATGTTACATGAAAAATACTATTATGCAATTAAAGATGATTATTTATACCTAAGACAAAAATCAAGAAGTGTAAAGTTGAGAGACATAAGAAAGCATTTATCATATAAACATCAGGTACAATGGTTTGTGTATCTATATCTATTTAAGTTGTATCAAATTTTTTGCTAGAGAGATAAGAGAGGGAATATCACTAAAGAAGCGTAAAATGTCGTTAAGTTTATATGTACATCATAGTTATGTTACAGCATAGATAATTACGATTAAATATTAGTATTTGATATTATTATAAGTATATTTTATAATAAAATAGAAAGTTATAATCTTAAATCTGGTAATCAAGTAGATATAATGTTACATTTAAGCTGACAAAATAATAATAGAACTTATAAAATATCGTTTCAAATTATAGTAAGGAGATAAGGATGATAATGAATATTAAGAGAAATATCCTGTTAAATCCAGGACCTTCAACAACAACAGATACAGTCAAGATGGCACAGGTTGTACCAGATATCTGTCCAAGAGAGAAAGAATTTGGTTCAATGATGAAGGGATTAAGAGAGGATTTAGTTAAGATTGTGCATGGCAGTCTTGATGAATATACATCAGTGCTGTTCTGCGGTTCAGGAACAATTAATATTGATGTATGTCTTAATTCCTTATTGCCAGAAGGAAGGAAGATACTTGTTGTAAATAATGGTGCATATAGTGCAAGAGCAGTTGAAATATGTGAGTATTACGGAATGCCATATATAGATTTGAAATTCCCAGTAGATGAACTTCCTGATCTTACAGTTGTTGAGAAAACTCTTAAGGAAAATCCAGATATAGCACTTGTACATACAACACATAACGAAACAGGAACTGGAATTCTTAATCCTATTAGTGCAATCGGAGCATTAGCACATAAATATGGTGCAGTATTTACAGTTGATACAACATCAACATATGCTATGCGTCCTATCAATGTATATGAAGATAATATCGATTTCTGTATGGCTTCTGCACAAAAGGGCCTTATGGCTATGACAGGACTTTCGTTTATTGTTGGAAGAACAGACATAATTAAGAAATCCTCAGAATATCCTAAGAGATCATATTATTGTAACTTATATATGCAGTATGATTTCTTTGAGAGAACCGGTGAAATGCATTTTACGCCACCAGTCCAAACTATATATGCAACAATGCAGGCATTAAAAGAATACTGGGCAGAGGGTGAGCAGAACAAATGGGCAAGACATACAAGAGTATTTGAAGCTATTCACAGAGGTCTTGATGAACTTGGATTTAAAGATGTTATCAAGAGAGAACTCCAGTCTGGTCTTGTTGTTTCAGTCATTTATCCAGATGATCCTAACTGGGATTTCATGAAAGTACATGATTACTGCTATGATAGAGGTTTTACAATATATCCTGGAAAAATATCAACCACTAATACATTCAGATTGTGCGCATTGGGTGCAATTGATGAGGCAGATATTGTTGAGTTCTTTAAAGTGTTTAAAGATGCACTTAATGAGTACAATATCCGAATTCCAGCAAAGTATAATTAAATGATGAACAGATGAGGGAGAAATTAAATGAAAACAATATATGCATGTTTTACTACCGATGTTATACATGAGGGACATATTAATATTATTAATGAAGCTAAGAAATATGGAGAACTTGTTGTAGGTGTTCTGACAGATGAAGCAATGGTGAGTTTTGACAGATTTCCAACTATTTCATTTGAAGAGAGAATGGAACTTGTCAAGAATACTCCAGGTGTTGACAGAGTTATCAAACAGGATAAAGTTATGTATGATGATGTGATAGCACAGATTCATCCTGATTACGTAATACACGGCGATAATTGGTTAAGTGGACCTATCAAAGCTATTCGTGATAATGTAGAAGAGCTTCTGTCAGAATATGGTGGGCAAATTATTGATGTTCCATATACTTATAATGAGAATGTCAAGCATGTTGATGATAAGATAAGAGAGAAGCTTATGATGCCTGAGTTCAGAAGGAAACGACTGAAACAGCTTCTTGATATAAGACCAATTGTTAAGGCAATTGAAGTTCACAGTGGACTTACAGGACTTATTGCTGAAAAGACAGTTGTTGAACATGAGGGAAGGCTTGATCAGTTTGATGCAATGTGGATTTCGTCATTATGTGATTCTACAGCTAAGGGTAAGCCTGATATTGAACTTGTAGACATGACCTCACGTTTTAGAACAATTGAGGATGTAACTGAAGTCACAACTAAACCAATCATATTTGATGGTGATACAGGTGGACTTACAGAGCATTTTGTGTACACAGTGCGTTCGCTCGAAAGAATGGGGGTATCTGCAGTTATTATCGAAGACAAAACAGGACTTAAGAAAAACTCGCTCTTTGGTACAGAAGTTGCACAGACACAGGATTCGATAGAACATTTTTCAGAGAAAATCCGAGCAGGTAAGAAAGTTCAGCTTACAGATGATTTCATGATTATTGCACGTATTGAGAGCCTTATACTTGAGCAGGGAATGGAAGATGCTCTTACTAGGGCACATGCTTTTGTAGAAGCAGGGGCTGATGGAATCATGATTCACAGCCGTAAGAAAGAGCCAGATGAGATTCTGGAATTCTGTGACAAATTCAGAGCTGTTAATAAGGAAACACCGATAGTAGTTGTTCCATCATCATTTAACACAATTACAGAAGAGGAACTAGCGGAACATGGTGTTAATGTTGTTATCTATGCTAATCAGCTTACAAGAAGTGCATTTCCGGCAATGGAGCAGACTGCTAAAGATATTCTTATTCATCATAGAGCTAAAGAAGTTGATGACAGACTTATGCCAATTAAACAGATTATATCTTTGATAGATACATTGTAAACAGATAAGGAGGAGGCCTTTAGTGTAGAGGCTGTTTTATATGTTAAATGCGATTTTAATGGCATCAGGTATGGGGACAAGAATGCGTCCCATAACAGAAGTAACACCTAAGCCACTTGTTAAAGTTGGTGGTAAACCTATGATAGAGACTATTATAGAAGGGCTTATCAGGAGAAAGGTTGACAATATTATTATTGTTGTTGGATATCTTGGTGAACAATTTGATTATCTGAAAAATAAATATCATGGGATTTTAATAGTAAAAAATGATGTGTATGAGACAGTCAATAATATTTCATCAGTATACGTAGCAAGAGAATATCTTCTTGATGGCGACTGCTATATATGCGAGGCTGATTTATATGTATCAGACACTTCTATTCTTGAAGCTGAACTTAATTGTTCATGTTATTACGGAAAGATGGTTAAGGGACATTCTGATGACTGGGTGTTTGATCAGGATGAGAACGGAATTATAACAAGAGTTGGAAAATATGGTGATGATTGTTATAACATGACTGGTATTGCATATTTTAAGGCTGATGATGCAAGGGTGTTGTATAACGCTATTAATGAGGAATATGGAAAGTCTGGATATGAAACAATGTTCTGGGACGATGTAGTTAATAAGCATATTAGTGAATTTAACCTCATGGTTTATCCTGTTGAACATAGTCAGATTGTTGAGATTGATACGGTTGCAGAGCTTGAGGAAGTTAATAAAAGAGTTATTGATAAGGAGATGTCGGTGTGAAGGTTGAAAAGCTTGTAGAAATAATAGGTTCGGATTTTTATACAGGAGTGCCAGATTCTCAGTTAAAGGCATTGTGTAATTATCTTATGAATACATATGGCATAGATAAGAAACATCATATTATAGCTGCTAATGAAGGAAATTGTACAGCTCTTGCGGCTGGATATCATATGGCTACTGGTAAGGTTCCGGTTGTATATATGCAGAACAGTGGTGAGGGTAACATAATAAATCCAGTTGCATCACTACTCAATGATAAAGTATATGCTATACCAATGGTGTTTATTGTAGGCTGGAGGGGCGAACCAGGAATTCATGATGAGCCACAGCATATATATCAGGGAGAAGTTACATTAAAGCTTCTTGAAGATATGGATATCAGGACATTTGTAATAGGAAAAGAGACAACAGACGAACAGGTGACAGCTGTAATGGACGAGTTTAAATCTGTTCTGGCAGAAGGTAAAGATGTAGCATTTGTTATAAGAAAAGGTGCTCTTTCTTATGATGAGAAGGTTGTATATAAGAATGATAACACAATGAACCGTGAGGAAATTATCAGACATATTGTGGCAGTATCAGGTGAAGATCCTATTGTAAGTACAACAGGAAAGGCAAGCAGGGAACTCTTTGAAATCAGAGAGGCAAATGGCCAGAGCCATAAATATGATTTTCTGACAGTTGGTTCTATGGGACATGCATCATCAATTGCATTAGGAGTTGCCATTAACAAGCCGGATAATAAAATCTGGTGCATTGATGGGGATGGTGCAGTTCTTATGCACATGGGTTCAATGGCTGTCCTTGGAACTAATGCACCTTCTAATCTTGTACATGTTATTATTAATAATGGTGCACATGAAACAGTAGGTGGAATGCCAACAGTGGCTGGTCAGGTTGATATAGTTGCTGTTGCAAAGGCATGCGGATATCCTAATGCTGTATCTGTTGATAATTTCAATGATCTTGATAAAGAACTAAAGCTTGCTAAGAATAAAAATGAACTTAGCATGATAGAAGTGAAGTGTTCTATTGGGGCAAGAGAGGATTTGGGAAGACCTACAACTACTGCAATTGAGAATAAAGAGAACTTTATGGGATATTTGAGGGAGATATAAAAAGATAAGGTGCCAGGCAACAATGGTAAATAGATACCATTAAGTTAAGAATTATACTATAAAAGCCGAAAAAAATAAAAGTGTCTAATACAGTTCTTATTTTGCGTCTCAGATCAAAATCACAGGCATGGTAAACAGACAGATTGGGGAATCTGCATACTGAAAAATATTAAGACACATAAAAATCATCGGTATTGAAAAGTTGTTGCTGTCCGTGTTCTCATATAGCGCGGATAGCTTCTATTGGGTCTAATGTTAATCAGTTCTTTATTTAATAATGCAGCAACATTAAGAGGCGGCAAATTACACAAATGGTACGAACGTCTTAAAAATTCAATGCATTTAGAAATAGCACTATTATATTATATAATCGGGATATAGCATTTGCGTTATATAACAGAATATTATATATATCAGGAATTCGGTATTTATATAATAGCAGATTTCCATTCTGGCTAATATTGTTATGCATATATATATGTTGTGTAAACAATAATACAAAAAGTAAGATGTTAATGATATCATATTTACTGGTATATAGGGATAATGTTATTTTCGTATGCTGTAGTGTTATATCTACGCTTTTAATTATATGAGAAATGATAAATAAAAAATAATATGAGAGGGATGTTAGAGGAGAAATGGATATTACTAAAGAAACATCAAATGTTGCAAAATTTGTATGTGCTGTGATAGTTATGTTACAGCATATATTTTTAGCTTTAAACCGTGGGACTGTTTATGGACACAATATTACACATATTGCGATGTTTACATTTTTATTTTTATCTGGATATGGATTGGTTCAATCATATTATTTCAATAAAATGGATAGATATTGGGAGAAAAAATTTATAAAAATATATATTCCAGCAGTATGTGTTAATTTATTTGCCGCAATTGAATTGTTAATACTTGGAGTTATCCCTTTTGACAGGGGCTTTCTATTTAAAGATATATTTATGCTAAATGATACTATTATTGTTGGAAAATATTTGTGGTATCTTAAATTATTACTTGTTTGGTATATTTTGTTTTATGGAGTGTATAATTTTATATCTAATAGAAATGTTAGATTAATTATATGGTTATTAGTTACCATTGTAATGTGGTGTATAGTGCCAGAGACATATGGATTGGCTAACACATATAGTTTGTCATTTTCTGTTGGAGTTTTTTATTCTGAAGTGTTAAAAGAAAAAAGATATCGTATAAAACAAACAAGTAAATTATTTTTATTAACAATTATAAGCATTTTAATTGTGGGATTATGGATTGTATTTTTTCATTCGGATGAACAATTAACAATTTTATTTGAACATAGAATTAATTATTATGTATATACATTGTTTACAAATGTTGTTTTTGGATGTGGCACTTTATTGTTGTGTTATATATGTACAAATATTTGTAAAATAAATGCAATGATTAGTCATAAGGCAACACTACTTGGAGCCATGTCGTTGATGATATATTATTTACATACTCCGGTTGTGGTATATTTAATTGAGTATGTAGAAAATGTAAGAAGTAAATATCTAGTTGCAGTTGTTGGTGGGATGATATGCATATTAATTTCATATATTTATGGTAAAATAACGATAACTAAATACACAAGGCAATGCCATTAAGCTAAATGTTCGATAAATCGTTCGGTGTTATAAATAATGGTATATATATCGTAGAATTATTGAACATAGGAAGGAAAACATTGTTTTTGAGCATGACAAATAGACAGATGCTGACATCTGTCTGAAAAAGTTATTAAATTGCTCAATGTCATCGATAATGGAAATGGATGGCACTAATTCCTCTGAGAGGACGGTCAAATTGACGAAATTCCGTTTTGACTGCATGAACATATTGATTCATAAGCCTGATTATATCAATGCCAGGGCCAGTATCTCTTCGAATAAAGTATTTTCGTGCAAGCTTTAGCGCAGTTGATATATCAATATCGTAGGTGTATTTGTTATTGTTACGTTTATTACAGCGTTTTTCTCTTGCAGCTTCATTTGCGATAAATATACCAAAGTTGTAGAGAATTAGATTTGCGTAGATTTCCCTGATATCATTAATGTCAAAAGAATAAGGAAGGTTAGTTTCATGACATTATTATATTTGTCTGTGAAAAACCGCTCTATGGTGATATCAAACTCATCCTGATTGTCAGGGAGTTCATCACGGAAAGAAGTAAGTATGCATTTTCATATACTCTGTCATAATCCATATTTCTGTTTTCTAGTATTGCATATCGAATACCACTATCACACAAGTAGAACTTTTCAGAGCTTTCAAGATATTTATAAAAATATATATTTACAAACCGTATAGACGATGATATAATTATATTAATACGAAAATGATAAAATTGATGAAATAATTGTGGCAAATATATAATAAAAAGGTTGAAAGAGGACATAATTATGGTACAATTAAACCATGTAAGCGGGGAGGGATATATTATGCCACAAATAATTCCGATTAAAGATTTGAAAAATACAGGGGAGATTTCAGAGATGTGTCACAAGGCGGATGAGCCGATTTATGTAACGAAGAATGGTTATGGAGATATGGTTATTATGAGTATGGAGATTTATGAGTCAATGATGAAGCAGATTGAGATGTATAGGGATATTGAAATATCTGAAAAACAGATAGAAGATGGACAGGTAAAAGATGCGAGGGGAGCACTTAGAGAGATGAGGGTAAAGTATGACTTATAAATTAAATGTTACAGAGCATGCTAATCAATTACTTGACAATATCATATATCATTTGATTTATTGCTTAAAAAACATGCAGGCAGCAAAGCATTTACTTGATAGTATAGATACTATTTATGACAGATTGGAGTTGAATCCATTTCAGTTTCCGGAGTGTAGAGATGCATATCTTACTAAAAAGGGATATCATGAAGCTATTGTTCCTGATATGAATTATATCATTATATTTAATGTGAGAAATGATATAGTAGATATAATTGGTATTTTTCATCAATTGGAAAACTATCAAAGTAAGTTATAGTATTTTATGTGAAGGTGTTAGACCTTATTTTTTTGCAACCATAATACGCATAAACGTATAAATCAAATAAAACAAACATAATTTACAAAGAAAGGTAACATCAGAATGAAAACAATCAGTGACAGAATATTTGAGTTGTTAAAAGAAAAAGGAATGAGCCAGAAGGAATTTGCAGCTCAAACAGGCATAGCAGAGAGTTCCATAAGTGATTGGAAGAGAAAGAGAACAAATCCGGTAAGTGATAAGATATTAATTATTTGCGAGGTACTTGGTGTTACACCATATGAGCTCTTATCTGGTGCAGAACACATGGGAAGCAGAAGTAGAGATAATAACACATATGTTATCAGTAAGGGAACGGAGATAGGTAATCTTGTGGAATCATATCAGCAGCTTGACCCAGATATGCAGAAGAGAGTGTTGGGGTATCTGGATGCATTGAAGAAGTAAGAAGAAAAGTATGTACAGTGAAAAATTTTATAAAATATATTAAAGCGGTTGTATTTTTTATTCAATTGAATATAATATAAATAACAGAACCCAACACGCCTCTCAACGATGCGGACCACGTTGGGTCTTTTAATTTTTTGCTAAGAAAATATTGAATGATATGTCATGTTTTAGATTAATTAAGGTATATAGTTTGAATTTAAAAGTTAAGGATGGAAAATATTATGAAGATAGCAAATTACCATTATATGCGTTGATTGAAGTGTTTAGTTTTGGAACATTGTCAAAATTTTATAAAAATATGATAAGCTCAGATAAGAAAGAGATAGAAAAATTATTTGGAGTGATGTAACATTGGCAATGCTATTAAGCTAAATGTTCGATAATTGTTTAGAAAAAATACAAGGCGACAAGTAGCATAAAATGAATTGAAAAATAGCAGACTTTTATGTGGAGTGCCCATAGCAATAGGGCACTCCATAAATTTTATCCTTAAATATTAGATTTTTTGAAGCAAATAAATGAATAGCTTATTTATTAATGTGGATAGAACCTTAATAATGATACAGCTAAAAGAAAAATCGGCAAAAAAATTACTTTTAAAAAGCAAATAGGATATTATTACCGTGCCATATTTCCTAAGTATACTAATTATAAATTCTTTAATTTTCATAATTTAATCTCCTTAATATTATTTTTGACATTTTGTGAATAGTATGTCTTTGAAGTAAGTATGAAAGAGAGGACTATCAAATCGGTTTTCTGTACACGAAAAATATAAAATTATGATTGGACGAATAATCTGTGGCTTGGATTTGTCAAAGCAGACTTGAGGGAAATGCGAATATTAAGATTGTGAAGCTTATATGTAAGGAGCAGGATCGCTTCAACCCATGTACCTGTAATCAATCTGAAAAATTTGATATAACCTTAATAAAGAAATGCCGATTAAGTGAAAAATTGGCAGGCTATAGAATAAATTTACCTTTCAAAGCTGTATAAAAAAGAAAAATGTTGTTTGCATTAATATAAAATACTACAATTGCTTTAATATTTGCGTATGATGATGGAAAAGGATTTGGTTAATAAAACAAAGATGGGAGGCATACAAGAATGTCATATAGACTTGAAGATTTACAACTGAAAAATTTCGGTATGATAGAGAGCTTTGAGTGCAATCAGTTTTCAAATATAAATTTGATTATAGGTGAAAACGGAACAGGAAAAACATTTTTGCTAAAAGCATTATACTCTGCTGTAAAAGCATTAGAAGAATATAAAAGAGGAGATGATATATCACCTATAAACGATATTTTGTCAAAAAAATTGAGATGGACATTTCAGGTAGATAAGTTGGGGGACATTGTATCCAGAAGTGCAGAAGAAAGTTTGGACTTTCATATGAAATTAGATAAAATAGCGTTAAATTATCAATTTTCAAAAAGCGCAGCTAGTAAAGTTGGTATGGTAGAGCCAATTGAAAATGGTAAAGAAGGAAATTCTATTTTTATACCAGCCAAAGAAGTACTATCGTTATTTTCGGTTATTTTAAAATCGAGAGAGATAGATAAGTCATTTGGTTTTGATGATACTTATTATGATCTTGTTAAAGCATTGAGAATTTCTCCATCCAGAGGTAAAAATTATGCAGTATTTGCGAATTTGCGCAAGGTGGCTGGAGATGTTATTGATGGTAAAGTAGAATATGATGAAAACAATGGTAAATGGTACTATAAAAATAAAAAAATCAAAAATTTTCGATTGGTGCAACTTCAGAAGGCGTGAAGAAAATTGCTATAATGGATCGACTGCTTGCCAATGGCTATTTAAATACAAATTCCATTATTTTTATTGATGAAATTGAATCTGCGTTACATCCGAAAGCGGTATGCCAGTTTTTGGATATGATTGACAATATAGCAAATGAGATGGGACTTCAGGTGTTTATAACCAGTCATTCATATTTTGTAATTAAAAAATTGTTTTTAATTGCGCTAAAAAAAGAAAATACAGTGAAATGTATTTCCTTAAATAAAGGTCAGGAGGCACAAATATGTGATCTGCATGATGGTATGCCTGATAATTCTATTATAGATACATCTATTCAATTGTATGAGCAGGAAATAGAGGAGGTACTTTAATGGGAATTATTATTCCAGAGTCAGGTATGAAGTTTGGAACATACCAAGAAAAACAGGTGTTTCGAATTGAAGAGAGTGAACAATATAAGAAAAAGTTAAGACAACAGAGAGTACGTTGTTGTGAATTTATATTGTTAAAATCAAATAAATTGTTGTTTATAGAAGCAAAGAAAAGTTATCCTGATCCAATTAATGGAATAATAAAAGATGAGAATCAGTATAATACAGAAATAAAAGAAATTGTAGAGAAGATGCGACATTTCCTGGATTTATATGCGAATATTCTTCTGAATAGATATGCACTGGATGGAGTTTCTGAAGAAATGAAAAATATAGAAAATCTGACCATACGTTTAGTTCTGGTAATAAAAAATGCAGACAAATCTTGGATAATTCCTCTCCAGGAAAAATTTAGGAAAGAATTATATCCGGAAATGCATATTTGGAAAATACAAGATTTTATAATACTTAATGAAGAACAAGCTAGAAAGAAACGTTTAATTGTTTAAAACTAAATAAAATTCCTTTACAGGGATTTATAGTCACAAATCAAGTGAATATTGCAGTTCATTAATTGATAAATATTATCCATATTTTCCTATATGGATACAGACCGCTCATTTCTAGAAGATCTTCTTCCATGGTCACCAAAACTGCCAGAATACATCAGAAAACAAAAAGACCGTTGTTAACGGTCTTTTAAAAGTCAAGGTACATTGGTTGGAGCGTTTACGGCTAAAAAATAGCCGTATCCATAATAGGATACGGCATATACATAAAGATTACTTATATTTATCAAGAATTTGTTCAAAAGACAATTCTTTTCGTCTGGTTTTAAGAGCAAAAGCCTTACTGAATTTATAAATATATGTTTCAATATCAATTGTATATTCAATGGTTTTTAATACAGTATTGGCAGCAAGATAATTGCCAGAGTCTAAAAGCTCATTAAGTTTTATGATTTTGCTTTTATCCTCAAAATTGCTATTTGTTATAAATTCGGTAATATGTTCAGGGTATAGTTCATACAAACTTTTGATGAATTCTTCACAAAGCAAATGGTTTATATCGTTTTCTTTAATGGCACGTGAAATATCAAACCCTTGTAATCCGCGAACATATTTATTGATTGCTGATGTATTATAAAAAGGATTTGTATTTTTAAATTCTTCTATTCTTATTTTCATTTTGTTTAAAATATCAGCAATATTTTTATAACCATACGTTCCTGCGTTTAAAGGAGAGTATAAGTTTTGACATTCTTTCTTTTTGAAACTGCGATGAACTGAATCGAATTCAAAAGAAGGGAATTTTTCGGTGATGCTCATATGTATGTGATAGATTATTCCATTTTCTTTCGGAGTATCAAAAAAATGATTTATATTAAAACACAAGGTATTACGAAGAGTAATAAAATCCATGAAGAGCTCTTTATGGGTTATGATTATGTTTTTCAATTCTTCATCATGAATTTCTGAAATAATCTTGTTTGTAAATCTGTCTTTTAAGACTTCATATACAAGAAATACTACGCCAAAAGTAGTTAGTAGCATCCATTTGTTTTCGGAGATAAAAGTCAATATATTTTTAGCGATTTGTTCATCAAGAAACCATAAATAGGCTTTTTTAAATATATTAATATTATTCAAAACGAAGTTGATTACCATAGTGATTCCAAAACAAATCAATATACTTATAATATTTCTTTTAGATTTTGTTGTACAAAGCATAGGATGAAAAGTTTCGGAAGACTCATAACTTTTAAATTGAAAAGGTCTTATTCGTACAAAAAATGAGATAATTATTTTGTGGATTTTATAGAAACTGATTATTAATTTGCTAATAATCAGTTTGTTTGAACTACTAGAATTAACAATTAAAATATTTTGAATCCAAAAATAAAAAGTTATGCTGCTAGTAATTATTAATTCGCAAAGAATGCTAAAAAGAAATGTTGCAAACAGAATTAAAAAAAAGGTATCAGAATACCACTCTTAAAAAAATTTATTAAAATATCCATAGAAATTCTACCTTTACAAATTACATAGCTTTTTGGTTTTGCATATATATGTGAACTAAAAAGCTATTTTATATTGTAACATTTTTATGTTACTTTTCAACCTGTTTTGATAAATAAAACTGAAAGGAGGTCAAAGATGCAGAAAACAAATTATTCAATGAAAGGAGGTCGTGAACAGTGTCAGATAACTGGGTCGTACAAAATTTGGAGAACGCCTTAAACACTTGGAATGAGAAATTAGCCGAGATATGGCAGCTCATTACCCAATCCCCAGAGAACTTTAAGGGAGGCACGATATGGAATGTCATCGTGGATATTCACGGTGCGGTGCAGGCTATCGGACTTGCCCTGCTCGTGCTGTTCTTTGTTGTGGGTGTGATGCGTACCTGCGGAAATTTTGCAGAAGTCAAGCGACCAGAGCAGGCTTTGAAGCTGTTTATCCGCTTTGCCATTGCCAAAGGTGCAGTGACCTACGGATTAGAACTGATGATGGCACTGTTTAAGATTGTGCAGGGTATGATTTCCACGATTATGAATGCCGCAGGATTTGGCTCGGCACAGCAGACGGTGTTGCCGCAGGAAATCGTGACAGCCGTTGAAGATTGCGGATTTTTTGAGAGTATCCCGCTATGGGCGGTCACGCTGATAGGCGGACTGTTTATTACGGAGAGATCTATAAGGTGCCAGGCACCAATGGTAGGTAGTTTTCGTTAAGTTAAGATACTACCTAATTTTTCAAAAAAGTGGGGATTTTAATAAAAAAAAGGAATCTGGAAGTCTTGCATTTACTGACTTAGAGATTCCGAGAGATTATTTATTATTTAATGGAGGATACATAGATAAAATTGGAAGTGAAGATTCAGAGTATCTGTTTAGTAATCTTATATTATATTAGGAGTTGATTGTGTAAATGAAATATTTGTAAACGCTCTAATGGTTACATTCTAAAGTATCAAATCACAGAAAGAAGGATTTTATGTGCAGTTCATGCTCGATTTTGTGCAGTTCATGCAAAGCGTATTGAAATATTAATATGAGATGATATATTAAGCGTATGGTTTTATATATGAAAAAAGGTAATATAAAATACGAAGGATTAATGTTTAACATAAATGGAGGTGTTACATGAGCAATTATAAAAAATATAATATAGATGCTACAGATGAGAATGTATTACAGTCTATTAAGGAGAATAAATACGGAAGGATGTCTTCAGTGAAGAATTTTATAAAAAGCTTGGATATGATAGATTCGAATGTATTTATTAGCCTTGATGCAAGATGGGGAGAAGGAAAGACATTTTATGTCAGACAGATTGAATGGACTCTTAAGTATATGACAAAGAGGATATTAAAAGAAGATACATCTAATATGGAAGAATATTTTATTAATACTATAAAGGAAGACGATTTAATAAGTAAATCATATTTTCCAATTTATTACAATGCATGGTTATATGATTGTCATAATGACCCATTGTTATCACTTCTCTACATAATAGTAAAAGAAGGTGAAAAAAATATTAATATAACCAAGATAAATAGTAAGTCAGCAATAGAAAAAATAATAGATATTATGCCGTCGATTAAGACAAGGTTTTGTGAAGTTAATATTAAGCAGATAAAGGATGAGTTTAGAGGTGTCGATTTATTAAATGATATTAAAACAGCAGAGGAAATCAGAGAAAGTGTGAAGAGAATATTGGACGATATTATAGTCGAAAGTACACAGAAATTAATTATCATTGTAGATGAACTTGATAGATGTAAACCTAGTTATGCAATAGAAATGTTGGAGCGATTAAAGCATTACTTTGATGACGATAGAATAATCTTTATATTTTCTATTAATAAAGAACAACTGGGGTATACAATATCTAAATATTATGGACAAGGATTTGATTCAACAGCGTACTTAAACAAATTTTTTGATATAAGTATATGTCTGCCATCAGTTAAACAGAAAAATATAGATGTATTTTCAACTAGTTATGAACAATATTATGTTAAAAATATTGTTAATGAATTAAGTGAATATTATAATTTGTCATTAAGAGATGCAATAATATATCAGCAGAATATGGAGACAACTTCAAAACAGTTCTTTGATGACAGAACACAATATGGATGGGTTATGTCATTATTTGTTCCAATAATTAAAGTGTTAGAAATTGTGAATCAAAGTGCAAAAAATGAATTTATGAATGGAAATAGCGACATATTTATGACACTCTGCAAGGAGGTCAAGAGTATTAACAAGTTAGTATGTAGATTTGCAGATTATAGAGTTGAAGAAAATGAAAAGTTTGATAATGGATTAGCTAAATGGATGGAAATATATAGGTACATATTTGGTGGCTTGGGGGAATTAAGTTTAAGTTTTGAATTGTCGGATGATATAAAGGAAGAATGTATTGCTGTTTGCAATGGGGAAAAGCTGTAATGCTGATGATTTGAAAAAGGTAATAGGTATTATAGTATATAGGTTTGTGAGGAAAATTAGAGCTTATTAAATTTGAATAAACATAACTAAATGTTATTAGGTTAAACTTTTCAGTGGAATTATATATTTATTTGATGGTGGATTTGATACAGAAAAGATGGATGCGTGAATAAGTATAAGGTGCAGGGCATTATAAAATATATATAGATACAAGAGGTAACAATCATGAGTGAAGAGAAATACATTTTACAGACATGTAAGCATTGTGGAAATAAGGGATTATTGAAAAATGCTGCTCAACACAAGCAGCATTATACAGATTATGATGATGGTGAAGTAATCTTTGAAATGGATACTATATGGAGGATGCTTGAATGTCCAGTATGTAGGGAGGTTTCTTTGCACAAGACATATTCTGATGATAGTATGATTGATATTCATGGTGATTATTTTCAAGAAGAATCTATAGAATATCCTAGAGATAGATATGATTTTATATATGTACCTGAGTCAATTCTTGAATCATACCAGGCTGCAGTAAAAACATCAAAGATAGATTCGAACGTTAGTCTGATAGCAATTCGGCTTGTTTTGGAAAAGATATGCAAAGAGCGTGGAAGCAAGAAGAATAATCTGGAAGCTATGTTGAAAGAGATGGTAAGTAAGAATATTCTTCCAGAAACTTTGGATAAATGCAGCTTCCTAATCAGAAAGCTTGGCAATTCTGGTGCACATGGTGATGATATTAAATTATCGCAGAGTGATGTGCTTGAACTGATTGATTTTATGGAGACAATTCTGTATTACATATATGAATTGCCAGTTAAGATTGCACGAATGAATAAGAAATATGATTTAAAGTTAGAAAACAGTAGATGTGACATATGAGGTACAAGGTGACAGACACTATAAAATACTTATAAAACCTAAAATATATATTTGGAAAATGTGTTAAAAGTGATATAAAATTCCATCTTTGACACTTTTTAGGTTGAAAGCATCCTTGAAGACCTTATGCCATGGTCAGAGATGATGCAGGGAACATGTAACCTTAATAGGCATTCGGAAATCTGATTTTTTATGGATCAGATGAGGTGAATATTTATACGGTGGTTTATGTAGAGCTTACGCACATGCCTTTTAGTCAGATTTAGAGTGTCAAAATAAAAATTCCTGATGGTTCAAAATAAATAAAAAATATTGAGTTGTGAGTTGAAAAAGGAAAAAGTAGTCGTATATCAGAAGTAGAATATATCGAAGGAGGGAAATGATGCTTGATTTTAGTAAATTTAAGGATTTAGTTGGTAAATATTCAGAGTGCATAGAAGTATTTCAATTGCAAGAAGATTGGGAAAATGAGAAGGCGTTTCAAAAGCTGATTAGTTTAAAAACTATAATACCAAAAGAGCTATATGCAATGTGCTTATATAAATTGTTTGTTACAGATACTGACGAAGTGCTAATGGATACCTTAATAGAAGCTTTTTCGGGAGTGGATAGGAAGGATATAATGTTTGAAGAAGATTTGATAAAATATGAGGCATTTCCGGATATGATTACAATTTATCGTGGTAGTCAAGATCCGAATGAAGAAAAACCACGAATATCTTGGAGTTTATTGAAAAATGTAGCCAAGAATTTTGGTCCTTCGCATATGTTTCAAGCAACTATTTCAAAAGATAATGTTATTGCGTATTTTTCAAAAAATGGAGATGAAGAGGAAATATTGGCAGTAGTAGGTGATAACTTTAAAAGAATTTATTAAGTGAGAAGGTGCTTAGAAATGAAATCATTGATTGTGGGAAATGGGATAGATATAGAGTTTGGAGGACTAGGAGTATGTGGAAATAAAGCTATATTGGATCGTGTTCACAATAACATACAGGCAGGACGTTACACAGACATATTAAAAGAAACACCTGAAACATTAATGAAACTTTTCGATGGAAATAGGAATATAATCAATCAGGTGATAAAAGGAACTTGGAACATTTCTGAGAATGATGGTTATTTATTTCTGCTAATGGAAATGGAAAGAGTACGTAATTATTATAAAGCAAATCCGGCTTTTAGTGAAATCGGTCTAGAGGATTATTTCCTCGGACATGAGCTTTCAAGTCATATACAAGATTTTTCTGGGAATAAGGAACAAGAACGACAGTTGATGCAGATGATTATATTAGATGCCATATATAATGAAGGGAAAATTAATGAGCTGTATAAGGTTTTTCCAGATAAATTAAAAAAATTTTTGAATAATTATGATGCAATTTTTACATTAAATTATGATACAAATTTGGATAGCTATCTTGAGGGGAGTGTTCCCATTTATCATATTCATGGAAGCTTTGATGACATAAGTGTTGGTCATGAAGATGAGCCAGAAGATTGGAAGCATATGTATTGCAATGGGATCATGACTTGGTATTGGGTTGAAAAATATGGTCAAGAGCATAGTGATATAAGATATGGCATAAAAGAATTTAGTCAAATTGAGGATAGGGTTGATATAATAGGATTGTCAGCTTGTAATGATGAGCAGTTGTTTGTTCAGTTGTCACGGAATGGAAAATTGAACAAATGCGATTTCTATTACTATGATTCAAATGATGCTGTTGAAATCAGAAAGCATTTGTGCGGGATACTACAGAATCATATTACAATAAAGAATGTTCGAAATTTTTGGCGAAAAATTAGAACATAACTAAAGTTCTACAAGGCAATGCCATTAAGCTAAATGTTCGATAAATCGTTCGGTGTTATAAATAATGGTATATATATCGTAGAATTATTGAACATAGGAAGGAAAACATTGTTTTTGAGCATGACAAATAGACAGATGCTGACATCTGTCTGAAAAAGTTATTAAATTGCTCAATGTCATCGATAATGGAAATGGATGGCACTAATTCCTCTGAGAGGACGGTCAAATTGACGAAATTCCGTTTTGACTGCATGAACATATTGATTCATAAGCCTGATTATATCAATGCCAGGGCCAGTATCTCTTCGAATAAAGTATTTTCGTGCAAGCTTTAGCGCAGTTGATATATCAATATCGTAGGTGTATTTGTTATTGTTACGTTTATTACAGCGTTTTTCTTTCTATTATATTTGTCTGTGAAAAAACGCTCTATATTGATATCAAACTCATCCTGATTGTCAGTGAGTTCATCACGGAAGAAGTAAGTATGCATTTTCCAGATGATGGAGCTTTAACCCTGAATACATAGCCAAGTTTTTTGAGTTCGCACTGAAAAATCAGGTCATAGGGCTCATAACCGCGGTCGGCAGTGATGATATATTTTTGCGGATTATTAGGATTGAAATGGTCGAGCATTTCATGCATTGTATCCATGGCGAAGGAGTTCGACGCACATTAGAGTACAGGCTATTAACTGCCAGCTCAAACGGGGGGGACATCTGAATTTTGTCTACAAACTATACTGTCTGCTAATATTTAAAATAAAATTTGTTGTTACATTTTTCGACATAAAAAGCATTTTATTAGTTGTATAATACCATTATACTTAAACAAGTATAATTATAAATTTATAGAAGTATAATGGGGGACGAAATGTTAAAAGATGCTTTGCATTCAACCTTGGAAGATTTTTATAGAACAACAATATTTAAGCAGTATGAACGAAATAATTACAAATCATGTATAGCTGCATTTGAAACATATTGTGTTAATACATATCCTGATTATTCTTTAAAAGAGCTATTTGAAAGTGCGGTATGTCTCAATGATATAGTTCAGGCTGGAAAGTTATACTTTGAAACCAGTAAAAGAGTAAAATCAATAGAAGCAATAAATCGTTTTCTTAGTGCTATGGATTTTTTGTATAAAAATCATATTAATAAGATGAAGATATATTGTGCATGCATGGAAGATGGATGTAGACATACGGAAATAATAAGAAGGATAATTGAAGCTTTAGATAAAGAAATAAAAAAAGGGATATATCTTCCTATTACTGAATATCAAGAAAAATTAATAAATGCACTTGCTGATAATCTTAGTGATAAAAAGTTCTATCCTTATGGACAAAAGATAATTTACAACCTAATGGTTACATATGGGTTAAAGACAAACGTTATTTTGGAAATGCCTGTTGATGCAGTAGATATTAATGAAAAAATGTTGTTAATAAAGAATAATGGATATGATGCAATACAATTATATATTAGTGATGAACTTACATCTATGTTTGAAAGATATATGGAGATGCAAATATATAAAGAAAGAAAATATATGTTTACGAATATCAAAGGAAAACAGTTAAAAGCATATGCTGTATTTGATTCGTTGCAGAATAAGATAAATAAAGCAGGAATGACAAATGTTAGTTCAACTCCTATAGCATTAAGAGGTATAGAAAAAATGTTGAATAGAGGTTTACTAATAAGTGAAATAGTCAGGGTAACAGGATTTTCTGTAGATAAAATTGCTGATGTTGCAGAATATATGACCATTGATTCAGATATTAGCGATAGTATTAATAGGAAAATAAAAACGTGAATTTTGTTGATACATATAGATTTTATTTATTATGAATAATTCTAAACATAACATGCTCATATAGAGAAAATAACTCTAAATAAACAAGCTTGTTGTTGAATAATACATGCATAAAGAGTATAGTATAAACAGTAGAAGTAGATTTAATAATCATGGTTAAAGAGGTGCTCATTATGTTATTGTGCGTGTCAGTGGAGAATTACAAATCATTTGATCAGAGAGAAGAATTATCATTGATATCATCAAGCAAAATCCAGACGAACAAGAGTCATAGAGTAAAAATTAAGCAAACTAATATTTTAAAAAATGCAGTTGTATATGGTGCAAATGCATCAGGAAAATCTAATTTGGTTAAAGCTATTGCTTTTATGAAAAATACTCTTATAGAGGGGCTGTCTGTGAGATCTGTAAATGATTTTTGCAGGAATTGTGCAGAGAATCAGAGCAGGGAAAGTGTGTTTGAACTTCAGTTCACAGTGGAAGATAAATTTTATGCATATGGCTTTTCTGCAATTTTGAATCAAAGAAAAATTACAGAGGAATGGTTGTATGAGCTGATGCAGGATGGCTCTGCGCATAATCTTTTTTTAAGAGAAACGGATAAATCTCCTATACTAGGCGATGGTGTTAATCTAAGTGCTTCTGAAAAAAATAGATTTTCTGTATATGCAGAGGATTTTGTAGGACATGATGCACAACTGTTTTTGGCAGAGATGAATAGAGGCAAAAAATACGACGACAATTCTAAACTGCTGTTTTTCAAAAAAACATTTCAGTGGATTATGAATGATATTATCGTAATTAATCCTAACAGAGGTATTTCTAACACGGATGCATACTATAATGATCAATCTTTGGAAACAATCAGTAATCTGATAAGAACTTTTGATACAGGGGTAAGTGAAATTAAAACAAAGCAGATTACTGTAGAAGAGATGAGTCAGATGCTTCCTAAAGAAGTGATTTCTGAGATTTTTGATACGTTGAAGAAACAAATGCAAATGACAAATTTACCACAGTTGAAAATGACTTGGAGATTTGATGATGGCTTTTTTAATATCCGTATTCAAGAAGCTGGAGAACCAGAAATTACAACACTTGCTTTGAAGCATGGCAAATCTATATTTGATTTTAGCTTTAATGATGAATCAGATGGAACAAAAAGACTTTTTGATTTGATAGACATGTTGATGAGTAAAAGAGAAGATGTTGTATTTGTTGTAGATGAACTTGAAAGAAGTCTGCATCCTAAGTTGACAGAGCATTTCTTGAAATTGTTTATGGAAGTGCATGCAGATGATAGAGTGCAATTAGTATTTACAACACATGAAGATACCATTATGGATCAGGAATTATTCCGTAGAGATGAAATATGGTTTGTGGAACGTGATAGTGTAAATGCCAGCAAGATTTATTCTTTAGATAGATTTAAGGAACGGTATGATAAAAAACTGAGCAAGGCATATTTGGAAGGACGGTATGGTGCGATTCCGGTATTCAAACAGTTTACTTTCAAAAAGGAGGTTTGATAATATGCCGGTACACACATATACAAATTGGAACAAACGACAAAGTGATACAGAAGAACAGAGGGAGCCATTTAGAAAATATTTCTTTATATGTGAAGGTGCAAATACTGAGACATTTTATTTTAAAAGATTAATTGATATGAGGAAAGAACTCGGTATTCATCCTCTTATTGATATTCGTTTATGGGAGAAAACAGGAGCAGATAAAGACATTTCATTTGCCAAGAATCTTGTGAATTTTGCATTTGAACAGAAAAAGATTGAGAATAATGGATTTGATGCGGAAAGAGATAAGATGGTTGTTGTTTTTGATGCAGATATTTTTGAAGAAAAGGTACAGGGATATGATGAACTTATTCAAGAAATTCAAAAGTCTGATATAGCCGCAGTTACGAATCCTGGCTTTGAATTATTTCTGATTCTTCATGAAGAGGATAGCTTTGAAAAATATATATCAGGTCATGAAAGTGAATTTTTATCTAAAGATGAAAATGGTGGTTATCATCATGCATATGATGTTTTACGTGATATTACTGGTATGAATGCAAAAAAGAATTCCAATATAGGAGATTTAGCTGAAAAAGTCTTATATGCTATTTCTCAAGAAAAAAAGATTAATCAGGATATTCATAAGTGTAAGGGAGTAGTTACCAGTAATGTAGGATGTATTATTGAGTCTATTATGAAAGAAGAACCAGAAATTTAAGCGATATAACGTCTTTGTCTAAAGAAATGCCGGTTACATTAATTTTACAAAAATTCAACAAGGATATAGTACGATGGAAAATGCCAACAATTATGGTTTAAGCTAGGACTTAACATTGGATGAATGGCAGCTCTTGGAGTGGTATTTCATAGAATGTCAGGCAATGTTTGCCATACAGATGGAATATTATAAAGTTTGTTTGGAGCAGAAATTGCGATGAGTGGAGTGGCGAGGATTGTGATGGATAAGATTAAATGATAAAAAATTGTAATTTTATATTTAAATCCTTTTTTCGACAGTATCTGCCAATCTGTTAGTAGTATCATTAGATTACTATAAACAACAGATGGAGGAATTCTATGAATTTAGGACAATATACCACAGACATGATTTTAGAGTACTTGAAAAATAAAAAAGTACTTACGGATTTGGAACAATATATTGTATCGTCTATAAATGTTTTAAATAAAGTTCCATATAACAGAACTGATTTAGAAAATAAAATCATGGAAAATAATATAAAGTATCCTGACATATGGTTTAAAACAATGATGCAGTCAGGGAATGTCCCAATTCCATTTAAAGAATTATCAGATCAACAAATAAAAGAAAATCTGTTTATGCAAATACAGAATATGTATTCATATTTATTATCAACAATAAATAAAATAAATGAATAAGAGATGTAATTATGATAAATAAACTGGACTGATGATATTATTCAGCCCAGTTTAATCATTATTAGAGGTATAAACTATAGAATGATTTATTTACAAGGAGATAAAGCCGTGAGACAAGCAACACTTATAACATGCTCCAGATGTGGAATGCAGTTTGTATATGGCGTGAAGTGGCAGGAGCAGAATGAGGCACATCACATGGAGCCTCCGGTTCTGTGCTATCAGTGCTGGAAGGACTGTATTGAAGAGAAACAGGCATTGTTAGAAAAAGAAGAAAAATTAAAAAATCAGCAGATTAAAGAAGCTGAATGGAGGGAAAATCAACATAAATTCTTAGATAAGCTGAAATCGTGGAATGTAGTGCCGATGGAATCTATCCATCCAGATGAGAGTAAAACACTTTTTATACTGGGCAATGGGTTTGATATGATGCATGGAGTACGCTCTAGTTATTATTCATTTCGTGACTCAATGAAAAAAGAAGATCCAGTCCGTAAAGCTCTTGAAGAATATTTTGATGTCCCAGATTTATGGGCAAATCTGGAAGAATCGCTGGCGCATTTTGACCTGAACCGCATGTGTAATGGCTATTCAATGGATGCTGCCCTGATATATGTATAGATGAATCAGAGGACGCCTTAGATGTTATTTTTAAAGGGTGAGTTTTTTGAAATATAGTATCTTTATCAGACCAATTGATATCAAGCGGAGTAGGCATAATGGTTGAACTTAAATATGGGACATGTTAATATATAAACATATATCTATAAGAAGACCAAGGGGAAACAAATGAAAGGTATAATTTTAGCAGGTGGCTCGGGTACAAGGCTATATCCATTAACTAAAGTCACAAGTAAACAATTGCTGCCAGTATATGACAAACCAATGATTTATTATCCCATGTCTGTATTGATGAATGCAGGTATCAGGGATATTCTTATTATATCTACGCCACAGGATACACCAAGATTTCAGGAATTGCTGGGAAATGGTAATCAGTTTGGTGTTAATCTGTCATATGCGGTTCAGCCATCACCAGATGGACTGGCACAGGCATTTATTATAGGAGCGGAGTTCATAGGTGATGATACAGTAGCTATGGTGCTCGGTGATAATATATTTGCAGGTCATGGACTTAAGAAACGTCTCGAAACGGCAGTTGCAAAAGCAGAGAACGGTGAAGGCGCAACTGTATTTGGATATTATGTAGATGACCCGGAGCGATTCGGAATTGTTGAATTTGATAAGAATGGCAGGGCTGTATCAATTGAGGAGAAGCCAGAGAAGCCTAAGAGTAACTACTGTGTGACAGGATTGTATTTCTATGACAATCGTGTTGTTGATTATGCGAAGAGCCTTACACCTTCTGCAAGAGGAGAGCTTGAGATTACTGACCTTAACCGCATTTATCTTGAAAATGGTTCACTGAATGTTGAATTGCTTGGACAGGGCTTTACATGGCTTGATACTGGTACACATGAGAGTCTTGTTGATGCAACGAATTTTGTTAAGACAGTTGAGCAGCATCAGCATAGAAAAATTGCATGTCTTGAGGAGATTGCTTATCTTAATGGCTGGATCAGCAGGGGTGATTTGATGGCTGTATATGAAGTCATGAAGAAGAACCAGTATGGACAGTACCTGAAGGATGTCATGGATGGCAAATATCAGGAAAAACTGTATTGATTATTAATATTTTAGAAGAGAGAGAATTAGAATGAATATTATAGTTACAGGTGGGGCAGGTTTTATTGGCAGTAATTTTATATTTCACATGTTGAAAAAATACCCGGATTACAGGATTGTGTGTCTGGACGAGCTTACTTATGCCGGCAATATGTCAACGCTTGTTCCAGTTATGGATAATCCTATGTTTAGATTTGTGAAAGCAGACATATGTGACAGGGATGCGGTATATAAGTTATTTGAAGAAGAACATCCAGATATTGTTGTAAATTTTGCGGCAGAATCGCATGTTGACCGTTCTATTGAGAATCCAGAGATATTTTTACAGACTAATATCATAGGAACAGCAACTTTGATGGATGCATGTCGTAAATATGGTATCAAGAGATATCATCAGGTATCTACTGATGAAGTTTATGGGGATCTTCCATTGGATAGACCAGATTTATTTTTTACAGAGGAAACTCCTATACATACAAGCTCTCCGTATAGCTCATCAAAGGCGGCAGCAGATTTGCTTGTACTGGCGTATTATCGTACATATGGATTGCCTGTATCTATAAGTAGATGTTCTAATAATTATGGACCATATCATTTTCCAGAGAAGCTGATTCCGCTTATGATAGCCAATGCGTTGGCTGATAAGCCATTGCCGGTATATGGTGAGGGTTTAAATGTGCGTGACTGGCTTTATGTAGAGGATCATTGCAAGGCGATAGACCTCATTATTCACAAGGGACGTGTTGGTGAGGTTTATAATGTCGGTGGACATAATGAGAAGACGAATATTGAGATTGTGAAGCTTATTTGCAAGGAGCTTGGTAAACCGGAATCGTTAATTACTCATGTGGCAGACCGAAAGGGTCACGACATGCGTTACGCTATCGACCCTGCTAAAATCCACAATGAGCTTGGCTGGCTTCCTGAGACGAAATTCGAGGATGGCATCAAGAAGACAATTCAGTGGTATCTGGATAACCGCGAATGGTGGGAGACTATTATTAGCGGAGAGTATCAGAATTACTATGAGAAGATGTATGGTAATCGTTAGAGATGTCATATTTATAAATTCATGTGAATGTTAATATGGAGGTTTTCTATGAAAATACTGGTGACTGGTGTTGGCGGTCAGCTGGGGCATGATGTTATGAATGAACTTCTAAAGCGTGGGTATGACGGAGTTGGTTCTGATATTCATGAAGTTTATAGTGGAGTATCGGATGGATCTGCTGTAACTAATGCAGAATATACACAATTAGACATAACTGATAAAGATGCTGTTTTAAGGATACTTGCTGATATTAAGCCAGATGCGGTTATACATTGTGCGGCATGGACGGCTGTTGATTTGGCTGAAGACAGTGACAAGATTGACAAAGTACGTGCGATTAATGCTGATGGAACTCGTAATATAGCGGAAGCTTGCCGCCTTATAGACTGTAAGATGATGTATATAAGCACGGATTATGTATTTGATGGTCAGGGAATTAATCCATGGAAACCGGACTGCAAGGAATATAAACCATTAAATGTTTATGGGCAGACTAAGCTTGAAGGGGAGCTGGCTGTAAGTCAGATTCTTGATAAGTATTTTATTGTTCGTATTGCATGGGTATTTGGGTTGAATGGTAATAATTTCATTAAGACAATGCTTAATGTTGGTAAATCTCATGATACTGTGCGTGTTGTTAATGACCAGATTGGAACACCAACATACACGTATGATCTGGCTCGTCTGTTGGTTGATATGGTTGAGACGCAGCGTTATGGATATTATCATGCAACTAATGAAGGTGGTTACATAAGCTGGTATGATTTTGCAAAAGAAATATATCGCCAGGCGGGTTATAGCACAGTTGTTATGCCAGTGACAACCGAAGAATATGGCATGAGCAAGGCTGCCAGACCATTTAACAGCCGTTTGGATAAGAGCAAGCTTACTGAAGCTGGATTTGTGCCACTTCCGACATGGCAGGATGCAGTGAGCAGATATTTGAAGGAAATTGGAGAATAACATATAATAATTGGAGAATAGTTAGGTAAAATGGGACAGATTAAGGTTGAAAAAAATCTCGGTGGAATTGAGGGGCTTTGCGTAATTGAGCCTGCTGTACATGGAGATTCGCGTGGATATTTTGTTGAGACATATAATGAAAGGGATATGAAGGAGGCTGGACTTGATGTGCATTTTGTGCAGGATAACCAGTCTATGTCTACTAAGGGAGTGCTTCGCGGATTACATTACCAGAAGCAATATCCACAGTGTAAACTTGTAAGGGTTATACGCGGAGAGGTATTTGATGTTGCGGTTGACCTGCGTGAAGGCTCTGCCACATATGGCAAGTGGTATGGCATCATATTATCTGCAGATAATAAGAAGCAGTTTCTTATTCCTGAGGGTTTTGCTCATGGCTTTCTGGTTCTTAGCGATGAAGCTGAATTTTGTTATAAGGTTAATGATTTCTGGCATCTTAATGACGAAGGTGGCATGGCATGGAATGACCCTTCTATTGGCATTGAATGGCCAGGTGTCAAGGGGGAATACAAAGGAAATGCATCTGCGGAAGGGTATACTTTAGCAGACGGAACACCACTGGTGCTGAGTGAGAAAGATCAGAAGTGGGAAGGTACAAAATTATAAGAATGGTATGTTAAAAAACAGGTTTAGATAAAAGGATGTGTTTGGATGAAGATGATAAAAATACGTATGAAACATATAGTGTATACTATTGCATCGTTCTTGTTATGCATTACGTTGGCTGATACAGCAGGTCTGGTCAGTGTATCAGCAGAAGCGGATAACAGTAATTTTACGAATCTCATTGTGTTTGCAAGATTTGCGGACGAGGATGAATTTATTAATGATATATATGATGGTAATTCTGTAAGGAAGATAACGGATAATTCATATAATACAGCGGACTATTGTGTTTCTGACTATTATAGAAGTATATCAGGAAACAAACTCCGGATGAATAGTGTATACATATATGATAATGGCGGTTCTATAAAGCTGCCTCATGAAAGAGGCTATTATGCGGCATATAGTGCAGATAATCCAATTGGATATAAGACATCTGGTGAGAAGGCAGTCAGAATGTATGAATTACGTCAGGACTGGTCTAATGCTGTAAACAATGCTGTAAGTAATGGCAATGCTATAACTGATGTAGATGGTAACAGACAGTATAGTTATTCAGAGCTTGATAAAAATGGTGATGGCATGATAGATGCAATTACTGTTATATATAAGAATACAACACAGAATATATCGGTTTATCGTAATGATCCGTTATGGAATTATAAGGATTATTCAGATTATATTGAAATTAATGTTGGTGGTAAAATTATAAAAAGCAAGTATTATGTCCAGCTTACTAATTCATATGATAATCTGTATCAGTCGTCTGATAATGAGCCTATAGTTTCGCTTAAGACACCGATACATGAGATGGGGCATATATTTGAACTGAAAGATTTGTATTATAATGTTGGTGTTTCTCCTATTTATTATATGTCTGCCATGTCAAATGCTATATCACCAGTGCCTCAGGGAATAACTATTAAGGAAAAAGAAGCACTTGGCTGGGTTGATGAAAAAAGTCTTAAAACTATAGAGGTTGATGGGCCATATACGCTTAAAGCTGCTGGTATTAGTGCAAGTGAATCTGATATCGCAGGGTATAAGATAGCTATACCTGGAATCGAAAAGGTATTATATCTTGAATATAGAAATTTTGGAAATGGTGGCAACAAATATGATTCTCAGACAAAGAAGCTTACACGTACAGATGGGGCCAATGTGTCTGGGATGAACCTTGACCTGAAATCAGGGCTTGTATGTTATCTTGCTAATGAGGGAATGCGTTTTCCGAGCAATACATATAAAGGGGAAGATGGCTGGAATTATGAAGCTCTTGGTGGAACTCAGGCAACTAAGTCAGATGCTGCACTGGGAGCTGGAGATACAATCCAGGTTAAAGATAAGATAAAGATTAAGGTTATCAGTATAGATGATAATGAGCTTACATTTTCTATAGAAGGTGGGGAATATCAGAGCCATATACATTCTGGAGGAGAAGCTGATTGTATACATAAAGCAGTGTGTGATATTTGTGGCAATGAATACGGAGAAATCAATGCACATAACCATATTCATACAATACGTCGGGGACAGAAAGATCCTACATTTGATGAGTACGGTTACACAGGAGATGTATATTGCAGTGACTGCGGACAGGTTCTTGAGTATGGTGTCGCGTTGGAGAAACTTGTGAAACCAGTAATCCTTGATGGGAATAAAACTGTAATTAATATTAGTAATTCTTCTTTGTCAGGAAATACAACTGTGTCATTTCGTTCGAGTGCTCCGTTGAGCGAATTTCAGAGGGTAGAGTGTGATGGAAATGTTATCACAAAGGATAAAGATTATACGTTGAAAGAAGGAAGTACTATAGTTACGCTTACGCCATCATATATAGTGTCTTTGTCAGAAGGAAATCATAGTATAAGCATTGTATCACTGAATGGAACTGCAACAGCCGAGTTTACTGTTGTTAAAAGTGGTGGTGGCAGCAATAATAATAATGGCAGCAATAATAACAACAATAACAGTAATAATAATGGTGGCAATAATAATAACAATAACAGCAACAATAATGGCGACAATAATAACAACAATAATAATAATAATGATGATAGAATACCGGAAGAAAATACAGGGAATATATCCGGTTCTGGTATGGCTGGTGGAACATCGGGAAATATCTCAGAAACAGCAGCTGTAAGTTTTGCAGGGCAGGTAAATAATAGTGAATCTCCAAAAACAGGAGATAATAATGGTATTCTATTGATGGGTATTATTATGTTAATGTTAATGACAATTTTGATTGGTTATGTGAATTGGCGTGAATCATAAAATTATGCCCCATAGTGTCATTAAGAAACCATATTTGAACAAGATGGTTTCACTGACACTATGGGGCATTAGTATAATTAAATCACATTTAGCTTGAAATCAATCAAATTACAAAATTAAGTTACTATAGTTTCTTGTGAAGCAGCTGTATTGTTGAGCTGATTTCTTTCTTAAGAGGTTCCTTTTCTTTAGGAAGCTTTAGAAGAATCTCCTGCAGGTCGGCAGTTACATGGTCGTTGCCGACTTTTTTAAGTGATTCGCATACTGCGTTCATAACGTCGTCTTCGTTGGCTGCTATTGCGACATCAGCAAGACGCAGAAGCAGATCAAGGCTGCTATTGTCATCAGATGTTGCCAGTGCCTGAGCTAGTTCAAGCTTCTGGTCGTGGTCTCCATAGACATAGTCTGCAAGGCGGCTCCAATCCTTTTTGTGTACAAGTTTTTCCATCTTTTCTTCAGGTGTTTTTTTCTGAAATAACATAAAAATTCCTTCTTTCATAAGGTATGTGCCTTTTATTCGTGAATTATTATAGGACTGATAAGTGCAAAAGTAAACAAATTTGTTGAAAATTTAACAAATATACACATGTTCATAATTTATTAACAATTAGTTAACTGCATATTAACACAAATAACATGCATTATTAATGGTTTACCGATATACTAAAACCAAGTTAAAAATCTCATTATAAATTTTTCAAAAACAAAAAAACTTTTTTCTCAAAACTATGAACTGTATGAAGATGCAGTTCTACTCCATAAATAAGGGGCGTCGCTGATAAGTGATGCCCCTTATTTATGCTATGCGGCTGCATGGGAATTATTGAATTAGTACATTGAATGTGTATAATAATATTAATATAAATGCGTAATTCTACATAAGGAGGTGCGTGAATATGTTTCAATCGTTAGAGTTAAGGCATCCTAAATTTTATCAGGTGTTCAGAATATTCGTTGTTGTGTTTGCATCGATATTTTATGCGTGGAATCTCCGTTGCTTTGCCAAGATGGGAGAATTATTTCCGGGAGGATTTTCCGGACTATCGCTTTTGTTGCAGAAGATTGGGCTGGATTTTATCGGGGTTGATATTCCATTTACAGTATTCAATGTGATTTTGAATTGTATTCCGGCTTACATTGCGTACAGATATATAGGTAGGAGATTTACGCTGTATTCTATTGTTGTTATTATACTTTCGAGTGTATTTGTGGATATACTGCCACCATATCAGTTCACAGATGATATTATGCTGATCAGCGTATTTGGTGGATTACTTAATGGATTTGCAATAAGTCTGTGTTTAAATGTTGGAGCGACGACAGGTGGAACAGATTTTATAAGCATATTCTTATCAAGAATGAAGGGAATTGATGCGTGGAATTATATTCTTGTGGGCAATGTTATCATGCTTGTTGTTGCGGGTGCGTTATTTGGCTGGTCGATTGCTTTATATTCTATAATTTACCAGTTCTGCAGCACACAGATTATCCAGATGCTCTATAAGCGCTATCAGAAGGAAACTTTATTTATAATATCTGACAAATCAAATGAGATATATCATGCAATCCGTGAAATGACGAACCATGATGCGACACTTTTTAAGGGAGTCGGCTGCTATGAGGAGAAGGAGAGAACACTTATATACTCAGTAATCAATTCTGAGGCGAAAAGAGAGCTGATACCTTTGATACGTTCAATTGATGAGCATGCATTTATTAATATTGTAAAGACGCAGGAGCTGGACGGAAGGTTCCATGATATTCCGCAGGATTAAATAGGTAGATACTTAACGACATTAGGAGGCTGTATGTTTAAATCACCAAATGAAGCTTATGAATATATAACGGACAACAATCTTGAGACGGATGTTCTTTCAGCGATGATGACACACACGATGGATTATTCAATTGCGGAGATTGCGGACGGTAATTTTAAGATTGATAAAGAAGATAACGGAAGAAAGGTTACATTTGTATCAAAGGGATATAAGATAGATGTGCCAGTTACGGATGAGGAGATTGTAACGGCAGCACTCAATGGTCTGTATATAAGTGCATTTATATCAAGAAAAGCTGACAAATATAATGTGCATTTTCTGGTGTCGGGCTATCCTGCAAGGATGAAGGCAATGTTTGAAGATGAGATAGCCAAAAATGTTGTGCGTTATATGATTTTGTCGACAGTTGTGGCGTGCGGCCTTAACAGTGAGAAGAAAATCAGGGAGTATATTAATTGATTTCAGCTGTTATTCGTGCGACTTTTCTGTCACTGATATCAAATACGATTTTGTAATTGCGTTTTTTGTATGTAAGATAATATATCTCGGTAATGCCAGATGAGGAGTTGGTGTAGTCGTAGACGGCACCTAGATTGTCCATGACCTGTATGACGTCTGATGCGGCATCACCAACATGAATACCGGCAATATCGAGTGATGTGTTGGATGAAGTGTTGAGTATTACGCCATTGATTCTATTATTGATACCAATATATTTCAAGGCATTTCTGGAATGAGGAATAATAAGGTTGAGCAATCCCCAGATGGTTAGAGATAATACCAGAATAAATGCAGTTATGACTGTAAATCGCTTTTTATTCTTTTGGGGAGTGTTTTGCCTTTGCGTGGCGTTAGTGGAAATGTTATGATTAGATGCAGTTAAAGGCTTAGTTGCTGGGTGGTCATTTCTGGAAATGATTTTTTCAATGCAGTCTGGACAGAATACTGTCCTGACAGGGTTGAAAATAAATTTATTACAGAATACACATTTTTCGTTCTCATTGCCATCAATGATATCTTTTAGTTTAGCAGCGTATTTTTTGCCAAGAATTGTATTGAAGGTATTGTGCATAGTAATATCGTCATATAATGATTTAACAGATTTAATGTTTTTGTAATCTATTTCTTTATCAAATTTAATAATAAGAGCCAGTTCTTTGCCTAATTCATTATTGTTATCTGCCATGGTATACTTCCTTTTTACGTTCATTATTTGTTAACAATTAATTAATTACATATTAACATAAATAACATGCTTTGTTAATCGTTTACTTATATACTAAAACCAAGTTAAAAATCTCATTATAAATTTTTCAAAAACAACTTTACTTTTTAAATTAATGAACTGCATGGAGATGTGGTTCAACCTTATAAATAAAGGGCATCACTAACAAGTGATGCCCTTTATTTATAAGATGGAATAACAGTGAGAATTTCTAAATAGTTACAGTCAAAGGGAGATTATCATGAGAAAAATTAAATTATTAGCAACAACAGCAATGATGACATTGGTATTAACAGGATGTGGTAATAATTCATCAACAGTTAATACATCAGATGTTAGTGAACAGAACACTACAACTAATATATCAGAAGAAACAAGAGAGCAGGAGACAACTACTCAACAGGAACCGACAACGCAGGAAGAGACAACTGAGGTAAGCACAATAGATAATTCTAAGCAGAGTGAGTCTGTTAAAGCAAAGGAAAAAGAACAGGAAACGATTGCAAAAGAACAGGAAGAGCCTAAGACAGCAGCAGTGCAGACAACAGAATCCACTCAGCCTAAGACTACAGCAGCATCCCGCGTTGTATCAGGTGATCCGGCGGCGCAGGCAAAACTCAATATGGATTATTATCAGGAAGTGTTAACTTTGGTTAATCAGATAAGAGCAGAGGCAGGGGTAAGTCCGCTTACACTTGACACTACAATGTGTTATGCGGCAACGACAAGAGCTATGGAGATGGATAATGCAAAAGTATTATCACATACAAGACCGAATGGTTCAAAGTATAGCACTGCATTAACTGCATATGGGATTAAATATAGTTCTTCGGGTGAGAATATCGCATCAGGTGCAAATAGTCCTGAAGATGTTGTAACTGGTTGGAAAAATTCTCCAGCTCATTATTCTAATATGATAAAGAGTGATTTCAAAAAGCTAGGTGTGGGATTCAGCAATGCTAATGGCAGATATTGGGTACAGATGTTTACCGATTGATTGGTAAGACTGTTTCTTCGCCTAAGACAGGAGATAGAGCGCCAATCGTTCCAAATTGTACTTGTTCTTATAGAGGTGTATTTTATTTTAGTTTACCTCTATACTTTTTATGAGTACCTGCCGATAATAGATTTATAACAAGAACACTTTGAAATATGTCCAAGGAGGGATTATTGCAGCAAATGGAATTTTTAGCGATTCAAGAGTGTATCCTGTTCAGACAATCAGTAATACTAAAGGCGTAAAACGTGATGGCACGAATGCCGGATATCAGGGAAACAGCCAGCAGGGTAATCGTTATTACGATATGAAGGTTAATGTTGGGACTACCCACATGGCGCCTGAAGACTGCTATACAGTTACTTACAACAATAACAGCCAGCTCCAGACATTTTACTACTGTCCACGTCATGAATATACATACTGATAACTGAACTAAACAAAGTTCTTAGAGCCTGTGCCAGTTGATATTATACTGGCACAGGCTTATTCTGTGGGTTCAGGAATGCTGCAGACAGAAGCAGAATTGCAAAACATCAGGAATAATTTGGTTTAATTGAGAGAAATCGGGATTGACACATGTAAATATATAGATTATTCTTTTTTGTGGGGGGATAAAATTTAACAGGTGTTTTGTGCGCTTTTTACATGGTCCCTCACAATAACTAATTGTATTAGAGGGAGATACAGGGAAATGAAAAAACACATAGCATTTAAGATTATGCTGCCATTAATTATTATATTTGTATTAACTTTGATGGTAAACATAAGTACCACAAGCCAGTTCCAGTCATTTAGAAGTGCTTGTCAGGAAATTACTAATTCGACATCGGCAGATGTTCCACAACAGATACGTGACACAGCGGCAGGAATGTCAGACAGTATTACTGCTGGTTTATCAACTAATGGAATTATATCATCATTACAGCTTGCGATGGTTATTGTTACAATTATTGTTACATATGTATCTGTTGTAAAGCCATTGCAGAAGACTCAGAAACAGCTTGATTCATTGATTGAAAAGCTGGAAAATAACGAGGGTAATCTGGAAGAGCGTATAGAGACTAGGAAGCAGGATGAGATTGGTCGTCTTATATTTGGAATCAACATGTTTCTTGACAAGCTTCAGGTTATTATGAAGAGAATTGAGGGACATTCTATTTCGTTAGATAGTTCATCAGGCAATATTTTACAGACTGTTTCATCATCTTCAACAAGTGCGAATGAGCTTGCTGATGAGACAGGCAGACTTTGCAGCGAAATTGATGAGATATCAGAGGCTGTTGAGGCAATTTCACATGATATTAAGCTTTTAGAAGAGAATGGTACATCTATTGCTGATGCAAGTGCATCTGGTAAGGATTACACAGCCCAGATGAAGGATAGAGCGACTGAAATACAGTCAATGGCAGGGAGCAGCAAGCAAGCATCACAGCAGATTACTGCGTCACTTGAGGATGATCTTCGTACATCTGTTGAGAGTAGCAAGAGCGTTAATGCAATCAGAGACCTTACCGATGAGATTTTATCAATAGCAAGCCAGACAAATCTTCTTGCACTTAATGCGTCTATAGAGGCAGCAAGAGCTGGTGAGGCAGGCAAGGGATTTGCGGTTGTCGCTGATGAAATCAGACAGCTTGCTGACAACAGCAGAAATACAGCTAACAGTATCCAGGAAATCAGCAACGAGGTTGTTACATCGGTTGAACAGCTTGCAGCATCATCAGACAAGCTTCTTAAGTATGTTACAACTAATGTGCTTGATGATTATGATAAGTTTGTTGCTGCATCACAGCAGTATACACAGGATGCCGATACATTAGAGGGCATTATGACAGATTTTGAGAACAAGACAGAGACATTGCTTGATTCTTCTGCACATGTAGGAGATAAGATTTTACAGATATCTGATACAATTGATGAGGAAAAGGGCAGAGTATCAGCATTTTCAGATGCGGTTGATAAGCTTCTGTCTAATATGACAGATATTCAGGACTGCACGAATGTCAATGAGGGTGTATCTAATGATTTAAAGCAGGAGATTGCAAAGTTCAGCGTTATTTAAGCAATTTTAAGCATGGCAGAATACATTTTGTGGTTGAAATTGCCATTTTTGGGGTAGGAATTGCCATTTTTGGCTGAAATAAGCCGGATGAATGAAATAAATCCAAAATAGCACAATTATAGCTTCGGTAAATGCGCTGAAAATACATGGTTGGCTTAATGTGAATAAAAGCTGCGAAAAAATCCAGAAATTCCTTGGAATGTGGATTTTTTCGCAGCTTTTTTGATATAAAGAAAAAGTACAGGTTTAGCGAAGTGAAAAACAGGGGATTTTGGAGCTTTCTGAAAGAAATGGGCTGGAAAATCCAATTTTCCAGCCACATGAATTATTTATCCCTAATATTTAAGTTGTTGAAATGCTTAAAATCATGCTATCGCATCAATCGGCGCTCGCCGCTGTAGTCTTCGTAGTCGCGCTAGAACTTGAACCAGACACTTTAGAAGCTACTTTGATAGTAAATTCTTTAGTAAGTGTCCCGTACAGAGGATCGTTGAAATATATCTTAACCTTATGGCTGCCATATGATATACGGTTTATTTTGTCTTTGGTTGTATATTTCTTGCCGTCTATGACTACATTAACAGAGTTGTCAACACCGAGACAGTTGATTGCATGGCACTGGTCGAGAAAGGCAGATGCTTTGCCGTAAGGAACTGTTATAGTGTCTGAGTCAAGCGATATATATGGTTCATACAAATCAATTGTGTAATTATCGTATGAGAACATCGCAACATTCATATCTGTGTAGTAGTTAATTCCTGGAACCGTATTAGTTACACCATACTGCCAGATATCATAATTGTAATCGAATTCTGGACCATCATCACCAGGCTTCCATTGCTTTTCTGTGTAGTAGTAATCTTTGAAGTAATATGCAAGCCATGTCTTGTATTTCTTGGTAAGTGAAGCGCCATCAACACGTCCAAGCCAGTCATTCTTGCAGAAATAAACCATAGGAGTGTATCCTGCGGCAGCTATTTTATCAGCAAATGTTGTGCAAATGTTTGTAAGCTGCTGGTTACTTATCTTTACTTTGTTAACACGGTAATTCTTGCCTGATTCCCAGTCAAATGCAACTGGGTAAGTTATCTTGTATTTCTGTATCAGACTCAGGCAGTAGTCAGCTTCAGCAGCCGCTTCGCTGGTGTTCTTTGCCTGTGAGAAGAAATATATTCCTACCTGGATTCCATTGGCAAGTGCACCGACAATATTTTGTTCAAATGCCGGGTCTTTATAGAGTTTTCCATCAGAACCGATAGAACGTCCACCGCATTTAATGATTGCAAATGTTATGCCTGAATCTTTGACTTTCTTCCAGTCAATAGCTCCATGGTCACTCTGGTAATGTGATACGTCAACACCAAATGACATGTTAGATGTCAGCACCATAGGAACCTTATCTGTTCCATCAGATACGTCATCGTTGGAATGTTCATCTTCTTCTGATACATCAGCACCGCTTCCGTCGTCTGCGACTTTACTGTTAGCAGCTTCGGCAGCAGCTTTCTCAGCAGCGGCGGCTTCAGCAGCAGCCTGTGCAGCGGCAGCTTCTTCGGCGGCGATTTTTTCATTGAGTGCATTGGTATAGCCCTCAAAATCAGGAACCTCACCAAGTGATGCTGTAAGTGTCTGGTATGTATCATTGTCTTCAAGATTTTCAAGGAGATGTGAAGCTATTGTATTTAAAGTCTTGAAATCGGAGAAAACGAGACTGTCACTGTCTTTATTGCTGATCTGGCTGATGACATTCTTCTGGGCTTCATTGATATATTGATTATCAGAGGATGTGTTATCGCCAGTTGATGATATGCTGATAAATGGGTTGATATTGGCAATCAGGTCATCGACACATGCTTTGGAAGTGTCACTGTCTGTGTACACATCGAATACAACACGGAAATTTGTATAGGATGTTTCGAGATTGTTTAACAGCTCACGCATTTTTGCCTCTTTGGCGGCGCGGAGGCTGGCTTCTTCTGCACTTTCAGTCGTCTGCTCCAGCATTTCCTGCTGAACCTGCGCATTGGCAATTTCTGCCTTTTTCCTGTTGTTGTGGCTTAAAATAACTGCACATGCTCCACCAGCAAGAATCACTACAATAATTCCTGCTGCTATAAGTGTGTTGCTGTAGCGATACAGTAATTTCTTGATGCCATAACGTTTTCTGGTAACATTAGTATCTTTCATAATCTGTTTTATCCTTCCCCCATATTGTCATAATTTATTCCAATTGAATACTTTACTACTTTAAATGCGAGAATTCCATAGAAAAATATATGAAATTAAAAATGTATTAAATAAAAAATATAATAGCGCTACAGTATTGCCATTGCACCAGATAATAACAGAAGTATATATGTAAGCTTCATGAATATTTCCTGAGGTATTTTTTTAACAAGCTTTGTACCTATTAATGTACCTGCAAACACAGGCACAATTCCGACAATTAACAGCATAATGACATGTGTGTTGAAATTACCAAGCATTATCTGCGTACCTGTCATGTAACATCCTGTTGTAAGCCATATCATGGCAATAGTTGCACGGAATTCTTCTTTATCTTTAAGGACTGCTGCAGCATATACTACAAGCAAGGCTCCGCCAGATACAAACATGCCATGTATGATGCCGGCAGTTAGAAGAATGATAAGCATAAATAATTTTGAAATGGAAGTGCTGCCATGTTCAGAAGATGTTTTACTGTTATAAGAAGCCTTATCTGTATTGGTGCGGCTGAACAAAAGCTTTTTTATAGCAATTGCGATTATCATAATTCCATATAATATAAGAAGCTGGTGCAGTGGAAAGATTTCAAATATCTTAATTCCAGCAGCCATGCCTATTATCATGCAGATGAACATTCTGGTAAATTCTTTCCAGTTGATATGTTTAAATCCTGTGCAGACAATCATGAGACTTGAAATCTGTGCAATAGCATTAAGCAGGGCTTTGGCTTCGCCTACGCCTATAAGTTTGATTGTCGGCGGCATGGATATCAAAGTTCCAGCAAATCCAGTTATTGCCTGCAGCAGATTAGCTCCAAATAAAATGATAAATACAATTAAATCTTTAATATTAAACATAATGGCCAGCTCCTCTCGCATTTAATCAGCATTTGTAATAAAAATATGTAGATTTTTATGTTATTATAGCTTATATTTATCCGCTGCATTTTGTGCATGCACACAAATAAATTTCCATATAGGCACAGGAGTATATATAATATAGGTATAAATTCAAAAAAACACTTGACATATGTGCATGAGCACATATAAACTTGGTAAGTAGTATATTGAAAACATATATTGCATGTCATATTATGATGTCAACAATTAAATAGATGAACAAACAAAGGCGTTTGAACTTACCACGGGACAAGTGGGGTTCAGGCGCTTTTTTGTTTATCTGTTTATAGCATAACATCCAGATAGGTCAGAACTAATGAGAATCTGGGAAGGATATAAGGAGGATAATGATATGGCAAATTTAACAGGACAGGAAGTAGCAGAGTTACATAAGAAGTATATTTTACAGTCATGGTCTAAGGCTGGCGGAGATGTTTTACCGGTTGAGAAGGCGAAAGGCATATATTTCTGGGATTATGATGGTAAGAAGTATGCTGATATGGCATCACTCCTTGTATGTTCTAACCTTGGACATGAGCTTCCAGAGATTGTTGAGGCAATTAAGGAGCAGGCAGACAAAATGTGTTTCATGGCTCCAGCTTATGCATCAGAACCTAAGAGCAAGCTTGCAAAGCTGCTTGTTGAGGCAGCAGGTGAGGATACATATAAGAGAGTATTCTTTACTAATGGCGGTGCTGAATCTAATGAAAATGCAATCAAGATGGCAAGAATGGTAACAGGAAGAACAAAGATTTTTTCATGTTACAGAAGTTATCATGGTGCTACACTTGGTGCTTCTAATGCATCAGGTGACTGGAGAAGATTTGCAGCAGAGATTGGTGGTGCCAATGGCTTTGTTAAGTTTATGAATCCACAGATGTACAGAGATGGTTATACATATGGTGTTGATGATGAAGTTGTTACTAAGAAAGCACTTGCAGACCTTGATTTACAGTTAAGATATGAAGGCCCACAGAATGTGGCTGCAATCATTATGGAGTCAATTGTAGGTGCCAATGGTGTTATTCTTCCTCCAAAGGGATATATGGAAGGTGTAAGAGCACTTTGCGATAAATATGGCATCTTGATGATATGTGATGAGGTTATGGCAGGCTTCTTTAGAACAGGTAAGTGGTTTGCATGGCAGAATTTTGATTTTAAGCCAGATATGATTACATTTGCAAAGGGTGTTACATGTGGTTATGTACAGCTTGGTGGTGTTATCGTTAATGAAAAGATTGCAAAATATTTTGAAGAAAATGTACTTCAGTGTGGTCTTACTTATTCAGGTCATACACTTGCATGTGCGGCTGGTGTGGCAGCAGTTACATATTATAAGGAACACAATATTGAACAGCATGTGGCAGAAATGCATGAGATTGTCAAGGCATTCATGGATAAGATGGTTGAAAAGCATAAATGTGTTGGTGAGGCAAGATGCATAGGCTTGTTCGGAGCACTTGAGATGGTTAAAAATAAGGAAACAAGAGAGCCACTTCAGGAGTATGGTATTCCAGGAACTGCAATGCCTTGGATATTTGCAGAGTTAAAGAAAAGAGGTTTTGCAACATTTGGACGTGAAAACTTTATCGAGATATGTCCACCTCTTATCATAACTAAGGAAGAGCTTGATGAGTACCTTCCAATTCTTGACGAGGTGCTTACACTCGCTGATGAGAAATTCTGTGATTAGGTCGGGAGGTAATGCTATGAACTGGGATTATATTCAGCCGGTCAAGATAAGATTCGGCGCAGGAAGATGTGTAGAGATAAAGGATCTTGCGAAAACACTTGGAGCAAAGAATGGTCTGCTTGTTGCAGATCCATTCTTCTTCACCAACGGACTTGCAGATAAGATTATAAAGGACAGCGATGGCGCACTTACAGCCTCATTTGGAGAATTATCACCTAATCCGGATGTAACAGAGGTTGATGCATGTGCGGAAGTTATAAGAAAGAATGATATAGGATTTGTTGTTGCACTTGGCGGAGGCAGTTCAATGGACTGTGCCAAGGCGGCTGCCAGTATTGCGCTGACAGAAGATTCAATAAGAAAATATCATGGAACAGGTGTGGCAATGCCACAGGAGCATCTTCCACTTATAGCGGTTCCAACGACAGCAGGAACAGGAAGCGAGGTTACATGTGTAGCTGTTCTTACAGACCATGCTAATGGTAAAAAGTCGCCAATTGTGTCAGACGGATTCTTCCCTGATTATGCAATTATCGACCCTGAGCTTACATACACAATGCCACCTAAGGTTACAGCAGGAACTGGTATTGATGTGCTGTCACATGCGATTGAGGGATTCTGGAGCAAGGGACATCAGCCTGTCTGCGATGCGTGTGCATTACATGCGGCAGAGCTTGTATTTAAGTATCTGTACAGGGCTTATGAGAATCCAACAGATAAGGAAGCAAGAGAAAAAATGTGTGAGGCATCACTTATAGCTGGTCTTGCATTTACACTTCCTAAGACAACTGCTTCGCATGCATGCTCATTTCCACTGACCAATATTCACCATATCCCACATGGTGAGGCGTGCGGACTTACACTGGATTATTTTGCAAGAATTAATGCAAAGGGTGAAGAAGGCGCCAGGATTGATGAGTTTGCAAGAAAGCTTGGATTTGCCGATACAAACGACATGGCAGATGCAATTCATGCTCTAAAGGAAAAGCTTCATCTTAGAAATGATTTAAAGGATTTACATTTATCAGAGGAGCAGATAGCGGAGCTTGTAAAAATCAGCCGTCACCCTAACCTGTATAACAATCCGGTTGATATAACGGATGAGATGCTGGACGAGATGTACCACAGCATGGCGTAGGAAGAGGGAAGAAAAGAGAGGAAAGGAGCGTGATGGCTCTATGTATAGCGTTGTAATAGCTTTTGGAATGGCAAGTGTTATGCTGTGCCTTGGCATGGTTATAAGAGCAAAAGTGCCATTTTTCAGACATATGCTTATGCCGACCAGTGTTATAGGTGGTCTTATTGGATTTATAGTTATGAATATAATCATTGGTAAGGTTGATGTGGGTGGAGTATCTATTAAGGATTTCAGCAATATTGTTGATGTGTTCTTTGTGATGTCATTTATATCAATTGGACTTACTGGTGGTGGCAAGAAGAAGCAGAATAAAGAAAAAGACAAGGATAAAAAGAATAAGCGGGCAAAAAGTAGTGGAGCAGTAAGAGGTGCTCTTGGCATGGCACTGATATGGTGTATTTTATATGCAGTGCAGCCATTAATTGGAATAGGTGTTACAGCTATTATGGGTAAAGCCGTCAATATGGATTCTATGTATGGAATTCTCGTTCCTTTTGCTTTCTGTCAGGGCCCAGGACAGGCATCTACATATGGAAGATTATTTGAGTATACATATGGATATGAGAATGCTGAGATGGTTGCTCTTACATATGCAGTAATCGGATTTATAGCAGCATTTGGAATAGGTGTTCCTATTGCAAGATATGGTTTGAAAAAGGGAATTGCAAAAAATAAGAGTACAATTAACAGTTCTGTTGAAAGAGGCTATTTTACTCCTGAAGAACAGAGAGAACCTCTAGGAAGATCTACTTTTCATAGTGCTAATATAGAGACTTTTGCGGCACATTTTGCAATCATGGGTGTTACATATCTGCTTGCACTCCTGATGGCAGATGTTATCAGATTAATACCGGGACTTGGACCTACATTTGCAGCGATGTTATTTATGTGGGGCATGTTTGCAGCTTATATTGTGAGATGGATAATGGGCAAGTTAAAGATTAGTTATCTTATCAATAATGCATTTCAGAGCAGAATAACAGGATTTTTCTCTGATTATCTTGTAGTAAGTTCATTTATGGCAATACAGGTTGGTGTTATTGGAAAATGGATTGTTCCAATTATTGTTGTAGGTATAATTGATGCCATAGCTACATTTCTTGTTTCAATGTATTTTGGAGAAAGACTTGGAAGTGACCATGATTTTGAGAGAGTTCTTGGCGTATATGGAACAAGTACAGGAACAACACCAAGTGGCTTGTCACTTGTAAGGATGGTTGATCCTAAATTACAGACGAGTACAGGTGCAGAGCTTGGCGTTATGAATATGGGCATGATGTTTTCAACACCGACTATGTTGTTTATAACATTTGCAGGACTTCATTATATATCATTGCCAATAGCTTGTGGTGGTATATTCATTACGATATTTGTTTATTTAATATTGCTTAAAGTTTTTGGAGTATGGAGAAAACCGACATTTACAATTGCTAAAGGGCGTATATGGGATGGTGCGGATAATGAATCTCAGGAAGAGTATCTTAAGGGATATCTGCATGATATAGGAATCAATAATGTAAGTGATGTTGAGACACTTGTTAATAACAGTATGCAGTAAATGAATGATTGAGAGGAGATGTCAGATATGAAGATGATATATGCAATAGTAAGACCAGAAAAGGTATATGAGGTAAATCGTGCACTGGCAGAAGCTGGATTTGGTGCGTCAACTAAATGGACTGTGGCAGGAAGAGGAAAGCAGCATGGTATTCAGGTTGGAGATATTATATATGACGAAATGACTAAGAATATGCTTATGATTGCCTGCGAGGATGATGACAAGAATGCAGTTATAGATGTAATCATGGACTCTGCCCAGACAGGAGAAAATGGTAATTCTGGTGATGGAAGGATATTTGTGGTTCCGATAGAGGAAGCATATACAATATCAAGCAGGAGCAAGGATAATTAGTATTGTGCATATTAGAAAGTTATAAGGAGATTTGCCATGAAAGAGTTGTTAAGAAAAAGAATTATTGATTTGACAGGCAGAACAGCAGTGAGTGGCTACGAATGGGGCCTGGCGGCTTATATAGCAGGTATGCTTAAAGAATATGCTGATGATATAAATATAACTCCTAATGGCAATCTTATTGTAACTGTAAATGGCAGTACTTCAGGACCGAATGTACTATATGGAGTCCATCTGGATGAGGTTGGATATGTTATTAAGAGCATTGATGATAATGGCTTTCTGCATTTTGGTAAAATTGGTGGTTCGTCAGATAATATTATACCAGGCAGAAAGGTTATCATTAAGACCGAAAAAGGTGATATTCCAGGAGTTATAGGTGTACGTTCTACACATATGCTGACAGAAGAGGAAGCTAAGAAGATGCAGACAGTAAGTGCATCATATGTAGATATATGTGCTAAAGATAGAGATGAAGCAATTGAATGGGGTGTCAGAAGTGGATGTCAGATGGTGATTGACAGTCCATGTACTTCTTTGAAAAATTCTGATTATCTCGTTACTAAAGCTGCGGATTGCCGGGCATTATGTGCAATAATTTTTGAATTAATCGGACATATTGACAGAGAGAAATTATCAGGAAGACATTTTTTTGTGTTTACCGTAATGGAGGAGGTTACGACAGCGGCGCTCCGTTCGGTTGTTGAGATTGTCAATCCGGATTATTGTTATATATTAGATACAATTCCAGCCGGAGATGTTCCTGACATTAATGATATAGATAATCCAATAAAGCTTGGCAATGGGCCTGTTGCTGTATTATTGCAGCATAATCCCAGATTCCATAATTATGTTGTATCTCATCCAGCCTTGGTTAAGACAATCAGGAGTGTGGCAGCAGGTATGAAAATGGATATTCAGGAATTTGCATTTACAGGTGCATTCTATTCAACTGATGCTGCCGGGGCAGTCAATTCTGGAAAAGGTAATGCAGTTATGACGATAGCTCTTCCAAGAAGATATTCACATTCTCCGACAGAGGTAATTAATCTTAATGATTGTGTTGATGTGTACAGATTAATTGAAAAACTTGTATATACTCCGGTTGATATGGAGGTGAAAGCATGGCTGTAACTGTAGAAGATTTATATAAGTCTGTAAAAGATGACGACAGGTATGAAATGAAATGTATTGCCGGGCAGACCGGAATGGATAAAGTTGTTAACTGGGTTCACATGGTGGAAAGTGTTGCTATATCGGAGTTCCTTGAGGGAAATGAGATAGCATTTACAACTGGAATCAGCACTGAAGGAGATGATGATCTTCTTCTGGAACTGATTGAGTCTATTTATAATAATAAAGCAAGTGCAGCTGTTATTAATATAGGACCGTATATAAAACAGATACCGCAGATTGTGATTGATTTTTGCAACTATAATGATTTTGCATTATTTGAAGTGCCGTGGCATGTACACATGGCAGGTATAATGAAAAGTTTCAGTGAAACACTCACTATGGCAGACCGAGCTGATATGGAAATCACCGGGGCTATGGAAAATGCAATATTTTTTCCCTTGCAGCAAAGCATGTATATGCCGTTGTTTGAAAAGAATGGCATAGACTGTGAGCTGCCTTATTGCGTTGCGCTGTTTTTTATAGAAAAGCTTGAAGAAAAAGAAAACCGGAGAGGAACAATTGAAGAATCAATAAGACATATAACTCACGATTATAGTGGGACTGGCAGAAAAGAGTGCTTTGTTTTCTCAAAGCGTGGAACAATATTTGTTATATTTAAAAATTGTGAATACGGTGAGATTGAGACAGATGTCCATAGCATAATTGATTATCTTCGCAGAATGGGTGGAATATATGAAAATGTGTACTGTGGCGTGGGAAGGAATACGAGGAGTGTAAGATGTCTTCATAAAAGCTATAATCTTGCTTTAAAGGCAGTGAAACTGCAGATAAGAAGAGGTGCTGTCGGAGAACCAGCTATATTTAAGGAGATGGGAGTGTATAGAACTCTTATGGCTATTGAAGATATTGAGATAGCAAAGGAATACTATAATGAACTTCTTGAAAAACTTGTACGTTATGATGAGCTTAATAAGACAGAATATGTGGAGTTTTTAAAGGTGTATTTTAAGGAGGCTGGAAGTGTAATTAATACGGCTGATGCCTTGTATCTGCATAGGAATACAGTCAATTATAAACTGCGTAAAATAGAAGAAATACTTGACTGTGATTTAACAGATTTTGATACTAAGGTGGAAGTATATCTGGCTCTTAAATTGTCGGAACTTATATAAGCTTTTAGATAAAACTGCTTATTGTTGTGCATGAGCACAAATTTTATTAATCATGTCTATATTGTGAAAGTTAGCAAGAAAGAATACAATCTGAACTATCAAATAAATCTTGCAAGACAAAGGCGTCTGTTACATTGGAATGTGACAGACGCCTTTTTGCAGATTAATCTGAAGAGAAAGGAAGGCAGTGGTATGATTAAATACATATTTAAAAGATTACTGATTGCAGTACCAATATTTATAGGTATTACATTTGCAGTATTTATGTTATCAAGCATGGCACCAGGTAATATAGTTGACCAGATAGTCGGCTCAAGTGATGTTCCAATGACGGAGGAGCAGATAGCAGCCCTTAATCATCAATATGGATTTGACAGGCCCGTAATAGTACAATATGCGGACTGGCTGGGAGATTTATTTCATGGGGATCTTGGAACATCGTATAGAAATAAAAAACCAGTTATTGATGTTATAGGACAGAGAATAGTACCAACACTTACACTTACACTAACATCATTGGTGCTTGCACTTATTGTTGGCATTCCTCTTGGTCTTGCATCAGCATATAAGCCTAAATCAGTCTGGTCGGCCATTGCAAATTTCTGTATATACATAGGTTCATCAATGCCGACATTCTTTTTCAGCTTATGTCTTATATATTTGTTCTCGGTTAAGCTTTCGCTGCTGCCGGCATCTGGAATGTATAATGCGGCGGGACCTAAGACAATCGGAGTTGTTATACAGCATCTGATAATGCCATCAATAGTACTGATGTTTAATATAGTTGGTGGATTTATCAAACAGACAAGAGCCAGTCTTTTAGAGATAATGAATGAAGAGTACATTAAGACAGCACGTGCCAAGGGTCTTAGCGAAATAGTGGTTGTTGTAAAACATGGATTTAGAAATGCTCTTATACCTATTGTTACACAGATTGGTCTTATGGTTCCATTCCTTGTAGGAGGAGCAGTTGTAGTAGAAAATGTATTTGCATGGCCTGGACTTGGAAGTCTTATGAGTACATCAATTAATTCAAGAGATTATCCGGTAATAATGGGAGTTGCAGTTATCATATCGGTGGTAGTACTTCTTGTTAACATTCTGATGGATATTATATATGCATTTATTGATCCAAGAATATCATATGACAAATAAAGGAGGGGTGGATATGCATAATAAAGGTGTTGCTTCATTTATAAAGAAATATGCTAAAAACAAGCTGGCAATAGTTGGATTTGCAGTGGTTTTGATTGAAATTATTATGGTTATCATTCTTCCATATATATTGAAACTTGATCCGTACCAGACGTATGTATTTAATGTAAAGCCTGGAATAGATGGACATATTTTAGGAACAGATGATGTAGGAAGAGATGTATTCGCAAGACTTGTATATGGTGGCAGAGTTTCACTTATGGTTGGTATTTTATCGACGCTGATATCTGTTGTGATTGGTCTTCCACTTGGATTAATAGCTGGATATAAAGGCGGGCTTATCGGAAGTATAATTATGAGATTTGCAGATATATTCCAATCATTTCCGCAGATGGTTCTTATACTTGTAATTGTTTCTGTAACTGGTCCATCAATTGGAATTGTTATAGCAGTTATAGGTGTTATTGGCTGGACAGGTGTAGGAAGACTTGTATACAGCAACGTATTATCAGTTAAGAAAAAGGAATATGTAGAAGCTGCTAAAACCTGTGGCGTCAGCAATTTTGGGATAATGTTCAAACATGTACTTCCTAATTCGATTTCTCCTGTATGGATGCAGCTTACAACTAATATATCAGCAGCAATCCTTACGGAATCAGCACTTAGTTTTATGGGAATGGGTGTTCCATCTCCAGAAGCATCATGGGGCAATATTATGAATGCTGCCCAGACATATATCAATTTCTCAATGAGACCATGGGTTTGGTTGTCAGCAGGTATATGTATCATTGTTACTGTTATTGGTATTAACTTTATTGGTGATGGTGTAAGAGATGCATTTGATCCAAGAAAGAGATAATACATAAAGAAAAAAGGAGGAAAGGTTTATGAAAATTACAAAGAAATTAGTTGCACTTGTTATGTCTGTCATAATGTCATTTTCGGTATTTGGATGTTCTGGCAGTAAGTCGGGCAGTGGCGACACATCAGACATTACACTTGTATATGCTCTGGCAGGAGCATGGAGTACATTGATGCCTTACAATGCATCGGACAGTTTCTGTGGTGTTACATGGGATCAGATATATGACAGGTTGTTTTATGTATCAGGAAATTGTGAGCTTAAATCAAGAGCTTGTGAGAGCTATGAAACTAACAATAACGTCTGGACATTCCATCTTAATAAGGCTTCAAAGTGGCATGATGGTCAGGCTGTTACAGCAGATGACTGGATATATACATTAAATCTTCTTGCTAATAAAGATTTTACAGGTTCAGTAAGGTCTATAGCATCTAAGATTGAAGGTACAGATGCATCTGGCATAGAGACATCAAGTGGTTCATTAAAGGTAAGTAAGGTTGATGATTATACATTTACAATGACTATGAAGGAAGACATTCCTTTTGAAAGCTTCTGGCTTAATTATAATAAGGGATTATATGTTCTCCCAGCACATCTGTTAAAGGATAAGCCAGCATCAAGTGTAGCAGGTGATTCGTTCTGGTTTAGTCCAGTTGGTTCTGGCCCATGTAAGTATGAGAGTGATATTGCTGGTTCAGAGCTTACACTTGCAAGTTTCTCAGATTATTATCTTGGTGCTCCTAAGTTTGGACATCTTGTATTAAGAGTTATGGATCAGTCAAACTTTATTAATTCACTTCTTGCCAATGAGATTGATCTTGAGTGGATATTCTTAGGAATTGATGATGCACTTGCAATTAAGGATAACCCTAATGTATCAGTACTTACTAATACTCAGGCTGATTTCCTTGAGCTTATGGTATATAACAATGACAGTCTCAAGGATAACCGTTGGAGACAGGCACTTACAATGGCAATTGACAGAAATACATTAAATGAAGGTTTCTATGCTGGAACAGGCCAGGTGTTTGATAACTGGATTCATCCAGACAGTTCTTGTGCACCATCTGATGCATCAAGCAAGTATGTATACAAGTATGATCCAGATGCAGCAAAGAAGTTATTACAGGAGTCAGGATTTGATTTTAACTATGAAGTAAAGATTGTATGTAATACTGCATCAAGAGAGAAGCAGTGTGCAATGGTTCAGCAGTGGCTTGCAAACATAGGTGTTAAGTCTTCAGTACAGCACCTTGATTCAGCAACTATGTGGAATGGCATGTTTGAGGGTAAATATGATATCTGTATGATGGGACTTATGCCAACGACAGATCCTTGGACATTTGAGCCTATATTTGATGTTAATGCAACAACATATGGAAGTTATAAAGATCCTAAGATAACACAGATGTATGCAGATGCTAAAGCTGAGAAAGATCCAGCTAAGCAGAAGGAAATGTTACAGCAGCTGATGGATTATTTCTATGAGCAGTGTCCTAACTGTAATGTAATCTGGAAGAAGTCATATGCTGGTACATCGACAAGACTTACTAATGCAGATGTATTTGGAGCTAATTATTATAATAACGATACATGGAACTGGATTGTTAAGTAATAGATATTTTATTTGAAAATGAGAAGAGGAGGAAGAGTTATGGCAGATACAATTCTTCAGGTTAAAGGATTATCAGTAGATTTTATGATTGATAAAAAGCAGGTTACAGCAATATCAGATGTGTCTTTCGAAATTGGAAAGGGCAGAACGCTTGGAGTTGTTGGAGAATCTGGATGTGGAAAGAGTGTAACTGCCACTTCAATTCTTCGTCTTCTTCCTAAGGCAACAAGTAAGATTACATCAGGTGAGATTCTCCTTGAAGGGGAGGATCTTACCAAGATGACAGATAAACAGATAAGAGATATCCGGGCTTCTAAGATATCAATGATATTTCAGGAGCCTATGACTTCTCTTAATCCAGTGTATACAATAGGTGCCCAGATGGTGGAAGCTATAAAGGCATTTGATAAGAAAAAGAGTAAGAAGGAAGCATTTGAATATGGTGTCGAGATGCTTGATAAAGTAGGAATCCCTTCACCAAGACAGAGAATGCATGAATATCCTCATCAGTTATCAGGTGGTATGAGACAGAGAGTGATGATTGCGATGGCACTGGCATCCAATCCATTATTTCTGATTGCAGATGAGCCTACAACAGCGCTGGATGTAACTATTCAGGCACAGATTCTTCAGTTAATGAAAGAATTAAAGGAAAAGTATAACACGGCTATTATGATGATAACCCATGATATGGGAGTTGTTGCAGATGTTGCAGATGAAGTTATGGTAATGTATGCAGGAAAAGTTGTAGAACATGCTGATGTAAGAAGCATATTCAAGAATCCATTGCATCCATATACGCAGGGATTACTTAAATCAATCCCACGACTTGATGAAGATGTAGACAAGCTGTATACAATAGAGGGAAATGTACCAAGTCTGGCAGAAATGCCTAAAGGATGCCGTTTCTGCACAAGATGTCCATATAAGATGGACAGATGTGAAAATGAGGATCCTGGATTGATAAAAGTAGGAGATACAAGCGTCAGATGCTTTAAATATCTTAAGTAGTTATCAGATTACAATTGAAATGGAGGTTATTGCATATGGCGGAAAATAGAGAAGTTTTATATAGGATAAGTGATTTAAAAAAACATTTTGTAGTAAAGAAAAGTATTAATAAGGAAAAAAGCAAGGTATTAAAAGCGGTTGATGGAGTTACCTTGAATATATATAAAGGAGAGATTCTTGGTCTTGTCGGAGAATCTGGATGTGGCAAATCAACTCTTGGGCGTACATTATTAAAGTTGTATGAACCTACTTCTGGCGAGCTTGTATTTAATAAGATGGACATATCCAACACAAAGGGTGGTAATCTTAAAAGTATAAGAAAAGAAATGCAGATGATATTTCAGGATCCATATGCATCTCTTAATCCCAGAATGACTATTCTTGATTCGGTTAAAGAGCCATTAGAGGTATATAAGATTGGCACTGAGCAGGAAAGAGTACAGATGGCAAGGGATCTGCTTGAATATGTAGGTCTTGGAGCAAGTCATATATATAAGATGCCACAGGATTTGTCAGGTGGACAGAGACAAAGAGTTGTTATTGCAAGAGCAATCATACTTAAACCAAGTTTTGTTGTATGTGATGAACCAGTTTCAGCGCTGGATGTATCGGTAAGAGCACAGGTGTTAAATCTTATGAAGCAGATACAGAAAGAGCGTAATATGTCATATCTGTTTATATCACATGATTTAAGTGTTGTAAGGTATCTATGTGAGAGGATAGCGGTTATGTATCTTGGCAGGATTGTGGAAATTGCATCTAAGGATGAATTATTTAATAATCCTATGCATCCATATACTAAAACATTATTATCGGCAATTCCTATTCCTGATGTTGATGTTAAGATGGACAGAATTATATTGGAAGGAGATCTTCCTAGTCCTCTTAATCCACCGAAAGGATGCAGTTTTCACACAAGATGTCCATACGCAAAAGAAGAGTGCTCAGAGCAGTCTGAATATCTTATGGAAGTTGCACCTGAACATTATGTGGCTTGCCATTGCTGCAGGGAATTGATGGAAAGATATGATTAAATAATGAACGGAAAGATGGAGGTAAGCAGGATGGAGAAGCTATATTACAATGGTGAAATAATAACAATGGAGTCAGAAGAGGATGAATATGAGGCATTAGTTGAAAAGGATGGTGTTATAGAAGCACTCGGAAATCTGGATGAGTTGAAATCAAAGTATCCAGAAGCTGAAATGGTTAACCTTAATGGTAAAACACTTATGCCGGCATTTATTGACCCGCATGGACACATATCTTTGACAATGCAGATGGTTACCAAGGCTAATCTTGGTGATTGTACATCGATGGAAGAGATAACACAGACTATTAAACAGTATATAGAGGATAATGATGTTAAGCCTGGAACACTTGTCATGGGCTACAATTATGATCATAATATTCTTCCTGATTTTAAGCATCCGGATAAATATGTACTTGATAAGGCATCTGACAAGCATCCGATAATTATTCTTAATACATCACTTCATATGTGCGTAGTGAATAGCATGATGCTTGATATGGCTGGATATGTTAAGGGAGAAAAGGATCCAGAGGGTGGACATATAGGTGTAGACGAGGCAACAGGTGAGCCAAATGGTTACCTTGAGGAAACAGCCATGAATAAGGCTTTCTGGCAGCTTCGTGGTACATATGATGATGTGGATAAATGTCTCAGAGAAGCCCAGAAATTATATCTGTCATATGGAATTACAACTGTTCAGGATGGAGCAGCCTCAAGAAAGGATGTAGAGACATTTGTAAAAGCGGGCAATGAAGGAAAACTTGATATTGATATAGTTTCTTATCCCGTTATAGGTGAAGGTGTAGAGAAGATATTCAGTGATTATCCAGAGTATGATGAGAAATATAAAAACCATCTTAAGCTTGGAGGATATAAGCTGGTACTTGATGGTTCACCACAGGGACGTTCAGCTTATATGTCTAAACCTTACGAGGGAATGGGCGACTACAGGGGTTATCCTAGATTTACAGACGAGCAGGTTGATGCTTTTTGTAAAAAAGCTGTTGATGATGACAGACAGTTATTGACACATTGCAATGGTGATGCAGCAGGAGACCAGCTTCTTAGCAGTTATGTCAAAGCTCTTAAAGAATCGGATAATTCTGATAAAAATAATCTCAGGCCTGTTATGATTCACTGTCAGACAGCAAGGGATGAACAGCTTGATATCATGGCAAAGATTAATATGATTGCTTCTATATTTGTTGGACATGTATTTTACTGGGGCGATGTTCATGTGAGAAATATGGGAGAGGAGAGAGGAAGTCGTGTAAGTCCTGTGGCATCTGCTGTTAAGAGAGGAATAAGCGTGAATTTCCATCAGGATACGCCAGTAACACTTCCTAAGATGTTTCATTCTGTGTGGACTGCAGTAAATAGAAAGACGAGAAGCGGCAGGGTTATTGCGCCAGAACAGTGTGTAGATGTATATGAAGCTTTAAAAGCAGTAACAATAAATGCAGCTTATGAATATTTTGAGGAAGATAAGAAAGGAAGCCTTAAAGCGGGTAAATGTGCAGATATGATTATATGTGATAAGAATCCGCTTAAAGCAGCACCAGATGATATTAAGGACATTGTTGTTCTTGAGACTATTAAAGATGGTGTGACTTTGTATAAGAGATAGCTGCAGATTATTCAGGTATAAACAGGAGGGAGAATGCGTATGGATAATTATATTATTACAGTGGCAAGAGGTTTCGGAAGTGGTGGAAAAAGGATTGCTGTTGAACTTGCCAAACAGCTGGGAATCAATTGTTATGAGAATAGAATTTTGACACTTGCATCTCAATATAGTGGGTATGATGAATCATATTTTGTTGAGCAGGATGAGAAGCTTAAAGGTGCGTTATGGGTTAACCAGCTTGCAAAGCTTCCTGTAACAACAACTCCTAAGCCTGTTCTGAATAAGTTTAAATCCGATATACGTGTTTTTGATGCACAGAAGCATATTATAGAAAATCTGGCTAAGACAGAGAGCTGTGTTATTGTTGGTAAATGTGCAGATTACATATTAAAGGATTATGACAATGTGCTAAGCGTATATATTGAGGCGCCAAGAAGCCATTGCCTTAAAAATATATTGAGAAGAATGGATGTAACTGTAGATGAGGCAAATGAACTTATAACAAAGACTGATAAATACAGGGCAGAGTACTATAAGTTCTATACTGGTGGCAATTACTGGACTAATCCGGTTAACTACGATATTACACTTAACAGTTATCGACTTGGGGATGATAATTGTGTAACAATGATTAAAAATGCATTGAAAGTTAAATTGGGTATAGATGTCTCAAGTGCTGGCTAAAGATTGAAAGGAAAAATGTATATATGTCTGCCATACTTTTGAAACAGATTGTTGTTATGTTTCTGTTGATGCTGGTGGGACTGTGGCTTGCAAAAAGAGATTTTATATCTGAAGAATCAGCTAGTGATATGGGAACGTTGCTTGTCAGGGTTGTTATTCCATGTGTTATATTAAAATCTTTTTTTACAGAGTATTCTGATAAAAAGATGATGGGAGCATGTGTTTCATTTACGCTTGCATTAGTGTCACTTTGCATAGCGGTTATTATATCGTACATAATTTACAGAGATATAAAACGAGTGATGAATTTTGCATCTTCTTTCTGTAATGCTGGATTTATAGGAATACCACTGGCGCAGGCTGCATATGGGGATGATGGAGTATTTTATATAAGTGCTTATATTGCACTGCTCAATATATTTCAATGGACATATGGAGCTTATATTCTTACTGGTGACAGAAAAAATGTTAATATACCGACAGTTGTAAAAAATCCAGTTGTTATTGCACTTATTGTTGGATTGTTGGTGTTTGTGTCAAGAGTTACAATGCCATACATAGTTATAAAATCCGTTGGGTATATAGCTGCAATGAACTCACCGCTTGCAATGATTATATTGGGTATATATATGTCAAAGCTTAGACTAAAGGATATATTTTGTGATATAAGTGTATACATATGCAGTATTTTCAGGCTTGTACTAATTCCTGCTGTGACACTTGCTTTCATGGTTGCTGTAATCAGGTTTGTTCCGATAATCAGTACAGAGATTGCAATGATTATACTAATCGCAGTATGTACTCCGGTAGGAGCTAATATTGCTGTGTTTGCAAAGCAGTTTAATGAAAATTATCTGTTATCAGTCAAGACAGTATGTCTCAGCACGATTATATCGGTTATTACAATACCAGCATTTATGGGAGTGGCAGGGTATTGCCTGCAATAAATTGAATAATGTCAGAGTGAATTAACTCCGGGAGTGCGTAAGCGCTGCCCGGAGATTTTTTGTTATGATTTATTACTGATTATTAAAAATTGATATTGACAATAGATTGCAGAGCGTGTATATTTAAAATAAATATTATAAATAAACAGTGATTGAAATAAGGCGTTAGGAGAATTTAAAATTGGGGGATGTCTCTGGAAGTCTTGATTATCACTATCACATCTAATATAATTGAAAAGGAGAAGCATGGGGGAAAAAGAAACATTTATTGCAAGCACAATTGATGCTGCTGGGGCTAAGGCACAGTATGATGAACACGTAAGACAGATATTGAAGGATAAGAATATATTAGCTTATATTTTAAAGTATTCTGTAAGGGAATTTGAGGATTATTCCCTTAGTGAAGCGAGGGTTGCAATTGAAGGTGAGCCGGAAGTGGCAACGCGGCATGTCCGCCCAGATGCTGTATCGGTTCTTGAAAATGAGAGCAATATACCAGGTGAGGGAAAGATATATTTTGATATTGTATTTTATGTGAGAATGCGTGATGGCAACAGACAGAGGATGTATATTAATATCGAGGCACAGAAGTCTTTTTATCCGGGTTATGACCTAGTGACGAGAGGAATAATATATCCAGCAAGACTGCTGTCGCAGCAGATGGATGTAGAGTATACAGCGGATAATTATGATGGGGTTAAGAAGGTATATTCAATCTGGATATGCATGAATACACCGGATAGGAAAAGGTCATATAAAAGAGTTGCAGATTCCATAGTGGAATATTCAATTAAACCGACTATTCTTTATCCAGCAGATGGAACGGTTGAAGAGATATCAACAGGAAGATATGATTTGATGTCAACTGTATTTATTAATCTTAATTCAAGCAAGACAGTAGAATCAAAGAATACGCTGATAAGTATGTTATCTACATTGTTGTCAGCAGATATAAAACCAGATGAAAAGAAGCAGGTTCTGGAGAATGAGTATGGCATTGCGATGTCAGTAGAATTAGAGGAAGAGGTGAACTCTATGTGTAATTTGAGTGAGGCAATTGAGGAGCGCGGAATTGAGAAGGGAATAGAACAGGGAATAGAGCGTGGAGTTGAACAGGGGAAAATTATTGCGACATATGATTTTATACAGTCTGGGATGATTACACCGGAAGCAGGGGCAGAAAAGCTTGGAGTGTCGGTTGAGCAGTTGAAAAATGATATGGAAAAGGCAGGATTTTGTTTTCCTGGTTAGAAAACAATAAATTATTATTATTATATGAACTTCAGGGGTGCGTTAGCATTACCTGAAGTTTTTTTGTTTGTGAAAATTGCACAATAAAATGGAAATATATTGATGGTTTTGTACGAATTTTTGAAACGGCTAAATATATGCGGATGATTTTTGAAAAAGCTAAAAATATCGGTGGAAAAATGGGGAGGGGTATGGTACGATACGGACATGCGCGCGGAACATATTAGGTATGTTCACATTAATATTTATTTTTTCTATTTTCTTCGGAAAACAAGGAGGGTCAAATGAACAGGAAACGTGGGTTCAAAGAAAGGATAGTTGCATGCCTCATGGCGGCACTGATGGTAGTGGGTGTAGTACCATTGGATTTTGCTGGTATGGGTGTGCAGGAAGCGAAAGCGGATGGTACTGTATATACTCTTGATATGAGTAATATTACAGGTCATGAAGCCAATGCGACAGAGTCATGGACAGCTACAGACAAGTCAGGATACTTTACTGTCTATAGTAAAAGTGGTGGAGGTTCGACGGTATCATCAGGAAGCTGGACAGACAGTGGATTTGATGGATATACTGCCACAGGAAAATTAAGTACAGGTGGTGGAGCAAAGGTTGGACAAGCTTGTATAGGTTTTACAACAACAGCATCTACTAATGTTACAGTTTACTGGTATACAAAGGATGCTGCAAGACAGCTTAAGGTAATGGATCCAACTGGAACACAGAAGGCTATTACAGAGCGTACGGCTGCTGGATATTATAAAGATACATTTGAATTGACAGAAGCTAATACTTATTATGTTGGCTCATCAAATAGTGCAATTGATATCTTTGGCGTTGTTGTTGAAGAGCAGAGTGCAACTGGTGAGAAGATTTCAGCAGAGATAAGATATGATGGAGATGCACTTGTAAGTTTATCTGGAAAGTATGATGCAGATCAGATAACACTTAAGGCATCTAAAGACCAGATTGTATTTACACAAGAGCCAAATACTGAAAAGATTACACTGGCAACACTTTCAGATAATGTGTATGCTGGTACATCATCATTAAAGGCAGTATTTGATACAGATAATAAAAAGGTAGTTATTAAAAACAATAGTGATAAAGAAGTTTTATCCATACCTTATCTTGTAGAAGGATATCTCAATGCACCAGCAATAGGTGGCGGAGAGTCATATGATTTTACTAAGGGACAAATATTTGATGCAGATGTAGTTACTATAAGTGATAAATCATCTCCAGATGGATATATTCTTTTATCAAAGAAAAATAATGCTAAGCTGGATAAAAATGCAAATACACATGGTATGTATGCAACAACTGGTTTTACATTTACAGTAAAAGTTCCAGCGGAATCTATGGCGAAGTTTACAATAACAGGCTGTATGTATAATACAGCACCAGTTACAGCTGAGTATTATGTTAATGATTCAGATAAAAAGGTAATTACAATAAGCGAAGGACAGACATCAGCAGAAGCACCTTCTAATGTGATAAAATATGTGAATACATCAGCAGAAGAACAGACATTAAAGATTGATGTTAATGCTAATGGTTCGTTTATTCATGCAGTAGATTATAAGGTGGAAGATGTTCCTAATACAGTTTCAGGTTCTGTAGGAGCAGCTTTTGCAGGAAACAAGCTTACTTTCTCATCAAAGTCATATTCAGCAGAAGCAGAGATTGATGCAGAAGGTAAATATATAGTAGATCTTAAGAGAGGTGTTGAATATACAGTATCAATAGATAATGCAAAATATTCATTAGACGATACTCTGGATCTTACTAATGCGGCAGTTGGCGAAGCAATAACAAAGAATTTCAGCCCAGAGTTAATTCCAGATGTTGTGAAGCATCCAGAAAATGCTAAGGCGGAATTAAGTGTCATCAATATGCCAGGGGATGGAACAGGCGCTGGCTCTTTAACTGTTAAAGAGTTAGGACAGACATTATCGATGACACAGGTTGGTGGTGGATTACCAACTAACAGTATGACTGCAACTAAATTATCAATGTATGCATTTCCAGCTACAGCGGATGCTAATACATTAGAGGCTGATATTGTGCTTTCATATGACTCATCAGCTGGTACAAGTAAGTTTGTTGCATTTGGTGTGATTAATGAACAGAATGGCGATTATAAAGCAATGACATCTGCAATAAGAAGCAATAATGATGTTGTAATGCTTTATTCTAAGAAAGCTACAGAACTTCTTGGTAAGAGTAGTAATACAGCAGTTCCAGCAGCAGCAGAGGAAAAGCTTCATTTTAAGGTTACAAAGGGTGCAGATGGTATTACATTAGAGGTTGTAAACGCTGCAGGCAAGTCTAATCCTAAGACAATGAAGTATGATGCAAATTATGTAAGTTCTGCATCCGACAATCTTATGTATGGTCTTATACTTAATAATGTAACAGCTACAGTTACTAACATGGTATATACAGCGGCTGATGGCAGTGTAATATATGACCAGAATACATACTATGACCCAATGGGTATAGCTCCTGTTATAAGTAGTGTCTCAGCAGTTCCAGCAGCAGACAGAACAAAGATTACTGTGAGCTGGACAGGGGATGAAGCTAAGTATGATGGTAAGTATGTTCTTCAGGTATTAAAGCCAGGTGCAGCAGAATGGACAGATGTTGCGACAGAGCTTAAAGATACAACATATGAATATCCAGTTTCTGCAACTGAGGGTGGTAATTATAAGTTCAGAGTTTGTGGAACATTAGGTAATTCTAAGGAACTTAATATTAAGAATAGAAATGCATGGGTTGAGTCAAGTGTGGCATATATTGAGCCAGCACTTAGCATTCCTGTTATAACACTTAGTTATGTATCTTCTTCAAATTCTGTAGATTTAAGCTGGACAGCAGCATCAGGTGCTACTAAATATGAAGTCTATAGAAGAAGTTCAGATGAGACAGATGCTAAGGTAATAGCAACAGTTGAGGGGACATCTTATAAAGATACTACAGTTACAGCGGAAGTGCCTTATTATTATTCAGTAAAGGCAGTATCTAATGACAATTTTAGTCCATTAAGCGAAGAGGCATGGACATTACCAACAGATGGACATAGCGGTTCATATGATGAAAATGTACCATTATTTGTAACAAAGAGATCTTATAATACAGTATTTAACGATAAAATTATCATTGAGGGTATCGCTGGTGCGCCAGGTACAGTTTCAGTATATGTTAATGGCACTAAGCAGCAGACAGCAGCAGTAGCTAAAGTATATGATACATTTACATTTGATAAGAACATAACTCTTGAAAAGGGTCGTAATGAAGTTAAGCTTGTACTTGAGTACAACAATGGATTAAAAGTTGAAAAGACATTAAATTATGTATATCTTTCAGATTATGATTATGTTGTTGATGCATCATTTACAGGAACAGCAGGTGATACAACAGCTTATGGTGCACCAGAATACAAGACTGTTACAGAGGCAATTGCAGCAGCGGGAAGTGCTTCTGGAACTAAGGTTATCTTTATAAGAAATGGTGAGTATAACGAGAAGATTAAGGTATCCACACCTGATATTACATTAATAGGTGAGGATAGTGAAAAAACACGTATATATTATGATACAGCAGATTGCGTGGATATCAGTAACCCACCTGATGTCAGATACGCATTTTCTGTAAATGCAGGAGCTAATAATTTTACGGCAGAGAATCTTACAATAGAGAACTCATATGCTTATACAGGTAAAGGTGGTAATGAATCTGCAGAGGCATTTTATTCTGAAGCAGGAAATTCTATGCTTATTGGTGTAAGATTGTTAGGTTATCAGGATACATTACAGGTAAAGAAAGGTAATTATTATCTTCAGAGATGTTATATATTAGGTAATGTTGATTTCATGTGGGGACAGACATGTAAGGTAATATTTGATGATTGCGATTTAAAGTTCAGATATGCTTCAGCAAAGAATTCTGGATATTTCACTGCATTTAATACAGACGAAAGTTATCCATATGGCGTAATATATAATAATTGTAGATTTACTTCTGAATCATCATGCGGTGGAACTAAGTATTATCTGGGAAGACCATATCAGAATAAGGCAGCAATTGCATTTGTTAACTGTTACATGGGTTCAATAATTAATAAGGATTGGGGCTACTCTGACTGGAGTGGTAAAGAATTATCATCTAATCTAGAAGTATATGAAGCTACAAGATATTATGAGTGTGGTTCATATGGTGCAGGATATGCTGTCAATGTAAACAGAAGACAGATAAGCCAGGCAGGTGCCAATGAACTTATGGGCTCAGATAAAGCTGGATGGGAAGCGAAGGCTTCAAGTCTTGCATCATCTGCATATAGTGGTGATAAATATGTCAACAATGATGGTGTTGTAGAGAATGCATATGATTCTTCTGATAAGTATTCTGCATATGAAAGTGATGATACAGGACTTTCTAAGTACAATGCAGAAGGATTTGCAAGTACAACAGGTGTTACAGGTGGTGGACTTTTAAAGGAAACAAACAGTAACTATTATAAAGTAGCAAACGGTAAGGAATTCCTTGATGCTCTTGTTAAAGTAAAGAATAGTAAGGGCGTTCCAAGTGTTATTGAGATAACATCAGACATTAATCTTGGATATAATGAAGTGGAAAATAAGGCAGAATATCCTGTGAGTTTATTTGCAACTCATAATGAGCCTCTTCTTAGTGATACGTTAAAGAAATCAGGCGTATCAAAAGTATATCTTCAGGATATCACTAATCTTACAATATTCTCTAATAATGCTTCATCAATTAAGCATGCAGCATTAGACATAAAGCAGTCGAAGAATGTTATTATAAGAAATATTAAATTTGACGAGCTTTGGGAGTGGGATGAAGCTACTAGCGGTGATTATGATGTTAACGACTGGGATTATATGACAATTGAGAATGGAAGTACAGGAATATGGGTTGACCATTGCACATTCTTTAAATCATATGATGGTGTTGTTGATATTAAGACTGATGCATCACACGATACACCAATGAATATTACAGTTTCATGGTGTCAGTTTATGCCAGGCAGCGAGAATGATACATTCTTTAATGAGGTTATGACACAGTTGGAGAATAATCCTGGTGCATATCCATATTATAAGTCATTACTTGATAGTGGAATGACAAAGCAGCAGATAAGAGACTATGCTTATGGTCAGAAAAAGACTCATTTGTTAGGTCAGAATGATGAAGCAGAAACTAATAGAAATTTACATGTTACATTTGCTAATAACTATTATTATGATTCAATGGACAGAATGCCAAGAGTAAGATTTGGTACTGCTCATGTGTATAATTGTGTAATGGATGCACAGTATTTGTTTGATGCGAGAATGTCTATTACTAATAAGGATGCTGCAAAGCATATAGTAAGTAATGGTGCTTCATCAACATGTAATGCAAAAGTGCTTCTTGAGAATTGTTATATTAATGGTATCATGAACGCATTAAACAGTGGTAACGGAAGCAGTCCTTCAGGTTATATTAATGCAATTAACTCACTTTACTATATCAAAGGAGTAAGATACAAGCTTGCTCCAAAGGTAAACAATTCATTAGATGCATCAGATAGGACATTGAAAGTTACAGATCCTGTTACATTTAAGTCTGCACTCGGATATTCATATGTATTAAGAGATGCAGCTTCATTGAGTAGTACAGTAGTGCCATTTACTGGAGCAGGTGTAAATAATTTCTCAACACTTCAGTGGGAAAAGAGTTCATATATTGACACAGTAGAATCAAGCAGCGATGCTGTGTATGATAATACAGGTTTACCAGAGTCAAATTATACAGATACGTTAGGTAATGAATCAAATTCTAATAACAATGGCAATAATGGTTCTAACAATGGCAGCAACGGCGGTTCAGGTTCAGGCTCATCAGATGATTATGACAGTTCCGATGATAGTACAGATGATGTACTTACACCAGATGAGATTCCTGGTGCTGATGTAATCAAGATTGATGGTACTAATTTCACCCAGATGGGCGAGATATCAGAAGGCGCAGCTAAAATAATATCATCTATAGATGCTAATGGTCAGATAACAACTGGCGATGCAGTCCTTGGAACTACAGAAACTGTTACAAGCACTGTAATTGATAAGATTATTAATGGAAAGGCATCTAATATAGCAGTATTTGCATCACAGGATGCGTCAGTATCTGCAGAGGTGATTAATAAGCTTAAAGAGACAGGAAAGACGCTTAGTATAGGTGTTGTTGATGATAATGGCAAGGTTAATGCGATTGTTACACTTGATGGAAGCAAGCTTGGCAATGCATCATCAGATTTCACACTTAAGATTACAGTTGATGTAAAGAGTAACACTGTTTCAAAGGCTGCATCTAATGCAGGTATTGCCAGTGACAAGTATACTGTAATCGACTTCAATTACTCAGGTAAGCTTCCTGGAACATTCAAGGTAGCGGTTAATGTGGCTGGTAAGTTTGCAGATGGAACACAGCTTGCACTGTATTATAACAATGAGTCAGCAGGACAGCTTGAAAATCAGTATCAGGTTACAACTGTTACAGGTGGATTTGCTGAATTTGCTATAGACCATTGTTCACAGTATGTTCTTGTTGATGTTGCCGCTGCAAGAAGCATGATAACAACAAGCACAATTGCATCACCTAAGACAGCAGATGCAGGACATATCGTTCTCTGGCTTATGCTCATGGGTGCAGCAGCTGCAGCATACTTTGGAATCAAGGCTTCTAAGGCTGATGAGAAGAAACGTGCATAGTGACACGATGACATTTTTGGGTTAATTAAATATGTAACCATATAAACAGGGCTGTTGTTCTAGCGGTTTGAGCCGCTGGGGCGGCAGTCTTGTTTTATTTTAAAGGAAGTTATCCCATAAAACCTTGACAAAAGCATTTTTGTGGCATATTATTCATATAAATGCGATGACGAAGACAGTAGGATTGTAGTCGAGAGCAAGAGCGAGTCGGGATGGTGTGAGCCGATGCGGGTAGAATCAGTCTGAATATCACTTCCAAGCATCCAGCTGAAAGAGATAAGCGGAGGCAGATACAATCATAATTGGGTTGTAAGTGTATGTAAGCGTTCTTGATTAAGCCAGGACGGTAATCCCACCGTTAAAGGGGACGCATATGCTGGTATGTCGTAATGAACAAGGTAAAGTTAATTCTGCCCCCTGTCGTAATTACGGCAGGGGGCTTTTTGCAGTCTGGATGGCTGCAGCAGTTCATAGAACTGCATGATATGGAAAAGAATCAACGAAAAGGAGAATTCAGCATGGTTTACGAAAAAGTATCATCGGACATGAATTTCGTAGAGAGAGAAAAGCAGGTTGAGAAGTTCTGGAAAGATAATGACATCTTTAAGAAGAGTATTGAGAACCGCAAGCAGGGAGAGACATATACATTTTATGACGGACCTCCTACAGCCAATGGTAAGCCACATATTGGACATGTTCTTACAAGAGTTATCAAGGATATGATTCCAAGATATAGAACAATGAAGGGTTATATGGTTCCAAGAAAGGCTGGATGGGATACACACGGACTTCCTGTTGAGCTTGAGGTTGAGAAGAAACTCGGTCTTGATGGCAAGGAACAGATTGAAGAATATGGTCTTGAGCCATTCATCAATCATTGTAAAGAGAGCGTATGGAAATACAAAGGTATGTGGGAGGATTTCTCATCTACAGTTGGTTTCTGGGCTGATATGGATAATCCATATGTAACATATGATGATAACTTTATTGAGTCAGAGTGGTGGGCTCTTAAGGAAATATGGAATAAAGGGCTTCTTTATAAGGGATTTAAGATAGTTCCTTACTGCCCTCGTTGTGGTACACCTCTTTCTTCACATGAGGTTGCACAGGGATACAAGCAGGTTAAAGAGCGTTCAGCAGTTGTCCGTTTCAAATGTGTTGATGAGGATGCATATTTCCTTGCATGGACAACTACTCCATGGACACTTCCATCTAACACTGCCCTCTGTGTTAATCCGGATGAGACATATGTTAAGGTTAAGGCAGCTGACGGATACACATATTATATGGCAGAGGCACTTCTTTCATCAGTACTTGGCGGACTTTCAGCTAAGACAGGAGTTGATGCCAAGACAGGCAAGGATGTAGCAGAAGGTCAGGAAGGCAAGGATTATGTTGTTTTAGAGACATATAAGGGGGCTGACCTTAAGGGTAAGGAATATGAACCACTTTTTGCATGTGCAGGAGAAGCTGCCAAGAAGCAGAATAAGAAAGCACATTTTGTAACATGTGACAATTATGTAACAATGGGTGATGGTACAGGTATTGTTCATATCGCACCAGCATTTGGTGAAGATGATGCCAGAGTTGGACGTGAGAATGACCTTCCATTCATTCAGTTTGTAGATGGAAAGGGTGACCTTACAGAAGAGACACCATATGCAGGCAAGTTTGTTAAGGATGCAGATCCAGAGGTGTTAAAAGACCTTGATAAAGAAGGCAAATTGTTCTCAGCACCTAAATTTGAGCATGATTACCCATTCTGCTGGAGATGTGATACACCACTTATCTACTATGCGAGAGAATCATGGTTCATCAAGATGAGTGATCCTGAAGTTAAGGCTAACCTGATTGCTAATAATAAGACAATCAACTGGATTCCAGAGACAATCGGTACAGGACGTTTCGGTGCATGGCTTGAAAATGTTCAGGACTGGGGTATCTCTCGTAACAGATACTGGGGTACACCTCTTAATATCTGGGTATGTGAGGATTGTGGCGAGATGCTTTCAATCGGAAGCAAGGAAGAATTAAAGGCTAACTCTGATAATTGTCCAGATAACATCGAGCTTCACAGACCATATATTGATGCAGTTACATGTAAGTGTCCTAAGTGCCAGGGCAAGATGAAGAGAGTTCCAGAAGTTATTGACTGCTGGTTTGACTCAGGTTCTATGCCATTTGCACAGCATCACTATCCATTTGAGAATAAGGAGTTATTTGAGCAGCAGTTCCCAGCCAAGTTTATTTCTGAGGCTGTTGACCAGACAAGAGGATGGTTCTATTCACTTCTTGCTATATCAACACTCCTTTTCAATAAGGCTCCATATGAGAATGTTATTGTATTAGGTCATGTCCAGGATGCTGATGGACAGAAGATGAGTAAGTCAAAGGGTAATGCTGTAGATCCATTTGATGCATTAAAGACACATGGTGCGGATGCGATAAGATGGTATTTCTATGAGAATTCAGCTCCTTGGCTTCCTAACAGATTCCATGACAAGGCTGTTACAGAGGGTCAGAGAAAGTTTATGGGAACAATATGGAATACATATGCGTTCTTCGTATTGTATGCTAATATTGATAATTTTGACCCAACTAAATATACACTTGATTACGATAAACTTCCAGTAATGGATAAATGGATATTGTCTAAGTTAAATACACTAGTTAAGACAGTTGACAATAATCTTGCAAATTACAAGATTACAGAGACAGCAAGAGTCCTTGAGGACTTTGTTGATGAGCTTTCTAACTGGTATGTAAGAAGATGCCGTGAGAGATTCTGGGCTAAGGGTATGGAGCAGGATAAGATTAATGCTTACATGACTCTCTATACAACATTAGTTACACTTTGCAAGACAGCAGCTCCTATGATTCCATTTATGACAGAGAGCATCTACCAGAACCTTGTAAGAAGTGTAGATAAGACAGCTCCAGAGAGTATACATCTCTGTGACTTCCCAGTTGCTAATGAGGCTTGGATTGACAAGGAGTTAGAGGATAACATGGAGGACGTTCTTGATGCAGTTGTTATCGGACGTGCCTGCAGAAATGCTACTAACATCAAGAACAGACAGCCAATCGGCAAGATGTTCATCAAGGCAGACTGGAAGTTAAATGACTTCTTTACTAATATTATTGCAGATGAGCTTAATGTTAAGACTGTTGAGTACAAGGATGATGTAAGAGATTTCACATCATACAGCTTTAAGCCACAGTTAAAGACATTAGGACCTAAGTATGGCAAGATTCTTAATGATATCAGAAAAGCACTTGCTGAGCTTGATGGCAACAAGGCTATGGATGAGCTCAATAGCACAGGAATTCTTAAGCTTAATGTAGCTGGACAGGATATCGAGCTTACTAAGGAAGATCTTCTGATTGAGATGACTCAGATGGAAGGATTTGTAGCTAACTCTGATAAGGGAATCACAGTTGTTATGGATACTAATCTTACAGATGAGCTTATCGAGGAAGGCTTTGTCCGCGAGATAGTAAGTAAGTTACAGACAATGCGTAAGGATGCAGGATTCGAGGTTATGGACAGAATCATTGTAACTGTTGAAGGTAACGACAAGATTGCTGCTCTTATGGAGAATAATGCTACCCAGATTGGAAATGTTTGTCTGGCTGACAGTATTGTGGCTGGCAAGGCAGATGGATTTGTCAAAGAGTGGGATATCAATGGAGAGAAGGTTTCTCTTGGTGTAAAGAAAAACTAAATATAACATAAGCTGTACCGCAGCAAGCCTGTGTCAGCTAACGCTGTGCCTACAGATAAAATTGCTGGTCTAACTTGTTTAGCAGTTCTAAGGGCAGCACGATAAATCTTATTAAAGCCATCTGCTAAAAACGCGCTTCGCTTGAACGTTTAGCAGATGGCTTGCTGCGGTACAGCTTGGTTATATTGAAAGTTTTATTGTTAAATATTTAACATAAGATTGCAATTACATGGGAAAATGTGTATAATTCTCTTATCTGAGGATTATGCACATTTTTTTATTATCTAAGATACTAACAAAGTTTCAGGAGGGGAATTATGACACTTGCTAAGACAGGGTTTGATAAGGCAGAGTTTAAGAAGAACGTTATAAGTAACTGTAAAACTCTTTATAGAAAGAATTTTGATGAAGCAGACAAGCAGCAGCAGTTTCAGGCTGTAGCGTATGCGGTTAAGGACATTATTATTGATAAGTGGATTGCAACTCAGAAAGAGTATGCTAAACAGGATGCAAAGACAGTTTATTACATGTCTATGGAATTTCTTATGGGTAGAGCACTTGGCAATAACATGATTAACCTCACAGTATATGATGAGATTAAGGAAGTTCTTGATGAGCTTGGTGTAGATATCAATGTTATAGAGGATCAGGAGCCAGATGCAGCTCTTGGTAATGGTGGACTTGGACGTCTTGCTGCATGTTTCCTTGATTCACTTGCAACATTAGAGTATCCTGCGTATGGATGTGGAATCCGCTACAAATATGGTATGTTCAAGCAGGAGATAAGAGATGGTTATCAGGTTGAGGTTCCAGATAACTGGCTTAAGGATGGCAACCCATTTGAAATAAAGAGATCAGAATATGCAACAGTTGTAAAGTTTGGTGGTTATGTACGTTCATACAGAGATGAGAAGACTGGAAGAGATATGTTCGTTCAGGAGGACTACAGAGCAGTTACAGCTATTCCATATGATGTTCCAGTCGTAGGTTATGGCGTTAATACAGTTAACAGTTTAAGAATCTGGGATGCAGAGCCAGTTGATACATTTAATTTAAGTCTTTTCGACAAGGGCGATTATCAGAAGGCTGTTGAGGAAGAGAATCTTGCAAAGAATATTGTAGAAGTACTTTATCCTAATGATAACCATTATGCAGGTAAGGAGCTTAGACTTAAGCAGCAGTATTTCTTCGTATCTGCTTCAGTACAGAGAGCTGTTGCACAGTATAAGGAGAGACATGATGATGTAAGAAAGTTATATGAGAAGGTAACTTTCCAGTTAAATGATACACATCCTACAGTTGCGGTTGCAGAACTTATGAGAATCCTTATGGATGAGGAAGGTTTAGAGTGGGATGAGGCATGGGATGTAACAACTAAGACAGTTGCTTACACTAACCATACTATCATGGCAGAGGCACTTGAAAAGTGGCCAATTGAGTTATTCTCAAGACTTCTTCCTAGAATTTATCAGATTGTAGAAGAGATTAACAGAAGATTTGTAGAAGAAATCAAGGCTAAATATCCTGATAATCAGGAGAAAATTAGAAAAATGGCAATCATATATGATGGACAGGTTAAGATGGCACATCTTGCTATCGCTGCCGGATATTCAGTTAATGGTGTTGCCAAACTTCATACAGAAATTCTTGAAAAGCAGGAGCTTAAGGATTTCTATGAGATGATGCCAGAAAAGTTCAATAACAAGACTAATGGTATCACACAGAGAAGATTCCTTCTTCATGCTAACCCACTTCTTGCTGACTGGATTACAGATAAGATTGGTAATGGATGGATTACAGATCTTTCACAGTTAAAGAAGCTTGAGGTATACATAGATGATGCAAAGTGCCAGTCTGAATTTATGCAGATTAAGTATAAGAACAAGGTCCGCCTTGCTAAGTACATTAAGGAGCATAATGGAATTGATGTAGACCCTAATTCTATATTCGATGTACAGGTTAAGAGACTTCATGAGTATAAGAGACAGCTTCTTAACATTTTGCATGTAATGTATCTGTATGACCAGTTAAAGAAACATCCTGATATGGATATGACACCAAGAACATTCATATTTGGTGCCAAGGCAGCAGCTGGTTACAGAATTGCGAAGCTTACAATCAAGCTTATCAACAGCGTTGCAGATGTTATCAATAACGATAAGTCAATCAATGGCAAGATTAAGGTTGTGTTTATTGAGAATTACAGAGTATCTAACGGTGAGATTATATTTGCCGCAGCAGATGTGTCTGAGCAGATTTCTACAGCTTCCAAGGAGGCTTCAGGTACAGGTAACATGAAGTTCATGCTTAATGGTGCCATGACACTTGGTACTATGGATGGAGCTAATGTTGAGATTGTAGCAGAGGTTGGACAGGAGAACGCTGTTATATTCGGTCTTAGTTCAGATGAAGTTATCCGTTATGAGAATGAGGGCGGTTATGACCCAATGGAGATATTTAACAATGATCAGGATGTAAGAGAAGTTCTTATGGAACTTATCAATGGCAAGTTTTCTCCACAGGATCCAGAACTTTTCAGGGATATATATAACTCGCTTCTTAACAATGAAGGCGGCAGAAGACCAGATACTTACTTTATCCTTAAGGATTTCCGCTCATATGTTGAGGCCCAGAAGAGAATTGAAGAGAAGTATAAGGATGAGAAGGGCTGGGCTGAATCAGTTATGATTAACGTAGCTAATGCTGGTAAGTTCTCATCAGACAGAACAATTGAAGAGTATGTTTCAGATATCTGGAAGCTCGAGAAGGTTCATGTACCTGACAATAAGTAAGATGAATAATGGTGATTCATTGAGGCATGTGGCATGTTGTTTTTGGAGTTTTTAAAGGCTCTTTCCTTGAAAAAGCCAAAATCATGTGAAAATTGATTTGAAAATATGCAAAATGGAGCTATTAATTGAAAAGGCTCAAAAAATCCAAATTTCAGTGAGATGTTGGATTTTTTGATGCCTTTTCTTTATTTTAAGCAAAAATCAAATTTTTTCGGCAAATATTGGGACGATTTTGGATTTTATTTGAGCAAATGTTGTAATTAATCCAAATTGAATTATTGCCATCGCATATATGTGGCGTGAATGAAAATTTCTTGCCCTGGCTGTAAGTGATATGAGAGAAATTTCATAAGCTGGGGGAATTCTGCATATAGTTATATGTAACAAAGTATGTAACTAGTGAAAGGATTTTTCGTTTTAAATGTCAAAAATACGCAAAATATGGAAGATTATTGTGGTGGTTACAGCGTACCTGTACATACCGCTTATAATAACGCTGTTATTTAATGGGAATGCTGCGGAATATGCAGATGTACCGATTGAAGTGACAGGTGGCAGCATCAAAGGACGTAAAGTGAATATTGTATACAATAATGCTGTACAGGCTGTCAGCCTGAACGATTTTGTGGCAATGTCGGTGGCGAAGGAGTACAACAAGAGTGGAAGTCAGGGCAGTAGTTCAGGGAGTGCATCAAATAGCAATGGGGTTTCAGGCAGCAGTTCAGGTATTGCTGACCAGGAACAGATGGTTAAAGCGCTTGCTGTAGTGATTAGGAGCGATGTTGTGTGTCAGATGAATAGAAGAAATGAAATTGACAGCGACCAGCTTGAAAATGGATTTCTTACAAGGTCACAGATGAAAAGCAAGTGGGGAGATGATTGGAAAAATGTATTTACCCAGATAAAGCAATGGGTTGATGAGACAGATAATAAGATTATTGAATATAAAGAGAATTATATAAGAGCCATGTATACAAGAGTGAGTCCTGGAAAAACTATGTCTGGAAGCAGGCTTCTGGGTGAGGAGTATGGATATCTTGCAGAGGTGGATTGTGCAGATGATAAAGAATCTCCAGATTATATGGTGACAAATGAATTTGATAATTCAAAACTTATTTCTATTGTGCGCGACTGGAAAAAGAAGACAGGAATGGATTGTGGAATTGATGTGGGAAATCCGTCAGGAGACATCCAGGTTACAGCAAAGACAGATGATGGATACATAACAGGGATGCAGGTAGGAGATCTGTGTATGTCGGGAGAACAATTTGCATCTATGATGGGGTTGAAATCTGCATATCTGACATTAGAGTATAAAAAGGACAGCATCAGAATTACAAGTAAAGGTGTGGGAATGGGATTTGGAATGAGTCTTTATTCTGCTAATATTATGGCACTTGATGGCTGCGGTTATCAGGAAATTCTAAAACATTTTTATCCAGAGTGTATAATTACCAGTCTTTAGGACAACATATCAGTATCAAGCTAGGAATGGAGGTTGAAGCTGATATGAGAGACCGCAAGATGGTTATTAATAAGGAAAAGGTTATTCTTGGCACAATTATGACGGTGGCATTATTATCTGTCGGGATTGGCCTGGCATCGGTATTATCCGATAGTAAGAATTATGAGAATAATAAAAATAATGTTGTTGATTTAAATGAAAGTAATGCATCAGACGAGGTAGCAGACAGTGAGCTGGACAAGTATATACTTTCAAATGACAGTCTGACAGGAATGGATGATGGAAAGACTGTTGGCAATGACAACGCAGGAATGGCTGTAAGAACAGATGAAGAGACAACTGCTGTGCAACAGGAAGGAATGAACAATAATGATGAAAAAGAGGTTGCTGCCGGTGTTGCCGTTGACCCATTGGCTGCATATTCATTTAACAAATCAAGTGTATTAATGTGGCCTATAGCTGGCAATATTGTTATGAATTACAGCATGGATAGTACAATCCTTCATAAGACACTAGGCACATATAAGACTAATCCTGCGATATCTATAAGTGCGACAATTGGGACTAATGTAGGCGCTGCTGCAAGTGGAATTGTCCAGTCGATATACGAGAGTGAAGAGACGGGAACAACTATGATTATAGCTGTTGGTGATGGATATACAACAACATATGGATTGCTTGACAACCTTACAGTCAGTGAAGGTGATGCGGTTATTGCTGGCCAGGTGCTGGGAACAGTTGGGGCGCCAACTGCATATTATGTAGAAGAGGGACCAAATGTGTATTTCGCTGTTAATAAAGACGGAGAGCCAGTTGATCCTACAGAGTATCTTGTTGCGGAATAATTTAAATGCATAAGAAAACAGCGCCTTATTATATATACAATTTTTTATTATTCTTTTGACATTTGTATTGAATGTGTAATGTACAAGAAAGACTAAGGCGTTTATTATAGATGTGGGGGATGATTCTCCCACAGATACATATGGAAAGGAAGATTGATTATGTGGTTTGATGAGGCAGTTATATATCAGATATATCCACTTGGAATTTGCGGCGCGCCAGCTGGCAATTCGGATTTTACGGAAGATGGATTAAAATGGCAGAATGAGCAGAGGGACATGCATAGAATTTTGCGTGTGCTTGACTGGGTAGAACATATATCAAAGCTTGGCGCAGATTGTGTTATATTTAATCCAGTTTTTGATAGTGATGCACATGGATATGATACAAGAGATTATAAAGTTATTGATGCGAGACTTGGTACTAATGAGGACTTTAAGAAAGTGTGTGATGCGCTTCATGCACATGGAATCAAGGTAATGCTGGATGGCGTATTTAACCATGTTGGACGTGGATTTAAAGCATTTCGTGATGTGTGCGGGAAGAAATGGGACAGCCCATACAAAGACTGGTTTCACATATCATTTGATGGCAATACGAATTATAATGATGGATTCTGGTATGAATCATGGGAAGGCTGTAATGAGCTGGTTAAACTGAATCTGTCAAATCCAGAAGTGAAGGCTTGCCTTTTTGATGCAGTCAGAAGCTGGGTAGATGAATTTGATATTGATGGGTTAAGACTTGATGTTGCTTATCTTCTGGACAGGAATTTCCTTAGAGAGCTTAGAGGATTTGTCAAAGGCCTTAAACCAGATTTTGCACTTATGGGTGAGACACTCCATGGGGATTACAATATATGGATGAATGATGATGCCTGTGACAGTGTTACTAATTATGAGTGCTATAAGGGATTATATTCAAGTTTTAATTCTGCCAATATGCATGAGATATCATACAGCCTTAACAGGCAGTTTGGCAGTGAGAACTGGTGTCTTTATACAGGAAAGCACCTTATGAGCTTCCTGGACAATCATGATGTTGGAAGAATCGCCACAGTGCTTACGGATAAGAATCAGTTAAAGCCTTTGTATGGTCTTCTGTTTGGAATGCCAGGTGTACCATGTGTATACTATGGAAGTGAATGGGGCGTAGAAGGTGATAAATCTAATGGAGATGCAGCACTTCGTCCTGATATAGAAAAGCCTGAGTGGAATGAGCTTACTGATTGGATATCAAGACTTGCCAACGCCCGCAAGAGCAGCAAGGCACTTCAGTATGGAAGTTACAATAACCTCTGTGTACAGCCTAAGCAGCTTATATTTGAGAGAAGTGTGGATGGTGAGCGTGTCATAGTTGCAATCAATGCGGACAACAATACATATCACGCAGATTTTAATGCAAATGCAGGAAGAGCGGTGGACATCATTACGCAGAAGGAGCATGATTTTGGAGGCGGAAGTGACCTGCCACCATATTCATGCAGCTTCTGGAGGGTGTAAGGAGTTGAAAATGACGGACGCCTTATAGGAGCCAATGCGGTGCAGTGCCTACGCATATGTAAAATTTTAGTCCTTTGTACCTAGTGGCTCTAAGGGCAGCACGACAAAGTTTATTAAAGCTGACTTGCTAAAAACGCGCTTCGCTTGAACGTTTAGCAGTCAGCTTAACTTTTGTCTAACACTGCCCTAAGAGCCACACGGTAGTCGTCAAAAAATTTTACATATGCTTAGGCACTGCGCCGCATCGGCACCTATAAGGCATCCTGTGTTATAACCCCATGACAATCTGGTGTTCTGTCTGGCTGACGCATTCCGCTGAGCGGGCACGCATATGCTATAAACTTGCATGACGACTGTCGTGCGAGTCTTAGGATGGTGTTAGGCAAAAGCTAAGTCACCTGCTAAACGTTCAAGCGAAGCGCGTTTTTAGCGAGGTGACTTTAATAAGCTTTGCCGTGCCATCCTTAGAGTCGCTAGACATAAAGGACCAGCAGGTTTATAGCATATGCGTGCCCGCTCAGCGGAATGCGTCAGCCAGACAGAACGCCAGAGAATGTCATGGGTGTTATGAGATAGGAAGGAGTGCCACGTAGTTGAACATCATTATAAAGTGGCAGAAGCTTCCAGCCATTACAAAAAGATGGAATATCTCATGAGAACCAAATTTTTTGTGGCGTGAGTTGAATATAGGCAGCTTAAGCGCATATATTACGCCGCCGATTGTATATATTATTCCACCAGCTAACAGCCATGCAAATGCAGCTGTTGGAAGTGCATTGATAATCTGTGTGAATGACAGAACGCACGCCCAGCCCATGATGATATATAATGCAGATGATACCCATTTAGGGCATGTGACCCAGCAAAGCTTGAATATAATGCCGATTATGGCAATGCCCCAGACAAGGGCTAACAGGCTGTAGCCAACAGGTCCGTGAAGGACGACGAGGCACACTGGAGTGTATGAACCGGCTATCATAACAGAAATCATACAGTGATCAAGCTTTTTAAGAATCTTATTAATTCTTGGTGAGATATCAAATGTGTGATAGGTTGTGCTTGCACCATACAGAAGAACCATGCTCACGATAAATATGCTAAGAGATATAACGTGAATAGTGTCTGGTGCAGACAGCGACTTGATAATCAGAGGCAGTCCAGCGAACATCGCCATAAGCATGCCTATAAAATGTGTTATTGCACTGCCAGGGTCTTTTATCTTAAATGTATTAGAATTATTATTTGTTGTATTAGATAGTGAACTCATATATAATATCCTCCTTGTTTATATTATTATATACAATTATTACTTTGATATAATAACATGTAGTAATTAAAACTACATGACGATATAAGGATATTACATCACATGGCAAAAATATGCAATAGTTAATATGAAAAAATTTGAACTTTAGTGACAATTGACATATTATGTCCAGTTTAATAAGTGAGGATGTATTATTTTGTTGTTATTTCTCAAGTTTTGCAACCAGTTCCTTAAGATAGGTTCTGCCAATAGGAATAAATGTCTTTCCGATATTAACGCAATATGAAGACTTACTATAAGAAGTCACATAATCCTTGTTGATTATATTACATTTGTGGCATCGTATGAATTGTGGTGGCAGGATGTTAAGGATATCCTTCATTGTGTAAGTGCTTGAATTGTAGGATGAGTTGTTAAAGCAATAAAAAGTGAGTTCATGTCCATCGCTTGTGATATATGAAATATCATTAAACGCTAATTTTATCGTTATGGACGATTTGAGTTTTATGGATATACTGCTGCTGGCGTCATCCTCAGATTTAAGTAAATCATCAATGGCTCTCAGCAGCTTTGCATCGTCATAAGGTTTTAGCAGATAGCTGTAGCAGTGAAAATCATTAAGGCATTTTTCAATCTCATCAGGAATTGAAGTGGTAAATAAAATCGGAGCATTTCTGTACATAGACATGTTTCTGAGCTGCTGCGCGAATTGAATGCCTTCGTGGATATCATGATTATCAGATAATATAATATCAAGAATAAAAAATGTATAGGTATGAATTCGTAACAGACTGTCAGCTGTATCTATGTCCTGGGCGATATCTATTAAAAGGTCAGGATTTCTGCCCAGGATTATAGATGCAACATTGCTGGCTGTTATTTTGTCATCTTCAAGTATAAGTAATCTCATTAAATGCCTCCATATGTATTGTGTTCTTAATATGAGATATCAAAGCTGCAGCTGTATGCAAAGATATGTTGTATTATTAATAGTTTCATTGCTGACACATATGTCTCCATCGTGATTCAGAATCATTTCTTTCAGCTTATACATTCCAATTCCATGTCCTTCGTGTTGCTGTTTGGTTGTGTATCCCTTTGTAAAAAATTTGTCAAGAAGCTCCTCTGATATGGCAGGACCGCCATTTTTGACAGTGAATGAGAATTTGTTGTCGCAGCTTTCCAGATATACATAGACAGGAGTGTCGTGATTGCCGTGTTCTATTGCGTTATCAATCAGTATGCCGCACATATCAATCAGCTCATATTCTGGGACGCAGCATGAAATGTTGAAATTTTTTATGTTAAATATTATGTCGATATTGTTGTTCTGCGCCTGTTTATATTTTGATATAAGAAGCCCGCCTAAAAGGTGCGTGTTGAGTTTAAGAAGCTGGTATGCGTTTTCGTTCATGGTGCAGGCGTTGCTATATCTGGCAACAGATTTTCTTAATTCGCTGATGTCATCATAAGATGCAACCATTGAATAGAGTGACTGGAGCTCATTGTTGTAATCGTGCTGGCGTATACGTATCTCATCAATAAGTCCCTCTACAATGGGAATGTACTGCTCATAAGCTGTAAGCTTTGATTTGGCAGTGATGGCATACCGTTTGGATAAAAAGTATTCAATATTAATAAATACGAGACTTATAACACAGAGAATAATCAGAATTGATGCATTGTAGAAATTATTTATATGACATTTGAACAATACCGTAAGGAATAATATTATGCAGAAACAGTTTGCAGTCAGCATTTTGCTGCCAGAGCTTTTACTGCATATAATTTCATAGACAATACGCAAATCAGCCAATCTGTATATAACATAGGTTATAATACAGCATATGCACAAAAACACGGATTGCATGGCTGGTGAATATGGGTTGCTTCCTATAAAATGAATCACTATAGATAGCAGACATTCATATGTGAATATAACCATAAATGATGTAATATATATGAAAAAATAATCAAATGATTTGATACCGATAAAAAGACCGGCAAGAATCATGGTCGTGATAAGCGTTATAAATGTTGACATGTAAGCGCTTGACAGAGTTATTTCTACAAGATAGACAACAGGAGTAAGCGCTAATATATAGAAGCATTTCTTTAATCTGTCATAGAAAGATTTGCCAGTAAAGGCACATGACAGTATACACAGTATAATAAACTCGAGTTCGAAATTAAGGAAATCGAATATAATTGTATTAAATAACATATATTCCTCCAGATTAATATTTGCCTGTAAAGTCATGTGCTAAATCTAAGTATATTATATATTGAAATTCTAGTTGAAATTTGTCGATATGTCAAAGATAAATTCATTCATCAATGCTTTATTCCAATTTTATGTGCAGTTCATGCTCGTTTTTGTGCAGTTCATGCAAAACCTATTGAATTATGTGTCTTATTTTGCTATTAATAGGACATGCTGTTAAATCATTTACTAATTAATAAGTATATTAAGTCGCTGGATGGAGATTATTCTGATGACGAGCGTGATGCTATAGCATACGCGGCAGAAGGAATTCTTGGCGAGTGTGAAAAGCTTTTTATAATGGCTGTCATATTTGCCCTGTTACATCAATTCATACCTTTTGTCTGTGTATTTGCAGTGTTTGCTGTTTTTAGGACTAATTGTGGCGGTATTCACATGAAGACATTTTTGGGATGTCTTGCATATTCTGCTACATTGTTTGCAGGAATTATATATCTGTCGCCATACTTAAGCAACAGGGTGTTCTTATTATGGTATATGATATTAGCAATCACAATAGGCATCAAAGCTCCAATTATCAGTGACAATCATCTTACGCCAGACAGGGGAACTTTTATCAGACGTAAGGTTGTAGGAGTTGTTGTAACATTAACATTGTTAGTGTTGGATTTGTGTATCGACAGCCAGCTTATGATGTGTGCCAGGGGCACAGTTATAGCGTATGCAATAGAGCTGTTGTACATAGTTATTAGAAGGAGGAGTTCATGATGATGAATAATAAGAAAAAGAGTTCAGCTGCTTTATTAAAGGCAGCTGAGAGAATGGCCAGCAATAGCAGCATTGTATTATGGGGGGAGACAAAGCTTCCAGAGAATGTTAAGCGAATGATGGAAGCAAAGAAATCTGCTGGCAATAAATAACAACCTATCGTTCATAAAACCTGCATCGTCCGAAAGGATTATGCAGGTTTTATGGATTTTTAGGGGATGTCGAAAGATGTCGTAAAATAGCAGGTGATTTAACAGCATTTTATAAGATTGATTTAGGGGGAGTTATATGGAGTATCAGAGAGCGGTTATGTGGGAACGCATGGAGGTCTGTGATTCGGTTATGAAATATGAGGATTTCATGAGGATTGTTAAGGATGCAGTTGATGATTATTATAATCAATTGGAGTTAAAAGAGGCGAAAGAAGGTAAGAAATACGAATCAAGATATGAACTGGATGGCTCTGGATATAAGTATAACCCTGAATTTGAGGTGTTCCCAGGATATAAGATGGGAAGGGGCTGCCGGCAGGATGATATAAGAAATACAGCACTTATACGATATATTAAAGATGTACTTGATAAAGGAAGCAAGGATTCACAGTGGACAATATTGCAGGCTGTGCTTAAAGGATACAAAGAGGTGGTCAATTCGTTGTCATGGATTACAGGATATAAGGTTATATCATCATATGTAGACCTGTATCAGCTTGCATCGTTTTCATGTGTTTCTGAGGATTTGGAAAAGATGATTGATTACATAATGATTAATGAGGTGTTTAATAATGTTAACCTTAATTCTGTTAAGGTTATTATTATGGAAGAGGTCGAAAGACAGGAACTTATCATGAAGATGGCGAGATAGATATTGATTTTTAGTTTAGTTATGATATAATATCCAAGTTTGTGCTAATGCACATAGGGGGTATTATGAAGTCTAATGAAATTGATATGACTAGTGGGTCACTTGTCAGGAAAATATTTGTATATTCAATTCCGCTTATGTTGTCTAATCTTCTGCAGGTTATGTTTAATCTTGCGGATGTGGCAGTAGTAGGTAATTTTGTCGGACCTATAGCGCTTGGAGCGGTTGGCTCGACAAGCATTCTTATCATGATGACAACGGGCATGCTGCTTGGCATGTCAGGTGGTGTTAATGCGGTTGTGGCGCTTTATGCAGGGGCTAAGGATAATCGTAATGTCAGAAAGGCGGTACATACTTCTATTATAATATGTATTGTGCTTGGAATGCTTCTGCTTCTGGCAGGACTGTTCCTTACAAGACCTATGCTTAATCTTATTGGAACTAAGAATGAGCTTATTGATGGGGCGGTGGTATATCTCACAGTATATCTGTTAGGTTCACCTGCACTGGCACTTTATAACTATGGTAACGCAGTTCTTAGTGCGATAGGAGATACCAAGAGACCTCTTATATACCTTGCAATTGCAGGGGGTATCAATGTTGTTCTTAATCTTGTATTTGTAATAGGTTTTAAGATTGGAGTTGTCGGTGTTGCGCTTGCCAGTATAATTTCACAGTACATATCAGCATTTCTGGTTATTAAGTTCTTATTATTATGCAAATCGGATTATGGGCTTAATATCAAAGAGATAAGAATTGATAGAAAGATTGCTGCAAGGGTTTTAAGGATTGGTGTTCCTACAGCTGTACAGTATACATTATTTGCCGTTGCCAATCTCTATATCCAGTCAGCGGTCAATTCATTTGACCATGTTGTTGTTGAGGGCAATTCAGCAGCGGCTAATGCTGATAACATTGTATATGATATGATGGCTGCGTTTTATACAGCATGTACGAGCTTTATAGCACAGAATCTTGGCGCAAAGAAGAAAGACAGGATTAAGAAAGCATTTTTTATAACCCAGATGTATTCAGCTCTTATAGGTGTCGTGTTCGGTGCACTGCTTGTTATATTCCGTATACAGTTTCTACATCTGTTCACAAATGATGAACAGGTTGTATACTATGGAGGGATAAGGCTTGCGATTATGGGATGCTCATATTTTATATCAGCGTTTATGGATAATCCGGCAGCAGCTGCCAGAGGACTTGGAAAGAGTGTTATTCCTACTATCATAGTGGTTATGGGAAGTGTGGTATTCCGAATTATATGGGTCTGCACTATCTTTGCAAGCATCAGGACATTGGAATCGCTGTATCTTGTGTATGCGAGTGCATGGGCGTTCACAGCGGTAGCAGGATATGTGTATTTCTGGTATGAATATAAGAAATGTATGTGACAGTGTAAGTTTATGAATTTGATATAATAATGAAGATTATCCACCAGTGTGGCGACAAAAGCTGTCCGTACTGGTGGATTTTTTATGTGTTTTTGTGTGAATTTGCTAGATGATAAAAATATATCAAAAAGAGCAAGTTGTAAGCTTTGGTTTAAGATGTGCAAATTGCACAAAAAGATAAAGCTAAATATGTACACTTGTATACCATGTATACAAAAATATGCCTTGATACTCGGGGGGGGGTATTGTATAATTGAATCTGCTTTAAAATATTATGCCTGTGCAAATTTGAGATAATGCATAGGCATGTGTTAGCAAAATATTTTATTGGAGGGATAGTCATATTATGAGGAGATTTAAAGGCAAGCGATTATTTGCCATGGTTATGGCAGTGCTTATGGTAATCGGAATTATGCCGACAGACTGGACAGTGACCAGTGTAAGCGCAGCGACAACCTTTACAGGTGGCCAGGAAGTTACGGAAGGAACATGGGCTGGCTGGACATGGAGTGTGTTCGGTGAAGGTACAGGAAATATTGGAACAGATAATAAGATTACTGATAATGGAAGCAGTGTAACCCTTTATTCTGGTAATAAAAAGGGTAAAATTAGTAATAATAATGATGGTGGTAACTATTTATATAGAAAAGTAGCAGCGGGTTCAGATTTCATTATTACAGCCGATGTTAAAGTTGATTCATGGGTAGCGGCTAATCAGCAGGCATGGGGGTTAATTACTATGAGTGCTGTGCAGGATAATGGATACACAGGAAAAGATAAATACAACAGTGCAGCACTTGTCGGTGGAGTTCAGATATCTGGAGTACAATATCAGGGACACACAAGATTAAACAATACATTAACAGGTGTAAATTCTAATGATATATCATCAAATGATGATGCATTAGCTATTGCAAGTGGTGAGCAGGGAAAAACATATAAGTTAACAATACAGAAAACCGGAAGTAAAGTTACACTTTTAAGAAATAATCTTATAGTCAAAGAAATAGGTGCAGATAACTTATATGCGGCTGGAGATATGTATGTTGGTTTATTTACATCACGTATAGTTCAAGCTACATTCAGTAATATAAATTTTGATACAGTGGCAGGAACAACACATTCAACAACAGTAACAGATATTAAGTATCCAACAAAGACATTATATATTGTTGGTAATACAAGAGAAGATATTGACTTAACAGGCTTTAGTGCAGTAGTTAATATTGATGGAGCAACTAAGACAATCTCTGCTGCTGACTGTATCGTAAAGACAGCAGATTTCTCTGCAGAGGGAAGCACTAATATCGTATTAGATTATTATGGTACAGAGATTAATATTCCTATTACAGTTGAGAAGGAAGTTGCTGCTTCTATAGATATGAAGTATGCACCAGTTAAGAATGAGTATTATCTTAACGAAGCAATTGATTATTCAGGTCTTGATGCAACAGTTACATATAATTCAGGAAGAACATTTGATTTAAAGGAACTTCTTGATGCAGAGAAAACAGGAACAGCATTAAGCGGAACAACAGTAATAAGTATCAAGGATGCACAGACAGGAGCAGACTCTGATTTCACAACAGCAGGAAGCAAGAAAGTATACATCAACCATACATTTGGTGGAGTTACTAAGGGCGTGTCTTATGATGTTACAGTAAGTGGCGCCACAGTAACAGAGCTTTCAGTATCTGGTCCTAACCAGACAACATTTTATAAGGATGTTCAGGTTGAACCAGATGCATATAAAGAAGGACTTTTAGTTACAGCTACATTTTCAGATGGCTCTAAGAAAGTATTATCAGATGGCTTTACAGTTGAAGCAGTTGGTAATGCATTAGATGTAACAACACCAGGTACATATACTTACAAAGTTACATATGGTGGTAAAAATGTAACATATGAATTAAAGGTTATAGGAAGAACAGTTAAAGCATTAGAGGTTACAACACTTCCAACTAAGACAAACTATGTTAAGGGTGAGAGCTTCTCATCAGACGGAATCGTTGTTAATGCGGTATATGATTCAGAAGAAAAGACAGTTGTTTCCAATCCAACAATTGATTCATCTGCATTTGATGGCAATACAGCAGGTGAGTATACAATTAAGGTATCAGCAACAGTAGATGGACAGGCACTTAATACATCATTTGTAGTTGCTGTAAGGGAAAAGACTGCATATACATATGGTGACCTTACATGGAAGTCAGCTATATTTGGTCAGTCAGCGAGTACATCAAAGATGAGTGTTGATACATCTGAAGCTGGAAAAGTTATAATAGAGGCCAAAGAGGGTGCTGGTAAGTGTACAGATGATGGCCAGGATGGTATAGCTTATTATTATACGGAGTTAGATGGAACTAAGGATAACTTTGAGATAACAGCTAAAGTAACAGTTGATTATTTTATTACTAAAAAAGCTCCTGATAATCAGGAGGGCTTTGGTATCATGGTAAGAGATGCCATCGGTACTGATGGAGATTCCTCAATATTCTATTCTAACGCAATGTCTGTAGGTGGATATTACGGAGCGTTTAATGTATTCGGAAGACAGGGAGTTAACAGCCAGGATGATACACTTGGTAAGAAGAATATTACGCTGGTAAGCAAAGGCTCGAATAATCAGGTAAAGGCAGATGCTCCTAAGACATTTACTCTTAAATTAAAGAAAGATAACTCAGGTATATATGCAACGATGACAGATGAGAGTGGAAATAATGTCAACGGTATAGATGGCAAAAATTGTTTCTATCTGGATTCAGATACATTTGCTAAGCAGACAGATACTATGTATGTAGGTTTCATGGCATCAAGAGGTGCCAAGATTGAGGTTGATACATCATCAATACAGATGAATGTAACAGCACAGAATGCAGATGCTGAACAGACATTTGCACCAGAACAGCCTGTAACACCAGCAGTATCTCAGGGCTCACTTGCAACAACTGCAGATGCAGAGTACACATATATTGTCAATGTTAACACTAAGGGACTTTTATCTCTTAAGCAGAATGGCAAGACACTTGTAAGCCAGAAAGAGGTTGAGTCAGGAGCATATGAGTTTAAGACTACACTTATAGAGGGCGATAATAAGTTCCAGATATACTTTGAGCCAGATGCAACACAGAATATTACATCATCAGCAGCTGTTGTATATAATTCAACAGTAACAAGAAAAATATATGGTCCAACTAAGGAGCCTATATATGTATCAGCAGCAGGTAAATCAACAGCAGCAGGTACTAAGGATGATCCGCTTGACATCCAGACAGCTATTGATTACTGTCAGATAGGTCAGGCTGTGTATGTACTTCCTGGTACATATAACCTTACTAAGTCAACAGGTGTATGGAAGTATAATAATGGTTCAGGTGAGACAGGCAGAAAGTATCTTATGAAAGATCCAGCATCATCAGGTGATGTTGTTATGGACTTTGGTGGAAGTTATGCTTCTAAGAAGTTTGTTTCTAATACATTTGATTTCTCTGGTGATTACTGGACAATTGAAGGAATTAAGTTTGCTAATGGTGGCGGTGTAAGAGTTGGTGGTAACCACAATATTTTGAAAAATTGTGAGTTCTATGGACATTCTAATTCAGGTCTTTCAATATCAAGAACAGATGGTGCAGCTAATAAGGCAGACTGGCCTTCATATAATCAGATTATAAGCTGTAATTCGTATGAGAACAGAGATAAATCTGATAACAATGCCGATGGATTTGCTGCAAAGCTTACATGTGGTGAAGGTAATGTATTCAGATATTGTATAGCAGCTTATAATGCCGATGATGGATGGGATCTTTTCTCTAAGGGCGGTACAGGTGCTATCGGTGCAGTAGAGATATATGATTCAGTATGTTTCGCTAATGGTTACACACTTGATGGCGGTGAGTTAGTAGCTACAAGAGGTGATGGTAACGGATTTAAGATGGGTGGTTCTGGTATAGCAGTTAACCACAAGGTATACAACAGTTATTCATTTGGTAACAGAGCTAATGGATTTACTAATAACAGTGATCCAATGGGTACATACAGCAACTGTATAGGTTATAACAATGGTGGTTCTAACCTTGAACTTCATGTATATACAGGAGTTACACCACAGTTCAAAGTAACAGGAATTAAGTCTTTCTCAGATGATACAGTAACTCAGATACCAGATCTTGATTATACAGATAAGGAAGCTAAAATTGATGTTATCAGTCTGTATTATTCAACATCTAACTATTTCAGAGATAAGGCAGGAGCAGAGGGCAGATCTGTTAACTCAGAAGGTAAGGAGATTACAGCATCTAATTTTGCAAGCCTTAGTGAGTTTGTATCTATAATGAAAGGCGGTATATCTTCAATAGGAAGAGATGCCAATGGTGCAATTAATCTTGGCGGATTCCTTAAGTATGTTCCTACAAAGGATAATACTAAGCCTGTAACACCAGTTATCCCAGGCGGCGACAATGGTGATGACGACTATGATGATGATTACAGCGATTTCGAAGAGGATACAGTTAATAAGGGTAATGTATCAGTAGGAGCTACAGTTCCTAATGGCAGTGCGGTTTCATCTGTTACAGTTGATGAATCATTAAAGGATTTAGTTGGATTTACACCAGCAGAGATTAACAAGATTAATAATGGAGCTTCAGCAAGTGTAACACTGGATATGAAGAGTGTGGATTCAACAGTTTCTGATGCTGCTAAACAGATTATTCTTGATGCTGTATCTAAGTTAAGAGGTAACTTCAAGGTTGGCGCTTACTTTGATATTTCAGTTATCAAAAATGTTGGTGGCGTAGGCAGCCAGGTATCTAACCTTACTGCACCTGTTAAGATTACAATGACACTTGATGATTCACTTATCAATACAGATGCAGCAATGCACAGGGAGTATATGGTAATCAGAATACATGGCGATGAGGTTGATGCACTTGATGCAACATTTGACCCATCAACTAAGCAGTTATCATTCTACTCAGATAAGTTCTCTACATATGCAGTTGTATACAAAGATACATATGCTTCTGCACCTATGACAGGAGACTCAGCTAATGCATCAGTGTATGTAATGGTACTTATGCTTGCAGTACTTCTCATGGGATGTGCAGGCTATGGAATTAAGAAGCGTGCGAAGGCAGACAGATAGTATTGCCCTCTTCACAATATAAGTTCATATAAACCAAAGGGGCTGTCGGCTATATGCCGGCAGTCTCTTTTTGTCTATATCCATACCAGGTACTAAAGTACTAATATAAGTATCTGGTACTATAAAAATGTTGATTAATTATATAAATATAGTACAATATAACGGAATGTATTAAAAAATATAGGTGTAAAATTAATAATATATTGGCATTATGTATAATATTGATTGGAATAGGTGGATGATATGAGTATATTAACGATATTGCATATATCGCTGGAAATGTGGGGTGCAATCTTATGTGCGTTCGCGCTTGCTGGCATTATAGCAGGAACATCACGTTCTAAGGTGGATAAGAAAATTAAGATAGGCATGCAGATATGCTGTCTTGTGCTTATGGTTAGTGATATGTGTTATATGGCTCTGAATGGAAATTCTGGCAGGGAAGTTTATTATTATATTACAAGAGTAAGCAAGTTTATGGTGTTTTTCAGTAATTATACATATCTTGGATTTGCAGTTGTGTTCTTATGGCAGTCAGTAGCCGAGATTGGTGAAAATGTGCCTAAGCGTGTATATGCGGTTATGTCAATAAGTGCAGCCTGCATAATGCTTGTGGTAATATCACAGTTCAATGGATTTATATATTATTTTGATGATAATAACAGGTATCACAGAAATACATGGTATCTAATAATACAGTTTGCCGTTATAGCTGGTATTGCTATAACATTTACAATACTGATGCAGTATAGAAAAAGGCTGGATACATTCATGTTTAATGCTCTGCTGTCATATTTTATTCTGCCAACTATAGCCACATTGTTAGTGATATTAAAGACAGGATTCTCTCTTCAGAATTTTGCAGTTGTCATGTCAACACAGATTATGTTTGCTGTTGAATTTGTGGATGTTTCACAAAAGCTGGACAAATCACACGATGCATATGTTAAAGCTGAATATGCATCGCAGCATGACTCTATGACAGGTGTGTTTAATAAGACAGCCGGGATGGGGCTTATAAAAGAATATATGAGTAATATGGCAAAAGAAGAAGCGGCATCACTGTGCTTTATTGATATTGATGATTTTAAGAACATTAATGATACGCTTGGACACGTTGTTGGGGATTACTGGATAAAACAGATTGCTGAACTTCTGGTAAAGACGTGCCGTTCAGGAGATATTGTGTGTCGTTTTGGCGGTGATGAATTTGTTGTACTGTTAAAGGGGACGATTGATAATGAAGCATTAAAATCAAAAATATTCCAGTTTGACAAGTATCTGAAGCTTAAATGTATTGAGACAGGATACGATGTACACTGCAGTATTGGCGTTTGCCAGATTATTGGAGAAAGACATTCGCTTAGCAGGGCAATTGAGCTTGCTGATAAGGCTTTGTATGAGGTTAAGCGTGGCGGCAAAAATTCATGTGTTATATTCCAGATGGATAATGACAATGTGAAAAATCCTGAAAAAAAGCAGATTAACCTCAAAGAATCATTTAATATGCAGGAGCGGTTTTATCATAAATTAATGAATGTGTTTATGATGGCAGTTTATATTAATCTGGGAGATGAAACTTATAGTATAATAAAACAAGATAAGGATTTAAAGAAATATATGCCAGATGATTTCGATTATATTGAGGATATACCAGCATTTATCAAAAAATATACTGCCAGTGAGTATTGTGATGCGGTTATGCAGTTTGTATCATATGACCATATGCGTAAACAGACAAATGATGTCGATACAATGACATTTGATAATGTAAATGGCTGCAGATGTCTTCTTAACATGGTTGCTGACAAAGACAATAATGGATGCGTGATTATGCTGCAGGAGATTAAGCTTTAGAAAGCCGGGCATATATCGTATATATAAAATTTTTCCTCTATTTTTTACTTTTTTTTAATAATTGTGATAAAATTAGAAATGTAGTAAGTCACAATATAGAAAAAGTATATGTGCATGACAACAGGCATTGATATGTCTGAGGATGGAGGGACTATGAGACATAAGAGGTTATCAGTTATAATTGCCCTGCTTATGTGTAGTCTGCTGATGGCAGGCTGTGCTGGAAGCCCGGCGATTGATGATTACGCAGTGAACGATGGGTATGAGCTGACGGGGAGCGGTTCTAATAAAGCAAGTCAGACGAATGTCACAGGAGGTAGTTCGGCAGGTATAGCCAAGGACAAGATTAAGGTTGGTGTAATCCACCTGTCAGATCCGGCAGAGGGAAGTGGTTATACATATACACATGATATTGGCATACAGGGAATGCAGCAGAATCTTGGACTGTCAGATTCACAGATTGTAAGAAAGAACAATATTAGTGATACAGATGCAGCAGCTACGCGTAAGGCAATTAAAGAATGCATTGATGATGGATGCAATGTTATTTTTACGACAAGCTGGGGTTATATGCAGACAACTGCTGAAATGGCAGAGGAATATCCGGATATATATTTCTCGCATGGAACTGGATATATGAGCAATGGCAGGAATTTTAACAATTATTTCGGAAGAATATATCAGGCGAGATATCTTAGCGGAATAGCTGCAGGAATGAACACCAAGACGAATAAGATAGGCTATGTTGCAGCGATGGGTACGGACAATTCAGAGGTTACAGGCGGAATTGATGCATTTGCACTGGGAATATATTCGGTTAATCCTGATGCAAAGGTGTATGTAAAGGTTACAAATAGCTGGTATGACCCGCAGGCAGAAGAGGCGGCGGCAAGAACACTGCTTAATATGGACTGTGATGTTATCGCACAGCATTGTGATACTGTATATCCACAGACTCTTGCACAGGAAAAGGGCGTATACAGCATTGGTTATAATTCAGATATGAGCAAGGAAGCCCCAGATGCATGCCTTTGCAGTGTTATATGGAACTGGAGTGCTTATTATACTTCGGCGGTCCAGAGCGTGATTGATGGAACGTGGGATGGCAGCAATTACTATGGTGGAATGAGTGAAAACCTTGTCAGTGTTACTTCGGTTGCTTCATTTGCAGCAAATGGAACACAGGAGAAGGTTAACGAGGCAAAGCAGCAGATTCTTACCGGTAAGAATGGTGTATTTGATGGTGTCATAGAGACTAATACAGGAGCTGCTGTTGGAGCTGCGGGAAAGACACTTGATGATGCCACAATTACTGGTGGAATTAACTGGTATTTCAAGACGGTAAATGTTGTTGAGTGATTTAATGTGCATTTTGGCGCATGGAAATGGAGAAGTATATGAGTATAAAAAAGAAGATACTTGCGATGACTATTGGTCCGATATTAATTCTTGGACTGATATCAGTTACATTTACACTTACCCGGGTAAAGAGTGTAATGACAGATGAAATACAGGAAGCACTCAAGGGAACTGCGGCAGCTACACTTGCTGCTTATGACCAGAACACAGGTGATTACATACAGGCAAGCAATGGCGATATATGGAAGGGTAGTTACAATGTTTCCAAATCAGAGAGTCTTGTTGACGGAATTAAGCAGAATACTGGAATGGATGTAACATTTTTCTACGGAAGCAAGAGAATTATGACATCTGCATTTGACAGCAATGGTAACAGACTGCTCGGTTCATCGGCGGGAGACGTTATTATTCAAAATGTTCTTAATAACGGACAGAATTATTTCAGCAGGAGCGTATCACTTAATGGTACGCTTGAGTATGGATATTTCATGCCTGTATATCAGAATGGAAGCAATAGCGAGATTGTCGGAATGGTATTTGTTGGAACCAATAAGGCAGAAAAAGATACTGTAATAAGCCATATCATGATGACTATTGGTGTGGCTGTGTGCGTGATAATGGCTATATGTGCTGCATTTGGAATTAAAATGTCATCATCAATAAGCAGGAGCATAAGGACGAGTATTGGCGTTGTAGAAAAGGTTGCTAATGGTAATCTGGATGTATGGGTAGATGATAAGCTTTTGAACAGAAAAGATGAAATTGGTGCATTGTCTAAAGTTACAATTACGCTGCGCGATGCCATGAAGACGGTAATAAAAGACATTTCAACTAATGCTAATGCGCTTCTTAATGCAGGAACTGAACTTAAATCTGTAGCTGACACGACTAATGGAACAATGGAACAGGTAAGGTCAGCTGTAAACATGATTGTTGATAATTCAAGTGAGCAGGCAAAGAATTCACAGAATACGTCTGAAAATATGAAGGTTATGGGAATGAACATAACAGAAACATCTGGAGAGGTTGAACTGCTTGATACCAATGCGGCTTCAATGCAGAAGTCAAGTGAGAAAGCATCAGAGACTCTTGAGAAACTCAGAGCTATTAACAGTGATGTTGAGCGTATTATTGAGGATGTGAAAAAGCAGACTATAAGAACGAATAATTCGGTACAGAAGATACAGGAGGCTACTTCAATTATATCTTCGATAGCGGAGGAAACTAATCTGTTGAGTCTTAATGCTTCAATTGAAGCTGCCAGGGCAGGAGAGAGCGGACGCGGTTTTGCAGTTGTTGCAGGTCAGATTAAGAAGCTTGCGGAGCAGTCTAATACATCAAGCCAGGATATAGATGATACAGCGAGGGTTCTTATGGAGGATTCTACTAAGGCTGTTGAGCTTATGAAACAGATGCAGGATATAATAATGAGCCAGAGTGAAAGCATGACGGAAACTCAGGAGGTTGTTGAAAATGTTCTGTCTGAGATTGAAAGCTCTATGAAGAGTATTGAACTTATAAAGGCGAGCACGCAGAAGCTTGAAAATTCACGTAACCAGGTTGTCTCTGCGGTTGATGAACTTTCTGAGATAGCCCAGAATAATGTCGAGGGAACCAGGAAGACCTACCAGGAGACAGAAGAAGTTGCTGATTCTTTCCGCCACGTATCTGAGAGCGCAGAGCAGCTGAGAGAGATTGCGGGATTGCTTGCGGATAGTATTGATTACTTTAAGATGGGGTAGAGAGGCGTATGAAGAAAATAGATGAGAATTTTTGCGGCTATATAAAAGTAGAAGACGATATTTATACATATAGTGTGTCGGATAATATAGTCACTTTGCTTCCAGCACAAAGTGATGCTCTAAGAAGATATGATTCTCTTAATCGTATAGAATCACATAATACAGATATGCCGGAATATTTATTTGGTGAAGATAATAATAGCATGATTGCAATATTGCGTAATGGAAAATTTGTTACAAGTTTTATTGGTACTAATGTTGCTATTAGATTTGCAACACCGATTATTGTAAAGGCATATGGAAATGCTCAAGGATTTTTTAGTATGTTGACAGAAGATTGGTGTAAATTTCATGCAATTACATTTTGCAGTGGGAATATAAATGCATTATATACTCCAGAAATAGCAATTGAGAAAACCGATATCTCCGAATTATTAAAATATGATGGAGCAGGAACTATAAAAATGCGCCCTTGGAGAGACTATACCCGGACAATACAGTTTCAGATTGAAAATGAAAAAGTAACATTAACTGTTTCAGTAGGACGAACAGCAGAAACTTACAATGCAGAAAATAGAGGTGCATATAATCTTGGAAAAATGTATACATTTTTTCGCTTTTCATTTGAAAATGCTCAAAGTTTTGAAAAGATAGAAAAATACTACAATATAGTGAGAAAAATTGTTGCAATTTTGACTTCTCAAAATAATGTTTGCTTTGAAGAAGTATATCTCAGCCAAAGAAATTCTGAACAAGGGTATTTTAAGACAGGAATATGCAAAATTTTTGATTCTTATGAGAATTATTCTACAAGACAAAGTCATAGGGTGATTCAAATAAGTAGTATTTTTGATTATATTCCTAATTTAGTAGATGGAATTATAAATAGTAAGGTTGATTCATTGCTTGAGCTTCTTCCTGAAGATAATAAAATGGTTAACCGAATATCAATCAAAAATGTTCAAGATTTATGTACGGCTTTAGAAGTTTCTTACCATCTAGATGATAAGAGAAAAAGAGAGAAAGATGCACTTATTGAGGAATTGAAAAAGAATATTAAAAATACGATATCAGAATTTGTTAAAGAACATAATGAAATTGATGCAAATAAAGAAACTACAATTAGTAGTGCTTTTAAATATTTGGATTATACATCGAAACGGAAAATACTTACACTATATAATGAAAATAGTGATGTAGTGAATGCAATTGTGTCAAAATACTCGTTATCTGTAGTAAATGAGAATAGTATAGCATCTTTTGTAAAATTGCGTGATAATAAGACACATTCTGGTACAATAAAATGGGAGGAAAGTGCAAAGATATATGTCCCATTGTTTGCAATTGTCTATGCTAGTTTTTTTAAATATATTGGATTGCCAGACGAAGTAATCAAAACCGAATTATTACGGATTTTTTAGATGTGAAGCAGATTATTATATAATGCTTTATAGGTCAATCCTTTAACGATGTATACCTGCGTTAGTAGTCTGAAAACCTCTAATTTACTACTATTTGGCTATTACACGTTGCTTTGAATTGTACCATTTTGAAATATTCATCTGCCACAGCAATATTTGCAGAAATTTCAAAAAAGTCGAGTAATATCAAGGGGAGGCTCGCAGATGGTGTTACTACACCAATGAGTCTCAATGTGAATAAAAAATCATGAATCGAGGTTAAGAAGATGAAGGATAGAATCAAAGAAAATGGTATTACGTGTAAGCTGGTTGGAGATTACTATGTTCAGATGATGTTTAATGATCTGGTATTAATGGGACGGCTTTGGATTTGCGTCGGCAAAAATAATAAAAACAAACATAAATAAATAGATTTATTGCCGATAATATGGTATACTAACTATGATAAGTGTAATTTTGAAATCATGGAAATGAAAAGTTATAGAATGGATTTTTCATCGTGTGAAAGGAGGACGGCAGATGCGATACCTTTCAGTTGCTGAAATGGCGAAAAAATGGGATGTATCTGAACGTAGTGTAAGAAATTATTGTGCTCATGGGCGTGTGCCGGGAGCATTTCTTATCGGAAAGACATGGAATATTCCGGAAAATGCCCCAAAGCCGGAGCGCTCTAACAAGAAGAAAGAAAAATCGACAACTCTGCTGGATATTTTGCTGGATGAGAAGGCAAATAAATATTCTGGTGGTATTTATCATAAGACACAGATTGATTTAACATATAATTCAAACCATATGGAAGGTAGTCGCCTGACTCATGAACAGACCCGATATATCTTCGAGACGAATACCATTGGTATAGAAAAAGAAGTGCTTAATGTAGATGATGTGATTGAAACGGCAAACCATTTCCGATGTATTGATATGATTATTGATCACGCAAAATCGGTATTGACGGAAAAATTTATCAAGGAACTGCATCAGGTCCTGAAAAATGGTACCAGTGATTCCAGAAAGGATTGGTTTGCTGTCGGTGATTACAAAAAACTGCCAAATGAAGTCGGCGGAATGGAGACTGCACTTCCGGAAGAAGTTGCAGATAGGATGAAGAAATTGTTGTTGGAGTACAATAACAAAGAAGAAAAGTCCTTTGAGGATATTCTTGATTTTCATGTAAGGTTTGAGCGTATTCATCCATTTCAGGATGGCAATGGACGTATTGGCCGATTGATTATGTTTAAAGAATGTCTGAAATATAATATTGTTCCATTTATTATCGAGGATAATTTAAAGATGTTTTACTATCGTGGATTGAAAGAATGGAACAATGAAAATGGGTATCTGATTGACACTTGCCTGAAAGCGCAAGATAAATATAAAGCATATCTGGATTATTTTAGGATTGCATATTAGCATATTAAAAGTGAAATCTTGGTGGCGTAGGTGCAAAGATTTATAGAGGATTATGGAGGATTTCGGGGTTATGATAAAAGTTTTATTCATCTGCCACGGAACTCCAGTTTTATGATAATGCATACCTTCGCAGACTGGGGCAACACAGTGCAGAATATGGCAGAAAGCCTTGGAATTACTACGGTTTCGACTACTAAGGCTCATGGGCGGAATCTGGATAAAGGCAAAGGTGTGGGGGAGAAATCCTTAGTAGTAAGGGACTACTAAGCGATGGCACACATACAAAACTTTGAACATAAAAAGCCACAATTGTTGGTAGGGAGACTACCGGGATTGTGGCTTTTTTAGTTTAAGAGAATATTTCTTTTTCGAAATCTACGGCTGCCTCGATTTGACATTTAGTGGCTGCATCATAATATATTTGGGCTTCATCTTTTGCATCAAAGAATTTCTTTATTATTTGTTTCTGAATTGATATAGAGGGAACTGGAAGGCGGATAGCTCCAATTTCGTCACTATTCAGGTTATATTGTCCCCCTCCTTGTCTTCGCATAACTGCAATTTGTTCTCGAACAAGAGGTGTCATAAATAAAATATTTACATACTCAGGTAACACAATAGTTGTGTCAAAACGATATCTGATGAGATAAGATGCATACGTATATGTTTCGTCACTGTTAAAAATAGCGGCTTTTCCTATCAAATCTTTGCTACCATTAGTTCTCGTTATTAAGAAATCTCCTTTACGTAAAATCCACTTTTGAGGCTCTTTTTCAGTTGATGCACAATCTTCAGGCAAATATTTTAATGTTGAAAAATCGAGTTCTCCATTAATCACATTCGACATCCTTAATACAGGAATCATACCATTTTTCTTATCTAAAGAAGCCTTCACTGAAAGTCCAAATAGTGATTCCTTTTGCAAATCGTTAATACAATATTCCTGATACTTAAAACTATTGTATATGGTCTCTAATCGTCCTTTCTTTTGTATATAGTCAACTTCCCACCTTATAGTAGATGTGAAAGGGATAATTTGCAAGATTGACGAACTAGCAGTATTTTTAGTTGTTTTGTTTTTTAAATTTGAAACATCAGCTTGAACACTTAATAACAATCCATCGTTATAATTATTACCTTTCCTGATATTTTCATCTGCTTCATCAAGTTTAGCATGATATGCGTCGAGAATGTGTTGTTGCACGGTCACAGAAGGTATAGGTGCTTTTATAGATGCAAGTTTTTCAAAATGCAATGTTTGTCTAACTGAACCAGTTGTCGAATCCTTGATAAGCTTATTGAAGAAATCACTTTTCATCATCAGCCACAAATATTCAGGTAGAATAGTATCCTTACAACTAAAAACAACATATGCAGGACTTATATAACTACCTTTCAAATTAGGTGTTTTTATTCCTATTGAACCTACATTAATTCGATATGGGTTGTAGGCTAACCAATTATCTTTTACAACATGGTACTTTTGTTTAATTTTGCTTCCTTTTTCAGTAGAAGCATCAAACATACCGATTTTATTTGACACGCCTAATATGGTGAATTCTTTGGTAGGCTCATCAGATAGTTGTATTTTTTCTGTTTGATGAATTAAATGTTTTCCTAATTCCTCCACGGGATATTTTGAAAGTATCTTTGCAAAAAAGAACTGTTTCACATCCCATTGGGAAAATGAAGAAAAAGGAACAGTTGAAAGTAGTGCTGGTTTATTGCTCATTCAACACCACCTCCTGACTACCAATATACCTACAATATTTTCCGTCGGTATTCATCGCATAGATTATTTCATTGTTTAAAACTGGCCATAAATTATTCTGTATTCTATAAGCTGAGTATTCATCTACTAACTGCGGTAACTGATTTCCTTCGGATGCAGCACCAGTCGTTGTAATTCCAGCATCATCAATCTTTGCAATAGGAATATCATAATCAAACTTCTTCTTAACAACCGGTTTTGTCTCTTCATCAATCTGCTTATAAAGTCCCTTCAATTCTTTTTCGGCAGTTTTCTTATTTAGCCTATTGTCAGCTTGCTCTTTTTTGATTGTTGTTATTTCTGTCTCAACTGATGTTGTATTTTTCTTGTCCTTCTTTGCCTGCTTAAGCTTTGTCTGTGCCTTCTTAAGGTCATCTTTAAGTGATTCCGTGAGAGCATTTGCTTTAGCAATAGTGGCTTCTAATTTGTCAATTTCTGCTTGGTGTAAAGTTGTTACTTCAGCAAGTGCTTCAGACTTGCAATTTGCATATTCAGATTCTTCATCATTTGTGAATCTTCGCATAAAAACAAGACTTGGTTTTACAGTTGCGCCTGCAGCTATAAATACATCCTGTGGGATAGAGCAAATCAGAATAATTTTTGCTTTTCCTTCAAAATATTCTCTAACAGCCTGAAGGTTTTTATTGTTTAGAACGCCTTCTGGGAGTACCATCCCCATACGACCTCCTTTTTTTAGAAGTCGTAAGCATCTTTCCATAAATAAAACTTCTGTCAGTGTAGAAGTATTACCTAAATCGTAAAGAGATAGTAATGACTCGCCGATATGGTCATCAACCTGCTTTAGGGCTTCATCGTAAGCTGCACCATATTTTTTCTTATATTTTTTCTTCATTTCTTCGTCAGTGAATTTATCTGCTTCTGAAATGAGCTGACCTCTATCCACATTCTGACCAAAAGGTGGATTTGTTAAGATAACGTCAAATCTCTCTTCAAAAATACCATTAATATTAAGCAACCCGTCATGATGATGCACACCACCATGACCATCGCCATGCATAATCATGTTCATTTTAGATGTACGAGCCATACGTGGATTAGCATCTGTACCATAAATGCAATTCCTAGAAAGCTGATACATTCGACTACCCTCAATGCCAGTATCTAATTCAGTATTTAGTGCTACTTGCATTTTATCTATGGAATGACTTATCTTTACTTGTTTATCTTCTGGAAGAGCATCGTAGTCATTCCCTTCAATGGAAAGTCTTAAAGAATCCTTTTTTGAACGGATATCTGCCTCTATTTTTTCTCTTACATATTCAAAAGCCTTAATTAAGAATCCACCAGAGCCACAGGTAGGGTCACAAATTACCTCACCCTCTTGAGGGTCAAGAATCTCTGTCATAAAATCAACGATAGTTCTAGGGGTGAAGAACTGTCCTAATTCGCCTCTGAATGTTGTCCCTAGGAATTCTTCGAATGCTATTCCTTTAACGTCATCTTGCGTATCGGATAGATTAAATGTTTCAAGTTTCTCCAAGATTTGAATGAAACTATTCTCTCTGATATTTATTTCATCTTTATCATCAAATAATCTGTCATCTTTAAAGAACTCTTTAGTAGTTCTAAATAAAAACTGCATGTAAGAGAGTGCGTATAAGTCAGTGCCCTTTAGACCCGGTCTAACATTTTTTTCGTGATTTTGGGCAGCATCAAGGTATTCCTGTTTTGTGAATACTTTCATACCCTTATTGTCACGCTCGAATCTAATTTTCATGAAAAGTAGTTTGCTGATTTCGTCAAACGCAGCCTCTGGAGATAGCTTATCATTATTCCTAATTATGTTATGACAAGCGCGTAACGTCTTTGTGAATTCATCACGTGTAAAAAGCTTGGTTTGATTTTTGATTTGTTCAATTCTTGCAGCATCATCTACATCTTTAGCAGTAGGAATAGCTACAACTTCATCTAATTTTTGAGGTAAATATGCAGGGTCTACATTAAAATATTTTGTTTCTTTTTCGTTTGTTGTTACAAAGAATTCTGCATGTGCCCAAGAAGCATAATTAAATCCTTGGTAATAATCTTCAACTCGAACCTTAACATTTTCAGCTTTGCACTCTACTACAATAAAAGCAGCCTTTTTGTCTTTTTTGTCCTGCTCACTTTTCCAAATTACAATATCTGCGCGAGCTTTACCTTGACCACGTTTGGAGTTATTTACTTTAAGTTCCTGCTCCATTTGTTCAAGAGAGTATCCATATTTGTTAGCAAGAATAGCGATGTAATATTGACGAACTTTTTCTTCTGGTGTTGATACGTGCCATGCTTTCTTTAAGGGACAATATATTTTCCCGTCTTTTTCTTGTACTTCGAAATCTGCCATTATGTATGTCCTCCTTTACCCCATGGGGAGTATTATCTTTGTAACTATTCATCCTAAAGACCGATGCCCCATCAAACACGTTTTTTCGCGAAATTGCATAGGGGGGATTCTGGTGTCTTGTAACATATTTTATATAATATCATAGCACATAATTGCATGTAGCTGGCTGATATTATATACAATAATCTATTTGCCTTTCCGCCAAATCATATAAATTAATGTGCTTTTTTCTTGATTTTTTGAGCCTTTTCAATGGCTTTTCGCTCACGATAGGCTTTTCGCTCACGATAGGCTTTTTGCTTTCGGGCATTTCGAACCTTCTGGCATTCTTCGGCATCACAAAATTCCTGTCGGTTACTTTTTCGGATTATGAATTTACCACAGTTCCGACAACGAATCATAATGCCTTCTGGGCGATTATCCGATTTGCCTTTATCTTCTGGTGCAGGGTCTTCGGAAAGCATTCTTGCAAGTGTCAGCCATGCAATATCAAATACAGAATTAATATCGGTAGAAAATTCTAATCGGTTAGTGCGGGGATCTACCTTTAATTTCATGGTAAATTCCGGAATGATGTCAATAAGCGCATTCCGCAATTCATCGTAATCGTCATATGGTGTAGTAGCAAATTCTCCGGTTGGAGGTTTTTCTGCCGGATGATTTTTAATGTACTCAGTATCAATTCGCATTTCTTCTATGAGATTTCCTTTTGTCTCCCCATAATCTAAGTCATCCGGTATTGCAACGATAGGATGCTTATATTTATCAAAGAAAGAGTAGTCCTCAAAGTATTTTCCTTCTTTGAATAAAGCATATGCAGCTTCGTCATCGGCAATACAGACACCTTCGAGAGCAACATAAAACATGACTGCATTATATAATTTCCCGAGGTCATCTAAGAAGTTGTTAATCTCGAATGTTCCGTCTTTTTCTACCATTTCTGCATCGAAGCTATTTATATCAAACGATTCATTCAATTCAGAATAAATGAAATCAATATTATATGGATGCATATTATTTGTACACCATTCCATGATGAGCTGCGTATATGGAATTTTATTATCAAAGCTGTTTATCTGCATTGCCAGATTGCAAAGGCTGGTAAGCAGTCCCTGTCCGGAAAGAAAATCTTCTTTAGGAAAGATTGGTTCATATCCGAGGCGACAAAATGGTGTTGCGCAATAATCATTGCTTTTATCAATATCAAGTTCATATTTCTTGAATCGGAAAGGATGGTAAATCAGTTGTCCGATACCACCGATTTCTTTAAATCCTAATATATCTGTTGTTTTATCTGCTTCTGATGGAATTGTTTCATCATTCCGGTTTAACGGCATATCAATACCTCATTCCAATCGTTAATTCGTAACCGTTAGCGTTACCGTCAGTTTTTGGACTTCGGTTATATTATAGCTTAAAATATTCATGAAAACAATAAAAAGTTACACAAAATGATGTAACGAATTTGTACCTTGACAATTTTATCTCGTTCTCAATGAACAAGGAATTAGAAAAAACGATATGAAGTGTGAAAACTTCTGAGGTAAAGCTGTTTCTTATAAAGTTGTAGCAAGAAGATGAGAAAAGCTGAAGTTCCATTCACACCATTAGGGGAGTGTTGCTGCAACCAGCATTTCATATGGCGGTAGATGATGACTTTCTGGTAAAGAATCTATTCGGATTTTAGCTTGCTGGAGTATTTGTAAATGATGCAGTCACAAGAGAGGCAATCACAAAAGACCAAATGAGAAAGTTCCTAAAGTTTGTGCATGACGATGTGGTGTATTGTAAATACTATGAAGTGGTGTACATATTATTTCATATGGGAATGCGAATATCGGAATTTTTTGGACTGACGTTAAAGGACATTGATTTGGAGAACAGAACTGTGAATATCGACCATCAGTTGCAGAGAACATCGGATATGCGATATATCATAGAAACCACAAAGACGGATGCCGGAACAAGAGTATTGCCAATCACAGAGGATGTGGCACAGATGTTTCAGGCAATCATCGAGGATAGAAATGCACCGAAAGTGGAGAAATCCATAGACGGATATAGTGGATTCCTATTCTATGATGATAATGGAATGCCACTTGTGGCAATGCATTGGCAGCATCGTTTCAATCATATGGTTGGAAGGTACAATGATATCTACCGGGTGCAGATGCCAAACATTACTCCTCATGTGTGCCGACACACCTATTGTTCCAATATGGCAAAATCGGGAATGAACCCCAAGACGCTGCAGTACCTTATGGGACATTCGGATATATCTGTTACAATGAATGTGTACACGCATATAGGATTTGATGATGCTGAGGAAGAACTGAAACGGATGGAGGAGTTTCGTAAAGCACAGGCGGAGATTGAAAAGAAAAATGAGAAACCGATGTCGCAGAAAATGTTTAAGGCAATATAATATAGAAGATTTGTGACGCTCTGGCTTTATGGCTGGGGCGTTATTTTTGTGGAAAAAACACTAAGCCACTGATATAATATATTTTGGAGAAATGTTGTATTGGAGGTAAACCAAATGAAACAGTTTTTGTATTTAGACACAGATATAGTAAATTCTATTATTGCTCAAGCGGAAAAGGGGATAATAACTCAAAGAACTATTGAGGCGTCTGAAACCAAAAATAAGAATCGAAGAAAATTGTTTTCTCCTAAAGTAAATGCATCTTCTTCTGGAGGTTTCTGGAAATTTGTAGAAGCAAAAGCTCAATTAGAAATGTCGGGAGAATTTGAAGGTGTTATTTCAAATGGACATGCATCTAAAGATGTAATAGAAAAAGTTTTGCATGACGCAGCATTTGATGAGGCATGCAAATACATAAAAATTCATGATGTTAAAGAAGGAATACAGGATTTTGATGAAGAAGGCAATTATCTGAAATTATGGAGGAAGTTTACATTTGTTGACTTAGATTACTTAGAGAATATTTTTCAGATTGGAGAAGATTCTACACTAATGAAGGAGTTGTCAAAAGAACAAATAGAAAAGAAAGCGTCTGAATCAACAAACAGGAAACAGCGAAGAATAATAAAGATAAATTTAATCAATTGTTGGATGAAACAATTGAAAAGAGTGCTGGGCAAATTGATATGCTCAATTCAATGATACGTTTGCTGAAGAGACTGATTCCATACAAAAGGTTGTTGTTGTCTAAAGATGGATATATTATACCTGTTGATGATAAATATTTTAGAATTGATTCAAAGTGTATGGGATTTAAGTATGGAGGTTCAATCACATGCATCGGAATGGTGACTAATTTGATTGGTGAAGATTTTAACCCTACAGATAACGATAATGTTTTTGAAAAAATTCAATTTTCAGCACACGAAGCATTAAGAGGATTGCTTCCTACAAAAGAAAAGAACCTCTGTGTAATTCATCCGATTGCAATTTATTACGGAGAGTAATTATTGCATTTAATATAAGCAAAATAATAATGAAAACATATATTTCACGTATTTCAAAATGATTAGGAAGGATGATATAAATTGAGAAAAGTTTTGAAAATAATTGGATTTATAGCGTTGATAATAGTTGTACCATTGCTAATTGATTTGTTTATATTTGGCAATGCGTTTCCTAGTAATATTGATAATCAAGCATGGGCAGGATTTTTGGGAAGTTATCTTGGTGGAATAGCAACATTAGTAGCAGTTTTTATTACTATTTCAGATAACAATAAGAAAATAGAAGAACAAAAATTATATGAGCAAGAACGCATAGCAGAGGAAAAGAAAGCTGCAGTAAAACCATATCTTGATACTCGTTATATTTTCTTTAATGAAGATGCAGAATTTGGACTTAATGATAGGGTGTTTGATATTAAGGATGGTATAGTGGATAAGGTTCGATATGGTTTGACATCAATGGATGAGAAGTATATAAAAATGAGACAAACAGTACCTAGTTTTGTATATCTTAAATATATAATCAGAAATATTGGCGCTGGTAGTGCTGTAAATATGCAGGTTAATGTAAATGGTTTTTCTGAAAAAATCACAATTGCAAAAGATGAAACAGTTAACCTTTATATGCTCATTAGTCTGGGTAATGAAAAATCGGTTCTTTTTAATGTGTTATTGGATTATTGGGATGTTGAAAAAAGAGCACATTATAATCAGTCGGAAGAATTTGAGATTATAATTGATGGAACACATCAAAAAATTCAAGATAAAGAGCGTAAGCCACAAATTGAAATTAAAAATCCTTAGTAGTAGGAATTTTCGTTTTACTACTAATTTTACTACTAACAGGTAGTAACAACTTGCTCAATTCTGCTCTGATTTGCCACAATCTGTAATTTCAGAGCAAACCACACGAATCCCGGAAACCCTTGCAAAACAGGGCATTTCGGGGCAAAACAAGGAGAAACAAAACAATGATAAAAGTACTATTTGTTTGCCACGGCAACATCTGCCGCAGCACAATGGCGCAGAGCGTTATGACATACCTGGCGGCACAGGCTGGGGTGTCAGATAAATTTGAGATAGAATCCGCTGCTACAAGCAGCGAGGAGATAGGCAATCCACCACATCGTGGGACGGTGGCTAAACTGAAAAAAGAAGGAATACCGTTGATTCCGCATAGGGCAGTCAGAATGACACTGGATGATTATGAGAAATACGATTATATAATCTGTATGGACACAGAGAATGTCCGAAATGTTCAAAGATTGTCAGGCGGAGACCCGGACGAGAAAGTGTACAAGCTTCTTACATTTGCAGGAAGCGGTATGGATGTTGCAGACCCATGGTACACAGGAGATTTTGATGCAACATACAGGGACGTTCTTGCAGGCTGCAAGGGAATCCTTGAAAATCTTGCATAATTAATATTATTGTATGATATAAAGGTATTCAAAAATAATATTTAATTAATAATTAAATATTATGAAATTTAAGTGTCAATTGTTATTAATTATTTGTTAATAATAATTGACATTTTTATACAAATAGAATATACTGACTATATTAATATGAAAGAGAAGATATATAGTAAACTATGCAGAATCAGACAACACTCATGTACCAGACTCTGAAGAGTGTATTTGGATATGATGAGTTCAGGGATGGACAGAAGGATATAATTGAAGCGGTATTGGGCGGAAGAGATGTGTTAGGAATTATGCCGACAGGCGCGGGGAAGTCTATATGCTATCAGCTTCCCGCTTTGCTTATGCCTGGAATTACAGTTGTGGTTTCGCCACTCATTTCGCTTATGATAGACCAGGTGAAGGCGCTCAATGAGGCTGGAATACATGCAGCTTATATCAACAGCTCACTTACAGAGAGCCAGATAAGCAAGGCTTTGTACAATGCGACATGCGGACGTTATAAGATAGTCTATGTTGCTCCAGAGAGACTTGAGACGAACAGATTTATAGATTTTGTGATGAATTCGGACATTTCTATGATAACAGTTGATGAGGCGCACTGTATATCGCAGTGGGGACAGGATTTCAGACCTAGCTACTTAAAGATAGTCAATCTTATCAACATGTTGAGGAACAGACCGGTTGTGAGTGCATTTACAGCAACAGCGACAATTCAGGTTAAGAATGATATTGCCAAGATTTTAAGACTTGATAATCCGCATGTGTGTGTGACTGGATTTGACAGGAGTAATCTGTATTTTGATGTTGTGCAGAGTAAGCATAAGGATAATGATACACTGGATTTCGTACTTTCGCACAAGGGCGAGAGCGGAATTATATATTGTTCTACCAGGAAAAATGTAGACAAGGTGTATAATATGCTTAGAAGGAATGGTGTTGCCGCAGCCAGATACCATGCCGGGCTTGATAATGAGACAAGGCGTGCTAATCAGGAGAGTTTTATATATGATGAGACACCAGTTATTGTGGCTACCAACGCATTTGGAATGGGAATAGATAAGTCAAATGTGCGATATGTGCTTCATTATAATATGCCACAGTGCATTGAGAATTATTATCAGGAAGCGGGAAGAGCAGGCCGAGATGGAGAATCGGCATATTGCCTATTGCTTTTTAGCGTTCAGGATATTATAATCAACAAGTTTCTGATTAAGAATAAGGAAGGCAATGACGAACTTTCGGTCGAAGAGCAGGAAGAACTTCTAAAGAATGACTATCGTCGTCTGAAGAGGATGGAGTTGTATTGTACAGGTACAGGCTGCTACAGGGAATACATGCTTAATTATTTTGGTGAGTACAAGGATGAGCATGGATGTGCAAGCTGTGGTAACTGTTCGGGTCATTGGCTTAATATGTCTGATTATGATGAGTATGCGGATGATGGATTCATGGATGATAGTTATGCAGATTCAAGGCTGTCAAGGCCAGCGTCTAAGCCTGTAAAGCCTAAGTATAAAGCTACTGACTATGGAACTAAGTCAACAGCAAGACCATCAATGGGACTTAACGATCTGAATGCAGATGAGAAGCTTCTGTTTGACGATTTAAGACAGCTCCGTCTGACGATTGCGAGACAGGAACATATGCCTCCTTATATAATTTTTTCGGATAAGACGTTGGTTGATATGTGTGTCAAAAAGCCTGATGATAAGAAATCCATGCTTGATTGCAATGGTGTTGGAGAGAATAAGTACGAGAGGTATGGAGAGAAGTTTCTTGAGGTGATAAGCAGACATTTTTATTAAATCATATTTTAATTAATAAGTAGTCCAATCAGAACATTTTAATATTCATAATGATAATGCTATCAGGAGAGGAGTACATATGGAAAAGGATTTAACTAATGGTTCTCCGTTAAAACTGATTATTGGTTTTGCGGTGCCAATGCTGCTTGGAATGCTGTTTCAGCAGTTCTACAATCTTGTTGATACTATTATAGTGGGTAAGACACTGGGTGTTGATGCACTTGCCGGTGTTGGTGCCACTGGTTCACTTAATTTCATGATTATAGGTTTCTGCATGGGAGTGTGCAGTGGATTTGTAATTCCGGTTGCACAGGCATATGGTGCTAATAAGCCATCAGAGCTTAGAAAATATGTATTTAACGGATATGTGTGCAGTATTGTATTCTCGGTTATCCTTACTACAGCTGCGGTTGCAGGATGCAGAGGCCTGTTGGCACTGTTAAGGACTCCGGCAGATATATTTGAACATTCATATAATTACATTAATGTCATATTTATTGGAATACCTACGGTTTTCTTATACAATATGGTATCGGGTGTTATAAGATCGCTTGGTGACAGTAAGACACCTGTTGTTTTCCTCGTTGTATCATCAGTGATAAATATAATTCTTGATTTTGTATTTATTCTTGGATGTAAGATGGGAGTTGCTGGTGCTGCGTGGGCAACTGATGTGTCACAGCTTGTTGCTGGTGTGAGCTGTTATATCTACATGAATAAGAGATATAGCATACTTCGCGGACCTAAGTCTGAGAAGAAAGTTGAGGCAAGATACATTAAAAAGCTTTGTGTCAATGGTATTCCAATGGGATTGCAGTATTCTATAACTGCTATCGGAAGTACTGTTTTACAGGCAGCAGTTAATGTGTTAGGACCTATGTATGTGGCAGCTATGACTGCTGGGGGTAAGATATTCAACTTTACATGTTGTCCATTTGACGCTCTTGGCTCGACTATGGCGACTTATGGCGGACAGAATGTGGGTGCTGGTAAATATGACAGGCTTGGCAAAGGCGTAAGGTCAGCGTGCATGGTCGGAGCTATATACAGCGTGGTATCATTTGTGGTACTTTTATTTACTGCAAGATACATAGCATTGTTGTTTGTTGATGCAGACCAGGTTGAAATTATTAACCTGACACACAGGTTTATCTGTGCATCTGCGTTATTCTATATACCACTTACACTTGTTAATGTAATTAGATTCTGTATTCAGGGAATGGGATTTTCAGTATTTGCAATTCTTGCCGGTGTATTTGAGATGGCAGCGCGTACATTTGCAGCACTTACACTTGTGCCAGCTATCGGCTTTGATGGAGCCTGCCTTGCATCTCCATTGGCATGGATTGCAGCTGATGTGTTCCTTGTGTTTGCGTTTATATACTGTCGCAACAGGCTGGTTAAAATCAGCGGTCAAAGGCAGGCAAAAGCATAGAAATCATATATCTTACATGCGGGCTATGAATGATGGCTGTGTGTAAGATATTTTTCTTTAGTAGCCATACCGCCACGGATATGCCGTTCTTGTTTGTTGACATCAAGAACTTTTCGTGCCTCACTGGCAAGCTTGGGATTAATCTTGGAAAGTCTTGCGGTTACGTCCTTATGCACAGTTGATTTACTGACACCGAATTTGTCGGCAGCCTGACGGACGGTAGCCTTGGTATCTATAATGTACTGGCCAGTTTTAATGGCTCGTTCTTCAATATAGGTTTTCATAAAAACCCCTGCATTATCTGTTTTTACAGTGTATGCAGGGGCAGTTTTGAATATGTCTTTGTAATTTTAAAGAATAGCCTCAATAGTGAGATTAGTCTTTGATAAATCTATAAATTCACCATTGCACATAATTGATGGTTTGCTGAGGCTTCTGTCATTGATTAATATGACTTCTCCAATCCTTCCATCGGAAAGTCTTACATTGTTATGTATATATGATGAAACTACGTTCTTTAAAAATGGAAGTGCGTAGTTAGGATCAAGGCTTGTGAAACACTGGCGTTCCATCTGTTCGATTACAGTAAATGGGCAGAGTGCTTTTCTGTATGACCTTGCGGCTGTCATGGCATCATATACGTCTGCAATGCTGATAATCTTGGCGAATACAGGAATTTTTTCACTCTTTAAACCGAAAGGATAACCGGTTCCGTCACATTTTTCATGGTGAAATACGCAACCTTCTTTAATTCTGTTATCTATATTCTGGGTCTTTAATATGTCGTAACCCTCGTTAACATGACGTTTAACAATTTCGTATTCCTCGTCAGTCAGTTTTCCAGGTTTTTTAAGAATATCTGCTGGGATGTTAACTTTGCCGATGTCATGAAGAAGTCCTGCAAGTGTAAGGACACGGATGTCTTCATCGGAATAGTGCAGCCACTGACCAATTATTGAAGCTATGAGTGCAACATTGATGCTGTGTGCATATGTCATATCATCAAATTCACGCAAACTGTGAAGCATATCAAATAACTGGAGTTTGTTAGTATATTTTGTAATGATTGACATGGTGTGTGACAGAAGCGCTTCTTCATCAATAGGTAAATTCCTTGTTGCTATATCGTTAAGCTCTCCCTTTAATTGTTCAACACCGAGGTCATATTCCTTGCAGAATTCCTTGAATTTCTCACTTTTGCGTATTTTCTCGTAATATGTAGGTTCATCCTGGGCTGCAGCCGCTGGCTTCTCTTTGAATTCAATTTCAATTTCAAGGATATGATAATCAGATAATTTAGAAATATTCTTCATATCCAGTGTTGTTCCAGCGGGAACAACAAGTGAGCCGTCCTGGGCTAATACATCTGATGCCAGTACCATTCCTGGTTCAGCATCAAATACAAATATTGATTTCTTCACTATATAATCCCCCTAAAATCCAGATGTTATATAAAATTAACAATTTACTTTCCTAATCTAAAACCAATTATATTAAAAATTCATAAAAAAGTCAATTTATACTTGACTAGAGAGCGGTTAATGTGTAGTATTCAAATGTAACATTTATATTACATTTTTAAGTATTATGTACAATTTAATAGACGATTATTTGTCCCTTATTTAGAGTGGTGGAGATACATAGGATCTATGAAGCCCGGCAACCCCATTATTATTGCAGCATGTGCTGTGATGCTATTACATGGAAGGTGCCAACCTGAGCGGAGAGATAAGCCTTTGCATTTTAATATGCATAGGTTTATATTCGAACAATAAGAGGATTTCGACATCATAGAGTAATGATAGCGGGTCCCCTTTGAGGGACTCGTTTTTTGTTAAAAGAGCACATAATGGGAAAATTTATCAAAACTCGGAAGGAAGGATTTTTTAGATGGAAAAAAGATTATTTACATCAGAATCAGTAACAGAAGGACATCCTGATAAAATATGTGACCAGGTTTCAGATGCGGTACTTGATGCACTTTACGCACAGGATCCATATTCAAGAGTAGCATGTGAGACTCTTACTAACACGGGATTTGTTATGGTTATGGGTGAAATTACAACTAAGGCAAATGTTGATATTTCACAGATTGTAAGAGATACAGTTGTTGAGATAGGTTATGACAGCTCAGATAAGGGCTTCGATGGTAATACATGTGCTGTTATGGTAGCACTTGATAAGCAGTCAGCAGATATTGCCATGGGAGTTGATAAGGCTCTTGAGGCTAAGAATGGTGATGATGATGCAGCTATCGAGGCAATTGGCGCTGGAGACCAGGGTATGATGTTTGGTTATGCTACTAACGAAACAGAGGAGTACATGCCATATTCAGCTAACCTTGCACAGAAGCTTGCTAAGAGACTTACAGATGTTCGTAAGGATGGAACACTTCCATATTTAAGACCAGATGGTAAGACACAGGTTACTGTAGAATATGATGAGAATGACAAGCCGGTAAGGCTTGATGCAATCGTTGTTTCATCACAGCATTCACCAGAGGTTTCACAGGAACAGATTCATGATGATATCAAGAAATATGTTATAGATGCAATTGTTGATCATTCTATGATTGATGCTGATACTAAGATTTTCATCAACCCAACAGGAAGATTCGTTATCGGTGGACCTAATGGTGACAGCGGTCTTACAGGACGTAAGATTATTGTTGATACTTACGGTGGTGTTGCAAGACATGGTGGCGGAGCATTCTCTGGCAAGGACTGTACTAAGGTTGACCGTTCAGCAGCATATGCAGCACGTTATGTAGCTAAGAACCTTGTAGCTGCAGGATTTGCAGACAGAATGGAAATCCAGTTATCATATGCTATCGGTGTTGCAAGACCAACATCTATCCATGTTGAGACATTTGGAACAGGAAAGATATCTGACGAGAAGATAGTTGAGGTTATCAGAGAGAACTTTGACCTTCGCCCAGCAGGAATTATCAAGATGCTTGACCTTAGAAGACCAATCTACAAGCAGACAGCAGCTTATGGTCACTTTGGACGTCTTGACCTTAATCTTCCATGGGAGAAGCTTGATAAGGTTGATGAATTAAAGAAATATCTTTAAGATTATCTGAACTGTAGATATTAATTAAAAGCAAAAAGGATGTGTTGAAAATATTTTTCTGCACATCCTTTTCTTGATTTTTATTTAATTAAATGATAAAATATAGTTTCACTAAAATGAATTGGAGATTCAAAATGGAAAGATATATTATAATAGAAAGATGGATAGCATATTTTTTCACATATTGTTTTCTTGGATGGTGTTTTGAGAGCACATATGTGTCAATTAAAGAAAAAAGACTTACTAACAGAGGGTTTTTAAAAGGTCCATTTTTACCGATATATGGTTTTGGAGCGATAACAATACTTATCTCTACAATTCTTGTGACATGGAGTATTCCCCTTATATTTATATGTGGAATGATTGGCTCGACAATACTGGAATATGTTACGGGAGCTGTCATGGAAACTATGTTTTCCATGAAGTATTGGGATTATAGTAATCAGAAGTTTAATATCAAAGGTTATATATGCCTTTCATCTTCTATAGCATGGGGGTTCTTTTCTGTTTTACTGGTCAGGGTTATTCATGTGCCGGTTTCGGAATTCATTGATAATATGGATAAGAGAGTGCTTGGTGGACTTGTGCTTGCGATATCAGCAGTGATGCTTGTTGACTTCCTGTTCGCATTCAGAAAGGCTCTCGATTTCAGAAAGATTCTTGCTTACCAGACTGCTGTCAAGAAAGAGCTGTCAGAGCTTACTGAAAGATTCGGTGAAGCTAAGGAAGCATTCAGTGAGATGGCTAATGAGAAGCAGCGTGAGTACTTTGCAAGACAGGAAGAGCGTATTAATGCCTTAAAGCTTGAGCTTGACGCTGCCAAGTTTAAGGCAGAGAGGCTTAATAAGTCAATTATCAGAAGCTTCCCACATGCATCATCAGAGAGATTTGGTGAAGCATTGGATGAAGTTAAGAGAAGAGTGCTTACAAGAAAGGATTCCTAAGTTTAATAAGGTTAAACTTTTTTTAAGTTACCTCTTTTAAAATGCCAATCTATTGTATATAATGGTAACTGGACTTGTTATGCGATAAACTATGTACATGAACTGTTGTATATGTATATAGAGAATATATAAGTAGAAGAAAGTTTTGAGATAGGATGATTGAAAGGAGAATAATGACATGTTGTCAACAGATATCGGTATAGATTTGGGAACAGCCAGCATTCTGGTATATATCAAGGGAAAGGGTGTTGTGTTAAAGGAGCCATCAGTTGTGGCATTTGACAGAGACACTAATAAGATTAAGGCTATTGGTGAAGAAGCAAGACTCATGCTTGGTAGAACACCTGGTAATATTGTTGCAGTAAGACCTCTTAGACAGGGTGTTATATCTGATTATACAGTTACAGAGAAGATGCTCAAGTACTTCATTCAGAAGGCTATCGGTAGAAGAACATTGAAGAAGCCAAGAATAAGTGTCTGCGTTCCATCAGGTGTAACAGAGGTTGAGAAGAAGGCTGTTGAGGATGCTACACTTCAGGCAGGTGCAAGAGAGGTTGCTATTATTGAGGAGCCAATCGCAGCTGCAATTGGAGCTGGAATTGATATTGCAAGACCATGCGGTAATATGATTGTCGATATCGGTGGTGGTACAACAGATATTGCAGTTATCTCGCTTGGAGGAACTGTTGTAAGTACATCAATCAAGATTGCCGGCGATGATTTTGATGAGGCAATTGTCCGTTACATGAGAAAGAAGCATAATCTTCTTATCGGTGAGAGAACTGCTGAAGATATTAAGATTAAGATTGGATCTGCTTATCCACGTGCAGAGGTGAGCACGATGAACGTCAGAGGACGTAACCTTGTAACAGGTCTTCCTAAGACAGTTGAAGTTACATCAGAGGAGACTGAGGAAGCTTTAAGAGAAGCTACATCCCAGATAGTTGAAGCAGTACACAGCGTACTTGAGAAAACTCCACCAGAACTTGCATCTGATATTGCAGACAGAGGAATTGTTCTTACAGGTGGTGGAGCGCTTCTTTCAGGTCTTGAGGATCTTATTGAAGCTAAGACAGGTATCAATACAATGACAGCAGAGGATCCAATGACATGTGTTGCTATAGGAACAGGTAAGTTTATTGAATTCCTTTCAGGTTATAGAGATACACAGAATTAAGAGATCAGGATTGGAGGACAGGCTATGGTCAGAGGGTTATATACAGCATATACCGGAATGGTTAACAGCCAGAAGAGAATGGATGTTGTCTCCAATAACCTTGCAAATGCTACGACAACAGGTTACAAGAAAGAAGGACTCACTACACAGTCTTTTGATGAGATGTATGCGCTTAAGATAAAGGATCTTACGGTAGGACATCTCAATGAAAATATTGGAAGCCTGTCACTCGGAGCGAAGATAGGAGAATCATATCGTGACTGGTCGCAGGGCTCATTTGTAAGCACTGATAACAATTATGATTTTGCACTGTCAGGAAAAGGCTTTTTTAATATTTCTTTTACTAACAAGGCAGGAGAGACATCTACAATGTATTCCAGGGATGGATCGTTCCAGATGAATCAGGAAGGTTATCTGGTTACCAAGGATGGCGATTTTGTATTAGGTGAGAGTGGTCCAATACAATTACCAACTAATATTGATAAGCTGGAAGTCCAGCCAACAGGTGAAATATATGCAGATGGTGTATATGTTGATACATTTGTATTGACAGATTTTGAGGACTATAATTACTTAGAAGCATATGGTGAGAATCTGTACCGTACAGTTGATGGGGCAGCACAGACTGATTGCACAGCTACAGTTAACCAGGGATACACAGAGGCATCTAATATCAATGTCGTATCTGAGATGGTTGAGATGATAAGCATTGCAAGAGAGTATGAGAGCGGTCAGAAAGTCATTAACGCTGTTGATGATATGCTTAGCAAGATGGTAAGTATATCTGAACTCTAGAATAAGAAGGGGTAGATAATTATGGTTAGATCATTATATTCTGCAGCGTCAGGAATGATTGCGCAGCAGACTAATGTTGACGTTATATCGAACAATCTTGCTAACGTTAACTCAACAGGATATAAGTCAGAGAGCGCAAGCTTTAAGTCATTGTTATATCAGGATTTACAGGCAAAAACAACATCGGCTAATGGGGAACAGAAGCCGGTAAGCGCACAGGTAGGTCTTGGCTCGAGAGTTTCAGCTGTTACATCGCATTACACACAAGGGTCAGCTAACGCTACAGACAGCACTACTGATTTTATGATTAATGGTGATGGTTTTTTTGCTGTACAGGATCTTGATGGAAACACAATATATACAAGGAACGGTAACTTTTTATTCGCAGTAGCACAGGAAGGATTTATGCTTTCTACAGCAGAAGGATATCCAGTGTTAAGTTCAGATGGTTCACCGATTGTTCTTTCGTCAGAGTATAATTCTGCTAAGATTACAGTTGATGGTGATGGTAACCTGTGTTATCCAGACGAGTCGAACAATCCGGCACCTATGGGAATTAAGATAGCGTTATTCCAGTTTACTAATCCATCTGGATTAGACAAGATTGGAAGCTCATATCTTAAAGAATCAGAGGCATCAGGTGTACCTCTTAATGAGGATTATGATGATGTTGGAACTAAGAGCAAGTTAAAGCAGGGCTATCTTGAGGCATCTAATGTCAATGTTGCAACAGAGATGGTTAATCTTATCACAGCACAGAGAGCGTATGAATTATGTTCCAAGGCTATAACAACGTCAGATACAATGATGGAACAGGCTAATAATCTTAAGAGATAATCTGTGGATATATGTATTAGTATTATAATGTGAGGTAGACATATGGATAATATTATGAGTAATATCAATTCGATATATTCTAATAATAGTACATACACTAATGCGACAACGAGCTCTATAAGCAGCAAGCTTAATTCAACAGACCTGTCTAAGGCAACAGATGACGAGCTCATGGATGTCTGCAAGGATTTTGAGAGCTATTTTGTTGAACAGATGATGAAAGCAATGGTTAAGATGTCGAGTGTTGAAGAAGGAGATTCGGATAACATATATGCATCGTTGTTTGGAGTTACAGGGGAATCAGATTCTGGAATGGGTACATTATCAAGTTATTTTGGTGATGAACTTGTATCACAGATGGCAGCCAAGGTTACAGATACACAGGGAAAAGGACTTGGAATTGCACAGACTCTGTATAAGCAGATGAAGAGAAATTATAGCGTAAAGGAAGTATAAGTTGGATTACGAAGCACTAGATTGTGTTGAAGGATTTATAGAGAATATAATATTCCGTAATGAAGACAATGGATACACGGTATTTAACATAATATTTAATGGAGAAGAGATTACCTGCGTTGGAAGCTTGAGCTATGTCAGCGCAGGTGAATATATAGTTGCCAGAGGTGCATTTGTAAAGCACCCTGTATACTATATGCAGTTTTCCATACAGTCATATGAATTCAAAGCGCCGGAGGATGCCAAATCTGTAAAGCGCTATCTTAGTTCAGGTTCAATTAAAGGCATCGGGGAGAAGCTGGCTGGAAGTATAGTTGATGCTTTTGGAGATGATACATTCAGAATTATGGAGGAAGAACCAGAACGTCTTGCCGAAATCAAGGGAATCAGTCTGAAAAAAGCGATGGACATAGCTAATCAGCTTATTGAAAAGCGTGATATGAGAAAAGCTATGATATATATGCAGGATTTTGGTATCAGCATGAAATTGGCTAATAAGGTGTTTTTGCGTTATGGTCAGGATGTATATTCGGTTATTCAGGAAAATCCATATAGATTAGCTGATGATATTGAAGGAGTGGGATTCCGCATAGCAGACGAGATTGCACAGCGTGCAGGATTTAAGATTGATTCAGAATTCCGTATAAAGAGTGGCATATATTATTGCCTGTGTCAGGCTGTTTTACAGGGACATGTTTACCTTCCAGCTGATATTCTGTGCGAACAGGCAAAGAATCTGCTTCTTATAGATATTCAGGATTTTGATAAATATATCATGGATATGGCTATTGATAAGAAGGTTGTCATAAAGATGGAAGATGACAGGCAGTGTGTGTATGCATCTAGGTATTATTATATGGAAACAAGTGCTGCGAGAATGCTTACTGATCTTGATGTCAAGTATACATGTGAAGACAGCCAGATGAATGAAAGAATAGATACAATAGAGCAGGAGCTTTCCATAACACTTGATGAAATACAGCGTAATGCGGTTAAGAGTGCAGTGCTTAATGGTCTGATGGTTATAACTGGTGGACCTGGAACTGGTAAGACAACAACTATCAATACAATTATAAGGTTTTTCCAGATGGAAGGCATGGATATACGTCTTGCTGCACCGACTGGAAGAGCTGCCAAGCGTATGACAGAGACGACAGGATTTGAGGCACAGACGATACACAGGCTTCTAGAGATATGTGGAGGACCTGAGGATAACAGCAATGCATCCGTGCATTTTGAAAGAAATGAGGATAATCCGCTTGAGACAGATGTGATTATAGTTGATGAGGTGTCAATGGTTGATATTGCAATTATGAACTCTCTTCTTAAAGCCATTCCTGTTGGAACAAGACTGATTCTTGTAGGAGATGTTGATCAGCTTCCGAGTGTTGGTGCTGGAAATGTTTTAAAGGATATAATACAGTCAGAGTGTTTTCCGGTTGTCAAGCTTGAAAAGATATTCAGACAGGCGGCAGAGAGTGAGATTGTAACTAATGCACATAAGATTAATAGGGGAGAACCAGTTGTGCTTAATAAGTACAGTAAGGATTTCCTGTTTGTCAGAAGAAACACACCGGAAGAGATAATTGCTGCAATGTGTACCTTGCTAAAAGCCAAGCTTCCAGATTATGTAGGAGCTGATATTAATGAGATTCAGATACTTACACCATCGAGAAAATCTGCAGTAGGTGTTGAAAGACTTAATCATGTCATGCAGCAGTATCTCAATCCACCAGCACCAGATAAAGAAGAAAAGGCTGTTGGAGATATGATATTCCGTGAGGGCGATAAGGTTATGCAGATTAAGAATAATTATCAGCTTGAATGGGAGAAAAGAAACCGCTATGGTGTTGCAATTGAGATGGGGACAGGTGTTTTTAATGGCGATTCGGGTGTTATACAGCGCATTAATACATTTTCAGAATGTGTTACTGTAAGATTTGAGGATGCAAGAGAAGTACAGTATGATTTCAAGCAGATAGAGGAGCTTGAGTTAGCATATGCAGTGACAGTTCATAAATCACAGGGAAGTGAGTATCCGGCTGTAATTATTCCGATGTATCCAGGACCAAGAATGCTTATGAACCGAAATCTTTTATATACGGCAGTAACCAGGGCAAAGAAATGTGTCTGCATGGTTGGGATTGAGGAAGTATTTCATCAGATGGCAGACAACAAGACAGAGCAGATGCGTTTTTCGTCTCTTGATAAGAGAATTAAGGAGAATTTTATTTGACAGGTTTAACGAAGATATTAATTAATGTTCTGTATCCTGCAGTATGCCCGGTTTGTTTTGATGTTGTAAAAGGTACACAGGGACAGTCAAAGCCTTGTGCCAGATGTCGTGACAAGCTTGCATACATTGGAAGTGCAAGATGTATGAAATGTGGAAAGTCATTAAATGATTCTGATGCGGAGCTGTGTTTTGACTGTGCAAGGAATAAGCATGTGTACGACCAGGCGGCAGCTGTGTTTGAGTATAGTGATGGAATAAAGCAGTCAATATATCGTTACAAATACAAAGGTTGCAGAAATTTTGCAGAATGGTATGGCGAAGAGATGTATAGAAGCTGTCAGATACAGCTTGATATGTGGAAACCACAGGTTATAATCCCGGTTCCATTGTATGAGAAGAAAAAAAGAGTCCGTGGATACAATCAGGCAGAGCTGATTGCGCAGAAACTAGGAGAACTTACGAAAATTAAAGTTGATTCTGGCATACTTATAAGAAATCGTGCAACAATGCCTATGAAATCACTTAATGACATTCAGAGAGCAGAAAATATTAAAAAAGCTTTTACAATTACGTCAAATATTATAAAATATAAGAGAGTACTTATTGTAGATGATATATATACAACAGGTGCAACAGTTGATGCCTGTGCAAGAGCGCTTAAAGAAGCAGGGGTTGAAAGTGTTTACTGTATCAGCCTTTGTGTTGGAAAAGGCATATAAGGTGGCACGTTTTATACATATGAATGGAGGTTTATATTATGGATGTTAGAAATTGCAGACAGTGTGGTCGTTTGTTTAATTATATAGGAGGCCAGTACAGGAATTTGTGTCCTGCCTGTTCAGCTAAACTTGAAGACAAGTTTATGGAAGTTAAACAGTATATTGAAGATCATAAAGAAGCACAGATGAATCAGATATCAGAAGATTGTGATGTCAGCATAAGACAGCTTGAACAGTGGGTAAGAGAGGAGAGACTCCGTTTCTCGGACGATTCTCCAATAGGTATAGCATGTGAGATGTGTGGAGCTACAATCAAGAGCGGAAGATTCTGCGATAATTGTAAGGGCACACTTGCATCACAGTTTGACAATGTATACCATAAGGAGCCAGAACGTCCATCAATGGAGGCTAAGAAGGCTGCTTATGACAAAGCAAGAATGAGATTCCTTGATAAATAATTAAAAAATCTGATTTTTGCGGTTAAGTTATTGGCACATGTAACCGATACATTCTACATGAAGATAAAAGAATGGAGGCGGTCAACATGCGTATAGATGCGTATAATGCGATAAGTCAGCTGTACCAGACTAATAGTGTATCTTCTGTTAGAAAGTCTTCAAGCACACAGTCATTCAATGATAAGCTGGAGTTTTCATCTACTGCTAAGAGCTATCAGACAGCAAGAGCAGCAGTTGCAGAGGCTTCAGATGTAAGAATGGATAAGGTAGCCAGAATTAAAGCACAGATGGCTGCTGGAACTTATAATATAAGTTCAGAGGCTGTTGCAGATAAGATTCTTAATAACGTAGACACATTAACATTTTAAGCGGGGGTAATATATGGCTAGTTTAATTGAGACACTTATAGATGTACTTGATAAAGAGAATACAGAATATGAAGGTCTTATGAAGCTGGCTAATAATAAAACTTCCGCTATTGTTAATGGCGATGTTGATAAGTTGCAGGAGATTCTCTTACAGGAGCAGCATTGTATAGACGTTATCAATGATCTTGATGCCAGAAGGGAAGAGAATGTTAAGGATATATGTAATGTCCTTAATATTCCAGCTGATGGCATAAAGATAGCTGATATAGTCAATCTGTTATCGAAGCAGCCCAGGGATAAAGCTGCCCTATCAGAGGTTCATTTTAAATTGAAGAGAACAATTGACAATCTTATGAAGGTCAATGATAATAATAAAGTTTTGCTTCAGGAATCCATGGATATGATAGAATTTGAACTTAATCTGGCGAAGAATTCAGTTGTAGCTCCACAGACTGGTAATTATAGCAAAGGAGCTTACGAGCAGAGTAATAATTATGGTTCGGTTGGAGCATTTGATGCGAAACAGTAGAAAGTATAGCAATTAAAGAAAATGAGGAAAGGTTTTATCCTTTCCTTTTTGCGTTATATGAAAAAAGCGAGGGCATCAGTCCCTCGCTTTCGTAGTATATTTTACTTTCCGTAATGAGCCTGGTTATAATCATTAACTCTCTTCTGGATTCTTTCAACAGGATTAAGAAGGTCGCTGATTGAAGAATCATGGTTAAGAGTATCAATAAGAAGAGCCATGTACTTACTCATATCAACATTGATATACCAAGGTTTAGAGAGAAGTTCTTCTGGCTGATATACAAGGTTAGTTGTAAGAACTTTATCAATAATTTTATTATCATATGCCTCATCAAACTTCTGGAAACCATTAGTAAACAGACCAAATGTTGTAGCACAGAATACTCTGTTAGCGCCTCTTGATTTAAGCTTAGAGGCAACATCAATCATACTCTCACCAGATGAAATCATATCGTCAATGATGATAACATCCTTGCCGTCAACATTAGTTCCAAGGAACTCATGAGCAACAATAGGATTACGTCCGTTAACAATCTTAGTGTAATCACGTCTCTTATAGAACATACCCATATCAAGACCAAGAACATTAGCAAAATATACAGCACGTCCCATACCACCCTCATCAGGGCTGATTACCATCATATGGCTGCTGTCAATGTGAAGGTCGTCAACTCCAAGAAGAAGATACTTAATAAACTGATATGTGCATGATACAGACTCAAATCCCTTGAGAGGAATAGAATTGTTAATTCTTGGGTCGTGAGCATCAAAAGTGATGATATTTTCAACACCCATATCAGTAAGTTCCTGAAGCATTAAAGCACAGTCAAGAGACTCTCTTCCTGTACGCTTATGCTGTCTTGATTCATAGAGAAATGGCATGATAACATTGATTCTTCTTGCCTTGCCACCAGCAGCAGCGATAACACGCTTGAGGTCAGCATAGTGGTCGTCAGGTGACATATGATTCTTGTAACCGCAGAGAGAGTACTCAATACTGTAGTTACATACATCAACCATAATATATAAATCACTGCCACGTACAGAGTCGTTTAATACACCCTTACCTTCACCTGAACCGAATCTAGGTGTCTTGGCATCAAGGATATAGCTGTCTCTTTTATAACCGGCGAAAGAAAGAGAAGAAGCGTTATCGTGTTCTCTCTGCTCTCTCCATTCTACAAGGAACTTATCAACCTTTTCACCCATCTTGGTGCAGCTTGATAAAGGTATGATTCCTAATGAACCGTAAGGAATCGTTGCGGTATGTCTTTCATCGCGTGGCATAATTAAATCCTCCATAAATGTAGTTAATTAATAGTAAATATCATATCAGGGCAAAATACCCTGACTTTGAAAATATATAATAAAACCCTATAGAAGTCAATAACCATAGAGGTTTATTAACTAAAATTTGCAATAAAATCAAATTGTACAGACTATTGTCCAGTAGTCTTCAATGTCCTTATATCTTTGCCAAATATATTGACAAAGCTGTAGGAACTTGCAATTCGCGAAAAAACTCTTTCGGAATAAGCATCACGAAATTCATTCAAAGAAAAATTAGTAGATATAACAACACTTTTTTTCCTAAGAAGACGCTCATTGATAAGATAAAAGAGTCTGGACGATGTATAAGTATTGCTTACCTCAGTTCCTAAATCATCTATAATAAGAAGATCACATCCTGTAAGGTAATCGGCAGCAAAATCAGATGAATCATTATATCTTGCTTCTTTATTAAAATCTTTTTTAGAAAGCTTGTCAAACAATTCTATTGCTGTAAGGTATATAACGCTGTGTGAAGTGTCAAGAAGTTCCTTAGCAATACAGTTAGAAAGAAATGTTTTGCCGGTACCAGTGCTTCCATAGAAAACAATGTTAGAAAATTCGTTGTCAAAATTCTTTACAAATTCTTTTGCAATAGTGACAACCTTTTTGATATTGTCTCGAGGCGTAAGACCTGTGACTGGATTAGGATTATCATCCTGATACCAATCATATGAAAATGTATTGAAGTTCTCGCTCTGCGTTATATTTTTAAGGTTGGAGTCGTGATATACTAATTCGATAGCCTTCTTCTTGAAGCATGAGCAGCGCTCCTGACCGATATATCCTGTGTCTTTGCAGAGAGGACATGTATATATTCCGTCAAGGTAATCAGCAGGTCTGCCTATAGATGCCAGGCATCCAGCCTTTTTTTTGTTGAGCTGTGCAAGCTGTTCGTTGAGATTATTGTCAGCATCTTCACCAAGAATACGGGCTTTTGCATTCTGCATTGAAAAACTGATAATCTGTTCATCAATATTTTTTAACTGAGGTAGCTGGTTATATACTTCATCATAGCGCTCATCCAATATATGCTGGTTAGATGTGCGGATATTATCGTATTCACGCATTATGCTGTCATACTGGGCATTAGTCAGTGCCATAATTATTCTCCTATTAATCCACTATTACGTAACAGGGCCTTTTCAAGGCTATCCATGTCAATGTCTCTTTGCTGGAAATTGTTAAATTTGTTGTTGCCAGAATTCTTAGAGGCAGTAGCAGTCCGCTTCTTATCTGTCTGGCTTCTCTCATACAGAGCGTCAATTTCTTTGATGTCATCGGTATTCTTAACATCAGCCTCTTTCCATCTGGTAAGAATCGTATCAGCATATTCAAAGCTTGGCTGATGTGTTGCCTTCATAGTACGATTGCAGGCTTCGATAATTATGCTGTTATTGTTGCGGTACATCTCGTTCCACTTATTGATATAATCCAGTTCAATCTTGCCGGCAGAGCGGTTAGTTATTCCAAATGCTTCAAGGACAGAATAAGTTGTATCGTTATAGTTCATATTAGAAGTTTTTGCCTGCTTGACAGTAGTGATTCCTTTGTCAGCCCACGCAAGCGCAACCTTTTCTATGTAGCGGAAACTCTTGTGACCATTAGTTACACAATATTCTATAAGATATTCAATCAGTTCGGCACTGAAATGCAGTGTGTCATAGAAGTAAGCAAGAGTTGACATATCAGTTGTGCTCAGTGTTCCTCCAAGCAAAGTAGTTACTCCGTACATCATCATTGAAAAATCATCGGATGATGCTTTGAGCGCATTAATCTGTTTAGGTGTGTAAGCTGTCCGCGGATCAACAGATGGCATCTGACCAGATTTAACTGCAAAATCAATTGTGTCACTAGAAACCTTGGAATTGTCTGCTGGTGGCATACCATACGTATTATCATCTGTCATATCTGGTAAATTGCCAGTTTCAAAATTGTCTTCAAGCTCTGATAAATCGTTGAATGTAATATCTGTAATAGCATTCTTATCAGAATCCATTGTAAGCTCAATGACTCCCTGTTTGTCCCAGTATTTGAGAGCGCGGCAGACATCGGTCTCTGTCTGGTTAAAGAAATCAGCAAGTGCAGATACAGATATAGTAATCTGCTGGTCAGTCACACAACGCAGAAGGTATAGATATATTTTGACAAATTCACCATTGGCAGATGCCATATATCTGTCTATAAAAAGATTAGAAACGACTGTATTACGGCAGTCATAACCTGTGTGAAGTGTTAGTCTGTTCATGGAAACCTCCGAATATCTATACATGCTTAATAACTGTAATTTAGTATACACCATAAAAGGTGTAAAGTTCAACTGCACCATAAAGTGGAGATATTCACATAGTTTATTGTGGATAATGTGGATAACTTGTGAATATATTGAACAGATATAAGGTATTATGTGGGTTATCCACAATATGGTTATTGACAAAAAATCCACATAAGTTTTCCCCAATATCAGAGAAAATTATGTGGATAATGTGGATAAGTTACTATGAAATGACTTTAAATTAATGAAAAATATTAAAAAAGCCTATTTAACGAGATCCTCTCCAACTTTATAGATATCACCAGCTCCCATAGTTATCAACAAATCTTCGTTGATACAATTTTTTTGTAAAAATTTTTCTATTTCATCAAATGAATGGAAGTAGTAGCATTTCTTGCCCAGTTTTTCTATTTCGGAAGCAAGGTCTTTAGAACTTATGCCAAAGACATCTTTCTCACGGGCTGCATATATATCAGCAAGCACAACAATATCAGCAGCTGACAATGATTTAGCAAATTCTTTGAGCAGAGCCTTGGTTCTTGAGTATGTATGTGGCTGGAAAACACACCATACGCGGTTGTGAGGATAATGCTTTGTTGATGCTAATGTTGCAGCTATTTCATCTGGGTGATGTGCATAGTCGTCAATTACTGTAACTCCGTTAAATGTACCTTTTTTCTGGAATCGTCTGTCTGTTCCGGTAAACTTATTAAGACCTGATGCAATAACAGATATATCTATTCCAAGCTTTCTTGCAACAGCAATAGCTGCAAGAGAATTGTATACATTGTGTATTCCTGGAACTGACAGATTGATAATGGTTCCATCTGAATTATTATCTGTAAAACTGCTGTTTACAGCAGCGCTGTTATTGACTTTTAATGTGTATGAACAGCAGCCATATTCATCATAGGTAATATTGCTGGCACTGTACATACTGCATCCAGGATTACTGCCGACAGTAATTACTTCACATTCAGAGCCACTGTAAAAATATTCATAATTATCAATGTCTGTATTTATAATTAATGTACCATTTTTAGGGAGGCGTTCTGTGAATAACTTGAATGAATGGCGGATATCATCTAAATCTTTAAAGAAATCAAGATGGTCTGCCTTAACATTAAGGATAACATTCATGGTTGGGTTAAATGAAAGGAAGCTGTTAGTGTACTCACAGGCTTCTGTAACAAATAAATCAGATTTACCAACTCTTATATTGCCTCCTATGCTGTGAAGAATTCCGCCAACAGAAATGGTTGGGTCACAGTCTGCTTCAAGGAGAATCTGTGTTACCATAGAGGTTGTTGTCGTCTTTCCATGTGTTCCTGCAATATTGACAGCGACTTTATAATTAGTCATAAGCTGGCCTAAGAGTTCTGCCCTTGTAAGGAGAGGAAGCTTTCTGGCCTTCGCTGCTGCAAGTTCTTCATTACTGTCAGATATAGCAGCAGTATATACAACAACATCAATGTCATCAGTGATGTTAGCTGCTGTCTGTGAAAATGCAATTTTAGCTCCTTCTTTAAGAAGGGCATCTGTCAATTCTGATTCTTTATTATCTGAACCGGTTACAGTAAAGTGTCTTCCAATCAATATGTGCGCAAGACCACTCATACTGATTCCGCCAATACCTATAAAATGTACATGAACCGGATTGTTAAAATCAATGTTATACATACAAAGTACCTGACTTTCTGTTAATATGTGTTAAGCGATTATTTCCTATTATAAACGACAATATAAAAATTTCAAATATATTTAATAAATATATTCGTGGAAACCTTAAAATATCACTTTTTTGAGGAGCAGTAATCGGATGTCTTTTTATATATGCACTATATAAATCTACAATATATAGTAAGATATAGTTAGAAAATATACACAAATTGTAGGAATTGTGTTGAAATTATTACGTGTAAAGTGCAAATTGTGTTAAAAATGCCATAAGATTTATCAAAAAAATAAAAAATTCTTTTTACTTAATTAAGTGAATATGATATAATGAAGACAACAAAATTGTCAGGCAAAAATAACATCAGAGGTGATAGCATGATTAAAAAAGAGATGATTGCCATGTTGTTGGCAGGGGGGCAGGGCAGCAGACTTGGAGTTTTGACATCGAAGGTTGCCAAGCCAGCAGTAGCATTTGGCGGTAAATACCGTATAATTGATTTTCCGCTGAGTAATTGTATTAATTCAGGTATTGATACAGTTGGTGTTCTTACACAGTATCAGCCATTAAGACTTAATACCCATATTGGAATTGGTATTCCATGGGATCTTGATCGTAATGTTGGTGGTGTTACTGTACTTCCACCATATGAGAAGAGTACAAGCAGTGAATGGTATACAGGTACAGCTAATGCCATTTATCAGAATCTTGAGTATATGGAACAGTACCATCCAGACTATGTTCTTATTCTGTCTGGAGATCATATATATAAGATGGATTATAAGATAATGCTTGATTATCACAAGGCGAATAATGCTGATATAACAATCGCAGCTATGCCAGTACCAATTGAGGAAGCGAGCAGATTTGGCGTTGTTGTTACAGACAGCGACAACAGAATTAATGAATTTGAGGAGAAGCCTGAACATCCTAAGAGTAATCTCGCATCAATGGGTATATACATATTCAGCTGGAAGGTTTTAAAAGATGCACTTATCAAGTTGAAAGACCAGAATGGCTGTGATTTTGGTAAGCATATAATTCCATATTGTTTTGAGAACAATAAGAGATTGTTTGCATACGAGTATAATGGATATTGGAAGGATGTAGGAACATTAAGCTCATACTGGGAAGCTAATATGGAACTTATAGATATAATTCCAGTATTTAATCTCTATGAGGAATTCTGGAAGATATATACTAAGACAAATGCAATTCCACCACAGTATATTGCTGCAGATGGATACATTGAGAAGAGTATTATTGGTGATGGTGCAGAGATACATGGTAAAGTATTTAATTCTGTTATTGGTTCAGATGTTATCATCGAAGAAGGTGCAGAGATACATGATTCAATTATCATGCAGGACACAGTGATTGGCAAGAATACTAAAGTGTACAAGTCTATTATAGCGGAAGAAGTAAGAATTGGAGATAATGTTGAATTAGGTGTTGGCGAAGAGGCAGAGAATGTATACAAGCCAAAGATTTATAATTCAGGACTTGTAACTATTGGCGAGTGTTCTGTTATTCCAGATAATGTTAAGATTGGTAAAAATACAGCTATATCTGGCGAAACAACACTGGAAGATTATCAGGATGGCGCCCTTGTCAGCGGCGGCGTAATAATTAAGGCAGGTGACAACGTATGAAAGCAATAGGAATTATTTTAGCCGGCGGTAATAACAAGCTGATGAGAGAGTTGACTAACAAGCGTGCAACTGCAGCAATGCCGGTAGCAGGAAGCTACAGATGTATAGATTTTGCATTGAGTAATATGGCTAATTCAAGAATACAGAAGGTTGCTGTTATTACACAGTATAATGCCCGCTCACTGAATGAACATTTAAGTTCATCTAAATGGTGGGATTTTGGTAGAAAACAGGGTGGATTGTTTGTGTTTACACCAACAATAACAGCGGACAGCAGCTACTGGTACAGAGGAACAGCAGATTCACTCTATCAGAATCTGCATTTTCTCAAGTCAAGCCATGAGCCATATGTTGTTATTGCATCAGGCGATGCAGTGTACAAGCTCGATTATGACAAGGTTTTACAGTATCATATTGAAAAAAAGGCAGATATTACAATGGTTGTCAAGAAGCTTGATGACCGTTCAGATATCAACAGATATGGTGTTGTATCTATGACAGATGAAGGCAGAATAACAGAGATAGAGGAAAAGCCTTTAGAGACTAATCTGTCAACAGTATCTACAGGAATATATATTGTGAGAAGACGACTTCTTATAGAACTGCTTGAGAAAGCAGCAGAGGAAGACCGTCATGATTTCGTTAACGACATTCTTATCAGATATAAGAATATCAAGAAAATCTATGGCTACAAGATGGAGTCATACTGGAGCAATATATCGACAGTAGATGCATATTACAAGACTAATATGGATTTCCTGAATGGTGATGTAAGAAAGTATTTCTTTAAAGAATATCCAGATGTCTATACTAAGGTAGATGATCTTCCACCAGCTAAGTACAACAATGGTGCTAATGTACGTAACAGTCTTGTGTCAAGTGGATGCATAATTAATGGTACAGTTGAGAATTCGGTTCTCTTTAAGAAGATATATGTTGGCAATAACAGTGTTATCAAGAATTGTATCATTCTTAATGATGCGTATATTGGGGATAATGCATATATTGAGAATTGCATTATAGAAGAAGGAAGCACTATTAAAGCAAACAGCAGATTTGTCAGTGAGAATGGTCCTATGGTTGTTATTGAGGATAATCCAAAATATTATTAATAATCTGCATATAGGTATTACGAATTGAGAGAATTGCGTTAGCAATCAGAAGGGGTGCGTATGAATATTACAGATGTTCGAGTTAGAAAAATTGACAAGGAAGGCAAGATGAAAGCAGTTGTATCCATTACTCTTGATGATGAATTTGTTATTCATGATATTAAGGTAATCGAAGGCGAGAAGGGATTGTTTATAGCGATGCCAAGCCGCAGATCAGCTGACGGGGAATTCAGGGATATTGCCCATCCTATCAATACAGCTACAAGAGATCATCTTCAGGCTGTTGTCTTAGATGCATACGAAAAGTGTGAATCTGAAGAATAAGAACAGATATTGATATGTAATTTTTAAAAGTTGCATTGAAATATTACCACAATATGAAGTATTATTGTAGAGGAGCTTGTATGTCAGGCTCCTCTATTCTGTTAGTTTGATAAATTGATAAAGAGGATAAAGATATGTATATTATAGCAGGACTTGGAAATCCGGGAAAAGAATATGAAGAAACAAGACATAATGCGGGATTTATGGTAATAGACAGACTTAGTGATAAGTATAATATTGATGTAAATGAAGGTAAGCACAAAGGACTTATTGGCAAGGGGGTTATAGATGGTAATAAGGTTATACTTGTAAAGCCAATGACTTATATGAATAATTCAGGAGAGTGCATAAGGGCTGTAGTGGATTATTACAAAGCTGATATAGAAGATGTTATTGTTATATTTGATGATATAAGTCTTGAACCGGGTAAGTTAAGACTTCGCCCAAAGGGAAGTGCCGGTGGACATAATGGAATTAAGAGTATAATTGCTCATCTTGGAAGTGACCAGTTTAAGAGAATCAAGTTTGGAGTTGGTGATAAGCCAAAGGGATGGGATCTTGCTGACTGGGTGCTTGGAAGATTTAAGGCAGAAGATGTGGCAGATGTTAAAAATGGAATTGACAGAGCGTGTGATGCGCTTGTATGTATTTTAAATGAGGGAATTGAATCCGGTATGAATAAGTTTAACGGATAGAAAGAGAGTGTTATTTGAAAGCGTTATTTGAGCCTGTTATGGATATGGCGGGCATGGAACAGATAAAACATGAATATGAGACTCTGGGGAAGGCAGTGATGGTAAGTGGCTGTGTAGACACCCAGAAAGTTCATTTTGCGGAAGCAGTAGGTTCTGATTACAGATACAGAGTAATAATTACGTATGATGAAGCCAAGATGAGACAGATACAGGAAGATGCCAGATTCTTTGATGAATCTGGCACGATTTATCCTGCCAAGGATTTCATATTCTATAATGCAGATATCCATGGAAATCAGATAGTAGGGGAAAGACTGCGCTGTATTAAGAAGATTATTGATGCAAAGAATTCACATCTCACGGTTGTGACAACAATAGACAGCTGTGTGGATATGCTTATAGATATTAAAAGATACGAAGATGCACAGATTACACTGAACAAAGGGGATATAATTGAAGTTCAGGAAATAAGCACAAGGCTGTCGGAATATGGTTATGAGCGTGTGCCAATGGTTGAGCATCAGGGACAGTTTGCTGTGCGCGGCGGTATTATTGATATATTTTCACATGTTGATGAAGCACCTGTAAGAATTGAGTTATGGGATGATGAGATTGATTCAATAAGATTTTTTGATGTTCAGAGCCAGCGTTCAGTTGAGAAATGTGACAGTTATACCGTATTTCCTGCGACGGAGTGTATTCTTACAGAGGAAGAGATAGAGGATGGAATGGACAGCGTTGAGGCAGAAGTCCAGAGCCAGCTTGAACATTTTGGAATTAATGAGAAGCGCAAAAGCAAGGAGCAGATGGAAGGGGCTAACCACATAAGAAAGTTGTGGGGAGACCTTGAGAGAACACATGATTATGGAAGATTTATTAATTCATTTGTAAAAAAATGTGTTGGATTTACTGATTATTTCCCTGTTGATGAGACATTGTTTATATTTGATGAGCCTGGAAGAATACAGGAGCGAATGGAGCTTATAGCATATGAATATGAGGAAAGCATGAAAAACCGTCTGGCGGCAGGATACGTTGTGCCAAGCCAGACAAAGCTTATGCGCACATTGCAGGAGGTATACACGATAGTTTCCAAGGGAAGGGCACTTCTTCTTTCAACACTTGATTATAAGCCAGAGTATATTAATGTGGCTGATTACCAGAAGGTTGAGTCAAGAGGAATCAGTACATACAATAACAGCTTTGAGTACCTTACGGATGATCTTAAAAAATATAAAAGAAATAAATACAGAACGGTACTCGTATGTAATTCAAGAACCCGTGCAAAAAGAATTGTTACCGATCTTTTAGATGATGGTGTGTCAGCTTATTACAGTGAGGATTTAGATAAGCCGATAGAGCCAGGCACATGTCTTGTGACATATGGAAGTATTCATAAGGGATTTGAGTATCCGCTTATGCAGTTCGTTCTCATAACAGAGAATGATATATTTACAAGCAGGCAGCATAAGAAAACTAAGAAGCAGAAATATGATGGCAAGGGAATTGCAAGCTTTAATGACCTTAATGTAGGAGATTATGTTGTACATGAAAGCCACGGACTTGGTATATATAAGGGAATTGAAAAGATTGAGGTTGAAGGCGTAGAAAAGGATTATATTAAAATCAGTTATGATGGTGGAAGTAATCTTTATGTACTTGCAACACAGCTTGACAGGCTGCAGAAATATGCAGGAGCTGATACAGAGAAGAAACCTAAATTAAATAAGCTTGGCGGACAGGAATGGAACAAGACGAAAGCGAAGGTTCATGGTGCTGTAGAGGAAGTTGCCAAAGATCTTGTTGAGCTGTATGCAGAAAGACAGAAACAGAAGGGCTATAGTTTTGGACCAGATACAGTATGGCAGAGAGAATTTGAGGAGATGTTTCCTTATGAGGAGACAGAAGATCAGCTTAATGCAATTCTTGATACTAAAAGAGATATGGAAAGTACAAGGATAATGGACAGACTGATATGTGGTGATGTTGGTTATGGCAAAACAGAGGTTGCTATAAGAGCTGCATTTAAGGCGGTACAGGAAGGTAAGCAGGTAGCGTATCTTGTGCCTACAACAATTCTTGCACAGCAGCATTTTAATACATTTGAGCAGAGAATGAAGAGTTTTCCGTTAAAAGTTGCGCAGCTTTCAAGTTTCAGGACATCCAAGGAGATAAAGGAGACACTTGATGACTTAAAGAAAGGATTTGTTGATGTTGTTATAGGAACACACAGACTTTTATCCAAGGATGTTATATTTAAAGATTTAGGGCTTCTTATTATTGATGAGGAGCAGAGGTTTGGAGTTACACACAAGGAGAAAATTAAAAAATTAAAGAATAATATTGATGTACTTACACTAAGTGCTACACCAATTCCAAGAACACTTCACATGAGTCTTGTTGGAATAAGGGATATGAGCGTGCTTGAGGAGCCGCCGGTGGACAGAGTTCCTATACAGACATTTGTGACAGAACACAATGACGAGATGATACGTGAGGCAATTAACAGAGAGCTTGCAAGAGGTGGTCAGGTATATTATGTATATAACAGGGTAAGAAGCATAGATGAGGCAGCAGCGCATATACAGGAGCTTGTGCCGGATGCGAATGTCGCATATGCACACGGCCAGATGGATAAGAGAATGCTCGAAAAGATTATGTTTGACTTTATCAATGGAGATATTGATGTACTTATTTCTACCACGATTATCGAGACAGGCATGGATATATCCAATGTAAATACAATGATTATCGAGGATGCTGATAAATTTGGACTTTCGCAGTTATATCAGCTTCGCGGCAGGGTAGGAAGAAGCAGCAGGACGGCATATGCATTTCTACTATATAGAAGAGACCGGATGCTTACCGAGGTTGCTGAGAAGAGACTTAGTGCAATAAGAGAATTTTCTGATTTTGGTTCTGGATTTAAGATTGCAATGAAAGACCTTGAAATCAGGGGGGCAGGTAATGTACTTGGAAAGAGCCAGCATGGACATATGGCAGCAGTAGGATATGACCTTTATTGCAAAATGCTTAACGAGGCGGTTAATGACCTTAAGGGTATAAAGAATGGATACAGCTTTGAAACTAATGTTGATTTGTCTGTTGATGCATATATTCCATCTACTTATATAAGAAGTGAGTACCAGAAGCTTGATGTATATAAGAGGATTGCAGCAATTGAGACAGAAGAAGAATTAAGTGATATGAAAGATGAGCTTCGCGACAGGTATGGTTCATTATGCCAGTCTGCAGAGAATCTTCTTGAGATTGCGCTTATCAAATCAATGGCACATAAGGTTGGTATTATGGAGATTAAAGGAGGTCTTGATGAGACAGCAAAACCAGCAGTATACAGAACTGTGATGACGATATCTCCCAAGGCAGATATTAATCCGGATGCCATACCAGATTTCCTTGAGACATTTGGAGGAGCAATCACATTTAAGACAGATAAATCACCGACATTTGTATGGCGTGTTATAAGGAAAAAGTACTCAAATAACTATGAATATCTTCATGGACTTAAAGATGTAATTAATTTAATGAATTTCTCTTTGACAAATTAAGAATATATGTTACAATTGATGTCAGTTTAATGCGTTAAAGCATCAATGCGATAAAGGAGATAAAGAGATATGGAAAAAAAGGGTGAACTTATATCATTCAGACCTGATATTAAGGTAGTAGATTGTACAATCAGAGACGGAGGGCTTGTAAACAATTTTGGTTTTACAGATGAGTTTGTGCGTGAGCTTTATAAAACTAATGTAGAAGCTGGCGTTGATTATATGGAGTTTGGATATAAGGCATCTAAGGATCAGTTCAGTGTCAATGATTATGGAAAGTGGAAGTTCTGTGATGAGAAAGACATAAGAGATATCGTTGGCGAGAACAATACTGATATGAAGATATCTGTTATGGCTGACGTTGGAAGAACTGATTACAAGAAGGATATTCTTCCTAAGGCAGACAGTGTTATCGATATGATAAGAATTGCCACTTATGTAAGTACAATTCCAGCAGCGGTTGAGATGATTAATTATTGCCATGATATGGGATATGAAACAACAATCAATATTATGGCAGTATCAACAGCCAAAGAGGAAGATTTAAAGCTTGCACTTGAAATTCTTTCTAAGACACCAGTAGATGTAATATACCTTGTAGACAGTTATGGCTCTCTCTATCCAGAACAGATAAGAGAGATGTCAGATGAGTATTTAAAGGTTGCTGAGGCTAATGGCAAGAAGGTTGGCATACATGCACATAACAACCAGATGCTTGCATTTGCTAACACGATTGAAGCATGTGCATTTGGCGTGAGCTATCTTGATGCTACTATGTCAGGTATGGGACGTGGAGCTGGTAACTGTTTTATGGAACTTTTACTTGGCTTCCTTCGTAATCCTAAGTACAATATCAGACCTGTATTTAAATTTATAGAGACTCATATGAACAGGCTTAAAGAAGAAGGAAATGTATGGGGATGTGATGTACAATACATGATAACCGGACAGAGAAACCAGCATCCAAGAACTGCAATTTCATTTACAGCAGATAAGAGAACTGATTATCTCAATTTCTTCCAGACGATAATTGAAGATTAACATTGACTTCTATTTTTGATAGAGTTAAAATGATACCAAATTTTAGCAAGTCTAAAGGAAGGAAGTAATTGATATGGAAAAGAAGAATATCGACTGGTCAAATCTTGGATTTGGTTATGTAAAGACTGACATGAGATATGTCGCTAATTATAAGGACGGAGAATGGAAAGGCGGACTTACAGAGGATGCTAATGTAGTTATTAATGAGTGCGCCGGTGTTTTACAGTATGCACAGACTTGCTTTGAGGGACTTAAGGCATATACAACTAAGGATGGTAAGATTGTTATGTTCCGTCCTGATATGAATGCAGCAAGAATGGAAGATTCTTGTAAAAGACTTGAGATGCCTGTATTCCCACAGGATCAGTTTGTACAGGCATGTGAGGATGTTGTAAGAGCTAACGCAGGATTTGTACCACCTTATGGTTCAGGTGCAACTCTTTATTTAAGACCTTACATGTTCGGAAGCAACCCTGTTATCGGTGTTAAGCCAGCAGACGAGTATCAGTTCAGAGTATTTGCTACTCCAGTTGGACCATACTTCAAGGGTGGAGCTAAGCCAATCGTTATCAAGGTTTCCGATTATGATAGAGCAGCACCTCATGGAACAGGTAATATCAAGGCTGGTCTTAACTATGCCATGAGTTTATATCCAATCGTTAAGGCTCACGAAGAGGGATTTGCAGAGAATATGTATCTTGACGCTGCAACCAGAACTAAGGTTGAGGAGACAGGTGGTGCTAACTTCTTATTCGTAACTAAGGATGGCAAGGTTGTTACACCTAAATCTGATTCTATATTACCTTCAATTACACGTCGTTCATTAGTATATGTTGCTAAGGAATATCTTGGACTTGAGGTTGAGGAAAGAGAAGTATACTTCTCAGAGGTTGCTGATTTTGCAGAGTGTGGTCTTTGTGGTACTGCTGCTGTTATCTCTCCAGTTGGCAAGATTAATGACCATGGTAAGGAAATCTGTTTCCCAAGCGGCATGGATGATATGGGACCAGTAATCAAAAAGCTTCGTGAGACATTAACAGGTATCCAGATGGGTGAAATCGAGGCACCAGAAGGCTGGATTCATACAGTTGATGTTGAGTAATAGAAGGTTTGTATATGAATGAAATTGGAACTAATGAACGTGTTCTGCGTTCGGATGTAACTTTAGAGGAAAGCAAGCGTATCGAAAGAATACTGCGCAAGAACAATATTTCTTATTTTGAGAGATGGAAGACGCGTGGAGGATTGTTTAAGTTCTTTGGCAAGAGCAACAATGGCAAATGCGATATTCTGGTACATATGGATTCTTTAGAGGAAGCTAAGAAGGCTCTTGGAGAGAAATAACAATGAAAAAGTTTATTAATGAATTTAAGCAGTTTATTTCCCGTGGCAATGCTATGGATATGGCTGTCGGTGTTATTGTTGGTGGAGCATTTACATCAATAGTTACATCTCTTAACAAAGATATTATTACGCCAATCCTTGCAATATTTGGTGGAGTGGATTTTTCTAACCTCAAATTCAGATTGGGTGTGGGGGAGAATGCCCCGATACTGGCATATGGTAATTTTATTACGGCAGTAATTAATTTTCTTATCACCGCATTTATTATTTTCTGTCTTGTAAAAGGACTTAATAAGCTTGCAGAGTTCAAGAAACACGATGAGCCTAAAGAGGTAACACAGAAAGAGTGTCCATACTGCATGTCTAAGATATCAGTTAAAGCTACAAGATGTCCACATTGTACATCACAGCTTGAAAAGTAATATGATAAAATAATTTAAGGCTGTCATACCAGAAATGGTGTGGCAGCTTTTTTTTATTACGCAACAATTCAGGATTTCGCCATATCCTATATGGAACACATTTATGGAGATAATAATGAATTGCAATTACGTTAATTCCAATCAGGTTCCTGGAATGGCATATGTTCCATGGCAGAGATGGGGCGATTACTATGACCCATGCAAGGCATTTACGCGTGGTACATTATTTGCAGTACTTGACAAACCATTTAAAGGAGGGTATCGCAAATGAATAATACATGCAACGGTGGATGCCGCAACAATCAGAATGGCATGATAAGCTATAACAGGATGGATATGCATAATAGTATGAATAAAAATATAAATAACGGCACTAATGGAAGCAGGGTTGAGATGACTAACAAAACCCGCATAATACAAAATGTGTATGAGCTTGGATTTGTTATGACAGAGGCACTTCTGTATCTTGACACGCATCCTAACGATAATGAAGCTATTGAATATTATAATACAATGAAAAAACGTTATAACGATGCCGTTGAAGCATATGAGAATTCTATAGGACCTCTTACATTTAACAGCACAGGTGCCAATAATTATTTCGACTGGGCAGCTACTCCATTGCCTTGGGAAAAGGAGGGATGCTAGATGTGGAATTATGAAAAAAGGCTTGAATATCCTATAAATATTAAACAGACTAACCCGACACTTGCGGCAATGATAATTTCTCAGTACGGCGGTCCGGACGGCGAGCTTGGAGCATCGCTTAGATATATTTCACAGAGATATTCTTGTGGCTACAGGGATGTTGCAGGACTTCTTACTGATATTGGAACAGAAGAGCTTGGTCATTTTGAGATGATAAGCACGATGGTTCATCAGCTTACAAGAAATCTGTCAATGGAACAGATAAAGGGAACTCCATTTGAGGCATACTATGTCGATCACACTGCTGCGGTCTGGCCTCAGGCTGCCGGTGGAATACCATTTAACACATGTGAATTCCAGTCAAAGGGTGATATAATAACAGACCTCACGGAAGACCTTGCAGCAGAGCAGAAAGCGAGAACGACATATGATAACCTTATTCGTCTTACAGACGATACAGATGTATTAAATCCACTCAGATTCTTGAGAGAACGCGAAATAGTACATTTTCAGAGATTCGGGGAGGCACTTTCAAGGGTTCAGGACAGACTTGACTCTAAGAACTTCTATGCCTTTAATCCAGAGTTCGATAAACACTGAGTTTTGCCTTATATAGATAAATAATGCCAGATAAGCCAGATTATTTTATGATACTGGTTTATCTGGCATTTTTTTATCAACAGCAGATTTATTCACTTTTTATAAAGTGGAACGCTTGAGGAACTCATGTGGAATAGCAGGGGAACAGAAGGCGGATATAATTGGGTCTGTAAATAATAATAAACCACAATTAATTTTAAAGGAGACAGAGTATTATGTATTTTGATGCTATTGCAAAGATTGTTGCAGAACGTACAGGATGTGAGGTTTCGGATGTTAAGCCAGAGAGTAAGTTTACAGAGCTTGGTATTGATTCGCTTGATACAGTAGAACTTCTTATGAGTCTTGAGGATGAGCTTGGCATTGAGATTGAATTAGACCAGAAGGTAGAGACAATTGATGACCTTGATAAATTTATTCAGAGTAAGCAGGGCTGATAATTATGATTAAAACTAAGATTAATGAAATGCTGGGTATAAAATACCCGGTATTTCAGGGTGGAATGGCATGGATTGCCGATGGAAAGCTTGCGGCAGCGGTATCAGAAGGCGGTGGACTTGGAATTATAGCTGCTGGAAATGCTCCGGGAGATTATGTAAGAGAACAGATTAAGATAGCAAGAAAGTTAACAGATAAACCGATAGGTGTGAATATTATGCTTCTAAGTCCGTCAGCGGATGAAGTTGCTGAAGTTGTTATAGATGAGAAGGTGGAAGTTGTTACTACTGGTGCAGGAAATCCTTCAAAGTATATTAAAGACTGGATTGATGCAGGAATAAAGGTTATTCCGGTTGTGGCTTCGGTTGCAATGGCAAAGCTTATGACAAGGCTTGGTGCATCTGCCCTTATAGCAGAAGGCGGAGAGAGTGGCGGACATGTTGGTGAGCTTACAACAATGGTTCTGGTTCCACAGGTGTGTGATGCAACAAATCTGCCAGTTATAGCTGCTGGAGGAATAGCTGATGGAAGAGGCGTTGCCGCAGCATTTATGCTTGGAGCACAGGGTGTACAGATGGGAACAAGATTTTTAAGTGCCACGGAGTGCAGTATTCATCCATCTTATAAAGAAAAAATTTTAAAGGCGACAGACCTTTGTACAATGGTTACTGGAAAGAGGCTTGGTCATCCAGTGAGAAGCCTGCGTACACAGTTTGCAAGAGATTATTCTAAAGCTGAATATGGTGGAATGCCAGATGATGAGCTTGAGGCATTGGCAACAGGATCACTTAGGCGTGCGGTACAGGATGGAGACAATGACAAGGGATGCTTTTTGTCAGGGCAGATAGCATCAATGGTAAAAAAAGAACAGCCTGCGGCAGAGATAATCAAAGAGGTTATGGAAGGCGCAGAGCCAGTACTTAGAGGTGCAGCCAGATGGGTAGAATAGCGTATGTATTTGCTGGACAGGGAGACCAGTATCCAGGAATGGGAAAGAATATATGGGATAGATATGACATTGCCAGGGATGTATATAAGATGTGTGATGAGATACGTCCGGGAACTTCTAAGCAGTGCTTTGAAGGTACAGAAGAGGAACTAAAACAGACAGATAATACACAGCCATGCCTGTTTGCTATGGAACTTGCAATGGCAAAGGTTCTATTAGACAAAGGGATAAAGCCAGATGTGGTGGCTGGATTTTCGCTGGGCGAGGTAACTGCTGCAGCATTTGCGGGAATAGTTGATGAGAGAAGTGGATTCCAGCTTGTGTGCAGGCGTGGTGAGCTTATGCAGAGGGCAGCAGAGCAGTTTGATACATCTATGGCAGCTGTTGTGAAGCTTAGTAACGAACAGGTTGAGAGCATTTGTGACAGATATGAGAATATCTATCCGGTCAATTATAACTGTCCTGGACAGGTAACAGTGTCAGGCCTGGCATCTGAGATGGCAGGTTTTGGTGCAGAAGTCAAAGCCGCCGGTGGAAGAGCAATTCCATTGAAGGTGAAGGGAGCATTTCATTCACCATTTATGAAACAGGCAGCAGAGAGTTTTGCTGACGAGCTGAGAAAGTGTTCAGGTATAAAGCAGGCTGGAAGTACGCAGATAACACTGTATTCAGATGTGACAGCTATGCCTTACACAGAAGACGTTGTGAAATTATTATCAGAACAGATTTGCAATCCGGTAAGATGGGAACAGATTATAAGAAATATGATTGCTGATGGTGTTGATACATTTGTAGAAATCGGACCAGGAAAGACACTTTCCAATATGATTAAAAAGATAGACGCATCAGTTAATGTGGCTGATGCCGAAAGTTTTACAGAGTAAGGGAGATAATCAGATGTTAAAAGGTAAGACAGCGATTGTGACAGGTGGCTCGCGTGGAATAGGAGCGGCAGTTGCAGATAAGCTTGCTTCTATGGGGGCAGATATAGCTGTAATTTATGCGGGTAATTCGCAGGCGGCAGATAATGTGTGCGAAGGCATCAGGGATAAATATGGTGTAAATGCTAAATCATATCAGTGCGATGTGTCTGATTACGATATGGTAAAAGACGTGGTGGCACAGATAAAAAGTGATTTTGGAACAGCCCACATTCTTATAAATAATGCTGGAATAACAAGAGATGGTCTTGTGGCCATGATGAAGGAAGAGGATTTTGACAGAGTTATTGATACCAACTTAAAAGGTGCATTCAATATGATACGTCATTGTTCAGGTCTGTTTTTAAGAAATAAAGAAGGCTGTATTATCAACATTTCTTCAGTATCAGGACTTATGGGCAATGCTGGACAGTGCAATTATTCTGCATCTAAAGCAGGGCTTATAGGTCTTACCAAATCGGCAGCTAAGGAGCTTGCTTCTAAGGGCATACGATGTAATGCAATAGCACCGGGATTTATAGAGACTGATATGACAGGCGATCAGACTGATAATCCGCTTATAGATATGATTCCGTTAAAGAGAATGGGAAGACCAGAGGATGTTGCAGACGCAGCTGCATACCTTGTAAATGCTGGGTATGTGACTGGAGAAGTGTTAAGAGTTGATGGCGGTATAGCCATGTAGGCTTTATGAAAAAATCAGGAGGAGACAGGTAAAATGAGCGATAACAGAAGAGTTGTTGTTACAGGACTTGGTGCTGTGACACCGCTTGGCAATAATGTGAAAGATACCTGGGAAGGGCTTAAAAACGGAAAATGTGGAATAGCACCAATAACCCAGTTTGATACAGAAAAATTTAAGGCAAAGCTTGCTGCAGAGGTTAAAGATTTTGACCCGAAGGAATATCTTGAGGTAAATGATGTGTTAAGGACTGACAGATATGCACAGCTTGCGGTTGCAGCGGCAAAACAGGCGGTTGATGAAAGTGGTATTGAAGGAAATGTTGAGCCGGAAAGATTTGCTGTTATGTTTGGAACAGGAATTGGCGGTATAGGAACATTTGAGAAAGAGTATACGAAGCTTATGGAAAAGGGTCCAAGACGTGTGTCGCCATTGTTTATTCCTATGATGATTGGAAATATGGCAGCTGGAATGATAGCAATACGTCACGACTGTCGTGGAAGTGCGATGCCAGCTGTGACAGCGTGTGCATCAGGATCTAATGCAATTGGTGAAGCATTAAGGCTTATAAGACATGGATATGCAGATGCAGTTATAGCAGGTGGAGCAGAGAGCACAATAACTCCATCAGCCGTTGCAGGATTTGTTAATATGCAGGCGTTGTCAACATCAGAAGATCCGAATGCTGCATCACTTCCATTTGACAAGAGACGTGGTGGATTTGTTATGGGTGAGGGTTCAGTTGCGTTGATACTTGAAGAATATGAACATGCAAAAAAGCGTGGGGCAAAAATATATGGTGAGGTATGCGGATATGGTTCAACATGTGATGCGTATCATATAACAGCACCTCATCCAGAAGCAAGAGGCGGCGCACAGGCTATGACTGATGCAATGCACGAAGCTGGATATACAGCTAAAGACAAGGTCTATGTCAATGCACATGGAACAGGAACACATATGAACGATTTAATTGAAACTATTGCTATAAAGAAGGCTCTTGGGGAAGAGGCGGCAGGAAATGCATGGGTTAGTTCAACTAAATCAATGACAGGACATATGTTAGGTGCAGCAGGAGCTATAGAAGCTATGGCATGTCTGCTTGCGCTGGATGAAGGAATTATTCCTCCAACAATTAATCTGAATGAACCAGATGAGGAATGTGATCTCAATTATGTTCCTAATAAAGCTGTTAAGGCAGATATAACATTGGCACTTTCTAATTCATTAGGATTTGGTGGACATAATGCATGTCTTGCATTCAGGAGAGTGTAAACATTATAGAAAGGTATAGCTATGAACGAGACAGATATCAGAAAATATGCAAATCTTATGCAGGAATTGGGGCTTACTGGCTTAGAGATTACAGATGATAAGAAGGTTGTAAGACTTGAGCGCAATGTTGCAGAACAGATTCAGCAGATAGTTCCAGTACAGATGGGCAGCAGTGGTGTTCAACAGACTGTTGGTGAAAATACAGCTTCAGATTATATAAGTGTCAAATCTCCTATAGTTGGAGTATTCTATGCGGCATCAGCAGAGAGCGCAGACCCTTATGTTGCAGTAGGTGACCATGTAAGCAAGGGACAGACATTATGCATAATAGAGGCTATGAAACTTATGAATGAGATAACAGCTGAAGAGGATGGAATCATATCAAAGATATGTGTTACAAATGGGCAGGTTATCGAATATGGTACGGAACTGTTCCAGATAAGAAAGTAATATCAGGAGAAATGTTATGAATAGAGAGCAGATTATGGAGATTCTTCCACACAGGGATAACATGCTGCTGTTGGATGATGTTGAAAGTGTTGATAATGAGGCTGTCGGACATTATAAGGTGCGTGGTGATGAGTTCTTTCTTAAAGGACATTTTCCGGGCAATCCAATAGTCCCTGGCGTGATACTATGTGAGATATTGGCTCAGTCGGCTTGTATTCTTATGAAGGATGCCATGACAGATGGTAAACTTCCGGTGTATACAGGGCTTAATAATGTGAAGTTCCGTTCGCCTGTTAAACCAGGGGACATGATTGAGACGAGATGTGAGATTACAAGAAAGAAACATCCATTTTATTTTGCAAAAGGCACAGTGTCAGTAGGAGACAGGTTGTGTGTGTCGGCAGAATTTTCATTTGCAATAACAGGAGAATAGGTTATGTTTTCAAAGATTCTAATTGCCAATCGCGGAGAGATAGCGGTGAGGATTATAAGGGCATGTAAAGAGATGGGTGTAGCAACAGTTGCAGTATATTCAGAGGCAGATAAGAATGCGCTTCATGTGGCACTGGCAGACCAGAGCTATTGCATTGGTGCACCAGAGGCATCGGAGAGTTACCTTAACGAGAATCAGATTATAAGTGCAGCTCTTCTTGCTGGCGCACAGGCAATTCATCCAGGATATGGATTTCTTTCGGAGAATGCACATTTTGCACGGCTTTGCAGAAAGAATGGAATTGTCTTTATCGGACCTGACCCAGATAGCATGGAGAGGCTTAGTGATAAGGCAGTTTTAAAGGAGCTGATTGATAACACAGGACTTAGTGTTATACCGGGTACTAAGGCTGTTGATTCTGTAGAAGATGCAAAATCTAAGGCTGGGATGATAGGATATCCAGTCATGCTTAAAGCATGTGCAGGAGGCGGTGGACGTGGAATCCGTCTTATAAAAAATGAGGATGAGATGGAAGAAGCATATATGCAGGCTGTGTCAGAGGCTATGAGTGCATTTGGTGATGGAAGCATGTATCTTGAAAAATATATATATCCGGCAAGGCATGTTGAGCTTCAGATATTAGCAGATGAATATGGTAATGTTGTGTGTCTCGGAGACAGGGATTGTTCAATGCAGAGGCGCAATCAGAAGCTCATAGAGGAGACGCCTTCACCGGCAGTCAGTGATGAGAGCAGAAGGACAATAATCAAACAGGCAAGAGATGCAATTAAAAAAATCGGATATGCAGGGGCGGGAACTTTAGAATTTCTGCTTGATAAGAGCGGAAATTTCTGGTTTATGGAGATGAATGTACGTCTTCAGGTTGAACATTGTGTTACAGAGATACTCACAGGAATTGATATTGTCAAATGGCAGATACGTATAGCAGCAGGTATTCCACTTGATTTTACGCAGGAAGATATTCCAATGTATGGAAGTGCTATAGAATGCCGTATCAATGCGGCAAGCTGTGGTAATCTTTCAATGCTTCATGTGCCAGGCGGTCCGTCTGTCAGATTTGATACATGTCTTATAGAGGGAACAAGTGTGTCTCCGTATTATGATTCACTTCTTGGCAAATTAGTTGTATATGCAAAGACAAGAGAAGAAACTTTACGTAAAATGCGTGCATCATTGTGCGAGCTTGTCATTGAAGGCATAGCAACTAATATAGAGGAACAGCTGAGTATTATTGAAGATGAAAGATTTGTATCAGGTGATTATGACTTAACATTTATGGGGAACAGATAATGGCGTTAATTAAATTTTTAAAACCAAGGAACAAGCTTGAAGAAGGTGGAAGATGTGAGGCTGTTGTGCAGCAGGATGAAGGCGAGCCAGAGAAGAAATGTCCTAACTGTCACAAGGAAATTCCAGTAAGCCGTCTGTGGTCTAATAATCTTGTGTGCGCCTGTGGATATCATTTCAGGATGAGAGCGAGACAGCGTATTAAGATGATTGTTGATGATGGAACGTTTCATGAATTATATAAGGATGTCAAAGCTGGCAATCCGCTTGATTTTCCTGGATACAGGGAAAAGATTGAGACAGTAAGGGCTGCAAGTGGTGAGACGGAGGCTGTTGTGTGCGGAACTGCATTGATTGGCGGCCAGAAATGTGCTTTATTTGTCATGGATTCTAATTTTATGATGGGAAGCATGGGAAGCGCAGTTGGAGCCAAGATAACAGCTACATTTGAATATGCTGCCACTCACCATCTTCCAGTAGTTGGGTATACAGTTTCTGGAGGAGCAAGAATGCAGGAGGGATTATTGTCGCTTATGCAGATGGCGAAGATAAGTGCAGCGGTTAAACGTCATAGTGACGCAGGACTTCTTTATATAACAATGCTTACAGATCCGACAACTGGAGGAGTGACAGCGAGTTTTGCTATGGAAGGCGATATAATAATAGCGGAACCTGGAGCCATGATTGGATTTGCCGGGGCAAGAGTGATTGAGCAGACAACGAGAAAATCTCTTCCTAATGGTTTTCAGCGTGCAGAATTTGTGCTGGAGCATGGGTTTGTTGATACAATTGTGAGCAGAAATAACCAGAAAAAGGTTCTTACTGAGATTCTTAAAATGCATGGTGGAGTGTGAAGTTATGAGTGTAATACCATATGACAGGGTTAAGGCTGCAAGAGAAGCTGACAGACCTACAGGATTAGATTACATAAAAAATATATTTAAAAATTTTATAGAAATGCACGGTGACAGATGTTATGCGGATGACAAGGCAATTGTCGGTGGAATAGCAAGGCTTGATGGAAGTCCGGTCACAGTGATTGCAATTGAGAAAGGGCATAATGCCAGGGAACGTAATTACAGAAATTTCGGTGCACCACATCCAGAAGGGTACAGAAAAGCTTTAAGGCTGATGAAACAGGCTGAAAAATTCGGAAGACCAGTTGTATGCTTCATAGATACATCAGGGGCATATTGTGGTGTGGAAGCAGAAGAGAGAGGACAGGGATATGCCATTGCACAGAATCTTGTGGAGATGTCTACATTATGTGTTCCCGTTATATCGATACTTATCGGTGAGGGCGGCAGCGGTGGCGCATTGGCACTGGCTGTTGCAGACAGAGTGTGGATGATGAAGAATGCAGTATATTCTGTGATTTCACCAGAAGGGTGTGCGAGCATATTGTGGAAGGATGCTTCTAAAGCACCAGAAGCGGCGGCAAGCCTTAAACTGACAGCGGAGGACGCGAAAAGCCTTGGCGTGGTTGAACGCATTTTATCAGAAGATGATATTGGAAAGAAAGAATTCTATGACAGGATAAGGGCGTTATTAAAAGAAGAAATCAGAGATCTCTCTGATGACCCAGACCTTATAGGCAGGAGATACGACAGATTTCGCAGCATAGGAGTTGAAATATGAGTTTATATAGCAGATTTTGTACTGAAATTACAGATGATAATGGAGAGATTAAAAAGATTACACTTAATTATCCAGATAACTTTAACTACGGATATGATGTTGTTGATGTCATTGCTGAACAGACACCTGATAAAAGAGCAATCGTGTGGTGTAATGTTGACAATGAGGAGCATATATTCAGTTTTCTTGACGTAAAAAGATACAGTAACAAAATGGCTAATGTATTTACAGAGGCTGGTATCAGGCGTGGCGACAGGGTTATGCTTGTATTGAAAAGGCATTACGAATACTGGTTTGCGGCAGTTGCACTTCACAAAATCGGTGCTGTTATGATACCAGCGACACATATGCTTACTGTCAGTGATTATGTATACCGGATTAAGGCTTCTAAAGTAAAAGCTATTATATGTACAACACAAAATGATGTTCCTGCGGCTATAAAAAAGGCATTGGAGGAGACAGGATCAGATGCAAAACTTTGGAGTGTGCAGAAGGATATTGATGGCTTTGACAATCTGACAAAGCAGATGGAAAATGCAGAAGATACATTTGAACGTGTTGAGACAAATGCAGATGATCCGATGATGCTTTATTTCACATCGGGCACAACTGGCTATCCTAAGGGTGTAATACATGATTACAAATATCCTCTTGCACATATAGTTACAGCAAAATACTGGCAGCAGGCGGAGGATGGCGGTCTGCATTTTACAGTCGCTGAGACAGGATGGGCGAAAGCTTCATGGGGAAAGATATATGGACAGTGGCTTGTTGGCAGTGCAGTAATGGTATATGATTTTGATAATTTCGACCCTAAACAGTTAACTACAATCATAAACAAGTACGGAGTAACATCATTCTGTGCGCCTCCTACAGTTTATCGTTATCTTGTGCGCAAAGGAATTGCGGATATGCCAACTTTAAAGCATGCTTCAACTGCAGGTGAGATGCTGGCTCCTGAAGTGTTCCGTAAATTTACTGAAAAGACAGGAATTCCGCTTTGTGAAGGCTATGGACAGACAGAGACTACGCTTCTGATGGCTAATTTCAAGGGGAAACAGCCTAAAGAGGGTTCAATGGGAACTATATCACCTTTCTATAATATTGAACTGCGTGACAAAGAGGGCAATCCTGTTCCAGATGGACAGATAGGTGAGGTGGTAATAGTACCTCCGGAAAATGGTAAACAGGTGGGAATATTCTGCGCTTATCTCGATAATGAGGAACAGTATAAGCATGTATGGAGAGGCGGTGTATATCATACTGGTGATGCCGCTTATAAAGATAAGGATGGTCTGTACTGGTTTCATGGAAGATTTGATGACATAATAAAGACTGGCGGTTTCAGGGTAGGACCTTATGAAGTTGAAAATGTCCTGATGGAGCATCCAGCCGTTGTAGAATGCAGTGTTATAGGAGTTCCTGACAAGCTGCGAGGACAGGCAATCAAGGCGGTTATTGTGCCAGGACATGGATATGAGCCTGATAAAAAGCTGGAACAGGATATAAAGGAATTCTGCAATCAGAAGCTTGCGGAGTATAAGTGGATAAGGATTGTGGAATTTGTGAGTAAGATGCCTAAGACAATCAGCGGAAAGATTCAGAAGACTGTGCTCCGGGGGATGAAGCAGGGATAAGATGACGTTTGTGTTGTAATATTTGGATACCGTGTATTATAATATATGTAAAATTATCACTTCGGAGTCATGATTAATGGATAACAGATTAAATGAGATATTAGATGATATCAGTGGATTTCATATATATAATTTATCGGATGTCTGCATATGTGAATATGCAAGTGAAAGTCTGTGTGAGATGACAGGATACAGCAGGGAAGAGCTTCTTGCATCTGCTGGGGTGAACGATTGCCTCAGTGGATATGAGAAGCTTGTTCATGTTGCAGACAAGCAGGTCTTTGATGAATTTATAGAAAGATTAAAGAGCGGTACTGAAAAGCAGGAGGCTGAATATAGGATTATCGGCAAACTGGGTAATGTGATATGGGTCAGAGACTGTGCATCACCTAAGAAGACAGATGATAGGGGAATAGTGGCGTATTCAGTACTTACAGACATTACAGATTTAAAGAAAACTAACGACAATCTTACATTTTTAAATGAAACGATTCCGTGTGGATTCTTAAAGTATACATGTGAGAAACAGCCTAAAGTTACATATTTTAACAACAAAATACTAGAAATGTTAAGATTCCCACAGCAAAAAAATGGGGAGCTTGATTACCTTGAAATGTACAAAAACAATGTGTTTCTGATGATTCCAATGGAAGAGAGAAGAAGATTTTCATTGTATCTTAACAGGGTGTATTCAGCGGAAACTCCGATTGCTGGAGAACTAACAGCGCTTAGATGTGATGGGACACGAGCACATTTATTTGGATGGGTGGCTAAATGTGTTAACGAGGACGGATTAGAGGAATTCCAGAGCGTGTGCATGGATATAACAGAGAGATACCAGATTAAGAAGAATAATGAGGTAAAGCGTTATATTAAGGCACTGTCAGAGGTCTATGACAAGATATTTGAGTATAATCTTGGAGCAAATACAGTAAAATGTCTGTACAGCAACAATTCACAAATGTTTAAATGGCTTGAAAATGTGCCAATGCAGATGGATGATGCAACAGATAAGTGGATTAGTGATACCATAGATGAGCGTGACAAGGAAAGAGTGAGAAAGTTCTTTAAGGATTTCAGCCAGAAAAATCTTATCACTGAGGATGGAAGACCACCTTTGATTACATATGCAGCAAGGTCGTCAGATGGAAGCATAAAAAATTACAGCGGAATATTCCTGAAAATGGATGGCGATGTGAGTCTGTACTGCTGCAGAAGATTAGAGGATGATGTTACAGTGGCATTGCTTAGAGACGAGAATGTTCATCTTAAAGAGAATATGCAGGAGATAGTGACACGCTTTACAGATGGGATAGCTGCTTTTAAGGTAACAGCAGACGGATATGTTATGCCAATGTATTCAAGTGATAATGTGTGTGAATTCTTTGGATATAGTAAAGATGAGTGGCGGATGTTGATGGCACAAGGAACGTCAATTGAAAGCTTTGTTGGACATTGTGATACAGATTATGAGGAATTTGAGAAGCTTTTGCGTGATGGAGAGGCAGAATTTACATATCACGATATTGAGACAGGTGAAAAAAAGAGTATACGTGCGATCTGCTCACAGAAGGAATTGGATAGCAGTTCATCAAGATACATAATGCTATATACACAGAACAATAGTGAAGATGATGGGGATGTCAGCATTGCTGGAACAGAGAGTAATATATTAATAAGAACATTTGGATATTTTGATGTGTTTGTCGGTGATAAACCGATTGCTTTCCGTAATAAGAAGTCTAAAGAATTATTTGCGCTTCTTGTAGACAGAAGAGGTGGATATGTAACATCAGAAGAAGCTATAGGATTTCTGTGGGAGGATGAGACGGTTAATCCTGTTACGCTTGCAAGATATAGAAAGACAGCACTGCGGTTGAAGAATACACTTGAAGAGTATGGAATTACAGATGTGGTTGAATCGGTAGATGGCAAGAGACGCATAGTCAGCGAAAAAGTAAGATGCGATTTGTATGATTACCTTTCTGGAAAAGAGCAGTATGCACAGCTGTTTAAAGGAAGCTATCTTACTAATTACAGTTGGGCGGAGACTACGCTTGGCGAATTGGTTGGAGAGCAGTTTTAATATGGAGAAGAATCTTACAACTGGAAGTGTATTTAAGACAATATTCAATAAAGTTTCCTGACACATTGTTTCCGATGGGAATGGCTGCACCATCAGGTTCATTGTTGTCTGTAGTTATATGTGTGATTGCGTATTTGATTTTAAAGAAGCGGACAGATAATAATTCTGTAAATTAAGTGATATAGTACTATTTTTTGGCTTGTTATGCATCTGGATAAAGTATATTATACTTATATAAAATGGTTTTGCATAAGTTTGGCATGTTTAATGCCACAGGATAAGAATGGAGGCTGCTATGTTATTTAAAAATCCAATAATTCCAGGTTATAATCCAGACCCAAGTATATGCAGGGTTGGGGATGATTTCTATCTGGTTAATTCAACATTTGAGTTTTTTCCGGGAGTTCCGATATATCACAGTAAAAATCTAGTCAACTGGGAGCTGCATGGATATTGTCTTACAAGACGTTCGCAGTTAGAGCTGGAAGGATGCCGCAATTCAGGCGGTATATATGCGCCAACAATCCGTTATCATAAAGGAAGATTTTATATGATAACAACTAATGTGACTGATAAAGGCAATTTCATTGTACATACTGATGATATTGATAAAGAATGGTCGGAGCCTGCATGGGTTGACCAGGGCGGAATAGACCCATCATTGTTCTGGGATGATGATGGTAAATGTTACTACTGTTCAACAGGCAATATTGATGGAGTCAGGGGAATTGTTGCATTTGAGATAAATCCAGATACGGGTGATATTCTGTCAGAAAAGCATCTTATAAGTGAGGGCTGTGGCGGTCAGTGTGCAGAAGGTCCGCATATATACAAGAAGGATGGCTGGTATTATCTTATGATAGCCGAGGGCGGAACAGAATACGCCCACAGAGAGACAATGCAGCGTTCTAAAACAATATGGGGGCCATATGATGCGTGTCCGCATAATCCGATTATATCTCATAAAGAGTACAAGAAGTCTGAGATTCAGGCGACAGGACATGCAGACCTTGTAGAAGATGCAGATGGTAACTGGTGGCTTGTGTTCCTTGGAATCAGAAGGTTCAGCCATGCACTGCTTCATAATCTTGGAAGGGAGACATATCTTGCACCTGTAAAATGGGAAGATGGATGGCCAGTTGTCGGATATAATGGCAATGGAACAATTGAGCTTGTCATGGATGCACCTCTTCCGGGACTTGACAGTGAGGAGAGCAGGAAGAATATAAAGACAGATGCTGCATCAGGAAAGCCAATGCTGTATGCAGATCATAGTGTCAATATAGATTTCACAGAGGATAAGCTTGATAAGCGACTGCAGTTCACAAGAAATCCAGATATGAGCCGCTATCAGTATAATCCGGAAAATGGTACTCTTACACTTGTGGGAACTGATATATCACTTAATACAGCTGGCAAATCGCCAACAATATTATCATTCAAGCAGCCAGAGTTTACGACAACACTTAAAGCGGTGATTGATATAGCAGGTAGTGATGCAAGAAGATGTGGCGTTGCAGCGTATTACAACAATGATTATCATTATGAAATATATGTTGGCAATGATGAAAATGGCAGGTATATAGGATTCTATAAGCATATTCATGATATGGGTGTTGAGCTTGCACACATACCTGTCGAAAAAGAAGAAGAGAATATGAAACTTCTTGTAAAGATTGACACTGACAGGGAGAAATATACATTTTCATATGCGATAGCGGACACTGCTGATATGGATGCAAGGATAGCATACAGGCAGATTGGCTCAGGACTTAATGCCGGGCTTAGCACGGAGGGAACGAGAACAATGACATTTACAGGAACATTATTCTCGTTATTTGCAGAGAATGGCAGAGGAACATTTGTGACAGGTGTTCAGTTATCAATCAATCCGGACGAGAACTATAAGCTCTAATCTGCTGAATTTTTGTAAGCCAAACAGCCAGTGAGATGTTTATTAGTATTTTAGTGTAAAATGGCTGCGATGTGTCTCAATTAAACCCGATTTTACGAGCCTGCTGATTTCGGCGGACATGGCACTCCGCTCAACGCCGAGATAATCGGCTAGTTCCTGACGGTTAAAGTTTATTGTGAAATCTTTGGAATTATGCTGCTTTGCCTGTTGCGACAGATAGGCGAGCAGCTTTTCTTTTGTCGTTTTGTGGGAGATACATCTTAGCTTCTGGTTAAGTGATATGTTCTTGTGGGCTACGATTCCTAAAAGATTTCTGATTAATATATGGTGATAGGAACAGCCGTTGTCAAGGCAGCCGTCACAAGAATTAAGAAGTGTCTGGCTGTCAAGAAACAGGATTAAGCAGTTATCTACAGCCATGATGTCAACAGGCAGATGGCTTATTCCGGCACAGGCAAATGCTTCACCGAACATTGAGCCAACCGGGATTGAAGCTGTTATGCTGCGGTTTCCATCGTAATCGTCCTGCAATATGTGTATTTCTCCTGACAATATAATTCCTATAAAATCTGCCGTATCGCCGATGCGTCTGATATATTCATCTCTTTTATAAGATTTTGTATAAGCATTTAATCTACTAAGCATACTTGTAATATTATCTGCGGGTATATCCTTAAAAAGAGGGTTCGCACTCAGCACGTCTATATATTTTCCAAAATTTTTATACATAAATTGCTCCTTTGTTGGAAATACAACATAAATTGTATCTTGATTCTATTATAATAACCACATAAAATCAAGATAAGGAGATAATATATAATGATAAGAAAGATAATACATATTGATGAAGATAAATGTAACGGATGCGGAATATGCGCTACAGCATGTCATGAGGGTGCTATTGAGATGGTTGATGGCAAGGCAAAGCTTGCAAGAGAGCATTTCTGTGATGGCTTTGGGGATTGTCTTCCAGCCTGTCCTATGGGGGCAATTACATTTGAGGAAAGAGAAGCACCTGCGTATGATGAGGCAGCAGTTATGAGAGCAAAGCAGAGTGGAAGTGCTGCAGATAGTGCAAGTGGCAGAGATGTTAAGTTATCCAACTGGCCGGTACAGATTAAGCTTGCGCCAATCCAGGCACCATATTTTGACGGAGCAGATCTTCTTATAGCAGCAGATTGTACAGCCTATGCGTATGCGAAATTCCACAGTGAGTTCATAGATGGAAGAGTTACACTTATTGGCTGTCCTAAGCTTGACAGTGTGGATTACAGCGAAAAGCTGACAGAGATTATAAGAAATAACAATATCAAATCTGTAACAATTGTGCGTATGGAAGTGCCATGCTGTGGCGGTCTTGAATGGGCTGCCAAGAATGCATTGTCAAATTCAGGCAAGCATATCCCATCACAGGTTATTACAATTTCGATTGATGGAGAGATATTGAATTAAATCATAAAAATATTAACAGGATGTGGTGAATGATGGAGAAGATTATAAGTGCATTGATAGGACTGGTCGGAGCTGTCTCTAACAATGGTAAGACAGCTGAAACGGATAATGTTATTAAAAATGCGTTGATAAATATTAAGGATGGCAAAGACGAGGACAGTGTCGTTGATATGATTCATAAAGAAAAATTCACAATTGCCCCTGATTGCGCCACATGCCTTAATCCATGTGGCAATACATCAGATTACGATATAGAAAAATTAAAAAATGCGCCAGATGATGTGCGTAACGCTAAGCTGAATCTGATAAATGCGCTGCGTGAAATGGCGGTGTCATTAAAGAATGATGTGCTCCCGGATGATACCTACAGGGGAATTGCGTACCTTGGATATGACCTTACTGTTGAATCTTATGACGAAATCACAGATAAAATTAAAAGCATTTTTAGATGATGAAAGCCAGGAATAATTTTCTTAAGTTTCCACATACTAACTCCAAAGCTGATATATAGCAAAAAGAGTGAAATAGCACTCTTGCCAAAATATTAAATTGGAGGAAAATTATGAAAGCCACAGGAATTGTCCGGAGAATAGATGAGCTGGGAAGAATTGTCATACCTAAAGAGATAAGAAGAACTATGCGTATCAGGGAAATGGATTCTATTGAGATATATACTGCAGGAGATGGGGAGATTATTCTAAAAAAATACACACCGATGGGTGAAATGATAACATTTGCAAAAGATTATGCAGAATCACTCGCAAAGATAACTGGCAATATAATCTGTATCACTGATAAAGAAAATGTTGTAGCTGCATCAGGCAATGGCAAGAAAAATCTTGAGAATTCATCAGTGTCCAGAGGACTGTCGGCAGCCATGACAGAGAGAAAAAATATATTTGCCTCAAGTTCTGACAAGGAATATGTTCCTATAATAGAAGATAAGGACGGTGGTTCATATTCACAGGAGATAATAAGTCCTATTATAGCAGATGGAGATATTCTTGGAGCTGTTATAATGCTTGGAAAAGATGTCAGCCGTAAGTTTACGAGTTCAGATGAGAGGATTGTTGCTATAGCAGCAGATTTTATTGGAAGACATCTTGCATCATAAAATGAACGATAAGGAATATATTAATTATAAATAAATATCCACAGTTACAGAAAGACAGCTGACGCAGCATCAATTTTTGATGGCAGTGATCTGGAAATTTGTAGCTGTGGATTTTTTATGATATAATAAATATATATTTTGAAGAAGAATCAGGAGGAATTATGTTAAAGAATAAGCCGCTAAATAAAGTAAGTTTTATACTTCTTAATATTGTACTTGTATTATTTTCACTGATATTTATTTTTGCAAATACTGCTGATGTGTATGTGGTTGGTGTGCTGGATGATGCAGGACTAAGAAGCGCATACGTTACAAGGGTTATGGATGTTATATTTGACAATCTTGGAAACGAGACAGTGGACGCTATGGAAAATATTCAGACTGACATAGAACAGAGCCCTGAAATAAGAAGTATTACTAAAAAATATACAGATGCATTTGTTGAAGGAATATGGAATGACAAAGAGTTTAGTGATATTAATGTTGATATATCAGACGAGGTTGATGACCTGACAACCTTTATTATTGATGAGATTAAAAATTATATCACGCTGCCGACAGTATTGGAAAATACACTGACTCAGCTTATCAGATCGAAAGAGACAGCGGCACAGGCGGCAGTCCATTTATACGCGCAGTCTATATATGAAGATTTGAGGATGCAGATGGCTCCGCTTGTTAAGATGTATTATATATTAACATCAAAGACATTTAAAATGGTCATGTTTATAGCAATTCTGCTTACTGCGATGGCGCTTATCGCTACAACACCAGTTAAGATATCTAAAATCAGCATGCCAGTTGTCAGCATTATCATAGGCGTTTCGTATTATATACTCGCCAATGTTGTCATGGGGCATGTTGTATTTGCGACAAGTAACCATATTCTGGGAAGAACTGCCAGTATAAGTACAACACCGGGATATGTTATACTTGGAATAATGGCAGGAATTGCTGCGGCTTTATTCGTAATACTTGCAATTACAGATATTGTTATTAACAAAAAGAAGGCTGATTAAGACATGAGATTAATAGAAGATAATGGAAATACATATATAAAAGAACTAAAGGATTTTTCGCTCGGACAGACAATGGAGTGCGGACAGTGCTTTCATTTTCAGAAGCTCGCAGAGGGGGAGTATGGGCTTGTGGCATCACACCGATTCCTTCATGCAAAGCAGGAAGGTGATGAGCTGTGCCTGTATGATACGTCAATTGAAGATGCTAAGAATTTTTGGATTGAATATTTTGATTTAGACAGGGATTATGGTGCAATCAAGAAAAAGCTGCTTGGTGAGGATGACAAGCTTACAGAGGCAGTGCAGACAATGTGGGGAGTGAGGATACTTAACCAGGAATTTTTCGAGACACTCATATCATTTATAATAAGCCAGAATAAGCAGATACCTCATATAAAGAAGATTGTTGCAACGATATCAAAGCTGTATGGAGATAAACTTGCTGAGATGGATGGCTATGGGTTCTACAGTTTTCCAACGATTGAGCAGATGAAAAATGTTACAGAGGAAGACTTAAAAGAATGTAAGACGGGATTCCGTGCACCATATATACGTGATGCAGTCGTCCGCGTGGCAGCAGGAGAGTTTGATGAGAACGCTCTAAGAAATATGTCTGTAACTGAGTGTAATGAAATGCTTACGCATATTAAGGGAGTAGGTCCGAAGGTTGCTAACTGCGTAAGCCTTTTTGGGCTTGGACACCGCGAGGCGTTCCCAGTTGATGTGTGGATTAAACGAATTGTTGAGACACTTTATTTTGATGGCAATGAGACTGCGGTTGAAAAAATCGGACAATTCGGGACTGAAAGGTTCGGTAAATATGGCGGATATGCCCAGCAATATCTGTTTTATTATGGAAAAAGCATTAAAGCAGGGAAAAATATTAATAAAGTATAAAATCATGTAATATATTTGAATTAGCTGTTGACAAAAAAATTAGCTAGTGATATTTTAATGTTAGTTTGATTAGCACTCAAATTTAATGAGTGCTAATAATATAATTGTAGCTGCCGATGGAAAGAGAAAGACAGCGGAATGGAGGATTCATATTATGAAGTTAGTACCATTAGGTGACAGAGTTGTATTAAAGGCTGTATTAGCAGAGGAGACAACTAAATCTGGTATCGTATTACCAGGTCAGGCAAAGGAAAAACCACAGCAGGCAGAGGTTATCGCTGTTGGTCCTGGTGGAGTTGTTGATGGCAAAGAAGTTACTATGCAGGTTAAGCCTGGTGATAAGGTTATATATTCTAAGTATGCAGGAACAGAAGTTAAGCTTGAGGATGAAGAATATATCGTAGTTAAGCAGAACGATATTCTTGCAGTAGTTGAAGGTTAATCAGCAGATATTTATAGCATAGAAGATTAGCATAATATTATATAGATTAGAGCAATTATTAATGGAGGATTAAGACGATGGCAAAGGAAATTAAGTATGGAATCGAAGCCAGAAAGGCATTAGAGGCTGGTGTTAATAAGTTAGCTGATACAGTAAGAGTAACAATTGGACCAAAGGGACGTAATGTAGTTCTTGATAAGTCATATGGCGCACCACTTATCACTAATGATGGTGTTACAATAGCTAAGGATATTGAACTTGAAGATGCATTTGAGAATATGGGTGCACAGCTTGTAAAGGAAGTTGCTACTAAGACTAATGATGTAGCAGGTGATGGTACAACAACAGCTACAGTTCTTGCACAGGCTATGGTTAATGCTGGTATGAAGAATCTTGCAGCAGGCGCTAATCCAATTATCTTAAGAAAAGGTATGAAGAAGGCTACAGATTGTGCAGTTGAGGCTATCGCACATATGAGTGAGAAGGTTACAGGCAAGGATCAGATAGCGAAGGTTGCTTCTATATCTGCAGGAGATGAGGAAGTTGGCCAGATGGTAGCTGACGCTATGGAGAAGGTTTCTAACGATGGTGTTATCACAATCGAGGAATCTAAGACAATGAAGACAGAACTTGACCTCGTAGAAGGTATGCAGTTTGACAGAGGATACATTTCAGCATACATGGCAACAGATATGGATAAGATGGAGGCAGTTCTTGATAATCCATATATCCTTATTACAGATAAGAAGATTTCTAATATCCAGGAGATATTACCAGTCTTAGAGCAGATTGTGCAGAGTGGCGCTAAGCTCCTTATCATTGCAGAGGATGTTGAGGGTGAGGCTCTTACAACACTTATCGTTAACAAGTTAAGAGGAACATTCAATGTCGTAGCTGTTAAGGCTCCAGGATATGGTGACAGACGTAAGGAAATGCTTAAAGATATTGCAATCCTTACAGGTGGTCAGGTTATTTCAGAGGAACTTGGTCTTGAACTCAAGGATACAACAATGGATATGCTTGGTAGAGCTAAGTCTGTTAAGGTTCAGAAAGAGAATACTGTCATTGTTGATGGTGAAGGATCTAAGGAAGATATTAATGCAAGAGTTGCCCAGATTAAGGCACAGCTTGAAGAAACAACATCTGATTTTGATAAAGAAAAGTTACAGGAGAGACTTGCTAAGCTTGCAGGTGGTGTAGCTGTTATCAGAGTTGGTGCTGCAACAGAGACAGAGATGAAGGAAGCTAAGCTCCGTATGGAAGATGCACTCAATGCTACAAGAGCTGCTGTTGAGGAAGGAGTAATCTCAGGTGGTGGTTCAGCATATATCCATGCTTCTAAAGAAGTTGCTAAGCTTGCAGCTACTCTTTCAGGCGATGAGAAGACAGGTGCTGAGATTATTCTTAAGGCTCTTGAGGCACCATTATTCCACATTGCTAACAATGCAGGACTTGAAGGTGCAGTTATTATTAACACAGTAAGAGAGTCAGAAGTCGGAACAGGTTATGATGCTCTCAATGATGAGTATGTTAACATGATTGATGCTGGTATTCTTGATCCAGCTAAGGTTACAAGAAGTGCATTACAGAATGCTACAAGCGTTGCTTCAACACTTCTTACAACAGAATCAGTTGTTGCGACAATAAAGGAAGATGCTCCTGCAATGCCAGCAGGTGCTGGTGCAGGAATGGGCATGATGTAATCAGCCTCCTAAAATAGAATCACGTAGTTATGTGTAATTAACTCAAAGCGGATATAGCATATATGTTGTATCCGCTTTAATTATCTACATAAATAATAGTGCTGTGTTGTAAATAATTAAATTTTAATTAAAGATTTTAAGCCTGCTGTAAAAGCATTGTACTTTTTTGATGTTTTGATATAATGAGATAATAATGTCAAAAAATGTATGTTGATGAGGGATTATATGAAGCTTATTTTAAGAATATTAAAAGATGATATTAAAGGTATTACAACGAATTTCTTTGCATTTGTTGTAATAGGTGGTCTGTGTCTTATACCATGTCTGTATGCGTGGTTTAATATATATTCTAACTGGGATCCATATGGTAATACAGGCAATGTAAAGATTGCAGTTTTTTCAGAGGATAAAGGTTATACCAATGACGATGGTGAATATTATAATATGGGTGATTCCGTTGTTGATAATCTGAAAGAGAATGACAAGCTTGGATGGACATTTGTTGATTCAAGGCAGAAGGCTGAAGACGGTGTGAGCAGTGGCAAGTATTATGCTGCTATAGTTGTTGGAGAGTCATTCAGCAAGAGCATGTTTGATTTTATAGAAGATGGTCTGGTTACTCCTTCTATTACATATTATGAGAATTCAAAGAAAAATGCCATTGCATCCAAGATAACACAGTCGGGAAAGTCTACCCTTGAGGAGACTATTAATGAGGAATTTGTCAATACGGTTGTGACGACACTTGTGTCAGGCGCTGATGGAATGTTTGGCGGTGATGGAGATATTCTTGACACAATTATTGGAGATCTTAATAAGCTGACAGAGGATCTGGCATCTTATGATGAGACTGTAGCATCATTTATATCAAGCAATCAGTCTGTTATAGCAACTCTTAACCAGACAGCGGGCCTGATTAATAATGCAGGCAGTGATTTCTCAGCAGAGAATATTGATTCACTTAAAGAAGCGGCAAGCAGTGATGTTAATGCTTCAATTGACAGAATTAACAGTACATTGAATTATATTAAAGGCGATAATGCCCAGTTGATAGAAGCGTTGAAAAAGATTCAGGAGACGCTTAAAAATTCGCCGTCAACTGATATATCAGATCAGCTTCAGTCAGCCATGAATACTCTTGATGACCTTATTGCACAGAATAAGAATTTATCAGACACGTTGAATGGAATGGCTGGTAATATAAGCGGAACAGGTAATGATGATATTGCCAATGCAATATATGGTATAGCAGCATCGCTTAATGGCGTTAATACAACATTACAGGTTACAGCCAAGGCATTGCTGGCACAGCTTAATAATCTCAATAATGCTTCATCTACAAGCTCGGCTATTATCAGAACTGCAATTTCGGCGCTGGCAGGACAGACAATATCAACTCTTGAAAAGCTGTCAGAGGTTTATGATGGACAGGTTAACCCAATTCTTTCACAGATTGGTTCGCTGATGTCCAATTCCCTCAATGCAATGGTTGATTCAGTTGGAGCGGCAGCAACCAATGTGTCATATTTTTCACAGGTAATTGATGGACTTACAGAATGTGTAAGTGGAATGAATGAGGCGCTTGAACAGGTTAGCGGAATATCATCCAATCTGACAGATAAGATAGCGTTCATAACGCAGGCGTTGACAGATGTGTCAGAGGGTGACAGCTATGAGACACTAAAGAAGCTTCTTGGCAATGATGCAGAAATGTATGGAGAATTTTTCTCATCACCAGTAGAGGTTACGACAGTTAATGTGTATGAGACAGCTAACTATGGTTCGTCTGTAACACCATTTTATACAACACTTGCAATATGGGTTGGCGGAATCCTTCTTGCGGCATTAGTTAAGACAGTTCCTGATGGAAAGGAATATCTTAAAGGTGCTAAGGAGCATCAGTTGTATTTTTCAAGGTTATTTCTCTATATAATTCTTGGACAGATTCAGGCAGTTATCACAGCTCTGGGTGATATATATATCCTTAAAGTGCAGTGCCTGTATCCGGCTAAATTTATATTGATATCGTGTTTTACAAGTCTTACCTTTATAACGCTTATATATACACTGACATTGTCATTTGGCGATGTGGGTAAGGCTCTTGTTGTAGTATTAGTAGTTATACAGATTGCTGGTTCAAGTGGTACGTATCCAATCGAGATTCTGCCTAAGTTCTTTAGCAACATATATAAGTATCTGCCATTCCCATATGCTATTGATGCTATGCGTGAGTGTATCAGTGGAATGTATGCGAATGATTACTGGATGAATTATATAGGACTGATATTCTATCTTGGGGGTTCGCTGCTTCTTGGATTGTATGTCAGAAAGCCATTTGTGAAGCTTAATCATTTTGTGCACAAACGAATGCATGACACTGAGATGATGTAAATATAAGCAGAATTAACATGGAGGATTGTTATGACAGATAAGGAACAGGAATTCTCACAAGAGAGAAAAGAAGCCCTGGATAAGATTGACAAGGTATACGAGCATGAGCATGATAATAACAAACGTAAATTAAAATATGGAATATATTGCCTGCTTGGTGTTCCGATGGTATTTTTGGTGCTTTTATTTACAATGAACAGTTCTAAGCTTGTTTTTCTTGTGCTGTGGATAGCATCGCTGTTTATAATAAGTGGTTATCTTGTCGCTGTTGAGTACAGTGATTTTAAGATGCAGGAGAATTTTGCAGATATTCTTAATGAGCATAAGGAGAAAGAATCGCTTCTTGATGTTCCGGATATCACTGATATAGATTTGTCAAGATTTGAACGGCCAATGCTTCCGAGACTTGAAATGTACCGTAAAGAGCGTGAGAAGAGAGAAGAGGCTGATGCCAACGTAGCACTTCTTATGAAACAGGTTGCAGAGCTTACTGAGAAGCTTGACAGATTACAGGGCATGGCAGAATTAAAGCTGGATGAACCAGAGAATGCTGAAGCTGATAATAATCAGATAAATAAAGAACATGAGTAAGGAGTGGAGCTATGAAGAATATAATAAGTGTGTTCTTATCAGACTGGCGGCGGATTAGTACTAATGTAGTTGCGCTTATAGTTGTGATGGGCTTATGCATACTTCCTTCCCTGTATGCATGGTTTAATATATTATCAAACTGGGATCCTTATGGCCCTGATGCAACTGGCAATATCAAAGTAGCTGTTGCATCTTCCGATAAGGGCGTGACAATAGGCGACAATACTGTGAATATTTCGGATAATGTCATTGAGGGATTGAAAACTAATGACAGTATAGGATGGGTATTCACAGATGATGTGGAATCGGCTGTCAATGGTGTATATGCTGGAGATTATTATGCTGCACTTGTCATGCCTGATGATTTCTCTGAGAACATGGTAAGCTTTCTCACGGACAGCTTCACACATCCACAGATAATCTACTATACTAACCAGAAAAAGAATGCGATTGCACCTAAGATTACAGATAAAGCCAAGACGGCAGTACAGCAGCAGGTTAATGCCACATTTTTAAGTACGCTGACAGAGACGGCATTAAAGGCTGTAGATACAGTCAGTGATGCTTCAAACAGCGGATATTTCAGTGATGACGGCAAAAGCGGCCAGAGTGTTGTTGATATGGTTATAGCTAAGCTTGAGGCAGTAGAACTTCAGCTGAATACATATGGTACAATTCTTACAACAATCAACAGCGTAATGGAGACAGCTTCAAGCACAGCAGCGATAGCAGGAAGCGTTTCACCTGATTTTAGTGAGGAGCAGAGGGCACTTAGCAGTCTTGCATCATCGCTGGATGGATTCACTGCATTTGGAACAGGAACAATGGGACAGTTGAGTTCTGGAATAGGCAAATTATCTGATTCAATGAATTCCATATCAAGTCTGTATAGGAATGTTAATTATAATGTGGCTGAATTCAACCAGTCTATGAATATGATGTCAGCCAGTCTGGAAGAGACGCTTAACGTTATTACCGAGCTTGAAGAGAAGATACAGAATACTATAGATGATCTTAATGCTTTCAAGGATAGTGGCGAATATACACTTTTATCAATGATGGTTGCAATGGATTCGCAGGAAGTAAGTTCATTTATGGCTGCACCTCTTACGATGGAAGAGGTTGATATGTATCCTATAGAAAATTATGGTTCGGCAATGTCTCCATTTTATACAGTTCTTGCTTTGTGGGTTGGAGCGCTTATAATGGTTGCGATTGTCCATGTGCCAGTCAAGAGCCTTGAGCCTGGAGTTAAGCTTGATATTAAGGATCTGAAGCCATATGAGGCGTTTTTTGGAAGGTATATAACTTTCTTTATTATAGGAGAAGCACAGGCACTTCTTACAGCGCTGGGCGATTTGTTCTATATAGGAATACAGTGTGTTAATCCGGTTAAGTTCATATTTGGATGTCTGTTTATAAGCTTTGTATTCACTATGATAAGTTATTCGATGACATATGCGTTTGATAACGTAGGTGAAGCGCTTGTTGTTGTAATTATGGTTATCCAGGTAGCCGGGGCAGGTGGTACATTCCCTGTAGAGGTACTTCCAAAGGTATATCAGGCTATATATAAGTATATGCCATTTAATTATGCGATGAATGCATTGAGAGAATGCGTTGGAGGTCTTTACAGATGGGATTACTTCAGATATCTCGGATATCTTTTAGTGTTTGTAGTCGTTTCGTTGTTTATTGGACTTGTATTGTCAATACCTGCAAAGAAACTTAACGAGATGATTATAGAGAGCAAAAATAAGAGTGGCGTAATGCTTTAGAATCCCTTAAAACAGGCACTTTTACTTGACAAATGGGCTGAAACAGTATATATATTATGTAGTTGGGGGTTAACCAACAAATATATACCTATTGAGGAGATAAGTAATGAATAAGACTGAATTAGTTGCAGCTATCGCTGACAAGGCAGAATTAACAAAGAAGGATAGCGAGAAGGCTTTAAAGGCATTAATCGATGTTGTTACAGAGGAATTAAAGAATGGAGAGAAGATTCAGTTAGTTGGATTTGGTACATTTGAGGTTTCTGAGAGAGCTGCTAGAACAGGTAAGAACCCACAGACTGGTAAGGCTATTAATATTCCAGCTTGTAAGGCTCCTAAGTTTAAGGCTGGCAAGGCTTTAAAGGACGCTGTTAACAAGTAATTATTCACAGTCAATTTTGAAGTTGAGGTCATGCATACTGTTGCAGTGTGCATGGCTTTTCTTTTTATAGAGTTTTTATTAAGGAGGATTATGGTATGAGATTGGATAAATATCTTAAAGTATCAAGACTGATTAAGAGAAGAACTGTTGCTAATGATGCGTGTGATGCAGGCAGAGTGCTTATCAATGGAAAGGTGGCTAAGGCTTCAACTGATGTCAAAGCTGGCGATGAGATAGAGATACAGTTTGGTAACAAGAATGTCAGAGTCCGCGTTACAGACGTTAAGGATACAGTGAAAAAAGAGGAAGCTGCGGAGATGTTTGAATATATTTAAAGCATTATTTGTGAGAGCCGGACATACATTATATGAAGATAATACAAGAATCATATAAGTATGGAGGATGGAATGGAAGAAAAGTTCAAGCCAAAACAAAGACATACGCTGATGATGGAAAACAGAAATAAACTGGAGATGACGGGCATTACAGATGTTATATCATTTGACCTTAACAAGGTTTTGTTAGAGACTGATTACGGAGTTATAACGGTTAAGGGGAGCAATCTGCATGTCAGCCGGCTTACAGTTGAGAAGGGCGAACTTGACATTGATGGCGAGATAACCGGCATGGAGTATTCCAAGGTTTTAGATGCGGATAAGAAAGGGGAGTCATTGCTTGGAAGGCTTCTTAAGTGAGTCGGTCAGAATTGAAGCTGTGCTTCTGCTGTCAGCTTTGTTTATAGGAATGCTGTATGGGTTTATATATGATACAATACGCATAGTCAGAAGAGTGATAGTACATAGAAAAATACTGTGGATTGCTGTTGAAGATATTATATTCTGGATCGCCGTTGCACTTCATTCTTATGTGAGTTTTTATTGTGGTACTAATGGTATAATGAGAGGGTATATAGTTGCAGGAATAGTTTGTGGTGCAGGACTATATAGAATATCCCTAGGTGCTTTATATCTGAAATATGTTACAATATTTGTGAAATTAATAATAAAACCATTGAAAAAAGCAAAGACAGTGATTAAAATACACTTGTGCAAGAGGTGAGCATATGATTATTGAATCTAAATGGGAAAGAAATAAAAGGCTCAAAAACCAGAAACGTTCTAACATAGCAGCTATGATAATAGCTGTTGTTCTTGTATTGGTGTTAGGAGCAGCTATATGGAATGGCAAAAGAACACTGACTGTAAAGAATGCTGAATATGAAACTCAGAAAACGCAGATTGAAGAACAGATTAAGGAACAGGAAAACCGCAGGAGTGAGCTTGAAGAATATGGCAAATATGTCCAGACTAAGAAATTCTATGAGGAGACTGCCAAAAATAAGTTTGGACTGATATATCCAGATGAAATACTTGTGAGACCTAAACAAAAAGAATAAGAAGAATTAATTTTATAATGTTTTACGGACATGAGACTGTTGTGATAGTAGTCTCATGTCCGTTTTTTTGTAATATGCAGTTTGTGCTTTAAAACGACATTTTTTTTATAGTATACACGCTATAATGCAGAATTATAATATTGCAGAAAGGTGTGGTGTTAATGAAGGATGATGTAAAAAAGTATGCGCTTGAATATTCATTTGGCAAAATTGAGGAAACGGCAAAGACGTTCCGCAGACTTGGCGAGACGTATTATGAAACAACTGGAATTTCAGGACAGCTTCTTCTTGTTGCGGATGTGTTAGAAGAATGTGTTAATGTTAATCTGTATTCGGAAGATATAGATAAGGATAAGGCGAGGGAGCTTGTGAGAAAATGCCTTCTTGCAGGTGTGAGAGTTAAAAATATAACAATGATTTATGGGGAAAATGGAGTGGCACAACTTGCACTTAGTGCGAGAACACTTGGCAAAACATGCGTGAGCGCAAGAAAAATTGTTACTGTATTAAAGGATGTTCTTGGACAGGATTACTATATTCCAGGAAGTGCAGAAACATTGATTACTGATGAGTTCAGACACTATCTTTTTATAAGAGAGGCAAGATTTAAAATGCTGTCTGGCGTGGCACGCAGAGGAAAGGGGATAAGCAAATTCAATGGGGATAATTTCCTTATATCGCGTCTTGAATGTGGAAAGACAACAGCTGCGATAGCTGATGGAATGGGAAGCGGCAAGAAGGCGTTTGCTGAGAGCAGGATTGTTATAGAACTTATGGAAAATTGTATAGAGGCAGGATTCAAGGAGAAAGCAGCTCTTGATCTTGTGAATGCGGCATACATATCAGGAAGTGGGAAAGGGCTTAATCCGGTTACTATGGATATGAGTGTTATAGATTGTGATGCAGGGGTGTTGTCATGCATTAAAATGGGGGCTGCTGCAACATTTATTAAAAGAGAAAATATGTGTGAGATTATTAAATCTACAACGCTTCCAATAGGTGTTCTTGAAAAAGTTGACTTTGATTGTGTAACCAAGAAATTATATGATGGTGATTATGTAGTCATGATAAGTGATGGAATTCTTGATAATATACCAGGAGTCGAGAAAGAAGAAAAGATGGCGTCAATTATCAATGAAATAGCTGTAAAGAAACCGGCGGCTATGGCAGAAGAGATAATGAGAAAATCATTGAAGTATAATGATGACAAGCCATCTGATGATATGACGGTGCTTGTGCTGGGATTGTTTGACACTTATGAAAAATGATAATATAATCGGCATATGATTAGAAAAATATTAAATTATATAGACGAATATAATATGCTTGATAACTGTAATAATATAGTTGTTGGATTGTCAGGAGGAGCAGATTCGGTATGCCTTATCAATGCACTTGCAGAGATTGTAAGGTTACATGCGGATAAATATGGCAGCATATCAATTACTGCTGTGCATATTAATCATGGAATAAGGGGAGAAGAAGCGGAGCGCGACGAGGCGTTTGCAAAAAGTGTGGCTGACAATCTTGGAATAAAATTCATAGTATACAGGCTTGACATTCCAGATATGGCAAAGCAGAGGGGGGTTAGTGAGGAGACCGCTGGAAGAATTGCCCGGTATGAGTGCTTCAGAAAGACTGCTGCGCAGCTTGATACTGCACACACAAGGATTGCTGTAGCACATCATATGGATGACCAGGCTGAGACTGTTCTTATGCATATGATAAGAGGCAGCAGTGTTGATGGGCTTGCGGGTATGAGACCGGTTGCGGGAGATATAATAAGACCACTGCTGTGTGTGTCAAGAATGGATATAGAGAAGTACCTGGGCGGCAGAGCCATTTCATTTGTTACCGACAGCACTAATATGGATAATGGATATACAAGAAATATGGTGCGCAACTGTATTATACCAGCTATCGAAAAGATTAATCCGCAGTTTAAGCAGGCAGTTAACAATATGTCAGATGATGTGGCAGAATATCTTGATTATATTGCTTATATGACTGATAAAGCAGAGAAAATGTATGTACATTATAATGAAAGAGATGTGGTTATAGGTGCAGAGTCTGTTGAGGATGATTATAGCGGACTGATTGTCAGGAATCTTATCAAAAAAGCATATTCATATATTCATGGCGATATTGTCAATCTGTACAGGGTTCATATAGAAGATACATTTAAACTGTTTGGAATGGAGAATGGAAAAAGCATAAATCTTCCAGCAGGAGTGATTGCGCGCAAGGTGTCTGATGGCGTGATGATATGTGAAGCTGGTGTTTTTGAGCATACTTCGGATAGGGATGATTTTGAGATAGGATTGGATGTGATGGGTAAACATGCAGGGGAGATAGTCCTGCCTTGTTGTGTGTATTGTGGAAAATCGAAAGTTGAATGGGAAGTTATTGAGAATAAAGATTTAATTAAATTAAATGATAATGACTATACTAAATACTTTGATTATGATATGATTAAATGTAATCCTGTTTTTAGGCATCGTAAAGCTGGAGACAGATGCATTATAGATGTGGATGGACATGCCAGAAAGTTAAAACAGGAGCTGATTGATAGAAAGATACCATCAGAGAGAAGAAAAGACATTTTAATGCTGGCGGCTGGCTCTGATGTGGTATGGGCTGTTGGCATCAGGAGATACCAGCAGTTTTTGGTTACAGATGAAACGCAGAAAGTACTTAGAATAAGTGTTTATTGACGGAGGATAATGATATGAGTCAGGAAAATATTAGTGTGTTGATATCAGAAGACAAAATTAACGCAAGAATAGCAGAGCTTGCAGAGCAGATAAGCAAAGATTTTGAAGGCGAGACAGTTAAACTGGTATGCATTTTAAAGGGAAGCGTTATATTTACATGCGAACTTGCAAAGAGACTGACGGTCCCTGTTTTATTTGATTTTATGCAGGTTTCAAGTTATGGAAGTGGGACAGCTTCAAGCGGAACACTCAAGGTAAAGAAAGATCTTGATGAGGATATTGCTGGAGATAACGTTGTTATTATTGAGGATATTGTTGATTCAGGCAACACATTGTCGCGCCTTGTTCCAATGCTGCAAGAAAGAAATCCTAAGACGTTAAAGGTGTGTACGCTGCTTGATAAGCCAGACAGAAGAACAGCTGATGTAGATGTTGATTATAATGGATTTATTATACCGGATGAGTTTGTTGTTGGTTATGGACTTGACTATGACCAGAAATACAGAAATCTGCCATATATAGGTGTTCTTCATCTGTAATAATATCTGGCAGTATTGAAGAAACAATAAGGAGGCAAAATAGAGGATGGAAACTAAGAGAAAATCTGGTGGAATAGGTATGTATATAGCTGTTCTGCTGGTGTTTATGGTGATATATATGGCTACATCGGGTTCAAGGGCAGCGACCAGCGGATATAGTTATAGTTCATATTATCAGGATCTGATTGATAAGAATATAAGTAAAGTGACAATCATGCAGAATGCAGAAGTTCCGACAGGTAAACTTTATGTTGAACTCAAGGATAACAACACTACTAAGGTTGTATATTCGTCTGATGTCAATAAAGATCAGGAGCTGCTTAATGATAATGGCATAACTTATACAATGTCAGATGTTAAAAGACAGAATGTATGGCTTATCGTGATTGTCACAGCCGGTATATCCATAGCAGTTGTTATGCTTATAATAATGTTTACAAGCAGACAGGCGGGTGGTGGAAGCAATTCCAAGATGATGAATTTTGGCAAGAGCAGAGCCAGACTTATGAATGGGGCAGATAATCAGGTTACATTCAAAAATGTAGCGGGACTTGAGGAAGAGAAAGAGGAACTTGAGGAGATAGTTGATTTTCTGAGAGCTCCTTCTAAATATACAGAACTCGGGGCGCGTATTCCTAAAGGCGTTATTTTAACAGGTCCTCCGGGAACAGGTAAGACACTTCTTGCAAAGGCAGTTGCTGGAGAGGCAGGTGTGCCATTCTTTACGATATCAGGTTCTGATTTCGTAGAAATGTTTGTTGGTGTTGGTGCTTCGAGAGTAAGAGATTTATTTGAAGATGCTAAGAAGAATGCACCATGTATTGTGTTTATTGATGAGATTGATGCTGTTGCCAGAAGAAGAGGAACTGGTATGGGTGGCGGACATGATGAGCGTGAGCAGACACTTAACCAGATGCTTGTAGAGATGGATGGTTTCTCGGTGAATGAGGGAATTATCGTTATGGCGGCAACTAACAGAGTTGATATTCTTGACCCGGCTATTTTAAGACCAGGAAGATTTGACAGAAAGATTGCGGTTGGAAGACCTGACGTTAAGGGAAGACTTGAGATACTTAATGTTCACGCGGCTAAGAAACCGCTTGGTGATGATGTTGATCTTGATGCGCTTGCAAGGACGACGGTTGGATTTACAGGTGCTGATCTTGAAAATCTTCTTAATGAAGCTGCTATTAATGCTGCGAGGGCTAAGAGAAGATTTATATGCAATGATGATGTCAGCAGGGCGTTTATTAAGGTTGGAATAGGTACAGAGAGAAAGAGCAAGGTTATATCTGAGAAGGAAAAGAAGATAACAGCGTTCCACGAGTCAGGACATGCAATTCTTTTCCATGTGCTTCCAGATGTAGGACCTGTGCATGCGGTATCTATAATACCTACAGGAATGGGCGCTGCAGGATATACAATGCCGCTTCCTGAAAAAGATGAAATGTTTAATACCAAGGGCAAGATGCTTCAGGATATAATCGTAAGTCTCGGTGGACGTGTGGCAGAGGAATTGGTGTTTGATGATATAACAACAGGTGCTTCACAGGATATCAAGCAGGCAACAGCTACAGCGAGAGATATGGTTACTAAGTATGGATTCTCATCTAAGCTTGGACTTATCAATTATGATAATGATAGTGAAGAGGTATTTATAGGAAGAGATTTTGGACATACAAGATCATATGGCGAAAATATTGCCTCGGAGATTGATAATGAGGTAAGAGATATAATTAGTGGCTGTTATGAGAAAGCAAAGAAAATTATATCTGATTATAGAGATGTACTTGATAAATCGGCAGAGCTGCTTCTTGAAAAAGAAAAGATAACAAGAGAAGAGTTTGAGGCTTTGTTTGATGGCAAAGATATAAAGAGTTATCTCTAAGTTATAATAATTCCTAGCAACTTACTAGACTATTGTTTTGGTATACGAATAACAGATTGTGCAAAATGCACAATAATTAATATAAAACTTGTGCATTTTTGGCAACACTTATGGTTGCGGTAATGATATTATAATTAATGTAAAAACCCCCAATACATTATATATTTTGCTACACCCCATAATAAGTGAAATACCTTCTCGAAAAGGACAGCCGTATGGCTGTCCTTTTCCTTTATTCATATAGGAATCGCTTGACCTTGACAGGCGTTTCGTTATAAAATTAGTGTGCGTATATATAGTATGCATAGAAATGAGGATTATTGTGAAGATAGTTAAGTGGGTCAATTCTCTTGATGCTAATGAGAAAAAGTTATTATACATGTGCAATTCGCGCCCTGTTATTAAACCAAGGGCGTTGTATTCTGATGCAACAAAGGATTACAGGATACCGCCAGAATGTGATCCGTGGGATACTGTCAGACTCAGATTAAGAACAGGTAAATTTAATATAGATAAAGCATATGTCTACGTTGATAATGAAGAATATGCGATGGAACGTGTAGATAAGGATGAGTACTTTGATTATTATGAAGCTTCAATAGAAGTTGGTGAGAATCCGGTATCTTATTATTTTAAAGTGGAAGCTGCCAGAGGGGTTGTGTATTATTACAACCAGATAGGCGCTGCCAAGGAGTTAAATCCATACTATAATTTTCAGATATTCCCTGGACATAAAGTCCCAGAGTGGGTTAATGGCGCTGTTATGTACCAGATATTTGTGGATAGATTCTGTAGTGGTGACAGCAGTAATGATGTGTTAGATGATGAGTATAGTTATATTGGAGAGCATGTGACACGTGTAAAGGACTGGAATAAGTATCCGGCTGCCATGGGTGTCAGGGAATTTTATGGTGGAGACCTTCAGGGAGTATGGGATAAGCTTGATTATCTGCAGGATTTAGGGATTGAAGTTATATATTTTAATCCTTTATTTGTATCGCCATCTAATCATAAGTATGATATACAGGATTATGATTATATTGATCCACATTTTGGGAAAATTGTTGATGACGAGGGAGAACTTCTTTCTGATGGCGACATGGATAATACACATGCGACACGATATATCAACAGAGTTACAAATAAGAAAAATCTTGATGCCAGCAATGAATTTTTTGCCAGACTTGTTGAAGAGATACACAGACGAGGAATGAAAGTTATAATAGATGGCGTATTCAATCATTGCGGATCATTTAACAAGTGGCTGGATCGGGAACATATATATAGTAATTCTAAAGAAAATTATGAGGCGGGGGCATATGAAAAGTATGAGAGCCCATATCATGATTTCTTTAAGTTTTATAGCGACCAGTGGCCAGATAATGGCTCATATGATGGCTGGTGGGGACATGATACGCTTCCTAAGCTTAATTATGAGGATTCCAGAAAATTAGAAGATTATATAATTAATATAGGCAGAAAATGGGTGTCTGCACCTTATAATGTAGATGGATGGAGACTGGATGTTGCAGCAGACCTTGGATACAGTGAGGAGTACAATCACAAGTTCTGGAAGAGGTTCAGAACGGCTGTTAAGGAAGCTAATCCGAATGCGGTTATTCTTGCTGAACATTATGGAGACTGTCATAACTGGCTGAGTGGTGGTGAATGGGATACCATAATGAATTATGATGCATTTATGGAACCATTGACATGGTTTTTGACAGGAATGGAAAAGCATTCTGACGAATTCAGACAGGATATGCTGGGTAATGCTGGCAATTTCTTTGGAGCAATGCATCACAATATGTCAAGAATGGGAAGCCAGGCGGTGTATTCAGCAATGAATGAACTGTCTAACCATGATCATTCAAGATTTCTTACAAGAACTAATCATATTGTAGGAAGGACTGCATCCGTTGGACCAGAGAAAGCGTCAGAGAATATAGATAAGTCAGTGTTGATGGAGGCTGTGGTTGTACAGATGACATGGCCTGGAGCTCCAACTATATATTATGGAGATGAGGCTGGAGTCTGTGGATGGACAGATCCGGATAACAGAAGAACATACCCTTGGGGAAATGAGGACGAGGAATTAATAAGATTTCATCGTGATATTATAGAACTGCATAAGAATTATAAAGTTCTCACGACGGGGTCTTATAAGTCATTACTTGCAGATTATAATCTTATATGTTATGGAAGATTTAACAAGGATGAAGCAATAGTCGTTATTGTTAATAATTCTGATGACGAGAGACGTGTATCGATTCCTGTGTGGGAGATTGGTGTTACACAGGATAATGATATGGAGCAGATATTTGCTACTTATGATGGAGGATACAGCACACAGAGACTGGATTATTCTGTCAGTGAAGGATGGATTTCAATTGGCCTTAGAAGACAGTCTGCTATTGTACTTTGCAAGATATAGAAAGGTGGTAAACACATGAGTAATAATAAAGAGACCAAGTCACAGATTAAAATAAACAAAAAGATGAGATTATGGAATAAGTACAGAATGTTATGTATTATTGCAGGCGTTGTGATTGTTGTTATCATAGCAGGAACTGTAGCAGTTAAGAATATAACAGGTAATAAGAATAATAATGATGTTGCTGATAATATAACAACAACAGCTTCGCAGACACAGAATAATGAACTGCAGACAACTACAGCAGCGCAGCAGACTACGGCAGCACAGGAACAGACAACAACGCAGGCAGCTGCAGGAAGTACACTCAAGCTTGCAGGTTCAGCCAGTGCAGAGCAGTTTACTAAGAAAGATTTCTATAATGGAACAGTATTCTTAGGTGATTCGGTTATATCAGGTATTGCAGGTTATGGGTATCTTGATAATGTATATGGCAATGTCAATGCTACCAGCGCAAAGCTTGAAGATTATGTAAGTGCAGCAATGGCTAATAATCCATCTAAGGTGTTTATAATGGTTGGACATAATGATGCTAATTATGGAACAATTAAAGAAGAAGCATTATCTGATCATATTGTATCAATTGTAGAGGCTATACATAAGAGTAACAGCTCGGCTAAGGTATATGTACTTTCTATTACACCTATAACAAGCGCATATGAAAATAAAAAGTCTATTAATGTTAAGCAGTCATATATTGATACAGCGAATAAGCTTATAGAGCAGAAAGCTGCTACAGGCAAGTACACATATATAGATGTTGCATCTGCGTATAAGGATGACAGTGGATATATGAAGACAGAATGTACAGGTAATGGAATTAATCTTACTAACAGCTATTATCCATTCCTTCTTAATGGAATTGCTGATTTAGCAAAATAGACGGAGAACATTAGCGTATGAATTTTCATGTTCTGACACTTTTCCCGGATATGATACTTGATGGGATTAATACAAGCATAACTGGCAGGGCTATCGATAAGGGAACTATATCGGTAGAGGCTGTCAATATAAGAGATTATACACAGGATAAACACCTTAAGGTAGATGATTATCCATATGGTGGTGGAGCTGGGCTTGTGATGAGCGCTGACCCGGTATGCCGTGCATATGATACACTTGAGGCTAAAATTGGAAAGAAGCCAAGGGTTGTGTATATGACACCGGTTGGTTATACATTTAACCAGAATATGGCAAAGGATTTTGCAGGTGAAGAAGACCTTGTAATTTTATGTGGACATTATGAAGGAATTGATGAGCGTGCATTGCAGACAATTGTAACAGATTATGTTTCTATTGGTGATTATGTTCTTACTGGTGGAGAACTTGCGGCAATGGTCGTTATAGATGCTGTGTCAAGACTTGTACCAGGTGTGCTGCATAATGATATATCTGCCGTGACAGAGAGCTTTGAGGATGGACTGCTTGAATATCCGCAGTATACAAGACCTGATGTATATAACGGAATGGCTGTCCCGGAGGTGCTGTTATCTGGTAATCATGCGAAAGTTGACCAGTGGAGACATGAACAGTCTCTTATAAGAACTAAAAAGTACAGGCCAGACCTGTATGAGAAATATATAAAAGAACATTCGGAACAGAGTAGTGTATAAGAAATACGGAATATAGAAAAGAGGGCATAATGATTAATTCGTACATAGCTCTTGATACGGAGACAACAGGCGTTAACCCATCTGTTGACAGGATTATAGAGATAGGAATGGCGAAAGTTGTGCATGGTGAGATTGTAGACAGTTACAGTACACTTATTGACCCACAGATGAATATCAGTGAGAGAATTACTGAGCTTACAGGAATAACTAATGAGGATGTCAAGGGAAAGCCTGTTATAGCAGATATTATAGGTGAAATACTGGAGTTTATAGGCGGGATGCCACTGCTTGGACATAATATAATATTTGATTACAGCTTTATTAAGAAAGCAGCGGTTAATAATTCGCTTAAATTTGATAAGGATGGAATTGATACATTAAAGATGGCAAGAAGAGTATTGCCTGATATGCCACATAAGGGGCTGGAATATCTGTGTGGACAGCTTGATATTAATCCAGGACATTCACACAGGGCATATGATGATGCAGTAAGTGCCATGCAGTTATATAATAAGATGTATGAGATAGCGCCTGACGATATGGGATTTGAATCGCCAGTCCAGCTTGTATATGCGGTTAAGAAGGATTCTCCAATAACAGAAGCACAGACAAGATATCTTACTGCACTTCTTGCAAAGCATAATCTTGCGATAGAAGAATCAATTGATAATCTTACCAAGAGCCGTGCAAGTAAGATTATAGATGGTATTATTTCTCAATATGGTAAGTAGCAAGCTTTTTGATAATCGAGTCTCTAGTCATTGAATTAAGGGAGTTGGCTGTCTGTATAAGATGGTCAATTCCTTCTTTGTTATTGTTTGCTGCATAGTACTCTGCAAGCATTGTGTAGTTAGATGTTATATCAGTGCGGCATTGTATGCCGAATTCAAGAAATGCGATGGCTTCTTTATCCATATTATTTGATTTAAGGGCTTCTGCAGCTGAAATAATAGAACGAAGCATTCTTGTGCAGTTTTCATCATATGACGATAATGCATCAAGATTGGCTGGACCATACTGTAATTTTAAGTCAGTGTTGCTAAGACCAGTAAGATTGAGCATTGTCATATCCTTAAATGATGAAAACTTAGCAATAGCATTGCTGACTTCAGGAATTTCACTTGTTATAGACAGAAGAGATTCTGGAATGTGGATGTAATCAAGATTTGATATATCTTTTTTTCGTACGGCATTAGATTCAGATTCCCTTTTCCAGAATTCCTGTGTACGCTGTTCATCTTTTTTAGAATTTTTTCTAAGAATGAATTGAAAGATAGCAATTAATATTATAAAATATGGCAATAAAAGACGCATGGCAAATCTCCTTAGATGTTATGTTATTAGCTGCGTTGCAGCGGAAAGGCTGGTTTATGTATAATTTTAGTAGTAGAAAGAATAAAAAGTTATTCACATCAATACTTATAATAGTGCTGGTACTTGCAATGGTTGTACCAATGGTAGTGACAGCTGTCAGCTCATTTATGTAATAATATACATTATCAGATGAGATTAAACAAGAGAAAATAAGAGAGGGAAATGTGTGAAGACAGGCAAGATTTCTAACACAATATTAAAACGCTCAGTGCTTAAGAATATAGGTTCTGGTAATCAGTACAAGGAACGGAAGATGTGCCCGGGAATGGGAGCTTCCGTGTTTCGCACAGATGCATTTGCAGATGGCAAAAGAATTATTATGTCAACGGAGAGTGGACTTGAACCAGTGATTAAGGCTGCTAACAATGTATGGGCAAAGGGGGCTCATGCAAAGGCTGTGCAGGTAAGTGTTACAATGCCGCCACAGGACAGGGAGATAAGACTCAAAGAAATAACAGCGGCGATATCTGCAGATTGTTCCAGATGGGGAATTGATTATGCAGGGGGGCATACCCAGGTAAGTGACAGTGTTAACAGGACTGTTATATCGGCAACCTGTATTGGTGAACAGAGCAAAGATGTGCAGGCTGCTTATACGGGCAGGGATGTAAAGCCGGGTGATGTTATTGCACTTACAAAATGGATAGGAATAGGTGGAATACGCCGGATAATAGATGAGAAGCGCGAGGAGATTTCAGAGCGTTATCGTGAACATGTGATAGATACTGCATATGGAAAAAGAGAGTTTCTCTCAATTATGGATGAAGCAGTAATTGGCGCACAGGCGGGAACAACTTATATGCTGCCTGTATCATCAGGAGGGGTATATGCAGGACTGTGGAATTTGTCAGAGGTAACAGGTCTTGGATTTGATGTTGATTTCAGGAAAATACCGGTCTGCCAGGAGATAATTGAGATATGCGAGATGTATGATATTAATCCATATGAATTAGAATCAAGCGGATGTTTGTTAATGACATTCAGAACTGAATGTGATATGATAAATCTATTACATGAAAATGGTATTCCTGTAGAAATTATCGGTGTAATGCAGGAAAGTAATGATAAGATAATTCGTAATCTCGATGAGATACGCTATCTTGATATGCCTAAGTGTGATGAAGTGTATAAAATTATTAATTCGTAATGACGAGTGGAAACGAGGTTAGTTCAATGGAAGAAAAGATTTTACGCCTGATTGAGAAAAATAGCAGAATCAGTATCAAAGATGTAGCCGTTATGCTTGGTATATCAGAGATTGAGGCGGCGAATACTATAGCGGATCTTGAGAAAAACAATGTAATATGCGGATATAATACCATCATCAACTGGGATAAGACGAGTGCTGAGAAGGTTACAGCTCTTATTGAGGTAAAAGTAACACCTCAGAGAGGACTTGGTTTTGATAGTATAGCGGAGAGATTATACCAGTATGAGGAAGTGACATCGGTATACCTCATGTCAGGTGGATTTGATTTTACAGTTATAGTGGAAGGCAAGAGCATGAAGGCAGTAGCACAGTTTGTATCTAATAAGCTTGCGCCACTTGAATCTGTTCTTAGCACATCCACACATTTTGTTCTTAAGAAATATAAAGATTACGGAACAGTTCTTGAGGCACCTGAGAAAGATGAAAGGATGTTGATTACACCATGAGAAGTGCCATTTCAAAGAAAATAGAATCAATAGAGCCATCAGGTATCAGAAAGTTTTTTGATGTTGTAAGCGAGATGCCAGATGCAATATCGTTAGGTGTTGGAGAACCAGACTTTGACACGCCATATAGTGTAAGAGAAGAAGGAATATATGCACTTGAAAAAGGCAGAACATTCTATACATCTAATGCGGGACTTAAAGAATTAAGAGAAGAAATAACAAGATACCTTCACAGAAAATATTCGCTTAACTATGATCCGGTACATGAGGTTATGGTAACTGTTGGAGGAAGTGAGGCTATAGATGTTGCATTAAGGTGTATGATAGACCCGGGTGATGAGGTGCTTATACCTACTCCGTGTTATGTTTCATACCTTCCATGTGCTGTTATGGCAGATGCTGTTCCTAAGTTTATAGAGTTGAAAGCTGAAAATCAGTTTAAGCTTACAAGGCAGGAACTTATAGACAGCATAACAGATAAAACTAAGATTCTTATACTGGCATATCCTAATAACCCGACTGGAGCGATTATGACAAAGGAAGAGTTAGAGGAGCTTGTGCCTGTTATTATAGAGAATGATTTGTATGTAATATCTGATGAGATATATTCAGAACTTACATATGACAATCATCACTGTTCAATAGCATCCTTACCGGGAATGAGAGAGAGAACAGTTACAATTAATGGTTTTTCTAAAGCATTTGCGATGACAGGATGGAGACTTGGATATGCATGTGCACCGAGAGTTATTATGGAGCAGATGGTTAAGCTTCATCAGTTTGCTATTATGTGTGCACCAACTAACAGCCAGTTTGCAGCTATAGAGGCTATGAGAAACTGTGATAATGATGTTGCCAGAATGGTTGAAGCATATAATCAGAGAAGAAGATATCTGCTTAATGCATTTAAGGAGATGGGGATAGAGTGTTTTGAACCATTTGGAGCATTTTACGTATTTCCATCAATTGCTAAGTTTGGAATGACATCTGAGGAGTTTGCAACGAGACTTCTTAAAGAGCAGAAGCTTGCAGTAGTGCCGGGAACGGCATTTGGCGCATGCGGAGAGGGCTTTGTGCGTATCTCGTATGCATATTCAATAGAGAATCTTAAAGTTGGAATAGACAGAATTAAGAAATTCATAGATAGTTTATAGGAGGAATACAATGGCTATTAATGTAGAGTACATCAATCCATTTTTGATGGCAGCCACAAGTATAATTAAGGATATCTGCCAGATAGAGCTTAAGGTTGGTAAGCCTTATGTAAAGGAAACAGCATTTGCAAATGATTCAGTTATCATCATGATTGGTGTGACTGGGGAAATGAGAGGCTCTGTTATGATTGCATTATCATATAATAAGGCATTAGAGATAGCGTCTAATATGATGATGGGTATGCCAGTGACAGAACTTGATGAGATGTCAACAAGTGCTATAAGTGAGCTTGGTAATATGATTATGGGTAATGCGGCGACAATTCTATCGACTAAGGGAATTGGAATTGATATTACACCTCCAACACTTTGCAGAGGTAATCTGACAATAACACAATCATACGCTAAGAATATATGTATACCTCTTAGTGGTGATGATATTACTATTGAGCTTGATGTGGCTGTAAAGGATGCATAATAATGATTAATATAGTTTTACATGAACCCGAGATGCCAGCTAATACAGGCAATATAGGAAGAACCTGTGTGGCAGCAGGGGCAAGACTTCATCTTATAGGTCCATTGGGATTCAGTCTTAATGAAAAGATGCTTAAGAGAGCAGGGCTTGATTACTGGGATAAGCTTGATGTGACTGTATATGATGATTATAATGATTTTCTGGAGAAGAACCCAGGTGCCAGGATATATATGGCGACAACAAAGGCCCATAAGGTTTACTCTGAGGTATCTTATGAGCCTGACTGTTATATTATGTTTGGAAAGGAAAGTGCCGGGATTCCAGAAGAAATCCTCGTTGATAATGAGGATACATGTATAAGGATTCCGATGATTGGCGATATAAGATCGCTTAATCTTTCCAATTCTGTAGCAATTGTTTTATATGAGGCATTGCGCCAGCATGATTTTAGTTTGATGAATCTTTCTGGACATCTTCATCATTTGCATTGGAAGCCTTAGAAAGCTGCAATGTGAATGTAAATTCTGTACCAACTCCTACTGTACTTACAACGTCAATATTCTCGTTGTGGGCCAGTAGGATTTCTTTTACTATAGCGAGTCCAAGACCAGAACCTTTCTTGTCTTTACCTCGTGATGTGTCTGATTTGTAGAATCTGTCAAATATCTTTCCAAGGCTTTCTTTGTCAATTCCACATCCATTATCTTTAATAGAGATAATAGCTTTTTCACCTTTAACGCGGACTGTGACAAATATGCATGAATTTTCAGGACTGAATTTAATCGCATTGTCTATAAGATTATAAATAATCTGTCCAATCTTGCTTTTGTCACCATACACAGAGAGCGTTTCACCTGGAAATGTGAGCTGGAACTGTATTTTCTTTTTCTTGCATCGTCCTTCAAATGTTTCTATAGTATGCCGCATAAGTGCGTTGATGTCAAAATCAGAACATTCAAGGCGGACAGATTTAGGATCCAGTTCATTAAGGGTGAGAATATTGCTTGTCAGTTTAGTCAGTCTGTCTGTTTCAAATAACACGATATCAATATAGCGTCCCTGCTGTTCAGGAGGAATTGTTCCGTCCGCAATTGCTTCAAGGTAACCTTTGATGGATGTAAGTGGTGAGCGGAAATCGTGTGATATATTTGACAGGAAATCCTGCTGGTACTGATCCATTTCATTTAATTTAGTTGCCATATAATCAAGGGAGACAGCCAGATTACCAATTTCATCATCAAATGCAGGCTGTATTCTGTATGCAAAATTACCTTTTCCATATTCAAGTATGGCTGTGTTGATATCCTTGATTGGTTTGTGCACCTGGACATAATAGAGAAATATGAAAAGGATGTTAAGTATTACAACGAAAAGCAGTGTGTAATAGTTAGTATTAAATGTTGCTATAAATCTGTAAGAGATAACAGTTTCTGGCATATGTACAGCCACATAACCTTTGAGGTCATAGCCGCTTGTCAATGAGGCAAATACAGAGATAGTTTTCTCAGAAAATATGTTGTAGAAATTGCCGCTCTGGTAGTATTGTGCCCCAAGATTATCAATGTTAAAGTCATTGATGCTGTATAATATGTCATCTGATTCTGAAGCAGTTAAATTAGAATTATCTTCAACAAAAGAAGATTCACTGCTGTCATATGCTGTGTCGAGAATAACATCTCCATTGGGCTTGATAAACATAATTCTTGTATTGCTGAGAGTTGATACTGTCTCAAGCTCGGATTCAATATCACGGAGATTTTCATTACTGAAATATTGAGGTGCATATTTGTAAGAAATATTGACTGCCTCGCGATACATTGTCTCAGTCTGTTCTTCATATACACTCTTGTAGTCTATCTTGCGGCTTATAAATGTAACGGCAAGAAATCCTAGTACTGCTATACATATGTATATGAATATAAATTTTGAAAGTAAATTCATTTTTTTCATGGATTAATAGTGTCCTTTATAATTAATTAAACGATGATATTGCCAGCTTATCTTGTAATAAACTTATAGCCGACACCCCATACTGTATCAAGCGCCCAATGTGCATTATCCTTAATCTTTTCACGGATTCTCTTGATATGTACATCGACAGTTCTTGAATCACCGATATATTCATATCCCCAGATATTGTCAAGAAGCTGTTCTCTTGTGAATACCTGGTTAGGAGATGAAGCAAGGAAATATAAAAGCTCCAGTTCCTTAGGAGGCATCTCGATATTATTACCACAGTAGATAACAGTGTAATTGGCAAGATTGATTGTAAGGTCAGGGTATTCAACAATCTGTGCGGGTTTAGCATCTGTCTTTGGCTGTGGTGCCGGTACACTCTGATATCGTCTTAAAACTGCCTTTACACGGGCAACAAGTTCTTTTGTCTCAAATGGCTTGATAAGATAGTCATCAGCACCAAGTTCAAGACCTAAAACCTTATCAAATGTTTCGCCTTTGGCAGATAATATGATGATAGGCACATTGTGTTCTTTTCTCACTTCACGGCATACCTGGTATCCGTCAATTCCAGGAAGCATGAGGTCGAGAAGAATAAGATTAGGATTGAAGGAGTCAAGCTCTTTAAGCGCACTTTCTCCATCATAGACAATTTTAGTCTCATAGCATTCTTTAGTCAGGTACAAAGATATAAGCTCTGCAATATTTTCATCATCATCTACAATTAGTATTCGTTGTTTTGCTACCATATTTCCTCCTCATATATTCATAATAATGATGTTGGGGTCAAAAGGTATTTTGACCCATTTGATACCAGATTGCTACGTGCTTTGCACTCTCGCAATCCTCAAAAGCATTCGTAATCCGCTCATTTTTCTTTGAAAAATGGCTATTTACTCATGTTTTTGGCGGGTCAAGAGGTCAAAAAACCTCTTGCAAGCAAGCTTGCATCGGCTTTCTGACCTTTTGACCCTGGTATCATAATAATCTGATTACTTAAATTCAACAATAGTTACACCTGCATCACCCTCGCCAGCTTCTCCGAGACGGAAGCTTTTGATATAAGGGATACCCTTAAGATATGCGGTTATGCCGCTTCTTAATGCGCCTGTACCTTTGCCGTGTACGATTCGTACCTGACTGAGCTTCGATATATAGGCATCATCAAGATATTTATCAAGTTTTGCGACTGCTTCATCAACTGTATATCCCAAGAGATTGATTTCAGGAGAGATAGAAGAGGTCTTGGACATCTTAATTTTACCCTGTCCTGTTACAGCCTTGCCTGTTTTGGATGTTTCAGGTTCCTTGTAATTAGTGAGTATTTCAAGGTTATTAATCTTAGCCTTGGTTGTGAGGCTTCCTACAGCAACAGTTATCTCACCCTTGGAATTAGGTGTGCCAACCACGGTTCCTGTAAGATTCATGCTTAATATCCTTACGTATACACCCTCTTTGAATTCGCTTATGTCAGAGGCTTTGCGTGCTTTAGGCGGAGCAGCTTTGATTGCAAGCTTTTCCTGCTTTTTGTTCATCTTATCCCTGATTGCAGAACGCTGTTTCTCTAATTCTTTAACGGACATACCATGCTTATTCATGGTCTTTATAGTCTCGTCTGCGTATTCCTTGGCTTCTTTTAGGATATCGGCAGCTTCCTGATTCGCTTTTTTAATAATTTTGTCTGTGCGCTCATCAAGACGCTTCTGTTTAGCTTTAATCTCAGCCTTTAGGTCTGCAATCTCTTTCTTATACTGTGTTATCTCTTCCTGTTCTTTCTGGATAGTAGCACGGCTGGTTTCAAGGTCGGTAAGAAGGTCTTCAAAATGAATATCTTCTGCGTCCATACGTCTGGTTGCATCGTCTATGATATATGATGGAAGACCAAGCTTAGTAGAGATAGCAAATGCGTTACTCTTGCCGGGAACACCGATAAGAAGACGATATGTTGGGCGGAGTGATGCCACATCAAATTCACAGCAGGCATTCTCTACGCCTGGAGTTGAAAGGGCGTATACCTTAATTTCGCTATAGTGTGTAGTAGCCATAGTTGTGATACCACGCTGGTGTAAATCATTAAGTATAGAAATAGCAAGGGCAGCACCCTCTGTAGGGTCTGTTCCTGCGCCAATCTCATCGAATAATATAAGACTTTTCTCATTGGCAGATTTGAGAATGTCAATTGTATTGGTCATATGAGAAGAGAATGTACTAAGACTCTGCTCAATGCTCTGTTCATCTCCGATATCAGCAAAAATGTTATTGAACACGCCAATCTGTGAATGATCCATCGCAGGAATGTTAAGTCCTGCCTGTGCCATCATAGTGAGCAGTCCTACAGTTTTAAGAGAAACCGTCTTACCACCAGTATTAGGACCTGTTATGATGAGCAGATTGAATTCTTTGCCCAGATGAATATCAATAGGAACGACCCTGGCTGGGTCGATAAGAGGATGTCTTCCCTGCTTTATGTTGATATAGTTATTAGTATTCATTATGGGAGCGCTGCATTTGTAGCATCTTGACAGCTGTGCTTTGGCAAATACAAAGTCAAGTTTGATTAACACATTGTAGTCTGTCATAATCTCGTCCATATATTCAGCAGCCTTGGCACTTAAACCGGCGAGGATAACCTGAATCTCTGCTTCTTCTTTAAGCTCTAACTCGCGGATATCGTTGTTAATCTTAACAACTGCTGCAGGTTCGATGAACAGTGTAGAACCAGTGGATGACTGGTCATGAATCATGCCAGGTATCTGTGAACGATATTCAGCCTTAACAGGAACACAGTACCTGCCCTGGCGTGATGTTATTACATATTCCTGCAGACAATTCCTCATAGTCTGCGAGTTAATAATCTTATTTAATTCAGAGTGTATCTTATCGTTAGCAATTCGTATGCTTCGTCTTATCTGACTTAAGTTAGCACTGGCATCATCGCTTATCTCATCCTCAGATATAATACATCTTTTAATCTGTGTATTAAGTACAGTGACAGGCTCAAGAGAATCATAGAGGCTGGTTAAGGAGTCAGTAGTCTCCTCATAATAATTCTTGTGTGCAGCAGCTGCGGTGAGAACTCCGCTTATCTGAAGCAGTTCATGTGCATTAAGGCTGCTTCCTACAGCAAGACGTTTGATACTGCCGCCAACATCTGAAATACCTGAGAATGAAGCACATCCTTTGGCATAAAGTCTTGAGACGGCATCATTAGTCTCTGTAAGATTAGCATTAATCTCGTCAATATCTGTCATAGGCTCAAGCTTTGCTGCAGTATGCTTTGCAGCCTGTGTGACAGCGTAAGATACAAGTTTGTCGATTATTTTATTATATTCAAGTGTTTTAAATGACTTGCGATTCATTCTGTAGAAAACCTTCCTGAAAAAATGTTAAATTAATATTGTGTCTGACAACACATAAATGTATTTTAACCCATGACGGACAAAAATACCAGTAGTTAGGCTTCATAAATGTATCATATTGTGTTATAATACATCAGTATTAAATTCGAGGCTACTGGCTGAATATTTTTGATATGATAAGGAAATAAAACATATGGAAGATAAGAGACTCTCAGATAATCAATTAGAAGGCGCAGATGCAGGTAATCAGGGGGATTTCCCGCTGTACACGGAAAAGATAGTTGTCAGTCCGCTTGTGAAGTATAGAAAGCTTCTTAATATTATCAAGGGCATTATAATAGCTGTTGTGATACTTATTATTGCATGCATCGGAGGTGTACTTGTACACAGATACATCAAAGATAAAGAGGCGGCAGAGGCAGTTGCAAGAAACCCACTTGTGCTTGAGAAAGATGAGTACAATATGTACAGCAGATCTCCATCACTTGATTCGGAGGAGCCAGACCTTTCGAGCAAGTATTACTGGATTAAAGCTGTTATGTACAATATATCTAAATCTATTGTGCAGATTGGTGACAATACAGTGGGGATTGTTGCTGGTGAAGTTGATGGTGATTATATTGTGGTAACTGAATATAATGAATCATGGGGAAGCAGTGATTACTATATTAAGGTTAATGAGGAAGTGAGAGTATCTTCAACATTGCTTAATACAGATAAATATTCCGGGCTGGCAGTGCTTGCCGTTAATAAAAAGCTTCTCAATGATGTACAGGTTGAACCTGCTATTATTAAGATGGGGAATTCTTATGATGCAAGACAGAATGAGATTGTAATTGCAATAGGACGGGTGCAGGATAATTCCGAAGGATATGCTACAGGGTTTATAACAGATATTACATCTGATAGCGGCGTTGATATGGCATATGATATTTTGCGGACTAATGTTGAACTTAAGGCGGGTGATTACGCGCTGGTGTTCGATATGAATTCAAGTCTTATAGGAATCTCTTATTCAGTTGATGATAATAATAGTGGGAAACAGGAGCATATAATAGGTATATCAAGTCTTAAACCGCTTATTGAGCAGATGTCAAAGGCTGTTCCGGTTCCTTATCTTGGAATTAAGAGCACAAATATTACTAAGGATGTAGCGGAGAAGTTCCATTTTCCTGAGGGAATATATGTCACAGAGGTAGAGCTTGATTCTCCTGCATACAAGGCAGGAATACAGGCAGGTGATATTATATATGGATTTAATGATGAGGAAGTTATGGCTGTACAGACGTTAAGTGACAGAATATTATCTCTTAAAAAGGATAATACCGTTAAAGTCAGGATTAAGAGAACAGGCAAGGGCGGAGAGTACCGTGAGATAGAGTATTCAGCCAAGCTGGCGGCAAGATAATAATCGAATAAAGCAGGAAAGAGGAAGAAAGATATGCATTTTATAGAGAAATTTAAGGAAGGCGACAGGATATCAGATGTATACCTGTGTAAGTCAAAGAGTATCGCAGTTGCAAAGACTGGCAAGGAATATGGCAATGTAACTCTTGCTGATAAGACTGGAACAGTTGATTCTAAGATATGGGATCTTAATTCAGGTGGAATTGGTGATTTTGAGGCTGGAGACTATGTCTATATATCTGGAACAATAACTGTGTATAATGGCAATATACAGTTAAAGATAGACAGGGCAAGGACTGCTGATGAGAATGAGTATGTGATATCAGATTATATCCAGTGTTCAAGATACAATATTGAGGATATGTACAAGGAACTTATGGGAATTGCTGCATCTGTCAGGAATCCATACATATCAAAGCTTCTTAAAGCATTTTTTGTTGAAGATACAGAGTTTATAGCTAAGTTTAAGGCATGTGCAGCTGGTAAATCTGTGCATCATGGATTTATGGGAGGATTGCTTGAACACAGTCTTTCTGTGACAAGATTATGCGACAGCATGGCTAAGAACTATGATTATCTCAACCGTGATCTTCTTGTGGCATGTGCGATGCTTCATGACTGTGGTAAGGTTAAGGAGTTATCACCATTTCCAAAGAATGATTACACAGATGAGGGTAATTTCTTAGGACATATTGTTATGGGATATGAGATGGTATCTGAGAAAATGAGTGCAATTCCTGATTTTCCAGAGTTGTTGAAAGCTGAAATTGGACACTGTATACTTGCGCATCATGGACAGCTTGAATATGGTTCGCCTAAGAAGCCATCAATAGCGGAGGCACTTGCACTTTCATTTGCAGACGACTGTGATGCTAAGATGGAGACAATGAAAGAGGCACTTGAGAGCAAGGAGTCAAATGACTGGCTGGGATATAACAGGTGGATTGATGCGAATATAAAGAGGACGATTGTGTAGGAGAACTTGCTGCCGAGTAGGGGTGGCGAGGGGACGCTTGCGAGGGGTTAATAGTGCCTGCGTAGGCACGCTTTCGCTACGCGTCGCTCGCAGCGGTACTAAGCGAGCAAAATACGCTCGCTAAGTGCCGGCGGCTCCACAGTACCTACGCAGGCACTATTAACCCCTCGCAAGCTGACTTCGCATGGAGGCAGGAAGTTATCCTATACGGGGGCTCGTGTGCAATGGGATTGCACACATTGCTTGTGGTGGCGTGGGAAGAATTGTGGATTAATTAGCAGGATGAGGAGAGATATGTATGGGATTGGCTAAGGATGATGTGGTCAGGCTGGTTATTAATGATATAGGAACTGATGGAGAGGGTATAGGTAAGGTTGATGGCTATACCCTCTTTGTTAAAGATGCAGTTATTGGGGACGAGATAACGGCTAAGGTTATTAAGGCTAAGAAAAATTATGGATATGCAAGGCTGATGGAGATTGTTAAGCCGTCTGCGGACAGGGTGGAGACGGTCTGCCCGGTGGCTAGACAGTGTGGGGGTTGTCAGATACAGCAGATGTCTTATAAGGCGCAGCTTGAGTATAAGAGAAAGCTGGTTGAAGGGAATCTTAAGAGAATTGGTGGGCTTGATGGCGTGGAAGTCCTTCCAGTTATCGGGATGGATGAACCATATTATTACCGCAATAAGGCACAGTATCCAGTTGGAATGGATAAGGATGGCAATGTTGTTATGGGATTCTATGCCGGAAGAACTCATCATATTATTGATAATATGGAATGTGCAATCGGGGCAAAGGAAAATGTCCATATATTGCAGGCGGTTAAGGATTATATTAACGAATCGGGGGCGTCTGTGTATGATGAAAAGACTGGTAAGGGCGCGGTAAGACATGTCCTTATCAGAAAAGGTTTTCACACAGGTGAGATAATGGTGTGCCTTGTTATCAATGCGAAGTCGCTTCCAGATGAGAACGTGCTTATTGAGAAGTTAAAGGCGGTAGACCTTTCTGAATATAAGGCGTGTGATGGGGAAACTGCCTGTCACATTGCATCAGTCATGGTTAATATCAACAGAGAGAATACTAATGTTATATTGGGCGATAAATGCAGGACTTTGTGGGGCAGGGACTATATAGAGGACAGTATAGATGGCGTAATGTTCCAGATATCGCCACTCTCATTTTATCAGGTTAACCCTGTGCAGACAGAGAAATTATATTCGCTTGCGGCATCATATGCAGGACTTACCGGTAATGAAAATGTATGGGATATGTATTGTGGTATCGGCACGATTTCTCTTATCATGGCTAAGAAAGCAAAGCATGTCACAGGCGTGGAGATTGTGCCACAGGCGATAGAAAATGCAAAGAACAATGCTAAGATAAATGGCATAGATAACGCAGAATTTTATGTGGGTAAGGCAGAAGAGATAGCTCCACAGCTTGCAAAGCAGGGTGACAAGCCTGATGTCATAGTAGTTGACCCGCCAAGAAAGGGCTGTGACGAGGCTTTACTTGAGACGATTATCAGGATGAGCCCGGAGCGTGTCGTGTACGTGAGCTGTGATCCGGCAACGCTCGCAAGGGATATGAAGTTCCTGTGTGCTAATGGTTATAAGGTTAAAATTGTGCAGCCTGTGGACCAGTTCTGCCACACTGTGCATTGTGAAAATGTCGTGCTTATGGTCAAAAACGCGTGATGCATATAATTATAATTTCCTGACTTTATTGCCATCAAACATGCTGTATCCAGTAGGATTCTTTCGGAATTCCGATGGTGATATTCCAAGGCGTTTGGTGAATTGCCTGTTAAAATATGAACCATACTTAAAGCCGCATTGATTAGCAATATCATCAATTTTAAGATTAGTGTTAGATAATAATTCCTGTGCCATCTTAAGACGATAATGAAGAAGATATTCAATGCAGGTACAGTTGAGCTGTTGTTTGAAACGCTGGTTAAGTGTGGTTCTATTCAGGTGTACAAGCTCGCATAGAAAGCTTAATGTAATATCATTCTGGTAATTGGCATGAATGTAATCAGTACAGGTTGTGACTGGATTAGTATTCTCGGACAGTTCGTAGAATTTTAACTTGCATTGGTCTACATATATGTCATATATGCAGTTAAGTGTCTGACGAAGCATTCTCCTGATACGGCAAGTCCAGTAATCATCACTTTGTGCATATGTTTCAGCCCCAATCATAAGCATAAGCTCATTAATGTGCACATATTGCTGGGGTGTTAAGTTAAAAACACCCTGAAAATTTCTATAATGCTTTGTGAACATATAAAGCATATTTCTATCGTAAACGAATTGTTTGTCAATTGAAACCGCGTCATCAAGATTTTCAAATTTCAAACATGCTTTTATGTACCAGGGATCAAAGTGAAATGCCTTGGCACTTAAATGTGTGCGTTCCAGACATTGGAAATTATCGTATTGTGATATACACAGCACAGCAGGAGCTGTGACAATCTGGATATATTCATTAATTTTTATCGTTGCACTACCACAGGAAATCATAATGATAGTACATCTGTTATCTACTGGCAGTGATTCTAATGTATTATAAAAATCAAATTCAATTGGAATTTCTCTCTCTTTATGTCTATCAGTCTGAGGCATATGAATCTCCTTATAAAAATCAAATATTAAAATGCACTATATACAATTCTGGATTGTAAAAAGTATAAATATCTACTGCGTATATGCGATTGAAAGCCTATGGTGCACAAGATATACTTGCATATAGTATAAAACATAAGGAGAATGATGTCTATATGAAAAGATTATTAGTGTACAGTAAGGATTACTGGGGGCAAATCGCAATTGCTGCTATTTCCAGCGTGACAGCATCAATAGCTACAGTTTTTATTATTGATATTTTAAGGCAGATAATAGAATGTATTTCAATAGGAAATCTGATGCAGGAAGTTCAAAATATTATTTTGAAAATGCTAATCGTGATATGTGTTGGCATTGCTTCAAATTATATGGTTGTTGCAATGACAGGATTTGTTGGATCAGGATTATTAAAGAAGCTTAGAAATGATGCAGTGGATTCATTGATGAAAGCCTCCCCAGAGTATATCAATCAATGCAATTATGGTGATTTGATGGAGAGAATGACAGAAGATATTGAGGGACTTGCTGGTTTTATGTCAGGGTATTTTAAAGATTGTATGTATGTGCCTATTCTTACAGTTGTATATTCAGTATATCTTTTTATTATGAATGCTCCGTTGGCAGTAATATGTTTATTTCCATTGGCTGTTATGGTGCCTTTAAATGTGAAATTATTAAAACCCATAAAACTTCGTCAATTTCAGTATGCAAAAGAACTGGGGCTTACTAATAATAATGTGGAAGAAGCATTTGCAGGTGCGGAAGTAATAAAGTCATATAATCTTCAAAAGAAAATGATGGATAGATATGAAGCAGCCCTTTATAAAACATTTAAAACATCAAATGAAACTGATCATGCCCAATATAATCTTGAACCAATTTCAAGAGCAATACAAGAGGTGCCTATGGCAATTGCTATATGTGTTGGTGGTGTGCTGGTGTTTAATAATGCTATTACAATGGGCGTACTGATTGCATATATAAGTATAATTAAAAAATTGATAGAGCCATTATCAGGCTGTTATCAGTTAGTTGTCCGTTCGCAGACGGCATTGGTTTCTGTATCAAGAGTGTTTGAGGTCATTGATATCCAGTCGGAAAAAGATGTATCGACAGGTGTCAGTAATGATGATGTAATGACAGATTCTGTTAAAATCCGTAATGATGATGTTATGGCAGATTCTCCTATAATCAGTTTTAAAGATGTCACATTTGGATATGGACAGGAAAATGTTCTGGTAAATGTAAGTTTTAATGTGAGGAATGGGGAAAGAATAGCTTTTGTAGGAGAAAGCGGAAGTGGAAAGAGCACGATTATAAAACTCATTTCAAGACAAATATCAACGGAAAAGGAAAGAATATTCTATCAGGGAATAGATTATTATAATTTTACGCCCAATGAAATCCGTAATGAATTAGCACTTATTTCACAGGAGACAACATTGTTTCCAATGTCAATTGCGGACAATATCAGGGTAGGTAATCCTGATGTCAGAACCGAAGATATAATGTTGGCACTAAAAATGTCCGGTTGTGAGAAATTTATTAAAGAATTGCCAGAAGGAATAGATACAATTCTTGCAGAAAAAGGAAATAATCTGTCTGGCGGGCAAAGACAGAGACTTACCATTGCGAGAGCAATTGTAAAGAATGTACCAGTTCTTTTACTTGATGAACCGACATCGGCTCTTGACTTAGAAACAGAAAAAAATATTTGCAACACATTTGATGAAGTATCGAGAAACCATACTGTTATTGCAGTGGCACATAGACTTAATACCATTAAAGATTATGACAGGATTTATGTATTAAATCATGGCAGGATTGTTGAACAGGGAACTCATGAGGAGTTATTGAGTAGGCAGGGAGAATACTGTCAGATGTATCAGGATTATGTAAGAAAGGAGATGTAGGAATAGACATGAAGGATTTAAAAAGATTTTTATCTTATATGGGGAAATATAGTTTTACATACTGGTTTATTCTTATAGCAACATTGATAATAGAATCCTTTTTGCAGATACTTTATTCGTATGTGACGAAAAGAACTATCAATGCTATTGAATTTCAGAATATTGAACTTTTTCGCACAGCAGTGATTGCAAGTGTAATCATTGTAATATTAAAGTGTCTTTTTCCATATCTAAGGTATTTTCAAATAAGGCTGGTTCGTAAAATGGTTTATGAATTGAAGTTAAAGCTCTATGAGAAACTGTTGTCTATGAATATGGATTTTTTCAAAAGTACGCATAGTGCGGATGCAATAAAGACGTTAAACTGGGATGCTAATTCGTTGAAAGATTCTTGGTTTTCGCATATCTATTGGGTGTTGGGAAAGATTGTGATGGTTGCTTCAGCTATTATCACGATGTGTTTTTATAGCCCGATACTGATGGGGATATCATTAATTATATGTGCATTTACAGCATTTGTTTCTATTAAAATTAATAAAGCAATTAAGAAATATGCGAAAATGGTTCAAAAGAAATCAACGAAATTATCTATATTATTAAGTAATATCATAGCAGGGTTTGTGACATTAAAAATGAGTTCGGGAGCTAAGATAGTTTTAAATCATTTTTATGAGGAAAGTGAAGAGGCTTTTCGATTAGAAAAATCCAGAGTTAAGGTGGAAGCTTCATTTGAAATGGCGGCTTTTCTGTTAGGAGTTATTGGCAGCTTTGGAACAATTATTGCAGGAACCGTACTTGTTTCAGAAGGGACGCTTGATTTTGGTACAGTTATGGCGGTGGTTACCTTGCAAATGAGCGTAAGTAATGCTATGCAGAGACTGGGAGGCTCTATATCTGCACTGACAACATCGATTGTCCGTGCCAGTCATGTATTTGATTTTATGGAGTCAGACATGGAAGAACAGACAAATTGGTTAACAGATGAGAATCCTGGAAAGAAAGAGTTTAAAGGCGAAAATAGTGATGTATTCAGGGAAGGTCAGCCAATCATTGAAATATCTGATTTGCAATTTTCATACAATGAAAATGATGAATTAAAAGATAAAAGCAAAGATTGTACTCAGTTGTGCTGCGGAAAAATGCAGATAAGTACAGGTGAGAAGATTATGATAACTGGTGAATCCGGGTGCGGAAAAAGCACGCTGCTTAAGCTTATTCAGAGATTTTACCCAGTTGAAAATGAAAAGATTAAAATTGGTGGCAAAGATATAAATGAATATGAATTGGATGAATTAAGAAATATAATTGCATATGTTCCGCAGGATAGCTATTTGTTTGAGGGGACAATTGCAGAAAATATTGCATTTGGCTGGAATGGGGAGAATGTCCCTTCAATGGAAATGATTATTGCTGCGGCAAAGGAAGCGTATGCTGACGAGTTTATTGAGCATTTGCCGGATGGTTATAATACAAAAGTAACAGCGGGTGGAATTAATTTGTCTGGTGGTCAGCGTCAGAGGATAGCAATTGCAAGAGCATTTATGAAAAACTCGCATATTGTATTGATGGACGAACCATCATCAGCACTGGATACATATAGTGAAAATATGTTGCTTAAATCAATAAAAATATCGTTGAAGAATAAAACGGTGATTATGGTTTCGCATAGGATGACAGGAATGGATAAGTTTGAGCGTGTTGTACGGATTGGATAATAAAGATGCTTTATTGCAAGTAAGATTTGGCAAAATCAAACTAATATTTTTACGAATCAGTAGGATTTAAGACATACCAAAGATATATAGAAATGCTGTTATAGGATTAGATATAAAAAGGTTGAACGCTAAATTTATATGTGTCCGGGATTCTGGGAACATATCAAATGTTTTCGACCTTTTTGTATTTACAGCAAATGTAGAAAATGACACAACATGACATAATCGGATTGACTTAAGAAAGGCAGATATTTATAATATAGACAAAACGAGAATGACATGAATGGAGGACAGGGGAATGGAGAAATTCGTAACACTTGAAGAGACATTAAAAAGAATAGAGGAGTTGGAAAATGAGAATGCAGAACTTCAGGAGGAATTGGAGTATTACAGAAATCGAAAATTAAGCGGACGGCAGAAACATAACGCCAAGTGGATGGCAATTTATAATAATTTTGTTGTTGGGTATGAGAGTGGCATGACAATGGTAGAAATTGCGAAGCGAAACAATGTCAGCGAGAGGACGATTTATAGGTATAAAGCGTATTATGACAAAATGAGGAAAAAAGAGGAATAGACCATTTTACTGACGTCAGTAAAATGGTCGTGTGATAATTGTGTGCGATTTTTTGACCGTAAAATGGATGGAGGTGTTTTATGGCAGAAGACAAAAGGAAAGATGAAATTGCAGTAATTGAGATCAATGAAGAATTTATGAAGCAAAAATTATATTAATTTCGGGGATGTAAAGTGTTATTAGATGCAGATTTGGCTGAAGTATATGGATATGAAGTTAAGACTTTTAATCAGCAGGTAAAAAGAAATATAGAAAGATTTCAGTATGATATGATGTTTCAATTATCTGATAATGAAGTTGAATATTTGCGGTCACAATTTGTGACCGCAAATATAAGCAGCAAATCCCGCAGCAATCCTTACGTTTTTACGGAACAAGGTGTATACATGTTAATGACTGTACTAAAAGGGGAACTTGCGGTAAGACAAAGCATTGCATTGGTGAGAACCTTCAAAAGAATGAAAGATTACATATTAGAAAATCGTGATTTAATAGGTCAACGTGAAATACTTCAGTTAAGCATGGAAACTGCTAACAACAAAATAGAAATTAACAAAATCAACTCAGATATGATTTCTCTTGAAAAACAGATTTCAGATGTTGCAGAAGGCTTGAAGGATGTTGTAACAAAATCTGAGCTGGCTGATATGATGAACAGCTTTGTTTCAGATGATGATGAAAAATGGCTCATGTTTAATGCAAAATTCAGTAGTGCAGATGAGGTATATGAGTCCATCTATAAGCAGGCAAAATCGTCAATATATGTTGTGGACAATTATATTGGATTAAGAACGCTGGTACACCTTAAGAATTCTCCGGCAGGAGTGGATATTATTTTATTCAGTGATAATGTTGGAAATAATAAACTTCACAACATAGAATTTACAGATTTTTGCAAAGAATATCCATCCGTAAAAATATCAATGAAAAAGACCGGAGGTATATTTCATGATCGATTTATAGTGTTGGATTATGGAACTGCTGATGAAAGGGTTTTCTTATGTGGGGCTTCATCAAAGGATGCAGGAGCTAGAATAACCAGTATTGTTGAAGATTATGGAGTATCAAAATATGCCATGGTGATAGCTATGCTGTTGAAAAATCCAACTTTGATTTTACCACAGTAGAGAGTGTGTCAGTTCACTTTATTGGAAGCTATTTGGAGAAGAAAGCAAAATATTAAATATTATTTAGGGGATAGATGATGGAAGTGTTGATTAATAATATTATCGAATATTTAAAACAAGTGGCTAAGCCTATTTTGTTTTTACTGTTTATATTTTTTGTCACTGTTGCTATTAGAATGGTTCAGGAAGAATGGAGAGATAAATATTTTGATGAAATTGCATTACGAAAGAAATATTTAATAGCACATGGAATGGCGTGCGGTTTTGCATTTATCTATTCAGGTATAATGTATTTTATCCCTGAAAATGGATCAGGCGTGGCGGGATTTCTAATGTTGGTGTTGTTTTATTGGTTCGCAATAAAGATTGTTATTACTCAAAATGAAGAAAATGGGGGGAATATTGAAAGTTTTGATGGCGCTTCAGGAGCAATTATGTATGTTACATCAGCCCTTTCTCCAGTAGTTTTTGTGGTGATACACGCTTTATTAGGAGGCATATGTTTTTGGCTGTATAAGCGAAATGATAATGATGAGGATTGGAAGAAAAGAATTATTAGAAGAGCGATTGATTGCGCAGAGGCATTGGCTGCCGCTATTATTGCAAAAGTATTTGTACCACACTCATTTATTCAAAATCTATGGATAAATTCAATTATCATTGCAGTATTTACTCTAATCATTCCTTTTTTTAATGATTTGTTATATAAGCGTTTTTCTTTAGATTAACATTAAAATAGGTATTTGGGAGACGATGAAAGTGTATACGGTAAATATCAAAAGTGTTCAGACAATACTTGAATACAATGAGTTATTTGGTGAAGAAAAGCTAAATATAGTAGAAGAAATAAAGAAGTTAAATGTCCATAAGGAAATCTCTATAATTAGCGAATTAATTCAGGTTAGAGATGTGACATGTAACCCAGTACGTGTAGGCGGGATGGAGATCAAGCTACCCTTTGACATTGTATTGAAGAGGCGTTGAAGTATTTTCAGATGATTCCAAGTGAATTTATCAAGTAGAACATGGCAGTTTAGTAGGCCGGACGAAATAGGAGAAAAATCAAATAAGTATGATGAAGTGTCATTGTTATCAGGAGGAATGGATAGTCTGATAAGTACTATTAAAAGATCTCTCGGAATCTTGAGTGATCATGCCAGCAAAACTCTGGAATTGAACTTTGACAAGTAAATATTATTCTTGAACGTAAAAATGAACGCAAGAAAAAAATAACTGTCGCTATGTTTCAAAAAATGAGATATAATAATCTATAGGATTATGCTACATTCAAAATCAACTTTTTCAGGGGTGATTCAAATGGCAGATCCCATGCATCCAGATGCTGTAATACCATTTGGTGCTTGGCACCAATGGCATTCTTTTTCAGTAGGCATAATGTCACAAAATCGGGAGCTGTAAATATTATGCTTAGACATGATATGGAGAATCTATGAAAAAATTAGTTATACTTAGAGGTAATTCAGGTAGCGGAAAAACAACAGTAGCAAGAGCGTTACAAAGAAAGATAGGATTTAATACAATGCTTATTTCACAGGATGAAATTAGAAGAAATATGCTTTGGGTTAAAGATGGCATAGATACGAAAGCATTGCCGCTTATGATAGAGCTTTTGAAATATGGAAATGAACATAGTGCCATTGTTATTTTAGAAGGAATTATGTATGACGAGTGGTATAATCCATTATTTAATGTGGCTAATGAATTATACGGTGCAAATGTGTATTCATACTATTTTGATATACCCTTTGAGGAAACTGTAAGACGTCATCAAACAAGGAGTAAAAGCCAAGAATTTGGCGAAGAGCATATGCGCCAATGGTGGCGGGAAAAAGATTTTTCATCTGCTCTTAAGGAAGAAATAATTTCTTGTGAAATGGATGCAGATGGTATCGTTGAAAAGGTATATGCGGATTTGTCAGAGACAGATATGGCGGAACAGAAATACAGTTGACAGGCAGAGATAAAGGAGGTTCTATAAATGAAAACATGTTGTTTAGCATGGGAAATTCCTGTGATAGAGGGAGAACATAATAATCCCATTATTAATGTCGTTAATATGCAAAAAGCAAAGAAATTTTTGAATCAGCTAAATCAATATTTTCAGAATGAAAATATTGACTGGAAGTGTGTTTTAGACCATTCAGCATGTAATTATAATGAGATTTTTTCTGGTGAAAATCAAGCAGTTATTTTTGCGCCGGAAGCCAGAACAAGACAATGGTTGTATAAAAAAGAAATTCAAGCTGTAAATATTCCGAAATATTATTTGGATTTTGCAGAATACAATGAAGTAAAGCTGGATAAAATAGCTGATTTTTTTATGAACTTAAAAAATAATGTATGAAAGAGCAATCAGGTGGCATTCCAGTATCCGTATATATAGCAAAACGTGTTGACAGGTTAATCCTAATCAACACGTTTTTTATGTGACTCATTTTTAATAATCAGATATTTAGTTATCTCCAAATATTGTATGTCTTACAGGTGTAAGTGCGAATAAAAGTATCATTCCGATAATTCCACATACGATTATCTCGCCGGCACCAACAGTTACGAAGAACATGGCAAACATGCCCTCTGAACCATAAGCAAATTTAAGTACAAATGGTACGATAATTGTGTTGGCAAGGATTGGTGGAATAGGAGCAAGCCACTTGTGCTTTCTTAAAAGGTATGTTCCAACAGCACCGATAAGTGTAGCGATGCTTCCGAAGACTACATCCCATATGATTGCACCACCAAGAATGTTGGCGATTATGCATCCGATGAATAATCCCGGTATAGCGGCTGGGGTAAAGTAAGGCAGAATTGTAAGTGCCTCTGCTATTCGAAACTGAATAGGTCCGAAACTGCAATAGTTAAATATCATAACCAGAGCAGTGTAGATTGCAGCGATAACTGCAGCCTGTGTGATGAATTTCACACTCATGCTTTTTTTCTTCATTTTAAATTCTCCTTTAGTTTTGTTTTACGTGTGGAAGGTTTCGAACACACGAAATATTACTGCATATAAAACACAGCGTGCCTAGTTTAGCAGATATTGTGGAAATTGACAAGAAATATTTTTTCATTTCTTAAGAAATCTAAAGATTTATCCTAATATTTCATTTATGTTTGCCTAATATATTATAAGCATCATAGATGAAAGGGTGGATTTACATGAGAAAAATATTAAAGAATATTGCTAAAGCAGTAATGATGTTAAGTGTAAGTGCAGCATTTTTATTTGCTGATAATATATATAAATATAATCCCGCAGAAGATGTTATAAGTACAATGGCTGCCAATGAAGCCGCAATGATAGAGAGTGTGGATGATAGTAATATATGCAGTCCTTCAAAAAGAATAATAAGCTGGGGAGATTCGATTACATATGGCATGGGCAGCAGCGAAGGAGCTATAACAGCAGATGGAGACAGCATTGATATATCTGACTGGGCATATACAGATGCTTTGTCACATTTTACAGGAATGGATGTGTATAACCTGGGTGTATGCGGTGAGACATCATATGAGATAGCATTACGTCAGGGTGGACTTGCGATGTATGTTGATAAGGCAGTGACAGTCAGAGCAGGCAGAAGGTCTAAGATTAACATAGTAGATGCATATGGAAATAAAGTTGAATTACAGAATTTCAATGGGTATGCAAGTTATAATGATGAACCAGAAAATCTTGTATACATAGATAATGCACCATATCAGCTCACATGCAATAATGGAAACTGGTACATAAGCTTCTATGATACAGAAACAACAGGCAGTGTGAAGATTAAAAAGAATTCACAGGTTGTAACGCAGGCGGCACATGACATAGCAGATACTTCATCAGATGTGCTTGTGATACAGATGGGAAGCAATGGCGGCTGGGATGATTATGACATGTTGATTTCACAGTATAAAGCAATGATTGCCAATTCAGGAACACAATGCTATATTATTATTGGCGATACAGATAATCCTGATGAATCAATAGAGGGAGATTATTATTCAAGCAGTTCAGATGTCGGACTTAATGATACATATTGGGAAGCAGCATTAAGAGAAGCATTTGGAGAACATTTCATTAATATGAGAACATACATGCTTGAAAATGCTATGGACATTGCAGGTCTTGAGCCAACAGAGGAAGATGCGTACAACCTTGCAAACAGCATGATGCCAGAAAGCATAAAGTCTGATTATACACATATGAATGCATATGGATATTATGTTATCGGTGTTGGAGTCTATGAGAAAGGCTCGGAGCTTGGTTACTGGTAAATGGAGATAAATATATGGACGGTTCACATAAGAAAAAAACAATGGGAATATACAAAGAACTTGCGGTAGTGATGGTAGTATCTGTTGCTATCGCTGTTTTTGTGTCTCTGGGAACATTTATGGTATGCAGCTATTATGGCGTGCTTGTTGATGTCATAGAGGATTATTCAGATTACAAGGAAAGATATGATATTCAGGTAATGGAGATGGTCAGGGAACTGGACAGCTCCATTAATACAGCTATGGATGCTATAACTGCCAATGGAGAGGAAAAGACAGTTGGCGATGCAATGAAATACCTTCTTGCTAATAATATAATGCCATTTACATCAGAGGCGGTAAGCAATATGACGATAACAGTTACCAACCGGAATGGACTTATATTGTGGAAAACATTCGATGATGGCGAAGAACCTGTGGATTATAAGAAAAATAAAGAATATGTGGATGTTGATGCACTTATAGTTAATTCTTATGATGACTGCACAACGAAATATTCATTTGTGTATACAAAGAGTGTTTCAAAAGTTTTGTATTACATTATATTTGAGACAGAGATTACTCCGCAGTATCTGTATGCTGACATGAAATTAAAGGTTGTATGTATAGTAATAGGAGCATTGATATTTGTTATAAGCGCAATGCTTCTTACAAAGCGCAGGATTGATTATGTAAGGTATCTTTCAAGGGTTGTTGATGAGATTTCTAAAGGCAATCTGAATACACAGATAAATAAGAAGGGTGATGACGAGATTACTGTTATCGCAGAAAGCATAGACGACATGCAGCATAATCTTGACAGAATGATGCGCGAGGAGCGTGAGAATGACCGAAGAAATATGGAGCTTATAACTAATCTTTCACATGATATCAAGACGCCAATGACGATAATTACAGGCTATCTTGATGTTGTTATAAGCGGTAAGTATGAGACAGATGCGGACAGAGATGAGTATATCAAAAAGGCATTTAATCAGGTTGAGAAGATTAACGGCATGATTCACAAGATATTCATGCTTGCGAAGAATGAAAAGGTTCAGATTGATGATAATATATATAAATGTAATGTTGCAATGATGCTCAAACAGGATATAGCTGAATTTGAGGGAGTGGCAGCCAGGGAGAACCGTAAGTTTAATGTGGATATTCCAGATACGCCGCTGTTTTCGGAGGTTAATGTTGAAAGGCTTAAAGATGCATTTGACAATATCCTTATGAATGCAATTAAATATTCTACAGATAATTCAGTTATAAATATTACTGCAACAGAGAATGGGGATGCGGTTATGCTTGCATTTGCCAATGAGACAGAATGTATGACCAATGCAGACTGTGAGAGAATATTTGATAAATTTTACCGTGCCGATCCTGCAAGAAATTCCAGGGTGTCAGGGAACGGACTGGGGCTTTCTATAGTTAAAGATACAGTTGAAGCCTGTGGCGGCAAGGTCTGGGCGGAATATGACAATAATAAGTTCTGTCTGTATGTAAGGCTTAAAAAGGCATGATTAATTAGTCTTTAAGGAGGATTTATGGCGACAATTCTTGTGGTTGATGATGAGCAGGATATAAGAGAGCTTGTTGGGATATATCTTAAAAATGAGGGATTTCAGGTACAGAAGGCAGCAGATGGCAGGGAAGCGTTGAAATGCATGGAAGATATGAATATCGACCTTGCAATTCTTGATGTCATGATGGCGGACATGGATGGAATCACGCTGTGCATGGAGATTAGAAAGAAAAGCCATATTCCGATAATTATGCTGTCAGCAAAGGACCAGGATATGGATAAGGTAATCGGGCTTAGCGCCGGGGCGGATGATTATCTTGCCAAGCCATTTAACCCGGTTGAACTTATTGCAAGGGTCAAGGCGCAGCTAAGGCGATACAATGACTTTAATGATAAGAAAAGCAGCTCGGTTCTTGAATATATGGATTTGACGATGAACCTTGAAACACACAGGGTATTCTTAGCATCTAAAGAGATATTGCTCACGCCTAAGGAATTTGCGATACTTGAACTGTTGTGGAAGAACAAGGGCAATGTGTTCTCGACAGAGCATATATACAACTCGCTGTGGAGCGAAGAGGAAGCTTATGACATTAACAATGTCATTATGGTTCATATAAGAAATATACGTTCCAAGATAGAGGCTGATATCAAGAATCCGCAGTATATCAAGACTGTGTGGGGCGTGGGGTATAAGTTTTCGTAGGGGAATAAATGCATGTGTGCTGGATAATGAATAACTTAAAAATTTATATTTTTTACATCAACACAACATCATCCCTCTTTGCCACAAGCTCTATCAGCTCATCGGAATAGCCATTGGCACTGTAAAGCACATACCATGTCTTGCGGCTGCCACTATTCCATGTTACATTAATTGCTTTTTTTTCAAGATTGTCCAATACATTGATTCCAATCTTATCTTTCCAATACTTGCACTCGCCGACTATCATATTCCTGCCTTCAGGGTCAAGTGCACATATATCAATCTCAGTGTGGGCATCCCAATATCTTCCAATCTTAGAAAAATAAAATGGCCAGGTCTTATCTATATTAAGCTGCCACATTTTTTCCCTGCATACATCTTCATATACGAATGCAACATGATTATCGATGAAATTATTACGTATCTTATCCATAACAATCTCTGAATTACCTGCTTCAATAAAGCTCACATTGGGATATATAAATGCAAACCAGAACCGGATATAATTATCTTTAATCTTATACAATCCTTTCTTGCTCTTTTCTGGATTGTCTTCTGTAACCGGAACCTCTCTTTCAATAATATCCAAATCAATAAGTGTGCCCAGATACTTTGTCAGGCTTGTCGTCTTAATCTCTAATGTTCTTGCTATATCTGAAAGCCTTGAATTACCGGCAGCAATCGCCCTTATTATCGAATAATAACTTCCAACCTCAGTCACTTCCTGTCTCAACAGAAAATTTGGCTCATCATACAGATAACTTGATTTTTCCAAAATATTATGTTTAATTGCATCATATATGTCAGATTCATCTGTAAAAAGCTCTATATATTTAGGTACACCGCCAGTTACAGCATATCTTTCTATCAACATATTCTCAGACATCTGTCTATAAAAATCTTTATAATACTTAAATGGTATCTGCTTTAATTTTATCTGTGCTGTTCTTCTTCCATAAAGCGGACTATTATATGCCAATACCTGTGATTCCATCATAGATATTAAAGAGCCACATATAATAACCATCACATTAGCATTCTTTAGAATCTCTTCCCATATTTTCTGGAATATAGATGGAAATGCAGGATTCGCCCTGCCAATATACTGAAATTCGTCAATTACTATAACAAGCTTTGATTCAAATGTATTGTTAACAAGTATCTTAAATATATCATCCCAATTGCTTAATTCTGCATTCCTTAGCAATTCATTATTCAAAAAATCTGCTGCTTTATCTTTGAACATCCTACGGTTCTGCGATTCTGATTCTTCTGTCGCCAGAAAAAACAGTGCATTCTTGTCTTTTATAAACTGCGATATCAATGTTGTCTTTCCAACTCTTCTGCGTCCGTACATGACAACAAATGAACTCCCATTCCTTTCATATTCACGGCTTAACGTCTGCATTTCTTCTTTTCTGTCTATAAACGCTGTCATGCTGTAACCTCCAGTCTAAAAAAGTTATACTTAAAATTATTATACTTAAAATTATTATACTTCAAAGTATAATAATTTCAAGTATAACTTCCAAAGACATTCTTCCTGTAACTGTATAGTATATTCCATCTGCCACAAATACAGCACATTTATATTAACCTTATATCCATTAGATGATATGTAACTTTCTACATACTTGTAATATCCCAGATAATCTACATTCCATCCGATATCTAACTGCTCCTGATTTATTATTATGCTTACCTTGAGCGACACTGGAGAATAATATATTTGTGTGTCGTTTCATGTAGCGAATATGTTGATTAGTGCAAAAGGTATTGAATTAATAAATATAAATGATATTCTAATAATGTCGATTTAAGAAGAATGGCAAGTTCAGGTATATGTTATTAATCACGGGGGAGAATATGGATAATTTTATATTAAAAGAGCTGCTTCACACCTGTAAAAGCAGCATAAAACAGACGATTCTTCTGCTTCTTGTATCAATAGTCGGAATACTGTGCATGGGGATGGCGATTGTTTTACTGATAAAGACAGACAACGAAGTTAAAGAATATCAGGAAACATATGAGGAAAAACAGTATTACTCTATACTGGATGATTTTGTAGGTGACAATCAGAAAGAAATATCCGGGGAAGATGGTGTTGTAAAGCTGAAGAAATTTCATGGACTGCTTCAGAACAGCGAATATTTTGACTATTATATGATGTATAACCAGATAGTGTATGTAGAGAATTATGAGGGAAAAGACACTAATATATATGGTTATGAATCCAATATGGATTTGAATTTACGTAAAAAAGAAATCATGTCAGACAGCGGTGAGGTTAAGTCCTATACAGAGTTAAAAGGATTCTGGATAGGAGACAATGTTATAGATGACTTTAATGTCAAGATTAGCAAAGGCACAGGGTTTACGAGTGATGATTTTATTTTGACAAAAGACGAACCTATATCTGTGATATTAGGGGCTGAGTATGCAGATGAATATGGTGTAGGTGACACTATGTACGTCAATTTCATCTTTGCAGAACGTGAGGCAAGAATTGCAGGAATATTAGAAAAAGGCACTAATCTGTACTGTAATGGTAAATATGTCAATCTCGACAGGTATGTAATAATGCCAATATTTTTAAATGATGATTATGATGGACAGGAAGTGTACAGGCTTGGTGCAGCAGATTTCTATACTCTTAGAAATTCTGGAACAATAGCAACAAAATTGTCAAAATCGGACATTCAGGATATTATAACAGAATACTCAAAGGAAGCCGGATTTAAGACAGGATATTATGTTGTAGAGCATGATGATACAGAGAAAAAGACATTTGGATTAGGAATAATTAACGTGAGATTCCTGATTATGCTGATAGCGATAATAGTTACATCAATTATTGCGATACTATTAGCTATTCTGTATCAGGATAAGATTAACAAGAATAAAAGATACTATGCGGTGCTTATGCTGAATGGAAGCAATAAGAAACAGATATACAGTATAATTCTATGTGAGTTTGTGATTCTTTTATTTTCAGCATATGTACTTGGAAGTCTTATAGTCATACTTACCAGTTCATTAGGAGGAAAAGATATTGCATATGTTTTGCTGTATCTTTTCATGGTAACTATAGTGCTGGGGATTATACCTATGATCTCAGGTATAATTACATTTTTCAAGACAGACCTCATCTATTACATGAAGGAGGAGATATAACATGCTGGAAATACATAATGTGAGTAAAGTATACAAAGAATATAACAGAAAAACCTATGCATTAAGAAATATAACATTTGATGTAAAAAATGGAGAATTTATTGCTGTCACAGGTCCGAGCGGCTGTGGCAAGTCAACGCTTCTCAATATTCTGGCAGGGCTTCTTGCGCCGGCAGAAGGTGGGATAATATATAATAATGATAAGATAGATTACAACAACAGTGCACAGCTTCAACAGTACAGATGCAATCATGTGGGAATTATCCTACAGAACTTTTCACTTCTTAATGACAGGACAGTTGGACAGAATGTGAGTCTTCCGCTCGATATCCGTAAGATTGAAAAGAAGCAGAAGAATGGAATGGTAAGAGAATATCTTATGCGCACGGGAATGATTGATAAGATTGATTCATTTCCACAGCAGTTATCGGGAGGTCAGAAACAGAGAGTTGCGATAGCGAGAGCTTTGGTATACAACCCGGACATAATACTGGCAGATGAACCGACAGGAGCATTAGATAAAGACAATGCTGTGCAGATTATTGACATGTTGATGGAAATCGCCGCAGAAGGCAAGATTGTTATAATGGTAACACATGACATGAATATGGTTAGCAGATGTGACCGCTGCATAACGTTGAAGGATGGTTGTATAGTATGATAACAGATGCTAAACAGTGGCAGAAGTGCCTGATTCTGATTAAGAATAATTTGGTAAATATATTTTTTTTTATAATCATTGTTATACTTTTTCTTGGATGCACATTGTCTGCCAATTACATATATAAATTGCAGTTTGCAAGTTCTTACAATAATACTCCGTATAATGGGAATGCAATAACATTTATAATTAAATCTGATGGAAAATCTTCTATCAATCTGTATGAACTGGTTGGAACGGATGTATTGAACAAATGTGTGCTCTTTCAGGTGGACTCAGATGGAGAATCTGGTTATCATGTGGTGTATTGTTCTGAGAATGCAGTTGATTTACAAAATTCACGGCCGTGGGACTGGAATTATATGTCAGGAGACAGGGCGGCAGCAGTTGGGATAGATACATCATATAATATTGGTGATGTGGTGGAGATTAATGGAAGAGAGTATTATGTAAGAGGTAAGTTAGCCAGACATATAAGTGATGCTATAAATTACGGGATTTTCTACACGGATTCAAAGTTTGATTCAGTTTCAGCCAATCAGAGGTATATTCTTACATCCAGAAGTGGAAGAAGTGTGAAAAAAGCATTTGATGCGTTAGAAAATGCTCTGCAAAGCAACGATATCAGGGTGAAAAAGCTTGATGTGAGAAATACAGAATTTAAAGATTATATCAGATATGATGGCACTATAAAGGTTATTCTTGCTCTGGTATGTGTATTTTATGCACTGCTGGTCATGATTATCTGGAAGCTGTGGACGAAAAGCAAGAGTGTCGAGATGGAAGTCCGTAAAATACTTGGAGATAAAAATATCATATTGAAAGGTTATCTGAAATATGTATTATTATGGATAACTGCGTATGTATTTAATACAATAGTGGTTTTGCTTGCAACGGATTCGTTGTATCTTGAGATATATGCGTATATTGTGATAACGCTTGTTATTATGATTCTGGCAGTTGTTATAGGGGCATTTAATTTCCTCTGGATGAGAAAAAGTTGCGGTAAGATATAAAAAATGTTAATATAGTCACATATGTTGTGCGGCAGCCTCCGAAACTGGCAGTTAAGCCGGGTTCTTCAGAGGCTGCCGCATTTTAAAATATGAAAAAGGGGTTATTTATTTATGGGTCGTGAATCTTTTAAGTCACGTCTTGGCTTCATATTAGTAAGTGCAGGATGTGCAATCGGAATTGGTAATGTATGGAGATTTCCATATGTGGCAGGTCAGAATGGCGGAGGAATATTTGTATTATTCTATCTGTTATTTCTGGTTATAATGGGACTTCCAGTTCTTACCATGGAGCTTGCAGTCGGACGTGCAAGCCGTAAGAGTGCTGTATTAGGTTACAAGGCACTTGAAAAACCGGGCAGCAGATGGCATATACATGGCTGGGTGGCGATATTTGGCTGCTATATGCTTATGATGTATTACACAACAGTTTCTGGCTGGATGGTTACATATTTTTATAAGTTTGTTAAAGGCGATTTTGTATCTGGAATGAATGCAGAGCAGACAGGAGCTGCATTTGCAGGATTACTTTCAGATCAGTTACAGATGGCATTCTGGATGATTCTTACAGTTGTGGTTGGATTCTTTGTGTGCAGCCGTGGATTGCAGAATGGTCTTGAAAAGATCAGTAAGATTATGATGAGTGCGCTTTTTGTACTGATTGCGGTGCTTGCTTTCCACAGTCTTACGCTTTCAGGCGCAGTAGAGGGAATTAAGTTCTATCTTGTGCCTAATATGGATACAGTGCGTCAGGTCGGTATCAAAAATGTCATAACAGCCGCAATGAACCAGTCGTTCTTTACATTAAGCCTTGGCGTGGCTGCGATGGAGATATTCGGAAGCTATATGGGAAAGGAGCAGACACTTGCAGGAGAGGGCGTGCGTATATGTGCGCTTGATACATTTGTTGCAATAATGGCTGGACTTATCATGTTCCCGGCATGTTTCAGCTATGGTGTACAGGTTGATGCAGGACCAAGCCTTATATTTATCACTCTTCCTAATGTGTTTGTTAACATGGCAGGTGGACGCGTATGGGGTTCATTATTCTTCCTGTTCATGACATTTGCAAGTTTTTCAACAGTTATCGCTGTATTTGAGAATATCATGTCATTTGGCATGGATATGTTTGGATGGAGCAGAAAGAAATCAGCACTTATCAACTGCATCGTAATTCTTGTGGCAAGCATGCCATGCGTATTGGGTTACAATGTGTGGAGTAATCTTCACATAATTGGTGCAAGAGATGTCCTTGACAGTGAGGACTTTATTGTAAGTAACCTTCTTCTCCCAATAGGTTCGCTTATATACCTGTTATTCTGCGTAACTAAATGGGGCTGGGGATATGACAAATATCTTGAAGAAGCTAACACTGGTAAAGGCTTGAAGATTGCCAAGAATCTTAAGCCATATTTCCAGTTTGTTCTGCCAATTCTTATATTAATAATTCTGATTCAGGGATTAGTTGGGTAGAATATAAGTAATATTTAGATTAGAAATGAGGATTTTATCAGATGAATGAAAGAAAAGCGTTTAAGGGTTCAGTAGGATTCGTGCTTGCGGCGGCGGGAAGTGCCGTTGGTTTAGGTAATATATGGAGGTTTCCATATCTGGCAGCTAAGGATGGCGGTGGATTATTTCTTGTTGTGTATATAGTGCTTGCACTTACATTTGGATTTACACTTCTTACAACAGAGATTGCTATTGGCCGTAAGACAAAGCAGAGTCCGCTCACAGCGTATGGAAAGCTTAAGGAAAAATGGAAACCGCTTGGAATTATTGCGTGTCTCGTACCAATAATGATTCTCCCATATTATGTAACTATAGGTGGATGGGTATTGAAGTATTTTCTTGTATACCTTACAGGGCATGGTGCAGAGGCGGCAGCAGACGGATATTTCACAGGATATATAACAAGAGAAACAGAGCCTGTGGTTATGATGTTCATATTCCTTTTTGTTGTAGCATTTATAATATACCTTGGTGTTAATAAGGGAATTGAGTCGTCATCTAAAATTATTATGCCACTGCTTATAATTCTTGTTATCGGAATATCTGTATATTCACTGACAATATCTTATACAGATGCTTCAAATGTTACAAGAACGGGACTTCAGGGATTGAAAGCATATGTTATTCCTGATTTTGATGGAATGACAGTTAAGCAGTTCTTTACGGTTGTGATGGATGCGATGGGACAGTTGTTTTTTAGTTTAAGTGTTGCAATGGGAATTATGATTGCATATGGTTCATATGTAAGTGATGATGCCAATCTTGGACGTTCAATCAACCAGATTGAGATATTTGATACTGCGGTAGCATTCCTTGCAGGTGTTATGATTATTCCATCTGTATTCGTATTCGTGGGAAGAGAAGGAATGGAAGCATCAGGACCAAGCCTTATGTTCGTATCGCTTCCTAAGGTGTTTGCATCAATGGGAACTGCAGGTAATGTAATTGGATGCATGTTCTTTGCGATGGTTTTATTTGCTGCACTTACAAGTGCAGTTTCAGTAATGGAAGCAGTCGTATCAAGCTTCATGGATGAATTTAAGATAGGAAGAACAAGGGCAACTGTAATAGAGTGGATTGTTGCACTTGTTGGAGCTGTGATTGTATGCCTTGGTTATAATAAGCTCTACTTTGATATAAAGCTTCCAAATGGTGCACATGCACAGATTCTCGATATTATGGATTACATCAGTAATAATGCCCTTATGCCAGTAGTTGCAATAAGCACATGTATTCTTATTGGATGGGTTGTCAAGCCTGATATTATAATTGATGAGGTCGAAAAGACAGGAGCTAAGATGGGAAGAAAGGTGCTTTATACTGTTATGATTAAATGGGTTGCACCAATACTTTTATTCTTACTGCTCTTGAAATCTTTAGGAATTATTACTATTATATAATGTGAGTGGAAAAAAATACCTTTGACACTCATATCATAAATATACAAAAATGTGTTAACAATAAAGATACAAACGGATGGAGGTACGAACTATGGAGGTTGTTGATATTACAATGAATAATTTTGAGCAGGAAGTTCTCAAATCGTACAAGACAGTTCTTTTGGATATATGGGCACCATGGTGTGGACCATGCAGACAGATGGGACCTGTTATTGATGAGATTGCAAGAGAGAATGACAATATCAAAGTGTGCAAGTCTAATGCGGATGAAGCCCCAGAGGTTGCCATGCAATATGGTGTGTCAAGCATACCAACACTTCTTGTATTTAAGAATGGAAAGCTTGTGCAGACATCAGTGGGATTAAAGCCTAAGAGTGAGATATTGAAGCTGGTTGAGTAGCGGCTGGATGAGTTTGGCTGAGGAAGAATAAAAGAAGCGGAAAAATCCAAGATTCGTTAAGAAAATGGATTTTCCCGCTTCTTTTTTGCTATAAAGAAAAAGTGTTGGTTTAGCGAAGTGAAATATGCCTGTTTTTGGATTTTTTCAGTCTGTTTTGCTTTTAAAATCCAAAACAGGTACAAAGTCATCTGCCACACTGCCACATCATATCAAGCAGACCCAATTGCTTGATATAGTGAAGTTTACGCGTAGTGATATCTTGTCCTGTACTTTATGAAAAATGTAACTGTTATGATAAGCGTCAGCACTTCGGCAACAATTATAGCACTCCATATTCCATTAATTCCAAAGAATATAGGAAGGATGAGCAGAGCACTGATCTGGAACAGCAGAGTCCGCAAAAATGATATAATGGCTGACAGAATACCGTTGTTAAGAGCGGTAAAAAATGATGAGCCAAATATATCAAATCCATTAATAAGGAAAACAATACAATATATTCTGAATCCGTTAACTGTCATTGCAAATAATTCTGCATCGTAACCCACGAACAGTCTGGAAAGTGGTGCGGCGAGTAACTGTGCAGCCACTGCAAGCATAACTCCCCATATGCTTATGAGAGTAAGACTTTTCCTGAAAAGATTCTTTAATTCATCATGATTGCCGGCACCATAGTGGTAACTTATTATAGGTGCGCTTCCAATCGAATATCCAAAGAAAATAGCTGCAAATATAAAGTTGACGTACATGATTGAACCGTATGCAGCAACACCATTTTCTCCTGCAATCTTCATAAGCTGGATATTGTAAAGCGAATTTACTATTGAGCTTGAGAGATTAGTCATAAGTTCTGAAAGACCATTGGAGCATGTATATAATAATATACGTCCGTTGAACCTGGTTCTTCCAAGTCGTAAAAGGCTTGAATTATTTCTTGCAAAATAAATAAGTGGTATTATACCACCAAGAAGCTCGCCGCATACTGTAGCAGTAGCAGCTCCAGCAAGTCCCCAGCCAAGAACTGCGATAAATAAAAAGTCCAGAACCATGTTAGTTACACCTGCAATAATGATAACAACAAGTCCCATTTTAGGCTTCTGGGCTGCAACGAAGAAGCTTTGGAATACATTCTGCAGCATGAATGCTGGCATTGATATGAATGTTATTCTTGAATAGAGAACGCAGAGATCAAGCAGTTCGCCAGATGCACCGAGTGATTTGGCAATATGAGGGACGAATATTGAGCCTATGGCAGAAAATGTGATTCCACCAATAATTGTGACATAGACAAGCATTGAAAAATATTCATTAGCTGTGTCTTTTTTACCTTCGCCAAGAGTTTTGGCAACTATTGCACTGCCTCCTGTACCAATCATGAAGCCGAGAGCGGATATTCCCATCAGAAGGGGAATAATAAGATTGATTGCTGCAAGTGCTGTCTTTCCAACAAAATTTGATACAAAGAGTCCGTCGACAACACTGTAAATAGATGTAAATATCATCATCACTATTGATGGAAATACAAACCTTAATAATTTATTATAGGTAAAATGTTCTGATAACTGAATCATAAATCCTCCTTGTCATGATTATCTGTAAGCTTTGCCATGCCGGAGTGCAGGGCAGTGATATATTTATTATGTAACATGAGGAGCTGTTTAATCTCATCTTTGTCTAAAACGCTGAAAGCATCATTTTCAATGCGCATGACAGGGTATATTTTGTTTTCGATAAGACTGCGTCCATCTGGTGTAAGATGAATGTGCATATTGCGCCCTCTGCCGCGCGTAAGTGTAATAAAACCTTTGTCAATAAGCTTGTCTATTGATGAGTTGACCGTCTGCTTAGATAGAAATGTCAGGTTGCAGATATCTTTCTGAAGACAGCCATCACCTAGATCACATATAGCATATAAAATTTCAAATGCACTGTCAGACATATTAAGCCTGAGTGCAACGTCATGGTATATATTGTTAAATTCGCGGTATAACCTGTTGTATTCAATAAATTCAGCGCTTGCAAATTCTGGTAGGTATTCACTGCTCATATATAATAAATCTCCCTAGTCCGAAATCATACTTACAAAGTATAGTCCGAAATCATACTTATGTCAATTAAAACTTTATTAATTGACCTTGTGCTATGATAATGATAGAATAGCGTCATATATTTACGACAAAATATCATGAAAGGGACTTTATAACATGAATTTTCTTGAAGAAAAGATAATTAAAGATGGTATTGTTAAAGAGGGCAATATCTTAAAAGTTGACAGCTTTTTGAATCACCAGATGGACGTGAGACTGTTCAGACAGATGGGTGAGGAGTTCAAGAAGCGTTTCGCAGGCAAAAATATCAATAAAATTGTCACAATTGAAGCTTCTGGTATAGGAATTGCCTGTATTGTGGCAGAGTGTTTTGATGTTCCGGTAGTATTTGCCAAGAAATCAAAGAGCGTTAATATCGATGGTGATGTATATTCAGCAGAGGTTGAATCATTTACACACAAGTGCAAGAATCAGGTTTTAGTATCTAAGAAGTTTATAGGTCCAGACGACCATGTACTTATTATAGATGATTTCCTTGCTAACGGATGTGCACTTCAGGGACTTATATCTATCGTAGGACAGGCTGGCGGTACAGTTGAGGGTATCGGTATAGCGATAGAGAAGGGATTCCAGCAGGGGGGAAGAATTATCCGTAATCTGGGTTTCCAGCTTGAGTCATTAGCGATTGTAGATGGTATGGATGCGTCAACAGGTGAAGTAATATTCCGATAGAATGAAAATTGTAACGTGAAATGTGATATTAAAAATGGGAGCTTTAACTTATAAAGTTAAAGTTCCCATTTTCATATTATTGTTGTTCTTCTGCTTCTTCATGAATCTTGATAGGCATGAGCAAGTGATTAATCAGTATACTGTAAGCTTCATGGCTTTTGCCGTTTTTAAGAGCTTTAAAGTATTTCTCATGTTCATCAAGTGTCCCAATAATTCGTCCTTCCTTGGATAATGCAGTGTTAGATGTAAGACGTATCATGTACATCAGGCGCTGGTACAAATCTTCGAATTCAATATTTTCCATATATTCGACAAGCTTGAGATGAAACTCGTGGTCGTAATCAATAAACCGCTCTAAAGCATCATGGTTGCTGTCTGCCTTTTTGGCGCATAAGCGCATGTTAGACAGAATGTTTTCAAGTGAATCAAGAAGTGCTTTTCCTTTAGGAGTATCAACCTCTGCAGCAATTGTTGATGTGCAGAAACCTTCTATGGCACATCTTACCTGAATGCTTTCTATCATATCTTTTTCTGTCAGCTGACGTATCTGGAATCCCTTGCTTGGCACGATTGTTATGTAGCCATCCTGGCTGAGACACTGCAGGGCTTCTCTCATAGGAGTTCTTGAGATACCTACTTCGGATGATAACTTGGTTTCTGAATATAGTGTATCAGGTGCAAGCTCACCGGAAAGAATTTTTTCTTTGATGAAATCATACGCTTGCTGTTGGAGTAAACTCTTTGTTTTCATGGACATATGCTCCGTTTCTTTATAATAAAAACTCATTTAATGTTAGTACAAGTTTAGTGGATGGTCAAGGAAATAATAAGCTTTGGTAAAAATGCACAAAAAATAGTGAGATTTTTTGTAAGCCAAAGACATAAGTTACATATTGACAGTATACCGGTATATCGGTATACTGGTAGCATAAGGCAAGACAAAAAAATAACAAACTTCAAAGATGTCAACCCTGAAGCTTAATCTTATTAAATTAAAAACGGAGGATTTAATTATGAACAATGTTTATCAGATGGGAAACTTAAGAATCGTTGATTTAACTAAGCTGCTTGATCCAGCTACAGAGACAAGAAGATGCCATATGTATCGTTTTAACACAGGTGGTCCAATCCCTGATTTCCATACAATCATGGATCTTACAAGCCACTTAGGAACACATTGTGAGTGCCCTTATCATCATGACGATAACTGGCCAAGCGTTGCAGAGCTTCCACTTACAACATTTATGGGAAGAGCAATCTACATTGATTTTAAGGATACAGTTGCTCCTTATACACATATCACATCAGCAGACCTCGACAGAGCAACAGCTGGCAAGATTAAGGAAGGCGATATCGTAATCCTTGATTCTTCATATAAGATGCAGCCATTTACACCAGATACTAATACAGAGAAGGATCACAGACTTCTTATTAATGCAGAGGTTGCTGAATGGTTCCGTGATCACAAGGTTAAATGTGTTGGTTTCGGTGATGGTGTTTCAATCGAAAACAGCAATGAAGATGTTAAGCCATTCCATGATATACTTATGGCAGAAAATATTGTGTTCCTTGAAGTGTTAAAGAATCTTGAGTTATTAGAGAAGGATGTATTCTTCATGAGCTACTCACCACTCCCAATCTTAGGACTTGATTCTTGTCCGGTTCGTGCATACGCAATTGAGGGACTTCCAGGATTCACAGAGTAATTGCAATAGGCAGTAATTAATGATTGACAGGTTTTTCTGTAAGACTTTAAGGTATATATAGAATATTCAAAGGAGACAGGTTATGAAGATAGTAGTTATTGGTGCTGGAGCGATGGGATCAATTTACGGAGGACATCTTTCGCAGAACAACGAGGTGTATATCGTAGATACTAAGCAGGAAATTGTAGATGCTATCAATAAAGATGGTTTAAAGATTGATGAAGATGGTGTGACTAATATTTACCATCCACAGGCAGTCACAAGTACGGAAGGTATAACTGATGTTGACCTTGTTATTCTCTTTGTTAAATCAACATTTTCAAAAGCTGCATTGGAAGGCAACAAGAATATTATCGGCGAGCATACCCGTCTCCTTACATTGCAGAATGGTGCAGGACATGAGCATCTGCTTATGCAGTATGCACCTAAGGAGAGAGTGATAATTGGAACAACAGAGGATAACGGAGCCGTTCTTGGAATGGGACATGTAAGAAGAGGTGGTGCTGGTAAGACCAATGCAGGCATGCTTACACAGGATTCTGAAGGGTTCCTTGTTAAAATGAAGGAATCATTTGACAGCTGTGGATTCACACTTAAGATATGTGAAAATATCCAGCAGCTTATCTGGGACAAGTTATTCACTAATGTATCACTCAGTGCAGTGACAGGTATTTTACAGGTTGACATGGGATATATAGCAGCTGATGAATATGCCTGGAATCTTACTAAGGCACTTATTCATGAAGCAGTCCTTGTGGCAAAGGCTATGGGGCTTGAAGCTGATGAGGAAGCTATAGTCAAGAAAGTTTCGGATACATCTGTTAACAATCCTAACGGTTGTACATCAATACGGGCGGATTTAAGAGATGGAAGACGGACAGAAGTTGATACAATAAGCGGCGCAGTTGTAAGAGCTGGCCATGAATATAATGTAGCAGTACCAAGCCATGAATTTGTGGTTAACATGGTACATGCGATGGAAGGAAGGGATAAATAATGATATTTTCATCAATTAATTCATGTGATACATTTGCAGAGTATCCAGAAGTTATAAAAAAGGTTATTGATTATTTAAAGAAAAATGATTTTGTCAATATGGAACCAGGTGTTTATGAGATTCAGGGAAAAGATATCTATGCACAGGTATTTGATGCTCAGACAGGGGCTGTCTCAGAAAAGAAACCAGAATCACATAAGGAATATCTTGATATCCAGTTTTTGGCATCGGGCGAGGAAAAGCTTGGTTTTACTCCATTAAAGGATGAGTACGAGATAGATGAGTACATTAAGGAAAGAGACCTTATTTTCTATAAGAAAGTAGAAAATGAAGGATTTATCAATGCTGTACCAGGCTGCTTCTCAGTGTTCTTCCCATGTGATGTACACAGACCAGCAGTAGCGGTTAATGAGCCAATGACAATCCGTAAGGTAGTAGTTAAAGTAAGAACAACACTTATTTAAAATGTAATGTGAAAAGGAGAAGGCGGGGCTATGTTAAAAAAGTTATCAGTATGCCTGCTTATAGTCTGTATGGTCGTGGGGACAATGACAGGCTGTACAGGCAGCAATAAGACATCAGAAGTTACAGAAATTCGTGTAGCATTTAACCAGAATGAAAAGCATCCACAGTATCTTGCGATGAAGAAACTCGGAGAGGAATTCGAGAAAGCAACTAATGGAAGATACAAGATGACAATTTATCCTAATGGTGTACTTGGAGAGCAGGGCGCCATGGCAGAGTTCGTAAGGACAGGTGCGTTACAGATGGCAATTGTTCCATGTAGTGTTCCAGAGGGATATGATAAAGATTTCGCTATAGTAGGAGCACCTTATCTTTATGATGATATTGACCATATGGAGAGAGCTGTAGTTGGCGGTGTGTTCAGTGATTTATTTTACTCAGCAAGAAAATACAGTTTTCAGGTTTTAACTGTGTATACAGCAGGTGAGAGAAATGTATATTCTAATAAACCAATCAACTCAGCAGCAGACCTTGCAGGACAGATTATCCGTGTTAACGACAGTCCTACATATATTGAGATGACTAAGCTTATGGGTGGAACAGGAGCTACAATGTCCCAGTCAGAGGTATATACTGCATTACAGCAGGGCGTTATTGATGCGGCAGAGAATAGTGAGCTTGTATACAATGACTTTAAGAACTATGAAGTTGCAAAATATTATGCATATACAAAACACATTGTACATCCTGACGTTGTTATAGCAAGTACAGAGTTCCTTGACAGCATGAGCGAATCAGACAGGGCTATATTTGACAAGCTTGTTAAGGAATCTACAGAGTACGAATTTGCTACATTTAAGGAAAGAATTGAGCAGGCAAAGGCAGAGGTAGCAGCACAGGGAACACAGTTCTGTTATCCTGATGTTGAGGAGTTCAGAACTTTATGCCAGCCACTTCTTTCAAGAATTTCTAATCAGTCAGAAGTAACACAGAAGATATATAACGATATTATTAAGCTGAGAAAGGAGAACTAATCATGAATAAAGCTAAGAATATATTAGATCAGATACTTAAAGTTGTCAGTGTAGTGCTTTTCATTGCGATGGTTCTTCTTACAACTTATCAGGTTATAGCCAGATACATCTTCAAGAGTCCAAGCAGTATTAGTGAAGTACTTACAAGATATGCATTCGTATGGCTTATTATTGTATCGGCAACGTATGTGTTTGGACAGCGTGACCATATTGCCATAACTTTTTTAAGAGATAAATTCAAAGGCATAAGCCGTAAGATAATAGATGTTGCCATTGAGTGTATTATCATTATCTTCTCAGCAACAATAATGGTGTATGGTGGTTTTACAGTAACCCAGATGAATATGCTTCAGTACGATTCAATGTTAAATATACCTACAGGAATTGTATACTCAATAATTCCTATCTGCGGTGTACTTATCATTCTCTACAGTATATATAACATCATTCAATCAGTTAATTCAAAGGCAGAATAGGAGGGAGCATATGTCAATAGCAGTTCAGGTAGCTATCATAATGGTAGTGTTATTAGTTGTAATGTTGGCCATGGGTGTGCCAATTGGTGTCAGCATCGGACTTTCATCGGCAGTTTCAATGATTGCCATGCTTCCAGGACACGTTGCATTCGCAACATCAGCACAGCGTTTATTCGCAGGTTCTAATTCATTTTCACTTATTGCCATTCCTTTCTTTATTCTGGCTGGTAATATTATGAATAACGGTGGTATCGCACTTCGTCTTGTTAACTGTGCCAAGGTGCTCAGTGGACGTATGCCAGGTGCCCTTGCACAGACAAATGTAGTAGCTAACATGCTTTTCGGAGCTATCAGTGGTTCGGGTGCCGCTGCAGCAGCAGCTATCGGTGGAACAATGGGACCTCTTGAGAAGAAAGAGGGATATGATCCTAACTATGCAGCAGCAGTTAACGTAGCATCTGCTCCAGTAGGAATGCTTATTCCACCAAGCAACACAATGATCGTATTCTCAACAGTAGCAGGAAGTGTATCTATCTCAGCGTTATTTATGGCTGGTTATATTCCAGGAATTCTCTGGGGCGCAGCCGTTATGGTTCTTGCAGGTATCACAGCCAAGAAGATGGGCTATACATCAGAAGAGAGAGTTACAGTTAAGGTGGCATTAAAGACACTCTGGCAGGCTGTTCCAAGTTTATTCCTTATCGTAATAGTTATCGGAGGTATACTTGGAGGTGTATTCACAGCAACAGAAGGTTCAGCAATTGCAGTAGTTTATGCAACAGTGCTTTCTTTAATCTATCGTGAGATGAAGATTACAGATATTCCAAGAATTGTTGCAGAATCAGCTAAGATGACAGGTACAATTACATTCATGATCGGTTTATCATCTATCATGTCATGGGCAATGGCGTTCACAGGTATTCCTGATATGATTGCCAATGCAGTACTTGGAATAACAGATAATAAGATTATTATTTTCTTACTTATTAACATTATATTACTTGTTGTTGGTACATTTATGGACCCAACACCTGCAATACTTATATTTACACCAATCTTCCTTCCAATCTGTACAAGTCTTGGAATGAGCGCAATCCAGTTCGGTATTGTACTCTGCATGAACTTATCAGTAGGAACAATCACACCACCTGTAGGTACAATTCTTTTCACAGGCTGCAAGGTTGGTGGAGTAACAATCGAAAGTATTATGAAGCATCTGCTTCCTTACTTTGCAGTAATTATAATTGCATTGCTGCTTGTAACATTTATACCAGCGTTATCCATGTTCCTTCCAATGGCACTTGGATTAGCATAAATCATACCCTAATTATTTTCGCAGAGCCGGTGTTGTTATAACGCCGGCTCTGCCCGGTTTACCGCCGAACGGACCTGCCACCGAACCGACCAGCCCCTAAGCTGCTGCCCTGTGCAATGCCTAAATACTTGCAGGTCCTTTGTGCCTAGCAGTTCTAAGGGCGGCACGACAAAGCTTATTAAAGCCGTCTTGCTAAAAACGCGCTTCGCTTGGACGGTTTAGCAGTCGGCTTAGCAATTGTCTAACACCGCCCTAAGAACTGCACGGCAGTCGTCAGGCAAGTATTTAGGCATTGCACAGGGCAGCAGCTTAGGGGCTGGTCGGTTCGGCGGCAGGTCCGTTCGGCGGTAAACCGGGCAGAGATTGTTATAATAATGACGGGCTTCGTTAGGGATATAACAATGCTTGAAACAATAAAAAAAATCCCTTACAATTCTATATATAGCGCAAAATGCGCGGAAAGAGGTTAGACATGAAGGTACCTTTTAAGACAGATTTAACAGGAAAGACAGCGATTGTTACAGGAGGCAGTGGAACACTTTGTTCGGCTATGGCATATGGATTGGCTGTTAGTGGTGCGAAGGTTGCACTGATTGGACGTAATATTGATAAATTAAATAAGGTGGCTGGGGAGATAACCAGCGATGCAGACAGTGAATATGGAAAGAAAGTTACTGTTAAAGGTTATAGCTGTGACGTCACAGATAAGGCTAAGCTTGTCGAAATCTATGAGGTGATTAAGAAGGAGCTTGGAAGTTGTGACATTCTTATCAATGGAGCAGGAGGAAACCAGCCGGGAGCAATTACGTCAATAGAAATGCTTGAGAAAGAAAAAGGTGATGATGATTATTCGTTCTGGAATCTTGATGAGGACAGAATACGTGATGTCATGGAACTTAATTATATGGGGACATTACTGCCAATTCAGGTATTTACAAGGGATATGGTTGAGAAAAGAAGTGGCAGCATAATTAATATTGCATCTGTTACATCAATCCTTCCGCTTACTAAGGTAGTTGCGTATGGCAATGCAAAAGGTGCAATACTCAATCTTACACAGTGGCTTGCAGTACATTTTGGAAAGAGCGGGATACGCTGCAATGCGATAGCGCCAGGATTCTATGCGGCAGAACAGAATCATGACCTTTTATATAATAAAGATGGCTCACTTACAGCAAGAGCAGGAAAAATAATAGCAGGAACACCTATGGGCAGGTTTGGCAATCCAGAGGATCTGATTGGAGCAGCCCTGTTCCTTGCAGATGGCGAGGCATCGGCATTTGTGAATGGAATAGTGCTTCCAGTTGATGGAGGATACTGTGCATACAGTGGAGTATAGTTACATAAAACGTTATTAAATATCGGGGAGAATTATAATGAGCAGACTTACAATTGTTACAGAGGACAGAGCCCAGCTGACAATGGAATCATTGTATAAGGACTTAGAACGTAGAATAACAGCCAGCCCACCAGGACTTTGTCCTGTAGACCTGACATGTTCATTTATTAAAATGTGTCTTGCACAGTCATGTGGTAAATGTGTGCCTTGTCGTGTTGGATTAAACCAGCTTGCACAGCTTTTTGAGAAAGTACTTAACGGCGATGGAACTATGGACATGATAGAAACCATAAGACTGACAGCTGAGGGAATATATCTTTCAGCAGACTGTGCAATCGGATATGAAGCAGCAGAGATGGTGTTAAAATGTATTGACGGCTGTATGGATGATCTTGTTGCGCATGTTAAACATAACAGATGTACATGTAACAGTAACCAGCCAGTGCCATGTGTTACATTGTGTCCGGCAGGTGTTGATATACCAGGATATATTGCGCTTGTAAAAGAAAAGAGATACGCAGATGCAGTGCGTCTTATAAGAAAAGATAATCCAATGCCGGTTGTATGTGCGCTGATATGTGAGCATCCATGTGAGAACAGATGTAAGAGAACTATGGTTGATGCACCAGTTAATATCAGAGGACTTAAAAGAATGGCTGTTGACCATTGTGGTGATGTGCCAATTCCAGAATGTGAAGCTCCAACTGGCAAAAAAGTGGCAGTTATCGGTGGAGGTCCAGGTGGGCTTAGTGCAGCCTATTATATGGCTCTCATGGGGCATAAGGTAACAATATTTGAGCAGAGAAAACAGCTTGGCGGAATGTTAAGATATGGTATTCCTAATTACAGACTTCCAAGAACAAGACTTGATGCAGATATTAATGCTATTCTTTCGGCTGGAATAGAAGTGAAGACAGAAATCAGCGTTGGCAAAGATATATCAATGGTTGATATTAAAAATGAATACGATGCAATATACATTTCTATCGGAGCGCATACTGATAAAAAAGTCGGTATTGAAGGCGAGGATGATGCAAAGCAGGTAATATCAGCTGTAGAGATGCTTCGTTCAATAGGCGATGATGTTATGCCTGATTATACAGGTCTTAAAGTGGCAGTTATCGGTGGTGGTAATGTTGCGATGGATGTTGCAAGGTCAGCGGTAAGACTTGGTGCCAAAAAAGTGGATATTGTATACAGACGTAGAAAAGCTGATATGACAGCTCTTAAAGCTGAAATTGAAGGCGCAGAGGCTGAAGGCTGCAGTATTGTTGAGCTGAAGGCCCCTGTACGCATTGAGACAGATGAACTGCATAATGTAAAAGGATTATGGGTTCAGCCACAGATGATAAGTAATATAAAGAATGGCAGACCATCTCCTAAGCGTGCAGCAGTTGAGGAAGAGCTTATTGAATGCGATATGATTATTGTCGCAATCGGACAAGGAATAGAGTCAAAGCCTTTCGAAGAATTCGGAATGAAGGTTAAGAGAGGGGCGATAGACGCCTTAAATACAAGTGGAATTGAAGATTTACCAGGAATATTTGCCGGTGGCGACTGCGTAACAGGACCTGCTACAGTAATAAGGGCGATTGCAGCGGGTAAGGTTGCAGCAGCTAATATAGACGAATATCTTGGTTTCCATCATGAGATTAAATGTGATGTTGACATTCCAGAAGTGAGTGTGGATGATCGTGTCCCATGCGGAAGGGTAGAGCTTGCTGAACGCAATGCTAACGAAAGAAAGAATGATTTTGAGCCTGTAGAGCTGGGAATGAGCTGTGAGGAGGCTTGTCAGGAAGCGGGAAGATGCTTGCGATGTGATCATTATGGATTTGGCGTATTCAGAGGAGGCAGAGTAGAAAAATGGTAAATTTAGTTATTAACGGCACGGATGTATGTGTCGAAGAGGGAACTACAATTTTAGAGGCTGCCAGAATTGCCGGACATGAAATTCCTACATTGTGTTACCTTAAAGAAATTAATGAGATAGGTGCGTGCAGAGTTTGTGTTGTTGAGATTGAGGGTGCTGACAGATGTGTCACAGCATGTAATACAACCGTAAGAGAAGGAATGGTTGTGTATACACACAGCCGCAAGGTCAGAACAACAAGAAAGACTAATGTAAAGCTGATATTATCACAGCATGATTACAGATGTGCGTCATGTGTAAGAAGTGGCAATTGTACGTTACAGACAGTTGCTAACGAATTGAATATTTCGGACATGCCATATGATATAAGACCAGAGAAATCACGCATTGATAAATCATTTCCGCTTATTAAGGAAAGTGATAAATGTATCAAATGCATGAGATGTGTCCAGATATGTGACAAGGTGCAGGGGCTGAATGTATGGGATGTTGTCAATACGGGTGCACGTACGACAGTTGATGTATCTGATGGAAGAAAGATAGGAGAATCACAGTGCGCTTTATGTGGTCAGTGTGTGACACATTGCCCGGTAGGAGCATTAAGAGAGCGTGATGATGTAGGAAGGGCGCTTGATGCGGTTGAGAATCCGGATATCATTACCGTAGTCCAGATTGCTCCTGCAGTGAGAACTGCATGGGGAGAAGGCTTTGGACTTTCAAGAGAATTTGCTACAGCAAAGAGACTTGTGGCGGGACTTAGAAAGATTGGCTTTGATTATATATTTGACACAACATTTTCAGCTGATCTTACTATTATGGAAGAGGGAAGTGAGTTCATACAGAGACTTCCTGAGATAAAGGAGTCAGGACTTCCGATGTTTACATCATGCTGTCCTGGATGGGTGAGATTCATTAAGAGCCAGTATCCACAGCTTGAAGGAAGGCTTTCTACTGCTAAATCGCCACAACAGATGTTTGGTGCAATTACTAAGTCATACTATGCTGATTTGCTTGGTGTTGACCCATCTAAGATATTTTGCATATCAATTATGCCATGTATGGCTAAGAAGGATGAGTGTACATGGGATGGCGGCAAGGACGTTGATGTTGTTTTGACAACAAGAGAGATTGAGAGGCTTTTCCGCTCATATTATGTAAGGACACAGATACTTCAGGAAGAGGAATTTGACTCTCCTCTTGGCACAGGAACTGGAGCTGGTGTTATATTTGGAACGACAGGTGGTGTGATGGAGGCTGCATTAAGAAGTGCCCATTACCTTGTGACAGGTAAGAATCCAGAGGTTGATGCGTTTAAGAGCGTTAGAGGAATGGATGGATGGAAAGAGTCGGAATTTGACATAGATGGAACAAAAGTAAGAGTAGCAGTGGCAAGCGGGCTTGGTAATGCAAGGAAGCTTATAGATGCGATTCTTGCAGGCACAGTCCAGTATGATTTTGTTGAGATAATGGCGTGTCCGGGTGGATGTGTCAATGGTGGTGGACAGCCTATCCATGATGGCATTGAACTAAAGGAAGAGCGGGCAGCCGTTCTTTACAGCCTTGATGAGAAGAATACGCTCAGATATTCACATGAAAATCCTGAGATTGTTAAATGTTATGAGGATTATCTTGAAAAACCATTGTCTCATAGAGCACATGAATTATTACATACAAATTAGCATAAGCGTTTTGACCGGAGCGTAATATTATGTTATCATATTAACACAATTTGAAATGTGAAAAATAGTGAGGTGTGATTGATGTCTGATAATGGCGGTAGTTGTGAATATTGCAATAATCTTATATATGATGATGAGGCAGAAGAGTATATATGTGATGTCGATATGGACGAGGATGATTATGCCAGGCTTTTATCTTCATCGTATAAGAGCTGTCCATACTACCAGAGCAATGATGAATATAAGATTGTAAGACATCAGATGTAATATCAGATTGCGTTTGAAAGGGTTGATATGTATGGTCAAAAAATCTATTCTAATGATTGATGACGTTAAGCTTAATCTTGTAAGTGCAAGAGATGTACTGGAAGATGAGTATATTTTGTATGAGGCTTTGTCTGCAGAGGAAGGATTCAAGATATTGAAGGAACATATTCCGGATCTTATTCTGTTAGATCTGGTTATGCCACAGATGGACGGCTATGAGATGATAGAGATACTTAAAAGTACGAGAAGATATATGGGGATTCCTGTTATATTTCTTACAGCCCAGACAGCAGCTGAGAGCGAGGTCAAGGGACTTGAATTAGGAGCAGCGGATTTTATAACCAAGCCATTTGAGCCTATAGTTATGAAGAGAAGAATTGAGACACAGATTGAGCTTGCAGAATACCAGCATTCTCTTGAATGTCTTGTAGAAGAAAAGGTTGCTCAGATAGAGAAGATGCAGGATGCCATGTCATCCGGATTTGCAGAGCTTGTGGAGTCAAGGGATGGCGTTACAGGTGGTCATGTTAAGAATACTGGTATATATTTTGATGCATTCATAAGAGCTCTTAAGGGCGAGCAGAGATATAAGAATGACATAACGGATGAGTTTGTTAAGAATACAGTGCGTTCAGCACCACTTCACGATATAGGCAAGATTGGAATAGATGATTGTGTTCTAAGAAAGAAAGGTGCACTTGACGGTAGCGAAAGAGAGTATATGGAAAAACACTCTATGCTTGGCGGGCAGACATTCCACAAGATAAGGAAGAAGTTCCCTGAGAATGAGTTCTTAAAAATTGCAGAAGAGATGGCTCTGTATCACCATGAGAGATGGGATGGTACTGGATATCCGACAGGTATTAAAGGAGAGGAAATACCACTATGTGCGCGCATTATGAGTGTTGTTGATACGTATGATGCATTGACATCAGAAAGACCATATAAACCACCATTCAGCCATGAGAAATCTATGGCTATCATAGTTGAGGGCAGGGGAACACAGTTTGACCCAGAGCTTGTGGATGAGTTTGTCAAGAATAGTGAACTTATGAGAGAATGCCTTAAGAAAAAAGTGAAAATGAGAAAATAAATATTAATTGATTATTAATGAAAGGATGCTGCAATATGGAGAAGATAGCAAGTTTTACAGTTAATCATCTTAAACTGATACCGGGAGTGTATGTATCAAGACAGGATAAGATTGGGCAGGAGACCATAACCACATTTGATCTTAGATTTACAACACCTAATCTTGAACCGCCTATGGACAATCCGGGTATTCACAGTATTGAACATCTTGTGGCTACTTTTTTAAGAAACCATCCTGTATGGAGTGATAAGACAATATATTTCGGACCTATGGGATGCAGAACAGGATTTTATGTTATATTTGCTGGGGATTTAAAGTCGGAGGATATTCTTCCGGTACTTAATGAGGCTGCTAAGTTTGTGCTTGGTTATGAGGGCGAAATACCGGGATATTCGCCAAGAGACTGCGGTAATTATCTGGACAATAATCTTGCACTTGCCAAGATATATATGAAGAAGTTCAAAGAAGAGGTACTCGATAATCCGACAGAAGAAAGGCTTAACTATCCAAAAGATTAGTATTCTAACTGGTTGCAATAAAATATCAGTTGTGATAAGATTTAATCTGATTTCGGGAATATTTTAATTAAAATGAGTTTAAACATTTATAATAAAGGAGTAAGTTACAATGGTAGATTTTAAGGAAGATGAGAGCTTAAGTACTCTCAACCATTCTTGTGCCCATCTTATGGCACAGGCAGTCAAGCATCTGTATCCACAGGCTAAGTTCTGGGTTGGACCAGTTGTTTCAGAAGGTTTTTATTATGATATAGACCTTGGCGATGAGATTGTTAATGATGAAGTTATAGCAGCTATCGAGAAAGAGATGAAGAAGGTTGCCAAGGAAGGCAAGAAGATTATCAGAAGAGAAGTGTCTAAAGAAGAAGCTCTTAAGATGTTCGCTGATGATGAGTATAAGCTTGACCTTATCTCTAACCTTGAGGATGGAAATATAACAGTATATGACCAGGGTGATTTCACAGACCTTTGTCGTGGACCACATGTTGACAATGTTAAGTTATGCCGTAACTTTAAGCTTATCAAGCATTCAGGTGTATATTGGAAGGGCGATGCTAATAATCGTGTGCTTCAGAGAATATATGGTGTATGTTTCCCAACAGCAGAGGAGTTAGAGGATCATCTCCGTCTACTTGAGGAAGCTAAGGAACGTGACCACAGAAAGATTGGTAAGGATATGCAGCTTTTCATGGTTGATGATCTTATCGGACGTGGACTTCCTATGTTCCTTCCAAAGGGATATACAGTATGGCAGGAGCTTGAGAACTATATCAAGGAAAAGGAAAGAAAGCTTGGATACCTTCACGTTATGACACCTTGTGTAGGTACAGTTAATCTTTATAAGACATCAGGACACTGGGATCACTACAAGGAGAACATGTTCCCAGCTATGGAAGTTGAGGGAGAGTCATTCGTATTAAGACCTATGAACTGTCCTCATCATATGATGATATATGCTAACAGAATGCATTCATATAAGGATCTTCCAATCAGAATTGGAGAGATTGCACATGATTTCAGATTTGAGGCAAGTGGTACTCTTAAGGGTATTGAGAGAGGCCGTCATTTCTGCCAGAATGATGCTCACCTTTTCGTGACACCAGAGCAGATAGAGAGCGAGTTCTCTAAGGTTGTTGACCTTATATTCAGCACATATAAGGATTTCAATATCACAGATTACAGATGTGTCCTTTCTCTTAGAGATCCAGCAGATACACAGAAGTATCATCAGGATGATGAGATGTGGGACAAGGCTGAGAATGCATTAAGAACAGTTCTTAATGACCTTGGTATTGAGTACACAGAGGAAATCGGTGAAGCAGCATTCTATGGTCCTAAGCTTGATGTTAATGTTAAGCCAGCCGTTGGTAATGAATATACACTTTCAACATGCCAGTTAGACTTCTGCTTACCTGCTAAGTTTAATCTTTCGTATATTGATAAGGATGGCGAGAAGAAGACTCCAGTAGTTCTTCACAGAGCTATTCTTGGTTCTCTTGACAGATTCATGGCTTATATCTTAGAGGAGACTAAGGGTAACCTTCCACTCTGGTTAGCACCAGTACAGGTTAAGGTTCTTCCAGTTAAGAATGATGATGGTGAGCTTGAAGGATATGCTAAGGAAGTATATAACCTGCTCAATGATAACAACATCAGAGTAGAGCTTGATGACCGTTCAGAGAAGCTCGGTTATCGTATGCGTGAGGGTCAGATGCAGAAGGTTCCATACATTCTTGTACTTGGTAACAATGAGAAGAATGAGAGAACTGTAACATTCAGACTTCATGGTCAGCAGGAATCAACAACAATTGCTCTTGATGAGTTCGTTGAGAAGATTATGGAAGAGATTAAGACAAAGGGACATGAAGAAGCATAATAGATGATTGTCATTTTATAAAACGCCCCATGGCTTCGTGTAAGCTATGGGGCGTTTTTATAAATAATAAAAATAACTACTTATTATCTTTCTTTAATTTAGAGCGTACGATTGTAAAGGCAGGATGAATTGAATTGTCAATTTATTCATGGTCAAAAGAGGCACGCGAAGCAAGCACATCATTAAAAGTATTCATCATCTTGATGTGTAATGGATGTGTCAGATAATCCTGAAGCTGTTCTTTCTTATCAAGGTCGACTTTTGCCATGATGTCAGCATTGGAATCTCTTTCTACACAGCATCTGTAGACTTTTGCATTATTGAGGAAGCTGAGTGTTTTATCAAGCTCCTCGTAAGTCTTACGAATAGTTTTCTCAATTGTATCAAGATCTGAACCAGATTTGAATTTAAGTAAAACATAATGTGTCATATATAAAAATTCCTTTCTTGTGTTATTGCTTTAATGTAATAAAGTGATATTTGTTTTATAATACCCCTGCATGAATTTTCATGCAGGGGCTATAATTGGAAGACAAATTCATAAAAATGAATTTGGGTTTATAAATAAACCGCTAAATTAAACCTCGAATAAGAGATCGCCATATGAAGGGAATGGCCAGAACTCTTTATCGACAAGCATTTCAAGCTTATCAGCAGGAGCACGCAATGCATCCATAGTTGTCTTTACATTATCTCTGTAAGCTTTAGCCTGTGATGCAGCATCTGTTATTGCAGCAGCCTCATCTGTAACCTTTATAAGAGTATCAAGAGCAGACTTCATATCCTTTAAGTAAGAAGAAATCTCTGTAAGTAAGCCAGCCTGAACAGAAGCATCAACGCCAGCTTCTTTAACAGCAGCTACTGAACCAGCTAACTCAGTTGTGTAAGAGATAACTGAAGGAATAATCTGCTTGCTTGCTATATCAATCATAGACTTAGCTTCAATGTTAATAGCCTTAGAGTAGGCTTCATACTGAATCTCAACTCTTGACTCAAGCTCAGCCTTAGTAAATACACCAAAGCTTTCAAATAACTTAACTGACTTGTCTGTAACAAGTGCAGGTATGGCATCAACCATAGAAGTAATGTTAGGAAGTCCACGTCTTGCAGCTTCTTCAACCCATTCATCTGAGTAACCATTACCATTGAATACGATTCTCTTATGGTCTGTGAATAGTTTCTTGATAAGATCATGTACAGCCATATCGAAGTTTTCAGCACCTTCAAGTTCATCAGCGATTTCCTTGAAGCTTTCGGCAGCGATTGTATTAAGTACTACATTGGCAGGGGCAACTGAGTCAGATGAACCGAGCATTCTGAACTCGAACTTGTTACCTGTGAATGCAAATGGTGATGTTCTGTTTCTATCTGTAGCATCTCTGTTAAGATCTGGAAGAGTAGAAGCACCGGTCTTTAACTTACCCTTCTGGATTGAGCTTGTAGCATCACCCTTATCGATAAGCTGATCGATAACGTCCTCAAGCTGTTCACCAAGGAATATAGATACGATAGCTGGAGGTGCCTCGTTAGCACCTAATCTGTGATCATTACCTACATTAGATGCAGACTCACGGAGAAGGTCAGCGTGTGTATCAACAGCCTTCATGATAGCACCAAGTACAAGTAAGAACTGGATGTTCTCATGAGGTGTCTTACCTGGTTCAAGAAGGTTGATACCATCATCTGTTGTAATAGACCAGTTGTTATGTTTACCAGAACCGTTAACACCTGCGAATGGCTTCTCATGGAGAAGGCAAACAAGGTTGTGACGATAAGCTGTCTTCTTTAATACTTCCATCATAAGCTGATTGTTATCTGTAGCTGTGTTGCACTGTGCATAGATAGGAGCTAACTCATGCTGTGCAGGAGCAACTTCGTTATGCTGTGTCTTGGCAGAAACACCCATCTTCCATAATTCGATATTAACATCTTTCATGAATGAACCAATTCTTTCAGGAATTGTACCAAAGTAATGGTCATCGAGCTCCTGTCCCTTAGGAGGCATAGCACCGAAAAGTGTACGTCCTGTAAAGATAAGGTCCTTTCTCTGTAAATATTTATCTCTGTCAACAATGAAGTATTCCTGCTCAGCACCAACTGAAGGAGTTACCTTCTTAGATGTTGTGTTACCAAAAAGTCTTACAATTCTTAAAGCCTGTTCATTAATAGCATCCATTGAACGAAGAAGAGGTGTCTTCTGGTCAAGTGCCTCGCCTGTGTATGAGCAGAAAGCTGTAGGAATGCAGAGAGTTGCACCTGTAGCATCTTCGCGTAAGAAAGCAGGTGATGTACAATCCCATGCTGTGTATCCTCTTGCCTCAAACGTAGCTCTCAATCCGCCAGAAGGGAATGATGAAGCATCTGGCTCACCCTTGATAAGCTCTTTACCAGAGAATTCCATAAGAACCTTACCATTTTCTTTAGGAGCTGTAATAAAGGAATCATGCTTTTCAGCTGTTGTACCAGTAAGTGGCTGGAACCAGTGTGTATAATGTGTAGCACCTTTCTCGATAGCCCAATCCTTCATAGCATTAGCGATTACATCGGCATCTGCAAGTTCAAGCTCTTTCTCACCAGCTATAACAGCCTTGAGGTTTTTGTAAACGTTCTTTGGCAGACGTTCTTTCATAACTGTGTCGTTAAACACGTTCTCGCCGAAGATGTCGGCAACATTGAATAATTCACTCATGTCTTTGTCTTCCTTCCTATTCGTATTAAAATCTATTCTAACACTAAAACTAAAAAAGGCATTCCTATTCACACAAATGTATAAATGGGAACGCCGTTGTTCTAAAGTGTTAAATTAGCGACATCACTGTCTTTAAATAAAATAACTCAAAAACCAATTAAATGCAAGTGTTTTTTAAAAAAATGTTAATTAATTTAATCTAAAACACCTTCACCTACATAAATTCCCTGGACGATGATACGTCTGTCGCCTGTTGCAGTACATGTTGATAATGTTATGATCTGTGTTGCATTAGAGACATCAACCCCTGTATCATAAATGGATAAATCCTTCATCTGCTGGGCATATTCACGCAGACTTGTAACGTCTGGGAAATTATATGTGTAAGTAGGGCTGACTGGGTCATCTTCATGAACAGTGAATATCTTGTACTGGATAATCCTGTTGCCAGTGTAGATATAGAATACATCATTGCCCTCGGTGTTATAGTATGCTGCACCATCTCTTATATAGTACTTGAGTGGTGCGAACATGCCATCATTCTTCATATGGTGTCCATATAAGATAACATTAGTAGCTGATAGACCACCTTTGATATTACAGTCTTCAAATATAGTTCCTGAACTGTTGTTTGTTCCGTTAAATGAGTGAGTAAGATAATAGTCATTATCCTCACCCTGGACAACAGGAAGTCTCATGTTGGATGCTGGCATGTAAATGTATCCTACAGCATCTGCATTAGTTTCAAGAAGCTTTTCGTGGTTATAATCAAAAGCTTCAATAGTAGTTGAGATAGTGTTTGATCCATCTCCACCTGAACCATCAGCGCCGATAATAGTTGTTGTGTGACCATTCGAGTTAAGAACTTCACTGGAAATGTTGCTGTATAATTTATCGCTTTCGTGGTACTTGTAAAAGATCATGAAAATCTGAGAACCAGCAAAAACAAAGATACAAGCTGCAATTACCATAATAGCCATTCGGATGTAGAAGCTCTTTTTATCTTCAGGTGTGCCAGCGTTATCAGAATGAGAAACGCTGCCAACTGCGACAGAACCGCCAGAGGCAAGTCCCATCCTGTAGGATTTAGTGTTAAGTGTTTTCATTGATAATAATACTCCAAAATGTTAATAAATATGTGATTAAATTAATCACGCTTTGTTAGCTGAACCGAAGAGAGTAATCTTTTCGCGTACAGTGTCTTTGATAGCTTCTGCGCCTGGAGCTAAGAGCTTTCTTGGGTCAAATCCTTTGCCTTCAAGATCTTTTCCTGCTTCAATATATTTTCTTGTGGCAGCAGCAAATGCAAGCTGGCATTCTGTGTTAACGTTAATCTTAGCAACACCGAGGCTGATAGCTTTTTTAATCATATCATCAGGAATACCTGTACCGCCATGAAGTACAAGTGGCATCATGCCAACCTTTTCTTTAACAGCTTCAAGTGTCTCAAAGCTTAATCCCTTCCAGTTAGCTGGATATTTGCCGTGGATATTGCCGATACCAGCAGCAAGCATTGTTACACCAAGGTCTGCAATGGACTTACACTCATTAGGATCAGCGCATTCACCCATGCCGATAACGCCATCTTCTTCACCACCGATTGAACCAACTTCAGCTTCTATAGACATACCCTTTTCACGAGTTATAGTAACGAGTTCCTTAGTCTTAGCAATATTCTCATCAATTGGATAATGAGAGCCATCGAACATGATTGAAGAAAAACCTGCTTCAATACACTTGTAGCATCCCTCATATGTTCCATGATCAAGATGAAGAGCAACAGGAACTGTTATATTCTGCTCCTCTATAAGAGCTTTAACCATGGCAGATACTACCTTGAATCCCCCCATGTACTTGCCAGCACCTTCTGATACACCAAGTATAACTGGTGAATTCATTTCCTGTGCTGTTAAAAGAATAGCCTTTGTCCATTCAAGGTTGTTAATATTGAACTGACCAACGGCATAACCATTAGCACGAGCTTTTGTCAGCATATCTGTTGCAGTAACTAACATATCAATACCTCCTATATTAAAATTTGATTCAATTATATCAAACATTATACTCTAGTATGGAAAAAATTGAAAGAAATATTTTAAGAAGCGGTATTAACATGAAATACACCGTATATTTAACAAAAGTTTAAGTTGTGGAAAAGTATGGCAGGGGGTATAATACATAAAAAAATGAAGAAAGGAAAGGGGTGAAAACCCATATGATGAACTGGCTGATGCCGATGATATCAGGTGATATTGATTTTTACGATGCTGAGTCTCACGCAGGAACATCATTTAAGCCATTTATAGGTTTTATGATTTTTTTTGCAGGCATGATGGTATTGTTTATCGGAATTGTGAAACTTAGCAATGCCAAGAAACAATGGAATCTGTTCTATGATGACAGAGATAAAAAGAATTTGTCAGACCCACGGTATGTAAAGGAGAGAAAGACGGGAAAGATTATGATAATTGCAGGAATTGTGATGATGCTTGCATCATTTATACTGCTTCCGTTATAATTTTATAAAATACAAAAGTATACAATATTTAATTAACAATAAGGAGATTTTCGATGAAAGAGATTATTATTTCAGACGCTGTAAAATATATTGGTGCAGATGATACGACACTTGATTTATTTGAGAGCCAGTATGCAATACCTAATGGTATATCGTACAATTCATATATTATATTAGATGAAAAAGTTGCAGTTATGGATACGATAGATGCAAGAAAGACAGATGAATGGCTTGCTAATCTGACAAGAGAACTTAATGGAAGAGATGTTGATTACATTGTTGTATCGCATCTTGAACCAGACCATGCGGCTAATATCAAGCTTATTGCAGACAAATATCCGGCAGCAAAGATAGTCCTTACAGCCAAGGCAAAGGCAATGCTTCCACAGTTTTTTGAGATAGACAGCCTTGACGACAGATGTATGGTAGTAACAGAGGCAGATGAGCTCGATTTAGGAAAGCATAAGCTTAAATTTATCATGGCGCCTATGGTTCACTGGCCAGAGGTAATGCTTGAATATGAGACAACAGAGAAGATATTGTTCTCAGCAGATGCATTTGGTAAGTTTGGAGCGATATCAGCAGATGAAGACTGGACATGCGAAGCAAGAAGATATTATTTTAATATTGTTGGTAAATATGGTGCACCGGTTCAGACTCTTTTAAAGAAAGCAGCAGGACTTGAGATTAACACAATATGTCCTCTTCATGGTCCAATCCTTAAAGATAACATTGGATATTATGTTGATAAATACATGGTATGGAGCAGTTATCAGCCAGAGGATGATGGCGTGCTGGTAGCATGTGCATCTATCCATGGAAACACTAAGGCAGCAGCAGAGAAGATGGTAGAGATTCTCAAAAATGCAGGAATTGAAAAGGTTGCCTATACAGATCTTACAAGAGATGATATGGCAGAGGCTGTTGCGGATGCATTCAGATACAGCAGATTAGTTGTTATGGCTGCATCATATGATGCAGGCGTATTTCCACCAATGGAGGATTTTATTAACAGACTTTCACACAAGGCATACCAGAATAGAAAGGTTGGTATAGTTGAGAACGGTTCATGGGCTCCAACAGCAGGCAAGTGGATGAAGAGTGCATTTGAAAGCATGAAGAATATTGAGATATGTAACACAATGGTTACAATCAGGTCTACAGCTAAAGCAGATGACATAGAAGCAATGAAGACACTTGCAGAAGAGATAAAGTAGTCAGGATAAAATATGCGGGAAAGAGCCAATTTTTGTTGAAATGTTGGCTCTTTCCCGCTTGATTTTTGCCTTACATATCTGCGAGTTTTTCTGGCTCGTCGTAATCTACACCAAATGTCTCAACTGTAACCTTGTTCATAACCTGGGGCTTCATAGGTCTGTCGTTCCAGTCAGTTCCTACAGTAGCAATCTTATCAAGAATGTCCTCGCCCTCAATAAGCTTGCCAAATGCAGCGTATTCACCATCAAGATGAGGTGCAGCAGCATGCATGATAAAGAATTGTGAACCTGCAGAATCTGGAATCATTGTACGTGCCATAGAAAGAACACCTTTAGTATGAAGAAGGTTGTTCTCAAATCCATTGTGTGAGAATTCGCCTTTGATACAGTATCCAGGACCACCCATTCCTGTTCCTTCCGGATCACCGCCCTGAATCATGAAACCAGGAATTATTCTGTGAAATATAACTCCATCATAATATCCCTTATTAACGAGACTGATAAAGTTGTTAACTGTGTTAGGAGCTATCTCTGGATAAAGCTCAGCTTTCATGATACCTCCATCTGCCATTTCAATTGTAACTATTGGATTAGTATTTGCCATGTTTTCGTTCCTTTCGTTTAATCAATAATAATGATATAATGAGATATTGTATATAGATAAATAGAAAAAGTCAAATAGAGGATAGCATGCTTAGGACAATATATATATTTAAAGACAGGGAATATGAAGAATATGAATGGTTCTGCGGACAGGCACAACAGGCAGGGATAAACATATCGGTTATAGATGAAGTTGAATGGAAATGTGTACATGACAAGATCAGCATAATAGATGCACTGGTCATAACTTACACAGATGATATCTGCGAAATGTTTGACAACCATAGTGATAGCAAGTATATAGTTGGGCTTGGCGATAGGTACAGTGGCAGTTCAGACTATGTGATATATAGTTTTGATGTAACGCTTGATTATATTGGACTTATATATGACAGATATAATAATCAGCCACATGTAGTTGCTGATACAGATAAAATAATTATGCGTGAAATGATGGTTAATGATCTTCCACAGATGTATGAGATGTACGCTTCTCTTGCAGACTGTCCATATATAGAAGCTCTTTATGAATACGATAAAGAAAAAGAATTTACAATTAATTATATTAATAACATGTATCATTTTTTTCAGTATGGACTGTGGCTTGTATTCGATAAAAGTTCAGGAAAACTTATTGGGAGAGTAGGACTTGAAAATAGAGAAATTGATGGTATAACAAGACAGGAGCTTGGGTATCTGATACATAAAGAATACCAGAATTGTGGATATGCATATGAGGCATGTACGTGTGCAATAAAGTATGCCAGAGAGGAACTTGGAATACATGAGCTGTTCGCCTGCATCCATGTCAGCAATACCTCATCTGTCAGCCTTGCTCATAAATTGGGATTTGAGATATATGCGGAGAATATAGAAGGGATGAATATATATCATATCATGTTGAACTAAAATTTCCGAACCTGATGGCTGTGATTGTCTATCAGCATTCATCAGGTTCGGAAATTTTTACATTTTATATATTAAATGCAAATTTAATAAATTTAACTGCGTTGTCATGGTTTGTTGCAGTTACTACAACTCCATAGCAAGGGTTATCTATTGTTAAGTCTGTCGAAGTCTTTATGAATGTGTTTGAAAGATTGACGGCAACAGGAATTCTGGTTCCATCTTTCTTGGTGTAGTAGATTATATTGTCCTCTCCTATTCTGGCAAGTTCATCAGATGTCAGAATTTCAGTGAGATCACATAAGAATGGTTCTCCATCAGTTGAAAAGTAGGTTATATAACTGATATCAGCCAGATATCCATCCACATCACCTACAGATGCTTTGGTTATCATCTTAGTCCTGGCTACGGCTGCTTCATTATCCATAGGCTGTACAATCAGAGAATTATTATAATCAAGTACGGCCTGTGTCTTTTTACCATCAATTCCAAGATAAGCTGTGAAATTTTTAGTTATTATGTCTGTTCTTTCGTCGTAACCAGTTATCTTGCCATCAGCCACATATATATTGCAGACACTGTTGTAGTAGTTTTTATAATGATAATAGACAGTTGAACCAATGACGGCTATCAGTATAAGAGCTGTAAGCATGTAGTATTTGTAATATCCGAATATATAAGCAGCTTTCTGGCTTAGTGTCAGCTCCTTGAATGGAGTAAGCTGCTCCTTAGGCATTTTTTTCTTCATATATTTCCTCATTTCCGTACAGATTAAATGCACAATTTAAGCTTCATTTTGCTAGTTTATCATACGTTTTTGGCAAAATGTACATTTTTATAATTATTTAATATAAAAATATTAAAAAAACTTTGCAAAATACTACACATACAGTATAATTATCATGGATTGTTATGTGAAATAACTGATTATGGAGGCAGAATATGTTTAGTATAGATGGAAAACTTTTTAAAGGACTGACAAAAGCAGGAGATTTTCTTATCCTTGGATTCTTAATGGTCGTGTTTTCTCTGCCTGTCATAACTATCGGGGCATCAGTTACAGCGGCATTTTATGTTGCCCTCAAACTTGTAAGAGATGAAGAAGGATATGTGTTTAAGGGATTTATCAAATCATTCAAAGAAAACTTCAGACAAGGATTCCTGATAGAACTAATTGTTGGATTACTTAGCATATTTGTTATAGAAGATATAAGAATATGCATGTATTGGGCAGAAGGCGGCAATAGCCTTGCCAGACTTGCCATGTATGTGTTTTTTGGAATAGCACTTTTGCTTATTGCGGTAATAACATATGTATTTCCAATGCTCGCAAAGTTTAATAATACAGTTATAGGAACTATAAAGAACGCACTTCTTATATCTATGCATCATCTTGGACAGACATTTGTAATGCTTCTTGCAACAGGAATACTTGTAGGTATAACTGTTAAATTTTTCACGGCTGCAATAGTTACAATTCCGCTTGGGTTATATGTAGACAGCTATATATTATCAAGAGTATTTAAGATATATGCTGATCAGAGTGTGTCACAGACTGAGGATGACAGAATACAGGACACAGCACAGGATGAGACAGATGGACAGGAGTAAAGATGGTATTTTCTAGTTTGTTGTTTGTGTATCTGTTTCTTCCAGCTAATCTGATATGCTATGCACTTATATCAGATGTACGTAAGAAGAATGCCTGCATCCTTGTGTTCTCACTTATTTTTTATGCGTGGATGTCACCGGCGTATCTTATTCTGCTTATGGCTATGGCAGGTATTAACTATACAGGTGCGGTATTAGTCGAGAAATATAAAGGCACAAAGAAGGCTTTTGCTTTTCTTGCAGTTGATTTAACCATAACACTTGGTATTTTGGCATGGTTCAAATATATAGACTTTATATGTGAGATAATCAACGGCTTTTTTAGAATATGGGGTTCGACAGTATTTACAGCTCTTCCAGATGTAGTACTTCCTGCCGGCATCTCGTTCTATTCATTCCAGCTTATATCATATGTGATTGACGTGTATAGAGGAGATGTAGAGGCAGACCATAATTATGGACATGTTTTATTGTATACATCATTATTTCATCAGTGTATAGCAGGACCTATTGTACGATACAAAGATATAGCAGACGATCTGAAAGAGCGAAAGACAAACATCAGCTCAATGAATGATGGAATATCAAGATTTTGTATCGGACTTGCAAAGAAGACTATTCTTGCTAACTCATGTGGTTCTATTCTTGAGACGCTTCTGCCAGAGACAATGTATGGTGTGACACATGCAACAATTGTGGCGGCATGGACTGGAAGCCTGTTATATATGTTGCAGATATATCTTGATTTTTCAGCGTATTCAGATATGGCGATAGGTCTTGGCAAGATGACTGGGTTCAGATATATGGAGAACTTTAACTATCCATATACAGCAGATTCAGTTACAGATTTCTGGAGAAGATGGCATATATCGCTCGGTACATTTTTCAGGGATTATGTATACATACCGCTTGGCGGTAACAGAAAAGGAATTAAAAGACAGATATTTAATATGGCTGTTGTCTGGTCACTCACTGGCTTATGGCACGGAGCATCATACAATTTTGTGTTGTGGGGGATGTATTTCTTTGTATTCCTCGCAATTGAAAAGCTGTTTCTTTTAAAACTCTTAAAGAAAATGCCAGATATTGTATCTGCAGTTATCGGAAGAGTGTATACAATAGCAGTGGTGTTCTTTGGCTGGATTCTTTTCAGATATACAGATTTTAGCATGATTCATCAGGTGTTTCGTTCCATGTTCGGGATGAATGGCAATGCTCTGTATAATGTAGAGAGTAGAACGATAATAATTAATAACATATATATAATTGCAATATGCATAATAGCATGCACACCACTTATGAAAAAAATGTCACAGTGGCTTGCAGATAAGGCAAAACAGTCACATATAATATATATGAGAACGTATAATATACTTAATGCTGTACTTCCTATGGCACTGCTTGCATTATCGACATTGTCACTTATTGGAGACAGCTATAATCCATTTATATACTATCGGTTTTAGGAGCGTAATTTGCGATGGCAAAAGAGGATATTGATAATAATAAGAAAATAAAATATCGCGAATATGGCATGAAAAAGGCTGCAGTAGGAAAAATTGCGGTTTTTCTTGCTGTGCTCTTTATTGGAGCTGTGTTATCAATGGTTATTCCGCTGAGACAGAGCTATTCAGATAAAGAGAAGCGCTCACTTGCAGCATTTCCGGAATTTTCAATTGAAAGCTTTATGGATGGTACATTTTTTAGCCAGATAGATACATGGTTTGCAGACACATTTCCGTTCAGGGATATTCTTATAACGTGCAATGAGAATATTAACAATATGTATGGAATCAGAAAACAGGTGCTTCACGGAACCATGGTGGCAGCAGATGATATTCCGGATTTTGACGGGGATATAGAGGAGAGCCTTCTGAAGGATAAGCATGAGGAAGATATTGATTTGCCAGAGGATATGAGCTTTGATGATTTTGATGGCGATGGAATATACTACTCTAATATAGAAACTAATTATGGATTTAACCAACTTGACCGTGATATTGAGGTTTCAGATATAGGAACGAGTGTTGAAGGAACAGATGGAACAATATCAGCTGCGGAAGGTGAAAGCCTTGGATCTATATTCGTGGTAGGCGACAGGGCATATAATTATTACTCATTTTCTCAGGCTAATTCAGATGCTTACGCACAGATCGTCAATGATTTAACAGAAACGTTGAGCGGTAAATCAAAAGTATATAGCATGATTGTACCTACCAGTATAGATATAACGCTTGATGATGCTACAAGAAACAGCCTTGCAAGCAGTAATCAGAAAAAAGCAATTCTTTATATGTATAGCAAGATGAATAAAGAGGTGGGCAAATGTTATGTGTATGATGTGCTTCATCAGCACAGGGATGAATATGTATATTTCAGGACAGATCATCACTGGACAACACTTGGAGCGTATTATGCATATAATGTATTCATATGGCAGGAAGGCAGAATGGCTAAATCGCTTGATTCTTATGAAAAAGTGGCGTTTGAGAATTTCAGGGGAAGCTTTTACAGCCAGAGCGGTGTAACATCGCTTGGAGACAATCCGGATACGGTGGTTGCGTACAAACCAGCTGCTACAAACCGGATGGAAATGGTCAATAAACGTGGCGAGCAGATGGAATATAACATAATAACAGATGTGTCTGGCTGGAGTGCGACAAGCAAGTATAGCACATTTATTGGAGGCGATAACAAATTCGTACATATATCTAATCCAGATGTTACAGATGGCTCATCAATTCTTGTTGTCAAGGAGTCATATGGCAATGCATTTGTGCCATTTCTTGTAGATCATTATCAGGATGTATATGTTATAGATTACAGGTATTATAGGAAAACAGTAAGTGAGCTGGTCAATGCATATGATATCGGAACTGTCCTTATGCTTAACAATATAGCAGCAACATCAACAGATTCAAGAGTTTCAGAGATGCAGAAGGTATGCAGGTAATATAAAAAGGACGCACTGGATTACAGTGCGTCCTTTCCACGTCCACCAGTACGAATACGTACTGCGTCATATACATCATATACAAATATCTTGCCATCGCCATAAGAACCTGTGTTAATCTGGTCAATTATAATGCCGATTACTGCATCATATGTTTGGTTGGAAGGCCTTCCATATAAAGCTGCTTAGATATATTTAATATGTTAGATATATAGAATATACAGTATATAAGTGATAATGCATTGGCGGCAATAGTTACCATCCTGATGCCTGCCATGGTTGCTATAAAGCTTAAGAATACGAGAATTCCGTATAAAGCCCATATCATCCTGATTGAACGGGTAAGGGCTTCTTTTTCCTGAAATTTCGCTTCAAGAATAAGTCCTTCGTTAAAATAATATGTGTAATAAATGTTAACAATAACAGATAAGCCGCACATTATTGTAACAATATTGCTAAGACCAAGAATGCTTGAATAAATGCTTAATAACTGTGCTGTAAAAGTGAGTATAAGGCCGATAACAATTATTCTTCCTGACTTTTTGAATATGTTATTTCTCTTTGTAAGAGGAAAACCGCCGATTGCAATGAGTATAAATGCAAGTATATCATTAAAAATATCAATGTATACACCAGAAATATTGATAATAAGCTGTAAAGATAAAAGCGCTATACCTACACAGACAAGCGTTATATTTTTTTTGTTCATGTTAAAAAACTCCTTTTTAGAATATGCTGTAATTGTAACATAATGGGAAGTGTGATACAATAACCCATAAACCATATTGAAGAGAGTTTATTATTAATTAATGATTTAGAAAGTGCCATAAGAATGGCAGGGATAGAAATATGCTAGAATGGAGAAAACCAGAATTGAATGATGGCGAATGGATTCGTACGATTGTGTACGAGGCTGGTGCTATGGGAAGCGACCTTTCATTTGCTAATATATACCTTTTGAGAGATAAATATGATATAGAAATAACTGGCTATAAGGATTTTCTTATAAGAAAATATCATGGCAAGGGAACAAGAAACGGATATACATTTCCAGTTGGAAAGGGGAATGTTGAAAAAGCCTTAAAAGAGATAGAAGCTGATGCTGCATTGAGAGGTGAAAGCCTGAGATTTTCGTTTGTGACAGAGGAACAACGTAAGGTGTTAGAACATGTTTATCCGGGAAGATTTGAGTATATAGATGATTTGGGAGATTATGACTATATATATTCGAGACAGGAGCTTGCGCAGCTTTCAGGAAAAGCATTTCACAAGAAAAAGAACCATGTGTCTAAGTTTATGAGACAATACCCAGGGTTCAGATATGAAGAATTAGGAAGCTGCAATGTCGAGGATGCCGCAGTTGTTGAGGATGGCTGGTATTATGACCATCTGCAGAGTGAAGATGATTCGCAGAGACTGGAATATAACTCTATCAAAGAAGCACTTAATTATTATGAGGAGCTTAATCTTAGCGGCGGGATTATATATGTTGATGGAACTGCGGTTGCGATGACGATAGGTTCGAGAATAAGTGAAGATGTTATAGATGTACATTTTGAAAAATCAATAGGAGAGTATGCCGCTAATGGCGGATATGCTGCTATTAATAATATGTATGCCAAAAGCCAGAATAGTGTTGAATGGTTTAACAGAGAAGAAGATATTAATATAGAAGGATTAAGAAAAGCAAAACAGTCTTATCATCCTAAGATTCATCTTAAGAAATATTGTGCTTTTGAAATGTAAATGATACAGAAATGAGGAGTTAATATGTTATCTAAAGTCTTGAAAAAATCCACATGTGCCAGCTGCAGATTCTGTTGTTCATTCAGAAGGTGCAGCTTGTGGGAAACACCATTGTTTCCAATGGAGACAGTTGAACGTCTTAAAACAGGCACATTGGAATTCAGGGAAAAAGAGATTGAAGGCGTTAAATGTGGACAGATGAATCTTGAATACAAGTATAAGACAGATGACCCGGAGGAAGAGGTTGCCTGTGAATTTCTTGATTCCAGAAGAGGCTGTGTATTATCTGACGAGAATAAACCATTTGACTGTAAAATATGGCCTTTAAGAATTATGAGAAAAGAAGAGAAACTTGTTATTGCGCTGACACCTACATGTCCTGCAATTAATGAGGTTGGTGTGAAGACTATGAGGGAACTTGTGGAAGATGGACTTGGCAGAACAATATATGCATATGCGGTAAGCAATCCATTTATAATAAAACCATATAAGGAAGGATTTCCTATACTTATGGAGATAGAGGATATTAATAAATAGTCTTTGCCACACGTGAGACAGTTGACGCAGAATTTCTGAAAAATAATGTTGTCAGGGGTTAATTATTCTGGTAATGCTCCGATAAAATACATAGAAAGATGATGGAACTTGTTTCTGGGAAGGAGGTACGGCTATGATATCCGCAATTAATGGCTACAGAAGTCCATATATGTATTCTGTATCTGATGATAATATGAGAACACAGAATGATAAAGCACAGGAGAATAGTATATCAGGTGTTAAGGAAGAGGCTGTATCTGTTACTCAGGATAATAATGAGAAAGCTGACAGGGCACCTGTTAAATCAGACAGCGGCAATATTATGGATTCGTTCCGGGGTGGTAAGGATCTTAATATCTTTGGAAGCAATTCAAGATTTAATGAGATTGAGCATGCTGAGAAGGCTCTTATGGATATGAAGAAAGATGATATACTTGACAGATATACATATTTCATTAATCCGGTTAATTCGGGTCTTGGAACAGATGCTGATGGTACAGTAAGGCTAAAAACAAGTACTAATAATTAATATTAAAAAATTTAAAAAAGTACTTGCATTATTGAAAAGTTTTGTGTATAATACGTTTTGTCGTCACGATAGTGGGCTTTCGCCAAATGGTAAGGCACTGGATTCTGATTCCAGCATTCTGGGGGTTCGAGTCCCTCAAGCCCAGCTTCAACCCCTCGCAGATATGCGAGGGGTTTTATTTCTTTAACAGAGAGGATGTAAATGATAGAATTAGGAAAAGAGCAGTGCTTAAATGTAGTTAAAAAGACAGATTTTGGTGTTTATCTTGGAACAGAAGAGGATAAAGTCCTTCTTCCAGCTAAGATGGTGCCATCAGATATAGAGATTGGAGATGCGCTTACTGTATTTGTATACAGAGATTCAAGCGACAGAATGATAGCAACGACAAAGAAACCTAAGATAATGTTAGGGCAGATTGCAAAGCTTAGAGTTTCACAGGTTGGCAAAATAGGAGCATTTCTTGACTGGGGACTTGAGAAAGATTTGTTTCTTCCTTATAAAGAACAGACAACACATGTGTCTGACGGAGATGAATGTCTTGTTGCTTTATATATAGATAAGAGCGACAGACTTGCAGCTACAATGAGAGTATATCACTATCTTACTAATGGAAGTGATTATGTTAAGGACAGTGCCGTATCCGGAACAGTAATTGAGATTAATCCTGAGCGTGGTGTATATGTTGCTGTTGATGATAAATATTTTGGAATGATACCAAAGAATGAGGTGTTTGGGCATCTTAGTGTCGGTGATACATTTCATGGAAGAGTATCGAAAGTAAGAGAAGATGGCAAGCTTACAATCAGTCTCAAACAGAAGGCTTATATTCAGATGGATGAAGACTCAGCGTTGATCCTTGAAAAAATTAAGCTTAATGGTGGAAGACTGCCATTTAACGATAAGGCTGATCCGGAACTTATCAAAGAATATTTTGATATGAGCAAGAATGCATTCAAGAGAGGCGTAGGACGACTTCTTAAAGAAGGCAGGATTAGAATTGGCGATGGATATATAGAGTTGTTTACAAAGTAAAGTAACAGCTGGTATAATAAAAAGAAAAATCAGGAGGATATATATTTATGCAGAAAGTAATCAGTACAGATAAGGCTCCAGCAGCTATTGGACCATATTCACAGGCTATTGAGATTAACGGAATGGTGTATACATCAGGTGTTATTCCTGTGGATCCAGCAACAGGAGCAATTGCAGAGGGAGGAGTTGAAGCCCAGGCTGACCAGGCATTCAAAAATCTTTGCAATCTTGTAGAAGCATCAGGCTCACAGGTTTCTAATATTGTTAAGACAACAGTATTTATTAAAGAAATGAATGATTTTGGCACAATCAATGAGATATATAAGAAGTATTTCAAAGAGCCATTCCCAGCACGTTCATGTGTAGAGGTTGCCAGACTTCCTAAAGATGTACTTCTTGAGGTAGAGGCTGTCTGCTTTAAGTAATAATATACCGCTGAAAGGTAGAATATATGTGTAAGAAAATAAATCGGTTTTTTCCATGCCTTATAGTTTTCTTTGTGGTTGCATCTATAGGTTTAAGCTATTTTACGGCATCTACAGGGATAAGACTTGCGTACTGGCAGCAATGTATATTGAGCGAGGTAATACTTTTGATACCAGCATTTATATATGTTGCCGTTAACAAGATTAATATAATCGCATGTATGCCATATAGGAAGCTGAGATGGCAGGATGCATTGATGTCACTGCTTGCGGGATATTTGCTTGTTCCTGTTGTTTTATTTATTAATGTAATTACATCAGTGTTTGCAACTAACTATCTTCAGGAAAGTTCACTGGAATTTACAAGGTATCCATATATTGTACAGATTGTGCTGATTGCGGCACTGCCTGCGCTGGTTGAGGAGTTTATATTCAGGGGGCTTATGTACCATTCATATAGAAAGAATGGACTTGTAGGTGCATGCATATTCAGTGCGCTGGCATTTGGTGTTATGCATATGAATCTTAATCAGTTTTTCTATGCATTTGTCATAGGTATTTTCTTTGCCAAGATGGTTGAGGTTACAGGCTCTATGTGGTCGTCAGTGCTTGCGCATTTTGCAATTAATACCTATTCAATAACCATGGTGCAGATTTTAAAGCTGTTAGGAAATGATTTCAATGATATGGCACAGAGTGCTGAGAGTGCAGATAAGATTATCAGTATAGCGGCTGATTCGCAGATAATGAGCGTTGTTATGAAGCTCGCAACAGGCATAATCCAGATAATTATATTTGGAATGATAGCTGCAGCATTTGTTCTTCTTGTTAATATGCTTATTAATCATATGGCTAAGATGAATGGAAGATATGAGTATATGAAATATTATACCAAGATGGGGCTTAGAGAGATGAATGGAGAAAAGTTCGTAACACTTCCTTATGCTGTTACAGTGATTCTTGCGTTCATATATATGGTAGTAATAGAAATTATGCAGCGTCTGTGACAGGTCGCTTATATAAAAAGAGAGAAATTCCGTGATAATATGGCATTTCTCTCTTTTTATATAGGTATGAAGATGTGGCTGTAATAATAGAATTTGTTTATCCTGAATCCAAAAAGAAATCCCTCAGATAATTATGAGGGATTTCTTTAAAGAAAATGAGAAAGGAAAAATATAAGAAAATCTTATCAAATTCTAAAATCTATATTCTGACCAAGGTTAGGATTAACAGATGCTTCCATCATCTTAGTTAAATTCTCGCCTGTAGTCTGGTAAGTGTCTAAACTCTTGCTTAATACGGCAACCTGAACGTCACTTGGAACATTCGAAATACTTGGTATGCCAGATAATGACATAATATCCATAAACATACCTCCTAAATATGTTATAAATATAACAACCTTTTCTATGTACTCATTATAGTACAATAAAATCATAAATGCAACTTATTTTTCTTGGCTAAAATGTAAATAAACTCTGATGCATTTTGTACAATATTAACATAAAATCCGTATTCATAGCAAAAACAACAAAAAATATGTTGTATCTTTGTGAAATAGAGATATGGCAATTTTCTTGGGATTAAGGTATATTAGTTACATCAAAAGTGCGTAAGTGCTTTAACAACTAGGAGGATTTTATACAATGGCAAGTTTATCACTTAAAAATGTATGTAAGGTTTATCCTAACGGTTTTGTAGCTGTTAAGGATTTTAATCTCGATATTGCAGATGAGGAATTTATAATTTTCGTAGGACCTTCAGGATGTGGTAAGTCTACAACACTTCGTATGATTGCTGGTCTTGAGGAAATCAGTTCAGGAGAGTTATGGATTGGAGACAAGTTAGTTAATGATGTAGAGCCTAAGGATAGAGATATCGCCATGGTTTTCCAGAACTACGCTTTGTATCCACATATGACAGTATATGATAACATGGCTTTCGGTCTTAAGTTAAGAAAAGTACCAAAGGCTGATATTGATAAGGCTGTTCATGATGCTGCTAAGATTCTTGATATTGAGCACTTACTTGATCGTAAGCCAAAGGCTCTTTCAGGTGGTCAGAGACAGAGAGTTGCTATGGGACGTGCTATCGTTCGTAGTCCTAAGGTATTCCTTATGGATGAGCCTCTTTCAAATCTTGATGCTAAGTTAAGAGTTCAGATGCGTGTTGAGATTTCTAAGCTTCACCAGAGATTACAGACAACTATCATCTACGTTACACATGACCAGACAGAGGCTATGACACTTGGTACAAGAATCGTAGTTCTTAAGGATGGTATCATTCAGCAGGTAGATACACCACAGAACCTTTATAATACACCTAACAACATCTTCGTTGCTGGATTCATCGGATCACCTCAGATGAACCTTATCGATGGTGAGGTTATTGACAATGGCTCAACAGTAACACTTAAGTTAAGTGATACAGTATCTATTCCATTACCAGCAGACAAGAGCAAGACAATTCTTGATGGCGGATATGCTGGAAAGACAGTTGTAGTTGGTATCCGTCCAGAGGATATTAAGGATGATGAAGAGTTTATAGCAAAGCATTCAGCTACAACATTTGATGCTCAGATTAAGGTATATGAGTTACTTGGTGCTGAAGTTAACCTTCACTATGATATAGCTGATGTAACATGTACAGCTAAGGTTAACCCTAGAACAACAGCTCGTCCAGGCGATACAGTTAAGTTAGCTATGGATGTTTCAAGACTTCATGTATTTGATAAGGAAACAGAGCAGATCATCACTCACTAATTATTAGTTAAATATGTTAATTTTGAGGAAATGTATAGAAATTATGCATTTCCTCTTTTTTTTTTTGGCAAATTGCATTACAATAGTAAATAAGTTTACAAGAAAGGATGTTCACAATGATTTCAAATCAGATATTACAAAATACTATTGATGGACTTAAATCTATCTCAAGAGTGGATTTATGCGTTGTTGACGCGGATGGTAAAATTGTTGCGAAGACCTTCGATGATGCCAGGGAGTGCCTTGCAGATGCGATTGCATTTATAGATTCTCCAGCAGAAAGCCAGGTGGTTAATGGTTACCAGTTCTTTAAGGTTGTTGATGATAATAACCTTGAGTACGTGCTTCTTGTTAAGGGAACAAGTGATGATATATATATAATAGGTAAGATGGCAGCATTTCAGATTCAGAATCTTCTGGTTGCATATAAAGAGAGATTTGATAAGGACAACTTTATCAAGAACCTTTTACTTGATAATCTTTTAAGAGTTGACATGTATACAAGAGCTGAAAAGCTTCATATTGATACAGATGTCAAGAGAGTTGTATATATAATAGAGACTAAGCATGAGAAGGATTCTAATGCACTTGAGACAGTAAGAACACTGTTTGCTGGAAAAGTGAAGGACTTCATAACAGCTGTTGATGAGAAGAGTATAATTCTTGTCAAGGAGGTTAAAGGTAACGAGAGTTACGAGGAGCTGGATAAAACAGCCCAGGTTATTGTTGATATGCTTAACACTGAGGCTATGAGCGCAGTACATGTAGCTTATGGTACGATTGTTAACGATATAAGAGAAGTATCAAGGTCGTATAAAGAGGCTAAGATGGCGCTTGATGTTGGCAAGATATTTTACAGCGACAAGAATGTTGTTGCATATAGCAGACTTGGAATTGGACGTCTTATATACCAGCTACCAATACCGCTATGTCAGATGTTTATAAGAGAGATTTTTGAAGGAAAGTCACCAGACGACTTTGATGAGGAAACTCTGTCTACTATCAATAAGTTTTTTGAGAACAGTCTTAATGTGTCAGAGACATCAAGACAGCTCTACATTCACAGAAATACACTTGTGTATCGTCTTGATAAGCTTCAGAAGAGTACTAATCTTGATCTTAGAGTATTCGATGATGCTATCACATTTAAAATTGCCTTAATGGTAGTAAAATATATGAAATATATGGAGAACAAAGATACGTTCTAGTTAGAAGGAGATTACCGATGATAATTGCGGAAAATGTTACAAAGACTTACAGTTCTGGTACGCCAGCGCTGAATGGAATCAATCTTCACATCCAGAAAGGTGAATTTGTATTCATTGTTGGTAAGAGCGGTTCGGGAAAGTCTACGTTAATCAAACTTTTACTAAAAGAATTAGATCCTACAACGGGAAAGATATACATTAATAAGAAATATCTTAATAAATTAACAAGAAAGAAGCTTCCATATCTTAGAAGAGATATAGGTGTAGTATTCCAGGATTTCAGGCTGTTACCAGATCGTAATGTGTTTGATAATATTGCATTTGCAATGAAGGTAGTAGAGGCTCCATCACGTCAGATTAAGAGCCGTGTACTTTCTATGCTCTCAATGGTAGGTCTGCTTGATAAGTATAAGGCATTTCCTAACGAGCTTTCAGGTGGTGAACAGCAGAGAGTAGCTATTGCAAGAGCGCTTGTTAATAAACCAGCTATCCTGTTATGTGACGAGCCTACTGGTAACCTTGATCCTGCCAACTCAATAGAAATAATGAAAATTCTTGATCAGGCTAATAAAATGGGTACAACGGTACTTGTAGTTACGCATAATATGGAGATTGTACAGCAGATGAAGAAGAGAACTATCACGATGAGTGAGGGAAAAATTATTAGCGATTTGGAAAAGGGTGGATATTTCTATGAAGATTAGGTCATTATTTTATCATATAAAAGACGGTTTCAAGAATATCTACAGAAACCGTTTATTTTCACTGGCATCTATTGCCACAATAGCAGCATGTATATTCCTTTTTGGAATATTATATTCAATTGTAGTCAATTTCGAGTATATGGTTAAAAAAGCTGAGAATGAAGTATGTGTAACAGTATTCTTTGATGAAGGCCTTTCACAGACTGATATTAATAAGCTTGGCGACATGATAAGAAAGCGTGTTGAGGTGGCTGATGTCCATTATACATCAGCAGAAGAGGCATGGAACAGCTTTAAGTCAGAGTATTTTAAGAATTATCCAGAACTTGCAGAGGGATTTAAGGATGACAATCCACTGGCTAATTCATCATCATATGAGGTTTACCTTAATGATGCTTCAATGCAGGCAACACTTGTAACGTATCTTGAGAACCTCGATGGTGTAAGACAGGTTAACAGATCCGAGATAACAGCAACAAGCCTTTCGAGTGCGGCAAGTCTTGTAGGATATGTTGCGGCTGCTATTATTATCATACTTCTTGCGGTGTCTATCTTCCTTATAACTAATACAATTGTTATAGGTATTACAGTGCGTAAGGATGAGATATCTATCATGAAATTTATTGGTGCGACAGATGCCTTTGTTAATGCACCATTCTTCGTTGAAGGTATCACTATAGGAATTATTGGTTCAATTATACCGCTTTTAATTCTTGGATATATGTATCAGAGTATAGTTGTATATGTGCTTGAGAAGTTCTCAGTGCTTAGCAATATTCTCGTATTTATGTCAGTCCAGGATGTATTTAAGATTCTTGTTCCAATAAGCATTGCATTAGGAATTGGTATCGGTGCAATTGGAAGTTCATTTGCGGTTCATAAGCATGCAAATGTGTAATAACATTTATAAATAAATGTGGGATAATGTATGTAAGGAGAGGTAATGTGATACATGAAAGTTTTTATGCGCAGATTATATATGTGTAAAATACCGGCAATACTTCTCTGCTTTGTATTGATGATCAGCTCGAATGTATTAGTACTTAATGGTGTTACAGAGGTATTTGGTATAACTCAGGATGAGATTAACAGCGCTAAGTCTGATGCGGAGAAAATTCAAAAGCAGTTGGAAAATGTGCGTAATCAGATTAGTGATTTGAAAGCGCAGGCCAATACTACTAAAGAATACATTAACAAATTTGATGGTGCTATTTCAACTCTGGATACGCAGTTGTATGCATTGAGTGATAATATTACCCAGATTGAGGGGAATATTGAGTCAACCCAGGCAAGTCTTGAAGCTGCTAAACAGGATGTGGACAATCAGTATGAGATGATGAAGTTAAGAATCCAGTTTATGTATGAGCATAATACAGAAAGCTATCTGGCTTTGATGCTTCAATCAGAGAGTGTAGGAGATCTTCTTAATAAGGCTGAGTATATATCTAAGATATCAGCATATGATAGAGATATGATGATAAGATATCAGGAGACTGTTGCTTATGTAGAGCAGACGAAGCAGAATCTTGAAGAAGAGTATGCATTGCTTCAGGAACAGAAGACAGAACTGGATAATCAGAAAGCTGAATATCAGCAGCTTGCGGCACAGAGAGAGGCTGAGATGACTAAACTGACGAGTCAGCTGGGTCAGGCATCAAGTCTGGAAAAGCAGCTCACAACTGATCTTTCGCAGTTAGAAGATCAGGTTAAGAAGATGGAAGAGCAGATGAAGGCTCAGGGAAATCCCAAGGTAACGGGTACTGGTAAATTCCAGTGGCCAACACCGTCTACGCGTATAACATCTAATTATGGCGATAAAGAAGATCGCAGCAAGCCACATCAGGGTATTGATATCGGAGCACAGAAGCGTGGTGTATGGGGAGACCCTATATATGCAGCTGACAGTGGCCAGGTTACTATAGCAACATTTAGTTCTTCTGCTGGTAACTGGATATGGATATATCATGGCGATGGATTATATACAGTATATATGCACTGCTCGGCTCTTATGGTTAAAGTTGGTGATACTGTAACTAAAGGACAGCAGATAGCAACTATGGGGTCAACAGGTAACTCAACAGGAGCGCATCTTCATTTTGGTGTGCGTCTTAATGGTAATTATGTCAATCCATGGAATTATGTAAGTAAGCCATGATTTTAAAGGAGCAATATGGATAATCAGTATAATAGCAATTATAATCAAAATAATGGTTATAACCAGAATAATAATTATCAGTCATATGATGAGTATAAGCAAAATAAACCAGAGAAAAAAAGCAGCGTTGGTTCGCTGCTTTTAGGCATATTATTAGGAATTATTATTTCAGTAACACTTGTGGTTGCTGGATTGACAGGACTTGTCGGAACAGGTTTTTTTCATATATCAGCTGATGGCATATATGTGACAGGCACATCCTCTGATGATTCTGATGGAATAGGAAGCAAGGTTGAAGCGAAGCTTAATGCACTGGATTCGGTGCTTAGCAATAAGTTTTATTTTGATGATGTTGATGATGAGAAAGCTGCTAACAGTATTTATAAGGCATATCTTTCTTCATATGGCGATAAATATACAGTATATTATACACCAGAAGAATATAAGTCTCTTGTAGAATCAACAAGTGGAACTTTCTACGGAATTGGTGCTGTATGCCAGAAGAGTGATGAAGGTGGAATTGTGATAGTTGAGCCATATGAGGATGCACCTGCATATAAAGCAGGAATCCGCAAAGGCGACAGGGTTATCAAGGTCGATGGCAAGGATATCATGGATATGGATTTGTCAGCAGCAGTAGCTCTCATTAAGGGTGATAGGGGAACTAAGGTTACACTTACGGTTATAAGAGATGGCCAGACAATGGACATTTCTATTAAAAGAGATGCAGTTAATATCAAGACTGTTGATTATGAGATGAGAGAAGATTCTATAGGATATATTGTTATAAGCCAGTTTGATGATGTTACAACGGAACAGTTCAAGAGTGCATTAACAGACCTTCAGAATCAGGGCATGAAAGGCCTTATAATAGATGTCCGTTCTAATCCTGGCGGAGTGCTTTCTGTTGTAGTTGATATTGTTGATGAGATTGTTCCTAAGGGACTTATTGTGTATACAGAAGATGTTGATGGCAACAGGAAAGAATACAATGGTAAGAGCAGCAATGAGCTTAGTATTCCTATAGCTGTTCTTGTGGATGGCAATAGTGCAAGTGCTTCTGAGATTTTTGCAGGCGCATTGCAGGATTATGGAAAGGCTAAGATTATCGGAACACAGACATTTGGTAAGGGTATTGTACAGACGATACAGCCTCTTACAGATGGAAGTGCAATCAAGTACACAATTGCCAAGTACTACACACCAAAGGGACAGGATATCCATGGACATGGCGTAACACCTGATATTGTAGTTGAGTATGATGGCAGCGTAGATAGCGATAACCAGTATGATGCAGCGATGGATTATGTGAAGTCGCAGTTGAAATAAATAGAAATTTGATGCTGTGGTGCGGCACCCTTTTGATATGTGTCCAGAATTCTGGGATATATCATGGGGTGCCGCTTTTTGTGCTGAGTTGTATGGTGGGTTGCTTGGTAAGTTGTGTGGTGAGTTGTGTGCATGGTGGCTTTGTAAGACTTCGCTAAACCCAGCTTTTGGAGCAATAGCCATGATATGCGCTGATAAATCCGCTTTTATTCGGATACTTGGATTATTTTCGTGCTTTTGATGATATAAAGAAAAATGCTATTGAAATTTAGTCTTTTTAGGGTTGATTTTGGCTTTATTTTGAGAATTATGTTTATTTCAGCCATTCAGCAAGAGCGGATTGAGGAGATTTGCTGTGTAGAGATATTTGATAATATGACTGACGTAAATAATACATACATAGGGAGTATCTGCTCATATCCAACAGGAAAAGAACTTATATTTTTGTATTTTACACATAATAAAGAGCCGGATTCAATATAATCAAATCTGCCGTCTTCAACTAAAAATTTAATTCCAGCTCTTACTTCAGGACATTCTTGAATTTCATCAAATAAAATTAAAGTTTTACCTGGTTCTAAAGGAGTTTGCAAATATGCTGTTAAATTGGTATGAATTGTTGAAGCATCTAATTGCTGGCTGAATATTCGAGAGGCTTTTTTATCAGATTTATTTTTCCATTTGAGTAATTCCTGATAAGCGCGTCTTTTTAACATACAAGCAATCCCTCCATTTTATATTTTAACTTGTATATGTATTAACATTTTTCTTCTGTTTTTCAACTGACTTGTAACATAATTCGTAACATTATTCTGCAAAATTAATCCCGAAATGTAACATAATTCTAAAAAACAGAAACCAAAATAAAATTTACATATAATAACAGAACAAATATTCGATTTGGTATATACAATTTAAAATGATAATGTTATAATGTGCGTAAGCGAGGTAGAATTATTTAAGACCGATTTGATGATAGATTATGGAGGTGTACATGGAGCGATTCCAACTTGTATCTGAATATAAACCAACTGGTGACCAGCCACAGGCGATTGAAGCACTGGCAAAGGGATTTGAAGAAGGCAACCAGTTTGAGACACTTGTAGGTGTGACTGGTTCAGGTAAGACATTTACAATGGCGAATATTATAGAACGTGTACAGAAACCTACACTTATCATATCACATAATAAGACACTTGCGGCGCAGTTATATGGAGAGATGAAAGAATTCTTTCCTAATAATGCTGTGGAGTATTTCGTGTCATACTATGATTATTATCAGCCAGAGGCTTATGTGCCACAGAGCGATACTTATATAGCCAAGGATTCGTCTATCAATGATGAGATAGATAAGTTGAGACATTCAGCGACAGCCTCACTGTCGGAGAGGAAAGATGTCATTATTGTTGCGTCAGTGTCATGCATATATGGGTTAGGTGCGCCGGTTGATTATCTGAACATGGTTATTTCACTGCGTCCGGGAATGGAGAAGGACAGGGATGATGTCATAAGAAAGCTTATAGATGTGCAGTATGTCCGTGGAGACCAGGATTTTAAGCGTGGTACATTCAGAGTGCGCGGTGATGTGGTTGAGGTGTATCCGGCAAGTTCCAGTGGTGATGCAGTAAGAATTGAATTTTTTGGAGATGAGGTTGACAGAATCAGCGAGATTGATTCTCTGACAGGTGAGGTTAAGAGAGAACTTGAACATGTGGCGATATTTCCTAATTCACACTATGTAGTTGAGCGTGACAAGATGAATGCTGCTATTGAGAATATCAAGGCAGAGCTTGAAGAGAGAATTAAGTATTTCAAGGGTGAGGATAAGCTGATTGAAGCCCAGAGAATTGAAGAGAGAACGAATTTTGATATAGAGATGATGCAGGAGACGGGTTTCTGCTCTGGTATTGAGAATTATTCAAGGCATTTGGCGGGGCTTCCGGCAGGAGTTCCACCATATACACTTATGGATTATTTTCCAGATGATTTCCTTATTATTGTGGACGAGTCTCATATAACTATTCCGCAGATAAGAGGTATGTATGCGGGAGACCAGTCAAGGAAGAACACGCTGGTGGAATATGGTTTCCGTCTACCATCTGCCAAGGATAACAGACCGCTGAATTTCACAGAATTTGAGAATAAGATATCACAGATGCTGTTCGTGTCAGCGACTCCTAGTACGTATGAGAGTGAACATGAGCTGATGAGGGCAGAACAGATAATAAGACCTACAGGACTTCTTGACCCAGAGATAAGTGTACGTCCGATTGAAGGTCAGATTGATGATCTGGTGTCAGAGATTAATAAAGAGACTGCCAAGCATAATAAGATACTTGTCACAACACTTACTAAGAGGATGGCAGAAGATTTGACGGATTATCTGAAAGAGATTGGAATAAGAGTTAAGTATCTTCATGCTGACATTGATACACTTGAACGTCAGAAGATTATAAGAGACATGAGGCTTGATGCATTTGATGTGCTTGTTGGTATTAATCTGCTCCGAGAGGGACTGGATATACCAGAGATTACGCTTGTTGCGATTCTTGATGCAGATAAAGAAGGCTTCCTTAGAACAGAGACCTCTCTTATACAGACGATTGGACGTGCGGCACGTAATGCTGATGGACATGTTATCATGTATGCTGATAAGATTACAGAGTCGATGGAGAAGGCTATTTCAGAGACAGAACGGCGTAGAAAGATTCAGCAGCAGTACAACGAGGAGCATGGCATAACACCACAGACAATAAGAAAGGCAGTGCGTGACCTTATCAGTATATCTAAGGTGGCAGAAGGTGTCGGCGATGCCAAGGGTACATTAGAGAAAGATATGGAATCTATGAGCAGACAGGAGCTTGAGAAGGTTAAGAAGGAAGTTGAGAAGAACATGCATAAGGCAGCGGCAGAACTCAACTTTGAGGAAGCTGCTATGCTCAGGGATAAGATGATAGAGATTAATAAGTATTTATATGAGACGAAGTAAATTTATAATAGATGTCACATCAATATAAGGGTATACTGTGTGGCAGAGGTATGATAATTATAATAACTTTCACTACGGAGGGTTAAGATGGAGAAAGGTAATTACAGACAGTTTATCAAGATAAGAGGAGCTAATGAGCATAATCTTAAGAATATCTCTGTTGATATTCCAAGAAATGAGCTTGTAGTCCTTACAGGACTGTCTGGTTCAGGTAAATCAAGCCTTGCATTTGATACAATATATGCAGAAGGTCAGAGAAGATACATGGAGTCGTTGTCTTCCTATGCGAGAATGTTCTTAGGACAGATGGAGAAGCCTAATGTGGAGAGCATTGAAGGCTTATCACCAGCAGTTTCTATTGACCAGAAGTCTACGAACAGGAATCCGCGTTCAACAGTAGGAACCGTAACAGAGATATATGATTATTTCAGGTTATTATATGCCAGAGTTGGTACACCTCATTGTCCAAAATGTGGCAAGGAGATTATGAAGCAGACAGTTGACCAGATGGTTGACGTTATAATGGAGCTTCCAGAGAAAACTAAGATTCAGCTGCTTGCACCAGTTGTAAGAGGGCGCAAAGGTGAACATGTTAAGCTCTTAGAGCAGGCTAAAAAGGGCGGATATGTCAGAGTTATGATAGATGGCAGCATGTATGAGCTGACAGACGAGATTAAGCTTGATAAGAATAAGAAGCACAATATTGAGATTGTAGTAGACCGGCTTTCTATAAGAGACGGAATACAGAAGAGACTTACGGATTCAATCGAGACAACATTGAAGCTTGCAGAAGGACTTATGACAGTTGATGTTATAGGCGGAGAGCCTATGAATTTCAGCCAGAGTTTTTCGTGTCCTGATTGCGGAATCAGTGTTGACGAGATAGAGCCAAGAAGCTTTTCGTTCAACAATCCATTTGGAGCATGTCCTGAATGTTTCGGACTTGGATATAAGATGGAATTTGATGCAGAGCTGATGATTCCAGATGAGAGCCTGAGTATTGATGAGGGTGCCATTGTTGCTATGGGATGGCAGTCTGCGACAGATGAGGGAAGCTTTACAAGAGCTATTCTTAAAGCACTGGCTAAAGAATATGATTTCAAGCTTGATACACCATTTAAAGATTACCCGGATGAGATTAAAGATATCATCATCAATGGTACGAATGGACATAGTGTTAAGGTGCATTACAAAGGACAGCGCGGAGAAGGTGTATATGACATAGCATTTGAAGGACTTGTCCGAAATGTTCAAAAAAGATACAGGGAAACTGCATCTGATACAATGAAACAGGCTTATGAAGAATTTATGCGGATTACACCATGTAATGCGTGTCATGGACAGAGACTTAAACCATCATCACTGGCAGTAACAGTAGCTGATAAGAATATATATGAGATAACTAATATGTCTATAGGTGATCTGGATGAGTTTTTAAAGGAAATGAAGCTCACAGACAGACAGTTAAAGATTGGTGGTCAGATTCTTAAAGAGATACGTGCAAGAATTAAGTTCCTTATGGATGTAGGACTTGATTATCTCTCACTTTCAAGAGCGACAAGCACGCTTTCAGGTGGTGAGGCGCAGAGAATACGTCTTGCAACCCAGATAGGATCTGGACTTGTCGGCGTTGCTTATATACTTGATGAACCCAGTATCGGACTTCATCAGAGGGATAATGACAAGCTTCTTGCAACATTGCAGCATTTGAGAGATCTTGGCAATTCTGTTATCGTAGTTGAACATGATGAGGATACTATGCTTGCAGCAGATTGTATTGTTGATATAGGTCCTGGCGCTGGTAAAAATGGTGGCGAGGTCGTAGCGGTTGGAACTGCCAAAGAAATTATGGCATGCCCAGAGTCGATTACAGGAGCGTATCTTAGCGGAAGAATCAAGATTCCAGTACCGACGGAAAGACGTAAGCCGACAGGCTGGTTAAAGGTGCGCGGAGCAAGAGAGAACAATCTTAAGAATATAGATGTTGATATTCCGCTTGGCGTTGTCACATGTGTAACAGGTGTATCTGGTTCTGGCAAGAGTTCACTTGTCAATGAAATTCTTTACAAGCATCTTGTAAGAGACCTCAACAGGGCAAGATGTATACCTGGAAAGCATGACGGAATAGATGGAATTGAGCAGCTTGACAAGGTTATTAATATAGACCAGTCTCCTATCGGACGTACTCCAAGGTCTAATCCGGCGACATACACAGGTGTGTTTGATATGATCCGTGACTTATTTGCATCAACTTCAGATGCCAAGGAGAGAGGATACAAGAAGGGCAGATTCAGCTTTAATGTTAAAGGCGGAAGATGCGAGGCTTGTTCAGGAGATGGTATTATTAAGATTGAGATGCATTTCCTGCCGGATGTATATGTTCCTTGTGAGGTGTGTGAGGGCAAGAGATATAACCGTGAGACACTTGAGGTTAAATATAAGGGCAAGAGCATATATGATGTTCTTGATATGACGGTTGAGGAAGCAGTTGATTTCTTTGAAAATGTGCCATCTATCAGGAGAAAGATTGAGACACTTAATGAGGTAGGACTTTCATATATCAAGCTTGGACAGCCTTCAACGGAGCTTTCAGGTGGTGAGGCGCAGAGAATCAAGCTTGCAACAGAGCTTTCTAAGAGAAGCACAGGCAAGACAATATATATTCTTGATGAGCCTACAACCGGATTACATTTTGCAGATGTCCACAAGCTTGTAGAGATTCTTCACAAGCTTGCAGAGGGCGGCAATTCTGTTGTTGTTATTGAGCATAATCTTGATGTTATCAAGACCGCAGACTATATAATAGATATGGGACCAGAAGGCGGTTCGAGAGGTGGTACAGTTATCGCCAAGGGAACACCTGAGGAGATTGCCAAGAATAAGAAGTCTTACACAGGACAATATGTGAAAAAGTATCTGTAGATTATGATGTCCAGTCATGGCATCAGATGATATTAAAATTATAATAGAGTGGAGATTGATGTATGATTAAGGGTGTTATATTTGACATGGACGGTGTAATGATTGACACTGAGAGACAGTCAACTCTTGGATGGCTTCATGCATTTGAGGAGCATGGAAGCGAGATTCCCATGTGGCTTATTAATAAGTTTAAAGGCGCACCAGCCCATCTCAGCGCAGAATATTTTGACGAGTACTTTAAGGGAAAGTTTGATTACTGGCAGATGCGGCAGGAACGCTCAGATTATGTGCATGAGCTTAGAAAGACAGAGGGTGTTCCTGTTAAATATGGATTATACACGCTGCTTGAAGCTATAAGGACGCGTGGTTTGAAATGTGCGGTTGCGACTTCAACGCAGAAGCAGAGTGCAACTAACAGCCTTACAGAAATAGGTGCAATGAGTTATCTTGATGCGGTTGTCTATGGTGATGAGGTTGAGCATGGCAAGCCGGAGCCGGATATATTCTTACGTGCAGCAGAGCAGATAGGTGTTGCACCATCTGAATGTATAGTTATAGAGGACAGCATCAATGGAATCAAGGCTGGATACGCAGCGGGCATGAGAGTTGTACATGTTCCGGATACAATGGAGATTACAGAGGATATAGCGCGCCTTACATCAGTTATCTGCCGCAATCTTTCTCAGGTTGTCAGCGTTATTGATTACTGGAATGGTAAGGATTTCAAAATAGACAGGCAGCATGTCATGGACACATTTGCAAGATATACATCTCCATATAATGTTGCAGACCCTAAAATTAAATTAAAGATTGACCATACTTACCGTGTAGCAAATCTGTGTGAATGCATAGCAGAAGCGCAGGGACTTAGTGATACGGATATTGATATTGCGTGGCTGTCGGGGATGCTTCATGATGTGGGGAGATTTGAACAGATAAGGCGTTATGGGACATTTTCAGATGCAGATTCCATAAGCCATGGAGAGCTTGGAGCGAATATATTGTTCCGTGATGGCCTGATTGCAGCATTTGTGCCAGAGCTGGCTAATCTTAAAGGGCTTGATGTGTGGAATATTCTGGAACATTCTATCAGGATGCACAGTGTATACAGGCTTCCAGAGGACATGGATGAGAGGGAGAAGATGTTTACTAACATCCTGCGTGATGCTGATAAGATAGATATACTCCGTGTAAACTATGAGACGGGAGTAGAGAGTATCTATGGTGTGACAACTGATGAAGTGAGGAAATGTGCAGTGACAGAAGCTGTCATGGAAGATTTTGCGAAGGAGCACGCGGTACTGCGTTCATTCAAAAAGGTTCCGATTGACCATGTTGTAGGTCATATTTCACTTGTATTTGAACTTGTATATCCGATAAGCCGTGAGATAGTCATGAGTCAGGGTTATCTTGACAAGCTGCTTAATTATCCTGTTGAAAATGAAAAGGCAAAGGAGCAGTTTGCAGTAATCAGAGAGATAATGTGTAAACACTTAGCGGGCTGAAAAAGTACTTGTTTTATGTTATCGGCTCAACTATAATTAAATGAGTGATTAAAATCATAGATGTCTGTGGACGTAAATATTTATACTGATAATCCGCAGTCATTAAAGAAACGAGGTAGATGAATTGAATCAGGAGAAAGTAATAGTTATCGACTTTGGTGGTCAGTATAACCAGCTGGTAGCGAGACGTGTGCGTGAGTGTAACGTATACTGTGAGATTTACTCTTATAAGACTGATATCGCAAAGATTAAGGCGATGAATCCTAAGGGAATTATCCTTACAGGCGGTCCTAATAGCTGCTATGAGGCGGATTCACCAACTTACAGTAAAGAGTTATTCGAGCTTGGAATTCCAGTGCTTGGTTTATGCTATGGAGCACAGCTCATGCAGCATATACTTGGTGGCAAGGTTGAGAAAGCGCCAGTCAGGGAATATGGTAAGACAGAAGTATTTGTTGATAAGACATCACCACTATTTGGCGATGTGAGTGAGACAACTGTCTGCTGGATGAGCCATTTTGATTATATATCACAGGTTGCACCAGACTTTAAGATAGTTGCACATACAGCGGATTGTCCAGTGGCAGCAGCAGAGAACAGAGAGAAGAATCTGTATGCTATACAGTTCCACCCAGAGGTTCTTCATACACAGGAAGGTACTAAGATGCTTTACAACTTCGTAAGAGGTGTGTGTGGATGTGCCGGAACATGGAAGATGGATGCATTCGTTGAGAATACAATCAAAGACATACGTGAGAAGGTTGGAGACGGCAAGGTTTTACTTGCTTTATCTGGTGGTGTTGATTCATCAGTTGCCGCTGCGCTTCTTTCTAAGGCAATCGGCAAGCAGCTCACATGTGTATTCGTTGACCACGGCCTTTTAAGAAAGGACGAGGGAGATGAAGTTGAGGCTGTATTTGGCCCTAATGGACAGTTCGATCTTAACTTTATAAGAGTTAATGCACAGGAAAGATATTATTCTAAGCTTGCTGGCGTAACAGAACCAGAGCATAAGAGAAAGATAATTGGTGAGGAGTTCATCAGAGTATTTGAGGAAGAAGCCAAGAAGATTGGCGCAGTTGATTTCCTCGCTCAGGGAACTATCTACCCAGACGTTGTTGAGAGTGGACTTGGCGGTGAGTCAGCGGTCATCAAATCTCACCACAACGTAGGCGGACTTCCAGACTATGTTGATTTCAAGGAAATCATCGAGCCACTTCGTGACCTCTTCAAGGACGAGGTTCGTAAGTCAGGTCTGGAGCTTGGAATTCCAGAGAAGCTTGTATTCCGTCAGCCATTCCCAGGTCCAGGACTTGGAATCAGAATTATCGGTGAAGTAACAGCCGATAAGGTAAGAATTGTTCAGGACGCTGATGCTATCTATCGTGCAGAGGTGGATAAGGCAGCAGAAGAATACAAGAAAGTCAATGGCAAGGATCCATCATGGATGCCAAACCAGTATTTTGCAGCCCTCACTAACATGCGTTCAGTTGGTGTCATGGGTGATGAGAGAACATATGATTATGCAGTCGCATTACGTGCTGTAAGCACAGTCGATTTCATGACAGCCGAGGCTTCAGAGATTCCATTTGAGGTACTCCAGACTGTAATGAGCAGAATCATCAACGAGGTGCGCGGGGTAAACAGGGTATTCTATGATTTGACCAGTAAACCACCGGGAACGATTGAGTTTGAATAAGAGCCACAAGTCTTGGAACCCGCTAAACAAGCGGCTTCCGAGACTTTTTCTTTTGCTCTGCTACTAATTTGCTACTAATAGCAACTACTCTTTCCTTTATCGTTTTCAATTGGTTGTTATTGACTTTAATAGCAAGAAACCCTGATGACTGCTTGATTTCTTTTAAATGATCTTTCTTTGTGGCATCTGGATGATTTTCCCTGATGCGGTATTTGGTGGTACTAATGCAGGTCCGAACTGAGGTCGGATTGTTACATCTGAGCCGTTGTCCTGAGTCTGAGATGCTTCACAGGTGATACCTGCGGCTTCAAGCAGAGGGTTATCAGATGGTGGTTCAGGTGTTGGCGAATCTGTTGCCTGCAGTGACTCCAGACTATGCACAAGTTCCTGCTGTTTATGTGGAAACAGATGGGAGTATGTGTTAAGTGTTGTGGATACCTTTTCGTGTCCGAGCCTGTCTGCTAACATCAAAGCATCACAGCCCTGATTAATAAGTAAGCTGGCGTGCGAATGCCTGACATCGTGGATTCGTATCTTCTTTACACCTGTGTTTTTACAACCTCTTATCATCTCGTGTGAGAGATATGATTTTGTTACCGGGAACAGCCTTTCGTCTGCATCAAGCATATATCTTGACTGTATATAGTCTGACAGCTCCTGGCAGAGAAAATCCGGAATCGGAATCTTTCTCTTGCTTTTTCTTGTCTTAGGTGATGTAAATACATCTTTTCCACCTATCCGCTGATATGTTCTGTTGATGGATATTATCTTGTTATCAAGGTCAATATCAGCAGGTGAGAGAGCAAGCAATTCACCTTCTCGCATACCTGTCCAGTATAGGACTTCAAAGCAGATATATGATAATGGCTTATCTTTTACTCCTTCCCTGAAAGCAATATATTCATCATAAGTCCAGTAATCCATTTCCTCTGCTTTAGCCTTTCCAATGGTACCTGCCTTGCCGCAGGGATTGGTGTTAAGGTCATAGAAACGTTTGGCGTAATTGATGATACTGTTAAGCTCCGTATTAATCTTTTTAAGATAGGTCTGGGAGTAATTATTCGGCGAACTCATAAGCTTCGCCTGCCATCTTCGTACATCAGAGGCTTTGATTTCATTTATCGGCTTGCTGCCGAAGAATGGAAGAATATGCGTCTGTAGTACCGTCTTTTTTGTCAGAAGAGTTGACTGCTTAAGTCTTGCAGCCATATCCTCCATATAAATTTCATAAAGGTTTTGAAATGTCATGTCAGGATTGGCAGACTGCTTTTCCAGAAAATCTCTTTCAAATCCTAAGGCTTCCTTTTTGGTGGCGAAGCCTCTTTTCCACTTCTGTTTCTTGATTCCCTGCCAGTTCGTATAATAGAACTTGGCGAACCATTTACCAGTTTTTTCATCTTTGTAAGCTGGCATAAATATCATCTCCTTTTTGTAAAATTGTTGTGCAATCATCAAAAGGCTATGATATAATCTACTTGTTCAGGGTGATTATAAAGCCTTCGGGTCAATCACTTACATAGCTTCGGTCATTCCTTTTGCGAGAAGGAGTGTGCCGGAGCTTTTTCTTTACTAAAGGTGTAAGCCTGCAATTATTCAGTTTTTGAATCAGCTTCATTATCCAGTCTGGAATCTTTATAATATGCTAACATATCTGATTTCCATGAATCAAACTTTTCTTTTGAAAGCTTTCCTGTCTGAAGCATATTCTTCTTTGTTATCCAGTTTTCCATAAAGAGACAGAAGTCTGCATCATATTTTCCATCGCCTTTGCCGTTAACCTTAATCCCGGCAGTCCATTCAGGATTTTCAGGAGGTTTGGTATTGGTGAGTTCAAATGAAAAATCAGTAAGTTCAGTTATGGCAAAGAGAGCATTGATTACATCTGACATAGTGTGGAATTCATATGCCGGATATTCAGCGATCGTATTATCTTTTGGAGTATTAGTATCTTCTGCAGATAAAAGCTCCTGCCATGGAACATTTAATTCATTAGCAATCTGTTTTAAAACATCTATCTTTAATAGTATTTCACCAGATTCATATTTCTGGATAGTACGTTCTGATTTTCCCAGACGCTGTGCAAACTCCTTTTGCGTGATCTTTTGTGCTCTGCGCTGCTTCTGTATTGCCTTTCCGATTTCCTCAGGAGAAGACATAGTAAGTTTAATGGAATCAGAGTAAGCCATTCTGTTCACCTTCCTTTATATGAAATAGTCCGTTGTAAAGATGCGTATTAGATTGATATTAAATGAAATACGTATCAGTAAGTGACTTATTTATGATTGTACGATTACTTTATCATAAACAAAAACGAATTGCAAGTGCGTAATTATAAAAAGTTCTATTGACAAATTCTGAAAAGGATATTAAGATAAACACGAACTAAAAATACGGAATAAATAAAGAACAGGATAGCTGTTTTGTGAAAATACGTATTTAAAATAACAATTTATGAAAGGAGGAGCTGCATGAAGGGTATAAAGGAAGCATTCATAGATGCAGGTGAGATAAGCCAGATGCTTGGTATCGGGATGACAAAGGCATATGCAATTATAAAGGAATATAATGCAGAGCTTGAGGCAAAAGGCTATTTCACCATGCGGGGCAAATGTCCAAGGAAGTACTTTGAACAGAAAATCTATGGTTACGAAGATTATTACAATCCGGATTATGAGCCGCAGCGTAACCGGAGCAAGGTTGCAGAAGAAATGGATTATGAAGCGGCAGTTGGGGATTCTGTGATAAGTGAACAGGATAAAGTGGATATACCGCCTGAAACAAATGGATTGCCGGAAGATGGTGCTGAGATAGCAGAAAATGTGATGTCGGATGCGGATGCAATGGAAAAAGAGACAACTGAATAGGCGAAAACAGTGTGGGGGCAAAAAGCGCCGCCAAAACATGAAAATGGGGGCAAAAAGCGCCCCCAAAACCACAAAGTGGGGGCAGAAAGCGCCCCCACTCAAATCAGAGCTGAAACAGTGTGGGGGCAAAAAGTGCCGTCAAAATGCAAAAGTGGGGGCAAAAAGCGCCGTCAAAACAGCAAAGTGACGGCAAAAAGCGCCACCACTCAAATCAGAGTGAAAAAGTCATGGTGGCGGAAAGTGCCATCAAAATGGAAAAGTGGTGGCGGAAAATGCCACTAAAACAGTAAAGTGATGGCAAAAAGCGCCACTACTTTTAAATCAGGTGGAACTTCAACCACCATATCAGTAATCGTGGTGGTACATTAACCACCACATATCATATACAGGGTGCAGGTGCTCCTGCCAAGACGAAAAATTATGTAAACGCTGATGGCGTTTATATTTTTTCGGGAAAAGGTCCGACCTTTTCCGCATCTTGCAAAACCTATGAACACTATTTTAAGAAAGGTTGAAAAAGCAATGGTACAGATAAAAAGAGATTGGTTTGATACAGCATTGGAAAATTACGAAAGGGGAGAAATGTATGGCAGATGGAAAGAGAAGATACAAGTCTGACAGGAAAGATTATAAGATATCGGTGAAGCTGTCAGAAAAAGATATGGATATTCTGAAAGCAGCACTTAAGCGAACTGGAATGACAGCAAGTGCCTATATAAGAGAATTGATCCGGACAGGCGGTAATATTGATACAAGTTATCCTGAGGACAGGGCAAGAGCAATCCGTGTTATTGCCGGTATTGCAAATAATATTAATCAGGCGGTAAAGCTTGGCAATTCACAGGGTAGATTGTATTACAGCGACATTGACAAGCTGCAGAACAGTCTGGATGATGTAAAGAAAACATTCGGGGAGGTGCTGGAAGTATGGCGATTACAAAGATTCTGAATATTATGGAATCAGAAGGCAGAAATCCGGCATCACACCTGAAGAATGCTTTGGAATATATCCAGAATCCGGATAAGACAGAAGAATGTGTACTGGTGGGTGGTATCAACTGCCTGCCGGATACGGCATTTGAGCAGATGGAAGAAACGAAAAATATATTTCATAAGACAGGTAAAAGGCAGGGCTATCATGTGATCATATCATTTTCACCTGAAGAAAAAGTAACGGCAGAGCAGGCAATGTATGTGCTGGAGCATTTTGCAAAGGCTGTGCTTGGTGATGATTATGAGGCGGTGTATGCAGTCCATACTGACAGAGAGCATATGCACGGGCATCTGATATGGAATAGTGTCAGCATAACGACCGGTAAGAAATATAATTCGCCGAAAAACAACTGGAAGAATCGTCTCCAGCCTATTACAAATAAATATTGTGATGAGCTTGGGCTTTCCATAATGCCGGCAGAGTACAGCAGGAATCCAAAGAATATCAGCAGGGACAAATGGGAAAAGGAAATGTCAATGAAAGAAATAATTCTTCGTGATGCCAAGATGTGTGCATATGCAGCCGGGAATGTGGAGCATTTTAAATATCTGATGAAAAGGCTTGGATATGTATTTAAGAAAGATGCGTGGATGGAGGTGCAGGCACCGGGATTTCGATATTATCATAAACTTGCAAAGCTGGACGAGATGTTTTCAGAAGATATGTTACGGCATCATGTGGATATGCCCTGGATGTCAAAGCCTTACTTTTATTCGTCGGATATCAGGGGATTGCACAGGGCGAAGCTGTCAACATACCAGAAGAAATTTTATGCAAAGTTATACAGATTAAGGATTGTAGAGCAGAAGCGTTTTGTGGTTGGTGGAGCAAAGTACACAGAGGATTTGAAAAGATTTCATCAGCTGCAGGACGAATATCTGCTGCTTGTGAATAATGATATCAAAGATGTTGTGGAACTGGTGAATTTCAGAAGTGAGCAGAAAGAAAAGATGCAGCAGATTGAGGACAGGCAGAAGGAAATATACAGAGAAAGCTCAAGCCGGAAACGGACGATTAAGACGGATGAGCAGTATCGTGAATATCAGATATGGCATGTGGAAGTGCAGGAAGAATTGGACGAGCTGAAGCAGGAAAAAAGAGAGATTAAGAGGCAGTTGCAGCTTGCTGATGACATCATGAAAGAAGATTTGTATACAGCTTATTATGCAGTGTCGGAGAATGAGGAGATTGTTGCAGACAGGGATGTTGAGATACCGGGGATGGAAGATAATAAGCTGGTTGAGATAACAACGGAAGCGGTTGTTGAGCAGGAGACAAATGTTGAGGTAATGAATCCTAACAATATTCAGAATGAAATAGGCAGACAAAAAAATCAAACAGATAGTGTGAGAAAGCAACAGACTGATTTAGATGGCATAGGAATATCAGAGATTCATAATTCGTATGGTGTGAATGTGGCAAGAATGGACGAAAGTATAACTGATGTAACAGATAAAACTGAATTTGTGGAAATTAAAGAAACTGAACCTGTGGACAAAGCTGACCGGATTGTTAGGAGAATATCAGAGCTTGGTGGTTATGAGAATGTTAGTGATTCTGTTAAGGCTGATATATTCGGATTTGATATTGCTGATGTAGGCGGCAGCATAAGGTTGTTCTCGGAAGTGATGAAAAGGCTGGAGATAAAGCTGGATGGAGATGAGCTTTATGAAGAGTTTCAGAAAATTTATGATGAGAGTGTTGGTAGAGATACTGGTAAAGAGAAGGCGGAAGATAAGATGTGGAATAGGGGCAGAGGAAGATAATTCCTCTGCATATCCCCGATTCACTTTACGCAGCCGAATTATATATTGAAAACTAGGAAACAATCGCAAGATATTGCGATTGTTATTGATGATGTAGTGACTCTGTGATATCATATAGAAATATGGTACATGAAAGCGGAGGTCAAAATGAAAGTATTGGTAATGAATTGTAGTCCTGTAAGAAATGGAGCAACAGCAGAAATTGTTAATATAGTTACTGCTCGTCTGGAAAAGAAACATGATGTTAAAAATATATGTATTGATGATTATGATATAAAATTTTGCAAAGGATGTAGAACTTGTCATAATACAGCAAAATGTGTTCAGAATGACGATGTTGATAGGATAATTGAGCAATATGAATGGGCTGATATAGTTATATCTGTGTCTCCATCATACTGGGCAGATATACCGGGACAATTTAAAGTTTTTATTGATAGATGCACTCCGTGGTGTAACACACATGAACCGCATGCCAAGATAAGTAGTGGTAAGAAGGGATATGTTATCGCATTAAGAACTGGACCGGGAATGAAGGAATGTGAGAGGATTATTGCAACCATAGAACATTTTTATGGACATATGGAAATTGAATGTTGTGATAGACTTGGCTTGTGTTCGGTGGAATATAAGGAAGATTTGGAATGCAGGAGAGAAGAGATCGAGGAATTCTGTAACAGTATAGATTAAATGATTTATTATGTCTTATAAGTATTTAAGAAAGAGTTAAGGATAGATAGTGAAAAGGGTTAGAGAAAATACCTTGGAGGATGCAACCCAAATTGTGAGTTTGGCAATTTAGATGAAGAAATCAGATACGGTTGAAGATTTGACAGTAGAATTTCGTGATTACATTAGGGAAAGATTATCTATTATAAAAGAAAGGTTTAGTACTAATGGAAGAATGGAAAAAGATACAGAAATCATGTAGAACAAGAGAAATGATAGGCATAATTGCAATGATTTTGTTTTTTATAATAGGAGCAATTTGTGATTGGAATGTTCTTGTTGAAAGCAATATATTAATCCAGATTGATGACATAGAATCATTTTCATTAACTATTTTACAGATACAGGCAACAGTTGGAACTTTGATATTTACAATTATTGCGTTGATTACAGGTAATATTTCTGATTCTTATATGGGAGTATCTATAAGTGATTTCTATTTGAACATAAAACCATGGAAATTAACGCAAAAAGTGCTGATTGTTGTCTTGTTGGGATTGTGTTTGGCAAGCGTGATATTTCATTCTCTGGGTTTTTACAATATTGTTTTTTATTTGTTTATAGCGACATTGATTGCAATATTGATATCAATATTAGAAATATACTCTGCTTTTAAGGGAAGAAATAAACAAAATCAAGAAATAGAATCATATGTCAATTACATATTAGAAAGCAATGCGGAATATGAGAAAATATTAAACATATATCAAAACTTTGTTTTGGATTGGAAAAAGATGGTTGATTCGCAGGACAAACAGAGTTATGAAAAGTCTCTTGAAATCTTTGAAAAGGGTATGTCAGCATTATGGGCATATAGAACTGATGAAGCATTATCGTTTATAGAACAGCAATGCTATAGCATGGCATATTGCCTTTTAGGGTCAGATAAAAAGGCGTTAAAGGAAAATGGTATTGAATTTGTGCAGGAAACGTATGATGCATTATGGAATATTATTTATGGTTGTATTACAGAAAAAAGGCCACTGCTAAATCAATATAAGAGTGAATTCCCTCTTTTTACAGAAATTAGCAGTGAATTAATACAAAGTATTGATGAAATGAATGTTGAAGATGTAGAAAAAAGACTTAAGTTTGATAATTTAGCTGATTCAGTGTTACGAGTTTCGATATGGTTTAGATTTGACAAAGAAAAAGAGGATAATGACAATGACGGGAAAAAAATAAGATTAAAAAAATATAAATATAATTACCAGAGTGAAATTAGTGAATTGAATTCGTTTGCCAAATATATAGGATATTATTTGGGAAAGCAGAATAATAAAAATAATATAGTTAATCAGCAAGTTTGGGCAAACGTGTTAAATAGGTGGAATCTATTTTCTAGCTATAATATTCCAGAGGAAAGGGCAGATGACTATTTAAAGTCTAAAGTCAATATCTATTTTTGTTATTGTTACGGATTGTTGGTAAATGGACAAGAAAATATTGTCAAGAAGGGATTATATCTTACGGGAATGAGAAATACCATTAGATTGGATAATAAATATCAAGCTTTATTATTTCTAGTTGTCCATTGCTACATCTACTATTTAGCGGTAAGAGAAGATGATAATTGTGTTCCAACGGATGTTAGACAATCAGCATTAAATATCTGGGATGATAAAGCTGTAAAGGAAGCCTTTTTGACCTATCTTAACACATTGTCGGAAAATTCTGAATGGTTGGATTTAGAAATTCTTGATCAAATGTATTTGATATTAAATAGATTTGAGTGGTTTCCTCAATATGAAGTTGCTAAACAAATGATTATCGAGCCTGTAACCTCAGACTTTTATTTGTTTCTTATTCTATTTATGTCTCATGAATTTTTATTGCCAGAATTATTGGAAAGAAATATTGATGACATGCGAGCATTTAGATATGTTTCAAATGGAAATGAAGATATAACAAAAGAAATGCTCGGCGAATTATTTAGAATGACATTTATAGGCAGTAAATCTGAAGAACAGATGGATAAAGAAGTTGGTTTGATGTATGATGACCTTGAAAAAATGGTTAAGAAAAAGCAAAAGGAAAGATACATCAAATTAGCAAAAGAGGCACAAGAAAACTATGAATCTAAAATAAATAAAGAAGAGATATGTGAAAAAATTAAGAATGATACTATGAAGAACATAAAAAAGAAATTTGCTCCAATACTAGTTGAGAGCGATGAAAAGAATGGGATCATAGATGTAAACCTATTAAACTTAATTGATTATACTAGTTCAATGGGAACGAAAAGTAGTACGAATGGATACTATTCACATATGGACGGAATGTTTTTGTTTGGTATTACAAGATTTTTATATCAAAGAAGTGTTGTTGAGGTTAAAAAGAGATTTGATGATTTTGCAGATGATAAAGAATTTATGGAATACTTAGCAGCGAATAATTTACATTTACTTCTTGGTTCACAGTATATTCTGAAAAATAGAGACTATAGAATTAGTGCTGAGTACAAGAAATTTATGGAAGATTATGAAACAATATACACAACCGTTTTACAAGATGGTATTGCACTGAGAGAGAATTCTATACATGTGTGTTTACATGACATTACTGTTTCAATCCATTCTTCAAGTATTAAAGAAGAAAATGTAGGATATGACGAAGAAACAAGAAAGTATTATTATCCTATTTTGAATGGGCTTCCGATAGATTTTGATGAAGATGAACTTAGAGAATTTCTCTATAACAATCGCAAGGTTATAAATGTAACTGCCAAAATATCTATACAGGTAAATGAAAAGCCATGTGGAACTATTTTTACCGGTAGACAAAGAGGATAAAACTTTTTGTAGTGGAACAGAAATTTAATAGTTTCTCTAGTGATGGAATGAACATATAAATTTCAACTTGAAATAGGGAGATTTATATGGAGTAGAAGTTTAAGTAAATATGAGTTCTTGTTGCAATATGTGCAAAGGGATGGAAGAAATATCATAGACCATTCTTTCAGCAATACAAAAAAGAACTTGTAGGATATGGAAATCTGGTTGACAAAATTTCTATGAAAGAACAGACTATTGTATTTAATTGGATTACTATATAGCAGAGTTGTAATGATATTGGAGACAGGGATTATGATAGAAAAAGCTATAACATATGTGAAACAATTATTTGCTGCTGATTCCAGTGGGCATGACTACCATCATACCATTAGGGTTTATCGGTTGGCGGTAGAAATTGCAAAGCAGGAAAATGCGGATATGTGGATTGTGCAGTTAGCAGCATTATTACACGATGTAGATGATGCCAAGCTTTCACCGGAAACTTATGCTAAGAAGAGAAATGCAGTTAATTTTATGAAAGGCAACGGTGTGGATAATGAAATTATTGAAACTGTGTGTAAGATTATAGAGGAAGTATCATTTGCAGGAAACGATTCAGTTGTGCCAAGTACGATAGAAGGTAAATGTGTGCAGGATGCGGACAGGCTGGATGCAATCGGAGCAATTGGAATTGCAAGAGCATTTGCTTATGGTGGTAGTAAAGGAAGAAGAATACATGACCCGGATATAAAACCTATGACTAATATGAATAAGGCGGATTATAA
>CAKRLE010000002.1 GCA_934359185.1 uncultured Lachnospira sp. | reverse complement strand
TCTTCCTTTAGTTCTGTTACATCTTCCTTTAGAACCGTTACATCTTCCTTTAGTTCTGTTACATCTTCCTTTAGAACCGTTACATCTTCCTTTAGTTCTGTTACATCTTCCTTTAGAACTGTTACATCTTCCTTTAGAACCGTTACATCTTCCTTTAGTTCTGTTACATCTTCCTTTAGTTCTGTTACATCTTCCTTTAGTTCTGTCATGCTGTCTTCTAGATTTGTTACTCGTTTTTCAAGACTCGTCATGCAGTCCTTCACCACATGCATATCATTATACAAGCTCAGTAAAATCTCTCTATCGGTCATGCATCCCCTCTCCTTTTTATTATTTTCAATATTATAATATCATTAGTATACACTTGTGTCAATATACAAAATATACAAATATTACAGTCAAAATATCTAGTATGGCTGAATCTCATCATCCGAGCCGGCTGTCTTATCGATTGATTTAATAACTATATAATATTTTACTGACTCATTAACCTCGACTAAAACTCTGTCGCCAGCCTTATGTCCAAGTATTGCCTTGCCTAATGGTGACTCTATGCTTATAAGCCCTTCAAGAGAATCTCCTCTGATGGTTGTGACAAGCTTGATTACTTCTGTTGACTCATCATCTTCATAGAATATCTCTACACGATTGTTAATACCTGCCTCATCATCCGCGGATTTATCTGATATTACAGTTGCCGTTTTAATCATTCTCTGTAAATATCTTATGCGGCTTTCATTCCTGTTCTTCTCACGCTTAGCAGCCTGATATTCAAAATTCTCACTAAGATCTCCATGCGCCCTGGCTGTCTTAACGTCTTCAAGTACCTCTTTGCGGACAACATGTACTCTGTATTCAATCTCTTCTTCCATTTTCTTAATATCATCAGGTGTCAATTCGTTATACATAATCTCTCCATTCCGCAGAATTGTACATGAATCAATCTGCCAGAAAATCTATATTATGATACCAGGGTCAAGAGGTCAGAAAGCCGATGCAAGCTTGCTTGCAAGAGGTTTTTTGACCTCTTGACCCGTCAAAAACATGAGTAAGTAGCCATTTTTCAAAGAAAAATGAGCGGATTACGAATGTTTTTGAGGATTGCGAGAGTGCAAAGCACGTAGCAATCTGATATCAAAGGGGTCAAAATACCTTTTGACCCCAACATCATATTATTATTTTATATCATTTGCCCTTCAAATTCCATATCTATGTTAAAAATGTTCATTAATCCTAATCACTATTGTAAATATTTAATTAATAAAGTAAAAAACAGTGAATTTTTAACAATTTCTGATGTATTCCATGTTAAAATGTGTTAAAATCTATATCAAACTTTTAAAGACAACTTAGGAGAATGGAAAAATGAAGGATAAAATTATAACATTTGGTGAACTAATGCTTAGATTATCGCCTGAAAACAACGAAAGATTTACTCAGGCACATTCTTATGAAGCAGTATATGGCGGAGGCGAAGCTAATACTGCCGTATCTCTTTCTAACTTTGGTGTAGATACAAGTTACGTTACTAAGCTCCCAGCACACACAATCGGTCAAAGTGCTGTCAATGCTTTACGTGAATATGGTGTTGGTATTGAGCATATTGTGCGTGGCGGAGACCAGATAGGTATCTATTTCCTCGAGAAAAAGACAAGCCAGAGGCCTACTAATGTTATATATAATAGAAAAGGTTCTGCCTTTGCTCTTGCTGAAAAGGATGAATTTAACTGGGATGAAATATTTGCGGATGCGACATGGTTTCACTTTTCAGGTATTACACCTGCTATAAGCGACAATATGGCTGAGATTACTATTGAAGCCTGCAAGAAAGCAAAAGAAAAAGGATTGACTGTAAGCTGTGACCTTAACTACAGAAGCAAACTCTGGAGCAGTGAAAAAGCTTACAAAGTTATGAGTGAAGTATGCAGATATGTTGATATCTGTATTGCCAATGAGGATGATGCAGTAGGAATATTTGGAATGGATGCTTCTAACTCTTCTGAGGAGAAAAACGCTTATATTGCCAAAGAACTTACTAAGATGTTCCCATTTAAGATGGTTGCCTCTGTATGGAGAACCGAGACTTCAATCACAACGTTCAAGCTTCAGTCAATGATTTATACAGAAGGAAAAGCATATTACAGCCAGGAATATTATATGAATATCCTTGATTATATCGGTGCTGGCGATGCTTACTGTGCTGGCATCATATATAGTCTCATCAATAACTTTGACCCACAGAAAGCTGTTGAATTTTCTAATGCAGCAAGCTGTCTCAAACATACAGTATCAGGTGATTTCAACCTTGTATCTGTTGATGAAGTTAACAAGCTTGCATTTTCATCAAAGGGAAATGAAGTATCACGATAATTTTATTTTAATATTTAATATCATTAAAAACTGCCCACATAAGACCTTTCACGGTCAATGTGGGCAGTTTTATTATAATTAATTACATTTTTTCAGTACACTCAGCCTGCTCATAATCTATAAGCTCTGTTATTGTTGGATGTGTACCACACACTGCACAGCCATCTGTCTTGCTAGGAAGTTTAATCTTATGGAACTCCTGCTCGATTGCATCATATGTGAGAAGATAGCCAGTAAGAAGCTTACCAACACCAAGTATATACTTAATAGCTTCCATAGCCTGAAGGCTTCCGATAACCCCACCCATAGCACCAATAACACCAGCCTGCTTACAAGTAGGTACTGCATCCTTTGGTGGTGGATTCTTGAATACACATCTGTAACATGGTCCTTCTCCTGGAACATAAGTCATGAGCTGTCCCTTGAATCTTATGATACCAGCATGTGAAAATGGCTTCTTAGCCATAACGCATGCATCATTTATAAGGAACTTAGCTGGGAAATTATCTGTTCCGTCAATAATAAAGTCATAATCCTTAATAAGATCCATGATATTCTCGCTTGTAACGAACTCTCTGTATGTATTAACTGTTACATCTGGATTCATTGCATTCATTGTCTCTTTTGCGGATTTAACTTTAGCTTTACCAACATCTGCTGTCTGGTGAATAATCTGTCTCTGTAAATTACTAAGATCAACTTCATCTGCATCAACGATACCGATTGTACCAACACCTGCTGCCGCCAAGTACATAGCTGCTGGAGCACCAAGTCCACCTGCACCTATAATAAGGACTTTTGCATTAAGAAGCTTCTTCTGGCCCTTAGCTCCTACTTCTTTTAAAATAATATGTCTCGAATATCTTTCGATCTGCTCATCAGTTAATGCCAACGCTTCCACCTCCCATGAAATAAAGAAATTCTACATTATCGCCATCTTTTAAAACTGTTGAAGCCTTAGCATCGCTATCAATGAATTCCTCATTGATAGATACTGTTACATACTCTGGTGTCTCAACATTCTCCAGCTCAATAAGCTCTGGAAGAGTAAGTCCATCTTTTACTTCTTTCTTTTCGCCTGAAACTGTAATATTCATAACTAAACCTCTTTCTCCTTTATATTAAAATATTTAATTAACTAAGCAAGTGTCGCTGTAATCCATGACTGTATTACATCCTTCTTATCTGCGCCTGTTCTTCTGGCAAGTTCCTTTCCACCATTGAACACAACAAGTGTTGGAACTGACATAACATTGTATTCCTCTGCAATCTCTGAATCAAAATTAATATTAACCTTAAATACATTAAGCCTGCCTTCATTATCATCCTCGATATCTCCTACCACAGGCGATAATCTTTTGCATGGAACACAGCTGTCTGAATAGAAATCTACTAAAACAGGCAAACTACTCTTTAGCACTTCACTCTCAAATTCATCTTTACTTACTCTTTTCGCCATTGTCTCCTCCATCATAGGCGGCTTTAATTCTCTGTCTGAATTCATCCTCTCCAACTCTTTGAAGAAGAGTTCTGAATCTCTCACCAGACTTAGCATAATCCTCAAAGAATTTAATAGCTGCATCTGTAACTCTGAATAAAGTCTCCTCATCTTTAATTAAAGGAAGTATCTGTTCTCCCTTGTATACATGATTACCAAATGTACCACCAAATGATACAAGGTATCCGCTCTCGCCTTCCCATGCATCTGTTGGACATGCCTTAACGCATCTTCCACAGTTAGTACATTTATCATAGTCAATAAGCACTTCTGTTCCTGTACATATAATAGCTCCCTCACGGCACGCTTTCTCGCATACTCCACAGTTAATACACTTATCAGCAACCCATGATACGTTCATGCCGCCTTTGATACCGACATCATTCTCTTCTGCCTTAAGACAGTTGTTCTGACATCCTGTAACACCAAATTTAAACTTATGGGGAAGTTCTCTTCCGAAATATCTCTCATCAAGCTTAACTGCCAGATTATATGTATCAATACATCCACTAGGACATATCTCACTGCCCTGACAGGCTGTGATTGTTCTAACTCTAGGTCCACACACACCAGGCTTAACACCGCCCTTGGCAAGTTCTTCTCTGACTTCCTCAACATCCTGGAAATTAATGAATGGAATCTCAATGCCCTGACGTGATGTCATATGGATATATCCTTTACCATATTTTTCTGCAACCTCTGCAACCGTCTTAATATTCTCGGCTGTAAGGTTACCACCAACTACCTGAAGACGAAGTGAGAAAAAGCCCTTCTGCTTCTGTCTCATGAATCCGCCTTTCTTTAATGCTGCATAATCTATGCCTGCCATAGTGTCCTCCTTGGTTATTAATATTATTCCTATCAAATTAATATGAATTACGGTAATTTAGATTTTACTCTCTTTTCAATATTTGTCAATACACTTATTATAACTTTTATGATAAAATATGAAAATATGAATTCCAGAAAGGAAACAATGATGAACCAAAGAAACAGACATATCATTTACATCGCTATTCTGACTGCTTTGCTGATAGTATCTGTCTTTATAAGTATAATGCTTGGCAGTGTAGCACTGAATGTATCAGATATAATATATACACTCACACATAAACCAACCAATGATGTCACATCACTCCTTATATATAATGTCAGAATGCCGCGAGCCACAGGAGCTGTGCTTGCAGGAATGGGGCTTGCCTGTGCCGGTGCAATTCTACAGTCTGTAATGAACAACTCCCTTGCAAGTCCTAATACTATAGGTGTTAATTCCGGTGCTGGCTTTGCTGTTATGATTGGAATGTTTATATTTAATGGCAGCAGCAGCTATTCGCCTTTATTTGCATTTGCAGGCGCATTATTCACCACACTTATTATATTTTTCCTTGCTAACATTGGCGACAGCTCAAGGACAACTATCATACTTGCCGGCATAACTGTATCATCATTCCTTTCTGCAGGAATCAATACAATAAAACTTCTTGATACGGATATATCAATCAATATAACAACATTTATGATAGGAACACTGTCTGGCATAACATTTAAATCAATCGCACTCCCTGCCATTGGAATTATTATCGGGATTATCGTATCCTTCATATTCTCAAAGCATATGAATGTATTGTCTTTAGGCGATGATATAGCGCATTCTCTCGGACTTAATGTTACATGCACGCGTTTCATGCTTCTATGTATTTCGAGCCTTCTTGCAGGCTGCGTGGTAAGCTACGCAGGGCTTTTAAGCTTTGTCGGTTTAATTGTTCCACATATTGCGCGCAAAATGTTTGGAAATGATGCAAGACTTCTGCTTCCATGCTGTGCGCTTCTAGGGGCAATATTTGTAACTCTATGTGACCTTATTGGCAGAACCCTTTTTGCCCCATTTGAGCTTCCTGCTGGAATAATTATGTCATTTATAGGAGGACCATTCTTCATGTATCTGCTTCTCAAGAAAAAAGGAGGTCGAAGAGTCAATGCTTAGTTTTAAAAATGTATCAATCGCATATAACAAAGAACTAATAATAGATAATCTTTCTCTTGATATACCTACTGGCATGATAACAACTATCGTAGGTCCTAATGGCTGTGGCAAGACAACTCTTATATCAAGCCTTGTTGCATCTTCTGATGTAAAAAACGGAAGCATTTTACTTGACGGTACAGATATATCAGCGATGTCTTCCAAAGAAAGGGCATGCCACATTGCATACCTTCCACAAATAAGGCATATAATCCCTGCATTGCCCGTCAAAACCCTTGTTGAACACGGCAGGTTTCCTCACCTTGGATTTGCCCGCAAAAAGAGTCAGAAAGACATAGATATCGTTGATAAAGCCATGGAATTTACTAACATAAGCCAATACGCCACCCAATACGTTGACACGCTCTCTGGCGGCATAAGGCAGCGCGTATTCTTCGCCATGCTTCTTGCCCAGGACTGTGACACTATATGTCTTGATGAGCCAACCACCTATCTTGATATCAAAGGCCAGCGCGAATTTTATAACCTTATATTACGTCTTAAGGAACAAGGTAAAACAATAATCCTTGTCCTCCACGACCTTTCCAAAGCCCTTGAAATCTCCGATAAAATCGTAGTAATGAACAACTCCCAGATAGAATTTGATGGCACCCCCGAAAGCTGCCTTGAAAGTCATGTCCTGGAAGATGTCTTCGATACAACCATCAAAACTTTCAAAGACGAAGCAAACAAAACCTACTACGTATTAACCTAACCGCCAACATAACACACAACAGCATATTGATGTTAATATTTATAAAACTCCATGAACCTGAGTGCTGGCAGGCTGTAAGCATATGGCATGCCTATATAAAATTTACATGGCATTTTGTCGTGTGGTTCTTAGGGCAGTGTTAGACAAATGCTAAGCCGACTGCTAAACGTTCAAACAAAGTGCGTTTTTAGCAAGTCGGCTTTAATCAGCTTTGTCGTGCTGCCCTTAGAACCACTAGACAATAAGACCCAGTAAATTTTATATAGGCATGCCATATGTTTACAGTTTGCCTGTACTCAGGTTCATGGAGTTTTTACAAATCTTTAGTTCCAGATTTCATCCTTAAATACAATATTTCTATACTTTCCGAACTCAACCCATTTGTTAAAGAAATCACTTCCAACAGAATCCCCTGCTGCATATAATTCTTTAATGAAATTCTTAGCATCATCATCTGATGCAATCTTAACACCAAATCCACGTCCGTTGATTACTGGAACGTCATCATACTTAAAGTCATCAAGCTTGTAGATGCTTGCAACCCTCGCATCACGAATTTTAACAGCAACCTTATCACGAAGGACTACAATATCAAAGTTGTCAGGATAATTAAAGCTCTCTCCCTTAACTGGTATTGCATCACCAACTGTATAAGTCTTGCCACTTGGACGCACCTTATTGATAGTCATGCTGTCGAGGTTGTAATAGAACTCCTCGAAAATGTCTCCGTTAGCTTTGAGGTTCTCATATACGAATGCAGCTTTTAAATCCTTGTGGTCATCAACTGATGAATCAGCAATAACACCACATGCAGATGTCATGTTAGTAACTCTGTCTATAAGTATGAGTTCACCTAAAGTCTTATGCTTTGTGAATTCATCAAGCACAATTGCTTCCTGAAGTGATATATCACAAAGTGCAATCTCATTCTTCTTAAGAGTCGATGCAGGAATAAATTCTCCTGTATTAACATCAATCTTATACTGGATATTTTTAAGGATTCCCGGTATCTGCTTAGTGCCAATCTTAACAAGATAATCCTTACCCTCTGTAAGCTCTGTGTCATCCATCCAGAGAATTGTTGCTGTGAATGATTTGCTTAATGGAAGGTGTGTTCCTGATGCAAGTACACATCCTCTTGATACATCCACTTCCTTGTCAAGCTGGATTGTAACAGGCTGTCCCATAAATGCTTCCTGTGAATCCCTGTCACCTACAAGAATGCTCTTGACATGTGCATGCTCGTTGCTTGGAAGAGTTACAATCTCATCTCCAACCTTAACGATACCTGACTCAATCTGGCCCTGAAATCCTCTGAATGTATGGTCTGGACGGCAAACACGCTGAACAGGCATATAGAAGCCTTCCTCATGCTTCTTCTCTGTCACATCCACCTTTTCAAGGTATGGAAGAATTGCCTCTCCATGATACCAAGGAATATTCTCAGACTTCTTAGTTACATTATCACCCTCTGTAGCTGAGACTGGTATTATAACTACACTTTCAAGCTTTAACTCATTTGTAAGTTCATCAATCTGTGCTTTGATTTCATTGAATCTCTTCTCATCATATCCAACAAGATCCATCTTATTAACAGCAAATACGAAATATTTGATACCCATAAGAGAACATATTCTTGCATGTCTTCTTGTCTGCACAAGAACTCCCTGCTTAGCATCTACCAAGATAATTGCAAGATCAGCAAATGAAGCTCCAACCGCCATATTTCTTGTATATTCCTCATGACCTGGTGTATCAGCAACGATAAAGCTTCTGTTGTCTGTTGTGAAATATCTGTAGGCAACATCAATTGTTATTCCCTGTTCTCTTTCTGCCATAAGTCCATCAAGAAGAAGAGAATAGTCTATGGCACCGCCACGGCTTCCAACTTTACTGTCAAGCTCCAGTGCCTTTTCCTGATCCGCATATAAAAGTTTTGCATCATATAAGATATGTCCAATAAGTGTTGATTTACCATCATCTACACTTCCGCATGTTATAAATTTAAGTAAACTTCTCATCCTAGAAATACCCCTCTCTCTTTCTTCTTTCCATGCTGCCAGCAGCCTCGTTATCAATTACTCTTGTTGTACGCTCAGATGATACAGCAGAAAGTGTTTCATCAATAATCTCATCAAGTGTGTGTGCATGTGACTCAATACCACCTGTAAGAGGATAACATCCAAGTGTTCTGAATCTTACGCTCTTCATCACCGGCTTCTCACCAGGGTTAAGTCTCATTCTGTCATCATCAACCATTATGTACATGCCATCACGCTCTACAACCGGTCTTTCTGCCGCATAGTAGAGAGGCACGATGTCAATATTTTCTCTCTTTATATACTGCCAGATATCTGTCTCTGTCCAGTTAGATATAGGGAATACTCTTATACTCTCGCCCTTGTTGATCTTAGAATTATAGAGCTTCCACATCTCTGGTCTCTGGTTTTTAGGATCCCATGCATGGTTCTCATTACGGAAGGAGAAAATTCTCTCTTTTGCTCTTGATTTCTCCTCATCTCTTCGTCCACCACCGAATGCAGCAGTAAATCCATATTTATTAAGAGCCTGCTTTAACGCCTGTGTCTTCATGATATCTGTGTAAGCTGAACCGTGGTCGAATGGGTTAATTCCCTGCTTAACGCCATCCTCATTAATATACTCAAGCATCTCTATACCAAGCTTCTTAGCTGTCTCGTCCCTGAACTTTATCATCTCCTTGAATTTCCATGTTGTGTTAACATGCAAGAAAGGAAATGGTGGTTTCTCTGGATAGAATGCCTTCATTGCAAGATGAAGCATTACTGAACTATCCTTTCCTATTGAGTAGAGCATTACAGGCTTTTCACACTCTGCAGCCACCTCTCTTATAATATAAATCGCTTCTGCTTCAAGCGCATCCAAATGTGACAATTCTCCCATTGTTTCCTCCATTCCGCCATATGGCTTATTAATATTTGTTTGATTCCTTTTTATCAATAACTATTGTCTCAGTAGTTCCATCTGTCTTTTTGATATTCCAGTTAAGATAATGGTCTTTTTCATTAACTGTCATCATGCTTCCCATTCCACCGATATCCGCACCAAGATAAAGTGCAATCGCATCAAAATGGCATTCCTTGATACATGAACAGCATCCCCAGCAGTCCTTAGGATATTTAATATATGCTTTGCCGTCATCATCTTTCTTTATCAGGCTTCCAGGACAGACATCCATGCACTGCCCACAGCCCCTGCATTTGATTTTATCTATTGCTATGCTCATATGTCTCATCCCTTCCTACTAATTTTCTCATTATAATCTCTGTCTTTCCATTAACACTCTTGGAATTGACATATTTAAGCCATTCATCACTTGTCTTTGGATAATCAAGATTCTCCGCAAAACTATGCCAGCGTGTCTCTTGTCTTGCCTTTAAATGTTCTATAAGCACAAGACACACATCAAGTCTTTCCCTTAACTCATATACAAACATAAGCTCATGCATATCAGATGCTGAAGCATTCTCTGCAAGTTTCTTGATATTTTCAATCTTTTCCTTTGCAAGCTTAAGCTGTTTTTCATTGAACTGATAGTGACTTCCGATTCCACCAGCGTATGCATCCATTACTTTCTGCATGGCTTCCTCTAAAGCCTCTGTACTGTACACAGGATTCTCATTAGATAAAACCTTGTTGTACTCCTCTATCTTCTTGTCTAATTCAGCATCACTCTCATAGCTGTCTGGATAGCTGCCATCGTTAAGTTCCTTAACAATCGCATTAGCCGCTATCTCACCTTCAACCATGGCTCCTGTGACATACTTCTGTGGACATCCTCCTGCAACATCACCAGCCGCATACAGACCATCTATCGTTGTACGTCTCTCTGTGTCAACCCAGTAACCACTTGCTGTATGTCCACCAACTATATAAGGCTCTGTTCCCTCAATCTCTACATTAGCTTTATTAGGCTTCTTACCTGACTCAACCCATTTTAATGTCTGGCTTGGCGCCATGTTAAGATAAGCTTTCTTGAGTGATTCACTCTGTTCATCTGAAATTCCCTCTGTTTTAAGATAACAAGGACCTCTTCCCTGAATATTTTCCATAACAGTTCCATATACACGCTGTGAAGTAGTAAGACCATATTTATCCTCATATACCTCACCTAACGAATTGATCTGCTTAGCACCGACACCCTGTGCGATTGTTCCTGTTGGAGCGATTGTATCCTTGCATCTTAGAGCTATGAAACGCATCTCAAATGTAGTCATCTCAGCTCCTGCCCTGATTCCCATAGCATATCCTGCGCCTGTGTTAAATGGTGGATACCACATTTTATGTCTCGAAAATCCCGGATTATTAGGTCTGTATAATCCTGCCGCTCCACCTGTCGCACATATAACCTTCTTAGCTTTTATCTCATATGCAGTTCCAGTTAATTCTTCTCCATCTGACTCCTCATCTATCGAGAATCCGACCGCTCCATATATTGTATTATTCTTAACAATGTAGTCTGTGATATTAACATGGTTAAGCACTGTCACATCAGGCAGCTTCTTAACTGCATCTGCCATAATAGGCTTGATGTTCTCACCATTAATCTTGATGTTACGGTTACCTCTTGCAACATATTTTCCATTCTCATCCTTTAATATGACAAGTCCTAACTTCTCCATCTTGTCTGTGACCCTGTTAAGTCCCTGTGACATAGTAAGAAGCAAGTCCTCTCTTACGATACCAGCCGCATCCTTCTTGGCATAATCAACATAATCTTCTGGCTTTCTTCCCTCAACTATGTATGCATTAATCGCATTAACACCAGCTGCAAGACATCCGCTTCGCTTGATATTTGCCTTCTCTGCAATTATAACTGAGTAATCACTCTGCTCTGCTATAGTCATGGCTGCATAACATCCAGCAGTACCACCGCCTATAATGAGCACATCTGTCTCTAATATCTCTTTCTTGTTAATCCTCATATTCTCCTCATTTCTGCCTGAAAGCAATTAAATATAGAATACATTATCCGTCTGCATCTCTTTATTCTCACAAAGATATGTTCTCTCATCATCTATCACATACAACCTGTAAATAAGTACATGAACTTTCTCACCAATCTCAAGGCTGTCCTTTTCAAGAGACCACTCTCCTGTTATCCTGACACCATGGATATCGACCGTGACATCAAGCCTGTTGCCCCTAAACACTATGTCTTCAACATATCCTTCCTCTGCCGCACTGTTATACTGCAAAAGCTTTCCAAACTTCGATATCTTGATAAATTCAGGCCTTATAACAGCTTTATTAGCTCCCTCAATCCTGTCAAATCCATTGAGAGTATCATAATCTTCAACAATTGATGACCTTCCAATAAACTGTGCCACAAATGGTGTATCAGGAGACTTGTATATATCAAGTGGTGTTCCGATTTGTTCAATCTTACCATGATTAGTTATAATAATCTGATCGGCAACCTCTACAGCCTCATCCTGATCGTGTGTTACGAAAATACTTGTTATTCCAAGCTGTGTTACCATCTGGCGCAGCCACAGTCTTAACTCTGTCCTTACCTTGGCATCTATCGCTGCAAATGGCTCGTCAAGCAGAAGAACCTGTGGATTAGGTGCAAGCGCCCTTGCGAATGCTACTCTCTGTCTTTGTCCACCAGATAACTGGCTCGGATATCTTTTCTCCATTCCGGAAAGCCCTGTTATCTCAAGAAGCTCTATCACCCTTTTCTTAATCTCATTCTTAGGCATCTTCTGAAGCTCAAGTCCGAAAGCAACATTGTCATATACAGTCATGTATCTGAAAAGTGCATAGCTCTGAAATACAAATCCGATTCCACGCTTTGAAGCAGGAATATCGTTAACTCTCCTGCCATCTATGTATATATCACCTGAATTCGGTGTCTCAAGTCCTGCTATCATTCTAAGAAGTGTCGTCTTGCCGCTTCCTGATGGTCCAAGCAGTGCTACAAGCTTACCTTTTTCTATACCAAAATTGACATTGTCAGACGCTTTGAAATCATTATACTGTTTGCATATATTTTTCATTTCAACATACATATGTCATACCTCATTTTCTGATTACAGATTCTTCTTAAATCTGTATTCGAATATATTTCTCAGAACCAATATGATAACAGCTATAATCACAAGAATAGATGATACCGCAAATGCAGCCGTTATCGATGCGTCTGTTCCCGACATATACAATGCATCAATCTCTAATGGCAGTGTAAATGTCTCACCTCTCGTCTTTGACAATGCATTAACTGCACCAAACTCTCCTAGTGCCCTTGCTGTACAAAGAATTATTCCGTATATAAGCGCCCATTTAATCTGAGGAAGTGTAATCTTAAAGAATATCTTAAATCCACCAGCTCCCATAAGTGCTGCTGCTTCTTCCTCATCCTTCCCCTGTGAGTTAAGCACAGGAATTATCTCTCTTGATACGAATGGAAATGTTACGAATACAGTTGCGATTACAACTCCCGGAATCGCAAATGCAATTCTTATATTCGTGCCAAGCCACTGGTTAACCGCTCTTATAGCAGGATAAGTCCAGCCAAGACGTCCAAATGTCATAAGAAATGCAAGACCTGCGATAACTGGGGATATAGAAAATGGAATATCTATAAGAGTTGCAAGTATCTGCTTTCCTTTAAATGAGAACTTTGTAAGCACCCATGAAGCACATATTCCAAAGAATGTGTTGATTACAACAGCGATAACTGTCGCAATAAGTGTTACCAGAAGAGCACTCTTAACATACTCTGTCGATACCGCCTTAAAGTAAAATCCAAATCCATCTTTTAATGCGTTATATATAATTGAGACAAGCGGAATTACCAGCATAAAAAGTATGAACATAAAGCTTATCGTCATAAGAACATATTTAGTTATTTTCTTTCTTCTTTCAAGCTTATCCTTTTCAGTCATATAACACCTCACATACATTTATACGATATTAGTCCTGCGTGCCTGACGCATTTGAATTATATTGATAACAAGAAGTATCAAAAATGATATTATAAGCATAATCAACGCAATAGCTGTCGCTGATGAATAATCTATATAACTTAACTTCTGCATAATCACATATGATATAACCTGTGTATGCTCCTTGGAACTGTTACCTGATATATAGATTACGCTTCCATATTCGCCAATTCCTCTTGCAAACGCAAGTCCGAAGCCTGTAAGAATTGATGGCTTAAGCTCCGGCAGTATAACCTTAAAAAATGTCTTTGATGGTGATGCTCCAAGAATAAATGCAGCCTCCTCATACTGACCATCAAGCTTCTCAAGTACCGGCTGTACATTCCTGACAACGAATGGAATGCCGACAAATACAAGTGCCACAACAATTCCGATATGTGTATAGGAAACCTTGATTCCAAGTGCCGCAAGCGGTTTTCCAAGAAGCCCTGTCTCTGAATAAAGCTTTGAAAGCGTTATACCAGCAACCGCCGTTGGAAGTGCGAATGGAAGTTCAATAAATCCATCGAGTATTCTCTTTCCCGGAAACTCATATCTTACAAGTGTCCATGCAAGAATCACACCGAATATCACATTGATTACCGCTGCTATAAGTGAACAGACAATACTTGTCGAAAATGCATATACAACATTAGGCTTAGTGACAAGCTCTATAAACTCCTCAGGGGAAAGCTTAAGTGAACACACCATAACAGATGCCAGAGGAATAAGTACTATAAGAGAAAGCATTGTAATCGTGATTCCCATAGTTAATCTGAATCCCGGAATCACTCTTGTCGGTTTTGTGTTGTGCTTCATCTTATCCTCCTATCCGCTAATACTGATAAATCTTATCAAATATGCCGCCGTCATTAAAATAAACATTATATGCATTATCCCAGCCGCCGAAATCTTCAATCGTTGTCAGCTTTATTTTCAAATCAAACACACTGACGTATTCATTCAATATGTCCGTATTGACTGGTCTGTAGCCATTATCTGCGGCAAGTCTCTGTGCGTTATCACTGTATAGGTACTCAATATAGCGCTGGCTTACAAGCTCTGTCCTGTTAACCTTTGCATTGTCATCAACTATCGCAACGCTTGGCTGTGCTTTAATGCTGACTGATGGCGATACAATCTCATACTGTCCCGGATAATTCTTAGTTACAGTGATTGCCTCATTCTCCCACGCTACAAGCACATCACCTTTGCCATTCTCCACAAATGTTGTTGTAGAACCTCTTGCGCCACTGTCCATAACAGATACATTGTTATAGAGTTTTCGCAGGAAATCCTGCTGTGCATTGTCATCTGTGTACTTATCCCTTGCATAACTTAACGCTGCAAGGAAATTCCAACAGGCTCCGCCGCTGCTCTTAGGGTCTGGTGTTATAACCTCTACACCTTCTTTAATACAATCATCCCAGTCTCTTATATTCTTAAGATTGCCCTTTCTTACAAGAAAAACAATTGTTGATGTATATGGTGCTGAATCCTCTGCAAATTCATCTATCCATCCTTTATCAACAAGTCCGTTTTTTTCAATAAGTGATATATCATGTTCAAGAGCTAATGTAACAACATCTGCATTACATCCCTCAACAACTGAACGAGCCTGTGAACCAGAACCACCGTGTGACTGGATTACCTTCACATCCTCACCGTATGTATCCTTGTAATAGCTTGTAAATATCTCATTATAAGCCTCGTAGAATTCCCTTGTCGGGTCATAAGACACATTCGTTATCGTGATTACGCCGTCCTTATTCCTTCCACATCCAGCAAATGAAAGTGTCATAACAGCAATCATCACACATGCAGTAATTCTTCCTATTCTTTTGTAATTATATCCTGCTGTCATACTCTTCACTTATAATCTCCTAACTGTATCTATAATTCAAAAAGTGATGTTGAAAGATATCTCTCTCCTGTATCTGGAAGTAAAACAACTATATTTTTGTCCTTATTTTCCTCACGCTGTGCAAGAAGCTTCGCCGCATGGATTACACTTCCAGATGATATTCCCACAAGCAGTCCGTCTGACTTTGCAATCTCTCTTGCTGCATCAAATGCATCCTCATTGCTTACTGGAATTATTTCATCTATAATTGACATATCTAAAACCTCAGGAACAAATCCTGCGCCTATTCCCTGAATCTTATGTGGACCAGGTCTGCCTCCGGATAATACTGGCGAACCTGCCGGTTCAACTGCCACAACCTTGATATCAGGATTCTTCTCCTTTAATCCAAGTCCGGTTCCTGTGATAGTTCCACCTGTTCCAACAGATGATACAAAGATATCAATCTTGCCATCTGTATCTTCCCATATCTCCTTGGCTGTCGTAATCTTATGTATCTCTGGATTGGATGGATTCTCAAACTGCTGTGGAATAAATGCATTGCCATATTCTTCTTTCAATTCAGAAGCCCTGGCAATCGCTCCCTGCATTCCGAGTCTTCCCTGAGTAAGAACTATCTCTGCACCAAGTGCTGTAACAATCTTTCTTCTCTCAACACTCATTGTATCTGGCATAGTAAGAATAAGATGAAGCTTCTTAGATGCACATACAAACGCAAGCCCTATTCCTGTATTGCCACTCGTAGGCTCTATAATAACCGTGTCCTTATTGATAACACCACGCTTAATGCCATCCTCTATCATTGAATAAGCCACCCTGTCTTTAACACTTCCAAGAGGATTAAAGTATTCAAGTTTTGCAATCAGTTTTGCATTAAGAGAATTGTTTTCCTCATAATTAGTAAGTTCCATAAGTGGTGTATTACCTATAAGCTCAACAAGCTGTTTTGCTATCTTTGCCATAATCTCCTCCCGCTTAAATATCTACTATTCATATCGAATCAATAGGAATTAAGATGATTATATTCCTTAATGGTAATTAATACAAGTACTTTTTTTATTTTTTTGTATACTTTGCGAGAATTTCCTGAAACCAGTCATCATCTGGTATAGATAAAGTACTAAGACACTCATCTGCAACTTCTTTAAACATCTGCGCTCTGACCTTTTCCTCGCCTATCGCAGTTTTTACAGCCGGTCTTATACTTTCAAGATATAGAAGAATCTCCTCCATCTCATCTGGAATCTCTTCTTCTAACTTCTTTCTATATATTGTTGCAATTCTTGGACTTGCACCCTCTGTCGATATTCCTATGCTGAGCTTGCCCTTCTTTACAAGCGAAGGGAACATGAAACCACATCTGTCCTTGTCATCAACAACGTTAACAAGAATTCCTTTTTCTGTACATATATCATATATATGCGCATTAAGTCCTGCATCATCTGTGGCTGCAATTACAAATAATTTGCCATCTATATCTGAGTCTTTAAAATCTCTTTCTACAAGAGTAAAGCTTCCCTCTGGCGAATCTATAGTCTCATCGCCCTGATCATATATGTCTTTAAGAGACAGAATCTCGTCATTAAAGCTCTTAGCAATAACCTCAAGGTCACTCTCATATGGAAGGAGCTTGCATATCTTATGATACGCAATAGTTCCACCACCTACTATCAGTCCTTTTTTACCTTTTAAATCAACAAAAAATGGAAAATATCCCATAATATATCATTCTCCTTCATCTATCTGTCTATTAATTTACCGGATAAAGAATATCCGCAATCTGCTGATATGCCTCGCCCCATCTTTTGTTAGGCTTGTTATTAAAAAGCTTCTTATCAAGCACATAATATCTGTTGTTCTTTACAGCCGTAAGAGAACTCCACACAGGATTAGACTTTAGAAGCTTCTCAACATTATCCATAGCTGCATCCGTCTTTGACCCCTGTGTTGTCACAAATATATAATCCGGGTCAGCCTTAACTATAGCCTCTATGCTTAAATTATCCTTCAATGCACTGTCACTGTCTGCGATATTAATACAGTTAAGGTCTTTTAAAATCTGTGTTCCAACTGTATCTTCGCTGGCTTTAGCCTTGACATTCGTAGACGCTGCACGTAAGAATAAGACCTTTGGCTGTTCTGATGTGATTCTTTCACTCTTAATCTTATTAATCTGTTCAGCCACCTTAACACCATTCTGCTGGTACAGGTCTTCTCTTCCTGTTATATCTGTACACACCTTCAACATATCAAGATAATCATCAAATGTTGTGACATAAAAATACGCCACACAGATTCCCGCATTCTCAAGCACATCCTTCAATGCAACATGCGCATCTGTGTAAGCACTTGCAATTACAAAGTCAGGCTTAGAAGCTATAAGAAGCTCCACATTGATATTCTGTATTCCACCAAGCTTAACAACTGAATCAGGCAATGTCTCATCAACATTATTCCATGTCTCATCTGCTGCCGCCACAAGACTTCCACCGGCCGACAGCCATACGTCTGAAAAGCTTCCAAGCAGTGATGCAACACGCTCATGTCTTTTTACTGTCACAGTTCTTCCAAGTGCATCTGTAAATATATAATCTGTACTCACGCTGCCTTTAGCATTACCATTTACTGCATCTGCTGCCTTGCTTCCGCAGCCAGTAAATAACATTATTGATACAAGTGCCAGCATAATTAATGTTCTTTTTAAAGATTTTCTCATTATGAACTAATTCCTCTCTGTCTTTTATTTTTCATCATACGTATCAAGGAAATGATGCTTCACACCTTTAGACTTGTAAGCTACAAGTGTATCAAGATTGACATTTTCAACGCTTCTGAATATGTTGCTCTCTACGAATGGATTAGTTTTCTTCATACTTGCTATCAGATTCTTAATCTCAATCCGCTTTGACTGGTTCTCCTCATTATTGCATGTTGTACATGTATCAGTAAATTTGCATGCACACTGTATAAAGTGAAGTCCGTTATAATCTCTCCAAGCCTTGATATCATCTTCTCTTATCAGATACAGCGGTCTTATAAGCTCCATTCCTTCAAAGTTAGTTGAATGTAACTTAGGCATCATCGTCTGCATCTGCGCGCCATATAACATTCCCATAAGAATTGTCTCAATAACATCATCATAGTGATGTCCTAATGCTATCTTATTACATCCTAATTCCTTTGCAAATGAATAGAGATGTCCTCTTCTCATTCTTGCACACAGATAACATGGGGATTTCTCAATATTGTACACAGAATCAAATATATCTGATTCAAATATATGTATTGGAACATTAAGCTTTCTTGCATTATCCTCAATAACTTTTCTGTTCTCAGGACTATATCCAGGGTCCATAACAAGAAACTTCACTGTAAAATCAAATTTGTTATGAACCTTAAGCTCCTGAAAAAGCTTCGCCATAAGCATTGAATCCTTACCACCAGAGATACACACTGCAATCCTGTCACCCGGCTTTACAAGCTCATATTCATTAATCGCCTTAGTAAACTTGCACCATATATTCTTACGGAATTTCTTGCGGAGACTCTGCTCAACGTCCCTGGCAAAATCTTTGCCACTCTCATTCTCCTTATCGCACGCATCAAGAAGCCACGCTATATAGCCGCCTTCAAGGCTGTCTGCATCTATACCCATGCCATTAAGATGTGTGGCTACTCCCTCACTGTTAATTCCCTTGGCACACACTATTACAAGTTTCTTATTCTTGTCTGTCTTATCTGATGAAGCAATTCTTTGTGCCGTATCGTGATAGACTTTATCAGCCATATCTCCCATATCATCACTGCTCTTATACTCATTATCTCCTGTAATCATAGGAATGTTAACCACATCCGACATCCTTCCATGGTCAACCTCCCACTCAGTTCTTATATCTATAATCTGTACAGAGTCTTTATCTGATGAAAGAAGCTTATCTAATGTTATACTCATGTCTATACCTCTAATCCAATCTTATCCTATCTTAATCCAATTTAACTAATTCACAATTCTTAGGCAGGGCTTTCCAGAAATCTTTTAACAAAGTCCCCCTAAACTGTGCAATTATACTACAGTTCATAGCACCATGTCCAACTATTAAAATATCTTTTCCATTATCTAACAATGGCTTTACTTCTTTATCAATGAAATCGCCTGTTCTTGCAAAAATCTCTTCAAAGCTCTCACCATCTTTTACAGTCTTATAATTAACCGGGTCTTTAAAGCATGTATTGATAGGACAATCTGGTATATCAAATGAATTCTCAATCCCTTCATACACACCAAAGCTCATCTCCATAAGCCTGTCGTCTGTTATAACCGGAATATTCCTGTCTCCAAGAAAAATCTTAGCTGTCTCCACTGCGCGGATAAGCGGTGACGAATAGCACACATCTATATGAAGGTCTTTATACTTCTCTCCCGCCTCCTTCGCCATTCTCCTTCCATTATCGTTAAGCGGTATATCTGTCCGTCCCTGAAGCTTATGAAGCGCATTCCATTCTGTCTGCCCATGTCTTATTATATATAACATTAGTTTTCCTCCGTGTTGTGGTTTGATTTTGTAAGTATAACCATGCATCTGATTGTCTTAGGCTCAAAATATTCATACTCGACACAGCCATCATATTTATCTACTATTGCCTTAATACTCTTAACACCATATCCATGCCTTATCTTATCAAGCTTAGTAGTATGAAGTTCTTTATTATCAAGAAGTATATTACATGTAACAGAATTATACACATCTATCCTTATATACTCATCACTGGCTGATATCTGTACATACAGTGACTTTCCATCTGAACCAGCCATTCCTTCTATTGCATTATCTATAAGATTTTCAAATAATATATGCATATCAACATCTAATACACCGTCAACTTTTCCATTGACAAAACATGAAAAATCATAGTTATTACGCTTACATGTATCATTCGCTTTATTTAATATATAATTAATTATCATGTTATCAGAAAATTTCTTTTTATCATATGAAATAATATCATCTACATTTAACTCTTTAATATATTCTAACGCTTTCTTATTTTCACCATCATTTATCATCATTGATATTAGTCTTAAAATCTTTTTAATTTCATGTCTCTTTTGTTCAAGCTCGCTATTTTCTTCAATTATAGTCTCTACATCATCTAATTGCTGTTTAAATGATTTAATCGTCATCTCATCATCTATAATCTTTGCATAGCTTTTATCGATAGCGGATAACAATACATAATTAACAACATTAAGCAGTAATATTCCTACAACAACTGATATGCTCCATATATTTCCAATTATTTGCATTCTTGTTATTACAATTGTACATATTACTATAGATACAACGGGCAGCATTATTGCTACAACTGTATATTTTCTATTAAGAAATCTGTCAAATGTTTTGAATTTAATAACCATAATAACAAAACACACAAATACAATCTGAACAATAATTAAGGCTATGACGCCATCAAATGATTTATCGCCTGTAAGCTCAATAAATGTTTTTCCAGTGAGCATAGCCGCAATATTAGCACCAATAATAGAAGAAAACATTGCTATCAATCCAATAAGCATACTATACATTATCTGTGATAATATATCGCCTTTTAGGAACGCCCTGCTTATCAAGAAAACATATATTATATTTATAATTATGCCATACCCTTCAAAATCTGTTAAAAATGTCTGTATCTCCATATATATTGCTATACATAAAACCATTTCAAGATTCATTTCAGTATCTGAAAATCTTTCTTTTTTTCCAAGACACTTCTTTAAAAAATAAGTTGTTACAAAAGCCTGAAAAATATTAACACACGATTCAAATATTATCATATAACACTCCTTATTCACCTCATCTTATATTTAAGCAGACTTTCCTTTATCTCACTGATTCTACTATCACTAATGGCATATCTGTCGCCATTATAAAGACAACATTCACCCTTATCTATTTTTGATATATACTTAAGTCTTATCATTCTTCCGCGCGCCACTTTAACAAAATCATGATTGAGCAGTTCATCTTCAACACGCTTTAGTTTATCTTTAACCTGAATATTGCCACCTTCCCTTACAATTACAACATCATGGTCATATACTTCTACCATAATAATATCGTCCAAAGAAACCGGTACTTCCTTTACTCCATCCTTAAATAATATTTTTTTCTTTCTTCCCGCTAAAAACCTGTTTATCTCTCCTGCTGCCCTCATAAAATCATTTTCAAGATTATCTTTACGTATAAAGCCAAGTGGTCTACACACAAATGCATCTTTCATATATGTTTCATGATTAGTTATGTATACAATTCCTGTATTATCTGATATATCTCTTAATCTGTCCGCTATTTTAAACCCACTATCATCACCAAGCTCAATATCCATAAACACAATATCAGGTTTATCCTCCTTATAGCGATTAAGCAATTCTGCACCTGATAAATATGTATACACTTTAATATCATCTGCAACATTACAATTATCCCGATATAATTCAGGTATTTCCATTGCCAATGAATCCGAAAGTTCAAGTTCATCATCACATATTCCAAAACAAATCATATTATCCCCCATACATCCAGCTTATATTATAAATATACTATTTTTGCGTATACATAGCAACAAGGCTGGGGCAATTCACCCCAGCCTGTACAACTATAACATAGTAATTACATTCACATTTCCATTTTTATACTGTTTTATTTACTACAATCCATAATAATCTTTTGCGGATATAGACTTACTATCAGCCCCATATTCTCAATCTTTCCCTTTTTTAAATATTGGTTCAAGAAGCTGTATGTAAGTACCACATTAACTGATTCCCCCGGCTTGATATTCGGACAAAGCAGTTCCTCACCTGTGTTGAAGCTGCCAAACAGCTCAGTATCTATTCCATTAGAATATGTATCATTGCCTAATACAAACTGGTACAGCTCAACATTTTCATTATGACTGCCTATGTTTTTCACCTCTGCTTCTATTAATGCAAATGTCTGTTCATAATATGGCTCATATTTTTTATATGACATATCCGTGACATTACTGCATAATGCTTTCAGCCCCTCATAGTCCATATACTGCACATCTTTTATCATAAATTCTATATCTTTATACGCAATCTTTTCTCCATAAGGAACTTCTGTAACTACTGTGTCTGGATATCTCTGGTTAACGTCTCGTATAGTTAAAACACAATATACGATAAGACATGCTGCAATTGTCATACCAAATGGCACTATTATTCTACGTTTCCATATTCCACTGCGTTTTACTATTGTGCGATTCAATCAGCTTTCCCTCCTGTATATTAATAATTTCATCACATACGTCATCAAGCAGTTCTTTATCATGTGACGATACTATTACTAATGCCCCTGCTTCTGATCTTTCATTAATTATATTCTTTATCCTGCCGCGGCTTTTCTCATCTAGAGCATTAAATGGTTCATCAAGTATTATCAGGTCTGGCTTTTCAAATATTGCTGCCGCTATTCCAAGCTTCTGCTTCATTCCCAGCGAAAACTGTCTGTATTTCTTTTTACTGTGTGAATCCAGTCCTACCGCTTCTAACGCTTCATATATCTCATTATCTCCAGCACAATTTTTTATCAGCGATATTGATTTCAGATTATCATAAGCACTATATGAGCCTATGAATCCCGAATTTTCGATTAAAATCCCCACGCTTTCTGGAAATGATATATCCCTGCCTATTATCCAGCCATCTATACTGACATTTCCACTATCCGCAAATATAAGTCCGCATATAGCCTTCATCAACATAGTTTTGCCACTGCCATTTTCACCTCTTATCCCATACACTTTACCTGATGTAAATTTGACAGATATATTATCAAGAACTTTATTCTTATTGATTGTCTTGCTGTATCCTGTAACCTCTATCTTCAACTGTTTCTCTCCCCTCTGATAAACTCATAGTGTCGTATGCTTATTATTCCTGCTATTACGCTTATTGCTATTGCAACACACACTATAAACAATGAATTACTCACCGCCATGCCTTTCGGCATGACATATTCATTTCTGCAAAGCATTGTATTACTTGATATGTTGTATCTATTTTTATCATATATACCAGATATAATATACAGACTTATCACTATCAGCCCTGGCATAAGCCTGGAATATATCTCTGCCAGCAGACATACTGACACATAGAAGCTGCTGCTTAATAACGGAGTCAGCACAAAAGCATATATTATGTATCTAATTGATGGAAATATCTGGATATTAAAGAAATTAACCGGTGTTCCTATAACCGGCTCATACCATCTGATATTCTGACTGATAAACATGTGACAAATCACAGCAGAATATATACATATATAATATAGTAGTGTTCCAGTAAGCATATATATATATTTACCAATTATAAATCTGCTTCTTGAACCAAATCTGACAAAGCACTGGCATCTATCAATCTTTAAGCTGGCTGACACATATCCGCCAAGAACAAATAATATATATATATTGTAAAACACCCAGAATACAGGCATTCCATATTCTTTTAATTCTCCTGCACTGACAGGTCTGATTCCCTGAAACATATATATGATATAATTAAGAAAGCCTGCATGACAGAACCTCATTTCAATATTGTCATATATTATTCCATCAACATGGATACAGGTTATAATTACCATTACGAATAATACTATGTATCTTATATAGCATTTCTTTAATCCCACACACAAATCATATCTGATTACATTCCACATACATTTTACCTGTACTCTCTGTTTCTATATATAAGAAGTATCATTATGCCAACAATAAATAATAATAAAGGTATTCTTAACATATATGCATATCCAGCAGATATATTTAATAAAACCTTGTAACAGTTACTGTTGCTGACCACCAAACCACTAGCAGTAAATTCCATAATCCATGTTATTGCCATACACAGGCATATAAGAACCTTCCTTCTGAAGATTACATATGCTAAAAGAACACTGTTAAGAATAAATACCATCTGCAAAAACATATAGTAAAATATAATGGCATATACAAAATATCTGTTACCACTGAAAGTTTTCTGGGTGATGAGATAAAACATACTGTCCGCAGAACTGAGATTATAAAAATCAAAATTTCCTGCAAAAGCGGTCACAGACATTCCAGCCATGCATAATACAGCATTGACCACACCAAGCTTTACTATATACAGTTCCTGCATAAGAATTATCCTGTATCTGCTTTGGCCTCTCACTGCCAGATGCACGTCTGTCAGCCTCTTAAGTCTTCTGTTGTAAAAAAAAATATATACTAACGGCATTACATAGGATACATATATCCCCTTGTACAGATACCACAACAGCATATCGGCAAAAGATATATTTATGTCAAATAATACATATGACGAGTTGATGTGACGGCATATAATATTCATTCCACCAATAACTGCCAAACTGTATACCAGATAGTATACTATTCTTCTACAATGTCTCATCTGTCATTCCCCGTACAGCCATAACTATATTAAATATTAACAACAACAATATAATTGCAAATGCTGATGCGGCATCTGTAAAACCGCCATCCTGGGCTGGGTCAATAAATCTTAATGGCACATATCTGTACATGCTTCTGACATTACATATACAGTAAACTAATATGTTTCCTATAAATGGTGTCGATAACTGTACAAATGCATTGTCTGTAAAATAGCTTATTCCCATAGGCAGTACAGCCATCAGTCCAGAATATACAAATATTACAGCAAAATATATCAGAATATAAAGCATTGGTCTGGTATAGAATATATCAGCAAACATATCAGAGCCATTAAGCGGATATGTTCCAGTCGATGCCTGCGGAGTTATAAGTGGCAGTTTCATCATCGTAAGAACAAAATTACACACAAGCGGAATCGTGACCACAACTGCACCTGCCAGAAATGTAATGATATATTTCACTATAACATAATCTTTTCTTTCTGCTCTTATGTAATAATTAATTGTAAGCTTTGATTTTCTGTCATAATTATATGTATATGAATATGGTATGACTGCTATAACAGGAATAAGCAGAAAATATACATAATGCCAGTACGATTCAAGATCTCCACCAATCCAATTATTGTACACACTATGCGGATAGAGCGTTCCTATCTTGATACTGTTTAATTTAGCCATAACAGCATCCATATATTTTACTGATAATAATGTAATGTCCCTATATTGTAATGCATTTATCACTATGCATAATACCAATATCCCCCAGAAGCCTTTATTCCGCATTAATCTTCTGAGTTCAATTCTCCATAATCCTTTCACCAGTTACATCCCTCACTTTATCCACTCGCTTAAATCCAGCTTGTATACTGCCCAGGAGCCATCATTGCCATATGTCCCTTTTAAATTAGCAACTAAATACATATCATAATCTCTAAAGTATTTTATATTAGGTGTATATAACAGCTCATATTCTTTTTCTTCATTAGCCTTTAGCTTAACTATATTGCTTGATTTCACAGATGTCGCATACCTTTTTTCATTATGATATGCTAATTCGAATGGATATGGAGTCAGGTTATATTTTAAATTTATATTGCCAAGACACACATCAACATCATATTCATTGGGATTTCTCAATTTTACCATTGCCACTACCACACGATGTTCACTATCAACTTCTCTTTCGGAAACCAGTTGCACTCCATCATCCATATATACATTCTCTACATCATCAATTTCTTCTGGAATCTGTTGCGACACATAATAATCTTCTAGTTTAACGTACATCTTTATCACAGTTCCATTTTCTAAATTAGTATCCTCGCATGGCAATTCTACTTTTTCTGTATAACATGGCATATTATTAACATACTCATATGACGCTTCTGTGTTAGAGGGAGCTATCGTTGGAACTGCTATTCCTGCCGCTGGTTGTTCCAGCATGGTTTCACCACCTGCTGTTTCATGCTGAATACTGTCAAGCTGATTTACACTCTTTATATAATTCAGCTTGTCTTTATTTTCATAGCTTATTATTATCAACAGAACAACACCAAGTACAATGATTGTCATATTAGTCAGTACTCTCTTCATCAACTTAACCCCCTCACTGCATCTTACAGATGATCTGTACCTGGTCTTACACCTGACTGATATACACTATCTGGACTCCACGATCCACTCGCATTCCCACTTCCACTACCAAATATAGCAGCTTCTTCAAATCCAGATTCATTCACATTATTATAGAGAAATCTCTTATATCCAGTCTCAAAGTAATATCTGTATCCCATTGAACAATCATACGCATCTGCTTCTGGATGTCCACCATGTACTTTAGCTGTATAAGATGAAGATGCGGACTTACAATACATATAGCTACTTGTAGCATCTTCCTTCTTTCTAAAATCTGTTTTATGTCCATCATTCACATTAAAATAATAATTATACTTTGTATCATTTACATTCCCTGCTTTAACAATTCCACCCATCATACTTATACATATGGCTGCAACAGCCATCATAAAAAATGTATTAAAAATATTCTTGGTTCTTAACATAAATTCCTCTTCTTTCCATGCTTTATGCACTTTAATCTTAATCTCAGCAGATTAATCCCTGTCTTATCAATTAAACCTGCCATGTTACATTTCGCGTTGATGTCATTAGATATATATAATTTCTTAATTCAAAAAATACTTTAGTCTATAACGACAAAACCACGACAAATTTGTTTAGTTACGTGTATTATTGCTTTGTTTCATTTTGTTTCTCAAAACTTCTGGCTCTTTAGCCTGATAAAATCCATACCATGATGCACTTCTTCCTGCTTTGTATGCTGTTTTTACAGCTACATCAGCAACAGTTTTTAAAATTTTTTTCTTCATCTTTAGCGTCTCCTTTCTTTACATTATAGCCATACGATGAAAGCATCTTTCTTTATACTTTCCTACAATCATCGCAATCACTATAAATATAAGTATTATTTTTATATATACTGAATAGCAATTCAAATTTTTCACTATCCCAATTGCCATTCCAGATATATCGTATATTATTCCTAACATCATAAATATCCCATATATTAATATACTTGATTTTCTATTTTTATTTATCTGACATTGATTTAAAGGTTTATTATGATTTTCTATTGGTGCGTTATATATAACATATATGTATGATGCAATAAGTCCACACCATAATATCAAATTATAATTATTTATTTTCTGTATCCATTGCATAGATATCAGGCTCAGTATATATATACTTATAAATATAATATTGCACCTTGATTTAGTATCTGCATGATAACCGCCTGTATATGTTCTTACTGTCATTATGCAAATAATATATATAATTCCAAATATCATTTTATGAGCTAATACACTAACAAAAATAACATTTATTACTTCTATCAAAGTGGATATTAGCAATTCTAATCCATATGCACATATTTCCTGCATATCACGTTCCAGAATTTCATGTCTATATAAAAAAGCAGCTATACTTTCCGCTATATGAGCCATGATTTGTCTCCCCTCAACCTTTGCTCTTATAGTTTCAGCATAACTGCTTGCATATTTATTTTCAATACACTTAACGTGAATCAGGCTTTTTTAACGTGAATCAGAAAATATTTTTTATATCCCACCACAAATGTAATCACTGCCACAACATTAATTCCCAGCACAATTGCTCCAAATGAATATATCCTGAACAAAGAATCAAAATACTGCATTTCTGCTCCATACCATGTAGCATTTAGACATACTTGCGCATAACGACCAACCAGACTGCACCTGTTATACAGATTAATATCATCTTCTGTTTTGTACTGTCCACCAACATTTACCTGCCAGCAATAAATAAAATACGAATCCAGTACTTCACCTTTATAACTAAATGGTTGAAAATCCTTCTGTGTAACAAGATAGTCGATAACATCTCCATATTCACTTTTAAATTTCTTGTCAGCCTTGTATGCATTATTAAATACAACATCTCCAAAAATATTAAGACGGACAGAATAGGCAGAATCAGTATCTACCAACGGATAATGTTGCTTTATTTCATCTGGACATTTTCTTATTGGAATCATAGGCAGATATGTCAGTATTAACACTTCAACCACTATGTACATTAACACAATTATAATAAATAAACTCTTTCTTGAACTTTTCCTCTTACAATCTGCCATGTGGTTCTCATTATTGCTGTTCCTTAGAACTATCCTTTTATACCCCACCACAAATGCAATCACTGCCACAACATTAATTCCTAGCACAATTGCGCCAAATGAATATATCCTGAACAAAGAATCAAAATACTGCATTTCTACTCCACACCATGTGGCATTTAGACATATTTGTGCATAGCTACCAACCGAACTGCACCTGTTATGCAGATTAATATCATCTTCTGTTTTGTACTGTCCGCCAACATTTACCTGATAACAATGAATGGAATACAAATTCAGCACTTTACCTTTATAACTAAATAGCTGAAAATCCTTCTGTGTAACAAGATAGTCGATAACATCTCCATATTCACTTTTAAATTTCTTGTCAGCCTTGTATGCATTATTAAATACAACATCTCCAAAGATATTAAGACTAACGGAATAGGCAGAATCAGTTTCTACCAACGGATAATATTGCTTTATTTCATCTGGACATTTTTTTATTGGAATCATAGGAAGATACGTCATTATTAATACTTCAACCACTATGTACATTAACACAATTATTATAAACAAACTCTTTCTTGAACTTTTCCTCTTATAATCTGCCATGTAATTCCCCATTATTACCTTCTCTTCAAACTATTTTGTATATCTAAGCACCATCTTCTTAATCTCATACAACTTATCAAGCGCAGCCTGACTATCCACAAAAAACTCATACATCTTTAATTCTTCATAATTATAACTCTTAGCCACATCAATATATTCTGTACACTTCCTAACATCACAGCTCACCGCTCCAATTGGAAAATTATTGTAATAATAAGTGCCATACCCATTTTCGACTCTGTCAAGAACAACTATATATGATGCATCTTCTGCCATAATATTAGTTCTTCCCCAGTTATATAAAACATCTGTCTCTTTCTTGTACCAGAAGCCATTGTATGATATTATATTAATCCGTTCCTGTAATATATCCTCTCCCTTAATGCAGTTCTTAACCAAGACCTCCTGCACTATACATGTATCAGACAGCCGCATCTTTCCTGTAGGAACAACTTCTAATATACAATTGCTTTTCTCCAGGCTTTGCTCAATTTTATCTGTATCAGGGACATTATCTTCACGAAAAACTCCAAAAAACATAAAATCTGTCTTTAATAGTTCATCTTCACGATTCTGTCCAATAACCTCTCTGTCACTGAGTGAAAATCGCACTCCCAATGCAAATACAGACAAAATAACGATTATAACAGCAAGCACTGTAATTCTGCGTTTCAGCATAGCACACCATCCTTCAGACCTAGAACTATATCGCACAAACCATCTATATCCTGTTCATAATGGCTTGCGATAATAATTATCCTGCCAGCCTCTTTATTCTCATGCACAATATCGTGAAGCATCTGGACACCTGATGAATCAAGCGAATTAGTCGGCTCATCCAATATAAGCACGTCTGGATTTTCCATTATTGCCTGTGCTATAAGCAGTCTTTTTCTCATGCCAAGCGAATAATTTTTAATTTTATCTTTGTTATCTGGGTTCAATCCAACCTTTTTCATGCACTCTCTTATGCATTTCTCATCAACAAGTTTTCTAAAACCTGCAAGATATATTAGATTTTCCAATCCTGACATGTTCATAATCAAATCACAGCCATCTATAACACATGCCATATCAGGCTTTACAGAAGCCACTTTATTAGCAGCAGCTTTATTTTCAGGAATACCTTCAAATGAAACTTCTCCAGAATCAGGTTTCATCATTCCCAGTATCATCTTTAACAGCACACTTTTACCTGCCCCATTACCACCAACTATTCCATACACATTGCCAGAAGCAAATTCATAACTTGCCCCTTTTATAACCTCGTTATTCTTAAAATTCTTCACAAGATTATCTATCTTTATAGTTAACCCCATCATAGTTCCTTTCTTTTGCATACATTTACCGCCATCATTATCTCTAATACTGTTATGACAAACATTCTGCCTGACGCCATAAAAGTCTGTGTTAAATCCATATTGATAATCGTAACTGACATCACTGGATTAACTACAAACCAGTGACTATTAATGAATGACATGTCTGAAAATGACATAGATATAAACGATAGTCCCAACACTAATACAATAATAAATAACACCGCTATTCTCTCATCTGCAAACAAGGCAGCAACAGCCGTTATAATTCCAAAAACTATACATCCATACACTATTGCCACAACAGCCTTTACCAGCAAAATCAGTAGATAATCATTAACTTCCAGACCTGCACGACATGAAAACATAGATAACATCATTAACACAGAACAATAACACATCGAAAATACTATCTGCCTGATACAGACATTTATAAGACATTTCGCAAAAAATATTCTTTTAGAGGCAATTCTTCCAAATGTGTACACTGTGTAATATTTTTTGATATCCATGCTGCACAGATAACATGAAAGAATAATTGCAAACAGCACATTGATAACCAGAAAAAAGTGCTTGTCTCCAAGAAAATTTTTCACATCAAACAGCAGGTTCACAAACACCATCTGTACGTCATCATTGCGAAGATACAACATTTCAATTCCACTTATAACAGCATATAAGCATCCCACAATTGCAGTATTTAATATAGATTTTCTCTTCATCTGTATGCATCCTTTATAATCTTCCCTGCTTTGTTATCTTGTATTTTACGATAACAACGCTTATAAGAAGCATCAGCATCATAAATATGATAGTTGGTATTCCACTCTGCCATCCAATAATTGATGCTGTCACGTCACCATATATGTCATATCCAGTTGCAAGGTATATCTGCAAAATTGCATACGACATTATTCCCGCTACAAGTATCATATGTATCTTTTTCTTTACGACTATAGACACCGCATAGAAAAAAACTGCCATCACACTACAAAATATTGAAAAAATCAGCGACATAATTAACAGATATATAATCGGATTCAACACATATAATTTCACAAAATGTGTCCTGTAGCCTGACTGTATATTAAGCCAGTAAACTTCAGTATACCGTGTCCCAAGGACTGTCTTATCGCTCTGTGGATAGCTTACAAATAACAAAGCTGTCGATATAACCGCACTTAATAATATCTCTAAAAAAGTGCCTATAGCACAGCTTATCGCACCTGATATATAATATGACTTCATATCAATTCTGCTATTATAATAATTTATTGTTCCACGCTCTCTATCTGTCAATGTCTGCATGCCATATGTCAACATGCACACAAATGGTATCAACACTGAAAACACTGCCCAGAAAGAATTATTACTGTTATAAATATACAGATCTGTCACAGTCATAATTCCAAGTGCACTTTTTCCATAATATGTAATTCCATAATGTATTATATTAATTATTGAATATCCACTGACAATTGCCGCACTAATCCAGAAATACGGCTGACGTATAAGCATATAAAGCTGATTTCTTATGTATAATTTCAATTATCTTTTTCCTTCCATATACAAACGAGACAAAAACACGAAATAATTATCGTGTTTTTGTCTAAATATTTATCGCATAATATTTATTAGTTATATATTGAGAATCCACCACTAATTAAACAGTCCAAAGATGGATTATTTCCCATTGCTGATAACATATATCCACCATAATCACGATATTGATCAGGTACTTCAATATAGTATACATTTCCTTTATTTACAGTTAAAACATCTGAATTATATACATTAACAACCATTTTAGCCTTAACCTTTTTATATGACGAACTACTTCCATCAGTCTTTAAAATTTCATTAACATATAATCCTGTTCTACTTACAGACGAATAATATGAATTTGAATAACATATTGTAGAGAACGTATTACTATCTACATAAGCTCTATTAAACATCCTCGTATTACGATAATCTTCAAATGTTGCAGCAAATATAATTCCTGTAGAATTACATACCATTAACATTACTGCCAACATAAGTATAATTTTTTTACACTTTTTCATAACCTACACTCCTTTTAAAGTAATTAATCTTATTTTATTTTTTAATGCTTCTGGTTCTTTAGCCTGATAAAAGCCATACCATGATGCACTTCTTCCTGCTTTGTATGCTGTTTTTACAGCTACATCAGCAACAGTTTTTAAAATTTTTCTCTTCATCTTTAGCGTCTCCTTTCTTTACATTATAGCCATACGATAAAAGCATCTTTCTTTATACTTTCCTACAATCATCGCAATCACTATAAATATAAGTATTATTTTTATATATACTGAATAGCAATTCAAATTTTTCACTATCCCAATTGCCATTCCAGATATATCGTATATTATTCCTAACATCATAAATATCCCATATATTAATATACTTGATTTTCTATTTTTATTTATCTGACATTGATTTAAAGGTTTATTATGATTTTCTATTGGTGCGTTATATATAACATATATGTATGATGCAATAAGTCCACACCATAATATCAAATTATAATTATTTATTTTCTGTATCCATTGCATAGATATCAGGCTCAGTATATATATACTTATAAATATAATATTGCACCTTGATTTAGTATCTGCATGATAACCGCCTGTATATGTTCTTACTGTCATTATGCAAATAATATATATAATTCCAAATATCATTTTATGAGCTAATACACTAACAAAAATAACATTTATTACTTCTATCAAAGTGGATATTAGCAATTCTAATCCATATGCACATATTTCCTGCATATCACGTTCCAGAATTTCATGTCTATATAAAAAAGCAGCTATACTTTCCGCTATATGAGCCATGATTTATCTCCCCCTCAACCTTTGCTCTTATAGTTTCAGCATAACTGCTTGCATATTTATTTTCAATACACCTAACGTGAATCAGGCTTTTTTAACGTGAATTAGGAAATGATTTTTACCAGACCACAAATTCAAGCACTGTCACAATATTAATTTCTAGCACAATTGTGCCATATGAATATAGATTCTTTCTGTAATCCCCATATTGTTATCTAACAAAACTATCTTCATATATAAATAATTGGATAACCTGTACAAAAATGAGGTCTTCCCAGTTTTTATCTGACAATTCATCTAACGAATATTCCGCCGCTATCACATCAAGAAATTCATTAGCCTCTTTTTTAACATTATTCATTGCTTTTCTCGGATTATCAAATGTAGGATATAAATAATTCTTTTCCCATACGCTTCTCCTAATAATCAACTATTTTTATTTTATTTAACCACAAACTCTTTGTAACACTTTACAAATATAACCACGAAAACGCAATTAATTCCAATAACAATTGACACAAATACAATAATCTCTGATAGCATAGGAGACTCAGCCACATAGTCCCACATAGAACTCAGACACACTAATGCATATAACGGAACACTTTCTGCCTTTTTCTCAATCCATCTATACTCGCTCGGCAATGTTTTATCATGAAAATTCATCTGCCAAGCAAGACGATAATATGTATCCAATGTATTATAACTGTAATCAAATGGTTTAACCCCTTTATCTTCTATGAATTTAACAGCCTCTTTATAATCGACTTCAAAATGTTCATGTGCCTTTTTAGGATGAATAAATATCGGAAATCCAAATGCGTTATACCAAATATTATAAGCCGGATCATTAACCTCAAGACCATATATTTTCTTAACATCTTTAGAGCATTTTACAAGTGGTATGCGTGGTAAATTAATTATAATAAGCACTTCCAGGACAATATATATTATAATTAGTATTATAAAAGTTTTCTTCTTTATTTTCTTATCACTCCATAAGAAGTTACATTTTCCATATACCATTAATTATTTTCACTCCAACAACACTATTTTTCTGCTAACAGCCATCTTTCAAGCTTATCCAGTGAATCATTTTCATTTCTTAAATCAAGAATATATTGACTGCCATCTCGTTCCCCTGTGATTGCAAGATTATAATTTAAGCCCTGTGGATAATATTTATTCTCATGGGCTGTATCAACGCTTTCATCAAATATAAGAAACCACAATCTGATATCATTATATTTATCAAGATTCTTATATTCGCCACTCTCTGATGCCACCGGTTCACTGCCAGTAACATACTTCCAATCATCCGCTGTCATCTCTTTGGCAGCCTTTAATTCAATACGCTCCACACTTGTAATGCCTTCTTTGTTATCAATCTGCTTCTGAGTAATTTCTGAGCGGATATCTTCTGAAAAACATTCTTCTAATGAGCTCCATTCATGTGAATTAATTTTATCTATATACATTGCGAGTGCTGAATTTTCCTTAAGTACCTGCTTTACTGCACTTTCATCTTCTAATCCATATGTCTTACTATTGCTTGATTGTGTGGATGCACTATTGGCTGATTGTGCACTATTATTCGATTGTGCGCAACCTGTTATAAATACTGCGCTTGCCACAATAACGCCGATTGTTCTAAATACCCTTTTCATATTTTTCACCTGTCTTTTGTAATCATTTATTAATACGTAAAATACTTTTATCCTATGTTACAATATCAGACATAATCTCCCACTTCAATATGTCCTGCACGAACTGCACAAAATCAATCATGAACTGCACATAAAATTTTAAGACACGCTCCATTTTCCAGTTTTACTAAAATACAATCATAGTTACACGCTATGGCAGAAGCTTTCTCATTCAGGTTATCAAAGTATTCTGAAAGCTGTTTTTCCAACTTATCATTTGATGAATGGAACTCAATTTTCCCGTCATCACATAACACAACTCCATAATTGAATCCCATTGCTGCTAATTTTGCATTGTCAGCATTGAATGTAAATTTTAAATCAACATCAGACCATACTGTTACACCTCCATCCTCACATATTCCAATGCACCTGTCAGCGGATGCACATGCGGAAATGCTTACATATCTTTTTTCTGAAATCTGTTTCAAGCTGATATTAGAAAGATTTTCACTATTTGAAACTTTATACACATTTCCTGCTTCATCTAATATAAATCCACCTGAAATATTCACGACATTAAGCGAGTCTGAAAGCTCAACCATCTGTCCGTTTATGAACATTTTTGTACATCCATCGTCAAAATATGCTATGCAGTATTCACTTTTCAAGGGATTGCCACCAAGCAGCAGCACTTTTTCTTTTTCTGTATATTTGAGCATTTTCTCTGCATTATAATAAACACCCGCAGTTGTAAGAGGATATGCTTCATAATCACCTAAATTTTCTCCAATAATTATAATGTTGCCTTCACTATCCAGTGCACAAAATGTATCTCCGTTATAAACCCTAGTTATATCATTATCACATTCAACTACATTCCACTCATTATTATCATATATGTATGCCTTTCCATCTGACACAATACATGGCTTTAAATCAATAAAAGATAAATTATCAATCTCTTTATCGCACTGAATTTCCTGCACCGAAAAGAGTGAAGTTTCTTCATTAATTTTGTTGCCCGTCTTATCATTTACATTATTCTTATAAAATAACGAAACTATCAGGAAAACAATCATTATACCTGCTACATATAAATACATATTACTTTTATTTTTCATTCGTAAAATCCCCCATTCTGTTTAATTCAAACAAGCTGGACGAAATAAAACATTTCATCCAGCTTATAAACTACCTTGTCATTTCTGATGTTAAACTGGCATCCATCTGCTCGAATTTAGATGCATCTGCCTGTGAAAGAGCAACATATATTCCTGCTGCCAGAACAATAATACATGATGCTGCAATACATATCCTTTTTTCATAAATACCCCCTGTTAATCAATTATTTAATTTCAATATATCATTTATATTATTAGTTATCAACTTCAAATTATCTGTCCACATTGTTACTGCTATTAAATTTTTTTCATACCTAAAATTCTCCCTATTTCATAATATTTGCTTCACCGCTTACCGCGTTAACTATGTATGTTATATGTGTATGTGAATCGTATGTTTTACCATCCATGTATCCATCAACAACCCAATATGGATCCACCTGATATTCCTGATTTGAATTCATAACATCAGCACTCTTTGCAACTGGAATATACGCAAGATATATACTATCTTTTTCTTCTTCGCTGATATTATATGGAAATCCAAATTTATTATGAAGTATTCTAAGTGCTTCATCTACACTGCATCTTTCTCCCACTCTGACATTTTCAGATACCTTATCATATACGCCTGATATGCACATATATTTAACGCCATCTCTTCCGACTGCTATGCTTGCAATATGTGCCTTTGCATAATATGAACCATCTCCTATATAGTCAGCTATAAGTGCCAAGTCATTGTATACAATGTTATATTCCATGTAATACACTTCATCTTGTGCACTCCATCTATAACTGCTGTCTTTCTTTCCATGCATGTTTAATAGTTCCTCTTTTGAATCAAGATATGCATTAATGTGTTCTGCATCATAGACATATACTTTTGATGGTTCGGCACTTACATTGACATCCTCATATATTCCAAATATCTCTGCCGCCATGCTCTTCGCCTGTTCTAATGAAAAGCCATCTAATTCACTTAATGGAAAGTCATCAGAAGGATTCTGGCTTATATCACTTATATAATACTGATAGCCTAATTTATCTGCATCTGATGCCCTATATACAATATGATTACCATCCTGATAATCTGCCCCATCAGCAAATGTATATCTGTATCTTGCACCATCAGCATACAATTCCTGATAAACAACTCCCGTGTCTAATATACCTGCCAGCATACCAGCGTTTTTTTCTGATATCTCCTTGTCTGCTTTCCTTGTGCTAAAAACAGCATCGTGTGTACTATTTTCATCATATGTCTGCTGTTTAAATCCAGCCAGACTAAGTGTTGCCAATAAAAGTGCTGCACATATCTTAACTCTGTACATAAAAATACCCCCTTATATATTATTTATTATGTAAGCTGCTTACATTCATATATACGAGGGGGTGATATATTTGGTTTGAATTTTTACAAATATTTTTTCTATATTTTCATTATTATATATGTACTGTTTAATATTAATATGATAAAATATATTTTGCTACTACTCCCTAGTGCAAAAAGGGGGTGTGTCATATTGAATCATTTTTCATCATTTATACTTTCTATCTTGGCGAGTATAGTTGCCTACTATATTTGCAAATGGCTGGATAGATAAGATATACAGCAGTCAGCCTAAGGCTTAAGCCACCTTCACAAAAATGGAATAGAAAGACCCCGATGCTGCAACATCGAGGTCTTTTGCGTGTCATATAAAACACATTTTCATCATTTTGCCTAAATATATTATAGCACTAGTATTTAGACATTTCAAGTATACTCAATAAATAATTATTTATGCCTCTGTCTTATGAATTCACCACATTATTCTTAAGATACACAAGTGCCTTATTCACTGGTGGAAGCATGATTATAATAATTGTTATAACTGCCTCTGCTCCTATATATGAACCATTATATGCAAGTGAATAAAGAATTGAGCTGTTAAAAAATTCCGGTGTATACACTGCAAAGAATACAACTCCCGAAAGGAATGCAAAGAACAATCTGCCAAGTACTGCCACTATATATCCTTTAATCAGTCCATTTTTGGAATTAGAAAATATCCCGGATAAACCTAACGCTCCAAATGCTAATATATAATCCAGTATTACCTGTGGAATACTCAGTATGTATGGATTGATTATAAGCTGCAGCACTCCGTATGCCACCGCTGACACAAGTCCTACTTTAAGTCCGAACCAGTATCCGATAAGCACGATGAATAACATACTAAGCAATGTGACTGAGCCGCCCATAGGTAGTGAAAATATCTTAATCATCGAAGTAACAACAGCTAACGCCATAGCCATAGCTGCAAATGCAATCTGTTTTACATGTATTTTCATGTCCATTCTCCTTACAAAACAACATTTATTTCGATGCTGTGTTCATCAATAACCCTGGCATCAATTTTTCCTCTACTATTATCTACTATATTCTTAGCAATAGCAAGTCCTAATCCGTGTCCTGTAACTTTTGATGATGTGCTGTCTGCACGGTAAAATCTCTCAAACATCTTATCTGTCAGCCCGGGTTCTATGTAATCAACCTCATTTTCTACAGACATTCTTATATGTCCCGATGATTTGTTCAGGTAAAAATATATTTTGCCATTATCGGGACTGTACTTAAAAGCGTTATCAAGAAGTATCGTCATTAACTGCCTGATTTCATTCACATTTCCTGTCATGCTGAGATTCTGTGTTATATCGTATGTAAATGTTTTATCACTGTCCACTTCTAGTGCGGCATACTCATGAACTACCTCATTGGCAATATCCGAAATTGGAAACTCAATTTTCGATATCTCGCTGCCACGCTCATCCATTCTTGCCAGTGTCACCAGACTATTAGTCATATTTCTTAACTTAACAGCCTGTGTTCTGATATCTTTAAGCCACTCATTATCTCCGCCATCCATCTCTATAATGTCTGCATCAGCAAGTATAACAGTTATAGGTGTTTTTAATTCATGGCTTGCCGATGTAATAAATTCTTTCTGCTTCTTATATGCATTTGCAATAGGCATAACCATATATTTTGATATAGCTATAAGAAAAATAAATATAACGCCTATTCCTACAACGGATATTGTTCCCAGCGTATATGCATTCTTTTTCACCTCATCAATCATTCCGATACGCTGTATGAATATCCCTATATTACGGCTATCTTCTTTAATAATTCTATATCTGTACCCATTATAAAATCCAGAATTTTTATTAATATCTGATATTGTCCGGTATGATTTAACCGCCTCTTTTGGCTTTACAATTCTGTCATTGATATTGTTAACCTGTGGCATACTGCTATCATTACTATCTATAACATAATAATATCTTGCATCAACATTATTGTCCTCGCTGTTATTAGTAATATTGGTGTAAACTGAATCAATAAGCACATCTGCCCTTCTGACCATGCGCTTATAAGAATACAACACACTTACGGATACAATTATGCTCTGCATTACAATAAGCACCAGTAATGCTATCGCAACAAATCGTATCCGTAACTTTGTAATCATTTCATTTTGTATGTTATTATTTTTCTTCTTATTCATATCTTCATCTCTTATTTGCGTTTCGTAAGATAATATCCTATGTTCCTTTTAGTTGCTATTGAATAATCTGCCTGCAAAGCTTCGAGCTTTCTTCTGATATAAGAAATGTACGTCCACACTGTTGTTATATCTGAATCGGAATCCATGCTCCATATATGCTCCATGAACTGCTCCGCTGAGATTATCTTTCCTTCATTTTTCATAAACATTTCTAACATCTGATATTCCTTGTTAGTAAGCGTATAACTTCCTGCCATCGTAAACAATTCACATGTATTAGTATTCAAAGTCATATTGCCCAGTTTAAGCTCATAATCCTTCTGCTTAGTTCCTCTCGTAATCACTCTCAGTCTTGCAAGAAGCTCTCTTGAATCAAATGGTTTGGTAAGATAGTCATTAGCCCCCATATCAAGTCCTGTCACCTTATCTTCTATCTCTGTCTTTGCCGTGAGAAGAAGTACCGGCACATCATTGCCATCATTTCTTATATGTTTAAGAGCTGTAACTCCATCCATCTTAGGCATCATAATATCCATTATGACAGCATCATATATACCGACTTTAACATATTCAACCGAATCTAATCCATTGCCAACCAAGTCTACTGTATAATTATTTTTTTGCAGAATTGTTGATACTGCTCTAGATAGTGATGTATCATCTTCAACTAATAAAATTCTCATACTGTAATCCCCATTTAAATATACATTTTATTTATCTGAAAATCTGTTCTACAAATGTTGCAAATCCGTCCTTCCATACATTTTCATCATGACCTCCATTCATTGTATAAAATATATGTTCAATTCCTCTTTCTGTCATATATTCATCATATTCTCCTGCTGATTTAAGGCAGTGTGTATCCTCTGTTCCCACAACCATAACAATCACCTCTGGCTGCTTATAATCTGTTCCAAGTTCTAATGTTGACATCAATGCCTTACCATCCTTGGTAAAATTATTGCTTCCTGTGTCAACAACACCACTGACTGGCGAAAATGCACCTACGTATCCAAAACATTCAGGATGTGAATATGTAAGATACATAGCTTCTCTTGCGCCAAATGAATAGCCGCATATTGCTGTATGTTCTCTTCCTGTATATGTTGGATAATGACTGTTAATGTATGGCATAAGACTATCTATGATATCATATACACAGTTATCATATCTCTGTGCTATTGAAGCAAAACTATAATCGGACTCTTCTTTACCATCCTGGTCACAGAACACATTCATACTAACCATAATAACAGAATCTAAATTATTATCAATTCTTACATCCTGTGCCAGTTCAATCATTCCCATGTTGCTGTATGAATTATAATCTCCGCCCATGCCATGAAGGAGATATATAACATTGTATCGCTTATTCTCATCATAGTCAAAAGGCAGATATACATTTGCCATTCTGTCTTTATTAAGAAAATCTGAATAATATGTAATAGTCTGAACTTCATACTCATATTTATCTGTATTTTCCAATTCAGACACAGCAAGGGTTGTCTTGCCGCAGACAACCCTTATAACATCTTCTGGATACACATTATCTGATATCGCTGTATATGACACTGGCTGAACCACATAACCATATGTGTCGCCAACAGTAAGACCACTATATGTTACGCTTGTTGCATCTGTTCTATCAAGCATTGTGAATAATCCTGTATCATATGAATATCCAAATACCTGATACTCAACAACTCCTGCGATAGCTTCCCATGAAAGTGTGACACTGTCATCTGCTGAATATGCACTTACTGTAGGAGCTTCCAATGTAGCAAGTTCAACCTTTTCCTCTGGTTCTTCACCACCAAGCACCTGTATAACCCTGAATCCAACATCATCATTTTTATCAGTTTCGTATCTTGTTTCTTTACGATATTCTGTCCTGCAATCCGTCCTATCAGATTTCCATGAACCTCCTTTAACCTCCATATAACCTGTGCCTGATTTATCAGTTGATGTCCACTCCCAGACATTTCCCCAGAAATCTATGGCTCCATGTGCTCCTCTTGTATTCTTCTCATACTGGTTTACTGATGTTCTGCCATCATTGACACCACAGTTAAAATCAGCATCCTTTGGCATATGTCCTGCTGCAAGCTCCCACTCGCTCTCTGTCGGCAGCCTGTATATATTGTTTCCATCTTTCTGTGTAAGCCACTCACAATATGCTTCTGCATCATCATAAGATACATAATTAACTGGATAATCATCTTCACCCGCAGGATAACTTCCATCAACCCAGTTAGCCGGTGCAGCTGCACCTGTTGCAGCTATATACTGTGCATATTCATCATTAGTCACCTGAGTACGTTTAACATATATTGTCTCTCCTGCACCCATAACTGGAATATATTCATACTTAGGTGCATCTGCTATCTTCCATTTTAAAAGACGCGTATCTGTAAATCTAAGCATACTGCTGTTAATACGGCTCCAATAATTTACATACATCTCCTGGACAATCTTATTCATCTCGGCAACTTTGTCTTCGCCGCCCGGCTTCCCTTCTGTCTCCTGCTTCAACTCTGCAAGCTTTGCCTCTTTTTTATCTAACACGGCATTGTAATTGACAATTACCATCTCTCTAAGTGCAACATAATTTTCTAATGTAGGATTCTTCTGATACGCTGATATTAACTGCTTAGTCTCATCATTGAGTTCTGGCTGCTCTTTTTCTATAAAATCACTGTTCTTATACATATTCATGCTGCTGTCATCAGAACCTTTATTAGTTACTGTTGCACTGCTATTAACCTTATATGTATTCGACTTGTCTGGTCTTTTTCTCTCTGCCGCCACAACTGACGATAATGATGTCGCTGCTATCAAAGATAAACTCACAGCACTGATAATTATATTTTTTAATTTCATATGAAAAACCTCCTTATAATGGCATCTCTTATCTGATGATGTCATTATAAGGAGGGTACTTAAAATGAAGTTAAAACTCCCACAATCTTTCTTATTGCTTTGTATATATTCTTATGGTATAGTATGTATATTGTCATACTCAATCTGGCAACAGAGAGGAGGTGTACATATATGAATATATTAGGCTCATTCCTAATTTCTATCTTGGCTGGCATAATTACATATTATATCTGCAAATGGTTAGATAGAAATAAACATGACAATTAGCCTGCGGAAGCTCAACCGTTCAAATTGAGAAGCCCCATACAAGCGGCAACTTGTATGGGGTTATTTTGTGCATATATGACATATAATACACAGCTCATTCCTTAATTAATGACAGTATATCATATGCATTAAATCATTTCAAGTATTACATATTTTTTCTGACATAATCGTTTGTATACTATCAATACAAAATAAAGAGGAGCTTCACGCATTGGAAGCTCCTCTTTTTGCGACCACATAAAATCCTATTGTGGTCGTTTTTTATTTTTTAATACTTTTATACTTGTCACCACCAAATCGAACGATTTAGCAGTAATCCTGCAAAGCCTTGTATTTATTAGAACTTACCAGCCTTAGCAGCTTCCTCAACAGAAACAGCAACAGCAACTGTAGCACCAACCATAGGGTTATTGCCCATGCCGATAAGACCCATCATTTCTACGTGAGCAGGAACTGATGAAGAACCAGCGAACTGAGCATCTGAGTGCATACGTCCCATAGTATCTGTCATACCATAAGAAGCTGGACCTGCTGCCATGTTATCTGGGTGAAGTGTACGTCCTGTACCACCACCTGAAGCTACTGAGAAGTACTTCTTACCAGCTTCAAGTCTTTCCTTCTTGTATGTACCTGCAACTGGATGCTGGAATCTTGTAGGGTTTGTTGAGTTACCTGTGATAGAGATATCAACATTCTCCTTCCACATGATTGCAACACCTTCTGTTACATCATTAGCGCCGTAGCAGTTAACCTTAGAACGAAGTCCGTCTGAATATGCGATTCTCTCGATTTCCTTAACCTTACCTGTTGAATAATCCATCTCTGTCTCAACAAATGTAAATCCGTTAATTCTTGAGATAACCTTAGCAGCATCCTTACCAAGACCGTTAAGAATAACTCTAAGAGGCTTCTGTCTAACCTTGTTAGCCTTCTCAGCAATACCAATAGCACCCTCAGCAGCAGCGAATGACTCGTGACCAGCTAAGAATGCGAAACACTCTGTCTCTTCCTCAAGAAGCATCTTACCTAAGTTACCATGTCCTAAACCAACCTTTCTCTGGTCAGCAACTGAACCTGGAATACAGAATGACTGTAAGCCTTCACCAATAGCTGCAGCAGCTTCTGAAGCCTTTCTAGCACCCTTCTTGATTGCGATAGCTGCACCTACTGTATAAGCCCAGCATGCGTTCTCAAAACAGATAGGCTGAATGCCTTTAACCATGTTATATACGTCTAATCCAGCATCCTTAGTAATCTTCTCTGCTTCCTCGATTGAAGAGATGCCGTAGCTGTTTAATACAGCGTTGATCTGATTAATTCTTCTTTCATATGATTCAAATAATGCCATCTCGTATCTCCTCCTTACTTAACTTCTTCATCTGTTCTTGGATCAATAATCTTAACAGCATCAGCAACTCTACCATACTGTCCAGCAGCCTTCTCATAAGCTGTTGTTGGATCATCACCCTTCTTGATGAAGTCTGTCATCTTACCAAGGTTAACGAACTTATATCCGATAATCTGGTCATCCTTATCAAGAGCGATACCTGTAACATAACCCTCTGCCATCTCAAGATAACGAGGTCCCTTTGCAAGAGTACCATACATAGTACCAACCTGAGAACGAAGTCCCTTACCTAAATCTTCAAGACCAGCACCAACTGCAAGACCGCCTTCTGAGAATGCGCTCTGTGTTCTGCCGTATACAATCTGTAAGAAGAGTTCTCTCATTGCTGTATTAATAGCATCACATACTAAGTCTGTATTTAATGCTTCCATAACAGTTAATCCAGGTAAAATCTCTGCTGCCATAGCTGCTGAGTGTGTCATACCTGAACAACCAATTGTCTCTACTAATGCTTCCTGAATAATACCTTCCTTAACATTAAGTGTTAACTTACAGGCTCCCTGCTGTGGTGCACACCAGCCAACACCGTGTGTAAATCCAGAAATATCCTTTACTTCCTTATTCTGTACCCATTTTCCTTCTGTAGGAACTGGAGCTGCGCCATGATGAACGCCCTGTGCCACTGGGCACATGTTTTCTACTTCTCGTGTATAAATCATCTCTGTACTCCTTTCGTATTGTAGAGGTTCTTAAAGTAGCTGCTGCCCACACAGATATATAGGCAGACTTGCACTTTGGTAATTTTCTCACAAACTTCCCTGCAAGTCAACAACCTTTACACATTTTTTAGAACCACTTCACCCTTATTCTTATATATACTGCCAGCTGCAACTACACCACGTACACTTGACAATGGATATATGTTACTCTCTCGTCCTATAACCGTTCCCGGGTTAAGGACGCTTCCGCATCCAACTTCAACATTATCACCAAGAAAAGCTCCGACCTTTTTAAGTCCTGTCTCAATAGTATCTTTGCCATCTTTGATAACAACAAGCTTTTTATCTGACTTAACATTAGATGTTATTGAGCCAGCTCCCATATGTGCCTTAAACCCTAATATAGAATCCCCGACATAATTGTAATGTGGAACCTGGACCTTATTAAAAAGGATAACATTTTTAAGTTCCGTAGAATTACCTACAACTGCACCTTCGCCAACTATGGCATTTCCTCTTATAAATGCACAGTGTCTTACCTCAGCGCCTTTTCCTATGATACAGGGTCCATTAATGTAAGCACTTTCAAATACCTTAGCATCCTTGGCAATCCAGACATTATCCCCACGCTTATCATATTCATCCAAAGGAAGTGTCTCACCGAGCTTAACAATAAACTCACCAATCTTAGGAAGCACCTCCCACGGATAAGCCACACCATCAAACAAATCCTTAGCAATAGTCTCATCCAGATTAAATAAATCCTTAATCTCTACATTCTCCATCCTATTTCTCCCATCAAACTATTATTCTATCCTTCGCTGATATTATCAAACGTCCACACGCACCACGCCGCTGCTTACTCAACCGTAACTGACTTTGCAAGATTACGTGGCTTATCAACATCATTACCCTTCAGCACTGATGTATAATATGCAATCAACTGCAATGGAACAGCAGCAACCATAGGCATAAGAATCTCCTCAGCCTCTGGAAGTCTTATAAGATAATCACATACGCCTTCCTCAACAACCACGTCTGCTGCGCATACAAGAATAACCATTGCCCCTCTTGCCTTGACTTCCTTAATATTGCTGATAGTTTTTTCAAGAAGGTCGCTCTGTGTAGCAACTGCAATAACCGGCATTCCCTTAGTGATAAGAGAAATCGTACCATGTTTTAACTCACCAGCTGCATATGACTCTGAATGAATGTATGAAATCTCCTTTAACTTAAGAGAGCCTTCCATACTAAGTGCATAATCAAGACCTCTTCCTATATAAAGAAGACTGTCTGCATTAAGAAGCTTGGATGCAACGAACTGGCACTGTTTCTCCTGTCCTAATGTATCCTCTATTATCTTAGGCATATCAGAAAGCTCTGCTGTGAGTCTTTCGCACTCTTCCTTAGTTATCTTGCCATTAGCGTAAGCCATCATAAACGCAAGCAGATACATAACTGATATCTGAACCATATATGCCTTAGTTGAAGCAACAGATATCTCCGGGCCTGCATGTGTATACACAACCATATCCGCTTCTCTTGCAATCGATGAACCCTTTACATTGACAATTGCCATTGTATCTGCTCCACGCTCCTTTGCAAGTTCCATTGCAGCCTTAGTATCTGCTGTCTCACCTGACTGTGATATTACAATCATAAGATTGTTCTCACCAATGAGCGGATCACGATATCTGAATTCTGACGCTATATCTACTATTACCGGCTTGCGGGCAAGTTTTTCAATTACATATTTTCCAACCATTCCTGCATGCATTGCAGTACCGCAGGCAACAATAAATATTTTCTCATATTTCTTCAGCTTCTCGATATCAAATCCTTCTGCTGTAAAATCTGGCATACAATCTGTAATTCTAGGTGTTATGGTTGTTCTTACCGCAACAGGCTGCTCATGTATCTCCTTTAACATAAAATGTTCATATCCGCCTTTTTCAGCAGCATCAACATCCCAGTCAGCAGTATTTACTTCTTTATGTATTCTCTCCTTGTGAAGATCAAAGAAATCAACATGGTCTTTCTTAATCTCTGCTATCTCATTCTTCTCCAGAAGATAGTAATCTCTTGTGTATTTCATTATTGCTGGAACATCTGATGCAATAAAGTTTTCGCCATCACCCTTGCCAACTATAAGAGGACTGTCTTTTCTGACTGCATAGATTCTGTCTGGAAAATCTCTGAACATAATACCTAATGCATATGATCCTCTTATCTCAGATAGTACCTTGATAATTGCATCAAGTGGATCCCCGCCATAATAATAGTCAATAAGCTTGGCAACAGTTTCTGTATCTGTTTCACTTACGAAGCTGTATCCTTCTGATATAAGAAATTCCTTAATCTCACGATAATTTTCAATAATACCATTATGAACTATTGTAATTCTCTTATTGCCATGTGGGTGTGAATTAATATCAGATGGTTCTCCATGTGTAGCCCATCTTGTATGTCCGATTCCCACATGTCCTTTAGGCTTACCATCATGTTCCATTTTATCTCTTAAATTTGCAAGTCTTCCCTTACACTTGCATACTTTAATTATTCCGTTCTCAAGCACAGCAATTCCTGCTGAATCATATCCTCTGTACTCAAGCTTTTCAAGTGAATCAACTAACACATTAGTACAGTCTCTGTCTCCTATATAACCAACTATTCCGCACATATTCTATCCTTTCTGCTATTAATATAAAATATATTGTTAATTAATAATTCTTAGAAAACTCGTTAAATAATCTCATAAGCTGCGACTGATTATTTAAAATCTTTACAGCCTGCGTTCTCCTTGTAACAAATCCTTCAAGCTTATTAAGATATTCATCAGATGTTATCTCACCATCAGCAACATAAGTCAATCCCTTTTCCCAGCTTGCTGTAAGCTCTGGATTAAGAAGCTGCCTTATCGAATTATCAACAACATCATATACTATCTCACCAAGCTTAGCCGGAGTTATAATCTGTGTTTTGGCATTAGTGGATATATAACCTATGGTATTAAGCTTCTTTAATATCTCAGCTCTTGTAGCACTTGTTCCAATTCCACTACCCTTTATCTGCGCACGCAGATCTTCATCTTCAATAAGCTGTCCGGCATTCTCCATAGCAAGAATAATTGAACCAGAATTATATCTTTTGGGTGGAGATGTCTCTCCCTCCTTAATTGAGAACTCTGTTATATTGAGTATATCATTTTTCTTGACATTTTTTAATGCCTCGAGCATAGCTGTATCATTACCATCTGCATCCTGCTGCTTTGCAAATGAATTTCTGGCTGCAGCAAGATATCCTTCCTTAGCCAATACCTTAAATGATGCATTAAAGCATTCTTTATTAACATCCATCGTAACTGATGCTTTTGTATATTCTGCTGCAGGATAAAATATACTTAAAAATCTTCTTGCAATGACCTCATATACACGTACAGCAGTCTGAGATAACCCTTTAAGTGCTCCAAATCCCTGACCTGTAGGTATTATAGCATAATGATCTGTAATCTTTTTATCATCACAATATCTGCTTCTGGCAATATCTGTATAACTTTTTTCATTAAGTATATGCTCCGCATATTCCTTTACTGGTGCAAAATTTCTGAGTCCGCCTATATTCTTATGAATCTCTTTGCTTATCGCTGTTGATAAAACCCTCGCATCAGTTCTTGGATAAGTTACAAGCTTTTTCTCGTACAATTCCTGTACGACTGAAAGCGTCTGATCAGGACTTATTTTAAACAGCTTAGAACACTCATTCTGAAGTTCAGCAAGATTATACAGAAGCGGTGGATTCTTAACTTCTTTCTTTCTCTCAATCTGGACAACCCTGCCTGATGCAGGCATAGGGTCTGACAGCACATCTATAAGCTCCTGTGCCTTAATGCGCTCCTTAAATCCGTTATCCTTGTAAAGATACGGCGTATTGTAATATCTGCTGCCCTCTACAGCTTTCCACTCTGCATCAAAGCTGTTATCTGAAAGCTGCGTCTTACATATAACCCTGAAAAAAGGAGTCTTTACAAATGCGCGTATCTCACGTTCCCTTCTTACAATCATTCCAAGAACACACGTCATAACTCTTCCCACTGATATTACGGTTCTGTCAGTCTTTAGGTATGACGAAATATTTCTGCCATATTTAAGGGTAAGAACACGCGAGAAATTAATTCCCATAAGATAATCTTCTTTAGCCCTAAGATATGCCGCATCGCTTAAATTATTATATTCAGATATATCTTTAGCGGTCTTAATCCCTTTAAGTATCTCTTCTTCTGTCTGTGAATCAATCCACACACGCTTTTCTTTCTTATTCTTAACTCCTGCCATCTGTCTTACCAGACGATATATATATTCCCCTTCTCGTCCGGAATCGGTACAGACATATATGGTATCAACATCTTCCCTGTTTAATATATTCTTAACAATATTAAACTGCTTTTCAACATTTGGAATTACCTCATACATAAATTCCTTCGGTATAAATGGAAGTGTATCTAAACGCCATGATTTGAGTGCGGGGTCATATTTATCAGGATAACACATTGTAACCAGATGCCCCACGCACCATGTTACAATATAATTATCTGATTCAAGATATCCGTCTGACTTCCGATTCTTGAAATTCTCATGCAGAGCTTTACCAAATTCTTCCGCTACAGATGGTTTCTCTGCAATGAACACTGATTTTCCCATATCCAACCTTTTCTTTCATATATACTACAAGTCATTCAGACTTATAAGATTAACATTCTTATTCTCACTGGCAAATTCTTTTAACTCATCATCAAAATCATTCTTTGAAAACAGATATATGTAATCCTTTCCTATCTCAGCAAGTCCTACATTATACATAAGCTCCTCAAAATCCGAGAACTTAAATGTGTCATCAAGCCAGTTGCATTTGCCTATAACATACTGCTGATCGTGGCTTACACCTATTATATCTATATTGCCATTCTTTCCCCACCAGCGTCCGGTTCTTTCAATTTTGACTGGCAGCCTGCCCATTGAGTCCATAATTGATACAAATTCTGTTCCCACCTTAACAAATGCTTCGAGAGCAAATTCATTCAGGGTAGGCTCTATATATTCATCATAAAAATCCTCATCTGACATTGTCTCAATCTGAGATTCATTGCCATATATGTATCTGAACCAGAATTCAGTAAATCCTGATTTGATTCTGTATAGACCTTTTCTTGTGTATTCTCTTCCATCACTCTCATATGAAAATACTTTTTCAACAATTTCACGTTCAGCAAGATTTTTTAAATATACACTTATTTTATCTCTTCCAAATCCAGTGAGATTATGCAGTTCATTAAGCTTATTTGCGCCTTCTGCAATAAATTTAATGATTGTATTATAAAGAGAAGTTTCTCTTAATTCTTCCTTTATATATTCCCCACCCTCTCTTCTTAAATAAGCATCAGAGTTAAGGATATTCTTACATATATTCTCCTTGACAGACAACTTATCTGAAAGCCGTGACATATAAGCTGGAACACCACCAGTTATCGCATATATCATCATGCTGTCGGGGACTGAATATGATGGAAACATTCTTACTGTATCAACAAAAGAAAGTTCCTTCAGCTTAATAAATTCTGATATCTTTAATGCTGATGCACCTATAGAAGACACAAGACTGTTCTCTATCCAGCTTATAGATGAACTAAGAAGCACAACACAAACATTTCCATCAAAAAGCTTTCCATCAACCAGCTTTACTATAGAATCCATAAATCCTTTATTCTGTTTAATAATGTTTTGGAACTCATCTATAATAATAAGTCTTGTATCACTCTCTATCTTATTCATAAGGGTGAGCAGCACATCTGTATCTGTTACATCTATATCTTCCTGATCATCAACAGAATAAAATCCAACCTGCCTTTTTATGCTTGCTGTAAGCATGTTTATCTGATGCTTATCAGAGGCTTGCGCAGCACAGTAATAGAAATATTCTTTATCTTTTGCAAAATTCTTTATAAATGATGTCTTTCCTATCCCAGTACGTCCATATACAACTATGAGAGAACTTTTTCCCGATTCATAATATTTAGTGAGTTTTTCAGTTTCTTCACTTCGCCCCAAGAACATCTTCTATACTTCCTTTCCCGATTTATCTAATGTAAGCTTATATGCCGGAAGAAATTCTTTCATAAAATAATCGACTTCTTTCAGCTTCATATCCACAAGCGCTTTTTTTATTGTTGAAGCCGCATCTGCAAAATCCTGATTTCCCATCTGCTGCTCCTCTATACATTTTATCAACGCTGACATCTTATCTGCCGCCTTAACATATATCCACAGCTGTTCTTCCTCATCTGTCTCAAGAAGCACACTGTCATAATGCTTTCTCATCATCTCCGGAAGTCCTGAAAGCATCTCATCTTTAGCAACATTCTCAACCTCTGCATATGCATTACGGATAACCGGGCTGTAATACTTTACAGGCGTTGGCATGTCCCCTGTTATAATCTCTGTCACATCATGATACATACCAAGAATTGCAAGTCTCTCTGCTGGAAGAGAGCCACCAAACACTTCATTGTTAATTACACCAAGTGCATGTGCCACAAACGCCACCTCAAGACTGTGCTCACTAATATTCTCCACTCTTGTGTTACGCATAAGTCCCCATCTGTTAATATATTTCATTCTTGATAACATTGCATAAAAATGATTATTTTCCATGATATATATCGCCCTCCACGCTGCGTTAAATCGTCTTTTAATTTTAACTTATTTCACACAAAAAAACAAGACACAATGCAGAATGCCCACCTGGCATTACACCAGATGGGCACTCCATGTGTCTATCTAACCTGAAAAGCAGGAAAGAACATATTTAATTATTACTTCTTAGTAATAAATCCCTTAGCTTTAAGAAGCTCTGCACAAAGAACAGCTCCACCTGCAGCACCTCTTAATGTATTATGTGAAAGACCAACAAACTTGTAATCAAACACTGAATCCTCTCTCAAACGTCCAAATGATACACCCATACCATGCTCATAGTTAACGTCAAGCTTAACCTGTGGACGATCATCCTCTTCAAGATACTGGATAAACTGCTTTGGTGCGCTAGGAAGGTCAAGTTCCTGTGGAACACCTCTGTAATTTCTCCACTTTTCAATAATCTGCTCCTTAGTTGGCTTCTTGCCAAAATTAATAAATACAGCAGCTGTATGTCCGTCAAGAACCGGAACTCTTAAGCACTGGCATGTAATAACTGGCTCTGTTGCTGGAACAATCTTACCATCAACTACATTTCCAAGGATTCTTAATGGTTCCTTCTCACTCTTTTCTTCCTCTCCACCGATGTAAGGGATAATATTCTCTACCATCTCTGGCCACTGCTCAAATGTCTTACCAGCACCTGAAATAGCCTGATATGTTGTAGCTACAACAAGCTTTGGCTCAAATTCCTTTAACGCTGCAATAGCTGGAGCATAGCTCTGGATTGAACAGTTAGGCTTAACTGCGATAAATCCTCTTGTTGTACCAAGTCTCTTCTTCTGTGCCTCAATTACATCAGTATGCTCTGGGTTAACTTCTGGTAAAATCATAGGTACATCTGGTGTCCAACGATGTGCACTGTTATTAGATACAACTGGAACCTCTGCCTTAGCGTATCTTTCTTCTAATGCTTTAATTTCATCCTTAGGCATGTTAACTGCACAGAATACAAAATCAACATCATTAACTATCTTATCAAAATCCTTATCCATATCAAGAACAGGCATCTTCTTTACAAATTCTGGCATTGGTACAGCCATCTTCCAACGTCCGTCAACAGCTTCCTCATATGATTTGCCTGCTGAACGTCCACTGGCTGCAACTAAAACAACCTCAAACCATGGATGGTTCTCAAGTAATGTTATAAATCTCTGACCAACCATACCTGTACCGCCAAGGATACCAACTCTTAACTTATCGCTCATCTTATATATTCTCCCTTAATATTATGTATTGGCAAATGTGTCTTTCCTAGACGGACATTTGTCTTTTGTTTCTTATGGGATATTATCATACTATTACAGATAATGCAACACATTTATAACATTTTTTTAAATTTCTAATATATATCTGTCATATCCATTGATTACTATTGTATCTCCCACCTTGTCTTCACGTACAAAATTCATTGAATAATTCTTATGAATATGTCCATGAATAAAATATCTAGGGTGATATTTATCAATAAGCTCCGAAAATGCATCAAATCCTTTATGCACATGGTCATCACCATCATTAATTCCCGCTGCCGGTGCATGTGTCAGGAGTATATCAAACCCTTTATTTCTTTTTAATTTAAGCCACATATGACTTACCCTGTTTTTCATCTGAAGCTGGGTGTACTGGTTGATTCCTTTATTGTATCGTAAAGAGCCCCCAAGCCCCATAATGCGCAGTCCATTATATTTATATATATTATCTTCTATACATATACATCCTTCTGGCGGATTATTCTCATAACAGTCATCATGATTGCCACGCACATAAAGAATAGGCACTTTAGAAAATGATGCAAGAAAAGACAGGTACTGCGGCTTTAAGTCACCGCATGACAATATCAGATCTATCCCTTCAAGCTTCTCCTTTTCAAAATAATCCCACAGATATTTGGATTCAACGTCTGCCAATATTAGTATTTTCATAACATGTATATTCCTTTATAACTCTTTATTCCTGAGAGACCCCCTGGTTAGCAACTATTGCTTTAACACTGTCTTCCAGATCATCAATATCAGGGATAGTTCCCACTACATTATCTATAAGCCAGTCCATTGTTATAATCTCTTCTGGTGATAAGGTATTACCTTTCTTATTGCGTAAATGTCTGTCCTGATCGTACAGTTCATCCGAAAATGGTTCAAATTCACCCTTAATAATCATATTTCTGAATGCATCAACAAGTCTTCCTGTTTCAACTGGAATCTTATTAGATGTAATCAGGTCTACAACACCAGCAGACATTCCCCACCAGTAATTGAGTGCCCTGACATTGTCATCATCATCCTTCCATGAACCGCTTAAAATGCTCTGTATAAGCTTCTCATAGAACACACCCCAATGCCATGCTGGCATGGCTATATGCTGCCTGTTGCCAACTCCTTCGTTATTGTACAGGCCAAATCTTCTTGAACTACACTGTGGAGTAATCATATCCTGGTCTGAGATATACTTTATATTCTCTTTCTTGAATTCTTCTTCTACATTAGCCCCCTTGACACTTGACCACTGCAGGTAAACCTTTGCCCTTGGATTGACAAACTTTGCCCCCATGGCAAATGCATTAATATTAGCAATAGCACCATATACCGGATACTGTGCAACATAACCAATCTTATCCTGTGTAGACAATGCACCAGCAAGCACACCTGTAAGAAACTTCGCCTCGTACATTCTCGCATAATATGTTCTTATATACTTATGCGAGGTATTGAGTGAACAGTTAAGGATTTTAACTCCCGGATGTGCTATAGCCATCTTGACACTTGCTATTATCATAGCTGGCGATGTAACAAATATAAGATCAGCGCCATTATTAATCATCATCTCAATAGCTTTCTCATCATCAACGTCTGGTCTTACATTCGTTACACTTGTTGTCTCTATCTGGCTTCCAAACGTTTCATCTATATACTGTCTTCCAAGTTCGTGGGCATAACACCATTCTGAATTCTGTGGTGTATTTTCATAGACAAAGCCAACCTTTAGCTTCTTGGAATCACCTGATGCCCAAGGAAGAAGATAGCTTAATATATTCTTCTTAACCTCGGTTCTTCCTGGATTCATGGAAAGGTCAATCTCTGAATCCTCTGATAACAGCTCAAATTCAGCCCATGACTTAGCCACATTCTTAGACATTTCTGCAGGTGTCATAGCTTTCACTGTATCATACCCAAATATGTGTATAAATCTTAGAAACGCATCCCCGGCTGGATAATCAAATCTTGAACCACCATTGGAATCATATGCATTCTTAAAACTTAAAAAGCATGAGACAAGATCTCGCCTTGCATCTTCATCCATCTTCTTGTCTTTCTCTATCCCGACAAGATTCATGAATGAAGGAAAGCTTCCTACCTTGCTGAAATATATATCATTAAGCTTGGTACACTTGTAGAAATCCATAAACTCATAATATATTTTTATCTCTGGTTTATCACTCTTCTTAGGAATCTTACGGATAACCTCAGCATTGACTGTAACTGCCTTAAAATATTTAAGAACACTCACACGCTTATTACCTTCAAGTACATAGAACTTGTTCATATACTCATATACTTTAATAGGGTCTCTTATTCCCTCATTCACCTGACTTTCACTAAGACTTGCCCATTTAGCAGAGAATTCTGTTCCCCACTCCAGCAATGGCATAAAATTACCTGCAAATGCATTAGTTCTTGCCGCATTACATGTTCCAACCACAAGTCTTAATGGAATCTGGTCAACTGATAAACTGACTTCTGAGTCTATATCATCATCTGACACAAGATTTTCAAGGACTGGAAGATATGGGTATGTTCCCTTATTGATGCATGCGTTGTATTCTTTTTTTCCAATCTTTAACGCACTAAGATAATCCTGAACTGACATAGAGTTTCCTCCTTTGCTTTGATAATCCAATAGTTATATATATTATACCACAATACGTTTCTTTATAAAACTAACATTTAGGTAAAACTGACCTGTATAAATCTTATTTATATTTTACATATAAAACAGCAAAAAGCTGCCGCCACAGTTATAAAAACTATGGCAGCAGCTTTTGCTGTTTATTAACTTATGCTTACCTTGCAGTTAACGTGTCGCCGGATACATCAATTGTGATTGTATTATCATTGACATTTCCAGCAAGTATAAGCTTTGCTGCAAGTGTCTCAACAGTTTTTTGTATATACCTCTTGAGTGGTCTTGCACCATATGTCGGATCAAAACCATTATCAACAACAAACTTCTTGGCTTCATCTGTAAGTACAACCTTTAAATCTTTATCAGCAAGTCTTCTGTTGACATCCGCAATAAGGAGATTAACAATATTACTGATATTATCCTTAGTAAGCGGCTTGAACATAATTATTTCATCAAGTCTGTTAAGAAATTCTGGTCTGAAATGTGCACGCAGATCATTCATCGCCATATCTTTTGCTTCCTGTTTGATAGTACCATTTTCATCAATTCCGTCAAGAAGATATGTTGAGCCAATATTACTTGTAAGAATAATTATAGTGTTCTTAAAATCAACTGTTCTACCCTGTGAATCCGTTATACGTCCATCATCAAGAACCTGAAGAAGTACGTTGAATACATCTGGATGAGCTTTCTCAATCTCATCGAAAAGTACTACTGAATATGGTTTTCTTCTTACCGCTTCTGTAAGCTGTCCACCTTCATCATAGCCTACATATCCCGGAGGCGCTCCTATAAGACGAGACACTGAGTATTTCTCCATGTACTCGGACATATCAAGCCTGACAATGTTATTCTCATCATCGAACAGATTCTGTGCTAATGCTTTTGCAAGCTCTGTCTTACCTACACCAGTTGGTCCTAAGAACAGGAATGATCCGATTGGCTTAGTTGGGTCTTTGATACCTGCCTTAGACCTTATAATAGCTTCTGTAACCTTCGTAACACCTTCATCCTGTCCGATTACCCTCTTGTGAAGTTCATCTTCAAGATGAAGTGTCTTCTGGCGTTCAGTCTCACTAAGCTTGCTTACTGGAATACCAGTCCATCTTGATATAATCTTGGCAATTTCTTCCTCTGTTACACTCTCATGTACCAAATCCATGCCTTTGTTTTTAGCCTTCTCTTCTGCTTCATTAAGCTGCTTCTGGATTGATGGAAGTCTGCCATACTGAAGTTCTGCAGCTTTTTCAAGATTGTAATCTCTCTTTGCTTTGGCAATCTCATTATTGACATTCTCAAGTTCTTCTTTTAACTTGCTTACCTGGTCAACACTCGACTTCTCGCTGTCCCATTTAGCCTTCTGCTGGTTAAAATCTTCTCTTAGCTCAGACAGTTCCTTCTGAAGTGCAGCAAGACGCTCCTGACTAAGATGGTCTGTCTCTTTCTTAAGAGCAGCCTCCTCAATCTCTAACTGCATTATCTTTCTTTGCATCTCATCAAGTTCTGCCGGCATTGAGTCTAGCTCTGTCTTAATCATGGCACAAGCCTCATCCACCAGGTCAATTGCCTTATCTGGCAGGAATCTTTCTGAAATGTATCTGTCAGACAATGTTGCTGCACTGACTAATGCACCATCTGTTATCTTAACACCATGGAACACTTCATATCTGTCCTTTAAGCCTCTTAAAATAGATATAGTATCCTCGACTGTTGGCTCATCAACCATAACCGGCTGGAAACGTCTTTCAAGCGCAGGGTCTTTCTCAATATATTGTCTATGCTCATCAAGTGTTGTAGCACCGATACAGTGAAGCTCACCTCTTGCAAGCATTGGCTTAAGCATATTGCCTGCATCCATCGAACCTTCTGTCTTACCGGCACCGACTATTGTATGAATCTCATCAATGAATAGAATTATCTGTCCTTCGCTCTTCTTGACCTCATCAAGCACAGCTTTAAGTCTCTCCTCGAACTCACCTCTGTACTTGGCACCTGCCACAAGAGCACCCATATCAAGTGCAAATATTACTTTATCTTTAAGTCCTTCTGGAACATCTCCACGGACAATTCTCTGTGCAAGTCCTTCAACAACTGCTGTCTTACCTACACCAGGTTCACCGATAAGAACTGGATTATTCTTTGTCTTACGGCTAAGAATCCTTATGACATTCCTGATTTCATTATCACGTCCTATAACCGGGTCAAGCTTACCATCTTTAGCTTTCTCAACAAGATCCTGGCCATATTTTTTAAGCGTGTCGTAAGTTGCCTCAGGATTATCACTTGTGACTGACTGATTGCCTCTTACTGTAGCAAGCACTGATAAGAACTTATCCCTTGTAATTCCATAAGTCTTAAACAACTGCTTGATTCCCTTATTAGGTGCTGATATCATGGCAAGCATCAGATGCTCAACTGACACATATGAGTCGCCCATTCTCTTTGCCTCATCCTCGGCATTTATAAGCACCTTGTTCAGGTCATTGCTCACATAGAGCTGTACATTGCCAGACACTTTATTCTTCTGGCTTAACAGAGTCTCTATATTCTTTATAAAAAGATCTTTATCGATTCCCATCTTCTCTATTAAATTAGCAATTAAGCTGTCCTCTATTGTAAGAAGACTATAGAGAAAATGTTCCTGATCAATCTCCTGATTGCCATAATCATAGGCAATCTTCTCGCACTGGTTTACTGCTTCCATAGACTTTTGTGTGAATTTGTTGATGTTCATAATCATTTCCTCCTTAAATTAGTAATCTGATGAAACATGCTTTTCTTTCTCATCTATTGCAGTTATAAACCATATTATTAGCACTGTCAAGAGGTGAGTGCTAACAAATTTATTAAGAAACTATAAAATAATAAAAGCCGGTCTAGAAAACTCTAAACCGGCTTAAATTAATCCTGATTAAATTTTAATCTTAAAAATTACTTCTGTGGACCTGCAGCAACTAATGCCTTACCTGCTGGGTTACCCTCATACTTAGCGAAGTTCTTGATGAATCTGTCAGCTAAGTCAAGAGCCTTTGTCTCCCACTCTGAAGCATCTGCATATGTATCACGAGGATCAAGGATTGCTGGATCAACACCTGGAAGCTCTGTTGGAACTTCAAAGTTGAAGTGAGGAATTGTCTTAGTTGGAGCTGAAACTATAGCACCACTAAGGATTGCATCGATAATTCCACGAGTATCCTTAATAGAAATTCTCTTACCTGTTCCATTCCATCCTGTGTTAACAAGGTATGCCTTAGCACCACTCTTCTCCATCTTCTTAACAAGCTCTTCAGCATACTTAGTTGGATGAAGCTCAAGGAATGCCTGTCCAAAGCAAGCTGAGAATGTTGGTGTAGGTTCTGTGATACCACGCTCTGTACCAGCAAGCTTAGCTGTAAATCCTGAAAGGAAGTAGTACTGTGTCTGCTCTGGTGTAAGGATTGAAACTGGTGGAAGTACGCCAAATGCATCTGCTGAAAGGAAGATAACATTCTTAGCTGCTGGAGCTGAAGAAACTGGACGTACAATATTATTAATATGGTTAATTGGGTAAGATACACGAGTGTTCTCTGTAACTGACTTATCAGCAAAATCAATCTTACCATCAGCATCAAGAGTTACATTCTCAAGTAATGCGTTTCTCTTAATAGCATTGTAGATATCTGGCTCAGATTCTTTATCAAGGTTGATAACCTTAGCATAACATCCACCTTCAAAGTTGAATACGCCGTTATCATCCCAGCCGTGCTCATCATCACCGATAAGAAGTCTCTTAGGATCTGTAGAAAGAGTTGTCTTACCTGTTCCTGAAAGTCCGAAGAAGATAGCTGTATTCTCACCATTCATATCTGTGTTAGCTGAACAATGCATTGAAGCAATGCCCTTTAATGGGAGATAGTAGTTCATCATAGAGAACATACCCTTCTTCATCTCTCCACCATACCATGTATTGATAATAACCTGCTCATGGCTTGTGATATTGAATGCAACACATGTCTCTGAATTAAGACCTAACTCAGCATAATTCTCAACCTTAGCCTTAGAAGCATTGTATACAACGAAATCAGGCTCAAAATCCTTGAGTTCTTCCTCTGTTGGCTTAATGAACATGTTAGTTACGAAATGTGCCTGCCAAGCAACTTCAACGATGAAACGAACTGCCATTCTTGTGTCCTTGTTAGCTCCACAGAATGCATCAACTACGAAAAGTCTCTTGTTAGAAAGCTCCTTCTTAGCAATATCCTTTACCTTAGCCCATACATCTTCTGGCATTGGGTGGTTATCATTCTTATACTCATCTGATGTCCACCATACAGTGTCCTTAGAGTTTTCGTCAACAACGATATATTTGTCCTTAGGTGAACGTCCTGTATAGATACCTGTCATAACGTCAACAGCTCCAAGTTCGCTCTCCTTACCTACTTCATAACCCTCGTTAGTAGACTTAGTCTCTTCCTCGAATAATACCTCATATGAAGGATTGTAAACGATCTCTGTAGCACCTGAAATGCCATACTTACTTAAATCGATCTGTGCCATCTTACATTAACCTCTCTTTTCTATATTATAGTACTTTACAAAGTGTGAAAAATTTCACACTCACATATTAGTATACATATTTGCCAAGAAAAATCAACAAAAACTTTTCTCATATTATTGCTGCTTTTCATCCTGGTTTTCTATCCAAGACTGTCAAATGCTGAACCAGACAGATAATTATTAATATCTATAGCATTAGATGAAGAATTATATAATCCAGACATGCTGTTCTGTATAGATAGTGCCTTCGATACTATCCCAGCACAATCAACTGAATTTGTGTTAATTTCTTCAAGCATCTTTGAATCTTTTCCAAATAATTCTTTCAGTTTAGATATATCAGCAGCCTTAAACTTATCTTCATCTATAGTAAGTCTTCCGTTATCGCCAACTGTTATGCCGGCTTCTGAAAGCTTTTCCTTATACTCCGTGGTAATTTTGTTTAGGGCTGTCTTAAATGTGTCCTCAATTGAATTGCCCACCTTGCTTAAATTAGATAAAAATGTATTATATGTGCTGACAAATCCTTTAATGGCACTGTTAATATTATCCCTGCTGTAATCCTTGCTTTCTTCATTCCAGAGACTGCTGTCTGTAAGCTTATTTACAGCTTCAGTTACATTAGTTGCAGATGCAGATACTTTCTTATAAGCATCGTCCAAGCCTGATGAGCTGCTTGTTATCCCAAGCTCCTCTAATCTTTTCTGGCATCTGATATTATTATTCTGTATCAGGGTTGTAAATATATCATCTGATTTACTTGTGCTTGTATCACTAAGCATATCAAGCAATGTTGATGATGTAACATTATTAATATTCATAAACACTCCTTCTGGCATAAATATAGCCGATATATCACACTCATATAAGATATATCGGCAGATGTATAAAAATATTTAATTCTGTCTTTCATCGCCCCAGAAAAATAATGCAACGGTTCCTGGACCTGTATGTGCTCCAATAGTTGTTCCTATATTGTTAATAAGTACTTTTCCATCAAGATTAGGGAAACGTGTCTCAACCAGTTTAGCAACGGCATCAGCATCATCCTGACATGCTGACTGTGATATATAGCATTTACCATTATAGTCATATTTTCCATCGGCGAGTTCTGCCATCTTATCTACAATTGCCTCTATAACCTTTCTCTTTCCTCTGATTTTATATCTTGGAATCAGCTTACCCTCATTATTTACATTCAGAAGCGGACATATATTAAGAACATTTCCTACAAATCCTGATACTTTACTGACTCTTCCGCCCCTGATATAGAATGTAAGATCTGTTGAGAAAAACCAGTGATTAAGTCTTAATCTGTTGTCAACAAGCCACTTATGGACTTCATCAATTCCAAGACCTGACTTCTTAAGCTCTGAAAGTTTATCCATAAGGAGACCATACCCCGAAGATGCTGCTAATGAATCTTCAATTATTATCTTACGGTCTGGATATTTCTCGCTTAATATATCCTTTGCAATCAGTGCTGAATTAATTGAACCTGATATGCCAGATGATAATGTCACATGTAAAATATCCTTTCCATCCTTAAGGAATTTTTCAAAATACTCAACATATTCATCCGAATTAATCTGTGATGTCTTAGTCTGTGCTCCATTCTCCATAGCTTTATAGAATTCATCTAACGGCATTGATTTACCTAAATCATCAGCATATGGCTTTCCATCGAGATAATAATGAAAACATATATAATTAATGTCATCATTCTTAAAATGTTCTTCTGATAAATCTGCTGTTGAACAACAGCTCAATACATATTCTCTCATAAAATCCTCACACAATTATAAATAGTTATATAGTAAACATTATTATATACACAAAAGCAGAAGTTTGCAATGTAAAAACATACAAGCTCCTGCTTTTGGTAAAATTAATATCGGATATTATCCATTACATAAGTGAGCGATATAACTCTTTAATTTCGTCTACGCTTGTCTGCCTTGGATTACCTGGACGGCATGCATCATCATATGCAGACTGTGCAAGGAAATCAACATCTTCAGGTTTAACAATGTCTTTTAAGTCAGCTGGAATACCAACATCCTTAGAAAGCTGTTTAACCGCATCAATCGCAGCCTTTCTGTACTCTTCCTGAGTCATGTCATCAACGCCTTCAACACCCATGGCTCTTGCAATCTCACGATACTTCTCACCAGTAACTGAAGCATTGTATTCCATTCCTGTTGGAAGAATAATTGCATTAGCAACACCATGTGGTGTATCATAAAGGGCTCCTAATGGATGTGCCATTGAATGAACAATACCAAGACCAACGTTAGAGAATCCCATACCTGCTACATACTGTCCAAGTGCCATATCCTCACGTCCCTTAGGATCGTTATTAACCGCAGCACGAAGGCTTCTTGATATAATCTCGATTGCTTTAATATGGAACATATCAGATAACTCCCATGCGCCAGCTGTTATGTAACCTTCAATTGCATGTGTAAGAGCATCCATACCTGTTGCTGCTGTAAGTCCCTTAGGCATAGTTGACATCATCTCTGAATCTACGAATGCAACTACTGGAATATCCTTAGGGTCTACACATACCATCTTACGATTCTTCTCAGTATCTGTTATAACATAGTTGATAGTAACCTCCGCTGCTGTACCTGCAGTTGTTGGAACTGCAAATATAGGAACTGACTTATTCTTAGTTGGAGCTACTCCTTCAAGGCTTCTTACATCAGCAAATTCAGGGTTAGCTATGATAATACCAATACCCTTGGCTGTATCCATTGATGAACCGCCGCCAATAGCTATAAGATAATCAGCATCTGCTTTCTTGAATGCTTCAACACCAAGCTGTACATTCTGAATAGTTGGATTAGGCTTGATATTAGAATATATCTCATAAGCAAGTCCAGCTTCATCAAGAACATCCGTAACTTTCTTAGTAACATTGAACTTGATAAGATCAGGATCTGAACATACGAGTGCCTTCTTAAATCCTCTTCCTTTAGCCTCAGTAGCTATCTCCTTGATAGCACCTGCGCCATGATAACTTGTTTCATTCAATACAAATCTGTTTGCCATTGTTAATAAAACCTCCTTACGATCAATAGTTGACTGGTCAGATATTATCTCTGCCAATCTCATAGGAACATTATATCACTTTGTTAAACTTTTGTCTTGATTTTTATGTAAATTTATCTGAAAATTTTATTAACCATACAGCAAATGTCAGTTATACGCCAGCAATCAACATTATTGTGCAAGAATAAGGGCAGTCAGCTCCGGTATTGTCTCAACTATATAGTCAACTCCAGCATCCTCTAATTCATCAGGCTTGGCATAACCATATCTTACGCCTATACATTCAATTCCAACCTTATGCGCTCCATTGACATCCTGATTTCTATCACCAATCATGACAGAATCAGCTTTGAGTTCATTAAGAAGCTCATCTGTGAGTTCATGCTTTAACACATTGGCTGATAATCTCCTGAAAGTTTCCTCAATAACCTGGTACTTTTGTTTCCTTATCCCCTCAAGATCTGAGCCTGTAACCACATCAAAATACTTATCAAGCTTGAAATGTTCTAGTATTCTTACTGCAAATGGTTCTGGTTTACATGTTGAAAGGCATATTATTTTACCAGCAGCTTTTAGCGTCTCAAGGCAAGGGACAATTCCATCATACACTTCATTTTCAAAGATGCCAGTATCCTTGTATCTTTCCCTGTATTTATTGACAGCCTTTGCAGCCTGCTCACTGTTAAGTCCATGATACTTCTTAAAGCTGTCATCTAATGCAGGACCTATATACTCCTCTAAAACACTCATATTTTTCTCATCAATTCCCTGATCAAGAAGCGCATACTGGACACATCTTGTTATTCCGAGATTAGAATCTGTAACTGTTCCATCAAGATCAAACAATAAATATTTCTTATTCATATCTGCATTAACTCCTTATAGTTTTTAATATATATATCAGCCGTATTAATTATCTCATTCTTATCTCCTACCGATGCCTCATCTTCAACAGCAACTGTGAAAAAATCACCCATCTTGGCTCCCTTGACCGCCGCAACAACGTCCTCAAATACTATGCACTTATCTTTCTCTGAATTCATTCTTGATGCTGAAAGCTCATATATATCAGGATATCCTTTTCTTCTTTGCACCTCGTCTGCCTGTGTAAATGAATCAAAATATTCAAATATCCCATTGCGTCTGAGACACTCCTCATATACTACATGATTATTAGAGGTTGCCAATCCTATTGTATAACCATATTCATGCTTCAGCATATGAAGAAATTCCTTTGCATATGGTTTAAGAGTCACCTCTGTATCATACGCTTTCTTAGCTGCACTCTGCCACTCTTCAACTATGCTTTCTGGTGTATCAGAAAGGTTAAGCTCTCTTATAAGATATACTGCACCTGAATAAAGAGTGTGTGTCTTAATCTCATGCGGAAACTGTTCAGGCATTGTAAGATTTCTTCTGCCAAAGAACTCATCATCAACCTTGCTCCATATTCCTGTAGAATTAATCAGTGTGCCATCTAAATCAAAGATGGCACACTGATATCTATTAAAATCTATTGTTTTATTATTTATATTAATCATTCTGAAACCTTTATTCTATTCTTTGCATCAGAAGTCATTGAATCTGTGTAATTAGTAATATACTCCTGATATTTAGAAGACAGTACAGACTGTGAAATAGCATTCTTATTGCTGTCCTTGCCAGCAGTTCTTGATATGAAGTATACGACTGTATATGTTCCATTAGTTGTATCCTCTATAACATTCTTGCTGCCTGCTGTTCTTGACTCGTCAAATAACCAGTCACCAAGTGTTGCTGCTGAAGATGAGTATTTATAATCTGTTGTAAGAGACTTATCCTTATCATTCTTATAATCATCTGCATTATCAGCATACTGTACACAGAGCTGTGTGAATGAATCTTCATCTGTAACACTGTTATACATCTCATTAGCCTTATCCTTGGCTGCTGTCATAGTTGTCTGGTCAGATGCATCTGCAGCTGTGATTGTAAGTGAACGGTATGCAACTGTATCATAATTTTTCTTATTCTGGCTATAGTAACTATCAATCTCTGAATCTGTTGCAGCAAGCTCTTTAGTTAAAAGTTCCTGTACAGCATTAGCCTTGCAGTAATCATAGAGATACTTTTCAAGTTTTTTCTCTGTTACATTCTTGCCAAAATTTTTCTTATAGTAATCATCTACAGAAAGTGACGCCTCATCAGCTGCTGACTTGATTGAATCCTTAAATTCAGCAAGGTCTTCATCATAAGTTGTGTACTCAAAATTCTTCTCATCTGCAATCTTTAATAAAGCCTTATGTGTCTTTATATTATCAATTGTCATGCTTCCAAAGTAGTCATACCATGTCTGGTCATCAGAAAAGTTCTGTAATTTATCAGACTTTGATGAATCATACTTGTAAAGATATGACAGATACTGTCCATATGTATTAATTACATTTGACTTTGTAACATTATAATAAAGATCAAATTCAACTTCACTTACTGACTCATTATTAACTACAATATACTCTTTGTTGACTCTGTAATACTTTGTCCATGAAACAGCTGCAACTGCAACAATTATCGCAACAAGAACCACTGCTGTCGTTATACGTGCAATCTTAGCATTTCTCTTTTCTCTTCTTACAGCTTCTTCTCTTCTTTGTTTCTTTAAATCATACTTTGTCACTACCTTTTCTAACTGGTTTGGTGACTGTTTCTTATTTTCCTTTGCCATAATTAAAAGACCTCCATCTTAATATTAATATCCATATTCGGATTTTATTTTATCTAATTCACTCATCCACAATGCACTTGATGCATCACTAGGCATTCTCAAATCGCCTCTAGGAGATACTGCAACAGTACCAACCTTCGGACCATCTGGGAGACATGACCGCTTAAACTGCTGTGCAAAAAATCTCCATGTAAATGTTCTTAGCCATTTGTAAATCGTATAATCATCATAAGTATCTTTAAATGTCTGTCTTGCTATTCTGAATAATTTTTCAGGACTAACTCCGAATCTTAACATGTGATACATAAAGAAATCATGCAGTTCATATGGTCCTACCAGATCTTCTGTCTTCTGGGCTATTGTTCCATCATCCGAAGGTGGCAGAAGTTCAGGACTTACCGGTGTATCAAGCACGTCAAGAAGCACCTCACTTAACTTGTCATCACCACATGTATCAGCGTAATATCCAACAAGATGCCTTACAAGCGTCTTTGGAACTGACGCATTGACACCATACATCGACATATGGTCACCATTATAAGTTGCCCAGCCAAGTGCAAGCTCTGACATATCGCCTGTTCCTATGACAAGCCCTCCCGTCTGGTTAGCTATATCCATAAGAATCTGTGTTCTCTCTCTTGCCTGTCCATTCTCGTATGTCACATCTTTAACAGCCTCGTCATGACCTATATCTTTAAAATGCATTGAAACTGATTCTTTTATGTTAATCTCACGCAGCGTACATCCAAGACATTTTGCCAGCATAACAGCATTATTATATGTCCTGTCAGTTGTTCCAAAGCATGGCATTGTCACGCAGACTATTCCGCTTCTTTCTATGTTGCATGCATCAAATGCCCTGACAGTGACAATAAGCGCCAGAGTTGAATCAAGTCCTCCTGACAATCCGATCACTGCACTCTTCGCAGATGTATGGACAAGTCTTTTCTTTAATCCAAATGTCTGGATATCAAGAATCTCCTCACATCTTTCCTGCTTCTTATTCTTATCTGCAGGAACAAATGGAGTCTTCTCATAATGCCTCATAAGATTAAGTTCCACATAATCCGTTGTAAAATCAACATAGGTGTAATCTGAACCCTTATGGATATTATATGTTGACATTCTCCGCCTCTCTGACTTAATCTTTCGTAAATCAATATCGGCGTATACAGACTCATTACTGAACAATCTGGATGCTGCAAGAACAGCTCCATTCTCACATATAATATCAGCTCCTCCAAATACGATATCCTGTGTAGATTCCCCCTCACCAGCACTTGAATATACATATGCACACACAAGCCTTGCAGACTGTCCTTTGACAAGCTCCATACGGTACTGTTTCTTGCCTACAGTCTCATTGCTTGCAGAACAGTTAACTATAACTGTAGCGCCATTCATGGCGTGTTCTATACTCGGTGGCTGTGGAACCCACAAATCTTCACAAATCTCTGCTCCTACAACAAATTCCGACATGTTGGAACATCTGAAAAGTATATTTGCTCCTGCTGGAACCTGATATCCATCTATCTGCGTGTACTGTGTCTTCTCAAATCCTGGGGTAAACTGTCTTCTCTCATAGAATTCCCCATAATCAGGGAGATTTTTCTTAGTCACAAGACCTAGAATCCTGCCATCACACACCGCAGCTGCAACATTATACAACTTGCTGTCAATCTCATATGGAAGTCCCACATACAAGAGCATTCCCTTCCATGAAGATGAAGCCTTTGATATCTTTACAAGACTTGTCTTTGCAGCTTCTATAAGCTCTTCCTGCAAAAACAAATCATTACATGTATATCCAGTTATACACATCTCAGGAAATACTGTAAGTCTTGCATCATTCTTATAGGCTTCGCTGGCAAGTTCTATTATTCTGTCAGTATTATATTCACAATCAGCCACTTTGATAACCGGTGTCATCGCAGCCGTTCTGATATACCCATGTTTCATGCTTATCCTCCACATTTTTAACTAACCTTGATAGTATAACACAAAAGCCATCACATTTGCAATCAAATGTAATGGCTTAAGGTAATAATGATTTATGTCAGTGTCTTACCTTGTACTCTGCAAAATTTAATTATTATGCACCTTCATAAGTTTACTAAGATATTTGTATAGAAACATCGTTATCATGCTCACTATAACTGATTTAATAAGATTAAATGGTGCAACTGCCAGAATAACAAATGTAAACACATTACTAATTGCCGGATTAATCTTAGCTCCCATGCTTATAAATGCCTCGATTGGCATTCCATAGAGCTGTGAATACTTAGGAAGCAGATATAATGCATTAAGGAATACTCCTGATACTATAAGCACTACACCTCCCACAACTAATCCTATAACCGCTCTCTTCTTTGTCTTCTTAGTATGATATACAACAGATGCAGGAATAACAAATGCACAGCCAAGTATAAAGTTGGCAAAATCACCTACAAACGCTGTTGATGTACCTTTCAGCACTAATTTCAGAAGAATTTTGAGAGCCTCCATAATAACTCCTGCACATGGCCCTAACATGAATGAACCAATCATAATTGGCACTTCACTTAAGTCAAGCTCATAAAATGATGGTGCAACAAATGTAAGTGGAAATTCTACATACATAAGAACTGCCGCTACTGCTGATAACATAGCCATAAGCACCAGCTTGTTAATCTTGGTCTTTTCTGACGAGAACTTATAATCGTTCTTCTTCTCAATAAGCTTCTCACAGCCAAGAGCCACCAGATATACAATTACAATCATTAAAATGGAAACGAGGATAAATGAAATATTATCCTTTGCAGACGATAAAGTCTTGCTGATAGTTGATACAAAATTAGACATATAGACCTCCTTCTTTCATCCAGACTATACTGTCGGTTTAAGATTCTCACTTAATCGGCCTGCACAGCAGGTTCGCAGACTTACTCCATCCATGTGGGTATCACTGCCGGTCAAGAATTGATATCTGTGTATCACAGACATCTCACTTTGCCCCAAAGGTATGAGTACATAAAATAATGCACTGACAATGGTAAAATACCACTATGCCAGTGCATTGTCAATAATAGTTATTTTTTTAACCCAAGCCACTCGTCAATCTTTTCGACTGCTTCCTTGATTACATTCTCAGGATGAACAAGGGCAAACCTTACAAATCCTTCTCCGTTAGTTCCAAATGCACTACCGGGTGTACACAAAACACCTGTGTTAGACAACATATCAAGGCAGAACTTCTCAGATGAAGTATAGCTTTCAGGTATCGGTGCCCACACAAACATTGTTCCCTCTGAATCAGGAACATCCCAGCCTATGCTGCGAAGCCCGCCACACAGTGCATTTCTTCTTATCTGATACAGCTTCTGCTGCGACGCTACACCTTCCTGTGGTCCTGTAAGAGCTGCTATAGCTGCCTTCTGGACTATGTAGCTGACACCATAATCAAACTGTGAACGTATTGTGCGGAATTTGCTTATAACCTCTGCATTACCTATACAGAACGAAATTCTAAGACCTGTGAGGTTATATGTCTTAGAAAGCGAATTAAACTCAACGCCAACCTCTTTAGCTCCTGGAATTGAAAGGAATGAAAATCCTTTTCTTCCATCATATTCAATCTCTGAATATGCATTATCATGTACAATAAGAATATTATATTTGTTGGCAAATGCTACAAGCTTCTCATAAAACTCCCTGTCTGCACATGTACATGTAGGATTAAGAGGATAAGATACAACCATCATCTTAGCTTTTTTTGCAAGCTCCTCATCAATTTCATCGAGGTCTGGCTCGAAATGATTTTCTGCTTTTAAATCATAATAACGCACATCTGCATCGTTAAGAAATGGTCCAACACCAAATATCGGATAACCCGGATTAGGAACTAACACAATATCCCCTGGGTCGCATACAGTAAGAGCAATATGTGCAAGACCCTCCTGAGAGCCATTGACTGACATAACCTCTTCTGGTGTTATATCAACCCCGTATCTGTCCTTATACCAGTTAACAACAGCCTCTTTAAGTTCCTTAGTATCCGTAAGCGAATATTTGTAATTATCAGAATCACTTGCCGCTTCTATGACTGTATCTATAACATGTGATGCTGGTGCGAAGTCAGGTGTCCCAACCGAGAAATTAATAGTCTTGACTCCCTTCTTCTGCTGCTTTTCCATCTCATCCTGCAATATATTGAATATATTAGGTTTAAAATACAGTGCTTTCTTTGAAAACTCAAATTTCATCTTTTCACCTTCTAACCTATAGCTGCCATACCAACTTCAAGCACTCTATGGCCTTCAAGGAGCTTATTCTGTATTGTTACAAATGAAACAACTTCCAATCTGCTTCCCGTCTTAGTAACCATCTCATGCTCATAGCATGTATAGACATTATCTATAAATCTCTGTCTTAAGTCTGTTATGATGTCATCATACTCAACATCTGGAACGAACTGCTTGAAAACCAGTCCATTCTTAACATCATCTTCTGTGTAACCAATAAGCTTTGTAAATCCCTCATCAATAGAAAGAATCTTACCACTTCTCATTTCCATTGAATATCTTCCGTATGCAATTGACCGAATCTGTGATTTTGCCATCAGTACCCCTCCTTTTTATTTTGACAGTGTATTTAATCTTTCTGAAACCTGCTCGAACATCTGCTGATACTTGGCAAGCTTTGCTTTTTCTTCATCAATCTTAGCCTGTGGAGCCTTAGAAACAAACTTCTCATTGCCAAGCATGCCCTCACATCTCTTGATTTCCCCTGAAAGCTTAGCCTGCTCTTTCTTCAGACGGTCTATCTCTTTATCAATATCTACAAGCTCAGCAAATGGAATATAGATTACTGCATCCGGTATAACTGTTGAAACAGCATCTTCTGGTATTCCAGTCTTATCATTCTGGATTACAACATCACTTGCATATCCAAGTGTAGCAAAGAATAATTTACCATTGGCAAATATATCTCTCACTGATTCATTTTCAGAGACAACATATACAAGAGCCTTCCTTGATGGTGCAACATTCATCTGTGCGCGGATATTACGGATATTACGTACTGCAGTCTTGATTGTCTCTATTGAATTTTCTTCATTAGTGAAGTTGTACTCATCACTGTATACAGGCCAGCTTGAAATCATAATTGACTCTTCCTCATCCTGTATATTGCAGAATATCTCTTCTGTGATGAATGGCATATATGGATGAAGGAGCTTTAATGCATCAATAAGAACTTTCTTTAATGTCCATATAGCAGCTGTCTTAGTTGTATCCTCATCATTGTAAAGACGTGGCTTAACCATCTCGATATACCAGTCACAGAACTCTTCCCAGATAAAATCGTTAAGCTTGGCAACCGCTATGCCTAACTCGTACTTTTCCATATTATCTGTGACTTCTTTAATAAGATTATTCATCTTAGAAAGAATCCACTTATCTGCCTCTGTAAGGTTAGCTGGTGTGGCATCTGTTGCCTTAACCTTATTATCAGGATCATTCATCATGATAAATCTTGCAGCATTCCATACCTTGTTAGCAAAATTACGGCTTGCTTCAACTCTTTCCCAATAGAAACGCATATCATTACCAGGAGCATTACCTGTGATAAGTGTATAACGCAGAGCGTCTGCACCATATTTATCAATTACTTCAAGTGGGTCAATACCATTGCCAAGCGACTTGCTCATCTTACGTCCCTGTGAATCACGTACAAGTCCATGGAATAATACCTTTCCAAATGGCTTCTTGCCCATATGCTCATATCCTGAGAATATCATTCTGATAACCCAGAAGAAGATGATATCATATCCTGTTACAAGAACATCTGTTGGATAGAAGTAATCAAGCTCCTCTGTCTTATCTGGCCAGCCAAGTGTAGAGAATGGCCATAATGCAGATGAAAACCATGTATCAAGTGTATCTGGATCCTGCTCCATGTTAGAGCTTCCACACTTAGGACATGTGCATACAGCATCCGCTGATACTACCATCTCACCACAATCCTTACAGTAATAAGCAGGGATTCTGTGTCCCCACCAGAGCTGTCTTGATATACACCAATCGCGGATATTGTCTGTCCAGTTATAGTATGTCTTGTCCATAGATGCTGGCATAAGCTCTATATCGCCATTCTTAACGCCCTCTATAGCTGGCTTTATAAGCTCATCCATCTTGACAAACCACTGCTGCTTAATCATTGGCTCTACAGTTGTCTTACAACGGTCATGTGTACCAACATTGTGCTCGTGATCTTCAACCTTAACAAGAAGCCCCTGTGCATCAAGGTCAGCTACCATAGCCTTTCTTGCCTCATAACGATCCATACCGGCATACTTGCCGCCAAGATTGTTAATTGTTGCGTCATCATTCAATATATTAATCTCTGGAAGGTTATGTCTCTTACCTACCTCAAAGTCGTTAGGGTCATGGGCCGGTGTAATCTTAACAACACCTGTACCAAATTCCATATCAACATATGAATCTGCGATAACAGGTATCTTTCTGTCTGTAAGAGGAAGGTAAACTTCTTTGCCTACAAGATCTTTATATCTGTCATCATCTGGATTAACAGCAAGTGCTGAGTCACCAAGTAGTGTCTCTGGTCTTGTTGTTGCTATCTGTACAAATCTTCCCTCTTCACCTACTACAGGATAATTGATATGCCAGAAATGTCCTGCCTGATTCTCATGTTCAACCTCTGCATCTGAAATAGATGTCTTACATACTGGACACCAGTTGACAATTCTGCTTCCCTTATATATAAGTCCCTTATTATAGAGATTAATGAATACAGTCTGTACAGCCTTAGAGCATCCCTCATCCATTGTGAAGCGTTCTCTGTCCCAGTCACATGAAGAACCAATCTTCTTCAACTGGCTTGTAATTGTTCCGCCGTACTCTTTCTTCCACTCCCATGTTCTCTTAAGGAAGCCCTCTCTTCCAAGTTCATGCTTGTCAATTCCCTCATCCTTTAAGGCATTAGTAACCTTAACCTCTGTAGAGATACTTGCATGGTCTGTTCCAGGAACCCAGAGTGCTTCATAGCCCTGCATTCTCTTAAATCTGATAAGAATATCCTGCATAGTATTATCTAATGCATGACCCATATGAAGCTTTCCTGTAATGTTAGGAGGTGGCATAACAATTGTAAAAGGCTTTTTACTTCTGTCTACCTCTGCATGAAAGTACTTCTTGTCCAGCCACTTCTGATATAATCTGTCTTCAATCTCAGAAGGGTTGTAATTTTTCTCTAACTCTTTGCTCATTAAATATTCTCCTTTAAATAAATTACGCCCTCTGTGCCATATAATACAGCACAAAGGGCGTTATTACGCGGTACCACCTTTATTTATCACTCACCGGTTCTATAACGTAAACCACTCCGATACAGCTTACATGCATGTTTCTCAGCCATACTGCTACCTTGGCTACCTTCTGCATCCGCTCTCCAAAACCACCTCTCAGCATGGATTAAATCCAGGGATTCTCTCTTGTGGTGCTGTCAATGCATACTCCTCCAGGTCATCACATTTATAATATCTTTAACATGATAATATGTCTCTTAAAAAAAATCAAGTCTTTACTCTAAAATTATCTGGTCAACTGTCACAAAGTGATATCCCTGCGCCATAAGCTGGTCTATTATCTCTACAGCAGCTGCAACTGAAGTATCATAGCAATCATGAAGCAGTATTATTCCCCTGTCTGCGGCATTGCCAACGACTCTTTTCACAACTAATGATACATCCTTGGTATCCCAGTCATCAGGATCAATTGTCCACAATACAGGAGTCATTGATATACAGTCAAGAAAACTATCCTCATATGCCCCATAAGGCGGCCTTATGTAGGTCACATTCATCCCTGTTATATCCTGTATTATACTGTTAGTTTTATTAATCTCCTGTAGTGCCGCATTTCTTCCAATCGTCTTAATATTGATATGCGTATATGTGTGGTTTCCTATAAGATGGCCTTCATTGTACATTCTTTCAACAAGGCTTCGGTTCAGGTCTGATTGTTCAATATTCTCACCTATAAGGAAAAATGATGCCTTTATATCTCTTTTTTTTAACTCATCAAGCAATCTTTCCGTATCTTTTCCATGCGGGCCATCATCAAATGTTATCGCAATGCATTTTTCATAAACGTCACATCCTGCTGACTCTGACACTTCTTTACCAGATGCAGTATCTCCCCCGCAGCTTTGTACAAAAAATGCTGCTAACAGTATCACTGCCAGCAGCACTAAATCAATAATAAAACTTCTCGCTATTCTTCTTGATATATCTTGCATACAGCAGTTCCTTTAATATTATCTACATAATATATATGAACCACAATATGCCATATATGACTGTAACATCAATAATCAGTTCTGACCTAAAATCTCATCCATCTGATTACACATATCAGTATAATCTGTACCTGTAGCAACAGCAAGTTCTCCATACAACAGCTTTCTTGCAGCCTGAAGCATTCTTGTGTCTGCTGACTTCATCTTACGCAGATCTTTTGCACGCTCATTCTTGATATTATAGAAATGTCTTATAAGATGTAACAGCTTGTAAGCATCCTGAGACTTCATCATCTCGTCATACTGCATTGGCATAACCTTAGCATTAAGCTCCTCATCCTGCTTACAACGCTCTGCCATATCAATCAGCTTATCTGCTTCATCCTTAGATATGACTGCACGTATCATAGCTTTGTTATTGTGAACTGGTGAATATATAATGCCCTTATCATCATACACAGGCTGTAAAAAATAATACTCACCATCAATTCCTTTGATTGGTGGAATCGATATGTCCTTGACTTCGCACACACCTACCACACCGTAAATTACCATACTCTGTATCTCGAACATCGATATCTGCTCCTATTCCTAGTATATTATATTGCTTCTGTATAAACAAATTCTATACATCCACATATATTATACTACTTATACAAAAGCATTTCAAAGGTATTTTTATTTGGTTTTCTTAGGTTCCTTGTTAAGAACACGGAGTATAAGGTCAACAGATTCCTTGATACCATAGCTTGCACTGTTGATACAGAGGTCATAATTAGAAGCATTGCCCCATATCTGACCAGTGTAAAATCTATAGAAATGCTCTCTATGTACATCTCTCCTGCTTAATCTCTTTGCAGCCTGCTTATAAGAGATTCCTTCAAGTTCCATTATTCTCTTAACACGTTTCTCAAATGGTGCTGTTATGAATACACTTATATGAGGAATGTGATTATTCCTAAGAACCGCATCTGCGCAACGTCCCATCACAATAAAATCCTGCTCCTTTGCAAGATTACACAGGATCTCACTCTCATTAAAGAATACTGCATCACGTCTGCTAAGGCCATGATAACGGCTGAAATCTCTCACACTCTTGCTCTTTAACGCAGTCTTACTAAGCCACTCGCCATCTTTTTCATCATCTATCTTTTTCAATACGTCTTTAAAAACTTCCGCATCATAGTAATTGATACGAAGCTCATCTGCCAGGGCAAATCCAATATCTGTACCAGCACTGCCTTCTGTTCGGCTTATACATATTATAAGATGATCATCTTCTGACATTTTATGTCCAAAATTTGATGAATTAAGGTTCGCAAGGAATTCATCCTTGATATCAACACTGCCGAAAGAACGTGGGAGGCTTCTGACCTGATTGAGCAGATTATTGTACTCTCTCATCATTTTTTTCTTTTCGTCTTTATCGCGGATTGTTCTTGCCATATTACCAACAAGAGCTATCTCACTTCTTAACTTATAGCCCTGAGGATTAGTAAGAATAAGCTTGTATAATTCATCAACATCCTTCTTCTCACCATTGTTAAAAGTTCGTCCTAACGCTGAACCAACAGCTTTGTATACTTCTCCATCAAGATTATAAATCTTTTGCGCAAGTTCTCTTGCATTAGCTTTGCTCTCCTCTGAGATTACACTGCTAGATGAATTAGTTTTATTATCTTTTTTCATGTCAGTCCACCTCCTATATGAAGAATATCAACGTATCAAGTATAAATACTGGCACAAGAATACCAATTGACCATAACATATAACCGAAAAAGCTTGGCATTCTGACACCATTCTCATCTGAGATTGATTTTACCATAAAGTTAGGTGCATTACCAATATATGTAACTGCTCCCATAAATACAGCACCACACGAGATAGCTGTAAGAAGCTTCTCTGTCACCATACCCACTGTTGTTGCTATACCTGTTGTAGCGCCAAGTGTTCCTGCTGTTGTAAGGAATACCAGGTATGTTGGTGTGTTATCAAGGAAGCTCGAAAGTGCGCCTGTTATCCAGAACATCTGGTAAGGCTCTGTTATTCCAAGTGAAGCACCTTTAGCTGTAAGGATTTTTAACGCTGGCTGCATTGTTATAAAGATACCAACAAAAAGAATTGCAACTTCCTTGATTGCTCCCCATGTAAAGTGGTTCTTAACTCTGATTTCTTTCTTAGTTGTCTTGAATGAAAGCCATGCCGCAAGAAGAATAATAGCTATCTCTATCATAGCCGGGAATGTAAATGTAACATCCTCGAACACCTTAATTCCTCTCACTGCACCCTCTGCATTCTTAAATATTGGCAATGTAGGAAGAACACCGCTTAAGATAACAGCAGCTACAATCATTACTATAAATATAACATTATGTCCACCTTCAAACTTAACCTCTGTTCCAGCTTTGCTAAGATCCGGTCTGCAGCCTTCAGCAATATCTTTTCTATAATTAAGCCTGTCAATAAGATAGAATATAATGCAAAGAACAACAATGTTAAATAATAATATAGGAAATAGCTTTAAACTCCATGTAAATGGTACCCCTCTTGTAAATCCCATGAGCAATGGTGGGTCACCTATTGGAGTAAGACATCCACCCATATTAGATATCATGAATATGAAGAAAATCATTATCTGGCTTTTTCTTTTTCTCCATGCATTCATCTTGATTATAGGACGAACAAGAAGCATACTTGCACCTGTTGTACCTATACAGCTTGAAAGCAGTGTTCCTATTGCCAGCATAATAGTGTTGACTCTTGGTGAACCTGCAAGATCACCTTCAAGCGTAATATTACCGGCTACGCAGAACAAACCAAATAACAATACAATAAATGTCAGATAATCATTAATTATACATTCAAGTACTGTCTCTGTTGCAGAAGGCACACCATACAATACCGCATAAGGAATGATAAAGAGTATTGACCAGAAAGCAACCGCCCACGGCTGGTTCTTCTCCCACCATTCTGATTTTACTAATGGAAATACCGCTATGCACAGTAATAAACCGGCAAACGGAACAACTAACCACATTGGAATATTCATAGTTTAGAACCTCCTACATATTTATTAATAATTATCCCAGTGTCATATTCTATACTTTTTTCCAGATAATGTTAATAGGCAAAACTAACAAAATGTCTGATTAACTATAATTTTTCAAAAAAACAAAACAGAGCTTCAAATATTCTTTCATCCTTCACGGACTCCATAAATCATCAAAGCTCTGTTCTATATAAATCTGTCTTATACCTTACTATAAATTGATAGTAATAAAATCATTAGTAAAGATCGACTTTGCCAGCAATGCCATTATTAGCAACGTAATAACATGCATTATCCTCTGGCTTGATGTAAAGAGTGAGATCTTTAGCCTTAACCTTCTGTCTCTTGCAGTCTTCTTCAACCTTCTTCACTATAGCATCATAGTCAACCTGCTGTCCCTGGAACTGAATAAAAACAGAATTCTTAACTTCTGCTCTCTTTGTGTATGTTCTCTTAGGCTTATCTGTTGCAGGCTTCTTGGCAGCTTTTGTCTCTGCCTTTACAGCTGCAGTCTTCTCTGGTTCTGCTGTCTTTGTCTCTGCTTTAGCTGCCCTCTTTGTTGTCTTCTTGGCTGCTGCCTTTACTGCAGGCTTCTTAGCATCATCATTAACCTTAGCAGTCTGCTTTTTTACAGTCTTTCTGACAGCTGGTTTCTTCTCAGCTTTCTCTGCCTCTGCTTTTGCTGTGCTTCCAAAAATCTCATTGCTTTCCATAAATAATAGCCTCCTTACCCCTAATTACAAGCTAAAAAATGCTTAACAGCGTCAACTGCGTCACTCTCATCGGCTCCGTCAGCTGATATCTCAACTTTCATACCATTCTTAAGGCCAAATGCCATCATTCCCATAAGACTCTTGGCATTAATATATTTACCGCCTTCCTGAACAGTAATATGACTTTCGTACTTACACGCAGTCTGAACTAACTCAGCAACTGGGTTGCTATATGTATTCTCAATATTTCCTACTTCTACAACTTGTATCATATCAGTCCTCCATCAATTCCTATAAAATATATACTAAGATTTTTTGAAAGTCAACTTGATTTTTTGGTTTTAGTCAAAATAAACAACAAGCAATGCAAAACATAAAAATAATTATATCTTTTTCACATATATTTATATTGTTTTATCTTCATAGCCCATATGATAAAGTTCAAGTATCTGTTCATCATTAACTTCACTTGCTTCATACTCATTAATCAGTTCAAACAATCTTTTCATCTTGTCATCACTTCCCTGATAATCTCCTGCATTCTCCATAACCTGCTGCTTAAATACCTGAAAATCCTCAATAAGCTCTTTCATTTCCTGCCCTGTATATGCCGACACAATTCCAAGTGCATAAGCACATTCATAATTTCCTGTCATTCCAGCTTCCTGATATGTGCATTTCAGTCTGACAGCATTTTTTGCCAATAGCGGTATCATTCTAAGCCATCTCCGTTTTAAATGTTGTTATATACTCTTTAACTGTCTCTGTATCGTAATTACTGCTTTTTAGAAGCTTAATAAAATGAGAGCCTACTATTGCACCATCAATTATATCCTCAAGAGGCTCAACATCCTTTGCTGTCCTTATACCAAATCCCATCATAACGGGAACAGGGCTTGCAGATTTTACCTCCGAAAGGTATTCTCTGATATTCTTATGAAATTCTGCCTGTCCACCTGTAACACCCATCTGTGATACACAATACACAAAACCTCTTGCATCCTTTACAAGCTCTGGAATTCTCTGCTTTGATACAGGTGATATAAGCTGTATAAGGATTGGCGAACCATCCTTTGCATCAAGAACTGCTTTAAGTTCACCCTGTTCTTCCTTTGGAAGATCAGGAATAATAAGCCCGTCAACACCACATTCAATGCATTTATCAACAAATGCTTCAAGTCCATAATGGTAAATTGTATTGTAATACATCATATACACAACTGGCGTTGTAAGTCCATTGTCCCTGACTTTTTTCATAAGCTCAAATGTCTTTGAAAGAGTAGCACCATTAAGTATTGCTTCATAAGATGCTGCCTGTATAACCGAACCATCAGCTATAGGATCAGAGAATGGCACTCCAAGTTCCATAACATCAATACCAGCTTCCTGTTGTGCAAACATAATACGCTCTGTTGTATCCATATCTGGAAGTCCTGATGTTGTATATGTAATAAATGCTTTTCTGCCAGCTTTTTTTTGCTGTTCCATCTTTTCTTCTATTCTGTTCATTACTTGTTAGTCTCCTCTCCATTAAGATATTTAGCAACTGTATTGACATCTTTATCTCCACGTCCAGACAGACACATAACAATTGTCTTTCCCTTATATTCACCCTGAGCCATCCTGATTACATGTGCAAGTGCATGGGCACTCTCTATAGCAGGAATAATTCCTTCTATTTTACACAGTTCCATGAGTGCATCCATGCACTCCTTGTCCGTGACTGATACATATTTTGCTCTTCCCGAGTCTCTAAGATAGGCATGTTCTGGGCCTACGCCTGGATAATCAAGTCCTGCTGATATTGAATGTGCAAGCTGGATATTGCCATCCTGATCCTGTAAAAGATATGACTTCATTCCATGAAGGACACCAACCTGTCCCATAGCCATTGCGCTTGCATGCTTGCCAGTCTCAACTCCTAATCCGCCGGCTTCAACGCCTATAAGTTCAACATCCTTATCATCTATGAAATCTGCAAACATACCGATTGAATTAGAGCCGCCACCCACGCATGCAACAACTGCATCTGGAAGTCTTCCTTCTTTTTCAAGTATCTGCTTTCTTGCTTCTCTTGATATTACTCTCTGGAATTCCTTTACCATCTTAGGATATGGATGTGGTCCTACTGCCGAACCAATTATATAAAATGTATCCTCTGCTCTCTCAGCCCACGTTCTTATAGCCTGATTAGTTGCATCTTTTAATGTTGCACTTCCTGTTGTAACTGGCTCAACTTTGGCGCCAAGCATCTCCATTCTGAACACATTAAGCTTCTGTCTCTCAATATCCTCAGCTCCCATATAAACTGTACACTCCATATTAAACAAAGCCGCACCTGTAGCCGTTGCAACACCATGCTGTCCTGCGCCTGTTTCTGCTATAACTTTAGTCTTACCCATTCTCTTTGCAAGAAGAATCTGGCCTATAACATTGTTAATCTTGTGTGCACCTGTATGGTTAAGATCCTCCCTCTTAAGATATATCTTAGCGCCATATTTCTCACTGAGACGCTCTGCATAGTAAAGAGGAGTCTCCCGCCCAACATATTCTTTCAGATAGTAATTGTACTCCTCAATAAATTTTTCATCTTTCATTGCCTCATCAAAAGCCTTTTCTAATGAATCAAGAGTATTCATTAACGACTCTGAAACAAACTGTCCACCAAATTCTCCATAGTATCTGTTATCTGACATGTCTATATCCCTTCCTTTAATTATATTGTCTTTATATTTTGTTATGATAATATTCTTGCATTTTCGATAAATTTTTTTATCTTATCTGCATCTTTACCGCTTCCAGATGGCAGATCATCATATTCAACTCCTGAGCTTACATCTACAACGTCAGGATTCACCAGGTTAACAGCCTCTGAAACATTATGTTCATTAAGTCCTCCTGCAAGAAAAAGTTTAAGTCCTGATTTTCTTACAGTCTCCTGTATACGCCCGATACTTGTCCAGTCAAACGTTCTGCCACTTCCAGGTGTTCCTGCATCAAACAGGACACCATATATATTATTACATACAGCTAATTTTTCCAGCTCTTTTTCAAACTTCCCAATCGAATTATTCTCAGATATATTAATGGCTCTTATAACTGGAAGCGTTATGCCATCAATAACTTCCTGTGAGACATCTCCATGAATCTGAATATAATCAAATCCAATCTGTTTTATTGTCAAAGCCTGTTCCAGACTAGGGTTGACTGTAACAGCAACTTTATTAATTCCTGGTTTAATTTTTGTCGCAAGTGTCTTAGCAAGCTCTTCTGTCACATTTCTTGAACTTTTCGGGAAATACATAACCATCCCCACATATTCCGGTTCATACAGATTGACAGCATCTATATCTGAAGCTATCTTTAGGCCGCATATCTTAATTTCTGCCATATAAACCGCCTCAATTCCTACTATTATATATATCTTTCCAGTGAAGTGCCAGTTTCTCCGGATTCTCTGATTCCATAAAAGCTGTTCCTATAAGGAGTGCATCTGCACCACTTGTTTTGAGCACTTCAATATCTTCATCTGTTGATACTCCGCTCTCCGACACAAGCACAGTTCCCTCTGGAGCCATCGTGCATAATCTCCTGGTTGTATCAAGGCTGACCTCAAATGTCTTAAGGTTTCTGTTATTTATTCCGATGATTTTAACTCCAAGAGCAATCATTCTCTTCATCTCTTCCTCATCATGAACCTCGCAGAGTACATCAAGACCAAGACTGTATGCAAGGTCATATAATTTCCTGAATGTATCATCATCTAAAATAGCTGCTATAAGCAGAATTGCATCTGCACCTATAACCTTTGCCTCATACACCTGATATTCTTCAATTATGAAGTCTTTTCTGATTATTGGAAGCTGCGACATCTGTCTTATTGATTTAAGATACTCAGTACCGCCATTAAAATAATCCTCTTCCGTAAGGCATGATATAGCATCAACTGCTATATTGTACTGGTCAATCCTCTCAGTCAGGTCAACCTTGGAATCCATCTTCCCATGACTTGGCGATGCTTTCTTAAATTCACCTATTATAGACAATCCTTTCTTAGCAAGAGCATCGTAAAAGCTGTATGATACCCTCTTACTTTCAAGCGCTTCACATTTCATCTGTTCTTCACTGATAACTGCCTTATGCTCTGGCAGACGTTTTTTCTTTGCAGCGACTATATCATCTAATATCATATCTGTTCCTCACTATATATTGCCTTTTAAAAAGTTTTCTATTATTCTTTTTCCGTGCTCTGTATATATGGATTCAGGATGAAACTGCAGGCCAGCAATCTTGTATTCCTTATGTCTTACTGCCATTATCTCGCCATCATCTGTGCTTGCAATGACTTCCAAACAGTCTGGAAGTGAATCTGGCATTATCGCAAGAGAATGATATCTTGCAACCTTAATCCCATCACTTACTCCTGTAAATACGCCGTCACCGCTGTGATGAATCACTGACTGTTTACCATGAAATATACTCTTTGCATGGTCAACCACACCACCAAATGCCTCACCTATGCACTGGTGTCCGAGACATATGCCAAGTATCGGCTTCTTTCCAGCAAAATGCTTTATAACATCTAAACATATTCCAGCTTCCTTAGGACTTTTAGGTCCCGGTGAGACAACTATGGATTCCGGATTCATAGCCTCTATCTCTGGTATCGTTATACAGTCATTACGCACCACTTTGATATCATCATTAAATATGCCTATAAACTGGTATAGATTATATGTAAAAGAATCATAATTATCAATCAAGAGAATCATAGATTTTCCTCCTCTACCAATGTCTTTGCAAGAGCCATAACTTTGTTGCAGCACTCCTTATATTCAAGCTTTGGAACTGAATCTGCCACAATTCCTGCTCCTGCCTGAAGATATACTTTATCGCCCTTCTTTATCATTGTTCTTATGGTTATACAGAAGTTCATATTGCCATCAAATGACATATAGCCTGTCGCACCTCCATATAATCCACGTCTTACAGTCTCAAGCTCATCTATAATCTCCATTGCTCTTATCTTAGGCGCTCCGCTTAATGTTCCAGCAGGAAGAAATGACGATACAAGATCAAATGGATGATATTCGCCATGTTTTTTTCCTTCAACCATCGAAACGATATGCATTACATGTGAATAACGCTGTATTCTCATGAAATCTGTAACTTTAACTGTTCCAATCTGGCTTATGCGGCCCATATCATTTCTTGCAAGGTCAACTAACATGACATGTTCGGCTCTTTCTTTCTCATCACCTATAAGCTCTCTTTCAAGTTCCATATCCTCTTTGGCATCTTTCCCTCTTCGTCTTGTGCCAGCAATAGGACATGTATACACTCTCTCGTCAACCTGCTTTACAACCATCTCTGGTGAGCTTCCTATAACCTCAAACTCTCCGAAATTATAATAATAAAGATATGGTGAAGGATTAAGTTGTCTTAATTCCTCATACAGATTAAATCCTGTACGCTTTGTCTGTATTGTCCAGCGCTGTGAAAGTACTGTCTGGAATATATGTCCATCTACTATATACTGCTTAATTTTATTAACCTTTTTAGTATAATCATCAAGTGTGTCAGACTTATGTATTATCACACCGTCATGCACATATTTTTTTTCAATATCTTCCTGATGCTCACCAGATGAAGCACGTTTAAGCAGTTCATTGGCAGCTTCAAGCGCTCTCTGCTTTCCTTCCTCATTATCCTCATCAAGCACAACAGCTGTCATAACCTCTGCATTATGGTCTATAGCAATGAATTTAGTTGCAAGCATAAGCTGGATTGTTTCTATTCCTATCTCATCAGGGTTATCGTCAGGGAGCTTTTCTGTATATCTTATAAAGTCATACCCAAGACTTCCAACAAGTCCTCCGTTAAATTCAAGTTCACTCTCACTTGGCAGCACATCAAACTGTGAATAAAATTCTTTGAGCAGTTCAAGAGGATTGCCTTTCATAACCTCTCTTCTTCCGTCATTATATGTTATGACTAAAGAATCCTTATCTGACTGTATAAGCGCATCTGGCTCAACACCCATAAATGTATAGCTGTCATTCTCTTTGTCAGTGCTTTCCATCAGAAATCCAACTTTTTCTGCACCCAGGTTCTGGTATATTGTGACTGCTGACTCATCAACTATACTCACTGATTTTCTGTACACTCTCAATGTCTTTTTTTCCATCGTGTTCCATCCTTTACAATTAATATTTCTTATGTATCCTGGATGAATCACGAAAATAAAAACCACGATAACTCATCGGCAGATACATCTGCCAGGGACGAATTATCGTGGTGCCACCCTTGTTCTTGATAAGTAAAAAAGGCATATCCAGAAAACTGGATATGCCACCATTTAACTCAAATCAACTCTTTCGATACATTGCATAATGCAACTATATCTCTCCTCTGTAACGTGAGGCATACGTCAAAGACTACTTGCAAATTACGTTCATCTCTGCATCTCCCAAACCCATTCCCAAAGGCTCTCCATATCAGCTTCCACCAACGCTGACTCTCTGTGATGTACCTGCCCAAGGTACTATTTTGTTCAACGACTTTAAATATTAATCTTTGCACATATTATCATCTTAAAGCATCTGTGTCAAGTCCTTAAAACAATCAATTTTGTAAACATATGACTCTTTATCGACTTCACCATATCCATATGCAGCATATATGAAATCTATGCCGGCATCCTTCGCAGACTGTGCATCTTTTATTGTATCTCCCACATACACAGGGTTTGACAAACCATTTCTTGCCATAAGTATCTTGTTGCTCTCACCCTTTGACACTCTTGTCCTTCCCCAGCACTCTGTATCCAGAAAATAGCCTGCCAGTTTATGTGCTTTTAAAAACGCTTCAATATATCCATCCTGACAATTGCTTACAATGTAAAGCTTATATTTATCTTTAAGCTTTTTAAGTGTATCCTCCAAATCTGGAAACAGCTGCCCGCCATGAATTGATAGATATTCATTCTCATATGCACACATCTCATCCATTAATGTATTGCGTACACCAGTCTCCTCATCTGGAAATAATTTTGCAGCTATGTCATACATTACCAGTCCCATGCACTGTCTTAACTCTGGAAGCGTAAGCCTGCCACGCTTTATCTCCGGATGCTTTGATAAAATCTCATTCCATGCTTCCATAATGGGTTCTGTGGCGCTCCACAATGTTCCATCAAGGTCAAATATAATTGAATCATACTTATCAGCCATTATCGTTCTCCATTCCAAGTGCCCTCTGTAACTCATCAAGCACAGGTTCTAATTCTTTCTCTCTTGTTATGTCATATACTATAGAAAAGCAGTCACGCGCAAGCGCATACTCATTGTCGCTCATCATAAGTTCTCCGACACGATATATAACACCTATCGTATCAGATGCCGGACCAGGTTCAATCCCCTCTCTTTCAAATATTTCCTGCATCTGTGCAATTGTAAGGTCAGGTGTCTTTTCCTTTAATGCTTCCTCTATAAACTTTAACTCACTGTCTGCATTATCAGTCTTATAGTATATATTGCTGTATACATAACATGCTCTTGCAACCTCTGGCTTATACTTAGCCACATAATAATATCCCATATTGCGGTAATATCTTGCCATCGTTGCTCTCGTACAACAATATCTGTATGCCTGTTTAGTTACTATATAATACCTGTCAATCATATTAAGATTCCTATAGCACTCAGCTAGTCCAAGTATAGCGTCAAGGTCAACAGGATTCCAGCATATGGCTTTCTTGAAGCTTTCTGCTCCCTCCTTAAATCTGGAAAGCTTGATGCAGAGTCCGCCATGTGTCCTGTAATACTCACCTATAGGAATCTGTGTCGCAGATACATCCCAGTCCGGCTTATAATAAAATGCATATATATAATATTCCATAACATGATTGAGACTTATAGCACATGTACCTTTTTCTTCTGATGATGATATATTGCCTCTCTCATCAACGCATCCAGCTTTCACGGCAGGCATCTGCTCCTCTATGTCTTCAAGGAGTCCTGATAGCATATCTGCTGCCGCACGCTCCTCTCCTGCCTGGAACTTCTGTTGGAATTCTTCAAAGAAAGAATTCAGCTCCTCAATATTATTAATGTTTACCATTCTTTTCATCCTTTTCATTCTTGATATTTATAACCGCACGAAGCACCACTGTTGTACGTGGCGGTATATGGATATATCTTCCATCCTGGATATTAAGCTGTTCTGTTCCAGAAGATATCCTCTGCTCCCATGCAACATCCCCAGGCAGCTTAGGCAAAGCTAACTGATGTTCGTCAAAATGCATATTAAATCCCACATATATAAGCTCATATCCATCATCATGCGGATGTCCGTCATAATTCGTGCAGTACATTATGCCAATATGCCTGTTGTAATTCTCCATAACCTGATACCACGCATCACTGCCATGATAAGATACATCCGGGTAACCACATGATTTGGAATCTGAAGCAAACAACTGCTTTTCCATATGGAGAATCTTATGTCCGAGCCTATATCTTATAAGCTTTCTGACAAATTTCTCCATATCACATGCCTCATCTGACTTTTTCCAGTTCAGCCATGTAGTCTCACCATCTATACAGTAAGGATTATTATTGCCCCCCTGTGAATTCTCAAACTCATCACCAGCAAGAATAAGCGGCGTTCCCGCTGAAAACAAAAGCATAAAGAAAGCATTTTTCATCTGCCTCTGCCTCAAATCAACTATCTTCTTTTTACGCGTTTTGCCCTCAACTCCACAGTTCCAGCTATAATTATAGTTCTCGCCATCCTGATTATTCTCGCCATTATGTTCATTATGTTTTCTATCAAAGCTGACAAGATCCATCATTGTAAAACCATTGTGATTAGTTATATAATTAACAACCGCACTATTATAAGGATTCCTTCTGGACATTCCAATATAACTCTCAAGCTGGTTTTCATCGCCTTTAAGAAGCTTTCTTGCCACATTGCTATAATCATTATTATAGCTTGCCATATTGCGGACACCTTTCCTATCCCTGTCCCAGTATACCGTTATTATCTTGGTATGTGAAAGCATAGGATCGCTTGCAATAAGCTCAAGAGCTGTCTGTGGTCCATACAGATGGATTCCGTCAATATGATATTCTCTCACCCAGAACCTTGCACAGTCAAGTATCATATCGGGTGTTTCCCTGTCAAAAAACATCTCCATAACAACTTCAATCCCATTAGCATGAAGCAGTTTAACAAGACTCTTAAACTCAACTGTATAATCCGCTCTTGTCTGTGAAGCCGCACTAAATGAGGCTTTCGGAGCAAAATGGAATCCACTGCAATATCCCCAGTAATTAACCGGCCTGTTTATCGGCAGCTTATTGTATATGCTCTCCTTATCATCACTCAGTTCAGGAAACCTTCCCATCTCGTCATATTCGTAGCACGGCATCAGCTCTATAGTTGTAATGCCAAGATTTTTAAGATGATCAATTTTTTCCGCAATCCCCTTGAATGTGCCCTTGCACTTTACTCCTGAAGTCCTGCTTTTAGTAAATCCCCTGACATGCATCTTATAAAAAACGCAGTCCTCATAAGGAATTTCAAGAGGTTTGTCATCTCCCCACTCAAATTTATCAAGCACAATCCTGCTTGCATGCCTTTTATTCTCTTCTATTCCAAACTTTTCACAGTTAGTAATCGTCTTGGAATATGGATCCAGCTTTAAAACGCCATCAACCTCATAACAGTAAAAATATTTGTCAAGTGACACACCACTGAGTGCTGCCGCAAATACATCGCCTGTCTTATATGAGCTGTCAAGCCTTATCCTGTGCACCTCATTAAAATCAGAATCAAGTATCAACAGATACACCTCTGCTGCATCGCTGCAATATGCAAAATTATATACCCTGCCCTGCCTTGAAGTTCCCATGTATATAGGATTTCCTTTTGTAACAATCAATTCAGCCATAATCTTTCCCTCTTTTCAAGCAAGTCAAATGTACTTCCAACCTATTTTCCATCATCATTAGTATACATTCCTGATACAGTTCTTTTATCAAGCTGGTAAAAACGCATTATAACTATCGTCACAATCCAGCCTATAATTGGAATTATGCAGTAAAAGAACACTGTAAGAAACTTTAGTTGTGGTGTAAGCTCATCCCCAACCTGTGGAAACGCCCTGGAATATCCTGCTATAGAAAGCGCTATCCCAACAAATCCCGTTCCAAATGCTGAGAACGTCTTATCTATAAACGAAAACAATGCACCCATTATGCCCGGAACAAAATGTCCGCTTAATGTGTACTCATAATCAGTACAGTCCGCTATCATAGGCACAACCATATTATTAGTTATGGATTTAAGTCCATTAAGCAGTGTAAATACTAAAAGAAACGCAATTGTTATCATATTGATATGTGTAAGACTCACTTTCGTAAGATCCGTAAATAACATCATAAACATAAGAACTGCCTGTGATATTATACATCCCCACGTTGCCTTAATCATTGCTTTCTTCTGTCCGGCTTTTCTGGCATATGTAATGCCTATGTATATTATAAGCAGGTTGGGTATTCCTACTATAATCCCTATAACACCCGCCAGTGGATAATTATTCATAAGGATACCATACAGCATGACTATTACTGCTGAATTACCATATACCATAGCTGCAAACTTATTAGACGCCGCAGCTATGACAAGCATCCTTATAGGCTTGTTATGCTTTAATATAGCAGCATAATCCCTGAAATGAATCTTTTCCCTGGATTCGTCCTCCATCTTATAGAACTGCGGTCTGTCCTTCTGCCAGATTCCAATAACCGCAAGCAGTGTACATATCCCTGAGAATATGACAACTGTCACAACAAACTCCTTAAACAATGCAGCATTATTAAAATCATGGTACTTGCCAATAAGATACACCGACACATAAAACGCCACAACGCCGTGCGCAAACATAATAAATGTCGAATCAAAAAATGTTATCATCGGTCTCTGGTTGACATCATTAGTTATAACTGACTGCCCAGACTTCACAACTGCCGTCTGGAACGTGTAGCCTATTATGTACAACGTATATATAGCTATAAAATACGGAACCCTGAACCATCCTTGTACCAGATGTGTTGTAAAATACAAAAGCAGCGAGCTGGCTGCCAGTATGATATATCCCCATATCATAAATGGACGGAACTTGCCAAATCTTCCATTAGTCCTGTCAATCACATACCCTATAACAGGGTCAGTAATTCCATCAAACACTCTCATTCCTGTAAGAATAAAAGATACAAGAACAACAGACAATCCTGCAATTCCGTTGGCATAATATGACACATATCCCATCATCGCCAGATATAGATTAGTTGATGTATTGTTAAGTGAAAAGAAAGCAATCTGCCACAAATGTGCTTTATTGCCCGCAATAGTATTCGCATTATCCATATGCATATCCAATCTGTGTTATGTAATATATTATACACACTTTTGTTCTATTTGGTAGTAATTTTTTAAATTGATTTTATATCATTTGTATCTTAAATTGAGTATCAATTATAATCTGCCCTTGTAAGCAGCATCAAACCCAGCAAATAAGCGTAATTCAAAATCATGCATTTCGTATTACGCTTATTTACCAGCTTTCACACCCTCTCCATTAAATTCAGGAATGAAACTTTCCTCAGCAGCACTGCCTTCCTGAACAAAACCATTTGTCACACCTATATCAATGGCATAATCAACAACATTATCATACTCTCTCTTTGTGACCTTTCTGTTAATCTCAGGATATTCACTGACATGTGGCAGAGGCGTATACTGATTCATAATACTTATAAATACATCATCTCCATATGTGTCTTTGATATATTTTATCACTCTCTTTGAATCCGCTGTATGCCCTGGCAGTATAAGATGTCTTACTATAATGCCGCCCGTCATGATTCCATGTTCATCAAAACTGTAGGTGCTTATCTGTCTGTGCATCTCTGCCAACGCAGCACACGCTACTTCGTAATAATCATTTGCATGTGAATATCGCATAGCAAGTGAGCTGTCAACATATTTAAAATCAGGAAGATATATATCGACAAGCCCCTCTAAGCTTTTCAACGTATCAACGAGCTCATACGAGCTTGTGTTGTATACAACAGGAATTGTCAGTCCATTATTCTTTGCCATAATGAGAGCTTTTACAATCTCTTTTACATAATGTGAAGGCGTTACAAGATTAATATTGACAGCCCCTTTTTCCTGAAGTTCCAGAAAAATCTCTGAAAGCCTGTCAACAGAAATCTCCACACCAGACATGCCTCTTGCAATACATGCATTCTGGCAGAACACACATCTTAGATTACATCCCGAAAAGAATACTGCGCCAGACCCCTTCTCTCCTGATATGCAGGGTTCCTCCCACATATGAAGTGCCGCTCTGGCAACCGAAACCTTGTCGCTCATCCCGCAGAAGCCTTTCGTAATGCTCCTGTCTATATTGCAACGCCTTGGGCACTCATTACACAGCATAATTATCCATATCTCCTTAGTGTTCTTTTATCATCTCACGAAGCTTACACAAAGCATCGCTTATTCCGCCAACCTCATCTATCAATCCCGCATCGACTGCCTGCTGTCCGACAAGAATTGTTCCAAGATCTTTGGTAAGCACGCCTGATTTAATCATCATCTTTTCCAGCTCATCAGCCTCAATATCTGCGTGAGCTGCTATAAAATTAACAATTCTATCCTGAATCATCTTAAAATAATCAAAAGTCTGTGGTGCGCCAATAATTGTTCCATTCATCCTTACCGGATGCACTATCATAGTAGCTGTCGGTGCAATAAATGAATAGTCCGCACTAACTGTAAGCGGTACTCCTATACTATGTGCATCGCCAAGTACAAGCGAAACTGTCGGTGTCTTCATAGATGCAATCATCTCCGCAAGTGCAAGTCCTGCGCTCACATCTCCTCCAACAGTATTGATAAGAAGAAGCACTCCCTTAACATCACCGTCATCCTCTATAGCCGCAAGCTGTGGCAGGATATGCTCATATTTCGTACTCTTGGATGAAGCCGAAAGCACATCATGTCCCTCAATCTCGCCTATAATTGTCATGAGCTGGATCTTATCATCATGTTCACCACCATTGAGCGTGACCTGTCCATAATCCTCAACTTTTTTATCGTCAGCCTTAATATCCGATGTTTTATTATCTGCACCCATACCATCCTCATTTCTGCACATCAGATGTGCTTATAATATCAGATTTAGTATGTTGCAGAATTCATATTCTAATTCATATTTCCGATACTTTTGATGTTTTATTACTCTTCTTCGTCTATTTCGGCTTCACTGCTCTTTTTTAATATATGCATAGATTTTATTATGCCATATATAACGCAGCAGACAATAAGCACAAGTCCCGCTGCTATTACATAATGGTTATTCAGCAGGTCTGTAATCTTATCGTCAATCATACCCGATATGCTTCCCGGCATATGTTCAAGTATTACCGCCACAATAACAGCCGCCACCGCAAGCCTCATAATATAATGCGGTTTTCTCTTAATCTCTATTCCTTCCATAAGTTCCACGCCAAGTGTTTCAGCCTCCACAACAGCATTTCTGGTAAATGTTGAATTAGTTATAACAACAGGAATATCACAATCATAGAAGCTGCATCCTGTATACGCTTCCTGAACAGCCCTGTTACCTATCTTGTTCTCATAATACTTACACTGAAATGCATATTTTTTCCTATGTTTAACTGCGATAATATCAATTCCATGATCGCCTGATTTAGGTGTCTGTGTGACATGTTTATATCCATGTTTTTTTAGATATTCACAGCAATATTCTTCATAATCATAACCTGTGTACATACGTTAACAGCCCTTCTTAATATAAATATATTTTACCACAAGCTCTTGCGAAATAATATGTTTCATATATAATATTTGTGTAAATTATGAATTTAGAAAATGAGATAAGGAGAATTATGGATATGCCAAAAGACCCAGTTATGCTTTTATCATTTGTCAATACACAGCTCCGTGACCATTACACTTCTCTTTCAGAATTGTGCAAGACATATTGTGTCAGTGAGCAGGATATTATAAAAAGACTTGATTCTATAGATTATAAGTATGACAAGAATGTCAATCAGTTTATCTAATCTATATGGAGACGATGTAAGATATAAAATAAGGGGCTGTCGCTTTATCGATTGAAAATCGTTGAGGTGCCAGCCTCTTATTTATTGTTTTGCTTTTTATTTTGTTTATCATTTTGCTTCTTTAACTCTTCTTCCCGGAGCCTGTTCATTTTTTCTAATTCTTCCCATGATTCTGGTGGAAAATAATCATCCGGTTCAACATATTTCATTTTCAATACTTCCATGATGCCATCCCCCTCTTCTATCTAATTAATTTATTAGTTAATCAAAGAAAGCACCTATCAATAATGATAAGTGCACAAACAATAGATTGTTGGATTTGCACCAATGCTTCCTCCATCAAGGCGTACTCCTAGCCTATACTATCCTCCATTGCCTATATAATTATTACACATTTCAAAAATAGTTTCAATAGCTTTTGTAAATATTATATCACTTCATTCATGAATATGAAAAACCTGTTGATTTTTAAAGGAATAAGTAACTTCTATAAATAATCCAACCAGCAAAATACCGCTAATGCTAGTATTTATCCAGCATTAGCGGCATTTTGCAATTAAGCTTCCTATGGGATTCGAACCCACGACCTACTGATTACGAATCAGTTGCGCTACCAGCTACGCCAAGGAAGCAACATCTTAGTTATTATACGCCTTTTTTATCTGTTTTGCAAATCTTTCTTCAATTTCATATATCAATCCATCTATATACGCCTTATTATCCGTCGGAGCTTCTACAGATGGATCATATGGCACAAAACCACCCGACATATTCTCATGTCCACCGCCGCTGCCGATTCCTTTAAGAGCCTCGTTTGCGATATCGCCCACATTGATATTGCCTGAAGTTCTGACTGACAGCTTAATTCCATCATCTTTAACAGAATATACAACTGTATTATCAGTTGTCTCAAGCATCATAATAAAATCTGACACAGCCGCAACTATTGCTTCCGGACAGTTATATCCAACATTGGCAAAACTTGTCCTATTGATAGTCTTGATACTGTTAATCGCCAGACTGTATGCCTTTAGGTCTTCCATAGTAAGAACACTGCTGTCAAATTCTTTTAATATCTTCTGGTCAGCCATATTAAACAGCTTATAAAACATATCAAGATCAAGCTGCGACACGCCTCTTGTAAGATTAGCTGTGTCAACTTTAATTCCATACAGGAGAGCCGTTGCCATTCTTGTATCTATATCAACGCCATAATTAAACATATACTCAGCCATAATAGATGCACATGCCCCGACCTCTGGTCTGATATCTGAAAACATATACTTCACTGATTCATATGTCTTATGATGGTCAAAACACACAATCTCACTACCTGGCAAATCTAATATATTAGCATTACCCTTCTGTGCATCAACTATCATTATCTCTGTATCCGCCGTCATATTGACATCTTGTATCTCAACAATGTCTATTCCAAGACGTGCCACCATAGAATATGAACTTCCATGATTCACCTTTCCCTTATACACTATAGTTGAAGCAAAACCTTTTGCTTTAAGCAGATACTGAAGGCCGAATGCACTGGCAATCGCATCCGGGTCTGGAAAATTATGCATCTGGATATACACATGCTTATTGCGGATCGATTTTAACATCTCGTCAATATCTATCATACCATTACCCTCTCATACGCTTTCGTATTCATTGTAATGATACTATTATTGCAATCATTTTGCAATCAATTAACGCCTGATGCTGCATATTATAAATTAAGAAATCATAAGGAGCCAGCTAATGGAACCACTTCTTTCCATATCAGATATATCTTTTTCATATCATGATTCCAAGCAGCACGTAGATGCACTGTCGCATGTCTCAATCGACATAATGCCTGGAAGCTTCACTTCTATAGTAGGTCCATCAGGATGCGGCAAATCTACTCTTCTTTCCATCATTGCCGGGCTGTTAAAACCTGACTCTGGCAATATAGTAATTAATTCCAAAGATACCCCTGTTCATATAGGTTATATGCTGCAGCGCGACTGTCTGTTTGAATGGCGTTCTGTATACAGGAATATACTCTTAGGCTTAGAACTTAGCAAAACATGCACAGATGAAAAACTAAAAAAGGTTGATGATATGTTAAATGATTACGGATTATCAGAATTCCGGAACGCAAAGCCATCATCTTTATCTGGTGGGATGCGCCAGAGAGTTGCACTTATAAGAACACTTGCAACTGAACCAGACATTCTGCTTCTTGATGAACCATTTTCAGCTCTCGACTACAATACGCGTCTTGAGGTCAGTGATGACATCTATAAGATAATAAAAGAACAGAACAAAACCGCAATTCTTGTAACACATGACATATCTGAAGCAATATCAATGGGCAGCACTGTTGTCGTGTTAAGCAAACGTCCTGGAACTGTAAAGCAGACAATTCCAATCAGATTTTCTACAGATTATGACAGTCCATTTGCTGCGCGCAGTGCCAAAGAATTCTCCTATTACTTTAACACTATATGGAAGGAGATTAATTAATATGAAACAATATAACAAATGGAAAATCAGTATTTTACGTTTTATTCTTATCATAGCATTTTTAATAATATGGGAAATAACAGCTGATGCTGGTATCATAGATGCATTTATATTCAGTTCGCCATCACGAATAATACATTGTTTCAGTATTTCAATACAGGATGGTGTATTACTAAAGCATACAGCCGTAACGCTTGGTGAAACGTTTTTAAGTTTTGCCATCATAATCTCTGCTGGTGTTGGAATTGCCCTTCTGCTATGGCTTTCACCATTCTTAACGCAGTTGTTTGAGCCTTTCCTCATAATACTTAACAGCCTGCCTAAATCAGCACTTGCACCTATGTTAATCGTCTGGCTTGGGAATAACCCGAAAGCAATCATCGTGACTGCTGTATCTGTTGCAATATTTGGAACTATTATCAATATATATACCAGTTTTAATGAAACTGACCCTGAAAAAATCAAGCTCATGAAAACCTTTAAAAGCAGCCGCCTTCAGATGCTGTCAAAGCTTATACTTCCAGCATCCATCGGCACAATCATAAGCAACATGAAAGTTGCAATAGGTCTTTGTCTCGTAGGTGTTATAATCGGGGAGTTTCTAGCTGCAAGGTCGGGACTTGGCTATTTAATTGTATATAGCAGCCAGATATTTGCCATGGACACAATTGCCATGGCTATTATAATTTTGTGCATCTTGTCCATCATATTATTTAAAATTGTTGATCTCACAGAATTATTATATAAAAGATTGACATAATATACTATCTGTAATATTATATACTCACGGAGGATAAATATATGATTTCACTTCAGATTAAAGATACTAAAACATTTATGTCACATCTTCTTATTAAAGATACATTTGATTCAATGCTGCTATCACAGGCAGAACTCAATATGGCATACAGTTTCACGCTGGATGGAAGTGTTAATAGAAGCTTCTATACCGATGAAGAATATGATGGATTAGATAACAGGAATTACACACCCTGGAAGACAATCAAACCCTTCTGCTTTAGTTTCATCAAAGGAAGTAAGGTCCCTTCAGGCATGAAGATTATATTCGTTATGCCCGATTCAGCTGTCGAACGAATAATTCAGGACAGCGGAGCTTCTCTTAGCCATGACGATATAGAAGGACTGTTTATCAATATAAGATATAAAGACAACATCGTTTCAGTTATCACTGGAACATCACTTAAGACATTCACTCTTGATAAGTCAGTTGAACACAGCTTTGACAATTACATCAAGCTGTTTCTTGAGCATTATCAGATTGACTATGAGGAAAATTAATACTTTTTTTATAAATCTTGCAATCCACATATTTGCTGTGTTTTCGCCCTTTTTGTTAGCACTCATTTCTTTTGAGTGCTAATTTTCCCTTGACTATTCTATCCCACTGTATTAAATTATGTTTTAGTTAACAATTATAGAATTTTATATTAAAGACAAGTGAGGTAATAAATAATGGCTACACAACATGGTAATCTTTCAATTAACAGTCAGAATATATTCCCTATAATCAAAAAATGGATGTATTCTGATCACGACATATTCTATCGTGAGCTTATATCTAACGGATGTGATGCTATCACTAAATTAAAAAAGCTTGATTTAATCGGTGAATACGAGGCACCAGATGATATTGAGTACAAGCTTCTTGTCAATGTAAGTCCCGACAAAAAAACAATCAAAATCATTGATAACGGTATTGGTATGACCGCTGATGAGGTTAACGAATACATATGTCAGATTGCATTTTCAGGAGCAGAGGCATTCCTTGAGAAGTATAAGGACAAAACTAATGATGACCAGATTATAGGACACTTTGGTCTTGGTTTCTATTCAGCATTCATGGTCGCAGATAAGGTCACTATTGATACTCTCTCATTCAAGGAAGGCTCTAAGGCTGTTCACTGGGAATGTGATGGTGGAACTGAATACGACATGAGCGATTCAGATAAGACTACTGTAGGTACAGAGATTACTCTTTATCTCAATGAAGACAGTTATGAATTTGCCAATGAGTATAAAGCTAAGGAAGTTATAGACAAATACTGCTCTTTCATGCCAGTTCCTATCTACTTTACTAACGAGGATGCAGGACAGCTCACTGACGACATTCCAGAAGATGAGGTTCTTGACACTGATACTGTTGTTGAGACTTTTATCAAAGATGCTGTTACAGAAGAAGTTGAAAACGATGACGGAACTAAGAAGACTATTGAAAAATCTCCAGCAAGGAAGATGGCTAAGATTGTCCGCCGTCCTGTCGCTTTAAATGATATCCATCCATTATGGACGAAACACCCTAATGAATGTAGTGCTGATGACTATAAAGCGTTCTACAGAAAAGTATTTAATGATTATAAGGAGCCTTTATTCTGGATTCATCTTAACATGGATTATCCATTTAACCTGAAAGGTATTCTGTATTTCCCTAAGATTAATACAGAATATGAATCAATTGAAGGAACTATTAAGCTCTACAACAACCAGGTATTCGTTGCCGATAACATAAAGGAAGTTATCCCAGAATTCCTTCTTCTGTTAAAGGGTGTAATTGATTGTCCTGACCTTCCGCTTAACGTATCAAGAAGTGCTCTTCAAAATGACGGTTTTGTTAAGAAGATTTCTGAGTACATTACTAAAAAAGTTGGCGATAAGCTTTCTGGAATGTATAAGACAGATAAGGAAAACTACGAGAAATACTGGGATGACATCAATCCATTCATCAAATTTGGTTTCTTAAAGGACGAAAAGTTTGCTGAGAAGATGAACGATTTCATTATCTTTAAGAATATCGATGGCAAGTATCTCACTTTAAAGGAATGCCTTGAGGAAAACAAAGAAAAGCACGAAAACACTGTATTCTATGTAACTGATGAAGTTGAACAGAGCCAGTACATTAACATGTTCAAGGAAGAAGGTATAGACGCTGTCTTACTTACACATAATATAGATCAGCCATTCATCACTACTCTTGAGAGCAAGAATGAAGGTGTTCATTTTGCAAGAATTGATGCTGATATATCTGACAGCTTCAAGGAAGAAACTTCTGAAGATGAGTTAAAGTCTGAAACAGAGACACTTACAGAAATTTTCAAGAAAGCTCTTAACAACGAGAACATAAAGATTGAAGTTTCAAAGCTTAAAAATGCTTCTATCTCTTCTATGATTACTCTCTCTGAGCAGGACAGAAGAATGCAGGATATGATGAAGATGTACAGTATGCCTGGCATGGATCCATCTATGTTCGGTGGTCAGGGACAGACACTTGTACTCAACGCTAATAACGATCTTGTTAAATATGTTTTAGCTAACAAGGATGGTGAGAACACTCCTATCATCTGCCAGCAGCTCTATGATCTTGCACTGTTAAGCCACGCTCCATTAACACCAGAGCAGATGACAGCATTTATAGCAAGAAGCAATAAAATCATGGAATTGCTTGCCAAATAATACAAAGAATAGTATTATATACGTATAGATGGCACTAAGGCCTAAGTCTTAGTGCCTTTTTTATGGAGGTTTTTATTATATGGAAGAAACTACAGAAAGCAAAGAATCTTTTGGTAAAGCTTTCCTCAAAGAATTTTTAAGTTTCCTTAAATTATTCGCAATTGCATTTGTTGCAGCTTTTCTAATAACACATTTTGTTATAGTCAATGCCGAAGTTCCTACTGGCTCTATGACTAACACTATCATGGAGCATGACCGGCTGATAGGATTAAGACTGTCCTACGTCTTTAGTGATCCACAGAGAGGCGATATTATTATATTCAAATATCCTGACGACGAATCACAGAATTTCGTCAAGCGTGTTATCGGTATTCCCGGTGATGTTATAGAGATTAGTGACGGACATGTATCTGTCAACGGAGAGGTCATAGATGAGCCTTATATAAGAGAACCGATGGATACATACGAAACACTCTACTACATAGTTCCAGAAAACAGCTACTTTGTCATGGGTGATAACCGTAATAATTCCAAGGATTCACGTTACTGGAAGACAACTAACTATGTTACTAAGGATAAAATCATTGCAAAAGTTCTCTTTAAATATTTCAACATGCAGGATAAAAAGGTTGAATTTGAGATTTTAAAATAAGAGGTAATTTTATGGACAACAAGATTTTTAAAGAAATCTTAAGCTATGTGTGGTATATCGCTATCGCATTTGTGGCAGCTTTCATAATAACACATTTTATCATTATCAACACATGGGTTCCTACTGGTTCTATGAACAACACTATTATGGACAATGATAAAGTTATAGGATTGCGTTTTACCTATGCATTCAGCTCTCCCAAGCGCGGAGATATTGTAATATTCAAATATTCTGATGATGAGAACAAAAATTACGTCAAGCGTGTTATCGGTATTCCCGGTGACGTTGTAGAGATTAGTGATGGGCAGGTATCTGTCAACGGCGAAGTCTTAGACGAGCCATACATCAAAGAAACTATGGATACTTCTGAGACATTAAGCTACACAGTTCCAGAGAACAGCTACTTCGTCATGGGTGACAACCGCAACAATTCCAACGATGCAAGATACTGGAAAAACCATTATGTTACCAAGGATAAAATCTTAGCTAAAGGATGGCTCAAATATTACAACACACAAACTAAGAAAATTGGTTTTAAAATCTTAGAATAACTCACATTAATCATGAGCATAATAGACATGTCGGTATATCTGACATGTCTTTTTTTATTAAGGAGGTTATTATGAGTTCTTTAGGTTGTAATGCTTGTGGATGTGAACATAACAAAGATAACTGCTGCTGTCTTTCTTCTATCCACGTTCAGGGAAAATCTGCCACAACAACAGATTGTACATGCTGTGGTAACTTCAAAGAACAGGACGAAAATTCTGCAAAGAATTCAACTGCCTGTCCTAAACTCACATTAGACATAAAATGTGATGCTTCAAACTGTGTTCACAATTCAGATAGCAGATGTGTGGCTGACCACATAGATATATCTGGAATCAGCGCAACAGAAAGCGGAGATACAGTGTGCGCCTCATTTAAATGTAAATAATGAAAATCCCCCAGCCAAAAGCTGGGGGATTTAACATGTCCATAAAATATACAATTAAGCTCTTGAAAGATACTCGCCTGTACGTGTATCAATCTTAATCTTATCGCCCTGGTTAACGAATAATGGAACCATGATTCTTGCACCTGTCTCAAGGATAGCTGGCTTTGTAGCACCTGTAGCTGTATCACCCTTAACACCTGGCTCTGTCTCTGTAATCTCAAGCTCAACGTTGATAGGTGGCTCGATTGAGAATACCTTACCAGCGTGTGAACATAACTTAACCATCTCGTTCTCCTTAACGAACTTAAGAGAATCGCCAACATCTTCTGAAGCTAAACCAATCTGCTCGAATGTCTCTGTATCCATGAAGTTATAGATATCTCCATCTGAGTAAAGATACTGATATTCTTTACGATCAATATGAGCAAGATCAAACTTCTCTGTTGGTCTGAATGACTTCTCTACAACACCACCACTGACGATGTTCTTTAACTTAGTTCTAACGAAAGCAGCTCCCTTACCAGGCTTAACATGCTGGAATTCAATAATCTGCCAAATACCGTTATCCATCTGAATTGTAATACCGTTCTTAAAATCTCCTGCGCTTACCATTCTTTGGTATACCTCCTAATATCAATAGCTTTAAATATTTTATAATAAATTACGGCTTATGTCAAGCACAGCCTCCATCGCATACATATAACCTTTCAGTCCTAACCCTACAACCTGTCCGTTACATACAGGAACTGTGACTGATGTGTGTCTGAATTCCTCACGCTTGTGGACATTAGATATATGAACCTCAATCTTAGGTATATTCTCAACAGAACCAAGTGCATCTCTTATTGCAATACTATAATGAGTATACGCTCCCGGGTTAATAACTATACCATCAATATTCTCATAATATGCTTTCTGTATCCTGTCAATAATTCCACCTTCTGAATTACTCTGGAACACTTCTACCTCAACGCCGAGTTCCTTTGCCTTATCATTAATCATAGCTACAAGTGTATCGTAATTCTGCGAACCATATATACCTTTCTCTCTTATTCCTAAGAAATTAATATTAGGTCCATTGATTACAAGTAACTTTTCCATGCATTTATTCCTCCACCGATTTAATTGTATCATATATCTGTTCAAATCTTCTGCCTGTAGTATCAACCACGACATCTGCAGCATCAAGATAAAGTGCTTCACGCTTGTCCATAAGGGCTATAATCTTTTCTCTGACATTGCCACCTGCAAGAAGCGGGCGTTTTGTATCACCTTTCAGCCTTTTCTCAAGTTCATCGACACTGGTTCTTAGATATACAACCTTTCCAGCACGTCTCATAAGCTTTCTGTTGACTTCTCTTACAGGAAGTCCTCCACCTACAGATATAACAACCTTGTCATCCCTGTCAGCCAGACTTTTAATCATCTCAGTCTCAAGATCGCGGAAGTACTCTTCTCCTTCACTGGCAAATATATCATTGATTGACCTCTGCTGTTTTAATTCTATCATATCATCGGTATCAAGAAATGTATATCCATGCTCCCTTGCTATCCATCTGCCAAGTGTAGTCTTACCGCTTCCCATGAATCCAATAAGCACTATGCTCTCACTATTCATTGATTCCAAGTGCCTCCTTCATAGAGATGTATACTTTGTCAGCTATATCCTTTGACACCACGCAGTTATTCCATATTTCAAATGCAGCAACTCCCTGATACAAAAGCATTTTAAGTCCGTTATATGCCAGCTTGCCATGCTCTCTCATAAGCTTCATGAATTTTGTTGTATATGGATTATATATAATATCGACCCCCACAGAGGCTTTATCATAAAATTCAGGAGATGTAACTGATACTGCATCAACATCAGGATATAATCCAACACTTGTTGTCTGAATTACAACATATCCTTCAATCCCAATATCGGCTGCATTCTCAATGCTGTCCGCACTTGCAATATCACTCTTATAGTATTCATTAACCGCATCTGCAATATTCTGTGCCTTCTCAACAGTTCTGTTAAGAATCTTGACAGATGCTGCTTTCTTGGAAGCACATAAGAATGCAATCGCCCTCGCTGCGCCGCCAGCACCAAGAATCACAACCGGATTACCGGCAATCTGCACTCCCTCATCATCAAGCTCGCGCGCCAAACCAAGTATATCTGTGTTATATCCCTTGTAACCGCCATTGCATCTTTGTAATGTGTTAACTGCACCTATCGCTTCCGCTAATGGGTCAATATCTATAAGTGAATCCATAACAGCCTGTTTATGTGGAACTGTCACATTAAGTCCACATATATCAAGTGCATATGCACCTTTAACCGCTGTGGCAACCTCTCCTGCATCTACCTTAAATGTTGTATACACAAGGTCAATCCCCATTATATCTGCCAGTGTATTATGAATGACCGGTGATATTGAATGTCCGACCGGATTACCGATAAGTCCACATACTCTTGTTGTTCCTTTAATATTATTCATGTCTTTTCTTACTCCTGCCCTGTTTATTATAAAAATGCAGCACTATTTTTTCAAGATAACGTTTTAATACTATCTGAATCTCTTCGTGCTTAGCTATTGGCTTTACAAGCATGCTCATGATTCCTGCCCTGTTAGCTCCCCACACATCTGTGAATATCTGGTCGCCGACAAAAAAAGTATTACTCTGGCCTGTATTCATAAGCTCCATTGCTTTATAATAGTTAACAGGCGATGGTTTTCCTGCCTTGCTGACATATTTGGAATTAACCTTATCAGCTAGTGGCTTAACACGCTCCTCGCTGTTATTCGATATGATACATGTCTCATATCCCATATCCTGCAGCGTGGCAAACAAATCTGCCGCCTTCTTATTAACCGGCGCACCATGCTCAACAAGAGTATTATCCACATCAAAAATTATTCCCCTGTAGCCTTTCTGATAGAGCTTATCATACTCAATCTCATAGGCTGAATCATATAGTCTGTCTGGATAAAAACATTTAAACACAAAAAACCTCTTTATTTTAAAATTTTCTTAATCTCGTCCATGAATGTGTTAACATCCTTGAACTCCCTGTATACTGATGCAAATCTTACATATGCAACAGCGTCAAGCTCTTTTAACTTCTCCATGACTATCATGCCGATTGTAGTCGTTGGAATCTCTTTCTCTCCCATGTTAAATATCTGTGTCTCAATCTCATCAACCATTGAATTAATCGCTGTGAGCGAAACCGGACGCTTATGACATGAACGGACAATACCAGCTACAAGCTTCTCCCTGTCATATGGCTCTCTGTTGTTATCCTTCTTGATTACAATAAGCGGCATAGTCTCAACCTTTTCATATGTTGTAAATCTCTTGCCACAAGCCTCACACTGACGTCTTCTTCTGATTGCACTGTCATCAGTTGGTCTTGAATCTATAACTTTAGTATTCTCATTACTGCAAAATGGACACTTCAAATCTATTACCTCCGAACATAAAAATATAAATTAAATTATAAATAAAAAATCCTCACAGGTCAACATTGAAAATGGTTATTCTTGCCAGTATTAAATATCTCTCATGCGGCAATCATATCCAATAGATACATTTAATGTAAACCGGAGGTGAATATGGCTTCATACAAAGTCGAGATATGTGGTGTTAATACATCCACACTGCCACTGCTGAATGCAAAAGAGAAAGAAGAACTCCTAAAGAAAATTAAAGCTGGTGACAATGATGCAAGAGAAAAATTCATTCAGGGAAATCTCCGTCTTGTATTAAGCATTGCCCACCGCTTTTCCCAGTCTGGTGAAGATATAGATGACCTTTTTCAGATTGGCTGTGTAGGAATGATTAAAGCTATTGACAATTTTGATATATCACAGAATGTCCAGTTTTCGACTTATGCTGTTCCTATGATCATGGGTGAGATTAAGCGTTACCTAAGAGACTCTACTAACCCGATACGTGTAAGCCGCTCAGTAAGAGACACTGCATACAAGGCACTGAAAGCAAGAGAACAGCTTACCGCTGCAACACAGAAAGACCCTACCATCACAGAGATTGCCAATGAAATTGGTATCAGCCGCGAAGATATTGTCATGGCTCTTGAGGCAATCCAGAGCCCTGTATCAATCTATGAGCCTCTATATACTGATGGCAATGACACATTGTGCCTTTACGACCAGATTAAGGATAAGAAAAACCAGGAAGAAACTGTTGTTAATAATCTTGCTTTAAAAGATGCGCTTTCAAGATTGTCAGACAGAGAGCGCCAGATAATCAATATGCGCTATTTCGATGGCAAAACACAGATGGAGACAGCTGAAGAAATCGGCATATCACAAGCCCAGGTAAGCCGTCTGGAAAAATGTGCCCTGCACGCCATGAGAAACACACTTTCATAACATTTGAATATACTATATAAAACTAAATATGGATATAATATGAGATTATGCGAGCTTAGAAATAAAGATGTCATTAATGCCTGTGACTGTAAAATTCTTGGCACTGTGTGTGATATTGAATTTGATGTATGCAGCGGATGTGTCGAATCCCTTATTGTTCCTGGACCGGGGCGCATCTGCGGCATATTTGGAAGAGATATTGAATATATAATTCCTTTCAAATGTGTCAAATGCATCGGTCCCGATGCAGTCCTTGTAGAAGTAAACACCGAAAAAACAGCCCGCAAGTGTACCTGAAACAACACAGTACACTTGAAAAAGCTGTAAAAAAGTATTAGAATATAACATATATGAATTCGGGTTATTACTGATTATATTTACGTACAAAGAAAGGACTGAAATATTATGGGTGAAAAATACATAGCATACGTTGGATCTTACACACATGAATCCAGCAAGGGTATATATTTATTTGACATGGATGTTGAGAAAGGACGGATTACAAAGCGTAATGAATATGAGCTGGACAATCCTTCTTACATAGCAGTATCCCACAGTCAGAAATATCTGTACTCAATATGCGATCAGGGTGTTGCCTCTTATGCAATCAAAGAAAATGGTGAGCTTGAACAGCTTAATGTAGCATCAATTAACGGAATGAGGGGATGTCATATCAGTATAACCAAAGACGATACATTTCTTGTAGTGTCTGGTTATCATGACGGCAAGATAACTGTTCTCGCATTAAAAAAAGATGGACGAGTTGGTGACATCACAGACGAAACATTCCACAAAGGATTAGGAAGCATTGCTGAACGCAATTTCCGTCCTCACATAAGCTGGTCTGTATTCACACCTGACGAAGAGCTTCTGTGCGTGTGTGACCCTGGTATAGACCAGATTAAATTATATGAATTTAATCATCGCAATGGTAAAATCAAGCTGTATGATATCATACGTTCACAGCTTGAATCTGCACCTAGGCAGATGATATTCAGCGAAGATGGTAAATTTGCTTACGTATTATGTGAACTCAAGAACTATATTAATGTCTATTCATATGATAAAACAGCAGAGACAGGACGTTTTGAGATGATTCAGAACATATTCACTGTAAGAAAAGGACATAAGAGCAACAGCTCTGCTGCAAGTCTTATGCTTGCCAATGCAGGAAAGAATCTGCTATGTTCCAATGCAGGAGACAATACTGTTACAATTTATGCAGTTGATAAAGACACAGGCTTACTTAGCACCATCTCATCACTCCCTATAAGTGGTGATTATCCTAAGTACATAGCAATGTTTCCTGACAATAAACACCTTTTATCCATGAACAACGAGGGCAATTCAATCACTGATTTCACAATCAATTTTGAGAAGGGTCTTATAGTTATGAACGGACCTGAGATAAAACTTTCAAAGCCTAATAATATGGTTGTATTAAAAGTCAGCGAATAATAAGCAGATAACCCGGTACTAAACACGTTTCCAACTTGGATAACAGTTTAGTACCGGGTTATTAATTTCTACTTAGTTATATATACTGCCTGTTTCTTGAGTGAATTGTATCTTTGCTTAAATGTGCTTAAATTCCTTGTAACAAGTCCTGATGCAGGGTCTGCCACATACACCTCATTAGCATCACGGTCAAATCCTGTCACAACAACACAGTGCTCTGGTGCAATCCATGTATATGTCTTGCCGCCTAAAACAAGCTTCTTTGATTCATATGCCGGCTTCATATTGATGGTATTCCACACAATCACAGGATATCCTTCTGCCACATAATCCAATACCTTATCAAACTCACTGCCGCTGATATTGACAGCTTTTCTTGATATTGAATTTTTCTTAAAATAAAGATTAGCCGCATCAGCTATCGGCTGAGCCATACATCCGTAACTGCCCTCTTTTTTCCTTGGGTTGCCAAGAAACATCTCATAAAAGCTTCCACTGCCCTTTTTTAGATAGTCATCTGCCATAGTCTCTTTCTTAACATTGTATCCATAATAATTAAGAACAGATGTAAGAGCTGTTATCTCACATCCGGTTGGAAGCTCTGGATATTGATTTACCCACTTAAAACCGCTTATCTTATTGCTTTTTCCACTGTTCTTTGTTGATTTTGCAGAAGTCTGTGTTGACTTTGTCGCAACCTGTGTGGTCCGAGATGCAGATTCAGATGTCACTTCCTGTGCAGTTGTCTTAGGAGCTTCACCTGTTATATCAGTAGTTCCGCCACTTGCATAGACCTCACCATTACTCTTGACTGCAACTATAAGCGTACATATGGCAAGAAGAACCAGTATCATAGATACGCTTCCTACAAGTATTCTTTTTCTTCTTGCTCTTCTCTTTTTTCTCCTTATGATTGCTGCTTTTAAGTCATTTGAAGTATTCATAGTCTCCCCTCCATCCAAGCTTTTGTATTTTTCCTATCTGCTTGTATATACGAAGCGGGAGATAAATTGGTTTAAATAAAGTTAAATATTTTAAAAAATGTACAAAAAAGCTGTCTGTGCGTGATATCTTCTCATAATGTTACATCAATAACTGATGCGGCACTTACTCCTGCATCACCTACAACTCCACCTACAGCTCCACTGGTAACTACGCCTGTTCCACTGGCTGAACTAATAGGTGATGAATTAGATGAACTCTTTTCAAGATTGTTAAACACTGCCTTCAGATATTCTGAATCAGCCTTAACTATTTCTTTCATCTCTTTATTACGATGCTTTATTTTAAGCTCTTTAAGATCCTGCGGGTCCATGTCTACTCCGGCTGTAGATTCGCCGAATAGTTCATCAAGCCCCATCTCACTGAGCATATCCTTCATGCCGTCTGATATTTCCTGCATCATCTCATCTGAAAAATCCTGCAAATCAGATGTCATATACTGTAATATCTCATCATTATTGTCGTCATCTTCACTGATTTTCTGATTTTCTTCTCTATCTATCTCATCTGATGCACATACTCCACCAGATACCTTTGCCATCTCTTCCTCTTCAAGATGTTTGACTTTCTTCTTGGCGACACGCTCCATTGCTTTTGCATGTGTGATTGCTGCATCCATATCATCAGTGTCATAATTACCACTCTGTTTCTCTCTTTTGAGCCTCAAAACCTCTCTTCTTGCCTGGCTTGCAACCTGTCTGGCTGCCGCAGAGGTCTTGCTCCTTAATATTCTTGATGACATATCTTTAAAATGATACTTTAACTTTTTCATCTTAAGTGATGTATCCTTTGACTGTTGTCTCTGAGCCCTCAACTGCTCTCCATAACTCTGAATACTGCTGTACCTTGAATTCGTACTTCTTACTGTACTATCCACATTCTGGTTGTCATTAGCAAGCATACGTTTCATATTCTTTATATCACTGTTAGAACCTGATACGCTTTCCTGCTGGTTCTGGTTAAACCTGGTATTATAACCATTATTGGATGTCTTAGATGTCATATACGGATTCCGCAGCGATTGTCCACTTATAACCATACCATTTCCTCCTGAAAATATCCGCAAATCCATTTGCTTTAGCATGTATAATGCAGCTACGTATAAGCTGTGTGCAAACTCATTTCTGCACACAATATCATTTATCTATTAACTATATCGGCACAATTTCTAAAAATATAAGTAATCAAGCTATAAGTCTGCATATATTCAGGCTGTAAAAAAGCTGCCCATCACAAAATGTGACAGACAGCCTGTAAATGCTATTCACTCATATATTTTTCACTCTGAACCTTGATAAGTTCTTTATCATCAAAATAGTTAATTCTCATAGAAGCCTTAACTTCATCTAATGTCTCCTGAGCTGCAGCATACGCAGATTTAGTTCCCCTCTGTAATATATTATATACCTCTGGGATATCCTTCTCATACTCATGTCTTCTCTGTCTTATCGGCTCAAGTTCCTTATTAATGACGTTGAGAAGGAACTTCTTAACCTTCACATCACCAAGACCACCCTTCTGATAATGCTCCTTCAACTCATCAAGACAGCTATAATCTGGAAGGAATTCTGCAAAATCTTCATCGCTGCAGAATGCATCAAGATATGTAAACACTGTATTGCCCTCAATCTTACCAGGATCTTCAACCCTGATATGATCTGGATCTGTGTACATGCTCATAACCTTCTTTTTAACATCCTCTGGTTTATCTGAAAGATAAATACAATTGCCTAATGACTTACTCATCTTAGCCTTTCCATCTGTACCAGGAAGTCTTAAGCAGGCTTTATTATCTGGTAAAAGAATGCTTGGTTCAACAAGTGTCTCTCCATATATGGAATTGAACTTTCTTACTATCTCTCTTGCCTGCTCAATCATAGGTTCCTGATCTTCACCTGCTGGAACTGTGGTAGCCTTGAATGCTGTTATATCAGATGCCTGGCTTATAGGGTATGTAAAAAATCCCACTGGTATGCTTGTCTCAAAATTACGCATGACAATCTCACTTTTAACTGTTGGATTACGCTGTAATCTTGATACTGTAACAAGATTCATATAATAAAATGTAAGCTCTGTAAGCTGTGGAATCTGTGATTGTATAAATATATCAGTCTTCGCTGGATCTATTCCAACAGATAAATAATCAAGTGCAACCTCTATTATATTCTGCCTTATCTTCTCTGGATTATCTGCATTATCTGTCAATGCCTGTGCATCAGCAATCATTATGTATATTTTATCATACTCACCTGAATTCTGCAGTTCAACTCTTCTCTTCAATGAACCAACATAATGGCCAAGATGAAGTCTTCCTGTAGGTCTGTCACCTGTTAATATAATCTTAGACATATTAAATTACTCCATTCCGAACAGCTCTTAAAATGTCATACCGCCAGACAGCTGTCCATTAAAATACTATGCATTTAATTTTAACATATTATAAATTAAATAGCTATTATTGTTTGTAAAATATGTCAGCTTTTTTGCAAAAAAATGTTGTTAAATATCTGATTTCATAGTAGAATATCAAGCAGTGTAAAAAGAGAATGTATATTCTCTCAGATAAAACAGCCTTAACCGGCGGAATGGAGATTATTTATGAAGCATTTATTAAGTCCAATGGATTTAAGTGTGGATGAAATTAATGATCTGTTAGATCTGGCAAAAGATATATCCACTAATCCAAAAAAATATTCTCATGTATGTGATGGCAAAAAAATAGCTACTTGTTTTTATGAACCAAGTACAAGAACCCGTTTAAGTTTTGAAGCTGCTATGCTTAATTTAGGGGGTTCTGTTCTTGGTTTTTCTTCTGCCAATTCAAGCTCTGCCTCTAAAGGAGAAAGTGTTGCGGATACTATCCGCGTAATATCATGCTATGCTGATATCTGTGCAATGCGCCACCCTAAAGAAGGCGCTCCTATGGTTGCTGCCGAGCATTCAGCAATTCCTGTTATCAATGCAGGTGATGGTGGTCATCAGCATCCAACACAGACTCTTACAGATCTTATGACAATAAGAGAATTACACGGAAAGCTGGATAATTTTACCATCGGATTATGTGGTGACCTTAAATTTGGACGTACAGTACACTCTCTTATAAATTCTCTTATAAGATATGACAATGTTAAATTTATTCTCATATCACCTAAGGAATTAAGAGTTCCTGACTACATAATTGATACTCTTAAAGAACACAATACTCCTTATGAAGAGGTTGAAAAGCTGGAAGATGTTATGCCACAGCTTGATATTCTTTATATGACACGTGTACAAAGAGAGAGATTCTTTAATGAAGATGATTATCTGAGAATGAAGGATTTCTATATACTTGATAAAGCAAAGATGGCTCTTGCCAAGGACAATATGTATGTGCTCCATCCACTTCCAAGAGTTAATGAAATATCAACTGATATAGATAACGACCCTCGTGCTGCATATTTTAAACAGGTACAGTTCGGAGTATATGTACGAATGGCTCTTATTATGACTCTTCTGGGACTTAACAAATAATAGAAAGGAAAGTTAATCTTATGTTAAATGTTGGACAGCTTAATAACGGATTTGTACTTGACCATATAGAAGCAGGCAAATCTATGATGATATATAACAACTTAGGACTTGATAAACTTGACTGTCAGGTTGCTATCATCAAAAATGCAAGAAGCAACAAGATGGGAAGAAAAGATATAATTAAGATTGAAGCTGGTCTTGATACTGTTGACCTTGATGTATTAGGTTTCATCGACCACAATATCACTGTCAACATCATCAAGGACGGAGAGATTGTTGAAAAGAAGCGTCTTTCACTTCCACTTTCAATCACTAATGTTATTAAATGCAAGAATCCAAGATGTATCACTTCTATAGAGCAGGAGCTTAAGCACATCTTCATCCTCACTGACCCTGAGAAGCAGGTGTATAGATGCAAGTATTGCGAGGAGAAGTACAACAGGTAATTTGTAGGGTGGTGCGAGACGGACGCAAGAGGCGTGTCTGCGTCGTCAGTTTTATCTAGGCTGAACATTCCGATGAGCCTCTTAAAGCAAGAATCGTGTTCAGCAAAGGCTTCCACGATTCTTTGAGTCTCATCTCCATAGCCTAAAACAAAAACTGACGGCGCAGACACGCCTCTTGCTGGTTTCTCAACCACTACGGAATTAGGCGGCAGGTACTCTCCCCGGCTGTAAACAGCGGGGAGAGAGCTGGCGATTAATTTTTTACTACGCCGTTACAATCTACCTCGCCACAAGTATAAACTAATGGTTCGTGGTAGAAATTTTCATATACTTCTTTCCACCAGGTATAATTTTTTTCAAGCATGATTCTGGCGTTTTCTACTACGGAGAGATTTTTATCTGGGTAGATTGGTTGGCCTACGTTAACTGTGTATTCCTGAACGAAGAAGCCTTCTTCCTCTTTGATGTCTGAATCTTCCATTGTTATAAAGATTGGAAGGACTGGGACATTGTTTTTGGCGGCGAATTTATAGGCACTCTTTTTTAATGGCTTTGGCTTGCGGTAGTTCCACCACATGCTCTGCTCTGGATATACTAAGATGTAATCTCCGGCTGAAAGAATGTCGTCTACTGCTGTGAGAAGCTTTCTCATTGTCTCCTTGTTGCTACTTAGAGGAAGGGTGTTACAGTTTCTCATAAGAAAGCCGTAAAAGCCTGGGAAGCTTGTGTAGTTGCCTTCCTTAATAATTCGGTACATCTTTTTTCCACGCGCTCTCATAAGAGACTGGTCGAATGTCAGATCCATTGCAAATGAATCAAGTGCGTTGAAATGGTTGCACGTAATAATCGCTCCAGTTTCAAGATTGCGGAAATTCTCTATTCCTTTGAAATCCTTGATTATGAATTTCTTTTCCTTGATAAGATAATTAATGAACCATCTTGCCAGCTTGAATGCAAAACGTGTTCTTATTCTCTTCTTCCAAGGATTCTTCATATATTCAATATCTTCCGGATAAAGCACCTTTGAAGGTGGGTCTTCTTCAACATCCTCGTCAAATCTTCCCTCACGCTCATACTGCGCTATCTTTTCAACAATAGCTCTTCTTCCACTAATGTCAATATTCATATTACTGATAAGATTTCTGTAATTGTCCTCGCGTTCTATCTCCTGAGTCGCAAGATTATAGAGATTCTCAGAATGTTTATCATCCTTTTTTCTTTCTTCTTCGGTGTAATTTTCCAGTGCTTCCCTTATCTCATCATAGAAAGGGGTCTCCTTTGCATACTGCCAAAAGTACTCATTTAATTTACATTCCTTATAATGCCATGGTTTTTCAGAAAGATTGTAATGGATGATATGGATATCCTCTATCTTAGTATTGCCATCATATGCCACAATTCCATAATTCCATGAATAATCAAAATAAAATACCCTGTCCTTGCATATTACATTAAGATAATCCTGATCCTGTGCTACTACAAATGTATATGTTCTGGCAAGGTCAATGAAACTGTCTATTATATTATGTTCCCTGAACTGATTGAGATTCATGATGATAACACCAGCGTTAAAATACTGGTCACGGTCCACATCTAAAACCTGTTCAGCATAATCACCAAAATGACTTATTGAACTAACAAGTCCATCAACTGCCGCTCCAAGGAAATTATAACCTATATCCATATTGTATAACTTTGCAATATCATCCTTAACAATGGTATCACAATCAATGTATACACCCTTGTCATACTGTGTAAACAGTGATGGGATTATAAGTCTGTAATACGTCATAACTGAATAATAATCCCTTAAAGGCAGGTCTTTGATAAATTCATCAGCTTTGCCCTTAACACTGTCAAAAAATATAGATACATTTTCTCTTTGGAACGAACTTGCTATTGCCATATAGCGTTCATCAAGATCTGTATATAAAATATGGATATTATACTGAAATTCATCCGATACATGGTCAATAAGTGATTTAATTGAGATTATTCCATATTTAATATAACCATTGTCACATGCATAAAAAACAGGTATTACTTTTTTTCTGTTGCTTCGGCTTTTATTTATCACAGCACAATTCCCCCATTATACTTGGTTTTCTTGCTTAATTCTTTCGTATTCACTATATATATCATCAAACTGATTATATCCGAACTTATCATGCACCTTATCAATCTGCCACTGCTTCAGGTTCTCTGTATGCGGATAAGGCAGATAAAACAGCCTCTTGGAAAAATGTCTTACAACAGTATGCTCATGCAGGAACTTCTGGTCATTAAATCTCTGTGGTAGCATAAGCTTTTTAGACGTATTTCTGTATATCGCAGACTGATCTGCAAATGGAAGTTTTTTCTCTTTCAGAAGATTTCTCGCATTCATAAACAGCCCGGTGCTTCTTATCATTTTCATATTGAGAAGCAGAACCCCGGCATTGATATAATTATGGTTGATTATATATTTACCATAGTGGTCTCTTGCTGCAGCGTACTCATAATCAGTAATGTTGTAGTCATACAGCAAAGTTATATCACGATTAAACATTATGTCCGCATCCAGATAAAGTACTTTATCCGGAATAATATCTATCTCATCAGCCAATAGTCTTAACAGTGTATATGGCGAACAATATGCACTCTCATTAGGACAGTCAGCAAATACATCATTGTATAATCCAATAACATCTATCCTTATCACCCTGCTATCCGGATTATATTCCTTGACAGTCCTGTCAAGAACATCTGCCTGATACTCTGTAAGAGCTTTATATTCTGGTTTAATATGTGATACATCCATTGTCAGTATATACACACTCAGCGGCTCTTTTGTTGTTGTTCTTTTCATTATTGACAAAATGCATGTAAGTATTCCATCAAACACCTTGTCATTACCAGCAAACATTATATTAATCATCAATCTCTCCTGATATACTTAACGACTTCTATATTATTCTCTGCACTTCTCAACACCATTGTATTATATATCTGTTCACGAAGCCACGCTTTCTGTATCTTAACTGGCATTTCCGGGTCTGCCTTAAATGGACCATCAATATATGTCACAATCTTAATTCCACCAAATCTGCTTCGTTTTTTATATACATTAGTAAAACAAAAAACTGGTGATTTCAACTGCACAGGATACCTGAAAGACATGTCTTTAAAAGGTCTTATCTTCGTGTAATAAGGCCATATATGCGCTTCTGGGTATACTGTAATTGAATTACCAGTCTTGTATCTATATTCTATCTCATTGATAAAATTCCTTGTTGAATCCATATCTCCCGGCAATGGCAACGCACCAAGGCACGGAGTCAGCTTACCAAGAACCGGCATACTTACATTGTTAGGATGAACTATGACATAGTTTCCCTTAGGAGCACTAATCATGCTTGGTATAAATGGGTCTGCAAGGTTATTAGTGTGGTTGCCATATAGAAAATATCTGTCATAACCTTTCAACTTACGCCTGCCATATATAACATGTCCGTATCTTATCTTTAAAGCAATCCAGCCTATAGGCACAGCCACCACTCTGTATAATAATACACGTCCAATCTTCCTTAGTATGCCGCCGTGATAATCGTAATCTTTATCAATCTTTTTAGCAGTTATATTATCTCCTGCAAATTCATCATTTAACTCATCCGAGTAATATATTATCCTCTGTTTTTTCATAATAGCTGTTAATTATAATTTTTCCAAATTATATCTTAATCATACAAATATCTAAATTAACGAGCGATGCTGTAAGCCGGGTTATGTACGCACTCTGTGCGTGATGATCATCTATCTAGCCCTGCTGTCGCCAGCAGGATCAAGCGACCTACCTAAAGACACGACGAGCAGCCGTATCGCCTTTTTTTGGTCTTGCTCCGGATGGGGTTTACATAGCCATCTCTGTTACCAGAGCTGCGGTAGTCTCTTACACTGCCTTTCCACCATCACCATACAAAGTATGGCAGTTTATTTCTGTTGCACTTTCCTTGGAGTCACCTCCACCAGACGTTATCTGGCACCCTGCTCTATGGAGCCCGGACTTTCCTCACCTGCGGCCTTTCGGCACTTGCAGCCGCGATCATCCACATCACTCAACACTTTATTAATACCTTAATAATAAAAATACAATAAGTGTGCCACATGCTTAGAGCACATAGCATATTTAATATATCATAATTTACAGCATTTGTCATCAATTATATGTGACTGGGGCAATGCATATAAGGCGCGGCTATAGCTGCCCACGCCTTTCAATCTTAACATTAACAATACATATTCCTATACAAACAAGTACAAGTGCTATCAATGCGTTAATTCCCAGCTCTTTGCTTCCCTCATGAAGCCACCATGCTGATAAAAGCACGCCGAACACAGGGTTAGTGAATCCAAATATAGCAACCTTTGATACAGGGTTATACTTCAAAAGTATTCCCCACAGTGAATAAGCAACTGCCGATATACAAGCAAGATAGAATAACATAAGCACTGCACTGACAGATACATGTGTAATTCTTCCACCCATTGCAATTCCTAAGATTACCATTACAATTCCACCAAATATGAATTGATAACCGCTTAACATAACCGGGTTATCCTTCTTAGAGTAATTCTTCATAAGGCATGATGAAAATGCATACGATAACGCACACAGGAAAAGACTTCCATCTCCCATAAGGCTCAGATTCATATCAATCTTTTGCCCATTCATGCTTACAACTATTACACCGGCAAAACCAATTATACACCCTATAACTTTCTTAACACTCAGCTTCTCCTGTCTGAATATAAGACATGAAACAAGTATTACAAAAAATGTGTTAGAGCCATTAATTATAGATGCTTTCACACCACTGTTATGCGCAAGTCCGATATAAAAGAATATATACTGCAATATTGTCTGGAATATAGACAGCTTGATAATACTAGGGAATGATTGCTTTGTTGGAAGCAGCACTTCTTTACCAAGAACGCTTCCGATAATTATTGTGAGTATTCCTGCCAGTATAAATCTTGTTCCGGCAAACAATACCTGACTCCATGTCTCGCTTGAAGGAATATCAAATAATGCATATCCAAGTTTAATACATGGAGATGCACTTCCCCATAAAAATGTACACACAAGTGCTAATGCGCATACCACCCATGTCTTTTGCAGGAATTCCTGTCTCTTTTGTGTTTCACCCATTTTTATTTTATTCTCCTTAAATTTTTATATCTCAATCCATAAATCTTATTATTGCAATTCAATATCATCACAAATTCATTTCTTGATAAATAAACTTGTTTTGGCTCTATTATTGCATTTATTCAAAGAAAAATCCAAAATCACCCGATTTAGGCACTAAAAAAATCAATGATTTTCTTTATATGGTAAAATCATCTCAAAAAATCCAACATTTTAAAGAAAGTTGGATTTTCCAGAACAATTACTCGTTATAAAGAAAATCATTGAAAATAAAACTTATATAATCAGCATCTCTGCACTTAATACATATCTCTATTTAAGTCAACACCACTACTTAATAAACATAGCATCGCCAAATGAGAAAAATCTGTATTTTTCCTTCACAGCCTCCTCATAAGCTGCAAGCACATGTTCTCTTCCTGCAAGTGCTGATACAAGCATTACAAGAGTTGACTCTGGAAGATGGAAGTTCGTTATAAGGCAGTCGATTACCTTGAATTCATATCCCGGATAGATAAATATATCTGTCCATCCCCTGCAGGCCTTTATACATCCATGTGCATCAGCGACAGATTCAAGTGTTCTTGTACTTGTTGTACCAACTGCGATAACTCTTCCACCTGAAGCCTTGGTATTATTGATGATATCCGCAGCCTCCTGTGTAACCTCATAATACTCAGAATGCATGTGATGGTCTAAGATATTCTCAACCTTGACAGGTCTGAAAGTTCCAAGTCCCACGTGAAGAGTTACTCTTGCAATCTTAATTCCCTTGGCTTCAATCTGAGCCAGAAGTTCCTTCGTAAAATGAAGTCCCGCTGTAGGTGCTGCGGCTGAACCCTCATGCACAGCATATACAGTCTGATATCTGTTCTTATCCTCAAGCTTGTGAGTAATATATGGAGGAAGCGGCATCTGACCGAGTTCATCTAGAATCTCCTCAAATATTCCGTCAAACGTAAACTGAATCAGTCTGTCTCCCTCTTCAACAATATCAATAACCTCACCTATAAGCTTACCGCCACCGAAACTGATTTTAGCTCCAATTTTAGCCTTTTTGCCAGGTTTCACAAGAACTTCCCATGTATTAACCATGTCCTCTTTTCTCTTGAGAAGAAGCACCTCGATGGCTGCTCCGGTATCAACCTTTTCGCCGATAAGTCGGGCTGGTATAACCTTAGTATCATTGATAACAAGACAGTCGCCCGGATTAAGATAGTCAATGATGTCCTTGAATATCTTATGCTCTGTCCTGCCTGTTTCCCTGTCAAGCACCATAAGTCTTGAACTTGAACGGTCTGCCAGAGGATCCTGTGCAATCAGTTCCTGTGGCAGATCATAATAAAAATCATGTAAATCCATACTATTCCTATCTACTATAATATATAAATACACATACAGCATAAGTCGTTGTGTTGTCATATGCGAATTAGTTATTGCATGCAAGCATGCATAACTAATTCACGCATGACAACGACTTATGCACTCAACTCCTAAGCTCTATTCCAATATTAGAAAGATCCTTAAGAATGTTCTCCATTATTGGAGTAATATCCTTATCCTCAAGAGTTCTGTCCTTAGCTCTGAATGATATTGTGTAAGCTACTGACTTGAAGCCTTCCTGAATCTGCTCACCCTCATATATATCAAAGAGATTGAAGCTCTCAACAAGCTTACCGCCACGCTTTTCTATAATCTGCTCAATTGTTCCAACAAGTACATTCTTAGGAACAAGCATACTTATATCTCTTGTTACTGCTGGGAACTTGGCAATTCCAACAAATTTTCTGTCAAAGCTTGCAAGCTTAGTAATCTCATCAAGGTCGATAACTGCAACATATGCTCTATCACCAATTCCATATGTATCTGCTACATCTGGATGAATCTCACCAAGATATCCGATAACAGTTCCATCATATATAACATCAGCCTGACGGCCAGGATGCAAGAATGTCTTACCTGCTTCTGGATCATATTCTGGCTTAACACGCATTCCAACTCTTTCAAGGAACTCTTCCACAACACCCTTCATTGTAAAGAAGTCGCCATCGCCAAATGAACCTAATGTAAACATAACCTTCTCATCAGGAAGTTTATCTGAATCTTCATTTGGAAGATATACCTTTGCCATCTCATATAACTTAACATTCTTATTACGTCTGTTATAGTTAGTAGCAAGTGATGTAAACATACCATTGAGTGGAAGTGTTCTCATAACCGAGAAATCCTCTCCTAATGGATTAGAGATAACTACAGTTTTTCTTAATGGTGAATCAGCAGAAAGCTTTAACTTATCAAATACCTTAGGACTTTCAAATGAGTATGTCATAGCTTCCGAGAATCCACAGAACTGTGCAATCTCACCAGCCACATCTTCAATGCTCTGCTCAAATGAAACCTTACCCATAGTTGTTGAACCCTTAGGAAGTGTTGTTGGGATATTATCATATCCAAAGAATCTCGCAACTTCCTCTGCGATATCAGCATCTCTGTTAAGATCCTGTCTGAATGTAGGAATAATAAGCTCATTGGAAGCCTTATCATATTCAATCTCAAGTCTTTCAAAATACGAAAGCATATCCTCTTCTGATACTGATGTACCAAGTAATGCATTATACTTTGCTGGCTCAAACTTAATTCTCTTCCTGCTTACTGGATTAGGATATACATCGGCAACTCCACCAACAACTTCACCAGCACCTAACTCTTCGATAAGCTGGCACGCTCTGTTCATTGCTAGAAGTGCATTTTCAGGATCAAGTCCTTTCTCGAACTTACCAGAAGCATCTGTTCTTATACCAATTCTCTTAGTGCTCTTTCTGATGTTAGTTCCATCAAATGTAGCAGCCTCGAAAAGCATTGTCTTAACATCATCTGTTATCATAGAGTTCTCTCCACCCATGATACCAGCGATACCAACTGCCTTCTCACCATCACAGATAACAAGTGTCTGTGAATCAAGTATTCTTTCCTGACCGTCAAGAGTTATGAACTTCTCACCATCCTTGGCAGTTCTTACGATAATCTGGTTACCTGCAATTGTATCAAGGTCATATGCATGCATAGGCTGGCCATACTCTTCCATGACATAGTTAGTGATATCAACAATGTTGTTGATAGGTCTGATACCTGCTGTCATAAGTCTCTGCTGCATCCACTTAGGAGATGGAGCAATGTGTATATTCTTAACAACTCTTGCTGTATATCTTGTGCAGAGGTCCTTCGCTTCTATAGATACCTTGATGTAATTATTAACATCATCAGAATTACCTGTCTCTTTGACAACTGGAGGGTTGAATGGCTTTCTGAATGTAGCTGCTGCCTCTCTTGCAATACCAATTACACTGTAGCAGTCAACACGGTTGTTAGTAATCTCATACTCGAATACTGTGTCATCAAGTCCAAGATAATGAACTGCATCTGAACCAACCTCAGCATCATCACCTAATATATATATTCCACCTTCTGGTGCATCTGGATAAAATTCTCTTGAAGAACCAAGCTCCTCGATTGAGCACATCATGCCGAATGACTCAACGCCTCTTAACTTACCCTTCTTAATCTTAATTCCATCTTCTGGAAGTGCGCCGCCATCATGGCCGCCTGCAACACGTCCACCATCTAATACAACTGGTACCTTCTGTCCTGATGAGCCAACTTCAATGTTAGGTGCACCTGTGACAATCTGCACAGTCTCATTACCAACATTAACCTGACAGATAACAAGCTTATCCGCATCTGGATGTCTCTCAACTGAAACAATCTGTCCTACTACAATTTTATCAAGGTTCTTATCAAATGCATTGAAGCACTCAACCTTAGTTCCTGAAAGTGTCATGGCATCTCTGAATTCCTGGTCAGTCACATCAAGACCAGGAACCATTGCCTCTATCCAATTTAATGATGTATTCATATTATTCCTCCAACTATTAGAACTGCTTTAAGAATCTGGCGTCATTCTCATATAAAAGTCTCATATCATCAATTTCATACTTAAGCAATGCAACACGCTCAAGACCAACACCGAATGCAAATCCAGTGTATTTATCCTTATCAATTCCACACAGCTCAAATACATGTGGGTGAACCATACCACAGCCTAAGATTTCAATCCAGCCCTCACCCTTACAGAATCTACATCCTTTACCACCACATTTGAAGCAGCTTACATCCATCTCAGCACTAGGCTCTGTGAATGGGAAATGATGTGGTCTGAATTTAACCTTAGTATCTGGTCCAAACAATTCTTTCGCAAATTCAGCAAGTGTTCCCTTGAGGTCAGCAAATGTGATTCCCTCATCTATAACAAGTCCCTCAACCTGATGGAAACATGGTGAATGAGTTGCATCAACCTCATCAGCTCTGTATACACGTCCTGGTGAAATCATTCTGATTGGAAGCTTACCCTTCTCCATAACTCTTGCCTGTACAGGTGAAGTCTGTGTACGAAGAACTATCTTGTCATTGATATAGAATGTATCCTGCTCATCCTTAGCCGGATGGTTAGCTGGAATATTAAGAGCCTCAAAGTTGTAGTAATCATACTCAACCTCTGGTCCCTCATCAACTTCATATCCCATACCAATAAATATCTTCTTAATCTCATCTAATGCGAGAGTATTAGGATGGCTGTGTCCAACATTATTCTTCTTTGCTGGAAGAGTAACGTCAATAACCTCTGCCTTCATCTGAAGCTCACGCTTTTTAGCCGAAAGCTCCTTCTTAGCATTATCAAGAACTGTCTCGATAGCTTCTCTTGTCTCATTAACAAGCTGTCCTACCATTGGTCTGTCCTCTGGTGCAACATCCTTCATGCCCTTTAGCACTTCTGTTAATTCACCCTTCTTACCAAGAACGGCAACTCTGATTTCATTCAACTTATCAAGTGAATCAGTAGACTTAATCTGCTCTAATGCCTTTTCCTTGATTCCCTGCAATCTGTCTTTCATAACAATCCTCCTGTTTTTGCGAAGTACAAAACTATTCTACATTGTACCACATACACCTGTTTTCGCAAGTTTTTTAATTAAATTAGTAGTAAAAATTAAAACTTCCCGCACCAGCCTCTCAGCCCACAGTACCCGTATTGCTGTCTGGTGCGTAGGAAAAGCTCATAATTTTCCTACGCACCAGACAGCAATACGGGTACTGTGGGCTGAGAGGCTGGTGCGGGAAGTTTTAATTAAAAGCTACTTTTTCTGGTTACGATGTTCAAATTCATCAAGAATCTCCATTGTAGCCTTCATATACTGTGGGTATTTTTCCATAACACGCTTTATATTATTCTTGGCTGACTGGATACGCTTCTCGTTGTATTCAATCTGCTGTCTTATCTTCTGCCTGCCAACAGATAAGTCATGCCGTATCTCTACAAGCTCATTGTGGTTATACAGTCCCTTAGCCTGCGAGAGCCATACCAGACTGTCATTCATTCCAAGCTTGTCAAGCTTTCCTAACAGCTCAGTCTCTGCCTCATCAAGATTAGCCGTCATCCTTAATATCTGCTGCTGCTCTGCCTTCATTTCGAGATAGCACTGATACTTTCTTGCCAGCTCATCAGCATTGTTAATCCTGAATTTAGTATACTCATAATCAAGCACATTAGCTGTATTGACAAATTTAATCTTAGTCTTATTAAGAAGATTAGCCGCCTTGTTAAGCTTAATCTCTGTAACAGCAACATCACGCCTTGTTTTATGCATAAGTGCATAAGAGCCTACCGCCATAAATGCACCTATAACTGTCACAATAAAAAATATGAATATATTCATCTGGTCTTCTGATGCCACACTTGCAACCACAAATACACAATAGACAAATGCAAAACATGCAAGCATTATAATACAGCTCTGCCTTATATTCATCTGACGGCGTTTCAGATGCTTTGCCTCAATTCTAAGCGATAACTGTTCTCCCTCTAATATTCTTATATCTCTTGCAAGCGCATCATAATAATCTTCTTCTTCCCCAATATATGTTACCATCTTAGGAATCTCATCCTCATAAGTTTCCATTCTGTGGTATGCATTGTTGGAAAGCTTTGCCTCACCTGATTTGACAATTCTTCTGTCTATAAGAAGATTGTCAACTCTCTCAGCAGCATCCGCAATCTGGTGTCTTAACACATCGGGAGCATTCTCGTATAACTCTATATCAGCAAAATGTTCTGTTATATTGTTATACTCAAGCATAACCTCATCTATATGCCGGGTTGCCTCTTCCATAATCTCACACTGGTCTCTTATATATTCAACCATGTCAGGTTCTGAAAAATATGAGAGATTAACATTTTCAAGATTCTCATGCTGCTTTTTCCACTCAATATATTCCTCATCAACCTCTTTAGTATCCTCTTTTAAAGACCACTCCTGCCAGAACGAATCCTTAAGCGGCATTCCATACTCATCCGTATCCTGGTACTTTTCAAGATACCTCTCGTACTCAGTGTCGCTTAAATTCTCATTAGAATACAAACTGGATATTTTATTTTTAATATTTTTTAAAAATCCCACACTATCCTCATTTCCATACATTTCGTAGTAAACTATGATTTATATCTGATATAATCTCTCTTCCAGCCGTCAAGCACACCCGATACATCAGCATAATAGTTAGTTATGTCTGATTCATCCTTGTTCTTGTCTATCTCTGAAAGTCTTCTGTATTCATCACTGTATCTCGCATTATCAATAAGTGTCTCAAGCTCTCTCTTGACAACATATTCCAGTTCTGACGCATCATCACGCTCAATTATATTGTCTCCAAGCGCAAGTCTGTGTGCTGCAATCGCACATTTTCTGGACTCGTCATGCTGGCTTATCTTAAATGCTTCATTAAAATAATTCTCTGCCTGGTCGAATATGAACAGTTTTGCATATGCAACACCAATATTGTGATAAACTTTTGCATAAAAATACGCTGGAAGTGTCGTATCAACCGGAGAATCTATAATCTTCTGATAATTGCGGATTGCACTATAATAACAGCCATTTTCAAGATATGTATCTCCTCTTGTCTTCAACCTCTCAGATACATTCTGTGAGTTAAGAGTCTCAAGCACACCCTTTATAGCCTCTATCTCCTCAACCGTATAGTAATCAACATACATGAACAACGTTATAACCATCTCTGCAAGATTGCTGTTGCCATCCTTTAATGATTTCAGCCTGGCTGCAAGATTCTTCTCACCAGTCTCTTCACTGATGAAGCTGATGAGGCTGTCGCTGAAAAAATCTTTGCTGATTACATATATATTGTTATACACAAGGTAGCACAGTTCTTCAAGATTATATATCCTGACTCCCATATCCCTTACATGATACGGGCGGACTGCTTCCTTTGTCCTACACAATATCAAACTGCTCATTGATTACCTTTCCGGAGCTTTTCACGAAATCTCCAAACCCTCTGTCCTTTATTGTAACTGTAAATTTGTTATCTGCTGTAAAATCAAATGCTATGTTAAGTCTCGTCACCTTTCCTGGCCTGTACGGAATATCACTAACATCGATTGTCTCAATATATTCTTTTCTTCCATCACAAGGCTTCATATACAGATTGATGACATTAAGGTCTGATGCTATGAACTGGAACTCTCTTGATGCTGTATACCAGTTAGTTCCCGGCTTTACTATTCTAAGCCTCTTAGGCCTGCCTCTCTCAACTATATCCATCTCTATGCCAGTTGCAATCCTGTTATGGCAGGCGATAATCATATTCCCCGCCGACATAGGATAAAGCTCATCATATCCACAAAATGATGCACCCTTGACATAGATATTCTGTCCGGCAAAAACTTTTCTGTGGCTGCATAGGAATCTCGTAAGCTCCTGCGGGAATTCTTCCACATCAAAGCCTGTTCCTGTAAGATATATTGACGATACATGATGATCTGATAATATATCCGTCAGCCATTCTATAATTTCTCTGCTTACCTGTGCAAGTGATATATCACCATTACCTGCCCTGTTCACTGAATCAGAAGCAAGCATGTAGTTATTCTCCATGATAACCATCTTACCACCAAGTCTGCCGTCACTGCACAGATAACAGTGAAGTCCCGATGACTGGTAATCAAGCAGCATAACACCTGATGCATACAAATCCTTCTTCTGGCTGTATGCATAATACACATACGCCTCCTCATGGCTTATAACCGTCCAGTGCGGTCTTGGAATATTAAGTTTTTCCATAATAAATGCTATGCTTTCAAGAAATTCCTGGTTAAAATCATACACTGTCATCGCTATCATTCCAACCTTGACTCTTCCAGAACTTTTCTTTGCCTGCTCAATTATTATGTTAAAGAAATTGCACACATCATCAATCTGCCCCTGATATCCCTCTTTGATTATCTGATGCCATCTGTCTGCTGTAACAGGATTTTCTTTATAGCCGCTGCCATCTGGAAATACAACATTTCCCGCAGACAAATCAGACTCGTTGAAATAACTTGCCATTGACACGTCCCTGCCTATATCTATTCCGATTATAAGTCCGTTTCCAGATGATGCGCTGTCAACATTTCTATTTATCTGCATACCTTTCCTCCAGCTGATTAACTACAATGGTTTAAAATATTGTTCCGTCACATAATTCTGGACACAATATCCATGCATTAGCTTTCTCATATTCGCTATGTCGTGCAGTTCCCGGCTTGCAATCATATCATTAATGTAATCAAATCTGCCATTGCTGCCATCTGTATTAATTGTGTTACACGTTATGTTATATACCTGTGACTGCACAACCTTATTCCTGTATTCTTCTGTAAAATAATATGTAAGATTCTCTCCATAGAAGCATGTGAAACTCTTGACAAATACGCCGCCGCATACTGTCATAAGCTCTATATGCTCCTTGTCCTCACTGCCAAATCTGTAATGTACGCTTACCTTTGCTTCCGGATTGCCATAGTACTCCACAATTGTCTGGTCTAATATGTTATATGGAAGTGCAAGGACATGTGAGAACTTTTTAAAGAATTCAAAGCATTTGTTCTCTTTGCACAATTCTCCTATAAGCTTTGAAGCCACTCCTATCTGCCTGTCAGATAACTCTGAAACCCTCGTTGACCAGTGCTTTAACAGTGCAAGCTTACATATATCCTGTATGTCTCTTTCACTGTCAAGCCTGTCACATATCGCAGCAAATACAATATCGTCAGCTTTCCTGTTCTTTACAAAATAAAGGAAGCTGTTATACGCAGTGTAAGCATCAACTATAAGCTTATTGCCGCCCTTGGCATAGTAAGATGTGAATACTTCTGTAAGACGCCCATTGTGTTCTCCTGTAAATAACGCCTGCGCTATAAGTCTCTCTTCAAGACGTACACAGTCAACCTTGAAGCTCTCACACGCTTTCCATGATTCATACATCTGCTCATTATTGCCATTGAAATAATCGGACATAAATCCGAGAACTTCTTCGTTATATTTCTTAGCAGCAAACACATGATAACTTATTCCGATAAGGCTTTCATCAGGCGTATCATTAAGACATTCCAGCTGATGCCTTACATATCTGAATAGCAGATTAGCTGATATGCGGCTGTAACCATATTGCTCTATAAGCTCCTTCGCATCTGCAAACTGGTCATTCCTTATGCAGACCTCAGTAAGCCTGACCGCATCATCTATACACAGATTCTCTTTTCGGATATTCTTCAGATGCTCTGCAAAATCATCGCCTTCAAAAAATTCATTATAATATCCTATAATCCATGAATTAAGCACAGAAATCTCATCTTCCTCAACTCCGTTAAGTCTGCTTAAAGCCAAAGCATTGTCAATCATTGCCTGATTGTCCTGCTCAATTGCATGTCCCGCTTCAAATCTATAGAAATTAAAATATTCATTATCAATCTTTAATTCAATTATATTGTTAAGAAGTGAAGTGTCATCAAGAACCTTTTCTTTTTCGTAATCAATAGTGTCCTTGTGAAGATGTCCATTGTTATCCTCAAATACAAGAGAACTTCCCTTTGTATACATAGGAATATACGCAAGACCTTCCTTGATGCTGTATCGCTCTACCTTCTTTAATTCCTTGTGCTTAACAAGCACATTTTCCATATTCCCTGAATAAACCCTTATTCTGTATGTGAACATAAGCTTTAATATATTAGGTGCTGTTGATGGGTCTATAAGCTTTGCATCCCATATATGGCGGTATATCACAAGCAGGTTGTCATCAACATTGCCAAGCTTTAACTGTTCATATCCGAATTGTTCAATATGAGGTCTGTAACTGTCATATACCTCATGATTTTCTGATTCATTCGTAATAATATCTGCATATAGATAAGCCTTGTCTGTATAATCAAGGCCACTGTCATACGCAAAAAACATAAGAACAATCTTAGGAAGACGTACATATCTGTCACGGCTTATGCTCTTGATATAATATTCATACAGTCTTGTTATCCTTAAACCTCTTAGTATCGCTTTCTCATATATTGCCAGACATTCTTTTCCATACATTCCATTACGAATCATCTGTGAGCACAATACGTTAAGATTCTCGTCTGTCTCATACTGTTTATATATGTAATTCATTATGGAAATCATCTTAAAAGATGCCACTCTCTCTGAACCTATAAGCTCTGCAATATGCTTAGCCAGCTGCTCCTCAATAACACCATTGCGGCATCCATATATAATTGCCTGAAGTTCAAATCTGTTAAGGACTCTTAACAATACCGGCTGTGTATTTAAAATGTGCAATGCCTCGAAATACATTACAGGGCTGTTACATCCTGCCTGATACGCATCCTTAATTCTTATAAGCTTGACACTCTGGTTGTGGCTAAACTGCTTGTCTATGTAAAATAAGAACCACAGTACACGCCAGTCATCACAGCCATTTTCATAATATTTCCTGATTATGTCACATGCCTGTGCTGTGTATGTGGCATCTTTTTTAGCAAGTGAGCTTACATACAGGTAATAACAGTAAAGCACCACATTATCTGTGTTAATGTCCGACCTTGCACTCTCAAGAAGCCACTCACATTCATCAGCCTGCCCCATGGCTATCATAACCTGTGCCTGAATAAGCTTGTAATATGGTGTGTCTGTTCCATAGCCGCGGAGTTTCTCGATAAGCTTGTTAGTTGTCTCTATCCACTCGCCAGATGATATCTTCTTCATTCTATATGAAAGATAACATCTGGTAATATCCATAATAATTGTTCTGTGCTGTCTGTATGGATTGATACTTTCAGCCTCTGCGTCATCCACCACACATACAGCTGTCACATCATGCTTTAGCATCTGGTTAAATGTCGATAATGAAATTCTTCCATAGTTGATTCCTGCATGAAGCCTGTCACGTTTAACCATGTAACCAAGCTCACACATAGAGCCGGTAAAATCCTCTGTTGTAAGCATTTTTCGCGATATATCGCCATCTGCTGTTAAGAATTCCGATTCATTATCAACTGTAACAAATGATGGCTGTGCCTTGACTGATATATCTGTATATCCCCATGTACTCTTATTAATCATAAGGCTGTATCCAGTCTCATCCTCGCTTACATCACACTGGTTAAGCGTTGAGTCAACCGACAGCTTCACAGGTTCTTTCTGATGGGCTGCCACAAGGAATTCCTCGATTGCCTCTGCCTCATTCGTATTCATTGAGAACATGTCATACAGACATTTCAAGGTATCATCGCCTCTTAGAAATGTCTTCTTAAACCTGTCATCAATATATATACTCTCTGCTTCCTCGGGTGCTTTCTGCGCCAGATTAGTAAAATCATAAAGCGTTGCAGCCTGGCCTATACTTGTTTCCAACGACTTTAAGACACATCCAAACTCGTAAGTTATCTGGTATTCACCAGCATTGCTTACAACGTCAAATGTGCCTGTCAGTGTGTCGCCATTATACATACCCGTACAGTCGACCTTGTATTCAATTGTCCCTTCTGTTCCAGAGAACATATTATCATTTAGCGTCACACGGTCATTGGACGACCAGATTACTCCTTTGACTGCCTGACCTGCACTATATGAGAAAGACAGGTTCATAACCGAATCTTCTGGCACTTCTGCCTTTATCTCATTCTTATCTATGATAATCTGTGCATCGTCATATCTGAATATTCCTCTGGCTAAACGCTTAAGATAATCCTTCATCCAGCAATCAAGCCTCCGATTGTATCTTCTTTAAATGTTCCTTAATCTTCTTCTCATAGCCATTATCTGTCGGCTCATAAAATGTCGTGCCTATAAGCTCTGTTGGCAGATACTGCTGCTTCACATAATGGTCAGGATAATCATGTGCATACTTATACCCTTCTCCATGTCCTAACTTGCCAGCACTCTTATAATGCGCATCCTGCAAATGTGGTGGAACAGAATAGCTTCTTTCATGTTCAACTGTATCTAACGCTCTGTCAACCGCCATATAAGCGGCATTGCTCTTAGGCGCACACGCAACGTAAGTTGCCGCCTGTGACAACACAATTCTTGCCTCCGGCATACCGAGCCTTTCTATTGCCTGACATGCGCTCACTGCAACGACAAGTGCCTGTGGGTCTGCATTGCCTACATCTTCACTTGCGCATATCATAATTCTTCTTGCGATAAACTTGATATCTTCTCCTGCATGAAGCATTCTTGCAAGATAATATACAGCCGCATCCGGGTCTGAGCCACGCATGCTCTTGATAAATGCTGATATTGTATCATAATGGTTGTCACCATCTTTATCATATTTAAGTGTTCTTCGCTGTATACACTCCTGAGCAATCTCTAATGTTATATGAATCTTTCCATCATCTGACGGACTTGTTGTCAGCACGCCAAGCTCAATGGCATTCAATGCATTCCTTGCATCGCCATTCGATATATCGGCAAGGAAATCAAGTGCATCATCATCAATATCTGCATTCAGGCTTCCCATGCCATTCTCTTTATCATAAACTGCCCTCTTAAGAATCACTTTAATGTCATTTTTATCAAGCGGTTTTAACTCAAATATAATTGACCTTGATATCAAAGCCCCGTTAACTTCAAAATACGGATTCTCTGTCGTAGCTCCTATCAGGATTATTGTTCCATCCTCAACAAATGGTAGAAGGTAATCCTGCTGTCCCTTATTAAATCTATGAATCTCGTCTACGAAAAGGATAGTTTTCCTGCCGTACATTCCAAGGTTATTCTTAGCCTTCTCTATAACCTCTTCCATGTCCTTCTTGCCGGCAACTGTAGCATTAATCTGCATGAAATCTGCACTTGTAGTATGTGCTATAACCTTGGCAAGCGTTGTCTTGCCTGTTCCCGGTGGTCCATAGAATATGATTGAGCTTAGCTTATCTGCCTTGATAGCCCTGTACAGTAACTTATCCTTGCCTATGATATGCTGTTGTCCCACCACCTCATCAAGTGTCTTAGGTCTGATTCTTGATGCAAGCGGCGACTCATTCTTCATGGTATTCTCACGCATGTAGTCAAATAAATCCATATCGTATCTTTCCTTGCTGTGGCACAATCACACACCATGGCAGATGGGTACAATGCACCACTTATAATCATCTTGGTTTATAATACCACAAAAATGCGGAAATTCATATATGATTTATCAAGGAATTTATTTTAGAAAAATCTATTTATCACTTTTCTTATTGTATCGGAAAATGTAGCCTTTGGCACATTTTCCTTCGATATGATTGGGATTCTGCCAAGCTCACCACCTTCATAAGAATATATCACGCAGCCCACCTGGTCGCCCTCATTAACAGGAGCGGCAATATTCTCACTTAATTCAATTCTTCTCTCAATCTTACCTGTATCTGGTTTTGTCAGAAAAAGGCAGCTGAATGATTTTTCCAGTGCTGTTTCTAATGTTTCTTTTACACCGCCGGATATACCAGGCGATTCGTATTCTAACGGCTGTTCATCTTTATATATATAGCAGTTAGAAAATCCATAATTCAGAAGTGATATGGCTTCAGCGAAACGTGTCTTTGAATTAGGAGCCGTCATAACAACAGCTATTAAATCAATTCCGTCTTTTGAGGCTGTGGCAGACAGACAACACCCTGCTTTGCTTGTCGAGCCAGTCTTTAATCCTGTTGCCCACTGATACTGTTTGATAAGCTTATTAGTGTTAGTAAGACCAAACTCAGATGTGCCACGTCTTGTTGTGTGGGTTATTGTGTCCATCCAGACTGTTGAATAGTTATGTATTTCTGGATATTTATTGATAAGCTCACGGCTCATAAGCGCAACATCCATAGCACTTGATACATGACCATCCGTATCAAGCCCACAGCTATTGACAAAATGCGTATTCTGCATTCCAAGCCCTGCTGCCCTTTCATTCATTTTTTCAACAAATGCCTCTTCTGTTCCACCGATATATTCAGCCATACTTACACATGCATCATTTGCACTCGCCATAGATATGCATTTAATCATGGTATCAACTGTCTGGACTTCCATAGGTTCAAGGAACACCTGACTGCCGCCCATTGACGCTGCATGCTCTGATACAGTTACCTCATCAGTCAGTTTGATACTTCCATCCTGTAATGCATCAAATATAAGCAGAAGCGTCATTATCTTGGTTATGCTCGCTGGTGCCACACTTGTATTGCTGTTCTTTTCATATATTATCTGTCCCGTTGAAGCCTCCATAAGTACTGCACTTGCTGATGACAACCCCAGTGCATCCCCATCCTTTCCGCCGACACCAGCCGCTGTATCAGTGTAGTCTTCCTGCACAGCATATACTGCCATAGGTACACTAAGGAATATACTTGTAAGCATAATAATAAGGCACAGACTGCCGCTTATAATCTTAAGTATGTACGAACATCCTGATTTCATCTATGTCACATACTCCGATTCACTTTAGAACAATCTATGCCTTATATGTCTTAAATATTCAATTTAAAAACTGTAATAATCCCAACTATTGTTTTACATATCTTTGATTCTTACTTTGTGGTTTTGGTGGTACATAATTATTCATATATATAATTACCTCATCTTGCTTATTATCTTACCCATTTTTAACAAGATTATCAATACTAATATTTACTTATCCCACTATCTCTCCATCCTGAATCTGGATAATCTCGTCCGACAGATATTCAAGTTCCTCTGAATCATGGCACGCTATGACGCAAATAGCTCCACGCTCCTTCTGCTCCTTTAAAATCTCACGAACCTGCATAGCTCCGCTCTCATCAAGCGCATTAATAGGCTCATCCAATATAACAATATCAGGGTCTTCCATAACAGCCGCCGCTATTCCAAGTCTCTGCTTCATTCCCAGTGAATACTTTCTGTAAGTTCTTTTATCTTCCGGATCAAGTCCGATTTTTTCAAGGGTCTCACATATCTTTTTCTTATCTATCCGCTTCTGGATATCTGCAAGCACCTGTAGGTTCTTTAACCCTGTATACCCTGGTATAAATGCTGGATTCTCAATAAGCACCCCCACGCTTCTTGGAAAAGATATCTGCTTTCCAAGTGTCTCACCATTGATAACAACACTTCCACTTGTAGGTGATATAAGTCCACATATCGCTCTCATAAGCATTGTCTTACCAGAGCCATTCTTTCCCTTTAGACCATACACATTACCACCTGTAAATGTAAGATTAATATGTTTAAGAACCTCTGAGCCTTTCAGTTTCTTACAGTAATCCTTGATTTCTATTATATTTTCCATACAGCCTCCTTCAACAATATTCCTATATTATGTCTCTTTTTTTCAATCCAGCATAGCCAACAACAATAGACAATATAATTATTGTCATATCAATCAGCACACCTTGCATCAATCCTACTCCGGCAGGATTAATCTGATTCATTCTGTAAACCATCATATAATTTCCCGGCATTAATGGACTCATGTAAAACACTGATAATATATACACTGCTATAATACATATAAAACTCACTGATGGAAGCACAAAGAATTCCAAAGCCATCTGTAACATGGACATAGCCATTGTTGTAAATATAGGAAGAACTATTATCATCACAAGTAATAATCCTGTCTGTACCATTCCTTCTGCTTCTCCCTCAAACACACTGTTAATTATGTCTTCATGTATTACTATTGGAGAACCGGCATCCATATCTTTAAAATGTATAATGCACATCAAAGCAACACCTATATAAAAACATGCGTAATACTTTAATACACATAAAACGTTCCACACACAGCTTGTCTTCCACCATCTAAACCTGCTTCCATATCGTATAAGCTTTTTCATTCCGTATCCACGGAGGTCTTTTACCGCATGACCACTTATAAATATCGCTATAATAATATTGATAGTAAGATAAGCCACTGGAACTATAAACTCATTATCAATTTCTGGATTAAATTCTCTGATTCCTTTAAAAATATACATAAGGCAGTCACCAAATGAACCACTATAACCATAATTCCAGAACTGATTAAGCGATTCCTGCCATATAAAATAGCTCTCTGTTATAATCATGGCAGCAATAACAGGTATTATTATCGTCATACATCTGAATCCTTTCTTAACATATCACGCTTTCTAAACAACACTGCTCCAACTATACACGCAGATGCTATCATGACAATCGGGAATATAATATGGTCGGCTACATTATAGCCTTTCAAATACATATATGGAGGGTTCATACTCATCTTATTAAAAAATATATATAAATTCTTCTGCCAATAATAATATTCAAACGTAGCAAAAGCAACAACTCCACCATAACCATACACAGGCTGTCTAAACCACCACCATAATATAATAATCAAAATTCCCATAACAAAAACCTCTGCGAATATGGTAATAATGAATATTCCCTGTATAATCCATGTATCAATCTGAATAGTCATATCACGTAAAAATGTATAAAATGCATTACTGCTTCTATCCAACCAGTTACATTCATACACGCAGTTAAATGCTGCATATACCGTGCATACAACAAAACTGTAGATTGCAACAACTGCTGACAAAATCCCAAGCTTTTTTACAATATGAATCCACAACTTCAGCATGCTTTCCTCTCGTATCAAAAGATTTGTACGCCATTCATATTTAAAATTATATATAATATAAAACTCTGCTACCAAAAGCATGGGAATTGTACTTTGTGACTGAACATAACAATAGACATCATTATAACAATAAATCACATCTTCGGCAGTCATATAAACATAGCATACAATAAGATAAATAGTTGTTAATAATATCATTGTAATTATAGATGGTACAACTTCTTCAACACTTAATAACTTCTTTTGACTTTGCAATTTAATCATGTTCAACCTCGAATTCCAATCTTTTAATCTGCGGATACCAATAATACACAAGATAATATGTATCAGAATCAAGTTTGTCTGACCATTTTTTCCTAAAAAACTCCGGCGTTATAATTGTAGACATCGTATATACCTGTTTTTCACCAGGTTGTATTTTTGATTTATTTGCACCATTTTCAAGTAATACCCCATTAAAAGCCCCACTTTGTTTTGCAACCATATTATAATTATCGGTTTCATATATTATCTCTTTATCAGATACATTTTCATATTCGATTGTAAATAATAACACAGTATATTTATCCCATTCACTTTTCTTTCCAACACCATTAAAAGCTCCATCATTATTATATATCTGGTTGTACTCATCATATTTGTATAATCTACAGCTTACTGGTACAATCTTTAATCCTCTTTCGTACGCAGGATTATCATATGTGTATGAATATATTTCTGTCGGTTCTGGAAATCTTGTATTAACATCATGTATAAAATATCCTGCTATACCTAACAGCACTATGATTACAACAGTAATTGTTATTTTTAATATTCTTTTATAGCGCATCCGATTTCACCCCATTCAAATAATATATAAGTGCCGATAAACCTCCTACCATTAATGGCAGTAAAATTATATTATGTATTTCAAAATACGAATCATACATTAATACATATCTGGTTGGATCTATTTTTAAATATATATTCTTAAGCATAAAGCACCGATTTAAAAATAAAAGTCCATACCATATTATAAATGAAACCATACTAAGCAAAAATATATTCTCTACTACACACGTTGCTGCAAGTACTGTTACAGCAAATGCTCCTGCTAATACAAACATAATTACAAACCTGATTATTGTATATAACACCGGTCTTGTATAAAATATCCCCTGAAATAATTCTGCCGAAGAAAAAAATTGTCCATTCCTAATCGGGGTAAATGCAGGCAGCATACATGCAGATATAATATAATTAAGAATATATGGCAAAACAACAACGATTCCTCCGCTAAGAAAAGTAACTATATATTTAGCAGATAAATAATTTATTTTTCTTGTTCTTGTATAAACACTTTTAACATAACCAGATTTTATATCCGAATGGTATGATAACGCATGTGGCATCATGGCAAGTATTGGCAATAATATTACATATACTTCCCTATATGGACTAATGCCATTCATGCCTATCCAATACGTATATAATGATTTCGGTTCTCCATGTACCCCACTATAGGTACTAAGAACTGTCTCTGATGCAGGATAGACTTCCATAATAATCTGCATCAACACAATAATTACTCCAACCAACAATGCAATAGTAAACATATGACCTGTTATCATACGCTCCCATTCTGTTTTGAATTGTTGCTTCACTGATGTCTCCCCCTTATTTACACTCAAGCTTTATCATGTAACTTCCATCTCCAACATTATTAATTCCATCTCCAAAACTGGTGTTTAAAAAACCTGAATACATATATAAATTATCAAAGTCAACATCTTTGCGAAGCTGTATTACAATATATGTCTCTATCTCTTCCCCTAATTCAAATTCATAAAAGTTTGCATCTTTATGTGGTTTACTTAAATCCTTAATATTCTTATACTTATCAAATCCAATTCCTTCAGCACTCATTATATAATTATATGTTCCTTCACCCTGCTTGTTAAATAAGATTGGAGTCATACATGCAGATGAAGCATTGCCCCATCCAGCTTCCTGAACATATTTAATTCTTGCTTTTATATAAACATTAACAACATCCTTCTTATTATATTTTCCTGATTCGTCAAATGAATAACTATCTGGTTTATCACCATAATTTCTTTGTGTAACAATAAATTTTCTAAATGTATCACTTCCAGTCAATTCATCAAGCAGCATTAAGTCATTGCCTGACTTTCTAACATCTAAAAGAGTGAATTCATATCCACCATATAATATAGTTTCATTTAATCCAACTTCATTAATTGTTGTCTTTTTTCCGCTTACCCATACTTTTTCCGAATGTGGCTCTGTATACGTGGTAGTAGCCTCAGTCATATTCTTACTTCCACTTATAATTACTTCTGCCCTGCTCTCATCAATTGCTGTTGCATCATCTACAGTTTGTTTATTACAACCTGTACTCATAATAAGCATAATCATTGCCAATCCCATACATATCAAACTTTTTCTTCTCATAAAGCCCTCCATCTTTTATATACCCATACTATTTCCTACATATATGATTAACTATCCCTATATGTTGACATAAATATACCCCCTGCTATTCAATTTGAATAGAGGGGGTGGCACAAGCGGTATGATTTATGGCACGAACGGTCAAAAAATATTAAATTCTTATATTAACGCAAAAATATTCTCCATTTTCACATATATCCATATATCCATCATGCTTATCAACAATTTTTCTCACATTGCCAATTCCTAAACCATGATTAGATGTATCGTCTTTTGTTGTTTTCAAATCAGGATGCTTAGCAAGAACAGATTCATATATTCTGTTCTGTACAGATATATCCAATATATCCTCTTTCATAAGTACACTTATTCGTATATCTCTGTCAGTTTTGTCTAACTTCATCTCTGCTTCCATTGCATTGTCAAGTATATTGCCTAACACACTACACAATTCAACATCTGACAATCTGCTTATATTCATATCAGCTGATACTGATGTATTAATTTCGTGTTCCCTGCAATATAACAATTTTTCATTAATCACAGCATTAACAACACTGCTGTCAGTATGTACAATATCCTGCATAAGACTTGTATGCTGTCTATATTGTTTAAGATATTCTTTTGCTTTATCAAGTCCGTTTTCCTCATCAAGAAGACAGCTTATTGTGTTAATATGATTTTTCATATCATGGCGCAGTCTTCTCGTATGCTCATCCATTGCATAGACACTCTGCATATACTGTTCCTGAAGCTTATAATCATTGATTGCTTTGATGTATTCCCGTTCAGATGTCTGCGCACTCTTCATTTTTCTTATAAGTGCATATACTAGACTGCAATTAACAAGAACACATATTATTCCAGCATATCTATATGTACTGTTATCAAGACCAATAAGGACATAAATAATAATCGCCGATAATACAACATTACCTATAAGCATCATCATTTCCTGCCTGTTAAGCTTCTCTATCCGTCTGCTTATAAACAGGCTGATAACTATATACTCTACAAAGCTTATACACGCTGTGAATAATACAGTATACATCGTTTTATCATATTTATTAACTTCCATCAAAAACATAGCAATTATAATAATAAATCCCGATATACAACCTGCCTTTAGGGTCTGCTTTATTCCAAGCTTTCCTGCCATATATGCGTATGCACTTATACCTGCAATAATAACAGGCGCAAACAGCCATACTGTCAGTTCCAAGTTAATTATAATTATATCAGTCACACTTAACACACAAAAATATAGGGTACTCAATTCCATATACGCTTTTTTATTAAGTGTATCTTCCTGATTATCCATTCTTGCTGCTTTTATTAACATATCTGCCACATTAATCATAATAATATTCAATATAAATATTCCTAAATAATCAGGCAGTATTTCTATAATTTTTTCAGCCGTTTGTGTTCTCATATATTATTCATGCTCCGCTGATACTCTCTGAATCTGGTCATTACCATTTCTTTATTCCTCCTGCTCATATCCAGCACAACGTCATTGTACATAACAACTGTATCGTCTCTTGTGCTTACCTTCTTGACGTATCGCAGGTTGACAAGATATTTCTTGTGGATTCGGACAAATCCATATGGTTCAAGCTCTTTTTCAGCTTCTGACATAGTTTTGCGCATATCGTAGCAATATTTTGTTGTCTGTATTGATATATCATGCTTGTCACTCGTTATGTAGCATATCGTACCAACCGAAATCCGCTCATTGCCGCTTCTTTGTCCAAGCAGGAATACACCGTTCTGGTCAAGCAATATTTTCAGCTTCTTGATTGCCCTTGGAAGAACATCAACGTAATTATCTTTACGAATGAAATAAAACGGCTGATATTCAAAGCTGTCATAGACAAGTGCAGCATTCGATGTCAGGAATATTATCTTCGTATCCTTGCTCTTGCGTGCCAGCTTTGATGCTGTATCAAATCCTGTCATGGCACCTTCTGCCATATACAGATCTAAAAATACGCAGTCATAGTTGCTCACGTCACAGCCTTCTATAAAACTCTCACCTGACTCGTATTCATCAATATTGTATTCTACCCCATCTGTCTTATCTAACAGCGAAGACAGGCTTTCTTTAAGCCCACTTCTGAATTCACTGTCATCATCGCATATTGCTATATTCATAAATCCCCCTGATGCAATACATTTATTTTCCCAGCCAGAACTTCTCCACATCACCTATAAGCTTGTCATCCCTGCCCCGCACGGTGCACGAACACATTCTGCCGTCACTGTTATAGAAGTACAATCTGTTGCGGTACATCAATGTATCAGATGTTGACGTATTACCAGCAGCTTCTGACATAACCATCTCTTTGGATGATGATATATTATAATAATACTGTACGTTATTACGGATATAAGTTATGCCTGTATCTGTATTATTGACAGCACTCAGGCTTCCTTCTAAGACACCATCCGTTATATTCTTAGCTGTTCCTTTATTCACAGACAAAAGATTTCCATTTGCTGTAACTGCAATTATTGTCTCTTTATCTGTAAAATATAATACATTGGCAGTATTGCCAAGTGACACTATATCACTGTACTTTCCAAGCTGCTTGTTCTTATATGATGCATATCTTATATTGGAAGAATTGATTGAATACACGCCACCATCAGTAACTATATATTCACCTGTCACACTTGTTGTATCGTCTATGGCACTGGATACAGCATTTTTATCAAGGCAGTCATACAGCCTGGCTTTATTTCCAGATACATAGACTAATGATGATACATCTTTATCTGTGTTAAGCTGTGATGCCCTGTATGAATAATAGCCTTTCTTTGATACCATCATTGGATATATGGCTGTTACATCTGTCTCTATCACGGATTCTTTCTTATTCTTTCCATAGTAAAAGCTGTAAAGCACATCATCTTCTGTATTATATATCACAAGCTGCCTGTCTGAGTACACGCATGACTGGCGCACCTGCTCTGACAACTGTGTTGTTGTCGGTATAAATCCTGAGTCTGTCTTAGTGAACTGGCTTACATACAGGCTTGTCTTTCCCATTCCACCGACATCATTAATCATCTCATTTTCTTTGTATACAACATTGCCGTCATCTGAAAGATACATAACGCTCTTTTTATTAGAATTCTCAGACAGCTTGTAGTTAACATCATTATTCCACAGATATAATGTGTATCTGTGACTGTCCTCGTCATATACCTCACTCAGATAATACTTTCCATTATCTGATGCTGCTCTTGTAAGAACTGTCTTGCCTGCTACATCCTCCGGTTCATCTGGCACATAGAAATCTCTGCCATCTATCTTAAAATATGCTTTGTCATAATCACACACATATTTACTGTCTATTCCTGATACGTTATATATCTTGCCATTGTATCTTGTATACAATGTCTGGTTATTCCTCCTGACAACCTTGATAACAACGCCTGCACACAAAATCACTGCTGTGACAGCCACAAGAGCAACAAGAATACGTTTAGCCATCTTCATGCTTAGATTCTTATGCTTAGATGCGCCTCTGCTTATAACTTTACTGGCGTTGCCACCTTCCTGCTTTGCCCTGTCTACAATCTTTTTAAACACTTCATCAGGCTTTACCTCTTCCCCTGACGTCTTTTTCTTTTCTTCTGTATTAACATTTTTATCTGCATCAGAAGAAGAAGCAGACTTAACTTCAGCCTGCTTCTTTTCATATTCCATCTTCCGTTGTAGATATTCCTGATTATTAACTATTATCTTAGGTCCTTCGCAACGTGGACATGAATCCCCCGTATACTCCTGACCGCACTTTGGACATATCATAATCTACCTCATATCATTAATATGACTCTGACAACCAGCGATTCTTAGAATGTGAACTTCTCCTCAAAGTATGCCTTAAGATCTTCTATCTTAACACGCTCCTGCTCCATTGTATCTCTGTCTCTTACTGTAACAGCTCCGTCCTCTTCTGAATCAAAATCATATGTTACACAGAAAGGTGTACCAATTTCATCCTGTCTTCTGTATCTCTTACCGATATTACCTCTGTCATCAAATTCGCAGTTATACTTCTTAGAAAGCTCTGCAAATACTTTCTCTGCGCCTTCGTTAAGCTTCTTAGATAATGGAAGCACACCAATCTTAACTGGTGCAAGTGCTGGATGAAAATGAAGTACTGTTCTTACATCGCCACCCTCAAGCTCTTCCTCATCATATGCTGAACAAAGGAATGCAAGTGTAACTCTGTCTGCGCCTAATGATGGCTCAATTACATATGGAATATACTTTTCCTTTGACTCATCATCAAAGTATGCCATATCCTCACCAGATACTGTCTGATGCTGTGTAAGGTCATAATCTGTTCTGTCTGCAATACCCCATAACTCGCCCCATCCGAATGGGAATAAGAATTCTATATCTGTTGTTCCCTTAGAGTAGAAGCAAAGCTCCTCTGGAGAATGGTCTCTTGCTCTCATCTCGTCTTCCTTGATACCAAGTGCCTTAAGCCAGTCGATACAATACTGTCTCCAATATGTAAACCACTCAATGTCTGTGCCAGGCTTACAGAAAAACTCTAATTCCATCTGCTCGAACTCTCTTGTTCTGAATGTGAAGTTACCAGGTGTAATTTCATTTCTGAAAGACTTACCAATCTGTCCGATACCGAATGGAACTTTCTTTCTTGATGTTCTCTGTACATTCTTGAAGTTAACGAATATACCCTGAGCTGTCTCTGGTCTTAAATACACTGTATTCTTAGCATCCTCAGTTACACCCTGGAATGTCTTGAACATAAGGTTGAACTGTCTGATATCTGTAAAGTTATGCTTGCCACATGTTGGACAGCAGATATTCTTCTCATCAATAAAATTCTTCATCTGCTCCTGTGTCCATCCATCAACAGAACCGCCAAGGTCAAAGTTGTTCTCCTCAGCCCAGTCCTCGATAAGCTTATCAGCTCTGAATCTCTCATGACAATCCTTACAATCCATAAGAGGATCAGAGAAACCGCCAAGGTGACCAGATGCAACCCATGTCTGAGGGTTCATAAGGATTGCACAGTCAACACCTACATTGTATGGGCTTTCCTGTACGAACTTCTGCCACCATGCTTTCTTAACATTGTTCTTTAACTCAACACCAAGATTACCATAATCCCATGTGTTAGCTAATCCACCATATATCTCAGAACCTGGATATACGAATCCTCTTGCCTTGGCAAGAGCTACTATCTTGTCCATTGTCTTTTCCATTATAATATCCTCCTCATGCTTTCATTCCTTTAACTGGATATGAAGCAAAACTAGAATAATTTTATATCATTTGGCATGATATGACAAGTCCTAATCTTCCCAAGGACGTATTCTGTATGTTGCGCCTATGCTGTCGCATATTTTCTGGCACTCTGCTTCTTCCTCATGTGATATTGTTGTATCGACTGTCGACATAACAACATCAGGAACGTATTTCTTACACTCTTTTGCAAATTCTATCATTGCATCAAATGACTTTTCGCCAAATTTACTCCTTACAAGCTCGTTATATCTCCTGGCATCCGGATTATTAAGGCTGATTGAGACTGTATCAACTAACCCCTTTAATTCAGGGGCTATATCTCTTCCATTAATAAGGCTTCCTACTCCATTAGTGTTAATTCTGATTGGCTTGTTATATGTCTTTTTGATATACGCAGCCACTTCTTTTAATACATCAAATGCCTCTGTAGGCTCACCAAACCCACAGAATACTACTTCATCAAATTCACTCATATCCCATTTGCCAAATTCATCTATAACCTCTCTGGCTGATGGCTCATGCAGAAGCCAGAGTGAATCTGACTCCCCGACTCTGTCCATGTTCTGTCTTAAGCAGAATGTACAGGCATAAGGACACCTGTTTGTAAGGTTGACATACAGATTATTGTGAACCTTATATAAAATCTCCATTTTCTTTTCCATTATAGTAACTCCTCTCTTATCTATTTGAGCGTATGCAGAACTTCTTCAAAACATACACCGTCTGTCAGTGGTATGTCTAATTCTATTGATTTTAAAATGCATTTCTTAATAAATGATGATGCTTTCTTTACGGAATCCCTGAACTCCACTCCGTTAACTGCATCCGCAGCTATTATTGATGCAAATATATCTCCTGTCCCTGAACGCTGTGTCCCGACTTTCATAGTCTTAACGTAAAAGCTTTCTTTATCTTTCTCACAACAGTAATTTGCTATATATGACCCCTGCTGTATTCCTGTTATGACTATCTTTTCCGGTCCTATATCCATAAGCCTGCATGACAGCTCTTTTAATTCTCTCTCATGCCATTCATTATGGTATGGCATGTCAGTAAGAATGCACGCCTCTGTAAGATTAGGGGTAAGAATATCAGCATGCCCTGCCAGCTCTTTCATAAGGCTGCACATTTCTTCTGTGTATGTTGAATATATCTTTCCATAATCTCCCATAACCGGGTCTACTATAACAGTTGTACCCTCATCTGCAAATTCTTCTATAAATGTCTTTACAATATGAATCTGCTCCGCCGAGCCTAAGAATCCTGATGCAATACCATTAAACGACAATCCCAGCTTTTTCCATTCATCTATATAAGCCTGCATGTTCGGTGTATAATCATCAAAATAAAATGACTCAAATCCAGTATGATTAGACAATATCGCTGTCGGTACGAAACAGCACTGCACCTTCAGTGCTGATATTATAGGAAGCTCAACTGCCACCGAACATCTCCCAAATCCTGTTATATCGTTAATCAACGCAATCTTTTTCTGGTTATTATGATTCTTACTCAAATCCGCCTCCATATTAAAATACAGTCTGCTATGCAACAGACTGTGGTTTTATTTTGAATTGTATTGTATAACCCCTGAAGTAGTGCGTACAGCACCAGTTTTATCATTCTCAACCATGCCAGATAATATTCTCAGTTAATTAAATTCATACTATTCATTGACAATTCATATTTTTGTATGTATAATGATATTGAACCACTGAAACCGCAGATGCGATGTAGGTGGTGTTTTTTATTTTGGATATATAACAATACCATATTGATTTGTCTCATTTGCCTTTAAATTCAATCTTCCTGCATTTTTCAATGTAACCAACACTCTTTTTATGTATATGCTGTCAATAACATTAGAGACACGATTAGGTAACATTTCATGTCTATATTCTATTTTAAAAAACAAATGAATAAAAAAAGATACAAAATCACATATCTGTATAAAATATGACTCTGAAGAATTTTTTTCTAAAATATCTTCTATCATATTTTCAACAGGATGATTCACAAAGCCATAAGAATATTTAGATTGAATTGGATTAAATGCACGTATCGCCCTTGCCGTTTTTCTCATTGGAGCAATTCTGCCTTCATCTGTAATAATTAAATAATTCCACTGCCCTTCACAATCATTTTCTATGCGCTGAATATTATATTTCAAAGCATTTTCAAGAACATGATAATTATTATCTTTAAATTTAGTCTTATCAATAATTACATTTACAATTTTTAAATTCATTGAACATATTGCCAATGTAAATTCCTTAATAATTTCTTGTTTTATTTCTTTAGACCATTTATAAACTCTATAAGGATTTTTATCTGTGAGAAAATGTTTGGTATGCATCTCTTCTGTAACATGAAATCCATATTCATCGCGTAATTTTCTACGTAAATCCCGCATCAAATTGTAATTTTGCTGCCAACTATCGGCTGGCATATACAGGCTTGTTAAAACAAAATGATCTGACGATGCTGATGTCACACCATCATCACTTGTTTCATCGAAATATGCTATATATGTTTTCATTTATCACGCTCTTTTCTTTTAATATTATTTATATATAATATTATCATTATAGCTTTAATTTCGCAATACTGTATTTATATTTTTATTCATATTTTTATATTACTTATTCCACCAGCATCTCTTCCGACTTAATATATTTGTCCACAGCCTTATGAACCACATCTGCTGCTATTCCACCAAGCTCACGCATACATTCATCGCTCAGCAGGAATGTATACAACTTTTCTACCGGTGATGTAACTATCACCTGTAACGCATGAAGCGTGGATGGATTAATCCTGTTCCAGCTCTCATCAAAAAAATCAGGACATTCACCATTGATAAACACAAGCCTTATCTCATATATGTACCTGACTAAGCGATTCGGTATATGCGGATTGGCAAGTGCTTTAAGCGACATGTATAACAGATTAATCATATCAGATGCATCAAGTCCCTCTCTTGAATAATAATCTGCCAGTTCAGCAAAATAACATCCATAATACACACAGTCGAGATCTGTTATAATATCCTCAAAGAAATTGCTTATATCCGCCTGTTTAATTGTATATGAAGTCCTCCCCTCATACACCTGAAACTTTCCGAACACAAATGGTCTTGTAACACCTGTCAGGGCACTGTTAGGTTTTCTAGAGCCTTTGGCAAATGCTGATATCTTACCACGTTCTTTTGTAAGAATAACAACTCTTCTGTCGAACTCCCCAACCGGCAGTGCCGACAAAATCATCCCCGTAACCTCAGTGTAATCTCCCATCTACTTATTATCTTTCTTATCATACCCAAAGTTCTTCAGCAAAATATCACTATCACGCCACTCTTTCTTTACCTTAACCCACAGCTGAAGGTTAACCTTGCAGTCAAGCTGCTTCTCAATTTCATATCTGGCGTTAGTTCCTATCTTCTTTAGCATCTCTCCGCCTTTACCTATTATGATTCCTTTATGTGAATCTCTCTCACATATTATTGTCGCTGTTATATCGTATAGCTTCTTGTTCTTACGCTTCTTCATGCTGTCAATTGCAACTGCAATTCCATGTGGAATCTCTTCGTTCAGGGCATGAAGTGCTTTCTCTCTTATCAGCTCAGCGACAATCTGTCTCATTGGCTGGTCTGTCACTGTATCCTCATCATAAAACATTGGTCCATATGGAAGATACTTAAATATAGTTTCGACAAGATCATCAACATTGTCACCATTTCTTGCTGACAATGGTACTATCTCAGCAAAATCAATCTCTTTTCTGTACCTTTCAATAACCGGAAGAATTTCTTCTTTCTTAACCATATCAACCTTGTTGATGACAAGTATGACAGGCACATTAACCTGCTTTAATCTCTCGATTATGCTCTCCTCACCGGCGCCTATGAATGTTGCAGGCTCTACAAGCCAGCAGATTACATCAACCTCAGAAAGAGTCTTTACCGCTGCACCAACCATATATTCACCAAGCTTATTCTTTGCCTTATGGATACCCGGTGTATCTACGAACACAATCTGTCCGCGATTGTCTGTAAATACTGTCTGTATCCTGTTTCTTGTTGTCTGTGGTTTGTTAGATGTTATGGCAATCTTCTGACCTATAATCCTGTTCATAAGTGTTGACTTACCAACGTTAGGTCTGCCTATTAATGTCACAAAACCAGATTTAATATTTCCCTGATTGGCTGCATCATCTGATATTCCACTTGCAGCAAGCATTTCATCTAAATTCATACGTTCTCCTATCTCTATTTAAATAATGGTTCAATGGAATCAAACATATCTTTTTCCTGTTCAATTACTGCCTGATTACCTACAACACACAGATAATTCTCATCTATTGTATCCCTGATAAGCGGTGCAAGGCTTCTTATTGCCTCAACATCTGCCGATAAAATCTCATCTCTGCTCTTCTGGTAATCTTCATATGTTGCATTACATATATATGCACTGAATGACCTTGAGCCCTTGGCAGCTGGATTCTTAGGGACATCAATAAGTCCTATCGTTCCTATTATATATTTGAGCATATCCCTGTCAGATGCATCAAAGTCAGCAACATAATCACCGGCATTCTCAAATATCTCATTAGTCTTTCTAAGATTAGGGTCTCTGTATGATACCATGTAAGTATCACCATTCTTGCTGAAGCCACTCATACAGCCATATGCTCCACCTTTAACCCTTACATTAATCCACAGATATTCATATGAGAATATTATTTTCAGAACTCTCAATGCCCCTGTATATTTATAGCCTTTCTCAACAAAGTTACCGCATCTTGCAACATACTGTACCTGTGATGAAGATGTGAATGCCTTATTAACCTTTGATGGCTTAAATCCTCTTACAGCAACTGGTTCTTCTGATACATTTAATCTGCCTGCAAATTCTTCCATCGGCTTCTTAAAATATTCATCAAAACCATTATCATCTGCTGTACAGCTTACAAGAAGATTATCCTTTGTAAATATATATTTAACACATTTGGCAAGATTTGCAGCAATTTCTTCTTTGATATCTGCAAAATTCTTTTCAAGATTATCTATAAACTCATAATAATCATATCCACTTATCTTGTTAGAATAATACCCAGTTGGTGAAAACTGTGCTGTACCATATGTGTAAGAAACAATATGTCCTGAGCTTGTCATAGAGCTTTCAAGTCTTGATTTAACACGTCTTATAATCTCCTCAAGCCTCTTATACTCATTAAACTTAGTACTAAATATCATCTCATTCATCATATCAAGCATGAACGGAATCTTCTCATATAACGCTTTACCCTTAACCTCATAATATATGCTGTATTCATCAATTCTTTTATCATCACTGTATAGCGAAGCACCAGAACTGATGCCACCGCAATTGATGTTAATCTCATTTGACAGCTCCGGATATGTGAAATGCTCTGTATCCATAAGCCCAAGCGTTGTTGAGAGTAATCCAAGATAAGGAATAAGTTCTTCTGGAACACGCTTACAGTTAAATGCAAGATTGATATAAGCAATTCCACTCGTAAACATGTTGTGATGCACAACTGTCACACCACCGACATTCTTAGGATCTATATACAGCTTTTCTGCAGATTTATCAATATCCTCAAGCTTTAACATAGGAATTGATAACAAATCCTCCTGGCTTGATGGTTCATCCTGATATTCTTTTAATTCTTTAGTTGATTTAATAATATCATCAAGTTCTTTATCACTTAACTTAAGCTTATAATCTGCAAGCTTCTTAGCTGTCTTTGCAGCCTGTTCCTCAAAGAGTCCTCTCTTAGGAACAAGTGTGATAACTGAGCCATGATTATTGTCAAGAAGGTATGTCCTTATTATATTTTCAAACAATCCCTCATTCTTTTCTTTCTTAATCTGTTCAAATATGTCCAACTCTTCAAGATGGACAAATGGCTTATTCTCATCATATAACCAGCTGTCCATCATTGTAAGATAGTACATAAGCCCCTTTGGATAAGAGCCAAAATCTGCTTCACGGTACTTGAATTCATAGTAATTAATACCTGCATCAATCATACGCATATCAATGCCATCTTTTACGATGCTCTCAAGTACTTCATTAATTGTATCAAGGAATAACTGCTTCTTTGACTCTTCTGAATTCTTGGCAACTATTGAATATATCGGCTGTTTTACAGATGATTCATAATTAGAATACACATCTGTAGAAATTCCCTTATCAACAAGTGCCTGTTTAAGTTTCGCTCCAGGAGCTGTGACAAGTGCATAATCTAATATCTGCATAGCAAGATAAAGCTTGGCATCTGTCGCCTCTCCCACCACCTTATTATACGATATATATGAATTATCTTCTAGCGGTTCATCATCAGTAACAGCAAAATAATGAGTTTCATCTGTCATAGAATCAAATGCATCCTGCAATGCAATCTCAGAATCAATATTTACTTCATCTGAATTAAACTTATTAAGATATTCACTATCAAGATAATCAAGTCTTTCTGCAATATCTATATCGCCATACATATATATATAACTGTTAACCGGATGATAGTAGTTCTTATGATATTCCCTGAACTCATCATATGTTAATTCCGGTATGCTGTCCGGCTCTCCACCCGACTCAAATCTATATGCAGTATCTGGGAATAATGATACAAATGTCAGTCTTGATAATACATCGTCTGGTGATGAATACACACCTTTCATCTCATTATAGACAACACCATTATATGTGATATCACTGTCCTTATCCTCTAATTCGTAATGCCATCCCTCCTGCATGAAGATTTTTTTATTGTTATGCATATTAGGATAAAAAACTGCATCCATATACACATCCATTATATTCTTGAAATCCACATCATTGCAGCTTGCTACTGGATAAACTGTCTTATCCGGATATGTCATGGCATTGAGGAATGTGTTAAGTGAGCCTTTGCATAATTCAACAAATGGGTCTTTAACCGGATACTTGCGTGAACCACAAAGAGTAGAATGTTCAATTATATGCTGTAATCCTGTATCATTATATGGTGGTGTCTTAAATCCTATAGAGAATACCTTATTGTTATCATCATTAGATATAACAACTACTCTTGCCCCGCTCTTCTTATGTCTGCAAAGCAGACCTACAGAATTAATATCACTTAATTCATGTACATCCAACACCTCATACTGTGATAAATTAAGCTTACTTACAGCTTCCATTCTCTCTTTTAGATTCATATAAACTTAGCCTCCGATTTTGTTTCTGATTTCGTTATAAATCACATTTCTTTTTAAACCACAATAGAGCCAGAAAGAATTCCCTTCTAAGGAATGCATCTCCCTGACTCTATGCTTTTGTTTAATTCTTTATTTTACTGCTGTACAATTGCGTCCTCTACAAGCTTGGCAAGTACAAGGAATCTCTTGTTATCATCATAATTAGGAACCATCGTACATGTTGACAATGTAATAATCTTAGAATCCTGATCTATTGTAACACTGTCATCGATAACTCCGCCATATGTTGTCTTTGCATCATTAACAAACTGTACTAAAGACGCACCATCATTAACACCATACTTTGCTGGAATCAATACATCTGTAAAGTGGACTGCTGCAAATATCTGATACTTAAGCTGTCTGTCACCCTGATAGATATATATATATGGATTAGCCTTTAAGAAATTCTCATCTTCATAATAGTGAAGCTGTGTAAACATAACTGAGTTAATGTTACGTGTAGCAGCATGGCCATATATAACTGTATTCTTGTCTGAAAAATCCTTCTTATTGTATGTAAACTGTGTATATATAGCACCTGTCCATGAATAATAATTGTTAATTGTATAATTAAGATAATAATTCTCGCCCTTGCTCTCAGACTGAAGGATAGGATACTCTATCTCTGTTCCAGGAATATATATATAAGCATATACATCTTCGTTAGTCTGCTGAAGTTCATCAAAAGATACATCTTTCTCTGCCTTAACAACTGGAATTGTTGTTGTCTGCTCTGAAGTAGCTTCTGTAGCTTTTGATACCGCTGTTGCTGAAGGTGTTGTACTTACAGAAGGTCCCTTTTTCTTACCAGATGTTGCAAGAACAATTATTGCTACAATAACTGCTATAATCACTACAGCTAACACAGCAATGCATCCTATCTGCTTTTTGCTTAAAGCTGCAAGCTTATCGCCTAAGCTCTTATTATCGTCAGCTGGAAATCTTGTCACATGTGTCTCATCAGAATCATCATCTTCTTCTGAAACTTCTGTATCATCTACCTCTTCTTCTGTAATACCATCACCGTCAAGTGCGTCTGTTTCAACTTCCTGTGTTGACTCATTTACATTATCCAATGTCTCGTCAATGTTGTTATCATTATTATCCTTCATAACATCTCCCTTTCAATCGGTTAAATTATTTGAAAAATCCTTTTTTCTTATGTGGAACCTCTTCCCCTGTAAGAAGTTTCTCATAATTGATGAGTGCTTCCTTCTGTTCAGCATTGAGTTTAGCAGGAATATCAACTATTAATGTAATATAATGATCTCCTCTGACTTCTTTATTTCTTACTGTAGGCATACCTTTGCCCCTTAAACGTACTCTTGTACCTGAAGCCGTTCCTGGTTTAACCTCATAAACAACCTCACCATCAACTGTTCTGACTTTAATTTCTCCACCAAGAACAGCAGTTGGGTAGCTGATTCTGACATCTGAAAATATATTATACCCATCTCTCTGGAAATTAGGATCCTGGCTGATCATAACTGCAACAAGCAGATCGCCTCTTGGTCCGCCATTAGTTCCTGGCTCACCCTTACCTTGTATTCTAACACACTGACCGTCATCTATGCCAGCAGGAATTGTAACTTCGATTGTTTTTTTGCTTGAAATATAACCTGTACCATAGCAATCAGTACATTTCTCCTTGACAATCTTACCAGTTCCTTTACAGTCAGGACAAGGCTGCACATTACGTACCATTCCAAAAAGTGACTGCTGAGTGTAAACGACCTGGCCTTTACCACCACATTTACTACATGTTTCAGGTGATGTACCTGGTTTTGCACCAGTACCATTACATGTCTTACATGGGTCTTTGAGGGTTACATCAAGTTTCTTAGATGTTCCTGTAACAGATTCTGCAAATGTAATTCTGACTGTTGCCCTTACGTCTGCTCCACGCATTGGACCATTACTATTGCGTCTTCTGCTTCCGCCACCAAATAAATCTCCAAATATATCTCCAAATATATCACTGCCGAATATATCGCCCATATTATTAAAGTCAAATCCGCCAGCTCCTCCACCAGAACCATCAAATGCAGCATGACCAAACTGATCATACTGACGGCGTTTATCTGCATCACTCAATACTGCATATGCTTCTGATGCTTCCTTAAACTTTGCCTCTGCTTCTTTATCTCCTGGATTGATATCTGGATGATACTTCTTGGCAAGCTGTCTGTATGCCTTCTTAATCGCTGCTTCATCGGCATCCTTTGGCACGCCTAATACCTCGTAATAATCCCTTTTTTCAGCCATTGTTTACCTCCGTTATAATCGCCAATAACTGCACAGAGCAGTGAACTACCCTGTGCAGTTAATACCACGGCTATTCTATTATAATTTATTTAGAATAATAATCAAGTATAAATTGTAATGCAAATTAATAATTGTTTTCAATTATACTTCCTTATAATCTCCATCAACTACATCATCGCCATATGAAGCTCCGTTGCCAGAAGCGCCTGCTCCCATATCAGGACCTGCACCAGCACCCATGTCTGGACCTGCGCCAGCTGCACCTGCCTGTGACTCATAAAGCTTAGCAAAAAGCTTCTGAGCTGACTCCATAAGCTTTTCTTTAGCAGCCTTGATAGCATCTACATCTGAATCTGTAAGATTCTCTGCTTCCTTGCCATCAACAAGTGCCTTGAGTGCATTAAGATCTGCCTCAACTGCTGACTTATCAGCGGCATCAAGCTTGTCGCCTGCTTCATCAAGAGCCTTCTGTGTCTGGAATACCATTGAATCAGCATCATTTCTTACTTCAATAGCCTCTTTACGCTTCTTATCCTGTGCCTCATATTCAGCAGCCTCCTTAACAGCCTTATCGATATCTTCATCAGACATATTAGATCCTGCTGTTATTGTGATATGCTGTTCCTTACCTGTTCCTAAATCCTTAGCTGATACATTAACAATACCATTGGCATCAATATCAAATGTAACCTCAATCTGTGGAACACCTCTTCTTGCTGGTGGGATACCATCAAGTCTGAACTGTCCAAGTGACTTGTTATCCTTGGCAAACTGTCTCTCACCCTGTACTACATTGATATCAACAGCTGTCTGGTTATCAGCGGCTGTAGAGAATATCTGGCTCTTCTTTGTAGGAATTGTTGTATTTCTCTCAATAAGTCTTGTTGCAATACCACCCATTGTCTCAATTGAAAGAGAAAGTGGAGTAACATCAAGAAGAAGGATTTCGCCTGCACCGGCATCACCAGCAAGCTTACCACCCTGGATAGATGCACCGATTGCAACGCACTCATCTGGATTGAGTGACTTGTTAGGCTCATGACCTGTAAGCTGTTTTACCTTTTCCTGAACTGCTGGGATTCTTGTAGAACCACCAACTAATAATACCTTTGAAAGGTCTGCTGCTGTAAGGCCTGCATCAGAAAGTGCATTTCTAACAGGCTCTGCTGTCTTTTCAACAAGCTCATGAGTAAGTTCATCAAACTTAGCTCTTGTAAGAGTCATATCAAAGTGCTTTGGACCTTCTGCTGTAGCTGTAATATATGGAAGGTTGATATTAGTTGTTGTTGCACTTGAAAGTTCTTTCTTAGCCTGCTCTGCAGCAACTCTTAATCTCTGGAGTGCCATTGTATCCTTAGAAAGGTCTACACCCTCTTTTGCCTTGAAATCATCAAGCATATACTGTGTAATAACATTATCAAAGTCATCACCACCAAGTCTGTTGTTACCAGCAGTAGCAAGAACCTCTATAACGCCATCACCAATCTCAATGATAGACACATCAAATGTACCACCACCAAGGTCATATACCATAATCTTCTGCTCTTTCTCATTATCAAGACCATAAGCTAAAGCTGCAGCTGTTGGCTCGTTAATAATTCTCTTGACATCAAGACCTGCAATCTTACCAGCATCCTTAGTTGCCTGACGCTGAGCATCATTGAAATATGCAGGAACTGTTATAACTGCCTCTGTAACTGGCTCACCAAGATAGCTTTCTGCATCTGCTTTAAGCTTCTGAAGAATCATAGCTGAAATCTCCTGTGGAGAATACTTCTTGTCATCAATTGTTACCTTATAATCTGTACCCATATGTCTCTTGATAGAAGAAACTGTCTTGTCTGCATTAGTAACAGCCTGACGCTTAGCAGGGTCACCCACAAGTCTCTCTCCTGTCTTAGTAAATGCTACTATAGATGGTGTTGTTCTAAGTCCCTCTGTATTAGAGATAACAACAGGTTTACCACCTTCCATAACTGCTACACACGAATTTGTAGTACCTAAATCAATACCAATAATCTTTCCCATGATATATTCCTTTCTGCGCATATGCGCTATAAAATCAAATATTAATAATTAGTTAGCTACCTTGACCATTGAATGTCTGATAACTGTATCTCTATATGTGTAACCCTTCTCAAACTCTTCAATTATGATACTCTCACCTACTGAATCGTCCTCAACATGCATCACTGCATTATGGAGGTCTGGGTTAAACTCTAAACCAACTGCCTCTATAGGCTTGACATCAAGGTCTTCAAGCATCTTAATTGTCTGCTTGTAAACCATATCCATGCCTTTGGCAAATGGTGTTTCTTTTTCATCGTCTGTTATTGACTTGAAGCCTCTCTCAAAGTTATCAATGACTGGTAAAAGCTTCTTAATTACATCTGAAGCACCCATCTCAAACATTGCCGACTTCTCTTTATCAGTACGCTTTCTAAAATTATCAAACTCAGCCATCTGACGCTTAACTCTGTCCTGTAAATCTGCAATAACAGCGTCCTTTGGATCGGCAGCTTTCCTGCTGTCATTCTGGTCTTGTGCATCACTTGCGCCATCTGCCTGCCCGGCAGCGGTTGTATCCACATCTGCACTAGTTTCCTCCGAATCATCTATCTTAGAAGCATTAACTTTCTCATCTACAACAGCATCTTTATCTGCTGTCTTGTCTTGATATTTCTTTGACACTTATATCTCCAACCTTTCTAACTTTTCTTAAAGACATCATCTAGTTGATTCTGAATTGTTTTAAGTTTCTCAACTACTTTTTCATAATCCATCCTTTTAGGACCTATAATTCCGACCGTGCCACGCATGCCATCGGTCAGTTCATACGTTGCTGTAACAACGCTGCAATCTTTCATGGATTCAACTGGTGCCTCACTTCCTATATACACCTGAATACCATTTTTCCCATCTTCCTCAGCATTATCACTTATAAAACTGTCAAGACTGTTTTTCTCTTCAAGAGCATATATGAGCTCGCTTGCTTTCGCTGAATCACTAAGCTCTGGGTACTTAAAGATATTGGTTGCTCCACTTGTATATATCTTGAGGTTATCCTCACTGCTGATAGTCTCTACTATTGCATCGACCACCTCTTTGACGAGAGCCATATGCTCCCCTGCCTGGCTTTCCATACGTGAGACAATACCAAGATTCATCTCTGAAAGACTAAGTCCTGTCAATGAAGTATTAAGCAGGATATTAAGCTTTAAAAGATTTTCCTGGCTGACATCCTCGCTCAATGTAATTACTTTATTCCTGATTACATTGCCTTCCATTACTATGACTGCCAGAATCTTGTTATGTTCCAGATTAGACAGCTGGACAAACTTTAACTTGTTGCCTTTTACCTGCGGAGCACTAATCATAGTTGCATAATTAGTATCTTTAGCAAGAACTTTGGCAACGTTCTGTAAAAGTTCCTCAACTCTGTCAACCTTCTTATTAAGCACCTCAGCCATAGATTCCACGTCTTTTTCCCGATCAGATAATTTCTGTTCCCTTTCTGAGACATCCTGCTCTCTGGCTGTTACTTCTGATTCCTTCTGGCTCATCATATCATCCACATATAATCGGTATCCCTTATCTGTCGGAATACGTCCTGCAGAGGTATGGGGCTGAACAATGTATCCCATCTCTTCGAGGTCTGCCATCTCATTACGGATTGTTGCTGAGCTAAGCTTAAGATCTGTATACTTGGATATTGTTCTTGAACCAACTGGCTCACCCGTCTCAAGATAATTCTTGATAACAGCCTTTAGAATCTTTACTTTTCTCTCATCTAATTCCATGACATCCTCCTCTCGAAGTGTGATACCAAATGTCTTATATCGATTGTTAGCACTCAAAAAGATGGAGTGCTAATATCGCTATAGTTAAGATAGCACTATCCCTAATTAATGTCAACAAAAAATGCAAATAAAATTTATTAAGAAAAAATAAAATCAGCACTGGGATTATTAATATCCCAGTGCCTTTAATATTCTTATATCTGTATGACAGTTATTATCTATATCACTTTGTGATAAACCAGCCATCATATGCAGGTCAATGCCGCCACATATATCCGTTCCACATATATTATATGAAACTGCGAGCTCTTTTAAAAGCATTTCCATCTCTTCTATTCTCATGCTGCCCTGATCCCAGTTAGTAATATAATCCCTGGAATTAAGTGCATCTTTATCAATAGATATATACAATGGAACCTTTTCCTCCAATGAGTCCATTACTTCATTCTTGTTATTCGCCACAACAACTTTTTCGGTATGTATTATTTCTTCTGTTATAAGATCTTCCTTAACACCATATAAGCATACCCTGTTAATGTACTTATTATCAGAAAGCATGTCCTTTACCCAGCTTCCACATGAAAGAATCGGTCCAAACAGCGGACTCTGCATATCTGGATGATTGTCAATAACCAGAAGATTAAATGGCTCTTCCATATGTTCAAGCATAATCTTGGTAAGATAATGATAATTGCCATTATCTATATAATGTACAGACTTAGCTGATACATTGTGTTCCATTATTCTGTCTCTCAACAGTTCCTGTGCCCTGTCATCACAATAGCATTCTGTTCCAGATATCTCACTGCACTCTATATACTCTGTCCTCATTATGCTATTGGCATATTCTGCCAGTGTATCATTCATCCCCGAATACATTCCTGACATATTCATAAATGTTATCTTGTTATCTTCACATCTCATAAATAAAAGTATAACAAATAAGTATCATAAAATCAATCAACACATTATCTATGCCTTACCTTGTTTTTTTCCATTAAGATTTTCAATCATGTTAGCAGCCATGCTCTCTATCAGCCTGTCTTTCATTACTCTCTCTAATATTACACCTGCCGCAAGTGACTCATCCTGCTTTTTATTAATTGGTATCTTCCATGTATCATTAATCCACTCAGCCCTGTCTGGAAGAACTGGAATATGTCTTCCATCATATATGCTGAATACCGTAATATCCCCTTTAGCATATAATTTCTTGATAATATCGAGTTCCACAAGCGCATACATATCAGTAAATAATTTCTGTGAAACTATTATAACCACATACTTGTGCTCCTTGATATATCTTGAAAGCAGATAATCTGATGTCTCATTAATAGTTGATTCACTGCTTGTTGATACCGAACCTGCATCGTACTCCTGTAATGTTGTAATCAGATTCCAAGCCAGCTCATGTGACCAATCCTCACCTTTTCCCTCATAAAAACAAAAATGCATAAAAAAACCTCCCTATCTGTAAAAATATATAATGCAAATCTGCACTACTATTATTACACATAGAGAGGTTAAAATGTTTAATTTGTCATGAAACGTGCTTTAAATGTCATGAAAAATTAAATTCCAAGTATTTTCTTAACACTATCGCACATTTTGTCAACATCACATACTGTATCATGAAGCACTGGTGCTGTTCTAATTTCCTCAATAGCCTGTGGAACCTTGACATTAGATATTCTGCTAAGTTCATCAACAAGTTCAAAATCACCCATAGCATCATATTTCTTATCAATTGCATTAAGTACGCTTCTTGTAAACTTATATGGGCTGGCTGTAGAAGCTATAACCGTCTTAGTATTATCATTAGTTTCTGCCTTATACTTGTTGTATACAGCAGCAGCAACTGCTGTATGAGTATCGATTACATATCCCGTATCATCATATAACTTCTTAATCATCGCTGCATCTTCGCTCTCTGATGCATAATTGCCATAGAAGTCACCAAGCTTTGCCTTCATATCATCTGTTATGCTGTACTTACCAACTGTCTTTAACTCATTCATAAGCTCTGCATTCTTAGCTGCACTGTTGCCAGCTATCATATATATAAGTCTCTCAAGGTTGCTTGATACAAGAATATCCATAGAAGGTGAAGTTGTAAGAACAAATTCCCTGTTTCTGTCATATTCGCCAGTCTTAAAGAAGTCAAATAAAACCTTATTCTCATTAGATGCACATATAAGCTTATTGATAGGAAGTCCCATATTCTTAGCATAGAATGCTGCGAGAATATTACCAAAATTGCCTGTTGGAACAACCACATTAATCTTCTCTCCGTCTTTGATTTCACCATCAGCAAGAAGTCTTGTATACGCATATACATAATATACTATCTGTGGACAAAGACGTCCGATATTAATTGAGTTAGCTGAAGAGAACTGGAATCCTGCATCATCCATCTCCTTCTCAAGCGCCTTGTCACCAAATATCTTCTTAACACCTGTCTGGGCATCATCAAAGTTACCATTAATACCTATTACGTATGTATTGTCACCCTTCTGTGTGACCATCTGCTTCTCCTGAACTGGGCTTACACCATTCTTAGGATAGAAAACAATAATCTTAGTACCCTTAACATCCGCAAATCCAGCAAGAGCAGCTTTACCTGTATCACCAGATGTTGCAGTAAGGATAACTATATCATTCTTGACATTGTTCTTCTTAGCAGAAGTTATAAGCAGATGTGGAAGAATTGAGAGTGCCATATCCTTGAATGCTATTGTTTTGCCATGGAAAAGTTCAAGATAGTATGCACCATCAGCCTTAACAAGTGGAGCAATCTCATCTGTATCAAACTTAGAGTCATATGCACTGTTAATGCAATGCTTTAACTCTTCCTCTGTAAAATCATCAAGCATAAGCTTCATAACTTCATAAGCCACACCCTTGTAATCCATCTTAGATAATTCCTCAAGACTCTTGTCGAGTACTGGAATTGAATCTGGAACATACAATCCCCCATCTGGTGCAAGTCCCTTAAGAATAGCCTGTGAAGCTTTAACCTGGACACTATCGTCTCTGGTACTCTTGTAAATTATACTCATTTCTTTCCACCTCGTATTTGATATTATTATATAAATAATTGATTAGAATTATACCTAAGCCCTGTCTGTTGTGTCAAGGCAATAATTACCTTTATCACACTTTAAAACATCCACCGCCGACAAATTCCCTCAGAATTGAATTAATCGGAATATACTCAGGCTGGCATACCAGAAAATAATCTAGAAACTTTAACAGCCTCTTTGCCTCTAAATATTCCGGTTCATCCTCTTTAATCGAGAACAATAATGGCTCTACATATGGTTTTAATACTGATATCTCATATGCAAGGGATGAATTAAACATGACATCCGCCTGTTCCTGGAACGGGAAGATATTCTTCTCCTCACCTCTTCTTACCGATTCCCACATTGACAAAGTCTTCTTAGCTGATGCACCCCTTGTCCTGTGATCCCTTACCATACGTCTTATCAATCTTCCATCAGTAGAAGCTACACGGTTATGTTCATCAACATTAAGCTGTGTAAGTGCACTTATGTATATCTTGAACTTACTCTCTACAGGAAGTGTGTAAGACAGCTTATCATTAAGGCAGTGGATTCCCTCGATAACAAGAATATCTTCCTTACCAAGCTTTAAAGTATTGCCATTATATTCTTTTCTTCCTATCTTAAAGTTAAATGTAGGCATCTCGACTTCTTCGCCTGCAAGAAGCTGATTCATATGTCTGTTGAAAAGTTCTACATCTACCGCTTCAAGTGCTTCAAAATCATAATCACCATTCTCATCAACAGGAGTCTGTTCTCTCTCAACAAAATAGTCATCAACAGCTATAGGATGCGGCTTATATCCTCTTGCCATAAGCTGTACAGATAATCTATGGCTGAATGTTGTCTTACCAGATGAAGATGGACCTGCTATCATTATAAATTTAGTTCCAGGCCTCTGCTCAATCATCTCAACAATCTGCATAATCTTCTGTTCCTGTAACGCTTCATGCACAAGCATAAGCTCACCTATATCACCACCAGCTATATGCTCATTAAGCGCCCCTACAGTATGCATATCAAGCATCTCTGACCACTGTGTTGTCTCTTTTAAGACATTAAAAAGTTTCTTTGGTGGTGCAAATTCTGGAACTACAAGCGGTTCCTTTTTCTGAGGTAACTGCAGTACAAAGCCTTCATCATATGAAAACAAATCAAATACAGATAATATTCCTGTTGATGCTGCCATATAGCCGTAGAAATAATCCTCATACCCATCAAGATTATATATATTGACCAAAGAACCTCTTCTATACTTAAATAACTGTGTCTTATCATACATGCCATAATAATCAAAAAGCTTAACAGCTTCTTTAGTACTTATTGTTCTTTTTACAATAGGCATGTCTGCTTTAACGCATTCATGCATTCTTTTCTTAACTTTATCAAGAAATTCTGTTGTAATCTTATTACTATTGACTGCTTTACAATATAATCCCTTGCTTATTGAGTACTCAACACTTATCTGTCCTACTGTTGCATCAGTATCTACATCATCAATTGCTTTGAGTGCCATAAAAAGCACGCTTCTCTTATACACTTCATTGCCAATTGTAGTGTCAGTTGTAACGAATTCACATTCATCACTTTCAACTTCTTTATCAGATATTTCACACAATTTGCCGTCAACCTTTGCAAGAATTATCTTATTGTCGAACTGATTCTGTTTTTCTTTCACAAGTTCCGATAACATTGTCTTCATAATAATCCACCAGTGCCTTTCTGATATAATATATATCTTCACTAACCTGGGTCATGCGCTCTGATGCCCCTGCTTTGCTAACCGCATCAAGAATCCTCAGATTGACATCAAGCTCCTTTTTAAGATATTGATGCAAATCTACATTTCTATTAACCAGATTGTCCTTACCGTATCTTAAAAACAGTTCAAAATCCGGATTATAACGGCAATCCATTATTGTATAATACTGATTATCTTCTTTTAAAAAATGCTCTCTTATGACAGAATATCCGGAACCAGCAAGAAATTCCCTGAATTCCTTAACCTCTGACTGTGGCGACAATATAAGCTGTGTACTCCCATCAAACTTTCCCCTGCCATTAGAAAGAATACTTCTTATAAGCCTTCCTCCCATTCCACAGATTGTAACAGCATCAACCTCTCCCGGTTCAAGCTTTTCAAGTCCGTCACTAAGTCTTACACTCACCTTGTCCTCAACGCCAAAGCTACTGATATTATTCTTAGCTTTAGACAAAGGCTGCGGTCTTACATCCATTGCAATGACTTTGTCTGCAATTCCATTCCCTGCAAGATATATTGGCAGATATCCGTGATCTGTACCGATATCTGCCACTCTTTTGCTGCCAGTGTCTTTTATCCACTCTGCCACACATGAAAGCCTCTTTGATAAATTATATTCTTCCATGCTTATATTCCTATTATCAATTAATCAAGATAATCCTTAAGCTTACGGCTTCTGCTAGGATGTCTTAACTTTCTTAAAGCCTTAGCTTCAATCTGTCTGATACGCTCTCTTGTTACATTGAACTCTTTACCAACTTCCTCAAGAGTTCTGGCACGTCCGTCATCCATACCAAATCTAAGTCTTAATACCTTCTGCTCTCTCTCTGTAAGAGTTCCCAACACCTCAACAAGCTGTTCTTTAAGAAGTGTTGATGCAGCCGCATCTGCTGGAACTGGAACATTATCATCCTGAATGAAATCTCCAAGATGGCTGTCTTCCTCCTCACCGATAGGTGTCTCAAGAGAAACTGGCTCCTGGCTTATCTTCTGAATCTCTCTTACTCTCTCAACCGGTATGTCCATAGCCTCTGCTATCTCTTCTGGAGTCGGTTCTCTTCCTAACTCCTGAAGTAACTGTCTTGAAACTCTTACGAGTTTGTTGATAGTCTCCACCATATGAACCGGTATACGGATAGTTCTCGCCTGGTCTGCAATGGCTCTTGTGATAGCCTGTCTTATCCACCATGTAGCGTAAGTACTGAACTTAAAACCTTTTCTGTAATTAAACTTCTCAACAGCCTTTATAAGTCCAAGGTTACCCTCCTGGATAAGGTCAAGGAAGAGCATTCCTCGTCCAACGTATCTTTTGGCAATACTTACAACAAGTCTTAAGTTAGCCTCAGCAAGACGCTTCTTGGCTTCCTCATCGCCCTGTTCCATTCTCTTAGCATATTCAATCTCTTCCTCTGCTGAAAGAAGTGGAACCTTACCAATCTCCTTAAGGTACATTCTTACAGGATCTTCAAGACCGATTCCATCTGGTACAGATAAATCAATCTTTTCAATGTTAATCTCATCCTCATCATCAAGAATAATATCCTCATCATCTGTATCATCCTCTGACATCTTGACATCAACATTATTATTCTCCAGGAATTCAAATACCTTCTCCATCTTGTCAGCTTCAAAATCAGTATCAAGGAAATAATTCATAATCTCCTGATAATCAAGAACATTTTTCTTCTTCTTTGCAAGCGCAAGAAGACCTTTACATTTTTCTTCAAACTTAGCTGCTGACTCGGCTGCACTGTCTGTCTGGTCATCATCACCAGACTGCACTTCATCATCAATCATATCAACCATTGGGTCTATTTCTTTAACTTTTTCAGCTTTAGTTGATTTCTTGGCAGCTGGTTTCTTTTCTTTAACTGCTTTTACTTCCTTCTCCTCAATTGCCTCGTTCTTCTTAGCCATTGTTGTATCCTTTCTCTCTTTAAATTATAAATATATGTGAATATTTTTTAACTTAACCTGTTGTGTCATTATGTCCTGAAGCTGCCTTGCATCAGTAGTGTTTTTTAATGCATATTCAAGACTGTTGCCTTTAACCTTGATAACTGTGTCATTGAGTGCTCTCTGCCGTTCTGCTGCATTAAGATTATCGCTTAAATCAGCACTGAATAAGGCCGCAACCTCGTTATGTTCCTCTTCTGTGTCGTATGTGTTGATTATTGATGCCGGATTGACACTGCCAGCATCAAACTGCTCATAAAGCTTAGCCGCCACATCGTTGAGCAATGGATCAATAAAATCCTCTGGCTGTATATATTCTCTTACTTTTGCAAATATATTGCTGTCATCAATCATCCATGTAAGAAGTATTTTCTCAGCCTGTCTCACACCACTCTCACGCTTCTTCCTTATCGGAACAGCCAGTCTTGTGTCAGCATCTGGTCTGGAAGATATAATTCCTTCCCTGCTGCCATAATGTGCAACCATCTCACGCATGCCGTCATAATTAATATTAAACTCCCGGCACACTGCTTTCATGTAATTGTCTCTCTCAAGCCGTTCTGAAAATGTAATCAGTTTACCAGCAACACTACGCTCAAAATTAGTCTCTCCCTCCGGGTCTGACCTATCATAGTTTCGCTCAAGAACTGATATCTCATACATAAAACTGTTGCCTGCTTTATCAATCCGCTCCTGAAATGCTTCTGCTCCAAGCGCTTTGATGAATTCATCAGGGTCTTTGTATGGCTGCATATTGATAACCTTAGTTGACAAGCCTGCTTCTTTTAATATAGGAATTGCACGCATAGCTGCCTTAATTCCTGCTTCGTCACTGTCATAGGTTATAAGTACATTGTCCGTATACCTTTTCATAAGTCTTGCCTGTCCCGGTGTCAATGCCGTTCCAAGTGATGCAACTGCCTGGTTAAATCCAGCCTGATGCAGGCTTATTACATCCATGTACCCCTCACATATTATAAGGTTGTCCTTTCTTGATGCCCGCGCAATATTAAGCCCATACAGATTCCTGCTCTTATCAAAAAGTTTCGTTTCTGGTGAATTAAGATACTTAGGCTTGGCATCTCCCATAACTCTTCCGCCAAAACCAATGACCTTATTATTAATATCCATAATCGGAAACATGACTCTGTTAAAAAATTTATCGTTAATTCCTCTTTCATAGGAGAATAAACCTGATTCTTTTAGAATATCATCATCATACCCCTGCTCTTTAAGATATCGGTATATAGATGAACCCTGTGCTGAATATCCCAATCCAAACCTCTGGATTGTCTCATCACTTAATCCACGCTTCTTTAAGTAATCCAGTCCCAGCTTTCCATGTTCAGTCCTTAGCTGCTTATAATAATATGTAGCTGCCAGCTTATTAATCTCAAGAAGCTTGTCCCTTATGCCACGTTCACGTCTTTCCTGCTCATTATACTCCACCTCTGGCAGTTCCATGTTAACTCTGTCAGCAAGCAGCTTGACCGCCTCTGGAAATGTAAACTTCTCATATTCCATCACAAATGTCACAACATTACCACCAGCTCCACATCCAAAGCAATGATACAGCTGCCTCGAACCTGATACAGAAAATGAAGGGGACTTTTCATTATGAAATGGGCAAAGTCCCACATATGAGCTTCCGTTCTTTTTTAGTTTTATATATCCTGAAATCACATCAACTATATCATTCCTTGATATAACTTCGTCTATTATCTGTCTTGAATACATCATTAACCCTTCCATGACTTAGGTACATATATCTCTGTGAACTTAGATACACAATACTGATCTGTCATGCCTGATATGTAATCACATATTACTCTCTCTTGTGGCTGTCCTTTATCAATAAACTGCTTATAGTTATCAGGAAGCGCATCTATATTATCAAGATAATAATTGTATAATTCTGTTATAAGCTTATAAGCTTTGGCTTCCTCACTCTTGGCAGTTGGATTAGTATACAGGTTGCTGAACATATACTCCCTTAAACTGGTCATTGCATCTCCAACCTCATCAGACATATATATTCCATCCCTGCCTCTGCTATTGATAATTATGTCTTTAATAAGAGTATTAAGACGCTCTTTAGTAGAGTTACCAAGAATACTTGTATATATTCTGGGAATCTGGTCTTCTGCAAATATGCCAGCTCTTATCGCATCATCAATGTCATGATTAATGTATGCTATCTTATCCGAAAGTCTGACAACATTGCCTTCAAGCGTAGCCGGATTACCTGTAGTCTTATGATTAAGTATTCCATCTCTTACTTCCCATGTAAGATTGAGTCCTCTTCCATCATTCTCCAACAGTTCAACCACTCTTACACTCTGCTTATAATGTGCAAATCCAAGTGGACATATCTTATTAAGGGTTCTTTCTCCTGCATGACCAAATGGCGTATGCCCAAGATCATGCCCTAAAGCAACCGCCTCTATCAGGTCTTCATTGAGATTAAGCGCCCTGCCTATGCTCCTTGCAATCTGTGCAACTTCAAGAGTATGAGTAAGGCGTGTTCTGTAATGATCTCCCGTAGGTGCAAGAAATACCTGTGTCTTATGCTTTAATCTTCTAAAAGACTTGCAATGCAATATTCTGTCCCTGTCACGCTGGTATATAGTTCTCATGTCACACTGTGGCTCTTCCCTGTCTCGTCCTCTTGACATATCACTAAAGCTGGCATATGGACTTAGATATTCATGTTCTCTTTTTTCCTGCTCTTCTCTTATATTCATAACTGTATATATCCACCCACAATCTATAATCATACAAGTGCGCCTAATATTAAGATTCTATACCACCATCGGATTTCCTTTTTATTTTTTTACACTTCCTGAAAAAAATCCACCGATGAATCCACCAAGTACACAAAGCACAAGTGCTGTCAATATTCCAGCTGTATTCTGGGCTATTCCTTTATTAAGTATTAATGATACTATAAAAATCACCATATAATACACAGCCCCTGCAGCCATTCCCCATATTGCCCTTGCACTTCTTATTTTACTGCCTGCTATCAGTCCCGCTGCACATGTTGATATGATATACACAGCATATATGCCTATAGATACAATTTTTTCTCCCATCCCCATCTTATAAGCTGCCAGTGCAAGCACTATAAGAAGTATTGCTGATATAAAATACGCCATAACAATTGTCTGCACCATTTTGATAATCTTATTAACCAATTGCTCCTCCAAATTTATTATTTTTTTACTTATTCTTAAGTGTATTCACACATTTATAAGACTATGACGTATTGACTTATTTATATTAATTTTGTATATTATCAATATTACTATCTGGGATATTCTCCCAGATAATTTTTAAAAAAGGAGTTGGTTTTTTTTGGATACGGATAGTATCATACAGTTTATTATTATTGTTATTTTATTGTCACTCTCAGCATTTTTCTCATCTGCAGAGACAGCTTTCACAACTGTCAACAAAATTAAGGTCCGTTCTCTTGTCGAATCTGGCAACAAACGTGCATCAAAGGTTGAGAAAATAATCGAGAACTCAGGCAAGATGCTTTCAGCAATATTGATAGGTAACAATGTTGTTAATTTAAGTGCATCTACCCTTACAACATCTCTCGTAATTAAGTTATGGGGTAACTACGCAACTGGTATAGCAACAGGTATAATCACATTACTTGTTCTTATATTTGGTGAGATATCACCTAAAACACTTGCAACCCATTATTCTGAGAAGATTGCACTTGCATATGCACCTGTCATCTCAGCACTTATGTTCATTCTCACACCAGCCATCTTTATTGTTGACCACCTGGCAGGAATGTTTCTTAAGCTGTTCGGTGTTAATTCATCTGATACAAGACACTCAATAACAGAAGCTGAACTCAGGACATTCGTTGATGTAAGCCACGAGGATGGTGTAATTGAGCAGGACGAAAAAGAAATAATCAAAAATCTGTTTGATTTTGGCGACTCCAAAGCAAAAGATGTTATGATTCCAAGAATTGATATGACACTTATCGATGTCGAATCTGATTATTTTGATGTCATCAACATCTACAAAGAAACCAAATATTCAAGATTTCCTGTATATTCAGAGACTCCTGACAACGTTGTCGGAATTCTTAATATCAAGGATCTTATCACTGCCCCTACTGGTCAGGCATTCAGATTAAAAAATATATTAAGACAGCCATTCTTTGTTTATGAGCAGAAGAATACGTCTGATTTATTCAAAGAAATGCAGAAAAATTCTGTAAGTATTGCCATAGTAATTGATGAATACGGCTCATCCGTCGGAATGATTACTACCGAAGATTTACTAGAAGAGATAGTCGGTGATATCAGGGATGAATATGACCAGGACGAGGAAGAAGAATTCATGCAGCTTTTACCTGATACATACAGAATTGATGCATCATATAAGCTTGATGATATCAACAATGAGATTGGAAGCAATTTCCAGTCTGATGACAACGATTCAATCGGTGGTTACATAACTGAGAAGCTTGACAGAATCCCTAAAGCGGGAGAACGATTTACAATTGATAACTTTGAATTTATAATTGAAAATGCTACCAAGTCGCGAATTGATTCTGTTATCATGAAAGTCAACAATAATACAGAAAAATAATAAAACCAAGCCGTTGTGAGATTTATCTTTCTCACAACGGCTTTATTAATTGATAGTTTTATTAATTGATACCGGTTAATTTATTATTATATTACCAGATGGTGAAATCTTAATATGCACTGCAATATCATCCTTATGCTCATTCATGCTATCTGACAACCTTAATACACTGCTCGTATTATACCACCTGTCATCACCATCCGTCCGTTTTATAAGTGATTCTTTGTATCTTGTCGAGGATATCTTAACTAATGTATGTTTATCGTCCCTGCTGTCTGTATCTGGAGTCTGCCCATCTTTTCCTTCCCAAACAGCACGCACTGTAACACTTGGAAGGTCTGAATTAACATAATATAACATCTGGTTCTGTTCAACAATGACTATATCCTCATCTTTATATGTAAATCTGGCACTTGCTCCATATAATCTTTTCAAATCCTTTATATAATACTGCCGCACCGCCTCCTTACTGCCGCACTTATCGGCTGTTTCCTGATTAACCGGCTCAGTAACTGTAGCTTTCTGTCCTGTCCTTATGTTCGTTATCTGCACATACATTCTGTACCCATATCTGTGCCGCTGTATAATCTGGCCATATCCATCAACAAATTCAAACCCTTTAAATGTATATCCTTCTCTTTCACATACAATTCTGTCAAACTTCTCAATTTCTTCATTATTGCTTGCTATATACACATTATCTTCATATGTGCCATCACTCACACATGTAAACATGGTATCATGTCCATTTATAATTCCGCCTGCCGGGTCAACATGCACATTAAGCTTGGCAACTATATGGCTTATAGGAGCCGAATAACTTCCATCGTCATATACAGCCCGGAACCATATCACATCACCATCCCTGTAATCTGAATAATTAAAAGTTTTACTGATATCCTGCCAATTCTGCCATTGTCCATCATTAACCCTGTACTGGCTTGATGCGCACCTCATAATCAGTGTATATTCAAAGAATGTATAACGCACTTTTCTTCCAGCTTTATTATATGTGGTCTGCTCCAGATACTGGTACAGCCATTCTTTATCTGTAGGATATCCTTTGCTTACAACAGCAAGAATAACATAGTTGTAATAGCCATTTCCATTGAAAGTCACCGACTTGTCCGTGACAGTTTTACTGCATTCAACCTCACTGGAATCTCTCTTCCTGAATGCCTTTGTATTATTGTATAAATCAGTTATATCTCCTTCTACAACCGGCATATCCGACATTCCAAAATCAGCCTCAGTCACTTTTACAAGATTTGCTTTTCTTACATCCATAGCAAGCTGCCACTGACCTTCTGGAAGACTCCTGTCTTTCAGATATGTATCAAACGCATACACAGTTGCTCCTGCGCGTTCATTCCCTATGCATGTATTTTTTATATCTTCCATTGTAAATTTCAAAGTCACCTTATCCTTAGAATAATATCTCATCTTGATATCATACATATAGTGATAATAGCTGCCTGCCATAACCTTGCAGCTTATGCATACAACTATTCCTGTAATAAGACCTGCTAATACAAGCGCATATCTTATCACTTTCAGCCTAATAGATTCTATACGCTCGTTCCCATCTGTTTCTGCCTTTCCTTCCCCAAAATCCATATTCATACGTCTCCTCTACAACAATATCAGCATATCCTTTGTCCCATCCACCATCTATAATATATATATCCAGCTCTCCATCAGTTATCATAATATCATTAACTATCTTTGCAAATTCCTGCGCAAACAATTCCCTGTCATCAAATCCTTTATCCATACAGTAGTCAAATGCACAGTTTAGTCCACGGCAAACCTCTCTGTCACGTACTTCCTGACTTAATATGCTGTAATGTATCGACACTGCTATAATAAGGATTACAAGACATCCACTCACTCCAGCTGCTGCTCTCATGTTGTCCGCTCCACCTCTGTTCTTATAAGCACACTGCTGTTTAGTTTCTTATTAAGTCCAAGTATTCCACTACGGATATAATAAGAAGCATCCATTTTATAATAATAATATCTGCTTGTTGAATCCTCATATGTCACATCGATATCAATATCTTTCTTGTCAGCCATTGCACTGACAGCATTATGCACTTCTGTACCAAGTTCATATATCTTACCCTGTCCTTGTTCTGCCTTTCCTGTATCAACACTTGTTCCATATAATTCAACATAATCTTTTATATAATCAATAGTCTTTTGTTTCTCACTTATATCCTTATTAATCAATATAAAATCAAGCGATATGAAACACATTATTGTTATCACAATGATATACACTGAAACATCAATTATTGATTTCAAAATTACCTCCTTGCTGTGTCAAAACACATTCCAGATTCATATAGCCAGTATCAGTACATCTGACATCCTTGCAAATGCTCCTACAATTACAGCTGTGTACAACAATGTCACTGCCATACCACCAAATTCTTCAATCATAAACTCCATAGCAACTTCTCCTTCTGCCTTTCCCAATTTACAGATAATTAGATATAACAAGCATCATGTCTATTCCTATCTTTACAGACACAATAAATAATGGTATATACTCTGCAAACTTTAATATACTTATATTATTCTGATTCCGCTGTGCTTCATGCTTATCAACGAGCTCGTATTTTCGACTGATAAGCCCACTTATAACCTTACTCATATTCTGAGTTTCATTCTCTGTTATCGAATACAATGTTCTTACTGTTGATGAGATATCAAGTATCTTAAATTCTTGTAAAAATGTATAGTATGGCGTTACATCTGCTGGATTGTCATCGAGTTCATATATAAATCTGGCAAGTGATGGTTTAATGACAGCTGGACATGTCCTGTAGCTTTCCTGGATTGCTGCCTGCAGCGGTGCATGTGAAAGATTAACAGCAACCTCCCTTAACCATTCTGAAAATCCTGTATACACGTCATCCTTTAATCTGGTCATTGCTCTTGTTCTGTTATAATGCGGCATAAAATACATAACAGCTCCTGTTACAAAAATGATGATTCCAACTGTCCTGCCAAATCTCATTCCTGTTATCACAGATACAATGACAGAAACAATAATCATCCCCCATCTTGCTGCTTTCACAGTCTTTGATTCTTTATCAAAAACAATATGATAATCCTTCATAACTGCCTCATCATCTCTTACCACTGTAATCCAGTCCTTAGAATAATAAACAATCACATATATAAAATAGATAATATTCACAATCAAATATCCAAGTGTCTCTGCCTGATATATATATAGATTCGTGATATCCATATTAACTTCCGCGGTCTGGCTGAGCATCGTACTTATTATCACGGACATCGAAGCAAGTATGCAGCTAAGAATAATTCCGATTGATGAATTAATCTTTACATGTTTCATATCATCCTGATATTTATATACGCGCCTTACCCAGCGGTCAAAATCCTCAAGCAGTATTGATAACGGCTGGCTATATTCCCCACCCCTTTCTTCAATGCTTATAAGAAACCTGTGCAATGTATACACTCTTTCACACGGAAAAGCCTCTTCTATAATTCCAAGAGCCTGTGTATATATATGCTTACTATCATCACTTTCCATGCATGCAATTGAATTAAGAATAACGTCTTTAAGATATCCATCTGCAATCTGATAAGTATCTTTAAGAGCTGTTATTATCTTAGGACTCCTCTGGAATGAATACGCCATCTGATGGATATACACATCAACCTGATTAAACCTTATATTCTCTTTTCTCTGATAATAATGATAATACAATACTATCGGGATAACACATATGCCGGCAGCTATAATAATGCTTAAACATATCATATGAAGCCTGTACACAAATCCCAGCACGCAAATAACTCCCAAAAACAACATTGTGGCGAGTATTCCAAGCGATGTGACATTAGTATCATCTGCCTGCTTTGCCATATTTTTTATTTCACGGAAAGTTATCATTACCTTTTTCTTTTTTCTCATCATACCCCTCTGATATAAACCTGTATAACACATGTCATACCAGACAGCAGCTGGCTGCCACTGTCTGACACAACAACATGACAATTACCTGCCATTACCATATGGATTGCTTATTCCATATTTTGCAAAACGCATAGCAATATCCTTTGGCAGTTCATTAGAAGTAAACTCTCCATCTTCATACACAATGGTACATTTGTTAGTCCCCTCAGTTCTTGTGAAAAAACCAACCTCCCTTATGCTTCTTTTTTCATATTTATCACATTCCACCAGAATCCCGACATCTATATACTGATATATACTATTAATAAATCTGTCTGCAACATTACATTCACCAAGCATGTTATACATTCTGTCTGGAATGCTTCTGACACAGTCAAGATGCATTGTTGTCATACAATACGCACCAGTGCTTAATGAATTAAGCAGATCAAGTACCTCCTGCCCTCTTGATTCTGATAATAGTACCCAGTCAACATTATGGCGCAGTCCTGCCTTGATAATCTGAGAATACCCAAATCTTTCATCAACACGAAATTCCACACATTTTTTGTCTGGATTAATCGTCCTATAATGTATCTCCTGATTATCTTCATATACGCCAACTTTTTCTTCTGACGGAATATAAGTAGACATATACTTTAACAGTTCTGTCTTACCTGCGTGTGGCTGTCCACCTATAACGCAGTTCATATGTGCTCTGGTACAGTTTTCTAATAAATTGATTATTTTCTCAGGAGCATATTCACTCCCAATAAGTGACTCGTGGCTGAATCTTATGCTTCTTGGTATCTTTCTTATAGCGATACTCTTAACACCACATCTTGATTCATGCCAGATTGAAATTCTAAGATTCTCCGTATTGGCTTCCAATACAGGATTAGAACGATTGAAAGATGTCATCATTATATTAGCAAGACGAATCGACAGATTATCTACATAATCACTTCTTAACTTCTTATCCGATAAATAGCTTCCACGCTTCAGATGCGTAATCCATAGATTATAACCATCCCACTCGATATCAGTTATGTCGTTATCGTCTATCTCATCCTTCAGCTCGTCAAAGAGTTCCTCCTTGTGCCTTGCAAGGTATTGTCTCAACTCTTCTTCATTCATAGATGTTCTCCATTATGTGTAATAATTACAATTTCACACAACAGACTCTATGTAGATGAAGATGTATTCTGTTCGCCAAACGCTGTTTCAATACGCTCTTCATACGCAATCTTATCAACCGCAGTGTTAGTTTTCTCTTTAACAACACCAACAACTGAAACTGTAAGCATAACAGCAGCCAGCGCACCAGCAAGTGCAACAACAACCTTGCCATAATGTTCAATTATATCATGCATATACCCACCTCCATTCTTCATATATATTACTTACCTTTACAATATTTATTATATCACACATATTCATTTTGTAAAGTACTTTTTTATATTTTTAGTAAAATTTTTTATACAATGTCAATGGATATTTTAATATATCTTCTTTTTTTCGTTGTTCCACAGCAATCCAATAGTTCCATATTTACTAGTTCATTTAATAACTGTCATAAGTGTCACTTGATCAAGATTTGTGTCTTCAATTAATTCGGGTTCAATCCATCCTTCTGACTTCCACACATCAAGATTTAACTCCTGCATATCCATATGCTGCACCTGCTTTCTTTCCGATTATATTATAACAACCTCTCATATATTCCATTTAAAGTCATTACATATCTTTACCAAATGTAAATTTCAACAATACATCGCTAAGTGTATGCGCAAAAAAGAGCTGGCACACTTAATTTCAGTGTGTCAGCCCTTTCATTAATATTATATTTAGTTCTTAGAATTAATGTAATTAACAAGACCCTCTGCCTTGATAATCTTCTGCATGAACTCTGGGAACGCCTGTCCCTTGAATGTCTGTCCTGTTGTATTGTCTGTGATAATACCGCTGTCAAAATCTACTGTAATATCATCACCTGCATTGATAGCAATAGCAGCCTCTGGACACTCTATAATTGGAAGACCTATATTAATAGCATTGCGGTAAAAAATTCTTGCAAATGTCTCTGCTATAACACAGCTTACGCCTGCTGCCTTGATAGCTATAGGTGCGTGCTCTCTTGACGAACCACATCCAAAATTCTTATTTGCAACAATGATGTCTCCCTTATTAACCTTCTTAACAAACTCTTTATCTATATCTTCCATACAATGAGTTGCTAATTCAGCTGGATCTGATGAATTAAGATATCTTGCTGGAATAATTACGTCAGTATCTACATTATCGCCATACTTAAAAACTTTTCCTTCTGCTTTCATACCAATATTCCTTTCCTTAATATAATTACATGCCAATATCTGATGGCTGGCTTATCTTTCCTGTAACCGCACTTGCTGCTGCAACCGCAGGACTGGCAAGATAAATCTCTGAATTAACATGTCCCATACGGCCTACGAAATTTCTGTTAGTTGTTGATACACATTTCTCGCCCTCTGCAAGAATACCCATGTAACCACCAAGACATGGACCACATGTTGGTGTACTTACAACTGCACCAGCGTTGATAAATGTCTGTACAAGACCTTCCTCAATAGCCTGAAGATAAATCTTCTGTGTAGCAGGAATTATGATAACTCTTAATCCCTTAGCAACCTTCTTTCCCTCAAGGATCTTAGCTGCACATCTTAAATCATCAATTCGTCCATTAGTACATGAACCAATAACAACCTGGTCAATCTTAATGTCATCTATTTCATCGACTGTGTGAGTATTCTCTGGAAGATGTGGAAATGCAACTGTAGACTTTAATGTACTAAGATCAATCTCAATTGTCTGGTCATACTCTGCATCATCATCTGCACTATACTCTACAAATGGTCTCTTAGAATGTTCCTTCATATATGCTCTCGCAGCATCATCTACTGGGAATATGCCATTCTTGGCACCGGCCTCAATAGCCATGTTAGCAATCGAAAATCTGTCATCCATAGTAAGATTAGCAATACCATCACCAGTAAACTCCAATGACTTGTATAAAGCGCCATCTACGCCTATCATACCGATAAGATGTAAGATAACATCCTTTCCACTTACCCACTTGGATGGTCTGCCTGTAAGAACAACTTTAATAGCAGATGGCACCTTGAACCATGCCTTGCCTGTTGCCATGCCTGCTGCCATATCAGTTGAGCCAACACCTGTTGAAAATGCACCAAGTGCTCCATATGTACATGTATGAGAGTCAGCACCAATAATTACATCACCAGCAACAGTAAGTCCCTGCTCTGGTAAAAGCGCATGCTCTATACCCATCTGTCCAACTTCAAAATAATTAGTAATCTCATGCTTAGCTGCAAATTCGCGAACACATTTGCAGTGCTCTGCTGACTTAATATCCTTGTTAGGAACAAAATGATCTGGCACAAGAGCTATCTTATCCTTGTTAAAAACAGTCTTAACTGTCATCTTCTCCATCTCATGAATAGCCACCGGCGATGTAATATCATTGCCAAGTACAAGATCAAGCTCCGCCTCTATCAACTGTCCAGCCTTAACCTCGGCTAATCCTGCATGAGCAGCAAGAATCTTCTGTGTCATTGTCATTCCCATACTTCCATTACCTTCCTTTCATAAAACACACTTGTATTATTGTATAACATCCTCATGATTATTGCAAATAATATGTTATAGAATAACTGCCTGAGCCTGCTATTATTTCACCAATGCTGCCGCACACAACTGGCATGCTTGGAGATATATGTCCTATATCAATATCCATAACAACTGGGACATTGTATTTACCGATGATGCCAAGAACAGCCTCATACTGGTCAAGCCCCATCATCTCCTGTCCCATGCACAGTGGTCTTCCAATGACAAATCCCTTCACATTCTTAAACCAGCCCGCATTATCCATCTGCCACATAGCACGTCTTATCGCAAATACATTCAGGTCACAGCTCTCTAAAAACCATACAAAGCCATCTTCTTTATAACGCTCATTAAAATCAGCCACTTTGTCAAAAACTGTTCCCGTAAGATTGACAAGCACATCCATGCATCCGCCAATCATTCTTCCCTTAAATATAACTGGTGTATCTTCTGCCCTGCTGCTTCCGATATACGTTCTTATAACTGACTTTTCAGTTGCATTGATCGTTGCAAGGGGATTGTCCGCAGATTTTAATGACTCCTTTTCCCACTCTTTATATCCATTAAACGTAATCGAACGCACATCACTATCACTGTCAAGCCTGCCTGTAAGGAGTCTGTAGTAATCACCAATACACTGATGGAAAGGTCTCATTCCAAACGCGCCGGCACATGGTCCATAAATGCTTGCAACATCATTGATAATTGTATTAAGAAATGTAAAATTCGTATTATCACTGTATCCGCCAAACCATTTAGGTTTCGCATGTCCGATTTTTTCAAAATCAACATATGGAAGTATTTCACACATAAGCTCTCCGCCACCACACGACAGCAGGCAGTCATTAGTATCATCACAGTACATATCTGTAAGTTCCCTGCCACAGAGCTGTGGTGTATTGCTTATTCCAATTCCGCATCCTTCATACACATTCGGTCCGAATTGTACATTTTTACCATCTGCCTTAAAATACTCGACCGCACTCTTAAATGCAGAAATATAAGGCTCCATGGCACATCCAAAAGATGGTGCCACGAAGCCTATTGTATCATTATCCCTGATAAATTCTGGATATCTCATAATCTTGTAATTCCTATCTATTCACAATATTTCTTGATTGTATTGACAGCATTCTCCTCAATAAGCAGTTTGTAATGTTCTCTCATAAAACATTCACGCTCTTTTGAGAAAAGGCTGAAATCTGCAAATTCTGCCATATCGTTAGACATCTGGTCAAACTTGGTTGTTGAACATCTGCCTCTCTTAAGTATGAGGTAAAGGCTCTTATCAATTGTATCCTGATAAAGACAATTGTTGACTCCCCACGTCTTCCTGCATTGTCTGCAGAACGATTCAAGTATATCCATCGACGCAAAATGCGCAACCAGGCAGTCCTCAAAACTCTCCTCATCACTGTTAAACAGCACGTCTTCCTTACTTCTTAATTCATCTGGTACAAACGGTTTAGCTGTTGATTCATCAGACGTCTGCTTAATTATATTGGATTCACTTGGAGTCTTCTTATTATTAAACTCAGATATAGCCTTAGCCGCACGTTCTCCTGCCTGCTTTAACATATCTGAGAAATCATCCTTTCCAGAAGATACTGTCAGCAGCAGAGAATGGTTAGGCTGTGGTGCTAACTGCAGCGACATAACTCCACCGTTAAATGCAACTCCTATCTCTCTTTCAGCCTCTTCCATAACAACATCCAGTAAACCATGTATCTTGTCCGTATCATTTCGGAAGAAATCGTCAAGCGAAATATTATTATCTTCAAGGTCCTCCTCATACAGAAGGCACTGAAACTTTGTATCATCTATCTTTCTAAATTCCATATATACCACCTTTATTTTTCCCTTGCATCATAATATCATATTATTCTACAAAATAATATGAAAAAAGCATAAATTTATCTTGTCAGTCGCTTCAATGTATCAACATCTGACATTGGCATTAATATATCAGATAGTTCTGTGTCATCATTTCTTATAACAGCAACCCACACAGCCTTTGTATTGATACTGTCAAACTTGTTTTTAAAAAATGTACATCTTAAATGTCTGTCCTTATCTATCCCAAGGCTTCTGATTCTGTCTGCTGACAGCACAGCAGCATCACACTGTTTTGTGAGAATCCTGTTTACCTGCAGTGCATCCTTCTCATAAGCATTCTTGCAACTCACACCATCATAGGTGTTTTCAACATAAGCTTTCGCCTCATCGCTGTGACATTCAACCACCGCATAATCAAATCTGTTATGTGATTTCTTAAGGGTAATAAGAACATCTCTTGTATCTCCCTGCGGAAGAACAAGCCCAACAACAACTCTGTCTTTTATAAGGTCATCACTATTTATAAGCTTATCATACTCTGTTATAACAACATCAACCTGATACTTTAAAAGCGCTTCAAACATACTGTGGTTCATTCCCAGTTTGACTTTAGCAGTCTCAATATTACGTTTATGATTATTTATATATCTTATTCCAGATATGGCTTTCCTTGAATACAGCCTGTCTTGTGGAATACCAACTCTTATAATTCTATTCATCTGTCTTTACTTATATCTCTTATTTGCTTAACATCTATACCGAATTTTTCAAGATTAACTCTACCGTCAATCACTTCAATTCCATCTGCCATAAGCCTTTCCGCCTGCTCTGTGGCTCCGCCAAATGCAAATGCACCAGAAAGCTCTCCTTTGGAATTGACAACCCTGAAACATGGAATATTCACAGGATCAGGATTATTGTGAAGTGCATTGCCTACAGCACGCGCCATCTTCTTATCACCCGCAAGCTCTGCAACCTGTCCATATGTCGCAACCATGCCATGTGGAATCTTCTTAACAGCCTCATATATGCGCTTTGTCGGGTTATCTGTGATAATATCATAGCTCTCTGCTATCATACGCCTGACATCATTGTCTGGTACAGAGCCGTCCAGTATGATAGTGTTCCAGTTTTCTTTATTCTGGTGCCATCCTGGAATAACTGATTCGTATGCGCTGCGCCAGAAATCTCTCCACTCCGGGTCAGCCTTGACATTAAGATTAACAAATCCATTACGCTCATATGTCCACAAAAATACTTTTTTACTTTTCTTAACCCTTACAAGCTGCCAGTTAGTGTCGTGGAAAGGTGCGTCCTGATATGTGTCAGGAAAAGACAATCCATATTCCAACGCTTCTTCTCTTGTCTTCACAAACTCCCCTTCCCTTCTATAAAAATCTTTTTAAATATACCTGTCATTGTGTGACATACGGTTAACAAGTGCAAATGATATGGCAAACAATACGATAACAAATCCTGCAAAATACCAGCCATTCTGCATATTCTGTGCTGATGCAATATAATCATATACACCATGAAGCAGTGCAGGAACCAGAACTGCAAGCACACGGAATATATTTGAAAGCAATGCATGTCCGAAATTATCATATTTCTTGGCAACTCCATAGAATACTCCCATAAATACACCGAAGCACGCATGACCCGGTATTGCCGTGACAGCTCTTACAATCGCTGTTGAAAATCCATATGAAAGAACGTAATTGATATTCTCCCACAGTGCAAATCCAAGCGAAACAAAAACCGCATATACAACGCCATCATACTGGCAGTTAAACTCATAATTGTTCCATGTTTTTCTTTTCATCATAATATATTTGGAAGTCTCTTCTGCAAATGCCACTATGACAAAATACAGAATTATATTATACAAATCAGAATATGCCGGCACTAAAGCCGAAAGTAAAAACTGCCCTATACGTTCCTCTATAAGTGCTATGATTGTCGCAATAATTCCAGCCATAACAAGACTGCGAAGAAGTCCCCCGCTCTCTTTCTCCATCCTGTCAGCCTTATACACTTTGACCATAAGGAATATTGCAGGTGTAACAGCCGCTATTATAAGTATCCAGTTATACATAAGTATTGGTTCAAGCAAGAAATAAAACATGTAACTGCACCTCCATATCAACACATATCAGTAGTATAACATATTTTAGCACTTCTCTCCACAACAAAATTATGTTACATTATTAATATATTATAAATCAGACATTCAAAGATGCCTGTAATAACACGGAGGGGAATCTTGAAAAAATATTACCTAATTCTATTAACATTTATTATAAGTCTTATTCTTACATCTGATGTAAATGCAGAAACAGCTTCTGACAGCTCCACTGCTGCTAAATTAGACATCAGCATCACATCTAAAGGCAAGAACTGCCGTGGGCTGCTCGATGATTCGTACAACACTAACGTCACATTTAATGACAATGACACTATCACTGTGACAAGCGAATCTCCAATGAGAGGGCTGTACATTAAATGGAACGGTCCTGTCAATCCATGGACACTTGAATACAATGGAAAAACGCTTAATTGTGGTGAAAATGCTTTCGTACATGAATACATTGATTTGGGCGAGGATGTCACAACATGCACAATTAATATTCATAAGAAAATCTCTATAAGCGATATCATGGCATACAGCGCAGGAACTCTTCCGGCAGACGTACAGGTATGGAACAGGCCATATGACAATGCCGATATATTAGCATTTGCTGCACATGCGGATGATGAAATCTTATTCCTGGGCGGTGTGCTTGCAACCTACGGCGGTGGCCAGGGTGATTCTGTCCAGGTAGCCTATATGTGTGATTTCTGGAACAAAGAGCCTATAAGAGAGCATGAAAAAATTGATGGCTTATGGGAAATTGGACTTAGAAATTATCCTGTATGCGGAGGATTTGCCGATATCAAATCACTAAGCTTAAGCCGCGCCAAAGAAATATATTCATATGATGAAGTCACAGCATTTGTGACAGAACAGATACGACGTTTCAAACCACTGGTTTGTGTTACGCAGGACCTTAACGGCGAATACGGGCATGGTGCACATATGCTGCTTGCACACGCTGTATGTGATGCAGTTGACAACAGTGCTTCCGCTTCATTTTGTCCGGAATCCGCTGATAAATATGGAACATATGATGTTCCAAAGACTTATCTACACCTCTATGAGCAGAACCAGATAAAGATGAATCTCCGCACACCACTCGCAGGACTTGGTGGAAGAACTGCACTTGAAGCTGCATCTGACGCATACCTTAAACATGTATCACAACAGGTATGGGATTTTATCGTATCCGATGACTATGAGCATAGTTGTGCCAATTTCGGACTTTACCGTACAACTGTCGGTGCTGACACCGGTAACGACATGCTTGAACATATCACAACATATGAGGAAGCTAAGAGAATTGCCGCCGAGGAAGCCTCAAAGGCTGAAGCTGAGAGCAAATCAATTGAAGAAGCTTCATCTATAGCTGCTGAAAAATCTTTCAAAGCTGCTAAGACACGACAGAAAAGCCTTCCTATCATAATTATTGCTCTTGTAATTCTAGTCGTACTGATTGCTGTTATGTGCATAATAAGAGCCAATAATGTAAGGAAAAGACGTATGAGAAAAAGATACAAAAGGAACAAATAATTATGACAAGATTAAAAAACAGTGCGCCCTTTAACAAAATTAAATACAAATTTAATTTTGTTATAAATGCTTTTAAATCAGCATTTATACTATTATTGTTCACATTAATTCTGTTCAAATGTGATATATATGCAGACCAGCTAGACATAGCCCCCAAGTCATCCGGTTCGTCATCTTATCTGACTGATGGCTCCTATTCGACTGGCAATAATTATCATGCTGGTGACACAATCACAATAGACTCCGATTTACCAATCAGTTATTTATACATAATATGGGATTCGCCAGTAAGTGAATGGACACTTGACTTTAATGCTACAAGCATGAAATGTGGAACAAACGGCTTCTTACATGAACTTGTAAAGCTCACATCACCATCTGCTTCAATAACTATCAACATAGAATCGAATTCAAGAATCTGTGGTATCTATGCATTTACAGAAGGAGAGCTTCCTGACTTCGTACAGGAGTGGAAACCTCCATGCAGCGAAGCTGACATTCTCGCATTCTCAACACATGCTGATGATGAAATTCTATTCCTGGGTGGTGTTCTTGCTACATATGGCGGTGAACAAGGGCTTCCTGTCCAGGTATGCTATATGACTAACTACTGGAATGGACTGCGTATCCGTGAACACGAAAAGCTTGATGGCTTGTGGGAATCCGGCATAAGAAATTATCCTGTGAATGGTGATTTTGATGACATCTACTCTGAAACTCTGGAAGCGGCTAAAACCACTTATAATTATGATGATGTATTAGAATATGTCACAGGACAGATACGTACGTTCAAGCCAAATGTTGTTGTCACACAGGATTTGAATGGTGAATATGGACATGGCGGACATATGCTTCTGGCAAGTGCTGTTACAGAAGCTGTCAGCAACAGCATGGATTCATCTTTTTATCCCGAACAGGCTGCCACCATCGGCACATGGGATGTTCCTAAAACGTATCTTCATCTGTACAGTGAGTCTCCAATATGGCTTGATTTGAACACACCACTCGATAAGCTTGGCAGCCGGACAGCTATTGAAACTGCCAAGGACGCCTACCTAAAGCACGTATCACAGCAATGGTGCTGGTTCTATGTATCTGACACTTACCAGTACAGCTGTGCCAAATTCGGATTATACCGCACTACTGTGGGTGCTGACACCCAGACTGGCTACAACCCGGACGGCAGTATATCTTCATCTGGCGGCAATATGCTTGAGAATATCACTACAAAAGCCGAGGCTGCTGCGCTGAAAGAAAAAGAGGAAGCCGAGAGGCGCAAGAATCTGGAACTTCAATCATCAAAAGATTCTGCGCAAGATACAACAAATAACGCCACATCTGACATTCAAAGCAATCGCAATAATACTAATTCAGGCACAGTCAGTTTATCAGGACGCATCAATCATCTGCCTGCTTTTATCATTCTGGCAGCTATGATTCTGCTTCTTATACTTGTTCTGGCATTAATTATGGTGATTAATAAAAAAAAGAAAAGATAAGCAGTCTTTAAACAGCCCTTTGGCTTAATGCAAATAAAAAGTTGCGAAAAATCCACAATTCTTGAAAGAACTGGATTTTCTCACAACTTTTTATTCATGAAGCCAAATTAATGCATTCGATAACTATATAATTGATATTTTTGGATTTACTGTAAAGATATCTATCAAAAAATCCAAAACATCAGAATTCTTAACGGAAATTTTATCTATTCCTATCCTACATAGCTGTCAAAAACTCTTAGCTTTCCTTAACTGGCTTATTCTCTACACAACCAGCAAAATCTGCTCTGAATGTACCACCCTGATCGCTTCTTGCGCCGTTAGTTTTTGAACAAGACTGGCATGCATCTGAACCAGGATTAGCTTCTGTTCTTCCAAATCGACAGGCTGTTACATTCTGATTATTACCACCATTATTGTTGTCAGCATTATTACTGCCATCAGCACAGACAACCTCTGCTACATCGTCTACAAGCTCTACAACTGGCTTTTCATACAACTTCATAACACATATCCTCCGAACTTAAACAAAAAATATAATAAAATTTTCTATTAGTTTAAATTATAGCACCAGCATATTTTATCGTCAAGTATGCAGCAAACGCCAAACCCGATAATATCCTGCCATGTATTAGTTCAAAACAAAAAGCTGCACGTTTTATGATATAATCATAAAACGTGCAGCTGATAAATTCTCTAATCAGAATATCTATTATTATTGGAATTAGTTGTTGATTAACTTATCCTTCTCATCATTCCAGCTGTAAAGCTTTCTGATTTCAGCACCAACCTTCTCTGATGGATGCTCAGAAGCTAACTTTCTCATAGCCTTGAAGTGTACCTGACGACCAGCAGGTGACATATCAAGTAAGAATTCCTTAGCGAATGTACCATCCTGGATATCCTTAAGAATCTGCTTCATAGCCTTCTTAGTATCCTCTGTTACAATCTTAGGTCCTGTTATGTAATCACCATACTCGGCTGTATTAGAGATAGAATATCTCATTCCTGCAAAACCTGACTGATAGATAAGATCTACAATAAGCTTCATCTCATGGATACACTCAAAGTATGCATTTCTTGGATCATAACCAGCTTCACAAAGTGTCTCAAAACCAGCCTGCATAAGTGCACATACACCACCACAAAGAACTGCCTGCTCACCGAAGAGGTCTGTCTCTGTCTCTGTTCTGAATGTTGTCTCAAGAAGACCAGCTCTTGCTCCACCGATACCAAGACCATATGCAAGTGCCATATCAAGAGCCTTTCCTGTTGCATCCTGCTCAACAGCAACAAGACAAGGTGTACCCTTACCTGCCTGATACTCAGAACGTACTGTATGACCTGGTGCCTTAGGTGCAATCATAGTAACATCAACATCCTTTGGTGGCTTAATGCATCCAAAATGAATATTGAAACCATGTGCAAACATTAACATATTACCTGGCTGAAGATTTGGCTCAATATCCTTCTTGTACATATCTGCCTGTAATTCATCATTGATAAGAATCATGATAATATCAGCCTTCTTAGCTGCCTCTGAAGCTGTGTATACTTCAAAGCCCTGCTCTTCAGCTCTCTTCCATGACTTAGAGCCCTCATAAAGACCGATTATAACGTTGCAGCCTGAATCCTTTAAATTTAATGCATGAGCATGTCCCTGACTACCATAACCGATAATGGCGATTGTCTTACCATCTAATAATGATAAATTACAATCCTGCTGATAATAAATCTTAGCTTCTGCCATCTTTGTTTACCTCCAAAGTATTTAATTAATTTATTTTAAATTTGCAGAACCTCTGGCAAGTCCTGTAATACCAGTTCTTGCAAGCTCTGTAATTTTAAAACCATTGAGTAATTCTATAAATGCCTCAAGCTTACTCTGTGCACCTGTAAGTTCAACAATTAGTGAATCAATTGATACATCAACAATCTTAGCTCTGAACACATCACTTATTGCAATAACTTCCTGTCTTCTTGAAGCATCACACTGTATCTTGACAAGCACAAGCTCACGGCACACAGATGCATCCGCTGGAAGCTCTACTATCTCTTTAACATCCACAAGCTTAGATAACTGCTTCTGAATCTGTTCTAACACATCCTCGTCACCAGATGCTGTAATAGTCATCCTTGATACAGCAGGATCTGTTGTCTCCCCAACTGTAAGACTATCTATATTATATCCTCTTCTTGAGAACAGGCCTGCGATTCTGCTCAACACGCCGGCATAGTTCTTAACAAGCATTGAAAAAACTGCACGTCTCATGTCATACCTCACTTATATCAAATCCTCGTACCATTGTATCAACTGCACTCTTCATTGTCAACAAGCAAATACCAGCATTAAGCATATCCGCATCGTTTTTGTCATGCGTAACCAGTAGAATTGTCCTTCCATTCTGATACTCAAGTATGAACTGTATAACATCCCTTCGTGCCATATTATCAAGACCTGTAAATGGTTCATCAAGTATAACAGTACCTCTGTCACTAAGCATAGCTCTTGCAAGCGCAGCCCTGCGCTTCATACCACCACTCAGCTGGCTTACCGGCTTATCAAGACATTCCTTTGGCAGAATTTCTGACATAGCTTTAACAATATGCTCTCTATCTGAATATTTCCCATGCCCCTTTGTCACAAAAAGCACATTATCAACAGGTGTTCTGTCCATTATGAGCCTGTCCTCCTGAAACATAGCAGCTATATCTGAATTACCTTTAATGCTCCCCGAATCGGGTTTTTCAAGTTTCATTATCAGTCGCAGTAACGTCGTCTTGCCAATGCCAGACTCACCCATAAGACAATATATCATGCCATCCTCAAATCTCATATTAATATCATCAAGTATTTTTTTCCCTGCATAACTTTTGCTGATGCCAATCACTTCTATCATATCTTCTTAAGCCACTTCTCCAGTAAATCAATCAATGCTGTAAATATTTTTTCAAGAAGAATACTTAACAGCACAACCATAATACTCCATGCAAACAAATCCACCGTGTCAATATACAGCTTGGAATAGTATAGCTGCTCACCTATTGAATTTCCTGCAAGCCCTATAACCTCTGCTGAAACGCCGGCTTTAAGACACATTCCTGCTGCCACTTTAAAATCAGGTCTGGCTAATGGTAAAATCTGTGGAATATCAATCCAGCATATTCTTCTTATAATACCAACTCCATTCACATCTGCCATCTCAATTAATTGCATATCACGTCTGTCAATTCCTGACAAAACCGCACTGTACACAATTGGAAATGTAACTATAAATGATGTAAATATAGAAACTCTGCCAGAACCAAACCATATAATCAGAAGTATAATAAATGATGCCATTGGCAGCGATTTCATAAGAAGCACAGGAGGTGCCAGCATTTCTTTAAAAGCCTTGCATCTATGTGCCACAACTGCACAAACACCTGCTAATATAACTGCAGATACAAATCCAGATGTTATATTAAGCATCGAACCAGCCAATATCCTGTATGTAGAACTCTTTCCAAGCAAAGAAATGGTGCCTGACAACACACTGACAGGGCTTGCAAGAATAATGTCAAGCCCTGTCAGTACACTTGCAGCCTGCCATATAACTAACCATACAGCCACCGCCAATATTCTGTTAATATATTTGTTAAATATTCTTCTTATCATAGTTATCAAATAACCGTCTCTATTGCCTTGCACACCATATATACTGCCGAAATATCATCCTGGCTCCACTTTCTTCTGTGTATGCCAAATGTATCAAAACAGATAACGCCGATAAAGTTCCCATCACGCATAAGCTTGACCTGAAGAGTAGAACACAGATCATATTCACGCATAACATCATATATTTCTTTGAAATTATAGCTTAATGATATAACATTATTAACTTTATTAATACCATTCTCATCAAATAACTGCATATACTTTTCATTATTGGTAAATGTTATCTTTTTCATCGGCTCAGAATAATGTCCAAGTACAATATCCGGAGTATCAACATCAACTCTTGAAAGTACTATGCCATGAACATTCAATCTGTCCATAAGATCATCCAGCACTTCAGGAACCGCTGATTTTCCTTCACGCACAAGCTTGATTATCATATCTGCAGCCATATTATTCTTCTCAATCGGCTTCATGAAATCAGCAACAACTCTTCCATTTTCCCTGTCGCCCGCATCAATATACGCAGAATGAAGTTCTTTATTAAATAAAATAAATCTGTCTTTGCCTTTTTCCTTCGCAATGTAAAGAGAAGCATCTGCTATCTTAAACAATTCTTCATATGATCTGCCACATTCTGGATATGTAGCAATTCCTATTGATACAGAAAAAATGTAACCAGGCATCTTCTCTGCAATCGTTTTCTTAAGTTTTTTACGCATATCTGTAAGACATGACCTGAATTCTGTAACATTATTAAAATCTGACAGCAGACAAACAAACTCATCGCCGCCAATTCTTCCTATTATTCCATTGTTCTCAAATGTCTCTTTCAATGCATTAGCAAGCATTAATATGACTTCATCTCCGAATTTATGTCCATATGTATCATTAACCGTCTTAAAATCATCTATATCAATAACACAAAGATACATCTCTGACTGTCTGCCGCTTTGAGCAGCTTCTTCAATTTCGTTAGTTATAGTCTCTGTCACAACCTTTTTATTGAGGAGTCCTGTAAACATATCAAGATCTGCATCTTCACGGTTACCACTCTCAACAATCACCCCGTTGGACTGGAATACTATGCCTGTTGTCATATTAAGCTTGAATCCATCTGTAAAAAGCTCACCCTTAAAGCACATAGATTCAAATTCATCTGGCGATTCAGAAAACATTGATGTATGAAGAATTATATTAAATTCCTCCCTGCCCTCGCGCATAAGGTCACACATCCTGTTAAACTCATCCTTGTCTTCTTCTACCACAAGATTATTATCATTAATTCTTTTCTGCCAGTCTGCAAGTGGTTCTTTGTATATAACCTTTGCATAACCTCCTGCATAATAATATATGCTGAAAGCATCATTCTCTATATTATAGTCAAAGTAATTAACATTTATCTGGCTTAAAAATTTTCTATATTTGCGCAGATTAGTATAATATGTAGAGAACTTATGCGTAACCTGCACAATATCGTTAACTATAAGGAAATACTTCACAACTTCTTTGTTGCGGAAGTTAATAACAGCTTCCTTTATCCTGTTGATGATGACATATCTGTAACAATCCTGCTTAATAAGCATCCGCACCATATATGGTTCATCATAATTCTCACTGTCTAAATACTCTTTAAAGCCTTCCCAGTCATCTTTATATATAAGCTTATCCAGATCACAGCCGACATAATCTCCAAGCATTCTGAAATATCTTTCATCACCATGTACAAACCTATACTGGCTGTCAAAATCACATGTCGCTTCCATCATTGGATTATCGATAAGATTCATGCTTGCCCGCATATTATTACCCCCATAAGCAGCATTGCCAGAGTGCCTGTTACACCACTGTAAAGCCAGCACCTATCAAGGCTGTAATGCCTGTTCTTTTACTGCTAATACCTTCGTAACCATCTTGTCTTTAACTTCAAGTATCTTAAACTCATAACCATCACATGTACAAGAAAACTCCTCATTCTCTGATGGAATCTTCCCCATCTTGTATATCATGTAACCATTAATTGTATCTATATCTTCACAGTCGAAATGAATATCAAACAGCTCTTCTATATCTTCAAGAGTTGTCTGTCCTTCCAATACATAAGATCCATCATCTCTTCTGCTGATAAGAACCTCTTCATCATCATACTCATCGAGAATATCCCCAACAATCTCTTCCAACACATCCTCTAGTGTTATGAGTCCTGATGTCTGACCATACTCATCTACGACTATAGCCATATGTGTCTTCTTAGACTGCATCTCTTTGAATAATACGCTTAAATTGCGTGTTTCTGGAATATATGTAGCATCAAACAGAAGCTGGTGTTTTACTTCTTTAATCTTCTTATCTCTGTTAGCTTCATCTACATATACCTTAAGCAGATCACGCAGATGTAATATTCCGATAATATTGTCTATATCGTCTTCATACACAGGATATCTCGAAAAATTCTCCTTCAGTATGAATTCAAATGCATCATTAACTGTTGTTTCACAATCAATGGCAACTATATTTTTTCTGTGAATCATAACATCTGATGCCTGCCTGTCAGCAAATTCAAAGATGTTATTAATCATCTCTGCTTCATTCTCTGCGAGGACTCCCTGTTCATGGCCTTCATTGACCATATCCATAATCTCTTCCTCTGTTACATCGTCCTCTTTTTTTCTTCCTAGTTTCTTAAATAATCCCGTTAAAAAATTATTATTGTCATCCACGGGGTGAACATCGCTCATTGTAAAATCCCTTTCTCAAACCTTTGATAAAATATGTTATTTAATAGTAATTATATTGTGCTATTATAACATATATCACTGCTTATCGTCAATGTAGTTCATCCATCTCAAGGCTTACTGACAATGCATGGTTTACCTTTCCTATAATCTCATTGTCAAGATGGCACACCTTATCTTTAAGTCTTTTTTTATCTATTGTACGTAACTGTTCAAGCAGAATAACTGAATCCTTTACAATATCATATCTGCATGAATCAATCTCTACATGTGTAGGCAGCTTAGCCTTGTTCATCTTAGATGTAATGGCTGCACATATAACAGTCGGACTATGTTTATTACCTGTATCGTTCTGTATAATAAGTACCGGTCGTACGCCACCTTGTTCAGAGCCCACAACCGGTCTTAAATCCGCATAAAATATATCGCCACGTTTAATAACCAATTAAATCACTCCCAGCATATAGTATCAAGTTAAATCCTTGTATCTATAAGTATCTCCAGGAATAAAACGTGTATTCACATTAATTAATATTAATCTTCAAGATTCCATTTCACATGAAAATAGTCATGGCTTCCTATATATCTTCCTGATTTGAAATAATTTCTAGGAATTCTTTTATTAAGATTACATACAAATTCATAATTAAATGTTCCAGCAAGAGCTGCTATCTCTTCAACTGTAATCTCCTCATCTCCATCTCTTCCAATAAGAGTAACAATAGAATCCCTGCCAACACCTTCAATATCTGTTACATCAACCATCATCTGATCCATGCAGACTCTTCCTACAATTGGTGCCTTCTTTCCATTAATAAGAACATATCCCTTAGATGACAATGCCCTTGGATATCCGTCTCCGTATCCCACTGCAACTGTTGCAATAATACTAGGTCTTTTTGTCACAAATGTTCCACCATAGCTTATCTCTTCGCCCTCAGGTACTTCCTTGACATAAGTCACATGGCTCATAAGCTTGAGTGCTGGCTTAAGCTTAACCCTTTCCATATCAACATCTGTTGACGGATACATTCCATACATGGCAATTCCAAGCCTTACCATATCTTTATATGTGTCTGGCATATCAATAACAGCAGCACTGTTAGCGCAGTGCACATACTGGAATGTGATGCCCTCATTCTTTAACATATCAACGAATGCATTGAACTTATGAAGCTGCCTTTCAGATTTGGTTTTATCAGCCTCATCTGAAGTTGCAAAATGTGTGAATATTCCCTGCACATCAAGATTACCCAGTTTTTTGATTTTCTTTACAATTCCCGCCCCTGATTCATCTGGTTCAAGTCCTATTCTTCTCATTCCTGTGTCTGCCTTTATATGACACAACGCCTTCATCCCAAGTCTTCCTGCCACCTCGTCAAGTTCAGCAGCTGTCTCATAATCAAATACTGTCGCTGTAACTTTATTTCTTACAAGAGTCTCATATTCATCAACATTAACAAATCCCAATATCAGTATTGGCCTATCTATTCCATTCTCTCTCAGATTAACCGCCTCATCAAGTGTAGCAACGGCATACATGCAGACCTTAGAGTATACAGCCTTTGCAACTGCAACATCGCCGTGTCCGTATCCATCCGCCTTGACAACTGCAACTGCCCCCGTTCCTTCAGGGGTAAGCTTCATCAATGCATCAACATTATCTGATATGATATCAAGGTCAATATCTGCATACACTCTGTAATATTTAGTCACTTTTATGTTCCTCCGGTTTCAAGTTATATTATTGTAAAATTATTTATCAGATTAGTATATCACTTCTGTACTAACACATATGGAACTGATTCAGCTATATCCATAGCTTTCATTCCAGCCATGCCAAGCTTTTCACAAGCCTTATCCCCTGCCCTGCCATGTACATATGATGCCATAGCCGCATAAAATGCTATGTCGCTTCCTCTGTACATGCACATAATTCCAGCAAGCACACCTGTGAGCACATCTCCAGAACCTGCCGTTGCCATACCGGCATTGCCAGATGAATTGATATAGACAGCTTCACCATCTGTAATAACTGATGCAGCATCTTTAAGGATTACACTGCAGCCATATTCCTTTGCAAGTGATTTTGCTGATAATATCAGGCTGCTCTTTATATTGTCAATTGATGTGCTTAACAGTCTTGAAGCCTCACCAACATGTGGTGTTATGACAACATTCTTTCCAAGTTTATAGTCTGCTTTACCATCAGCATGTATTCTCGCCAGCAGATTAAGTGCATCTGCATCAATTATAACATATCTGTTACCACTCTCAATATCTTCATTAGCAACAAATTCCATTATCATTCCTAATATCGATTTAGCCATATCATCTGTCGATATTCCAGGGCCTATTATAATACAGTCAGCCCACTGGCATAATGAAGGGAGCTCATCAATATTATTATTATATGTCACAGGAATAGCCTCTACCACATTCTTAAGAAGTGTCTCCCTGTTATTTTCATGTGTGTAAACCTTCACAAGACCGCATCCGGTCCTAAGCGCTGCTTCTGCCGCAAGGACTGCCGCCCCTCCCATAGAAGATGAACCTGCTATGACAAGTACCTTGCCACATTTACCTTTATCAACAAATCTGTTTCTAATAGGAATACCAGCCACATCACAGTCCTCAAGCGAATGGACAATATTGGAATCATTGCTGCCAAGCGAAAGAAACCTGTCAAAGCCATCCTTGATAAATCCTATATCTGCAACATTGATTCTGCCCGCATGGCTTCTTCCCGGTTCAAGAGCCATTCCAGTCTTTTCATATCCAAATGTTATGGTCTCATCTGCATTTACTGCAATCCCAAGAACTTCTCCTGTAGAACAGTTAATTCCTGATGGTGAATCTATAGAAAATATATACGCTCCACTGTTGTTAATATCTTTTACCAGTGCTGCATAATCTCCGATAATATCCCTGTTAAGCCCAATTCCAAATAATCCATCTACTATATAATTATATGTATCTACCGGCTTGTAGTTCCATCTTAAATAAGGACTTCTGTCCTTCAATCTGAATAATATATTCTTCTGTAGCTGATACTCTTTCGTGCCTTCTGATTCATTATCAATAACACATATATCAACGTATATTCCTGCCTGTACAAGAAGTCTTGCAACAGCCAGGCCATCTGCTCCATTATTACCGGTTCCACTGGCAATAAGAACCGGATATTCCGGCATACCTGCCCTGTTATCGCATCTTAACTTGTCAATTATCCTGTCTGCCACAGCCAATGCTGCTCTCTCCATCAACACAACTGATGGAATTCCTATATTAGATATTGAATATGTATCAACTGATTTTGCCTGAAGGCTGTTTAATAACTCTTTCAACTATCTTTCCCTCTATCTATTCCTCTTCATTAATCCTGTCCAAAGCACCCATCATCTCTGCACCAAATATCGAATGCATCCCTGTATATAATGCCTCATTAATGTTCTCTTTATCCTGTTTTATAAGAAGATTTTTCTTTAACTTGATTCTTGTCTCATCAATCCACTTATTAAGCACTTCAAGATCATTATTATTTTCATTAATTCTGTGATAACACATCTTCACAGTTTCAACCAGAAGCTTTCTGTTTGCCTCTGCCAGCTGTGACGGAAGCTCCTGTCCCTCATTTTCCAGGGATGATATCTTTTCCTTAGCCTCCCTTATAAGGCGCTGGCTCTGGTTCATCTTTTTCTGATGCTTAGGACTGTCATCTTCTTCCATGCTGTTAACAACAGTCTGTATAAGCTGTGCCTTGATTTTCCTGACTTCATTCAGATCATCATTAACCTGTCCCTGCCTTTTAAGCAGTTCATTAACACGCTTTTCCCAAAACTTAATCTCATCCGTCTTGCTCACCTCTGGAACAAGCTGATACCAACGCTGATCCAATGTAAGCACAGGGATATTCCTAATAGCATTATTGTCTTTTAATTTGTCATATGTAATCTCTGCCACAAGAATTTCCTCCCTATCCAAAAAATAGTGTGCCTGTTAAAGGCACACTACATTTTACTACATATTCTCATTATTCGCAATTGTATAAGAAAGTCTCATAAGACTTTCTGACAAGTGAACATTCTCTACAATAACATTCTCCGGAAGATTAAGGTCTGTATGTGCAAAATTCCATATAGCCCTTATCCCTGCATCAACCACAATCTTAGCCACCTCTTTGGCAGCTTCCTTAGGAAGCGTAAGCACAACTATCTCAATATTGTTAGTCTTAATAAAATCAACCAAATCATCCATAGATGACACAGTTATACTGCCAATATTGCATCCCTGTATCTTAGGATTATTATCAAATACACCCTTAATGATAAATCCTCTCTTTGCAAAATCACCGGAATTCACAAGTGCCTGACCCATATTACCTGCACCAATGATAATCATATTATGTACTCTGTCAAGTCCCAGGATTTTACCAATCTCATCATAAAGATATTTAACATTATATCCATATCCCTGCTGTCCAAATCCACCAAAGTTATTGAGATCCTGTCTTATCTGTGATGCAGTAACTTTCATCTTGACGCTGAGCTCTTTAGATGAGATTCTCTGGACATCACTTTCTATAAGCTCACCAAGATATCTGTAATATCTTGGCAGTCTTCTTATAACTGCTGAAGATATCTTTTTATTCTTTTCTTCCATCATAATCCTCACTTCAAAATATACATATACGAAAACTATGTAAATTACTTTTACAAAATTTTAACTGTTGCTATTGATTATACACCAGCGTTAATTTTTTGTCAAAAGCGTCTTTTCTTTTTCTTTTTTCCTGCACCTGTGGCTTTCTCCATATTGACAGCCCTGCCGTTTATTGACACATTTTTCATTGCATCAAGCACTCTGTCTGCATACTTGGATGGAACTTCTACAAATGTATAATTATCAAGCATATCTATTGAACCAACCAGTTTTCCTGGAATTCCAGTTTCTCCTGCAATTGCACCGAGAATATTACCAGGCTTAATTTTATCTTTCTTGCCGACATTGATAAACAATCGTACCATGCCATGTCTGTCAGCTTCAAGGTCATAATGCACAGTCTCAACTTCCATTCTGTCCTTAAGGCTGTCACCCAGATGCATTTTAAGAAGAGCTGCCGCCATATCCATACAAGTGTAATCTTCAATATTGAGCTGATTTTCTATATACTCAACCATTTCTGACAGGCCACCCTCTTCAACAGTCTGTCTAATCTGATTAAACACACCTTCAATAAGTGTGTTCTTAACGTCATCCATTGAAGGAACCGGTTTTGCCTTAATCTTAGTCTTGCAGTATCTTTCTATCTCTTTAAGCTTGTAAGCTTCCTTTCCAGACACAAATGATAATGCAACGCCCTCTCTTCCGGCTCTTCCAGTTCTTCCGATACGGTGTACATAATATTCCTCGTCCTGCGGAAGGTCATAGTTAAATACCACATCGACGTCATCTACATCAATACCTCTTGCTGCAACATCTGTAGCAATAAGAATCTCAGTTTTCCCACTCCTGAAATCAGACATAACTCTGTCTCTCTGTTGCTGCTTCATATCACCGTGTATTCCATCCGCAAAATAGCCTCTGCCTTTAAGCTCTGATATAAGCTCATCGACCTGTCTTTTTGTATTACAGAATACAACCGAGAGCTTAGGATTATATATATCAATAAGCCTGCATAGAAGTTCTGGCTTATTCTTAGGTCTTACTTCATAATAAAACTGCTCAATATTCTCAACTGTCAGTTCCTTTCTTACAACCTTAATCATATATGGATCGTTCTGGAAACGTCCTGCAATATCTAAGATAGGCTTAGGCATTGTTGCAGAAAACATTACTGTCTGCCTTTCATCTGGAGTTCCTGAAAGAATAGTCTCCATATCCTCGCGGAATCCCATATCAAGCATCTCATCTGCCTCATCCAATACGACCATCTTTATTTCATCAAACTTAACAGTCTTTCTTCTCATATGATCCATGACACGTCCTGGTGTTCCAACTATAATCTGGACACCATTCTTTAATGACTTAATCTGCTTTACTATCTCCTGTCCGCCATATACAGGAAGCACCTTGATATCACTCATATACTTTGCAAGCTTTCTTATCTCGTCTGCAACCTGTATAGCAAGCTCTCTTGTAGGACACAGCACAACTGCCTGTGGCTTTTTAATTTCTGGCTTTATGCTCATAAGCAGTGGAATTGAATATGCAGCAGTCTTACCTGTTCCAGTCTGTGCCTGTCCAATAACATCTTTCCCAGCAAGAAGCTCTGGTATCGCCTGTGCCTGAATCGGTGATGCCTCCTCAAATCCCATATCCTCTACCGCTCTTAAAATTCTTTCGTCTATCTCAAATTCTTCAAATCTCAAATTATTCTCCATTCTGTAATGCATCCGCATACTATCTTTTTATTGCCCGCAATTTTTCTATTGTATAACATAAATGTCTTAAAGTCAAAAACCTTTGCAAAATATGTAATTTATTGATAAACTATGTTAGATATGTGTGTGCGCACCTTACACAGACAATACCAATATTATTAAAAGTGCGTAGAAATGAGGATACAATGGTTTTATCATGCAGTCATATAAGCAAATCCTTTGGAACAGATGTCATAATAAAGGATGCTACTTTTAATATAGAGGACAGGGAAAAAGCTGCCATCATCGGAATCAATGGCGCTGGTAAATCAACTCTCCTAAAAATTATAGTCGGAGAACTTCCTGCTGACAGTGGAGATATTGCATTTGCAAAGGATTCAACATTTGGATATCTTGCACAGCACCAGAATCTTTCTTCTGACAGTACAATATACAACGAAGTACTCTCAACAAGAAAAGATATATTAGATATGGAAGCTTCCATAAGAAAAATGGAAGAACAGATGAACAACGTATCTGGCGACGCTCTTAATGAGCTTATGGAACGATATACTAAACTTACACACGAATTTGAGCTTTTAAATGGTTATGCCTACAGAAGTGAAGTTACAGGTGTCCTCAAAGGTCTCGGATTTGAAGAAAATGACTTTGACCTTAATGTAAATACTCTTTCTGGTGGACAAAAAACCCGTGTAGCTTTAAGTAAATTACTGTTATCAAAACCAGATATAATCATGTTAGATGAGCCTACCAACCACCTTGACATGAATTCAATCGCATGGCTTGAATCATATCTTTCAGATTACAAAGGAAGCGTAATCATAGTTGCCCACGACAGATATTTCCTTGATAAAATAGTTGGCAAAGTTATTGAGATTGACAACGGAACTGTGACAACATTTTCTGGCAATTACACAGATTATGCTGCTAAAAAAGCAATCCTTAGGAATATGCAGCTTAAAGCATATCTTAACCAGCAGCGTGAAATCAAGCATCAGGAAGAGGTTATAACCAAGTTAAAGCAGTTTAACCGCGAGAAATCTATTAAGCGTGCTGAAAGCCGTGAAAAAATGCTTGATAAAATTGAAATTCTAGAAAAGCCTGTTGAATTAAATGATAAAATGAACATTAAGCTTGAACCTTCCGTTGAGAGCGGCAACGATGTTCTTACAATAACAGGACTTTCAAAATCGTTTGACAATAAAAATCTGTTTAACAATATATCATTTGATATTAAAAAGGGAGAGCGCATAGCTCTTATCGGCAACAATGGAACAGGAAAGACAACTATCCTTAAAATAATCAACAACATTATTCCTGCTGACAGCGGTGTTGTCGAGTTGGGATCCAATGTAGAGATAGGTTACTATGACCAGGAACACCATGTTCTTGACCCTGATAAAACATTATTTGAAGAAATCCAGGATTCATACCCTGAGCTTAATAATACCAGAATACGGAATACTCTTGCAGCATTCCTGTTTACAGGTGATGACGTATTTAAATATATACGCGACTTATCAGGTGGCGAAAAGGGACGTGTATCCCTTGCTAAGCTTATGCTTTCCAATGCCAATCTGCTAATTTTAGATGAGCCGACTAACCACCTTGACATAACCTCCAAGGAAATTCTTGAAAACGCACTTAACAGCTATACAGGTACCGTATTGTATGTTTCCCACGACAGATACTTTATCAACACTACCGCAACAAGAATCATCGAGCTTACCGGAAACACAATTGTTAATTATGTTGGCAATTATGACTATTATCTCGAAAAGAAGGACATACTAACACCACTGGCACTTAAGGAGGCCGCAGCCAATTCCAATATGCCTAAAAATGTTACAGAGTCTGATGCCTCTGTTCCACAGACAAACACTAAAGAAAGCTGGCTTGCTTCCAAGGAAGAACAGGCAAGGCTCAAAAAACTTAAAAACAGGCTTGCAAAAGTCGAGGAACGGATTGCTGTTATAGAAGAACGTACCCAGGCGATTGATGACGAATATCAAAATCCAGAGATAGCAAGCAATACTGGCAGATTAATGGAACTCCACAAAGAAAAAGAGGCGCTTGATACTGAACTGGCAGAACTGTATGATGAATGGGAGCAACTCTCATTAGAATTATCGTAATTTAGTTGACAAACGCCCTTGTGGGTTGTATAAATAGTTTATATGTATTTTTACAATTTAAGGAGGGTTTTTATCTATGAACAAGACTGAATTAGTTGCAGCTATTGCTGAAAAGTCTGAATTATCTAAGAAGGATGCTGAGAAGGCTCTTAAGGCTTTTGTTGACACTGTATCAGAAGAATTACAGAAGGGTGAGAAAATCCAGCTTGTAGGCTTTGGTACATTTGAGACATCTAAGAGAGCTGCAAGAACTGGCAAGAATCCACAGACAGGCAAAGAAATCAAAATCGCAGCCTGCACTGCTCCTAAGTTCAAGGCTGGTAAAGCTTTAAAGGATGCTGTTAACAAGTAATTAATATCAGTAAATAACAGATAAGATAAAAGACCATGTATGTTAATTCATTCATGGTCATTCTTATTTTAACTATCTTATTTTCAAAATTCTAACTATTAAATAGGGATTTAAAACTATGGAAATCGAACGCAAATTTCTTGTATCAAATATACCAGATAACCTTTCATCATATCCATGCAGAATTATTGAGCAGGGCTACCTCTCAACTAATCCTGTTGTGCGTGTAAGAAAGGATAATGATGATTATTATCTTACTTACAAAGGCAAAGGCATGATGGCACGTGAGGAATATAACCTTCCACTCACACAGGAATCATATGAACATCTTATCAAAAAATCTGATGGCAATATCATAACCAAGCACAGATATGAAATCCCAGACGGAATGGGTCATACTATTGAACTTGATATATTTGATGGAGTATTTTCAGGAACTATTCTTGCTGAAGTTGAATTTGACAGCATTGAAGATGCTGATTCCTACATTGCCCCAGACTGGTTTACTGAGGATGTTACTAATAACAAAGATTATCACAACAGTAATATGAGCAAAAAGATATTTTAACATTAAAATTAATTAACATACTAAAAGACAGGAATCAGAGGGGTTATCTAATGTATTGGGATAAAGTGAAGAATTTCTTCAAATCAGATTATTACAGAGTTACAAAACAGCGTTTCCAGCTTGCTGCATTTACATTCCTAAAATGGCTTGCTATATCGGTTCTTACTGGTTTTGTTGTAGGTATTGTGGGAGCCTTGTTCGGATTAGGGCTTTCTTATGTAGCACACCTTCATGAGACTTATTTCTGGCTTCTTTTTTTACTGCCAGTATCAGGTCTTTTAATAGTACTGCTGTACAATGTAACCGGAAATAAGAATAATAAAGGAACCAATCTCGTTATAACTGCAATACAGTCTAATGAGGAAGTTCCAGGCAAAGTTGCTCCCCTTATTATTATTTCAACACTTCTTACCCATCTGTGTGGCGGTTCTGCCGGACGAGAGGGTGCAGCCCTCCAGATTGGTGGATGCATCGGCAATGAGCTTGCAAAATTCTTTTCATTTGATGAAAAAGATACAAGGGTTCTTATAATGTGTGGCATGAGTGGATGTTTTGCTGCACTCTTTGGAACTCCAATTGCTGCAACTATATTTTCGATGGAAGTTATAAGCGTAGGAATTATGTACTATGCCGCACTTGTTCCTTGTACTATATCAGCAATAATCGGTTCGTGTATATCTACATTTTTAGGCGTTCATCCTACTCACTTTGATATAGGCATACTTCCGTCTTTTACTGTAAATAATATCGTAAAGCTTATGTTTATAGCGGTATTATTCGCACTTGCAAGTATTATGCTATGTGTTATTCTCCACAAAGCCGCTTCACTGTATAATACTTACATTCCCAACCAGTATGCACGTATTGTTTTTGCAGGTATATTTGTAATTATTTTAAGATATCTGACTGGAACCACGGATTATCTCGGAGCAGGTGGTGAGGTTATTGCAAGAAGCTTTGTAACACAGAGTGTCTGGTGTGCCTTTCTTCTTAAAATGATATTTACTGCTATAACTCTAGGCGGCGGATTCAAGGGTGGCGAGATTGTTCCTACATTATTTGTCGGTGCTACGCTTGGAAGCTTTCTTGCACCTATATTTGGACTTCCTATAGGTCTCTGTGCTGCTTGCGGAATGGTATCAGTATTCTGTGGAGTAACAAACTGTCCACTTACATCTCTGATACTTTCAATCGAAATGTTCGGTAGTGAAAGTATTAAATTCTGCATGCTGTGTATTGCTATAAGTTACCTGCTTTCCGGTTATTACAGCCTGTATAACAGCCAGAAAATTATGTACTCTAAGTATAAGACAGAGTTTGTAAATAGAAAGACACATTAATTGAGGTGTGGAGGGTGGTTATGACGGACGGAGTTCGGGAGCCCCAAGGCAGTGAAAGGCTGTGCGGTGCTTTTACTACGCTGGGTCTAATTGTCTAGCTGCTCTAAGGATGACACGGCAAAGCTTATTAAATCCCCCTGCTAAAAACGCGCTCACGCTTGAACGGTTTAGCAGGGGGATTAGCTTTTGCCTGACATCATCCTAAGACCAGCACGACAAAACGCCATGCATAGTAAAAGCACCGCACAGCCTTTCACTGCCTTGGGACTCCCGAACTCCTGGTATTGCCTGAATTGAATGGGTGTTATGTGTTGTGGACGTGATGCTTATGGCGGGACGCCATAAGCATTGACTGGCGAGATGACATCCCGGTTGACTTAGTTTATTGGATATAAAAATCTTCTGCGGGGAGAGTGCCTCCTATTGATTGTGGGTTCTGATTGTACAATACGGTGAGGTACTTTTCTACTTTAGATTTTGATTCTGAGCCGGTCAGGAAGGTTATATTGCAGTATGGAATGGCTTTCTTAGCTATAGTGGCTTTGAAAATTCCGAAATCTTCTACTAACTGGGCTGCAGAGTCGATGTTCGCGTTGACGTATTCTACTGAAGATTTATATTCAGACATAAATTTATCTACGGCTTCTTTGTTGTTGGCGTAATAATCGCTATTTACGGCTATAACGCCTGTTACTACTGTGCTTCCATCTTTAGAAGCATTTTCCCATTCTTTGGTTACATCAAGTGCTATTCTTATGTCTGGATTTGTTGATGTTACAGTTGTTACATATGGCTGTGGGAGCATGGCTATTGCGCCTGTGCCTTCTTTTTGCATAACAGCGGCTACCTCAACTGCTTCTGACTTGAATTCTATTGTTACATCTTTATCTGGGTCTATTCCAGCTTTAGTGAGAAGATATCTTAATGTATACTCTGGCGTTGTTCCTTTGCCTGTTGTATAGATTGTCTTACCTTTAAGGTCTGACAGACTATTAACTGTGTTTCCATTCTCTAATATATAGAGAACGCCAAGCGTATTGATTCCTAAAAGCTTAATCTTACCATTGCTCTTGTTATATAATGTTGCTGCGGCGTTACATGGAACTGCTGCTATCTGGATATCACCTTTGATAAGAAGTGATGTAAATTCATCTGCTGCAGCTGCTATTGTAAAACCGTAGTTATTAGCTGCCCTGCCTTCCTTAGAATCCTGCATAAGCTTAACCATTCCTATTGCTGTAGGACCTTTCATTGCTGCTACCTTGATATCTTTAGCTGTATAGGCTGTTGTCTGCTCTGTTGATGACGAACTACCTGTATTTCCTGCATTTGAACTGTTACTATTGGAACCATTAGTGCTTGAGCAGCCTGCAAGTGCTGCCATGACAAGCACTAACGCAAGTATGACTGCTGTGATTTTTGATTTTTTCATATTAATTTCTGTCCTTTTTTGTATATATTTTTCTGCAAATCGTATTATACTGGGTTGGTCTGCATTTGTCGAGAAAAAATCCCTTCTCCACTGATTTTTCAGTAAAGAAGGGATTAAATTCATTATTGGTTTATATAATACCAGATATGTGTCTGTATCAAGCTGCCAGTGGATTACTTAAAGTAAGCCACACCTGACTCAAATATCTTGATATCCTGCTCGCCATAGATGTTGATAGCAACAGAATCGCCACGTCTCTCTGAATGAGCCATCTTACCTAAGCATCTTCCATCTGGACTTGTGATACCTTCAACAGCCATATATGAACCGTTGACATTCCACTCTTCATCCATAGATACATTGCCGTCAATATCACAATACTGTGTAGCAACCTGTCCATTAGCAAAGAGCTTGTCAAGCCATTCCTTAGGTGCTACGAAACGTCCCTCACCATGAGATGCCGGATTGCAGTACACTCCACCAAGCTGTGCACCTGCAAGCCATGGACTCTTATCTGATACAACCTTTGTATATACCATCTTAGATATATGACGGTTAATTGTATTAAATGTAAGTGTAGGTGAGTTAGAATCCTGTCCTGTTATAGCTCCATTAGGAACAAGTCCTAATTTGATAAGTGCCTGGAAACCATTACATATACCAAGAGCAAGACCATCACGCTCATTAAGAAGCTTCTCAACAGCCTCTTTCATCTTTGCATTACGGAATGCTGTAGCAAAGAACTTAGCTGAACCATCTGGCTCATCACCTGCTGAGAATCCGCCTGGGAACATAATAATCTGCGCCTGGTTAATAGCCTTCTCAAATTCCTCAACAGAATCTCTTATTCCCTCTGCATCAAGGTTCTTAAATACCTTGACAATTACATCTGCCCCAGCTCTCTCAAATGCCTTAGTACTGTCATATTCACAGTTAGTACCTGGGAATACTGGAATAAATACTGTTGGTCTGGCAACCTTATTCTTGCATACATATATGCTGTCAGCCTTGTAAAGTTTGCTCTCAACTGGTGTTGTATCCTTAGAAGACTTTGTCTTGAAAACCTTTTCAAGCTTATCCTTCCAAACGCTTACAGCTTCCTCTACAGTGATTGAGATTTCTTTATATGTAAATGCCGCTGTATCCTTAACCTCACCGACCTTAACATACTCAGTCTTAATCTCTGATAATCTGTCATTATCAACCTCTGCTACTATGCAGCCATATGCAGGTGCGAAAAGGTCTTCTTCCTTAACATCACTATTGATAGCAAATCCCATCTTGTTACCAAATGCCATCTTGCTTAATGCTGGAACAAGTCCATGTCCACCAAGTACATATGCAGACTTGATAACACCACTTGCTATAAGTGAATGGATATTCTCGTACAAATCCTTAATCTGCTCATATACAGGAAGATCATACTCATCCTTTGCAATATCAAATCTTACAAGTGCATTACCGGCTGTCTTTAACTCAGGAGTTATAATATCTCCCTCTTTAGCTATATCTATCGCAAATGAGCACAGTGTAGGTGGAACATCTATATGTTCAAATGTTCCTGACATACTGTCCTTACCACCAATTGATGGAAGTCCGAATCCAAGCTGTGCCTCATAAGCACCAAGAAGTGCAGCAAATGGCTGGCTCCAACGGCTTGGATCTTCTGTCATTCTTCTGAAATACTCCTGGAATGTGAATCTTATCTTCTTATAATCACCACCAGCAGCAACAATCTTTGCAACTGAATCAACTACTGCATACATAGCACCATGATATGGACTCCAGCTTGAAAGATATGGATCAAATCCATATGACATCATAGTTACTGTATCGCACTTGCCCTTGAGAACTGGAAGCTTGGCTACCATTGACTGTGTCTCTGTAAGCTGATACTTACCACCATATGGCATATATACTGAACCAGCTCCGATAGAGCCATCAAATCTCTCAACAAGACCTTTCTGTGAACACTCATTAAGGTCTGATAATGTCTTTAACCATCTGCCTCTTACATCTTCAACCTTAGAAGCCTTAAGATAGTTATCATCCTTAGATGGAATATCAACAAGAACTGATGTTTCCTGATGAGCACCGTTAGTATCAAGAAATGCTCTTGATATATTAACTATCTCCTTGCCTCTCCATGTAAGAACAAGCCTTGGGTCCTCTGTTACAACAGCTACCTCTGTTGCCTCAAGATTCTCCTCTGCTGAATATTTAAGGAACTCTGCAACATCCTTAGGGTCGATAACACATGCCATTCTCTCCTGTGACTCAGATATTGCAAGCTCTGTTCCATCAAGGCCTTCATACTTCTTAGGCACCTTATCAAGATCAACTCTCAAACCTGCTGCAAGCTCACCGATAGCAACTGATACACCACCGGCACCGAAGTCGTTACATTTTTTAATAAGGCGGGTAACTTCTGGTCTTCTGAATAATCTCTGCATCTTACGCTCTGTAGGTGCATTACCCTTCTGAACCTCTGCACCACATGTATCTATTGATTCCATTGTGTGAACCTTAGATGAGCCTGTAGCTCCACCACATCCATCACGTCCAGTTCTGCCGCCAAGTAATACAATAATGTCACCTGGATCAGAATTAAGCCTCTTAACTGCTGCTCTTGGAGCTGCCGCTATAACAGCACCAATCTCCATTCTCTTTGCAACATAATCTGGATGATATAACTCTTTAACATATCCAGTAGCAAGACCTATCTGGTTACCATATGAACTGTATCCATGTGCAGCCTCTGTCACAAGCTTCTTCTGTGGAAGCTTACCCTTTAATGTATCCTGGATTGAAACTGTTGGATCAGCCGCACCTGTAATTCTCATAGCCTGATATACATATGTACGTCCTGAAAGTGGATCTCTTATCGCACCACCAAGGCATGTAGCAGCGCCACCGAATGGCTCGATTTCTGTTGGATGGTTATGTGTCTCATTCTTGAAATTAACAAGCCATTCCTCAGTCTTTCCATCTATTTCAACCGGAACTACAATTGAGCAGGCATTAATCTCGTCTGACTCTTCCTGATCATCAAGCTTTCCCTCTGCCTTTAACTTCTTCATGGCAAGAAGTGCAAGATCCATAAGACATACGAACTTGTCCTTACGTCCCTTATAAATCTGCTCTCTGTCAGCAAGATACTTCTTATATGTATTCTCCATTGGAATACGATAGTATCCGTCTTTAAACTCAACATTGACAAGCTCTGTGGCAAATGTTGTATGACGGCAGTGATCTGACCAGTATGTATCTAACACACGAATCTCTGTCATAGACGGATTACGCTTCTCAACATCACGGAAATGCTCCTGGATAAATACGAAATCCTTGAATGTCATGGCAAGTCCTAATGAGTCATAAAGCTTCTTTAACTCAGCCTCTGCCATATCCTTAAATCCATCAAAATATATAATATCTGGAGGAGCTGGAAAATCTGTTACAAGTGTGTCAGGAATCTCTTCCTTAGCCTGTCTTGAATCGACAGGGTTAATACACATCTCTTTAATCTTTTCCTTCTGATCATCTGTCAGTTCACCAGATATAACATATGTAGTTGCAGTCCTTATAACTGGCTTTTCATTCTCATTAAAGAACTTAACGCACTGTTCAGCCGAATCAGCTCTCTGGTCAAACTGTCCAGGAAGATACTCAACAGAGAATACAAAATCCTCTGGATCTGCCATAAATTCCATCTCATACACATCATCAACTGGTGGCTCAGAAAATACTGTTGTAAGAGCCTTATTGTAAGTCTCCTCCGAAAGATTCTCAATGTCATAACGGATAAGAACCCTGACATCTGTTACTGACTTAACATCAAGATAACTTGTTATCTCGCTTAGAAGCTGCTTAGCACTGACAGCATAAGGCTTTTTCTTCTCAACAAATACTCTTTTAACGCTGCTCATTGTTTTCCTCCCGCTTATCTTTTATGAATAGCTTATTAGTGAATAAATTTAATTGTATCATAAGAATCAGAATTTACCAATAATATTTTAAATAAAACTCTAATTTTCTGAATATTTATTTTAGAATATATATTTATTCGTGCATACGCCGTATTATCTTGTACACAACCTGATTTTCCATAACCAGTGGTGATGTGTGTGCAAAAAATATAATTCCGTCTGTCTGGCTGACTATCTGCGATTTGACAAATCCTTCACAAGGATCAATCACCTCTCCTATTATATCTCCACGAAATACCGGGTCTCCCGGATCTTTCAATCTTCTGTAGAATCCGCCGTCATACGTCTTGACCGGCATAAGATCCTGTTCGTGTATAACACTTGCTATGTAACCACTGTGATTATTATATTTTAGTATTCCCATCCTTGTAAGGAATCTAAGAACCGAAGAAACTGCCTGGCGCGCTGACTTATCATCAATAGTATCAGTGCTGTTGGTATAGATTGAAAATGCATTAGTTTCATTCATCTGCCAGTTATAATTGAGTGTTACAGTATCCATAGGTCTTGGACTCCTTATTACAACATACTGAAGTCCAAAAAGGTTCGCAAGGCTTGCGCTCTGATATCCTGTCTCCATCATTCTTACATGTGGTATGAAATCTCCCGGCATATAAAAGCTTGCAAACTGGATTCCATAGTTATATCCCTTAACATTATCAAACAACATAGATGCTATGTAATTGGTCGTATCACCATCTGCATCTCCCGGAAATGTTCTGTTAATATCTGTATTATCTATAGGCCAGAACCGTCTGCCTACATTCATTGAAAACCGATTAGCTGTCGGAACAACTAATATCTCATGGTTATGTGATATTGCACCATGGCTTTCAAGGTCTTTTAACGCTTTGACAAGAAGCGAACATATATACATCTGCTGTATTTCATTGCCACGGAGTGCTCCAACTATACATGCAGATTTCTCGCCTCCACCAAATCTGTAGCCTTCTACCTTAAAATCATCTCTATATAACCCCTGAAGTGTGAATAACGTTTCTTTTCTCATGCTTATCTCTTTAACCTGTAAATATTATTACTGGTTATTGCCTCCATATACTCTTGCAAGAAGTGCTCCCTTGTATACAACAGGATGTTCTCTTAATGTAAATATAATTCCATCCACAGGTGACTCAATTCTTTGCACAACCTTTCCTGTAAGAGGCTCAATTATGTCACCTATATGTGTTCCCATGCTTATCGCTCCAAGATTCTTAACATCTGCCACGAACACTCCGCTTGAACATGCTCTTATAAATTCAACCTGACCTTCAGTCGATATGATTGGTTTTCTCACAGAAATCTGTTCACCTTCCCATATTCCAAGTTCAATCATAAGATTAAATGTTCCCTCTATAAGCTGGTCACAGTACTCTCTGTTAATTCTGTTGCCGACACCCATCTCTATAGCAAGTGTTGGGACATCCATATTGTTAAGACTATATGCTAAAGTTGCATCAAGCACCGTTTTAGATGAATATATCCATACAAAATCTGTGTTAATAATCTTAGCATATGGAAGAAGCTTTTCTCTGTTCTCTTTCGTTAGTCTTGCCTGTGGCATTTCCTTGATAAATATATTGCTTGAATGGATATCAAGGCAGAAATCACTGCCTATAATATTGTCAATAACGCCAGCAGCTGCGTATTCTGCAACAGCTCCATTATTATCCCCAGGAAACGATCTGTTCATATCAAGTTCAAACATCGGTATTCCCCGGCTTCCTATATCAAGACCCAAAGGATTAAGAGCCGGATAAATATCCACTATGCCATGAAGTTTTTCCGGATTATTATTAATCCTTCTTGTCACTTCATAACATATATACTGTCCATCAAGCTCATCACCATGTATTCCGGTAACTATTGACAGTCTCTTCTCCCTGCCTGAAAACCCTTCCGGAGCAAGTCTGTTCTTACGGACTGTCCATTTCTCATGTACCGGTAACTCTATTGAAACAACTTCTTCTATCATATATATCTACTGTCCTTTGTTGTATATTAAATTATTCAGACACTGCCTATGGCTGAATATCCATATCCATAATTCCTCTTATTGATATTTTGCCATTAAGCGTGCGGATAACCATTGATACCAATTGCGTATTGGGATAATATGCTACCCCATTGACTATAGCCTTTACACCCGGATACATATTCTTTAAAACCTTTATATCTGCATTCTCTGACGCATATATAAGATCACATAGATTCCTGGCCTCTTCATTAAACTTATTCTTCTCTGAATTCTTGATTATTTTTGACTGGAACACCTTGTTGTACATATCCTGCTGGAACTTCTCAGGCTGCAATTGTTTCAAGGTTTTATATTTATCAAGAAGTGTATCAAGTGCCTCTATTTCTTTATCGTATTCTTTTATTTTATTCAGAAGGTCTGTATACTGCTGTCTTACCGCCTTGGATGCACCAACACGGATAACAGTTGTAACCCCTGTCTCAACTCCTGCATTGCCGACTTCAACACCAAGCATTCCCATAACATCGCCGCCCTGTATTGAACTTTGCTTACCCTTGACAATAACCCTGCCATTAGCAGTTATGTTACAGTTGAGCATATAATTGGCATATACATTGCCACGACACTGCACTGTCACATTTTCAAGGAATCTTGCACTTATATCTCCACCTGCTTCTACTTTGGCAAGTCCTTTACCATTAACACCATCCTTGAATATAATATTGCCGCCAGCACGTATAACTGCTGCCTCAACATGTCCGCCAATTGATATATTACCTCTGGCAGATACTGTGATTCCACTGATAACATTTCCCTGGATATCGACATCTCCATTGAAATCAATATTACCAACAGATATATCTACATTTCCTGGTATTGTAAGCACACTATAAACATTAAGGTCAAAGTTTCTATATTCTACTTTACCATCACACGCTGCGTAATATGTATTGCCATCCTCTGAAACGGTAAATCCTTTGCCCCTTAATGGACTCTTAGGTCTTCCAGCTTTGGGAATAATCAGCTTTCCCCTGACATCATATCCAAACACTCCTTTGGTTGGTGGATTATAATGTGCAAGCTTGTCCCCCTCACTTACAAGCACAAACAGCTTCATGTTATAATAGTCAACAGAACCATCTGCCCGTTCTACTGGCTTGCCAATACCATCAATATCAAAAAACAGCTCATATTCACCATCAACACCATCTTCAGCTCTTTTGCCTGTCGCAACAAGTTCATTAGTGTCATATATCTTATTCTGAAGAATATACTGTATCGCTGATTCATCTATCCCCATCTTGATGCCGCTCTCATCCAATGCCGCCTTGATATCCTCATATGAATATTCCCTATCATCATGCATCGGAAATCTCAGACGCAGATACGCTGACATATTATCTTCAGATATTGTGACGGATATTCTCTTATCTGGTTGTTCATTATATGTATTCTGAACCATTATAATAGCCCTCCATGTCACTTATTAATAGTTACATTATAACCCCAGTCTTATCTTTTCCATGTCATCCGCTGACATATGTATATTAAGAAGCGGGGTAACATCCATCCCTGATTCAAGCCCCAGCCTTATCTGCTCCATCTGCTTATAATCATATGATGTATCCGCATATACACTCACATCAACTCCTGACATAAGCCCTTTGAGTATCTCCTGGCTCTGCTGCTCATCAGGCTCTTTGTCTACCTTTCCCTCACGCATCTGCTCCATCTGGCATGCATCTATAAACGGGTCACCATACTTCTCAACATTCTTGCCTTCCTGCAGTCCATACCGTACCTGTTCCATCTGTCCAGATGAAAATCCTGTCATCGCATATCCTGACACATCAACTCCAGCCTCTAACCCAAGCCTTATCTGTCTCATCTGTTCACTGTTAAACTCATGTAACAGATATTGTGTAATATCAACACAATGCTCAAGCCCTATACGTATCTCCTTCAGCTGATATTCATCATATCCTTCATTGACAAAGAAACTCAGATCTATACCGTTCTTATCTGCCAGTCTTAACTGCTTTAATACGCCACCGCTGCATCCTTTATTGACATAATACATAACATCGTATCCGTAATGGCTTGCCAGACGAATCTCGCGCATAACTGTATAATCTTTATCCGGATCTATAATAAATGTCAGATTACTTCCATCAAGCATTGCCTGCTTAATCTCCTCCATCTGCCTGTAATCGTACTTAGGATCAGCATAAAATGAAGCATCGAGTCCCATCTCAAGGCCAAGTCTGATAGACTTCATCTGGGACGCATCATACTCTGGTGATGCATACACAGAATAATCCACTCCACTCTTATATCCCTTCATAATCTCCATGCTCTGAAAACGATCAAACCCAAGAGTTTCCATCTTCTCTTTATAATCGCTGCTTTCCATTATTCCAGCTATCGAATTAATAAGTTCCATAACACCTTATCCTTTCAATAATTCAATAATCGCACATAATATATCTGTTAATAATTATACAATATCAGCATATTTATTGCACTATATTTTTCCAGAAATCCGACAAAACTTCACTTATGTTATTCTTATCAGTAACAGCAACATCATCCCATTCTCTCGGAAAAAGACGCTGCTGCTCTTTGTTCAGGAACCTGTCATCCAGCAGTTCTATAACTCCACAATCGCTGCTTGTCCTTATAACTCTTCCTGCTGCCTGAAGCACTTTATTCATTCCTGGATACACATAGGCATATGAAAAACCATCTTTTCCCTGTCCATTAAAATAATCACGTAATATATCCCTTTCCCTGCATATCATAGGAAGTCCTGTACCTACTATGACCGCTCCTATAAGACTGTCCTGCCTTAAATCAATTCCTTCTGAAAATATGCCTCCTGCGACACAGAATCCAATCAGTGTTCCATTGCACTCTGCATTATTAAACATTTCAAGGAACCATTCCTTATCACGTTCTCTCATGTCCGTTTTCTGCAATAACACCTTAGTCTCATCTGTGTACATAATAAGTGTATCCTGTGTATCTTCTGTCAGTTCATATGGATTGTACACAGACACATACATATCATACACGTTCTGCATATATGCATACGATGGAAAGAACACCATATATTTTCCATTCCTTGCTGTGATTGTCTTATGTATATAACTGCATATCTTTCCATATTCAGCTGCATTCCTCCTTGTGTATCTGCTGCTGACATCCCTCCCAATCACAATGCGCCGTCTTTCACTCGGAAATGTTGACTGGGCATATATTGCATAATCCTCTATATTGCCAGTAAGCATTTCTTTAAAAAAATTTACCGGCAGCAGTGTTGCCGAGAAAAATATCGTGCTTCTGGCACTGTAAAGCCTGTCAGCAATATTATTAGACGGGTCAACACAGAACAGCTTAACGCAGAAATCCCCTTTAGAATTATGTTCTGTATATATCACATATTTTTCATCGAGGCAGTCATACATATTAAGAAAATGATTTGCCTCAAAGAAAAACTCAAGAAGTTCGTTCCTGTAGCGGTAATTATTATGTTTCTCAAGAAAGCTCTGGATTCCCATCGTGAGATATGAAAGATACTCTGGCAGCCTTCCAAGTGAATCACTTCCACCAAATACCTTGTATGTGTCACATTCGCGTTTCATAGCCAGAAGCTGTCTGTTAACCCTTTCAAACTGTGCTATAAGCTTTCTGTCCACATTTTCTTTGTCATCTGATAACAGTTTTTTAGTCTCTAAGACATGCTCTTTTACAAGCACAGCACTGTACATTTCTCTGGCTCTGTCCACCAGATTATGAGCCTCATCTACCAGAAAGATATAATCCTTCTTAGAACCTTGTGCAAAATACCGTTTAAGTGCAACATCAGGATCGAAAACATAATTATAATCGCAGATAATCCCATCGCACCAGTAAGTCACATCTAACCCCATCTCAAATGGACACACATTATGTTTATCTGCATATTCAGACAATGTCTCCCTGTCTATTGACAGATTACCAGTTATCATGTCATACACCGCATCATTCACACGGTCATAGTGTCCTTTTGCCCGCACACAGTCCTTTGCACTGCATACACATTCTGTATTTGGACAGATTTTCTCTTTAGCGGTAAGAATTATGCTCCTGAAATACAAGCCATTATCTCTTAAAAGCTTATATGTATCATCTGCAACAGTCCTCGTTATTGTCTTGGATGTAAGATAAAATATCTTATCCGCCATACCCTGCCCCATAGCCATAACTGCCGGAAAAATTGTTGAAATTGTCTTACCGACGCCGGTTGATGCCTGGATAAACAGATTATTGCCACGCTCAACAGACCTGTACACGCCTACTACAAGATTTTTCTGTCCCTCTCTGTATTCAAATGGAAACTCAATATTCCCAATAGACTCCTGTCTTTTCTTCCTGCTCTCAAATACAAAATCACTCCAGCGTTTAAACTTCTCTACAAGTCCGTCAAACCAGCTCACAACGTCTTTTACAGGCAGCAATTCACTAAACTTTTTTATTTCCTCAGTCAGCGGATTGCAATATGTCATCTGCACCATTATCTCATCAAGATTGTGTTTCACCGCAAATATATATGCATAACACATAGCCTGTGCTTTATGTACATACACAGCTTCTTTCATCTTAGAGACATCCTGCCTTGTTGTCTTTATCTCATCAATAATCACATCTGACATAGGAATCCTGCTGCCCTCATCATCCTCGTCTATGTCACATATTATGCCATCTGCCCTTCCCTCTATGGCAACCACATATGAATCCCCATCAGTGTCAGACAGCTCTATATTATATTTTAATGGAACCTCAGCGTGATATCTGCTTCCTGCACTCTTTTGAATTTTTCTGTGAAGCCTTGCACCCTCCTGCATGACACTGACATCCATAACCGAGCCGCTTCCAGAATCAATATCACCACTGCTGTATATGAACTCAACAAGATTTCTCACTGATATTCTTAATGTATTACCCTTTACCTCATACATTTCAACGTCTCCTTCACTATATTTAGATATTATCCCATTTTACTAATATTTACAACGTCAGATAACTCTTCCCGCTTGACTTTTCAGATGTATAAATGCACAATCTAATTATCAATAATATTAAGGAGCTGATTCATAATGATTAATATCTCTTTATGTATGATTGTTAAAAATGAATCTGACATATTAAGGCGTTGTCTTGATTCATATAAATCTATAGCAGATGAAATAATAATAATAGACACGGGCTCGACTGATAACACCAAAGAAATTGCAGGCGAATACACTGATAAAATATATGATTATATGTGGGAGGATGATTTTGCGAAAGCTAGAAATTTTGCTTTCAGCAAGGCGTCATGCGACTACATATTCAGTGCCGATGCGGATGAGGTGTTAGATGCCGCTAACCAGCTTGCACTATTGCAGCTTAAATCTGTTCTTCTTCCTGAGATTGATATTGTACAGATGAAATATGTCAACTGCGTTAAAGGTAACTCTGTATATAACTCAAGAAAAGAACTGCGCCCTAAATTATTCAAGCGACTCCGCACATTTGAATGGATTTCTCCAATCCATGAGACAATCAGATTAAATCCTGTCGTATTTGACAGTGATATAGAGATTATGCATATGCCGCAGCAATCTCACAGCAAACGTGATTTTAATACATTTGTTAAAGCTCTGGATAAGGGTGTCCGCCTTGAAAATTATGTTGTGACAATGTTCTGTAAGGAATTGTGGAGTACCGGTGATGAAGAAGATTTTCGTGAACTTCTTCCAGTATATGAAAAATACATGACTACATACACTGATGAGTCATGCTTTAAGGAAGTAAGCTGTATTCTTGCAAGAATGTACAGACTTGCTGAAATGAAAGATGCATTTTTTAAGGTGGTTCTAAAGCAGGTCGCCGACAATCCACCTTCTGAAATATGTCTTGAACTTGGTGAATATTACCTTTCTCTTGAAGACTACGAGGAAGCTGTTCTTTGGTACGTCAATGCTGCATACGAGACACAGCCTGTACTTGATATACATGCTGGTGGTGACGCACCACTTAAACAGCTTGCCATATGTTATGACATGTTATCACACAGCATGAATGATGCTGGGGATACCGAAGCCGCAGGAACTTACAATGGGCTTGCAAATGACTACAGACAGCAGGCTGATAACTGGATTTTACCTGAAGAATTATAGACTAATCAGGTCTTCTTGATAAACTCTATTCTGCATTTCGGACACTTGATACTTATCCTGCCCTTGCCCTTCGGAACTCTTATCTTCTGCGAGCAGCTTGGGCACTTAAATATCTTATGTGTCCTGGAATCCTTGATTCTTAACTTAATCCAGTTAAACCTGCCGACAACCTTATATCTTAACGTAAGATACTTCTGGTTCTCTGCATATCTTCTGGAAATGTTGCGGCTTAACATTCTGAAATACGAATAAAATAAAACAATCACCGCTATATAATAAATTAAATTATTACGACAGAATAATGTAATAACCAAAAGCACAAGGGAAAAATATATAAGAAATCTGGAAAACTGATCTGTTCCATATCTTCCCTGCATAAACTGCATTACCTTCTGTCTGAACTTACTCATTACAAAACTCATCCTTTCAAAAATAAAACTTATGTACATACTCTATCATATGAGTGGGTAAATGCAATTAAAAATCTATAAATTAATTATAATATAAGTAAAATCCCCTGTCTGTGTGAGCCTGTGCGGCTATGCTGTCAGGGCTGCCTGCGTGTATATGTCAGATTTGCCAGTCCTATGTGCTTAGTGGCTCTAAGGGCGGCACGACAGAGCTTATTAAAGCCGCTTTGCTAAAAACGCACTTCGTTTGAACGTTTAGCAAGCGGCTTAACTCTTGTCTAACACCGCCCTAAGACCCACACAGCAGTCGTCATGCAAATCTGACATATACACGCAGACAACCCTGACAGCATAGCCACACAAGCTCACACAGGCATGGGGATTTTACAAATATTTAATTAATCTATTGACTTCTATGGGTGGTCTGTTATAATCAACTAAAAAATATTATGCAGAGTAGAATTGTGTGCGTTAAGTGCCAGGTGAACAGGGAGTTGTCATCCGGACGAAAAGTATTATCTTGCGGTACATGATTCGCATCCCGCTGCTACATATCACGGATAAACAACCTCTTATGTAGTATCGAAACTACTGCAAAGGAGGTTAATTTTATGTCTATTTTCAAAGAATCGGCAGCTGAATTTAAAAATATCAAATCAGTTGTCACTGCTGCGCTTTTAATTGCGCTTCACACAGTATTTGCTGTGTTCGTATCTATTCAGGTAACTGAGTCACTCCGGATTTCCATTTCATTTATTGTAAATGTAGTAATTGGCGCATTGTATGGGCCTGTTATGGGAATAGTATGTGGTGCCATTGGAGATATTGTCCAATTTGTTATAAAGCCAACCGGACCTTATTTTCCAGGATGGACACTTAATGCGGCACTAGCTTGTTTTATATATGGTATATTCTTTTATAAGCATTTTCCAGCAAAGAAGAATGCACAAGACCTTCCAGTCACTGACAAAACCAGCTCCAATCCATTTATCAGGATTGCAAGAATATTACTCCCTCTCGCTGCCATGAATCTTATGCTTTGGACTCCATTTGTCAAAGTAACAGGCAAAGGAGATAATCCGTTACAATTTGAGGGAACTGGGCTTAGCTATATCAAAGAAGTGTTTGCTGGAGGCTTAGGCAGCGGCATTGCCAATATGGAAATCATTGCTGTTCTTTTTATGGTTATGTTTGCAGCTTTGTTTGTACTTGGTTTTACAAAATACAACATGGTTCCACTTGTAATATCTATATTCATAACATTTGCTGGAATGCTTGCTGTCTACACAGATAGAAAAACAACTAAGCCTTTATGGGGATTTGTTGCTGTCGCTGTTATCATGGTTGTATACATTATACTTACAATTGCAGGCATGTACAAAAATGGAAAGATTGATATAGCATTTCTTATAAGAACAACGCTTGCTATAACAGTTGATATGCTTCTTGTAAATATTTTACTCGGAACTTACTGGGTTACTGTTATGTACGGAAAAGGATTTGCGTTCTATTTCACCACAAGATTTATAAAAAATATTATCCAGCTTCCTGTAAATATTATATTATCCTATTATGTATTAGCTTTCATACGTGACATACGCGTGAAAATTGGGTTATAATTAGTCAAAATAAACTTAATTAAAGAGGATTGCTATGAAGAAAATAATGATTGCATCAGATATTCACGGTTCTGCATACTACTGCAGACAGCTTCTTGAGCGTTACGAGGTCGAAAAGCCTGATCTGCTCGTATTTCTTGGAGATATATTATATCATGGTCCAAGGAATGACCTTCCAAAGGAATATGCTCCTAAGGAAGTTATCTCTATGTTAAATCCTTTAAAGGACAAAATTTTATGCGTAAGAGGCAACTGTGATACAGAAGTTGATCAGATGGTACTTGACTTTAACGTGCTTGCAGAAACAGCACATGTATATGTCAACGACAGACATCTTGTGCTTGCGCATGGACACAAGCTTGATGAGAAGAACATTCCTGCGCTGTGTGATGGTGACTACCTTGTATGTGGACACACACACATTCCATGCTGTGAAGAGCGTGACGGATATACATATATCAATCCTGGCTCTGTCTCTATCCCAAAGATGGACAGCGCGCACAGCTACATGATTCTTGAGGATCATTTCTATTGGAAAGACCTTGAGGGCAATGTATATAAGACATTAGATTAAAAATAATCAAATTAAATATCATTTAGAACTAAAAGCATGATTCTGGATTTTTATTAACTAAAATATTATTAAAATCCAAAATCATGCTTTTATAATGCAATAAGCTGTACTCTATAATCACACTTATCTTGCAACCCTCGCAACTGGCGGTATCTTATATTTCGATGCGTAACTTAAAAACTGCTGCAAAGAGTTCGGAACCTTGTACATATCAAGTATCTTTTTCATAAATGCTATGGTACTCTTTTTGTATTTCATATTATTAATCACATATACGGCTGCTTCATCATTATATCCTTTGGCAAACTGTCTTGCATATCTGGCAAATTTATTCTTATTAAGCCCCTCAATGCCATCATAATTCTGGAGTATTTCTAACGCCTCTATAATCCTGGTATTGTCGTAACTTAACGGAACCGATACACGCTTTACGTGTATATTGCCGATATTACATGTCTCCTTGGATATAAGCGTTGAATACAGCCATATCTGATCATCTTTTATATTAGTGAGAGCATATTTGGAATAAAGACGCCCGCCTATATACATTCCATCCATATTGTCCTCTCCAAAGAAATGATTAAGCATATCATCATTTTCTATAGAAGTATTCTTAGAATACATTCCTTTGGCTGCCCTTATAAGCACACCTTCCTTTGTCAGACGCTCCAATGCTTTAAAAAAAGCTGCCTGTGACATCTTAGAAAATTCCTTTTCATAGAGATCATTAGCAGCCATTACACATCCATCTGGGCAACTGTCAAAATAAGCTATTATCTTATCTTTGTATCTCATATATATTTCAGACTTTCAATTAATTATTTAGTTACCTCTTCAACTGTAAGCTCTATAGCCCCATCAATCTTTTTAAGGTCACTCTCATCTTCAGGGTCTTCCATGTTCTCAAGGTCGTCATTCTCAGAAGCATTTTCTTTCTCATCTCCAGAAACTAATTCTGCATCACTGCCAGCATTGTCATCATCCATGTCCTCGAAGTCATCGTCATCATCAACGTAAAAATCCACAGGAACTATCTGGATTCTGCTGGCATCTGCTGTACCGATAACATATACAGTATGTATTCCTTCTTCATCAGTATTCTCAACAAGATTATTGATTACACTGGCTCTCTTCTCAATATCACATGCGGCATTAACGCCCTCTGGAAGTACTATAGTCACAGAACTTGCCTTGCTTGTGAAATCAATATACACATCCTTCTCAAATACAGCGAGTCCTAAGTCAATAACAGCCTTAGAACCTATTGCCTTAACTTCACAGCCTGTAAACACCTCATCATCAACCTCAACAACCTTGTTCTGGAATATCGCATTATACTTCTTAACCTCTGTTCCAAGGCTGTCGTTCTCTTCTTTTTCAAATTCTGATTTTACATTCTTATATTTGTCGTACGCCACTTTAGATGCAACTCCAAGTGCACCAAGTGTTACAACTGTCTTAAAAAACTTATTCTTTGCCATAGATACCAATCCTCCTGTTTTAATACTTACGCATCACGCAATAACATTCATTGCTCATATTATACCATATCTGCATCACTGATTCTATATTGCATTTTTAGAAAATACACAACCACAGAAATTCTGTCTGTACAGGTTATACTCCCTCGACAGCTCTATCGAACGCTTATATCCCTCTTTTTTCTTAAAATCTGACAAAAGATAGGAAACACCATATTCATCTTGAAGCTTTAATCCAATCTCATTGAGCCTTACGCTGTTTTTTAGCGGACTGATTGTAAGCGTTGTCGTAAAATAATCAAATCCACTCTCCTTTGCAAGTTCTGCAGTTTTACGCAGGCGCAGCTCATAACATACAAAGCACCTTTCGCCACCCTCTTCGCATTTTTCAAGACCAGCCACACTTTTGTAATATTTATCTGGCTCATAGTCTCCCTCAATAAAAGAAACCGGATATTTTGCTGGAAATTCACTTATAAATCTTATCTGTTCAGCAACCCTCTTCTGATACTCTGCCTGCTCTGATATATTAGGATTGTAGTAAAACACAGTGACATGAAAAAATTGTGAAAGATACTCTATGCAGTGACTGCTGCATGGAGCACAGCAGCTATGAAGAAGCAGCTTAGGGACTCTGCCCTCGCACTGCATTTTTTCAACCATTTTATCAAGCTCTTTCTGAAAATTCCTGTTTTCAAATGGAACACTCATTATCTGTCACCTATTATCTGCTTTAATGCTTCAAACAATTTATCCATCTGCTCATCTGTTCCAACTGTGATTCTTAAATAATTATCAATTCTTGGCTTATTAAAATATCTTACATAAATATTTCTTTTCTTAAGCTCTGTGAATATCTCAGATGCAGGAACAGTTCTGTGTGATGCAAATATAAAGTTAGCCTTGGAATCAGGGAATGTAAATCCCAGATTTGCAAGCTCTTCCATGCTTCTTGTTCTTGTCGCAATAATCTTATCTGTACACTCCTTGAAATATTCCTCATCGTTCATGGAAGCGACACCAAATGCCAGAGATGTAGCATTCATTGTATATGAATTAACTGAGAATTTGACATCATTCATTGCTTTGATAAGCTTGGCGCTGCCCATTGCAAATCCGATTCTCATACCTGCCATGGAACGCGACTTTGAATATGTCTGGACAACTAAGAGATTATCATACTTTTCAATAAGTCCAACTGCTGATTTGCCGCCGAAATCAATATATGCCTCATCGACAATCACAACTGAATCCTGATTAGCCTTTATAATATCCTCAACCCTGTCAAGTCTCATATACAGTGCTGTAGGTGCATTAGGATTAGGGAATATTATACCGCCATTCTTTTTCATATAATCCTCTGGCACAATATTGAAATCCTTGTCTACTGGAATCTTCTCATATTTAACGTTATATACATCTGCCCATACTTCATAGAATGAATATGAGATATCTGGGAACAGGACTGGCAGTTCTGAATTAAAAAATGTCATAAAACTCATGGATATAACATCATCAGAGCCAACTCCGACAAACACCTGATCTGATGAAAGTCCATATCGGTGTGCAATCGCATCAACAAGCACAGCTGCCTCAGGGTCTGGATAAAGGCGCAGCTTATCTGTATCAAAATTCTTCACTGCTTCTATAACCTTTGGTGAAGCCGGATACGGATTCTCATTGGTATTAAGTTTGATAACTCCAGCAGCCTTTGGCTGTTCTCCCGGTGTATATGGTTCTACTCTTCGTATGTACTTTTCCCAAGTTTTCATGGCATTACATTCCTTTCTGGCTCAATATTAATGCATAACTAATACAAGCAATTATACTAGCTTTAAAAATATATGTCCATATCAAAAGTCAAAGCCGCAGACTTATCATATGCTATCTTTTTCTGAATACAGCTATAATTCCTTCTTTATATGATAAAGTTTCATACCCCTTAGATTCGTAAAATTCACTGACATCATAGTCATATACTTCCCCACGAAGGTCTATGGCTAAATATTCTGTCTCTTTATCAGTGTAATAATCCTCATATATTATATCTCTCTGTGACAAGTGGCTGCAAAGAAATGTTCCTGCAGTAACTTCCGCATTGCTTGGTATATGAGACAATGCATCATCAATCTCTTCATATATCTGTCTATATGAATGGTTGTTGTACATATGAATATAGTCAAATCTGCCTATCAGTCCTGATATAAAAAACAGTCCTGTAACTATCCCCATCATACATAAGATCTTTAATGAGTTATGCTTTTTATCCTCTTGTATACACAAAACTGCCATGTAAAGCAAAAGTGTTGCACTGCCAAATGTATATTGAAAATTAATGTCATGCAGATACTCATATGATGGCATCAGGTTAAACATAAGAAATGGCCCAGCAAGAATATACAACCTGTAATCCCTGCAATACAACGGCAGGAACAGCATAGGTGCAAGAACTGTTATTATATATCTGATATTATCTTCACTCATTATCTGTGCAATTGTATAACCTGGATTAATGAATATTGTTGGTATCATTCCAAGCACATTGCCATCATGGCCATATATCATATTATTAAACCTGTCAGTCGCCGTACTAAATCCTGCATTCTTTATATATGTCACAGTAACTGCAAAATAGATGACCGCCACCAATATGACCACCACCGGTTTAACATATGATTTATCTTTCCTGTCTCTGTTTACAAGCATATACAACCCTATAAATCCTGCATACACAGCGGCATCTTCTTTGACACTGAGAAGAAATATAAGTGCCGGTATAATACATTTCCATGAATTGCGTTCAAACGCATACAACAGGGTAAATATTGCCACCGATAGAAACATATTCTCATGCACATCATATCCACAGCCGCCTGCAACATATGGCATAAAACAATATATACAACATATTATCGCAGTCTTTACTCTGCTTATCCCCTTCTTGTTACACAGCAGCGCAAGTGGAATCACAGCAGAGGCAAGAACAATTCCCTGACAAGCCTGGATTGTCTGTTGGCATGGAAATACATAATATACTGGAAACAAAAGCCAGAATACAGGTGATGTATGAACCTTGAAATGTGACATAAGCACATCCCTCTCAAGCGTTGTCTGCATTGTCAGATGATTTTTCATATAATAAAACATCTGAAAAAACAATCCACCATCAAAGTTTGGCACATTATATGTAATATACCTGTACACAGAAGTAATTCCTATAAACAGTGCTATAGCAGCTGCTGCCAGTGTTATCAGTATAATCATACATTTTCTGCTTATAGATATGTCTGTAATCTTCATATCTCTTGATGCATAAAGAAATGCAAGCAGAACCAGTCCTGACACTGCAAGGCATGTATATATTTCCTGCTTCAATGTAACAGTTACAATCCCGCATATCAATACACATGCAAACATTACATAATCCATCATTTTACCTGTATCAAACCTGACAGAAACTGCCGTTAAAATCACTGTAACAGCCAGAACACATAATACATATACAAAAAAATCAGTACTTCCGACTGCCGCAAGGCTTTCTACCGGATTAAATGTATCAGATGCAAGCCTTATCATATTCACACACGAAACAAAGCACCACGCGGTAATTAAACTTACCACGCAGTGCTTTATTAAAGCATCAAAACAGCCTGTCTTAATCTTATCAGCCAATTTCATAAACCTGTCCCCATATCATATACTTTCGATAAATTTTGATATAAATGTAAGTGCTGCGCCTGCTGATGCCTTTCTGTCAGAACATTCTGAGAAACTGATATATTCTCCATCTGTGTCAAATGAGCATCGTCCAACAAGCTTTTTCTTAAGAATATCCTTATAATCCTTTAAATATTCAGCAACCTGACCACCTATAACAATATCACAGTCACATATAGTATACAAGTTATTAATACCAATTGCCAGATTATCAAGATACTGTTCAAATATCATGATTTTTTCTTTATCCCCATTTTTCATCTGTCCGAAAAATTCTTTTAATGATACACCCTGTTCATCTGACAGGCATCTTGATGACACATAGCTTTCAAAACAGCCTTCACGCCCGCAGAAGCATTTCCTGCCACTCGGATGTATAGTCATGTGTCCAAATTCTCCTGACCTGTTATGATTACCCGGTATATCAAAATTCTCATCAAATATTGCTCCACCTACGCCCTGGCTCAACATCAGATAAATATACCTCTTATGTCTGCCGCCACGCATATTAAACCAATACCATGCATAACATCCTGATTTGGCATCATTCATGGCAATCCACGGATACGGTATATATTTTGCAATATTTTCTATAGAACAGTTCTTAACTCCCATAGTAGGCGCATTAACAATAATCATGTTAGTTTCATCGAGAATTCCAGGTATAGTAATTCCAGCTCCAAGTATTTTGTTCCTGCTGACACCTGCACTGTCAATGCATTTTTCTATAAGGCCTGCACACTGCCTGTAATATTCATCTTCCTGATTAAACATATCATCCAGATGTGCCTCTGCAAGAATATTCCCATACATATCTATAAGCCTTGCGTATATGCCATTGGCATTTATGTTAAGTGACACTGCAAATCTGGCATTGGAATTGACTGAGAATATCTGTGCCTTTCTGCCGCCTGTCGAATCAAAATTACCATCAATTACAATCAGATCATCTTCAATCAGTGATTTGAGATTCTGATGTATCGTCGGCATGGAAAGTCCGATTTGTTCAAAGATTTCCTGTCTTGAAGTCTGTCCGGCTTCATAGATATATCTGTATATCCTGTTTTTATTAATTAATTTTACGTCTTTTGATGTAATAGCTGATTTATTCATTACTTTCCAAAAACCGCTTCGTAATCTTTCTTAAATTTCTCAATACCAGCATCTGTAAGTGGATGATGTACCATCTGCTCAATTACCTTGTAAGGCACTGTTGCGATATCCGCACCTGCAAGAGCACAGTCTGTAAAGTGAATTGGATTACGGACGCTTGCACATATAATCTGAGTCTGTATATCGTAATTAGAGAAAATGTCAACTATATCCTGAATAAGCTGGATTCCTGGTGATGATATATCATCTAATCTTCCAAGGAATGGAGAAACATATGTAGCTCCGGCTCTTGCAGCAAGAACTGCCTGATTAGCAGAGAATATAAGTGTTACATTAACCTTGATTCCTTCTGATGTAAGTACTTTAGTAGCTTTCAGTCCCTCTGCTGTCATTGGAATCTTAACTACCATATTAGGATGAATTGCAGCTATCTGTCTTCCTTCTTCTATCATTCCCTCTGCTGTCTCTGTAGTTGCCTTAACCTCACCGCTTATAGGACCGTCAACGATTGAAGCTATCTCCTTGATAACCTGGTTAAAATCTCTTCCCTCTTTAGCGATGAGCGAAGGATTAGTTGTCACACCACATATAACTCCCATATCATTAGCTTTTCTTATCTCGTCAACATTAGCAGTATCAATAAAAATTCTCATAATACAAACTCCTTATTTAATTTTAATTGTTTATTTATCAAATCCTGTGGAAGCTGATTCTACAGCTTTACGAACACAGGCTTTAGCGCTGGATAAATCATTTTAAATTTATTGTAACATTCATTGTATCTTGATGCAATTTCTTTATCAGGCTCAATAACCTCTGAAACCTGGCATATAGCATCAGCCGCAGCCTCAACGCTTGCATATTCGCCTGTAGCAGCCATTGCAAGCATCGCTGCTCCCATTGATGGGCCCTCTTCAACCTTTGGTATGGCAACTGACACATTAAGCACGTCAGCAATTATCTTTCGCCACAGAGGACTCTTAGCTCCACCGCCACATAATGTAACTTTATCAATATTAATTCCAAGGCTCTTTGCCACCTCGAATGAATCTCTTATTGCAAATGCAACTCCCTCAAGAACAGCCTGTGTCATATCTGCCCTTGTTGTATCCATCGTCATTCCTGTAAATGTAGCCCTTGCAAGTGGATCATTGTGTGGAGAACGCTCTCCGCTAAGATATGGAAGATAATACACATGATTACGTCCGAGCTTATCATCTGTTATAGCACTTTGTTCCTCTGCGTACATTTTTGTATCAAGTATATCATCCATCCACCATTTGTTGCATGATGCCGCACTCAGCATACATCCCATCAGATGATATGTTCCATCCGCATGGTCGAATGAGTGGAGTGCATTATTCTTGTCCACGCCAAATTCTTTGCTGGATATGAATATTGTCCCGCTAGTTCCCAGAGAAATATTACATTTACCATTGCCGACTGTTCCAGTTCCCACAGCTGCTGCTGCATTATCTCCTGCACCTGCTGCTACCTTTACAGTCAGCGGAAGTCTTAGCCTGTCCGCCATCTGCGGTGTCAGAATCCCTACACAGTCACTGCTTTCATATACCTTTGGAAGCTGTTCCTTCGTGATTCCACATATTTTAATCATCTCATCTGACCAGGTTCTGTTCTTGACATCAAACAGAAGCATTCCTGATGCATCTGACACATCTGTACAATGCACGCCAGTCAGCTTATATGCTATATAATCCTTAGGAAGCATAATCTTTTTAATTCTTGCAAAATTCTCTGGCTCTTTCTCCTTTAACCATAACAACTTAGGTGCCGTGAATCCTGCAAATGCTATGTTAGCCGTATACTCTGTAAGCTTGTCTTTGCCAATCACATTGTTAAGATAATCACATTCTTTGATGGTTCTTCCATCATTCCAGAGTATAGCCGGTCTTATGACCTCATCATTTTCATCCAATATGACGAGTCCATGCATCTGTCCACCAAAGCTGATACCTGCAACCTTCTTTGCTTTAGGCGAGTAATCATATTCTTCACATCCGCATGCACTGTCATCATCAGCATCAACAAGCTCCCTTACGCCGTCAATAACTGCTTCAAGCCAGTCCTCCGGGTTCTGCTCGCTCCAGCCCGGCTTAGGAAAGCTGATTGGATATTCCTTAGATACAGAATTCGCAACCCTGCCATGTTCATCCATAAGCAGCATTTTTACCGCAGATGTTCCAAGATCAATACCTATATAATACATGCATCCTCCAATCTGAGAATATTATGAAAATGGATTCTCATTCTTATAAAGTACTCCTGCTGGATGGTTATATCCAACTTCCTCAACTCCAAGATACTTAAACACTTCAAATAACTGCCTGCCAAAATGTCCAAATGCAACCGCACCATGATGAGGGAAATTATTCTCTATAAGGTAATGTCTGTAGAAACGTCCCATCTGAGGTATTGCAAATATTCCGATTGCACCAAATGAACGTGTTGCAACTGGAAGAACCTCGCCCTGCGCTATGTATGCTGTAAGCTTGGCATCTGCTGTGCTCTGAAGTCTGAAAAATGTTATATCGCCGGGAACAATATCACCCTCAAGAGTTCCATTAGTAACCTCCTCTGGAAGTGAACGTGCCATAATCATCTGGTTTCTCATCTCGCAGAATGAAAGCTTCTTAGAAGATGTATTACCACAATGGAATCCCATAAATGTATCCGTAAGAGTGTAATTGAACTTACCCTTGATATCTTCATTATAGATATCTGATGGAACTGTATTATTGATATCAAGAAGTGTCACGATATCATCACTTACAACTGTTCCTATAAATTCACTTAACGCTCCATATATATCAACCTCACATGATACAGGAATTCCCATAGATGTAAGTCTTGAATTGACATAACATGGAACAAATCCAAACTGTGTCTGGAATGCCGGCCAGCATTTGCCCGCTATTGCAACATATTTTCTTGAACCCTTATGTGCCTCTACCCAGTCAAGAAGTGTAAGCTCATACTGTGCAAGCTTTGCTAATATCTCCGGCTTCCTGTTGCCCCCGCCAAGCTCCTCCTGCATGCTCTTAACAGTTTCTGGGATTCTCGCATCACCCTCATGCTTATTGAAACTCTCGAATAAATCAAGTTCGGAATTTTCTTCAATCTCAACTCCAAGATCATATAATGGCTTGATAGGTGCGTTACATGCTATAAAATTAGTTGGTCTTGGACCAAAGCTTATAATCTTGAGATTCTTAATTGCATATAAAGCCTTAGCAATAGGGATAAACTCATGAATCATGTCAGCACATTCCTCTGCTGTTCCAACAGGATAGTCAGGTATATATGCCTTAACACCTCTTAATTTGAGGTTGTAACTTGCATTGAGCATTCCACAGTAGGCATCTCCTCTTCCACCTACAAGTCCTCCATCAGCTGATGTCTCCTCAGCGGCAGCTATGAACATCTTAGGACCATGAAACTTCTTTGCAAGCATGGTCTCTGCTATCTCTGGTCCGAAATTACCAAGATATACGCAGAGTGCATTGCATCCTGCCTTTCTTAAATCCTCAACCGCCTGCATCATATGAATCTCGCTCTCAACTATACAGACTGGGCACTCATAGATTTCTGATGCATCATATTTAGCTGCATAAGCTTTAACTAAATTCTGCCTTCTTGTTACAGAAAGACTCTCCGGAAAACAGTCACGACTGACTGCTACGATTCCCACTTTGATACCTGGTGTATTAATCATCCTGATTCCATTCCTTTCTGCGCTTGGCGCATTAAAATATTAAAATATTGTATTTTAAACTGTTATGTTTGTTCCTTTTAATCCCTCAAATGCACCATCTATATGTGCATCCTTATGTGCTATAAGCCACTTATTTGTTGCTGCTAAAAGCCTGTCCTCTCCGCTGTTCTTTCTTGGCATATCTACGTTATAATTAGTACCTTTAGGAAGAACTACAACACATTTAAAACCTGCTCCATCAACACCACATGGTGCATAATGCAGGGTTGTGGCATATATCTCAACAGCAGTTCCCGCTTTAACCAGAAATGCTTCAATATCAGCTGTATCATATGTATAGTCTTCTTTAATGTCCTGCTGTCTGCCGAGAAGAAGAATCATATCTGTGCATGCAACATTGACCTCACTGCTTCTATGATATTCTACTGCGTTAAGCTTCTGATTATGACCATTACAAAATCCGACCTGAACCGGATAATCTCCATAGTACTCTTTCTCCATGAAATGAGCAAAATCAGTACTCTCAAGAGCTTTTTGGGATGGCTCATATATCACGTCTTCCGGAAGCGGTGTGTTCTCCATCTCCTTAATCACATCATCTGCAGCTACACTTCTGATAACTCTTCCATACTGCTTAAACTTATCATCATCAACACTGTATATCTTCATATATCCTCCATGTCATGAATCATAATTAACTTTTATAAAAGCATTTTATAAAAGTTAATATTATAGTAGCACAGCGTTATTTACATTGCAATAATAATCTTTTCAAAAAGAAACTCCAGCAGCCTGATTGACTGCCGGAGTTTCTTTCTTAATGCATATTCCATTAATTGTCCTGTCTGTGTATAAGTGTTTTGTATGATGCTCTTCCTTCCATCACTTCGCCAAATGCAGGGAATTTCTTAAACAGCCATTTTGCTATATAATATGCAGCTATTCCATAAAGACTGCCAAGCACAAGGCTTACAAGTACATCTGTTGGATAATGCACTGTAAGATACAATCTTGATACAGCGATAAGAGCTGCCAGCACGATTGCATATATTCCCTCTTTCTTACGCCACATGAAAATTGCAAGTGCTGCAGCAAATGAGGCTGATGTATGCCCTGATGGGAATGAGTAATCACCTATTGAATTAAATATATTGTAGAGATTTTCAAACTCACCACTTACTGTAAGCGGCTGTCCATTAACCCAGAAGCATCTTGGACGATGCCATATATTCTTCATGATTACATTACAGAATATAACAGAAAGCACAAGTGCAATCAGCATTGTAAATCCTACTTTTCTGTATTTTTTAGGCAGAAGCGTCATACATAATACTGCCATCAGTATCCAGAACAGTCCTTTATCTCCAAGTGAAGTAACCGCATACATAATAGGATTGAGTATCGGATTATGTAATGACTCAAACCAGTGTAATATCTGAATTTCCATTATTAATTTCCTCCTATAATATACCTACTGCCTTCTTTGCAAGGCGGTCAGCTTCCTCATTGCCTTCAACGCCTGAGTGCCCTTTGACCTTTACAAATCTTAATAAAATTTTATCTTTGACCGACTGTATATAATCGTGGTACGCTATTGTACCCTTCTTGTTACGCTTCCATTCGCCTGTCGCCCACATGCTGATTCCCATATAATCATAATATATATCAAGGCTTCTGATTCCTAATTCTATGGCTTTTTCAACAGCAGCCATGCTTCCAAGCACCTCTCCTGCCACATTGCGCATAGATGCCATCTCTGCATCATCACCACATCCCGACAGAATATATTTCTCGCCTTTATATATAAGAAATCCACCATATCCATACACCCCCGTAGCCTGATTGTATGAACCATCTACGAAACTGTATGCCTCTGACTCTTCAACAACAGCAGATGCACCCCCTGACATATACTCAAGTGCAGCTTCTCTCTGGGTAAAACTTTTGTATTCAGCCCCCTTAAATCCAGCCACAAGAGCCTTACATTCATCCCAGTTCGTATATATACCAGGTTTGCGTCCCTTTCTTACTGCATAATACTTCATAACTCCCCTCTTTCCTTTTTCATAATTTATATATTTTACTCAAATATCTTATACGCGTCAACACCTATTAAATAAGCAAAACTCCTATGCCTGCAAGCATGGGAGTTTTGCTTATTTAATCAGCGTGGAATGCTGTTACGCAGGCACAGTCGCCCCCATCCTGTGACAGATGACTGTACAGGCTGGCCAGGAAGCTGCACTGCACCTTTATTCAGCGCTGCTTTAAGCTTATCGCCATACATATATACATCATTGCCATCCACTATCCCCCATTCCATAAGAAGCACTGCACTTCCTGTCACAAATGGAACTGCAAACGAAGTTCCCGTCACAACATTGCTGGCATCAACATATACATTTTCACCCGGTGCAGCTATATCTGGTTTTGTTATAGTGGCATATCCTGTCTCCACAACATAACCTCTCCCGGAAAAAGCTGCCGGAGTCATGGTTGCACTATTATAAGCTCCAACAGTTATCACACTTGCTGCTGTTGATGGTACTGTAAATGTAAGTTCAGCACTTGGCCGCAAAAAACCTGTTCCCTGATTGAGCGTCACCGCAGATGACAGCCATATATTAATACTTCCATTCTTAATATAACGACCTTTGAAAATAAGCTTCCACAGACCCGATGCCACATACGCACCAGCATTTAAAACAACATAAACCTCTCTTGCTTCGCTATATGGTTTTGGTTCACCTATATAAGTTATTATCTGTGTGTCTGCAATCCATGTCCTATGCACAACCATGTTCTGTTTAGGAAATTCATAAGCCACATTTTCTGGAGACACAATTGTCACATCTATATCGTCAAGCGGACTGCACCATATAGCAAAGCTTATATTCTGCTCATAGTCTCGTACTGCAAGCTCAACCACCTCCGGCTCTGACTGAGAAATCAAAGCATGCGCATGGATTGATGCCTGCGCTTCATTGCCACTTCCCACACATATAACGCATTTCCACACATGACTCACATCATTGATATAAGCTGTCTGTATATCGTCATACAAATGAGGTCCATAATTACTTCCGTAGCTTATATTAACCGCCACAGGCATTCCAAGTTCTGCAGCCGTTCTTATACAATAATCAACAGCCATCATCATATCTGTTGTCTGTGTAAATCCATCCTCTGATCGTCTAAGCTTTACAAATATAATAGATGAGCCATACGCCACACCATCATTGCCGCATGCTATTTTACATACATTAATCCCATGATTTGAATAATCATAGAACAATGTCTCATCACCGGCATAAATGGCCGGACTGTTTCTCATTGCCAGCTCATCATTGATATCCATTGAATCATATATTCTTCCACTCTGCTGATCCCACAGCCTGATAATCCTTGTTAATCCATCTTCATCACGGAAAGCCTTGTCTGAAATATCAATTCCTGTATCAATCACAGCGGTAATAACACCTTTGCCACTCAGTCCTTCTATTCTGTCTGATTCATTGTATTCCTGCAAAACTGATGCTCGTGCAGGAATGCAGCTCTCACGCTTTTCGTTAGTTAAATTATAATATAACATTTTCGGTTTTTCGATATATTCCACCATAGTTTCATCTGCAATAAGATTGATATTATTACGCGAAGTGACTATAATAGCATAATTACAAAGTAATGCGGTCACTCCACTGCCAGGATAATTATCCTTAATATGATTTACAAATTCTGTCTCTGACATTGCATAATATTTTACAATTATCTCCCATCTGTCCCTTTCTGTATCAACACCTGCTGACAAATCAGCTGATGACATTCTCTCGCTATTAGATGACTCAAGACTGATAACCAGTAGATTTTCTAATTTCTGACTATATGACATTTTTACCTCGCATAATACACTCATTCTAAATATATGTAATAATCCAGGCAAAATATAATGCAATTTTTCAGTATTAATCTGTTAAACAGACACTTTATTTAATGTAAATACAGTTTTTTTGTATTATTATAAATCAGAAAGTAAAATTAATGTTAAGATGTTGGGGTCAAAAGGTATTTTGACCCCTTTGATACCAGATTGCTACGTGCTTTGCACTCTCGCAATCCTCAAAAACATTCGTAATCCGCTCATTTTTCTTTGAAAAATGGCTACTTACTCATGTTTTTGGCGGGTCAAGAGGTCAAAAACCTCTTGCAAGCAAGCTTGCATCGGCTTTCTGACCTTTTGACCATGGTATCATGTTAATATAATAATAGTAATTAGAAATGAGGTACTTATGGAACAAGTTAAAAACGACGCAGGTTTATCAGAAAAGGATAAAAAATTCAGGGATTTTGCCCTTAATGGCAATCTCTGGAAAGTAATATTCTATGTATGTATCCCTCTATCAGCATTCCAGCTTATCAATCACATGTTTAACATTCTCGATACAATGATGGCATCACATGTAAGCGCTGTCGCCGTATCAGCTGTTGCTTATCTTTCACAAATTCAGAATATGATCAGTGCAGTAGGAACTGGTCTTGCTGTAGGCAGCACCCTCAAAATAAGTGAGGCATATGGTGCCGGAGATTATGAGCTTGTAAAGAAACGTCTGAGCACGCTCATTGCAATCTGTACCATTATTGCAGCTATTGTTCTTTTGTTAATCCCTGTCACACCGCTTTTTTTAAGGGTTACTGGAACCCCTGATGATTTCATAGCTGTCGGAACAAAATATTTTATAATAACCTTATTTTCAACAGTACTCAGCTTCTTTAATAATGTATACATTGCAATAGAGCGTTCAAGAGGTAATTCCAAGAGAATTTTAAGACTTAACATGTTTGTAATAACACTTAAATTATCTATAACAGCTATATTTATATATGGACTTAATGCGGATATAACAATGATTGCAGTTGCAAGTGTAATATCACAGAGTTTCCTGTTCATAATGGCAATACGTAATCTTACAAGCGGTAACAATGCTTTTACATTCAGCTTGAAGAGTATCCATTTTAATAAGCTTGTGGTTAATCCGATGCTAAATCTGTCATTTCCTGTAATCGTTGAAAAAGTTGCATTTGCACTTGGTAAAACTGTTGTAAATTCAATGAGCAAAGAATATGGCTCTGTTACTGTAGGAGCACTTGGAATTTCCAACAATATCAACGGCATAACAACACAATGCCAGAATGGATTCCAGGATGGCGGATCAGCTATAATAAGCCAGAATCTTGGTGCTGGCAATGTCAGACGTGCATTAGGAACATTCTGGAGACTGGTAATCATCAATGCTGCTATAGGACTTGTAGGATACATTCTTTTAAATGTATTCATCAATCCTATTACATGGATTTTTGCCAACAGTACAGAAGGCTTTAATGCTGAATTCCAGCAGACTATTATAAAGGTATTCCGATATGATTCATTCGGTGGATGTGTCCCTTTGGGTATCAACTCTGCTGTTATGGCCCTGCTCTTTGGCTTTGGCAAAACAAAGCTTACATTATTCTGTAACTTCTGCCGTGTATTTGTATTCAGAATCCCTATCTTATGGGCATTACAGAATTTCACAGCTCTTGGAAGTGAGAGTGTTGGTATCGTAATGGGTGCCAGCAACATCCTGACAGCGGCACTGTCATGCGTTGTGGCTGCTTTCGTGATACATGATATAAAGAAAAAGGGAATGGCTTAGGAAAGTTTCTCCCACCACTCCAAAAGCCCCAGTGCAGCGGATAATTTTTATTCAGGCTTGACATTCCGATGAGCCTCTTAAAGCAAGAATCGTGTTCAGCAAAGGCTTCCACGATTCTTTGAGTCTCATCTCCATAGCCTGAAACAAAAAATTATCCGCTGCACTGGGGCTTTTTCATCACTAGCGAAGATACTCTCCATACATTAAAAGTAGTGTTTTAGCGAAGTGTTACACGGGGCAAAACCTGTTAATACCTGCTCTTATTGGCTTTGTTTACGCTTACGATAGCTATAATCAGACATATAACACAAAGCACCAATGATATTATAACTATTATTGTCTTTAAATGGTTATTAAAATCAGATGTCGTGGCATTAGAAGATGCGGCTGCAACAGTTGCACTTTCTATCTGTGAATCATTAAAATACTCATTGATTGAACCATCAAAGAAAAATCTCTGTACTGTACTACACTTGGTATCATATACAAACCAGTCTGAATTGCCCGCACTGTCCATTCCATAGAACAGATAAAACTCAGCTGTGTCTTTCCTTCCACTTGGCTTTAACACATCAACGTCAGTATCGTTAATCTTGATTGTTTCAATCTCAAACCCAGCAGGAATCTCCATTCCATCAGTTACTGGGAGATATGCATAATGACTTTCAATCTGTTCCATATCTATATAGAGGTCATATGACTTCTTGACTGAATCATATATATAATATCCAGCCTTTCCTTCGCCATCCATAGATACAAGATAAACTAACGTAAGCTTTTCACCAAATCCTTTGGCAGCCTTCACCGTTGTTCCATCTATCTCAATCTCTTCCTCCTCAAATCCAGCAGGAAGCTGATGAGCCTCAAAATCTCCGTCAATCGCATATTTCATGCTGCCAACTGTGACTTCCTTAGCTCCCTCCTCCGGGACAACCGGCTCGGCAGGTGTATCTGGCTCCGATTCAGCTGGTTCTGTAGTTGTTGTAGATGTATCCTTATAAGTACTTATTGTATAAGTCTTCTTGGTACCATTCTCCGCCGTGACTGTTATGTATGTCTTGTTATCACCCGGATCCATTCTTGTTCCAGATATTGATATAGTTGCTGCTGAACTGTTCGCTGTTGCACTAACTACAAGCTTTGCAACATCAGCCCCTACAGTCATGGTATATTCTGTCACATCCTTGGAGAATGCTGGTGACAGTGTACCTGGACTAACTTTAAGCGACGACAGAAGATTATCAGATGATGCGGTCTTAGGTGCATTACCTGTAACCTTTCCTGAGCCTGCATTAACCTGCATATAATCACCTGCAAGCGATGCAACAGATGAGCCAGATGATACGCTGACTGTACTGTCTCCTGCCTTTAAAACCTTGAATGTGATGCTTCTTGACTTAGATTTAAATGTATCAATATCAATCCACACTACTGTACCAGCGGAACCTGAATCTCCACCAGATACATATTGAAGCGAGTCCGCATCATATATAAGATTAATCTTTGTTGCACCAATCTCTGTATCAGATGATATTGTAACATTGACTGTAACCTGATCTCCAACATTACCACTTGTGCCACTGACTGATATAGATGCACCTGATGCCGCATATACATCAGATGTATTAAAAACTATACATACTAATATAGCAGCGATTGCATACATTATCACTGATATAACTGATTTAACATTATTCATACATTACCTCCATCAGTTTCCCAGAAGCATGCTTTTAGCCTTAACTATATCCATAAGATCAACAGAACCATTATTATCAATATCTGCCGCACTCATGTATGCTCCCTTAAGTTCTGAATTACCCAGCATCTGGTTCTTAATCTTAACAATATCAAGAATATCAATAGCGCCATCGCCATTGACATCGCCTTTAACAACAGCATTGTAGCTTGCCATCTTACTATTAGATGAACTGTATACATTAACCACATCTCCTGTTGCCACACTGCCAGACCTGACATTTCCATCAGAATCTGTGATAACAACCTTTCCGCTGTTAACAACCTTGATATTGCCAGCTACACTGTCTGCCTGTGTTCCAGCCTTGATTCCTGTCACAAATCCATTCTCCATATCAATAGAGTATGTACTTGAAGATATTGTTCCATCCGAACCACTCTGTGAATTGCCTCTGGCAACATTGACTGTATATGTTCTTACTGTTCCATTGCCAGCAGTTATCTTAATGTTAATCTCTGTCGTGCCATATTTTAAATTATATGTACCAGTTCCAGACACCTTTGCTTTATCTGATATAGCCGATGCGTTAACTGTTATGCTCGACACACCACTTCCTACAATAACACTGTATTCTGATGTGTATTTGTTAAATGATGGTGTAAGTGTATTGCCATTGACACTTATATCAGCTAAAAGGTTATTCGGATTACCATCACCTGTTGGCTGGCTGCATGCACTTGATGGCATGTTATTATACACTGGTATATAAAATGTAAGTGCTGTGTTCTGCTTGAAACTCTCTGAATATGCCTTTGATGCGCTGACTGATTCGCTCATCGCAGCACATATATTAGTCATATACTGATGATAATATCCACCACTCTGTACATCAAACTTCTCATAGTAGATTGTATTCTGTCCGATTGAAATGTAACCACGTCCAATAAATACTGCACCACCTATAAGCGCCGTCATTCTTGTATTCCATGGACGAAGTGTTGTTGAATCAGAGGATGCTGCATACTTAAGTCCGTTCTGAACTGCTGTAAGACCACCGCCAGCATATGCTCCTATATTATAATAATTATAATACCCTTCATACCCTTTGACAGTTCCTGATATAGAATTGCCCAAACCATTCGTTCCCTGCTCCTGCAGGATTCTTGTTGCAAGATGATATGGACTTACGCCAGTTCTTGCTGCTGTGTATATCAAAGCTGCCGCATAATTACTATACTTTGTCTCTCCATATGTAAGGTCATGGCTCGAATCAGCCATAAATGTTCCCGACAGCACATTATTAACACCTTCAACTGTATGAGTAGATGAATCATATGATAATGATTCAAATGCAAATATATTAGTTGAATTAAGATAATTTCTCGGATCTGCACAATATTCAATAAGCGCTCTTGAAGCCTGAACCCAGTTACCACTGTCCATAGCTACATATGTATCTGTATTCCAGTCATAACATCCTGACTCTATGGATTTCCATGAACTTACCGCAGAACCATATATAAGGCTTCGTCCTCTGACATTTTCATTATCAATAAATGTATCCCATGAGACATTAATCTTCTTGGCAACAAAGTTCCACTTAGGATACTGCGCGTGAAGCTGTCTTAAACCAGCTTTGTATGACGCAGGAAATCCCTGTTTTGTAAGATAGCTTTCAAAGTCTGTATTATTCTCATATACATAATTATTAAGTTCTGTTACAAATTCTCCATACACATATCCTACTTTTTGTGTGCCATTTTCTGTATAGCGGATTTTATACCATTTATATGTTTCAGATGTATTAACTGTTCCCAGTATATCAAACTGAAATCCGCCATTTACGTTACTTTTTAATATATTTGAACTTGTATTAGCTGATTCTCGTATTCGGACACCCGTCACACCAGATTTTATCTCACCCTTGCCTATTGTCTGGTCTGCATACACCACCTCAGTCTTGGCCACAGGAAGCTGTACAGCCAGTGCCGATGTAAATGCAAGTACCGCCACCGATACTGCCGCCACAGTTTTTCTGACAATCTTCTTTATTCTTGTATTCTTTTGTACTAAATAATTGTGAATGTATCTCAAAATAATCCTCCAAAAGCCTGACAAAGAATCTATCTTCCGAACTCAGAAAGCTTAAGATTCTCATTTCTCTCAAGAACCATATTAACACTCCAGCTGTTAACAAACAGCAAAAGTGGATTGTCCTTTAAGTCTTTTATCTTCTTCATATCTGATGTTCCAACAATTCTGCCCACATCAATCTCTTCTGGATTCTCAATCCATCTGATATGTTCATATGGAAGAGTTTCCAGCTTTATATCTACATTATACTCATTCTTTAGACGGTATTCAAGAACTTCAAACTGAAGAACACCTACAACACCAACAATAATTTCCTCCATTCCAGTATTGAACTCCTGGAATATCTGGATGGCACCTTCCTGTGCAATCTGGCTGATACCCTTGATAAACTGCTTTCTCTTCATTGTATCCATCTGACGTACCCTTGCAAAATGCTCTGGTGCAAATGTAGGAATACCTTCAAATGCAAATTTCTCATTCGATGTACATATTGTATCACCAATAGAAAATATACCCGGGTCAAATACACCGATAATATCCCCGGCGTATGCCTCTTCCACTATATGCCTTTCCTGAGCCATCATCTGCTGTGGCTGTGAAAGTCTTATCTTCTTGCCACCCTGCACATGATTAGCTTCCATTCCTGCCTCAAACTTGCCTGAACATATTCTCATGAACGCAATTCTATCCCTGTGAGCCTTATTCATATTAGCCTGGATCTTGAATACAAATGCTGAGAAATCCTCTTTAACAGGGTCGATAAGACCTTTAGAAGAATTTCTTGGGAGTGGTGATGTAGTCATAGACAGAAAGTGCTGAAGGAATGTTTCAACACCAAAGTTAGTAAGGGCTGAACCAAAAAATACCGGTGTAAGGTTACCCGCCTGAACCTCCTCAAGTGAGAAATCTGCACTTGCTCCGTCAAGAAGCTCAATATCCTCACCAAGCTTGTCATAGAAGCCGTCGCCAATCTCTGCCCTAAGTTCCTCTGTACCAGCAAGAATATTCTTAGTATCAACCTCCTTCTGACCGTTCATTGCAGCCTTGAAAAGTGATACTTCCTTAGTATTCCTGTCATACACGCCCTTGAATTCCTTACCGCATCCGATAGGCCAGTTAACCGGGCATGTGCTGATTCCCAATACATTTTCAATATCGTCAAGAAGTTCAAATGGGTCATTAGCCTCTCTATCCATCTTATTAATAAATGTAAATATAGGGATATGTCTTAAAACACATACCTTGAACAGCTTGATTGTCTGTTTCTCAACACCCTTGGATGCATCGATAACCATGACCGCTGAATCAGCAGCCATAAGTGTTCTGTAAGTATCCTCCGAGAAGTCCTCATGTCCTGGTGTATCAAGGATATTGATACAATATCCTCCATAGTTAAACTGCAATACAGAAGATGTTACAGAGATACCTCTCTCCTTCTCTATCTCCATCCAGTCTGAAACTGCATGCTTTGCTGTCTTTTTACCTTTAACTGAACCAGCTAGGTTAATAGCTCCTCCATACAGAAGGAACTTCTCTGTAAGAGTTGTCTTACCTGCATCGGGATGGGAAATTATTGCAAATGTACGTCTTTTCTCAATCTCTTTACTATAATCTGGCATTATTAATATCCTTTCAAAATCTAATAACTCTATATCTCTATACGCAAAGCAAGCCCATGATGCAGATGCATCACAGGCTTTCTGTTACCTGTATTATTTTACTTGTTCTGGTTAAGTGCAAACTTATAAGAAACCTCTGACTTATCATCAATCTTACGGAATACATTGACAACAACATTCATTACTTCTGTAAATTTGTCATCAGCAGCCTCAATTGTAACAATCTGACCGTCATCCATAATCTCAACTGAATCAGCCTTGGCTTCATTGATGATTGCCTGCTTTGCAGCCTCTATTTTCTCTGGTGTAGTAAGCTTCTTGCTTGCGCTCTTATATTTAACACTATATGTTCTCTTCATTATAATATCCTCCAAATTCCCATACTTGTTGCAAGTATACAATATTTTTACAATAACTTCAAGAATTTTCTTATAATCATAAGCTTATATCTGTTCCAAGTGCAAATGAATAAATAATTTTTTCTTTAACAGGCATTCCTGTAATCTGCGAAAGCGCCTTGGCATAATAATCAAGCTGTATGCTGTAACGTTTAATAAGCACATCCTTTCCATCTTTTCTGGAAACTCTGTCTGTCTTATAATCAACTATTACAAGTCCGCCATCCTCTTCAAAATACATATCAATGACACCCTGAACAAGCTGTCCTATAGATTCATCATCTATATACACAAATGGCTGCTCTCTTTTAAGATTTCCTGCCTCATAAGCCTTTGCAGCACGCCTTCCTATATCAGACATCACATACTCTGCTATATCTTTTGCCCTTACACATTCATATTGTGCGGCTGTGATGCGCTTACTCTTTAACATATCATCTAACTGATTCTGGACAGACTTCTCTGTCTCTTTCCTGTTATCGCACTGCAATTTTGAATAAATCAGACATTCCATAATCCTGTGATATGCTGTTCCTCTCAGGTTTCCTTTAAGCTCCTCCTCGCCAGACATCATAAACCCAGGGACTATATCAGGCTGTTCCTCAGCCTGAACCTGTTCACAGGCATTTCTGACATCATCTGAAAGCATATCTTTATCCTCAAAATCTTCACTGTGAAGTGCCGCTTTAAGCTCCGAAACAGTAACCTTAGCCTTGACATGCTGTTTTAATTCATATGGATAAGGTTCTATCTCTTTCTCATGGACCTCTCTTTCATCATGTCTTATTTCTTCAATTTCCTGCTGTTCCTCTACTGTCTCATGCACTGTCACTGTAAATGTATTACCATTCTCTGTATCCTGTGACAACATCGCAGCTGGCATAATCATGTCAAGAAAACTTGTGCAGCCGTCAATCTCTGAATAATCATATGTGTCATTGGTAAGAAGCCTGTTCTTCTGCGCTTCCCATTTACTCATGGCTGAATCCATCGCACTGCCGGCACATCCTGTCATTATAAGCTTTTCTTTAGCCCTTGTCATTGCAACATAAAGGATTCTCATAAATTCGCTTGTATCTTCCTCTCTGATTGCCATAGAAATAGCATTTTTAATAAGCGTCGGACTCTTAGTCCTGCTGTCAAGTCTTACCACATCTGCACCAATTCCATAGGTCTGATGTGTGATTACTGTTCCTGCAGCATCTTTATGATCCATCCTCTTTCCCATTCCTGCCACAATAACAACCGAGAACTCAAGGCCCTTACTCTTGTGGATACTCATGACACGCACAATGTCGTCTTTTTCTGACAGTACAGATGCCTCACCAAGCTCCACATCATATGTCTGTAATCTCTCAACATATCTTAAGAAATTAAACAACCCACGATAACTTGTCTTTTCAAAATCTCCTGCCTTCTGCAATAATATATCAAGGTTTGCCTGTCTGCGCTCTCCCGATGGCATCGTTCCAACATAATCATAGAAGCCTGTTGAATACAGGACATCCCACAACAAATCGGATACTGACATAACATCTGATTTGATTCTATAGCTTTCTATAAGCTCACATAACTGTGCTATTCTGCCGACAAGCTCATCTTCCACATGCACCTTATCTGCATCATTTTCTTCCTGCCTGCTATTTCCCTCATCAGATATAATCATATGCATTATGTCATACAACTTTTTCTTCTTATCAAGGCTTCTTATAACCGCCATATCCTTAGATGTCATCTGTCCGAAATATGACATCATGACGGCTGCCATTGGAATATCATTGAGAGGGTTATCTATTATTGTAAGAAAGCTTAATATAAGCTGTATCTCATGGACTTTAAAAAAGCCTTTGGAATTCTCTGTGTACGCAGGAATCCCCTGATTCATAAGACTGTTAACTATAATCTGTGCAAAATCTTTTATCGTCCTCGATATGATAACAATGTCACTATATCTTACTGGTCTGTAACCGCCTGATACATTCTTATCAGACACAACATGTACTTTTCCATCTTCTGTACTCATCAGCTTCTTAATGACATCGCCTATCACCTGTGCCTCCGCTTCCGCAGATGACATTTCTGTACCATCTTTTGCAAATACATGCATCTCTGTCGGACAGTCTTTCCCGAAATCCAGCGCTTCTAACTGCAAATCACCTTTGACAATATATTCAGGACATGCCGGGTAATCAGCACCATGATAGAGCATTGCAGCTTTATCATATGCAATTCCGCCATACTCTTTTGTCATGATTCTTTTAAATACGCAGTTAGTTGACTCTAATATATTGTCCCTGCTCCGGAAATTATTCTGAAGCTGTATCTTAACACACGCCTTTTCGCCATCTTTCACACCTGCCTCAGATATATCTGCCACATCCTGATACGTGTCACTTTTATTCACAAAAAGCTCTGGACATGCCATTCTGAAACGGTATATACTCTGCTTCACATCACCAACCATGTATATATTATTGTTAACATTTTCACGTCTGCTCTTAGACACCGCTGTAAGAATCTGCTCCTGAAGCATGTTACTGTCCTGATACTCATCAATTAAAATTTCATTGTAATAATCGGATAAAGAATCTGCCACTGAAGAATATGTGAGTATTCCATTATCATTGTGCACAAGAATGTCGAGTGCAAGATGTTCCATATCATTGAAATCAATTATATTTCTTGCTCTCTTCTCATCCATCATTCTGCGTGAGAAATCTTTTGCAAGCTTAATCATCATAGTGACAGCACTTCGGTTAATGTCAATATCACGCTTCATATTACTGATACTGCCTGATATAACCTTTTTCAAAGTCTTGTCAACATATTCCTTGAATGCTTTTCTTCCATTTGATACAAATGCTTTCTTATCCTCATTCTGTGGCTTTACGCACCTTTTTAATGTCGAAAAACTGCTGGCTTTAACAAGATTAACAAATCTTTCAAATGTATCTGCCGATATAAGCATATCTATCATATTCATATCCTGCTGGATATTCTCTGTATAAGGTGCAGGTCCATCCGGACTGTTGCATACACTTAAATATTCTTCATATCTCTGTCTGTAGCCAGCAAGTATCTTTCTGATATTGTCCCACATATATCTTACACATGTGTTATCACTTATATCCCCATCTGTATCATACATTGCAAGGCTGTTATCATACCACACATTCTCCCACGGATAACTTCTTGCATATCTGTATATCTTAAGTATTATATCTACAAGCCTGCTGTCATCTCTTCCTGTTCCATATGCATCAACGAGTGCAGCAAATTCATCGCCAGCCTCAGTATAATACTCCTCAAGCATCTGGTTCATGACATCATTTTCTATAAGCCTTATCTCACCTTCATCAGCGGTCCTGAACGCTGGATCAATATCTGTCTCTGTAAAATAATTCCTCACAATATCAAGACAGAAGCTGTCTATAGTTGTAATTCTGGCATTATTGACAAGTGTCTGCTGCCTTATCAGATTCTGGTCTGACGGATTAAGCTCTATAAGCTTGTCCAGCTCAAGTCTTATTCGCTGCTTCATTTCTGCTGCCGCCGCTTTAGTAAATGTAACGACAACCATTCTGTCAATGGAAACCGGATTATCAGGGTCTGTTATCCTTCTGATGATTCGCTCTACAAGCACAGCTGTCTTACCAGATCCAGCAGCCGCCGATACTAATATGTTACAGCCACTTGTTTCAATAGCCTGTTTCTGGCTAGTCGTCCAGTTGTTTGCCATTCTCATCAACCCCTTTCTCCATATTTTCCCACATCTGCTCGTCTTCAAATTTCTTTAAATATCTGAAACCGCTCTTTAAGTTATCTGTAAATCCACATACTGATGAATAAGGACAATAATCACATGCGCTGTCAGTTCCAGAACTGTACGGATTAACAGCTACATTGCCATTAAGAATCTCTTTTCCGACATCCTTCATCTTACGTTCCATATATTTTCCAAGTACATTTAACTGGTCTGTGTTGTATACCTTGCTTGATTTCCTGACACTTCCATCCTTGTTAAAATCAACTGGAATTACTAAAGATTTACTGCGTTCTGCACTGTCCATCATCTTTATAATGTTAATATTGCTGTTAGTAGCACCTGCCAGACGAAGCTTTTCAAGAGTCATCTCATCTAAATCGCACATTGTTCCACTCTCATCATCAAGAGCATCTCCATCAACATCAAGTATAGGGTCACTCATGTTGTAATAATATATTCCAGCAGGAATTATATGCTTATCCGGATGTCTCTTTTGTTCAATCTGCATCGCTGCATCAAGATATGTTACAAGCTGCATTTTGATTCCATAATATGTCTTTAGAAGGTCAAACTGTGAATTGCCTGACTTGTAATCCACGATTCTTACATAGACGTTATCATCGTCCTCACATATATCAATACGGTCAATCTTACCCTTAATTACCATTCTGGCATAACCTTTATTAAGTGCTATCTGCTCTCTGTCCATCTCAAATGGAAATTCGAATACGTCTGGCGCAAACACCCCTGCATCTATATGCTTTCCAACCGCCCATAATGTCTTATCTGCGAGTTCTGTCATCCTCTTAATCAGGAACTGGTTGCGGTTGGTATCAAACAGGATATCATCAGCATAATCCCTGGAAATCTTCTCTATTGTCTCCCCTATCATCTGCTTTCTCTCATCCGCTGACAACGAACCAGGGGAACGTTTCTCATCTTTTAACTGACGACATACATTTTCAATAATACTGTGCATTATAGTTCCAAAATCAGCAACAGCAAAATTATACTCATCTCTTTCCTCAAGCTTTAATCCTGTCTTTAAGAAATACGAGAACATGCAGCCTGTAAAGCCCTCAAATGTTGACACACTTCCATAAAGCACATCACCATATAACTGCAATGCAAGTGTCTCGCCAAGATCTTCGATGAATTTATTTTCTTCATACACAAGCTCTGCCTTTGGAATCCTTATATATCCAAACTGCTCTGTCACATCTCCCAGCTCTGTCACTGTAACATCTGGGAACATCTGTCTTATGGTTCTTATTATATATGATGGAAGTATTCCTGCCCCATCAGCACCTTTATTAGAATAACTTATATACAGCCTGTCTGATGGCTTGGTAAGAATCAGATACAGATAAAATCGCTGTACAAATGCTTTTCTTCTCACATCTGCTGACAGAACAACGTTCATACTCTCAAGCTTATCCCTGTCTGCCTCTGAAAGCACACCACGGTTATCATTTTTCTTAGGGATTATTCCTTCATTAGTTCCTAAGAAAAACAGTATCTTAATGTCGTCAAGCCTGGTTCTTTCGATATCACCAACTACCACGCAGTCTGAGGATGGTGGAATGAGCCCGACTTTAATCTCCTGGAATCCTGAATCAATAATTTTGTTAAATTCGGACATATCAACAATCTGGTCTCCAAGAAGTTCAACCATCTTATCAAACAATTCTATTGTCTTTCTGTATATCTGCTCATACTCGCTTTCGCTGTCAATGGATTTTGCCAGCTTCATAAGCTTGTCAAAGCAGCCAAGGCGGCACAGAAATTCATACAAAGCCTTTACCCTGTCTCTTACAGTCGATGTCTTACACTTTAATACATCTTCAAGCTCTTTAACAGGTTCTATAATCTGCTCTCTTAAACGGTTCATATCTTCGAGAACAAACCCATTCTTTGCCCTGCCTTTCCTTATCCATGTTTTATGCCATGCACTGCTTCCATGAATTCCTGTTGCAAGACAGTAATTCTCTAATATATCTGTCTCCTGCCTTGTTATTCCTGTAAGACCACTGCGCAGATACCTGAACACACTGTCATAACTGTAATTCTTTAATATAACCTCAAGTATGCCTCTTATAAGTTCAACTAAAGGATTATCTGTTACAGGCTTCTTGGCATCCACGAACACTGGAATATCATTCTGCTTTAATATATTACCTGCCATAACGCCATACGATGACATATCACCTGAAACTATTGCAATATCTCTGTATCTGTAGCCTTCATGCCTTGTCAGTCTTATAATCTCGCTTGCGGCGTACTGTATTTCCTCTTTTACAGTTCTGGCATTATATATTCTTATATTATTATTATCACTATCATATCTTTCATATCTGCCTCTGAAAATGTTCTTTTCAAGAAATGCAAGCTGTTCACTGTTAAATCTCTTTGACGGACCTTCAACTAATATATCATCAAGTGGAAGCTGGTTTTTACATACCTCATCACTTATGACATGAAGCTTATTTATCATTTCCTTGCTCATGAAGAAAAGATTTTCCATACCATCCATAAAATTAGGCTTTTCTGTCACATCTATAGTTACTGTAACTGTAATCTTCCTGGCATTTTCAAGGAGAATTTTAATCAGCTTATACTGTATGGGTGTAAATCCTGTAAATCCATCAAAAACAAGTTCACTGTTCTTAATAATGTCCGATTTATCCACGTAATCGCATAAAACATCTAATATCTCTTCGGATGTTATATAATTGTCGTGTAAATATTGTTTAAACCTGTCATACACAAGTCCGATATCCCTCATCTTGGCATTAAGCAATGCATTATCCTCAATTCTATCTGCTATTGCCAATACTTCTTCTGGCGAATGGTCGTACTGCAGAAGCTCTGATATGACAGATTTTAATTCTGACACAAAACCTACACGATTGATATTACCACCATAATATCTTAAATCTTTCCTGCTGTCCTCAAGCACTTTTCTTAATATAAGATTCTTGCCTGTATCATCCAATACGGGTCTGTTCTCACCGCCTATCTCTGCAAATACCTTGAAAGCAAGTCTTTCAAAGCTGACAACATCTATGTTAAGAATACCTTTTCTTGGATGACTCTCCACGAGCTTCCGCTGTGTTGACATAGTATACTGTTCTGGCACAACAACTATATAGTTGTTGTCTCTATTATCTATTGATTTATTAATAACATCTTCTATAACTAATGTGGATTTACCTGCTCCAGAACCACCTAGCACAAGCTGCAATGCCATATATAAAAATCTCCCTTCTGGAAACTTGATACATAATACTATCTTCGACTGAATATATAATAATAACATTTATATAATAACATTTATTCGAGGTCATGCATATGAATTCTAGCACAAAAATATGGGTAATACCTAAAGGATTAATTATTGGAGCCGGAGCTGCCGTTTTTATCGTCATTATTCTTGCCGTTATACTTATACTTACTGCCGCTGATAACTCTGGCAATCATGACAACGCACCAGCTTCATCTCCTGACACTCCTGCTTCTGGCAGCAGATTGCAGGCAGATAACAGTGATTATTCTGAAAACACATCCAGCGAAGATATGTATGTACCCGGTGTGTATACAGCTTCTATATCACTTGATAACTCACCTATGTCTATCAAGGTAACTGTTGATGCCAATAACATCAACAGCATTGACCTTGTCTACACTGATGAAGCTATAACAACCATGTATCCGATGCTCAGCTCATGCTTTAACGAGCTGGCTAAAGAAGTGTGCGACAAAGGCTCCACTAAGAATATTACATATAACACCGACAACAGATATACTGCTGCGATTATATTGAAGGGAATTGAGGGGGCGCTGGAGAAGGCAGAGAAATAAAATATATACATACGTATTCATCTAATAAATTATATACCACTACGAAATCATGATTCGTAGTGGTAATTTCATTAAAGTTTTTATTAGGTTTTGTTAGTAACTCTCATTTTTAAAGAATATTGTAACTATATTCCCTATTTCAATCTGTACTTCCGCATAAGAAATGACTTAGAGAAACTTATGAATGTTTTTCAGATTATTCATTTCAATCCACACTTCCACGTAGGAAGTGACAATATGCCCCAAGTACAGTAATTCCAACATTTCTATTTCAATCCACACTTCCACGTAGGAAGTGACTGGTTGAGCCATCATCTAACACATCTTTTGTCGTATTTCAATCCACACTTCCACGTAGGAAGTGACGTAAAGCCACTAGACAGTGACAATGACTATACACATTTCAATCCACACTTCCACGTAGGAAGTGACATTTGCCATGTACAGCTGCAGAATATTTATACAGGATTTCAATCCACACTTCCACGTAGGAAGTGACTATCTCCTGCTACAGCTAATGTAGCCACTAACCAATTTCAATCCACACTTCCACGTAGGAAGTGACCGCAATCAAGGTAGTACTGGCTCAAATCAGAATGATTTCAATCCACACTTCCACGTAGGAAGTGACTTAAACAGGAGACAGAGAGTATAAAGACGCAAGCTATTTCAATCCACACTTCCACGTAGGAAGTGACTATTGCGCTGAATATTCTTCCAGGTATTATGCAAATTTCAATCCACACTTCCACGTAGGAAGTGACAGGGAAAGAATGATAACGCAGGAGTATCTAATTATTTCAATCCACACTTCCACGTAGGAAGTGACTATCTCGACAGTTGGACTTATTATTCCATAAATAATTTCAATCCACACTTCCACGTAGGAAGTGACTTTACCACTCCTTTACTTATTATTCTTATTATATTATTTCAATCCACACTTCCACGTAGGAAGTGACAGAGTCAAAAGACGTGACAAGCGGTTTACAACAACATTTCAATCCACACTTCCACGTAGGAAGTGACTTATTGACTTGGCAGCAGATAATAACTACAAGTATATTTCAATCCACACTTCCACGTAGGAAGTGACTTTATTAATGAGCTTGCGCCAATTGTGTGCAATATTTCAATCCACACTTCCACGTAGGAAGTGACAGAAGTTATTTTGGCTAAAAGTATCCTTTTAATCATTTCAATCCACACTTCCACGTAGGAAGTGACGACACGCTTTTTGCATGCCATGAAAGATTTAACATTTCAATCCACACTTCCACGTAGGAAGTGACGACAGGGCAGTTAATTTTACTAATTTAAGAATTAATTTCAATCCACACTTCCACGTAGGAAGTGACAACTTTCCAGCCTGCTCTTGGGCTTCTGATTATTTTATTTCAATCCACACTTCCACGTAGGAAGTGACTATCCTTTCTATAGTTATTATTTGTATAAAATTATTTCAATCCACACTTCCACGTAGGAAGTGACATTTGTATTGAATAAATCGGACAAGATTTAATTAATTTCAATCCACACTTCCACGTAGGAAGTGACAAATAGGGAATAGATGGTACGCAAACAAAGAAATTTCAATCCACACTTCCACGTAGGAAGTGACTTATTACACTTCCACTGGCAACATCCTTGATATGATTTCAATCCACACTTCCACGTAGGAAGTGACAGCAATAATTCACAAAAAGCTACTTTCTTTCCATGAATATATTGTATATATATACAAATTTGTATCATATATCACCAATATCTTTTTTCTAATACAATACAAATTGATATATTAATTAATAATTTAAGGTGCGAATGTCCCATACATTTTATGTTTGCTGTTTATTCGCACCAATTTCATTCATAATCATAAAATTAAAGGTTGATCTACTGATATTCCTCTATCCACGCCGATATGTTCGACTTTTGTCTCGTATTTATTACCTAAATAATAAAATCGAAGACTATCTGTATTTTCGTCTATAATATCACTAAGAATCGCCTTTAGAGCAATACATTGTCCCTGATCAAGAATACATTCAAATACAGAATTTTGAACTCTTCTCCCATAATTTTCACACTGTTTTGCCACTTTTCTTAATCTGGTTTTTCCAGAATTACTTTCTGTATTTACATCATAAGTGATTAATACCAGCATCTTAAACCTCACTTCCATAAAAATACCGGATATCCATCCAAATCACCCCGCAAATATCTTGCCAATAGCATTGCTTGTACATAAGGAAGCATTCCCCATTCGACCTTTTCCTGTAAAAACGGATGTGTAATGACCTCTTTCTTCTTATTTTGCCACTCTACCAATAATTTTTTTCTCAATTCATCGTCCATTAACACTGCGCCATTTTCTTTCTTTTTGAAATTCTTTTTATTAACAATTTTCTTGTTAATTAAAGATAATACAAATCTATCAGCATATACTGTCCTAAATTCCTCTATCAAATCCAACGCCAATGATGCCCTTCCGGGACGTTCTGTGTGCAGATACCCAACATAGGGATCAAGACCAACAACTTCCAATGCCGATATAATTTGGTTAGTTAAAAGTGTATATACAAATGATAACATTGCATTGACATTATCAACAGGTGGTCTTCTGTTTCTTGCTTCAAATTTAAAATCTTTTTTCTGTTGAAGAATTAGTTCATCAAAAACACTAAAATATATACTTGCTGCTTCTCCTTCATAACCTCTAAGTTGATCTTTTGAATTAGCATTTTGTATATATTCCATTGATTCCTTCAATTGTAATGATGCATTTTTTACACGCTGGACATCAATCTGCATACCATGATCCCTAATAGCACGCTCCAAAACCCATCTTGAATTATACACTTTTCCTGCTATACAACTCTTGGCAATTTCCAAACCTTTTTCACTATCCATACTACTTTCATACTGTTGCTGGCGAAGAATAACATTACCTTTAATTTTTCCCGTTACACGGGCAAGAAATTGTCCTTGTGGTGTTAAAAAACATAAAGAAATATTCCTATCTGCACAAGCTCCCATAAGTGCCGGACTCGCTCCACGATATCCAAACGATACAATTCCATCAAGGTTATGTAATGGCAAACGTCCAATTTCTTTTTTGTCATCATATACCACAATATTTTCTCCATCTAAGCCAATGTACGTATTCTCAGATGTTATATATAAAGTATTTAACAACTTTTTCATTCTGCTTCCTCCTTAAATCTTTGATTAAGGTACTTTTTTACCGAAGCTGTTTTTTCTAATGTTGGAATGCATATTTCTTTTAACGAACAAGATCTACATCCTTTACGTTTCTTGACATTGGGAGTATAGTTGCGTCTATAGTATTCGTGCATCTCATTAAATATATCTTCTACTTCATGTCTTAATTCATCAGAAAATAATACTTGCTCTCTTCTTCTAGTTTCACCATAAAATATTGCACCCTTATCTATCCTCGTTGAAAACATTTCTTCAAGGCAAATTGCTTGTGCGGTTAACTGTAATTTATCCTCATCTGTTTCTTTCGGTTTGCCTTTCTTATATTCTACAGGAAAAACAGAATATTCACCACGATGTCCATATAATTTGATACCTTCTTCACATTTATGAAATTCAACTATATCACACTCACCACTTACTCCTAACACATGAGATGAAACTGGCAGTGCTCTGGCAATAATCATATCATTTCTTTTTTCAGTAAGATATGGATCATGTGCCTTCTTGTGCATTAATTCGCCAACAACAGTATGCATATTTTCGCCCCACTGCTGTTCAATATGAATCAACGCCCATTGTCTTCGGCAAAATTTAAAATGCTGTATACCTGAAAGCATTAAATACTCATCTTCTTTATACTCCATTAAATCATCCTTTTTACTTCTACTGTAGTTGGAATAACTTCTTCACGAATCTCAATTTCATAATCCTGATACTTTCTAGGATATTCCACACCATCTTTTTTTCTTACTTCAACAGCATCAAATAATTTATAAGCAGGACAATCGCCCAATTCCTTACTATGCTTAAATACAATCAATTCGCGCACTGCCATCTTGCCCCTTGCAGCAGAATGATCATTTTCAAACATATTGATAATAGCCTCCCAAAGTAATTCCAAATCGTCTTCAGAAAAACCAGTTACTTTTCTGGCAAGATTTGCAGATATATATCCTTCTACTCTGTATAATCCATATGGAACTATACATTTTCTTCCCATCTCTGTATTTTTATTTTCTGCATCCTTTTCTGTCGTAATAGCAACTCTTGTTATTGTTACTTCCTGACTCAGAATCGGATCAATACTCTTCGCAAATCCTAACTGCACAGGTCCCCTTACCTGTCCACAGTTCATTGATGCTTTTACAAATGTTGTCATTACTGCGCCAAATGTACGGATATCATAGAAATTATCACACATATAATCTCTTAATTTTAAATCTGCATCTTCATCAGACTTTTTTAATTTTTTAAGTGCTTCTGTTACTTTCTTTTCGTCTGTATCCTGAATACCAAGACTTTCACATGCCATACGATCACTTCTATTTAACGGAACATCCTCTTTTATATATATTTTATATCCTTGAGAATCCTCTTTTACCATTTCAACATAATTACGTATTTTACGTTTTAAACAAACATCAGTAACAATACCTAATCCACTCTCAGGATCAATTCTTGGAAGATTTCCCGCATCAGGATCGCCATTAGGATTTCCATTCTCAACATCAAATAAAACAACGAATTCATATCTATTTTTTATAGCTTCTCTCATCTATTTATTCTCCTTTTTTTCATATTTTTTCTGTATCTGATGATAATACCCAAGTATGAATTTCCCCTGTTCATCTAATGATACTGTCCTTGGAAATCCATATCCTGCATCTGTCATTTCAATTTTACACATAATATTTGTTAATAGTTCTTCATACTTTGTTGCCTCTTTATCAAGCTTTCTGATATGACTATTTTTAAGCTTCAAAAGTATAGGAAAAACATTCGCAGGTGTTGCACATGCAGAATTAAAATATCTATCTTTTATTGTCGCATTAATACCCGGATTTGCCTCTTTTTGAATTAATTCCAGCACTGCAAAAAGTCTTCCCAGCACATATGCAGAATCGGTACATTCTTCATTTAATCCCATATAATCTTCTCCTTCTTTCCATTTATAATTTTTTATTAAATACGCTTTTATAATAGATGCACGTCCATATGTAATATTTCCCTGCTCTGCCCTTATTCTGATTATAATATCCATATAAAGACTTGCAGGATAATCTGTACCTGACAATATCGCTTTTAATACCATCGTTGACATATTAGATATTGGTGTTTTATCTCTTGCATTCTTATTGACTGTTTCTAACAGCAATTTTTTTATTCCAAGATAGCTGTTATCCGCCCATTGAGGTTTAATAATCTCCATTCGCTTATAGTGCTTTATAATATTTTTCATTATATTACCAAATGTACTCTGGTAGAAAAACCTGACTGAAAGCCTTGCTGCATTAGGTGATATACCAAGTATATAAAATTTCTGTTCTGGATTAATTTTTATATCTTCTGTATCCACCCATATATCCTTTTCCAGATTATCAAACAACTTTTTTATCTCTTCCTGATTATCTGGTTGAGGATCAAGCGATAACATAAATGTTTTCTGATACTCTTGCTCTGCTGATTCAGCCCAAAAAACCACCATAGCATCACCTATCTTGTATGCGCAGTCCGATTTATTTAAAAGATAATTCAACGCAGTTGTATATGCATATTCTGCATACTTTCCAACTGGAGCATTGTAACTTTGCTTTTTACCATATGATTCAAAAGCAGGAGCATTAAATGATACAAGAGATGCACCACTTGACTGTGCTCCTGGAACACCTTTAATTCCTCTGTGAATACGTGCTATCTCCGTTTTCCTGCCAGTAACAAGGCATATTCCATTATTCATATCATCTATTTTGCCGCACTGATCTTCCCATGTTCTTATAATTTTCTCATCATTCTGTGCATATTTATCACGCATACAAAAAATAAGATTTCCACCCTCATTAAGTTCCTGAAAATGCTCTTTTACTACTTCATTTTCTAATGCATGTTCTGGATCCCAATTTTCAAAATATCTGCAAACTGCATCTGCCATTACACCTTCAGTATTTTTAAGAATACTTACATGTTTTTCTTTCGCAGCATTGAAGCACTCAATAGTCCTCATATCTGCACCACTATCTCCTATGCCAAGCATATATTTTGCATTATCACATAAAAAATTGGCTGCAATACCTGATGATCTTGTTACCATCTCTGGTACACAAAATATTTGAGACATACTCACAGTTTTATTCCCCGTATCAACCTGATACTTTAATGGAATTATCGACTTTATTGAGCCATCTTGGTGAAGCTCAATTGCATACGATACTTTTGCATGACACCACCCCGGTTTTGTTACCAGTTCCTGACTCGCCAGATTTTCGTAATACTGTACCAATTCCTGTAAAATCATCGGATCACCTCACAATCTCTCAAATCCAACACACCTCTCTTCATAATCGCCCTGAAAAACATTGGTTGAATATCATCCATATTGCTATAATCCATATCATATAACATAAATCCAAGATCTTTTTCTGGTGTTTCATCATATGCTGTATGTATCTCCTGCTCATCACATATACAAAATTGTGCTGGAAATTCCCTGCATCCAAAATATGGCATATGATAACATTCTCCTCTTTTTAATCTCCTCATTATAATATCTTTAAATTTGCCAGGATTATCAGATGAATTCGCTTTGTCTGTCATTTCAAAATGTGCTTCTATCACATACGATACGTCTTTTAAAATCAACGACGCTCTTTGTACAATATCTTCTTTCGTACTTATATAAAGAGGTTTATTTGCACCATTATATACCTGTAACACATTATCAGCTGAGGCTTTACTTTTAACCTCATTACGTCTAATACTTGTAAATTTAATTGGTTTTTTTATATATATTCTATCAATTACCCAGCGAAGTCCCGGATGCCAGTATATCGCTTCTAAAATTCCTCTTGCAGCAGATGGAGTCATAACATCATATGAGCATCTCTCAACCTTCATTTCAGGTCTGGTAAACAAAGCATAATCTCCCCATACCTGAACTTTTACGCCCATTCCCATATCTTTATAACACTTCTCCTTTCTTATAACATGCCGCAATATAATCGCGTGACTGATAATAAAAATCCGTATTATAATCCGATATATGATTGTTTATCCATGAATGATAGACATCCCATATGCCTTTAAGAATATCTTCATCTGTGTAACAATCCTCGATTAACCTTTCATAAACCTCACCGATATCCCAATAATCCGGCACCCTATACCGACAATTACTGATATTATCAAAATCCCCCAATTCTATATTGCGTTCATTTATAAATTCATTCGCAACCTTTTCTATTGACTCACAATGGAACACATCTGAATATTCATAAATTCTCTGTATAATCTTTTTTCCCAGATTATCCACTATCTCCTGTCTGCGTTTTTTTCTGTCACGTCCTATAAATTCAATTAAACTACACGTGTAAAATAATGCGTTATTATTTCTAGTTCCCATAAACAACCTCACTTTTTATATAATTTAATGTATCCAATGATGCTAATGTATGAAAACTAATCTGATGTGTTGGATGATTAAATTTTGCAAGCTCCCAAAATGCTGCTCTTGATATTTTGCCGTCTATATAATTCTGAATATAATTATAAATTGTATCGTTTGCCATTGGTCCCTCAACAATATCATAATTATGTGCCTTGCCACTTCTGCATTCCACAATAAAATCCAGCCATTCCTCAGTCATTTTTTCAAATATCAAATATCTTAATTGTGGATTAGGAGTATATTCATAACTATTAAGATATCCTTTTCCACCATAACGGCTTGCCCATCTAATTGCCTGTTCTGGAAGATTCGTACAATAAAATCCAAAATAAAAATCTTTATTATACTGTGCTTTTCTTATTTCAGGATATTCTACTACATCTTTGCTGCCATGATATAAAATCATACTACCTCCTTTTAACTAATAATTTATAATTATTTGAATTTGTCTGGATTAAATATACTACATTTAATATCATATATCAAGGTTTATATTTAGTTGTAGTTTTATTGAAATATATGTTTAAATTTATTGATATAAATTACAATTTCATATATACTAACTTAAGTCTGGTAATCCAGTGGATTGAAATAATAACACTACCTTCTATATGGTAAATGCTGCAGTGTGTATTAATTTCCACACTGCAGCAACTTGTTAACTAATACTTTATAAGAATATAGCAATATCATTATCTATTGAATAATCCAATCCAAAATTCTCTGAATACTGCTCAACATTAACCAGTTCATAAAAATCCTGAATATCTTCTGAAATCAACTGTATCATCCCTGCACTATTTAATTTATCAAACATATCATTATATACCTGAATACAATACATTCCCGACTTTCTCATTCTTTCTTTTGAAAAGCCTTTTTGTTTAATATCCTGTAATATTTCACATGCTTCAGATTCTTTATTAATAAATATAGTCTTTACATCTTGCTCGATTAACTTGAATTCTTTACCAACCTTTGCAAAATTATATTTTCTGTTTTTAAATTCATCCATAATATGTTTTTTATCTAAGCCATCTCCACGAAATTTATATAAACGGGAAAAATAGTCTGAAATACATTCTAACTTGTCTATACTGGTATAGTCCTGCAAAACAGATTTTGAAATATCAATTTGCTGTCTCTGTGACATTGCTTTACTATTATCATTAAAATCAAATATATAAACCTTGCTGTCATCTGCATCTTCATTTCCTTCACGATTACATCTGCCAGCAGCTTGAATTATGGAGTCAATTCCTGCAATCTGTCTATATACACATTTAAAATCTAAATCAACGCCAGCTTCTACCAAGCTTGTCGATATCAGAATACATTTTTTATTATCATCCAATCTTTTTTTAACAGTATCAAGAATTCTTTTTCTATGTTTAGGATACATACTTGTTGATAAATGATATACACCTTCTCCAGCAGCCATATTGTAGATTTCCTGAGCACGTTTTTTAGTATTTACAATACATAATGCACTCTGTTCATTGTTAAGTCTGTTTACCAGCTCTTCTTTTGAGATTGATCCCATCTTACAATATGTAACACGTTTAAAAAATTCAAATTGCTTCTCCATACGTGGACACAATTCAATAATATTTTTAACATCAGGCAAAAATGAATCCAATGCTGGTTGAGTCGCTGTACAAAGAACAACGCTTGATTCATAATTTTCAACTAATTGTTCTATCATTGCCATGCATGGCTTTAAATAATCCAATGAAATCATCTGTGCCTCGTCAAAAACAATAACACTATTAGCAATATTATGTATCTTTCTACACTTTGATGATTTATTTGAAAATAACGATTCAAAAAATTGTACATTTGTTGTCACAATAACGGGTTTGTCCCAATTTTCACTTGCCAGTTGCATTGGCTTCATCTCTTCAGAACTATCATAATCAACATTGCAATGATTTTCCAATACATTGTCATAACCCAAAATATCCCTGAAAACCTGTGCATTTTGCTCTATAATACTTGTATATGGTATCACATAAATAATCCTATTCATTTCATTTGCCACTGCATGTTTTAATGCAAATGCAAGTGATGCTATCGTTTTTCCACCACCCGTAGGTACTGTTAATCTAAAAAATCCTTTTTTCTTAGTACCCTCATCTAGACAATGTTTTAATATCTCTGTTCTTCTTCCATTCACACTATCTATGTCATCATTTAAAAGCCATTTATCTATATGTTTTTTTAATTTTTCCAGCAATACATACATTTCCTGTCCTGACTTACGCTCTATATTTCCATTATTCATAAAGCTTTCGGTGTCTAAAAAGTCTGCATCAACCAAACATGAATAAATCATCCTCAAAAAAACACTTAATGTAAAATCCAGATTTCGACATTGATCGATTTTAATAGGTGCAGAATTCAACGCTGGAATATCAATTTCATCTCTATAAGCTTCATAATTATATATTTTTTTAACCCTTCTGCCACATAAACTTGAAGATATTGCTGTGTTGCCATAATCCGGCATACCTGCATGGTGTCCCGCAATACAATAACTTAACAGAGGATAATATCCTCCTTTATTGTCGCATAATTGGACACCTGCTGTTGCATGATCAACCATATTATTGGTATCCAATCTTATTTTTCTTTGAAATTCACTGGAATATTTTCCAATGTCATGAAGCATCCCACAACAATATCCCCATTCTTCTTTACCAAATTTTGCAGCAAATTCACCCGCTAATTGTGCTGTTCCTTCAAGATGTTCTTTTAATGTCTGTACTCTTTCTCCATCTTTATGTGCTATATATTCCATACTTTCCCTTCACAATCCAAAAAACATGCAAAATGCAGCTCTTAAATCCAGCCCGATTACTTCTCCACCTTCTCAAACTCATCAGCCACCTGAACAAGCAGGTCACGTATCTTTAAATGCTGCGGACATATCTGCTCACATTTACCACATTTAATGCAATCACCCGCTTTGCCATTATTCACAGTATATACTTTTCTGTAATAATAACCTGCATTCCAGTCGTGAAAAACTGTGGCTGCATTCATACAGGCAAATAAATCAGGAATAGATATATTCTTAGGACAGCCTGCTATACAGTAACGGCAGGCTGTACATGGAATCATATGCTTAGAATGAAATACATCTGCAACCTTCCTTACCGCTTCCATCTCGGTGTCGTTTAATGGAACAAAATGTTTCATATAGCTTAAATTATCATTCATCTGCTCTATATTGCTCATTCCAGAAAGAACCATTATAACTCCATCAAAACTTGCAGCAAAACGTATTGCATAGCTTGCAGGACTTCCTCCATGAAGATCATCCAGAATTGCCTTTGCATCCTCTGGAAGATTAACAAGATTACCTCCCTTAACTGGCTCCATAATAATCACTGGCTTGTTGTGCCTGCGACAGACCTCGTAACATTTTCTGCTCTGTACAGCAGGGTCATCATAATCAAGATAGTTGAACTGAATCTGAACAACTTCAACCTGTGGATACTCTGTAAGGATTTCATCAAGAACCTCAGCTTTATCATGGAATGATATTCCAAAATGTTTAATTTTACCTTCATTTTTAAGCTCAAGTGCAGTCTCATAAGCCTTGCATTTCTTGAAATATTCAAATATGCTCTTTGACTGTGAATGCATAAGGTAAAAATCAAAATACTCTACACCACATGCCTCTAGCTGGCTTTCAAAAAAAGGACGGATGTCCTCCTGCTTGTTAAAATAAGACATTGTAAGCTTGTCTGTGAGTATATATTCTTCTCTCTTATATCGCTTTGTCAGGCACTCTCTGAGTGCTGGCTCACTCCTTCCATCAAGATATCCGTGTGCCGTATCAAAATAATTGAATCCCTGTGCAAGAAATTCATCTACCATTTTACTTGTCTGTTCTATATCTACTTCGCCATTTTCCTGCATTGGAAGTCTCATACAGCCAAATCCAAAATTCTTTTTTACATTATCAAAACACATAACTATTTCTCCTTTCAAAACACAAAATGGACAGAAGTCTGAATCCTTCTGTCCATTATAACATATTTTTATTTTACTGCGCTGCTTTAATTTTCTTAATTATATTAATATATTTAGAACTAACCTTTTCATTAACAGGTTCTGCCACACTCTGGAATTTTGCAACCTGTTCCTTAGTGAGATATGTTATCGTACATCCGGCTTCCTCTGCCTGTTTGATTGCCTTTTCATCATACTCTTTCATCCACTGTCTCTGAAGATGACTGGCCTCATTAGCACACTCACGGATAATCTGTTGATCCTGTGCGGAAAGTTTGCTCATTGTCTCCGTTGAAGCTGCTATCATCTCAGGGATTCTTGTATGCTCATCAACTGTTATATATGGTGCAACCTTGTAATGTCCTGTTGATATATAAGATGGCCAGTTATTCTCAGCTCCATCAATTGTTCCATCAGATATTGCATTATAAATGTCGCCATATGATACATTGACACCCTTTGCACCACATTTTTCAAGGAATGCAAACATTGAATCAGTATTAACTCTGAGTGTAAGTCCTTTCAGATCATCCGGACTTGTCACAGCTTTAACATTGTTGTAGAAGTTTCTCGAACCACCTGAAAACCAGCAAAGTCCTTCAATACCATTATCTTTTAACTTCTGTGCCTTTAAAAATTCATTGCCGATATCCCCATCGAGGACTTTCCACATATCATCTTCACTTCCGTACAGATACAAAGCCTGAAACGCCTTTATATCATCATAATATGAAGCCACTGGTGAAGATACACGCACGAAATCAATTCCACCAACTGTTACCTGTGCTATCTGCTCTGCCTCTGTTCCAAGTGTCTGTCCGTGATACACCTCAATGTTAATTCTTCCGTCAGTCTTCTGCTTAACAAGTTCAGCAAATTTATCGCATGCAAGAGCTGTTGGATGATCACCTTCCTGTACATCAGCCATTATAAGTGTTGTAACATTTTTATTTTTGCTGCCACATCCAGCAAGAGCAAACATAAGCATCATCATCACTACTGTCAGTAATACTTTCTTTTTCATATCAAGCTACCCCCATTCCTATATTCTTGTAAAACGTCCAACAGTTTCATCAAGTCTGCCAGCTGCTGATTCTGTATGTAACATTTCTTCCTTAATCTGGCTCATTCCCTCTGTCAGGCCGCTGGCATTATTAGAAACCATAGTAACTCCATCAGAATTCTCACTGATTGTCACTGACATACCCTTGATAAGAGTTGCAACATCTACCATTGTCTGCTTAAGCTGTGTAGCATTATCAGTGAAGCGCTGAAGTATGTTATCAAAATCTTCTGCATCTTCATTGTACTGCTCACCTATATTAACAAGCTTGTCATAATCAGGCATTACAACATTGATAATAAAATCAATCATCTTGTTAGCATTGTCAGCAAGCTCACCAACTGAATTAGTAACATCACGGCTTATTGCCTGGATATCGTTGGCAGTGTTACGGCTTGAATCAGCAAGTGTACGGATTTCGTCAGCAACTACTGCGAATCCCTTACCGGCTTCTCCCGCTCTGGCAGCCTCTATAGATGCATTAAGTGCAAGAAGGTTAGTCTGGCTTGATATGCTTAAAATATTATCTGTAAGTTCATTGATTTTTTCAACATCTTTACTCTTCTCAAGCGATGCTTTAACCGCTTCTCTGATTTCGTCAGCCATCTTACTTGTATTCTCTTTGCTCTCAATTCCTTCTTCTTTAAGTTTGACTGCTTTAACCTTGATATCCTTTGCCATTGCTGAACCATTGTCCGCTTCTTTGGCTATGTCTTCCATGCTCTGGCTTATTGAATCTGTCTGGCCACTTATATGCTCTGCTGTTGTAGACATCTCTGTCATACCTGCTGCAAGCTGCTGCATTGTTGCAGATACATCCATAATATTGCTGTCTGCTGTTCCAATCTGTCCATAAACAACATTAACACTCTTCTTAACATCCGCTGTATCATTCTGAATCTCTGATATTATTCCGTCAAGAACTTCAATAAACTTATTAATACCAGCTACAAGCTGTCCTATTTCATCTTTAGATTTTTGTGTAACACGTACAGTAAGATTACCATTATTATCTTCTATATCGTGTATAATATTCTGGAGTTCTTTAGTTGCAATTTTAGCTGGTCTTGCAATACAGAATTTGGCAAAGAAAACACTTATAATAAATACAGCAACAAGAAGTACTCCTACAGCCACAAAGACCATACGACTTGTTGTTGTACTGCTTTCAAGTGATTTCTGTGCACGTACTGTATTAACAGTATTCTGCACTTCAACTGAATGTACGCTTATCTCAAGTGCACTGTAAAGTTTGGAGAGCTGGTTATCAATTGCGGTTGCATCAGTTATCGTTTTACTGTCAATCTGTTTAATAATCGAATTATATTTATCCTTATATGATCCGTATGATTGTTCAAGTTTAGTAACTGCATCCTTTGCCCTGTCAGTCGCAGCGCTATCCTTCAGCTTCTGGAATGATGTAACTATTGCACCCTGGGTTTTTGTAATCTCACCCAGCTTAGAAGACTTTTTGTCTTCCGGTGCAAGAAGATACTCAAGCATCTGGGATTTGAGATTAACTATATACTCAGATATAGTATCTACTTCCTTAACACTCTCAATATACTTCTGACTGATTTCATTAGTAATACTGCCCATACTGTTAATCTGTGAATTAACAATCAGAATACCAGCTGCACATATTACAAACACCAATAACAATACATAATTAATTTTTGCACCTATAGATTTCAATTTTTTGTCCCCCTTTGTTTTTTAACTAAAACCAGCTTACATCTTCACCATTCTGCACATTAACAAAGCCATCGTACTTTCTCTCCTCAAGCTTTCCTAAGAACTTGCCCATTTTCTTTGGCTTAACATACAATGATGCAATATTTCCTTCATTTCTAAGCCTGTCTGCAATTTTAACAGCAGCTATAAACTCCTGCTCATCATACATAACAGCAATTTTTTTCTGTCTGCTTGTTATATCTATTCCATGTTCCATAAGAATTGAGAAAATCCTCTCAAATCCAATAGAAAAACCAACTGCTGGAACATTCTCATTCAGGAACTTGCCGATAAGATTATCATATCGTCCGCCACCTGCTATAGCACCCTTGAAATCAATACTCTCAACTTCAAATACAGTACCAGTATAATATCCCTGTCCTCTTACCAATGAAAGGTCAAACACTACTTCATATGCGTTGTCTGTAAGCTCACCTACAGTATCAATAATATGCTTAAGACTCTCTGCTGGTGTCTTATCTTCAAGTATGACTGCAACTGAATCAAGGCTGAAATCCTTCTTCTCGAGGAAATTCTTAAAACTCTCAATTGCCTTGCCATCGAAGCCCTTCTCATTAAGCTCTTCCACGACGCCATCAAGACCAATCTTATCCATCTTATCAAATGTTATGCACACACTGTCAAGCTCACTCTCTGCAAATCCAAATGATGCAAGAACCGCTCTTAGCAATCTTCTGTCGTTAACTTTTACCTTATAGTTCTTCATTCCGATTGCATCGAGAGCCTTAGTTGTTGTAAGAATAAGCTCTATCTCACTATCTGTTGACTCTGAACCAATGATATCAATATCACACTGTATGAACTCTCTGAGTCTTCCCTTCTGTGGACGCTCAGCCCTGTATACCCTGTCCATCTGGATACACTTCATAGGTATTGTAAGCTTGTCCTTATTATTAGCATAATATCTGCTGAGTGGCAGTGTGAGGTCATATCTTAGTCCCATATCTGCAAGCTCATTTTCATTCTGTGATGTAACACCCTTTTCCAGAGCCTTATCAAGCTTATCACCACGCTTCATAATCTTGAATATAAGATTAAGATTCTCACCTCCATCACTCTTATCAAGATTCTCTATATCTTCTATAATTGGTGTTGTGATATGCTCAAACCCATTCTCCTTATATACTGATAAAATCTTATCTGAAAGATAATCTCTTATCTCAACCTCATTAGGAAGATAATCATTAGTTCCCTTAACAGAAGTTACTTTCATATTCGATTCTCCATTTCCATTAGTTAATTTATGCCTGGGACATCTCTGCCCCAGGCACATATATTAGTTATCAGCTGCCTCGTCAATAGAGCGTCCTATATCATGTCTCATGTATTTGTTAGCAAATGTTACCCATTCTGTGGCTTCATATGCATTGGCTCTTGCCTCAACAAGATTTTTGCCAAGTGCTGTAACTCCAAGGACACGTCCACCATTAGTAACTACCTTGCCCTCTTCATTAAACTTCGTTCCTGCATGGAAAAGATAATATCCCTCCCTGCCTTCAAATCTTTCCTGTCCGAATATTTCATATCCTTTCTTATATTCAACAGGATAACCATCTGATGCCAGAACAACACATACGCATGCATTATCTTCAAACTGAAGATCCACTTTATCAAGTGTTCCGTCTATACATGCTTCAAATACTTCAACAATATCATTCTTCATTCTAGGAAGAACTACCTGAGCCTCCGGATCTCCAAATCTGGCATTATATTCAAGAACTCTTGGTCCTTTAGGAGTAAGCATAAGTCCAAAGAATATAACACCTTTAAATGGTCTTCCCTCTGCCTTCATCGCATCTACTGTAGCCTGATATACATATTTTTTACAGAAATCATCTACTTCCTTAGTATAGAAAGGACTTGGTGAAAAGTTACCCATGCCACCGGTATTAAGTCCTCTGTCGCCATCAAGCGCCCTCTTGTGATCCTGTGCAGATGACATTATCTTGATTGTATTGCCATCAACAAATGAAAGAACTGATACTTCACGTCCTGTCATAAATTCTTCAATTACAATTGTATCCCCTGCTGTGCCAAACTTCTTATCAAGCATAAGTTCGTCAACACCTTCAAGAGCCTCTTCAAGTGTATTACATATAAGAACTCCCTTGCCAAGTGCAAGACCATCAGCTTTAAGTACAATTGGAAATTCTGATGTCTTTAAATATTCCTTTGCATCATCTGCAGATGTAAATGTCTCATATGCAGCTGTTGGTATATTGTATTTTTTCATAAGGTCTTTAGAGAATGCCTTAGAGCCTTCAAGAACAGCTGCATTCTTTCTTGGTCCGAATACTCTTAATCCCTCTTTTTCAAATACGTCAACAATACCTCCAACCAATGGATCATCCATTCCAATTACAGTAAGGTCTATCGCATTATCCTTTGCAAATTTAACAAGCTTGTCAAACTCCATAGCTTTGATATCAACACACTCTGCAACCTGTGCTATACCTGCATTACCTGGTGCACAATATATCTTATCAACCTTGTCTGACTGGCTGATTTTCCAGCATATCGCATGTTCACGTCCGCCGCTTCCTACAACTAATACCTTCATAATTTCTGCCCTTTCGTATATTATTTGTTAGCAATCATATTAATAGCAGCTGGAAGAAGCTTCCACTCTGCCTGTTCCATAACTCTTCTCTGTAAGACTTCAGGAGTATCGTCTGGAAGAACCTCAACAGCTTTCTGGAAAATTATCTCTCCTGTATCCATTCCCTCATCCACATAGTGAACTGTTGCACCTGTAATCTTGACACCTTTTGCAAGTGCTGCTTCATGGACTTTAAGTCCATAGAATCCAACTCCGCAGAACGAAGGAATCAAAGATGGATGGATATTAATAATTCTATGTGAATACTCATGAACCATCTTCTCTGGTATTCTAACAAGAAATCCAGCTAATACTATTAAATCAACTGAAAGGCTGTTAACCTCGTTAAGAAGTGCCTCATTGAAATCATCCCTGCTTGCATAGTCCTTAGGTGATATGCATATAGCCTTGATGCCATTCTCTTTTGCTCTTGTGAGGGCATATGCATCAGCATTATTGCTTATGACAGCTGCTATCTGTGTATTAGTAATCTCACCAGACTTAATTGCATCAATAATAGCCTGAAGATTAGTTCCACCGCCAGATACCATAACTGCAATTCTTAGCATAATGTAACTCCCTTCTCTCCTGCTTCAACAGAACCAACTACATATCCATCTTCTCCTGCTGCCTTGATAGCTTCAAGAGTCTTATCAACGTCTGCTGGATCAACTGCAAGAACCATACCGAGACCCATGTTGAATGTGTTATACATCATTGTCTCTTCAATGTCTCCATCCTTCTGTAACATCTCAAATATTGGTGGAATCTTGTAACTGTCTTTCTTAACAACAGCTCTTATTCCATCAGGAAGCATTCTTGGAATATTCTCATAGAATCCACCGCCTGTAATGTGGCTGCAGCCCTTAACCCTGACACCTGCATTCTTGATTGACTTCATGGTCTTTACATATATCTTAGTTGGAGCAAGTAAAGCCTCTCCAAGTGTTGTTCCAAGTGAATCATAATATGTATTAAGAGATTCCTCTGTAATTGTAAATACACTTCTTACAAGTGAAAATCCGTTGCTGTGTACACCGCTTGAAGCAATACCGATAAGTGTGTCGCCAGGCTTGATATCCTTTCCTGTTATTAAATCCTTCTTCTCTACAACACCTACAGCAAATCCAGCAAGGTCATATTCTTCTGCAGGCATAAGTCCAGGATGCTCTGCTGTTTCACCACCGATAAGTGCACATTCTGACTGTCTGCATCCTTCTGCAACACCACCAACGATAGTTGCTATCTTTTCTGGATAGTTCTTGCCACATGCAATGTAATCAAGGAAAAACAGTGGTTCACCACCTGCACACGCAACATCATTAACACACATCGCAACCGCATCTATGCCGATTGTATCATGCTTGTCCATGATAAATGCAAGCTTAACCTTTGTTCCGCATCCATCTGTGCCTGATAAAAGGATTGGCTCCTCCATCTCTTTAATCTTAGCAAGTGAAAATGCTCCTGAAAAGCCACCGATTCCACCAAGAACCTCTGGTCTTAATGTTGACTTAACCGCATCCTTCATAAGTTCTACCGACTTGTATCCAGCTTCTATATCTACTCCTGCCTTCTTGTAATCCATATTATCCTCTTTTCTGTGCCCCGCACACATTTTTTATTCTTATATTAAAATATGAGTGCCAAAATTGAATTTTGACACCTTCATCATATTAATAATTCTTATATCCGACTTCCTGTAATCTTGCATCTTTCTTCTGAACACTTTCTTTCAGACCATTGCTGTATGCTTTAAGCTTTTCAAGAAGTTTCTCATCAGATGTTGCAAGTATTTTGGCTGCAAGAAGTCCCGCATTAGCGCCACCATTAATTGCAACTGTTGCAACAGGAATTCCAGAAGGCATCTGCACTATAGAATATAATGAATCCCTTCCGCCTAATGATGTTGTATGCATTGGTATTCCAATTACTGGCATTGGGAAAATTGCTGCGCACATGCCTGGCAGATGAGCTGCCATACCTGCCCCTGCGATAATCACCTTAAATCCTTTAGACTCAGCAGTTCTCGCATATTCAAAGAAAACATCCGGTTCTCTATGTGCTGAGATAATAGTCATCTCATATGAGATACCTAACTCTTCAAGAATATCTGCTGCCTTAGCCATAACAGGCATATCAGAATCACTACCCATAACAATTCCTACTTGTGCCATATCTTTCCTCCATTCTGCAACCTATGTCGCATAAAAATATACTATTTTATTTTACTTTTTTTTACAGTCAACGTCAACCTCTAATGCATCATTAAGCCTGCCGCATCCTTCAAGGACAAATCTGCCATCTCTTATAATGTCAATTCTTTTTCCATCAGGATGAACAGCAGTGATGCTGCCTATCTCATCATACGGGATGGTTATATCTGTATGACAGTTAAAATAAGCCTTCTCCGGCTGTGTTTTCCGCTGTATTGACACCTCATTATCTCTTGATATAATTTCCCTGCCATCAGGATTATACACAGCTACATCCTCTGACCTTGAATAGCATGTATCACCAACAGCAAAATGAGGTCCCATCTTCTCTACAATAAGAATTGGCAGCTTATACAATATATCATATTTTCTGGCACACGTATAAGCAGTTGTATTAGTGCCTATTGCAAATTCGCCAAGTGGAAGTGTCTCATGACTGTATAGAACATTTTCTTTAAAAAATGCTCTGTTCTTTTCATCATCATCAAAATTGTCGCAGGAATAATCTGAAACCATTCCATCTTTAAACCAAACTGTAAGATTCCTGAATCTGTAATCGTTAAGGTATACCTCACTTACATTGAGGACACCATCTGTGCCCTTTAATACAGGGGATGTAAATACCTCTCCAAGCGGAATGTTCACATCTGCAAGACAATTCTCGAATACTGTCTGGCTTGATTTATCCGCTATTGGCATAATAGATACACGCATGTCTGTCTTGTTGCCATTGCTGCCCTTAACCTCAACATACTCTGAGCCGTCAAGTGCTGCTATTATATGCTCCTGTATAGCTTTATACACATCATAATCAAGCGTATTAATAGCAATTATCTCTTCAAATATCTTGTCATAATCACTTCCAATCTCTGGAACAGGGTAAGCAATTATAGTAAAGCTTCTCTCTTCACCTTTAATATAATTGTTAACAACTGCTGACGACTCGTTATCATATCTTACCGAGAGCTTCTGCTGACGTGCATCCAGCTTTAAGCACTCTTTCTTCTCGACCGGTTCAAATGGCTCCTCTCCGAATGTTTCCATGACAGCCGGACCGCCAAACACTCCTGCCAGCTCCGCATTTTTTTCATATGCAAGTTTAAGCGCTCCAAGCTTTCTTTCAACAAATGCTGAATCCATATACAGCGCATTGTCAAATCTATGGTCGTAATCCATCTGTTTATTAGGAATTGCCCCAAAATATCCAATTCTTATATGCATCCGCTTATTAATGCTGTTAGAAGCTGCCCTGTAAATTGTTGTGTCAAGTCCAAGAGCCTTAAACTGCTTAACCTCTTCTCTGACAAGTCTCTCAAATCCAAGGCTGTATCTTATATTAACAGTTCTCTTCTTAGATAAATCTTTTCTTCCAAGTTCAAAGCCTTTACGGTAACCTTCCGTAAATGTATATGCCATATCATGTATCTGTTCATCAGTAAGAGTATTAAGATAAATGCTTGTCTTAATTTCATTATCTGATATATATTCACCGAAGCGGTACAGATAACGTGTATCTGACAGATCTGCATTCATAATAATATCAACCGCAAAATCAAGTGATGCATCAATCTGCTCTCGAACCCTGTATTCAACAAAATCATCGCTATAGTCACTCACATACCAGTATATAATATCCTTTAAGTTCTTATATTCAGGAATACCATCACTGAAGCTGCAGTACACTTCAACAAACATTTCAGCTATAGCTGCATATTCGCTGTCTCTTAATTCAAATGCATAGACGATAAGGCTTCTTACCTCAACATATACAAATGACATAAGCTGGCCATAATCATCACCAAGTTTTGACACTGCATATGCAGGATTGGCAAAGCATGACTCATAATTAGTGCCTGTAACATCACTATATAAGCGGGTATTGATATCCTTTAATTCTTCAAGTGATAATATGTCATATTCTCCAGATGCAATCATACTTTTTACAGAATCAACATACAAAATAAAGGATGCAACACGTCTGAAAAAGTCCGTATAAGCATCCCTTAAGCATGAATCTATCGTATTGGTATATTCAGTATCTTGTGCTATCTCACTGATTCTTGCCATAGCAAGACTGAGACGTTCCTCAACATTATCATTAAACATATCTTTCCTCCAGATTCCTTAATATTATGATTAATAATATGATGTTGGGGTCAAAAGGTATTTTGACCCCTTTGATACCAGATTGCTACGTGCTTTGCACTCTCGCAATCCTCAAAAACATTCGTAATCCGCTCATTTTTCTTTGAAAAATGGCTACTTACTCATGTTTTTGGCGAGTCAAGAGGTCAAAAAACCTCTTGCAAGCAAGCTTGCATCGGCTTTCTGACCTTTTGACCCTGGTATTATAATATTATAGTCTTATAGTCCAAGTCCCATAAGAATAACTGATATCATAAATATCGTAAGCAGTCCTCCCGCCAGCGAACCTATCCATGACATAGTATAGAACTTATCATCTTCCTTAAAACTAAGAAGACCGATGACAGTTCCGATTATAGAAAGCATTATTGCCAGCATTCCCAGTGATCCCACTTCCATGCCGGCAGCACCGCTTTTCTTAAATGATATATAAACAGCCCCCGCAATACATGCAAGCGAACCAAGGTCTATCAGTGTTGAAATTACACCTCCAACAGTCTGGCTTTTGTTAGAAAATTTATATTTGTTGAATATACGCATATTTATTTATATCCTCTATGTCTAATTCTATACGCACTTTAACAGGCGGCTGCCGGCTGTCCTAATCTCTGCGCTTTGCCGCCTTGAGTATAAGAAACAGTATATATCCCACTACGCCCCCTGACGTGTTTAATATCATGTCATCAACATCAAAGCTTCCAACCTTTGACAACAGCTGAATCAGCTCTATTCCAATACTAAGCTGGAAAGTCAGCAGGAATACCTGGAAAAATTTAAGCTTGTGTGTCGACAATGATGGCAGAAAATATCCAAATGGAACAAATGCAAGTATATTGCCACCTATATTAAGAAATACAGGCCATATACCCAAAGTGTCTACATTGTAAATAAATCTTTTAATCTCCTTTAAAGGGCGGAGATTATACCTGTAGCCATTATTAGAACTTACTGTTCCAGTTCTCCCCAGACTTTCTGCAAAAAACATGAAATAAACAAGCAGTGCAATATATCCAAGAAACAGAATCCACTCAAGGATTTTCTTTGATTTATTCTTACTCATCCATTACCCCGATACATTATTATCTGCTAAAATAACTGTTCCGACTTATGAGCAAGAAGTCTTGCTCCGTTAATTATCATTATAACACCTGAACTGACTGCTACAGCTACAGTAATAATACCTATAACAAGACTGCTTACGCCAACGTGCTTCATCTTTTTATATAACTTTTCATCCATATAATATTCCTCCTGCACACAGTTTAATTACTCATTCTTAGCGCCATATTCTGCATAATATGCATCAATAGCCTTCTTTAAATCATCATCAATGACTACCTTGCCATTGCATTCTCTGTTGTACAGGTGTTCAACAACATCTGCCATAGATACGATTGCGCTTGTTGGAAATCCATATCTTTCCTTAATCTCATCAAGTGCACTCATCTTTCCGCCAAGGCCAACTTCCATACGGTTAAGTGAAACCATAAGTCCAACGATTGTAACATCTGCAGCTCCTCTTACCTTAGGAACTGTCTCTTCCATTGATTTACCTGATGTTGTGACATCCTCTATCATTATTACCCTGTCACCATCTTTTAACTTGCTTCCTAAAAAACCCCCCTTATCAGCGCCATGGTCTTTCTCTTCTTTACGATCTGAACAGTAACGTACTTCCTTGCCATATAACTTCGCATATGCTACAGCAGTTACCACGCTTATAGGAATACCCTTGTAAGCTGGTCCGAACAGCACGTCGAAATCATCACCATATGTCTCATGAATAGCCTTGGCATAATACTCACCAAGCCTTGCAAGCTGTGTACCTGTTACATATGCACCAGCGTTCATGAAAAATGGAGATTTTCTTCCACTCTTCAATGTAAAATCTCCGAACTTTAATACATCACTCTCTACCATGAAATCTATAAATTCCTGCTTATACTGTTCCATTGTATCCTAAAACCTCCTGATTATGTGGCTTTACGCCGTTATTGTTATTCAATAAATGCTTTTCGAATGCATACTCAACTTCCTTTTGTAAAGCAGGAAGTTTCCAAATATTGTTCCCATTTTACCATAAAACTTCATTGGTTTCAATGTGTATTTACATTACCAGCATCCAGCATCATAAACATTCTGGAAACTTTCTCTGATTAAAATACAGATACACAGCAGGAGCTATCAAAGCCCCTGCCATGTATCTGCCTTGCCACTGTATATTTTCTTTAACTGCGCCTTAGTAAGATTGTCCGCAGGATTATCTACATTAACAATCACCGCTATTGCATCCTTTCCTATCGCCTTTTTATTAAGAAGCGTATTCTCATAATCCTTCAGCTCCCTTGACGATATTGCCATGTCCAGTTCTCCATTGATTGTTCTGTTAAGACCATCTGAAGAATCCGACACAATAAGCTCAATCTCTGCATCAGGATTATACTTTTTATAGTCATCTATCAACTCTTTCATTATAGGCGCAACTGATGACGAACCGCCTATTGTAAGCTTTCCTGATGATTTATCAGAAAGAAAAACTGCCGGATCATTAACAGCCACACAGCTATTTCCAACAATCTCCTGTCCTGCTGACATAATATATCTTATAAAATCCTGCATAAGACCTTCAGGCTCACCCTGATATGCAATATAATAACTCCTGATAAGTGGATACTGGTTAAATCTTATTGTATCATTATCTGGCTTTTTCCCATTGACAGACAAAACCTTTATATCTGACTTGTCCCTTATCGAATCATATGCAACATATCCGATTGCATTCTTATTACCAGAAATCATCTTACACATATCATCTGTAGAACCAGCAATATTATCCACTCCGCCATTCTGTGTGCCATCTGACAGTCCTAAAAGCCTGTAGAATTCATTTTTAGTACCAGAGCCATCTTCTCTTGCTATGGCATTAATCGTTCCCATAGATGACATATCTGGAAGGCTTCCGCCTTTACCACATCCCATAACACCTGCCACAAGGACTGCCGCCATAATTATACTGCATGTTTTTCTTAATCCATACATCATCCGCCTCATGCCTGCTCACCTCCAGATGCCTCAATAGCCGCGGCAGCTTCTTCATCATTCTCAAATTTCACGAACGATATATTATCCAGAGTCTCTTCTGCTATTGCAACACAGTTATCAGCAAGCCTGTCTATGCTATACAGAATTCCTGAGTAATCAGCAGTCAGGTTCTCCGCACATTGTTTCTTCTTTACTCTGTTTAAATGCGCTTTATTAAATTGTTTTTCTGCTTTCCGTATCTTATTCTTTTCTTTGGAAACCTTTGCAGCCAGCTCTGTATTTCCAAGTCTGACGGACGTAACAGCATCATAGTATAATTCCTGCGCCATTGATATACAATCTTCTAAATCTTCATTAGCATCTTTAGAAAATGCTGTTTTATCATCCACCATCTTATTGCAGATTCCTTCAATCTCTCCACATCTGTCTGCTATACGCCCTATATTGTTAGACACATATAGCAGTCCCGAAACCTGTTCAGCCTGATTTTCTGTAAGATTACCACTTGATAACATTTTTGTTATGTATGACGCAATATTATCCTGTAATGTCTTTACTACTTTTACCTTGTCGGCATATTCTCTTGTCCTTGATGCACTATTCTTATCAACCACATAATTTTTCAGGTTATCCATCATATCCATTGCACAGTCTGCTAGTCTTCCAAGCTCTTTGGACACAAGGCACATCGCTGCTGCAGGCTGCGAAATAAGATTATTATCTATATATTGTGGCTCATATTCTCTTAACGCTGTTCTGTCATCACCGCTTATAATAAATGTAACTATTTTAACCATCACTGGAATTAATGGAAGCCATATAAAAGTACATACCACATTGAACGTTGTATGTGCATTAGCTATCTGACGTGAAATAACGTCAATCTCTGCTCCCTTAGGAGATATAAACTGCACAAAACCTGTAAGCACAGGTATAATAAATAAGAACACTATACTTCCTGTTATATTAAATACGCTGTGTGCAACAGCCGTTCTCTTTGCATTCTTTGACTGTCCGATTGATGCAAGCAATGCAGTTATTGTTGTTCCGATATTATCCCCAAGAAGAATAGGTATTGCACCAGCAAGTCCTATTACACTTGTCACTCCATCAGGTCCAGCCTGTGAAGCAAAATTCTGCAGTACCGCAATCGTTGCCGAGCTGCTCTGTACAACAATAGTCATAATCATACCAAGAATTACTCCGAGCACAGGCAGGTCTTTTACTTTTGACATAAGTTCAATAAATACAGGGCTTGATGCCAGTGGTTTCATAACAGAACCCATTATCTCTATTCCCTCAAACAGGAGACCGAACGAAAATATTACCATTCCTATATTCTTTACACGTTCTTTTTTACTTACAAAATTCAACATAAATCCAATAAATATAATTGGATATATATAATCCGTTATCTTAAAAGCCATAAGCTGTGCTGTCATTGTCGTACCTATATTAGCACCAAATATAACAGATATAGCCTGTGGCAGGCTCATAAGTCCTGCGCTTACAAAACCAATAACCATAACTGTAGTTGCAGAACTGCTCTGCAATACTGCTGTTACCAGCGCACCAGCCAACGCCCCCATGACAGGATTCTTTGTAAGGAATCCCAGAATCTTCTTCATTTTCTCGCCTGCCGCTTTCTGAAGAGCATCACTCATGCTGTTCATTCCGAACAAGAATAACGACAGTCCTCCGACCAGTCCAAATATAACCTTTAAATTGCCATCCATATTACACGTATAATCCAATCATATTAGAAAGTGATTGGATTTTTCCTTTCTCCCAGGTTCTACTGGGTAATTCAATCCTAA
>CAKRLE010000001.1 GCA_934359185.1 uncultured Lachnospira sp. | reverse complement strand
CAGTCTATGCTTGATGCTTATCCATCTTTACAGAATATGTACTCAGCAGATGATGGAAATACCGAGGTATTCTATTTTAAAAATGCGACAGCTACATTTTCATCATTTACACATGAGTCGGAAGTAGTGAAGTTTTAAAGGATAGCTGAAGATGGCAAAAAGTAAGAAAACTAAAATACATAAAAAGATAGATGGTCAGCTTTTACAGATGAATAAGACATTTAGTAATCTCAAGATGAAACGCAGACACCAATGCGTGGTCATCCGATATTTATTGCTCAGCACGCAACAGCTACATGCTGTAGGGAGTGCATCCGAAAGTGGCATAAATGCAGCCCGGCAAGGAATTGAGTCAGGTGCAGCAGGATTATCTTGTAGATGTAATTATGACATGGATTCAACGAGAAATGGAGAGGCAGGTACATAAATCATGAGTTTGAAAAATGTATTGATTATTGTTGATAACATTGACGAATCAATTAATTTTTATGAAGAACTGTTTGGACTGCGTGTGATTACAAGGCTGGAAGGCAATGTGATAATGATATAGAAGGCATTATTGAAAAACTGGAGTCTGGCAAGTATGTTGTAAGTTATGTTACGGAATTAACGGAACTTGAAGGTGGACAGAAACTTGTAAGATTCTATGATCCGTCAGGAAATCTTATAGAAGTACGAACACCAATTAACTATAACTGATATGAAATGGATTTAAGGAGAAAATGCAGATATTTGTAGACGCAGATGCGTGTCCGGTAGTGGATATTGTCGAGACAATAGCAGAGAAATACAATATTTCCACCACATTGCTGTGTGATACAAATCACATTTTGTATTCTGATTACAGCGATGTGATTGTTGTAGGTGCAGGAGCAGATGCAGTAGATTATAAGCTGATTAGCATTTGCCATAAAGGGGATGTAGTAGTATCGCAGGATTATGGTGTCGCTGCTATGGCTCTTGGAAAAGGTGCATATGCTATTCACCAATCTGGCAAGTGGTACACGAATGAAAATATTGACCGGATGCTTATGGAAAGACATCTTAATAAGAAAGCAAGACGAGGGTCTTCTAAGAATCATATTAAGGGACCAAGGAAGAGGACAAATGAAGATGATGAGCGCTTTGCACAGTCATTTGAAAAGCTTGTGCTGATGGCACAGGCGAAGGAAGGTGAGCAAAATGGGACTGTTTAAGAAGAAAGGTGTAGTACAGTCATATGATAAGGAAAACAAAAAGCCTGTGATTAAAGCGAGCATTTGTAATGGCGAGCAGGTAGCAGGCTTTAAGGATATACATACAGGTAAGGTAGAAGAGGTAATGCTGATAAAAAGTCCAGCAGATCTTGAACATTTTAAGGCCATGTATGGAATAGATGAAGAGATAGCAAAGGAATACTGATTATGAATATACAGATATTTGGAACAAAGAAATGCAATGATACTAAGAAGGCGGAGCGTTTTTTCAAGGAGCGGGGCATAAAGTATCAGTTCATTGATATGAAAGAAAAAGGTATGAGCAAAGGAGAATTTAATTCAGTAGCTCAGGCAAATGGTGGATTAGAAAATATGGTTAACTGGGATGGAAAAGATAAAGACCTGCTTGCACTCATTAAATATACTGCAGATGAGGACAAGCTGGAAAAGGTGCTTGAGAATCCACAGATAATCAAAACTCCTGTAGTAAGAAACGGAAAGCAGTCTACACTTGGATATCAGCCGGATGCTTGGAAAGGATGGAACTAATGGTAAAGAAAATAGTAAAAGATCCATTATTTCTTGCACAGAAATCGGTGGATGCGACAGAAGTAGATAAGCAGGTGATAACAGATTTGCTAGACACACTGCGAGCCAATCTTGACCATTGTGTTGGAATGGCTGCAAATATGATAGGTGTTAAGAAGAATATTATTGTTGTGGCAGCAGGACCATTTCAGTTTGCAATGATTAATCCAGTGATTACAAAGAAGTCAGGGGCATATCAGACAGAGGAAGGATGTCTTTCATTGGAAGGTGTCCGTCCATGCAAAAGATATCAGGAGATTGAGGTGGATTACCTTGACCAGAGCTTTAAAAAGCAGCATGGGAAATATTCCGGCTGGACGGCACAGATAATTCAGCATGAGATTGATCATTGTAATGGTATTGTGATATAAAATGCTGTCTATGGGGCAGGCGACGCTGCAGGAATTCAGGAATTATATCAGATTTGTGAAGAGCAAGGCATAAAGCTTCGTAGTGTAGAAGATCTGAATGATAAGGAACATGGAGTCCTATGTATGGATGCATTTAGAATGGGGATAAAATGCAAAGATGATTTGAGAAGATATAGTCTTGAGGAACTTGAAAATATGTGTCCGAAGGATAAGAGATTGTTTGTAAGATTAAAGAAGTTGAAAACAATACAAGGGTAATTTTATGGGATTTGTTAAATAAAAGAAAGCTACGAAAAATCTGATAATAAAATCGAAGTTTGGAGAAATAGACTATTGAGAACATACGAGAATAAAGACGAACTTAAAAAAGAGATAAATAAAAGCTTTGCAAAGTATATTTTTGAATTTAATGATATTCCAGAATCTTTAAAGAATAAGAGGGTTGATGAAGTTGACCGAACTCCGGCAGAAAATCTCGCTTACCAAGTTGGATGGACAACGCTCGTCCTTAAATGGGAAGCAGATGAAAGAAAAGGTCTTCATGTCAAAACTCCTTCAGATGATTTTAAATGGAATCAGCTTGGTGAATTATATCAATGGTTCACAGATACATATGCGTATCTGTCACTGCAGGAGTTGAAAGATATGTTGAATGATAATATTAATTCTATTTATGCAATGATCGATTCGCTAAGTGAGGAAGAATTATTTAAACCACATATGAGAAAATGGGCTGACGATGCAACTAAGACAGCTGTCTGGGAAGTATATAAGTTCATACATGTTAACACAGTTGCTCCATTCGGAACATTTAGAACTAAGATTAGAAAATGGAAAAAAAATAGCACTATAACTCAGAATTGACCGAGCAGAGCGAGGGATACTTCTTGAACGTAAGTTCAAGAAGGGGTAACTGTTAGATAACTTTGAAGTTGTATAATAAAAATACTTGTCAAAGAACCTTTACCCCTCTATTTATTCATTGTAAAAGGTTAATTGCTTTACTTTGAACATTATTCTCTTGCATAATAGTGTTCAAAGGAGAAGAACGATAGGAATTAGAAAAAGGAGCGATACTATGAATATAGGAAATCAAATATCGAATATTCGTAAAGAACAGCAATTAACACAAGAGGAATTTGGCCGATTATTTCACGTTACACGGCAAACAGTTTCAAATTGGGAAAACGAAAAAAGTTATCCTGATTTACAAATACTTGTAGACATGAGCAATCAGTTTGAAATCTCTCTTGATACATTATTAAAGGAGGATTCCAAAATGGTAAAAGCAATAGATAAAGAAAGAGTATTAGGTACAATCAAACACGAAAAATCAATCATAGACTTTTTTACGGGTGCAGGTACCGGTATTGTTGCATCTTGTTTATTTTCTCCAGATTCAACAATACGAACAGTAGCAATCATAGTTGGACTTGTAATGATAGGAATTGGTTGGTATAAAAAAGCAAAGTGTGATAAAAAGGTATTCAAGTATATGGAAGAACACGAAGAGGTTTGATTTTAGATAGTGACAAATCCCAGTTTGTTAAATCGGGATTTACAGGAGAAGAATATGAAGATCATTTGGATAGATGGTACTTTTGGAATTGGAAAGTCTGCTGTTGCTGCTGCGATTGTTGAGGAAATACCACAGGCACATCTGCTTGAATTCGATGCATTGCAAGAAAAATATAAGCCAACTTCAGTTTCTGATTATTTTGGGAAAAGATATCCAGAAGCTAAAAAATATTTGGTTGATGCTCTAGTTGATGAAATAACAGAAATAATACAAGAAGGAAGTTGCGACTGTTTAGTCATTCCAGTTGCATTGATTAATGATTATTGCAATCAGAAACTTATAGATGGCTTCGCAAATATTGAGAGTCACCATTTTATATTAACGGCCAAGAAGGAAATCCTACATCAACGCATAAATAACCAAGAAAATCGAGACATCGATTTGGCAGTAACTTATATGCCAGAGGCAACACAGTATTTAAGTAATCACTATTATGATGCAAGCAGAATAGATACGTCTAACATGAGCATTGATAGTGTTGCAAAAGAAATAATTGAAAGCATAACTCGGTAACTTCCAGTTGACCGAGTTCTTTAGAACGAAGGATTGGTGGATTAGAAAGTGTCTTTTACAGGAAGGTGATTAGATGAATGATCAATTCTTACAAGGGGTAATATTCGAATGGAATAGAATTGATAACGATAGTTATTTAAAGAGAATTAAGGCTTTTAAGGGGATTCAAAAACTTGATTTCAACAAAGCAATCACCTTTTTTGTCGGAGAAAATGGCAGTGGTAAATCAACTTTATTGGAGGCACTTGCCGTAGCACATGGTTTTAATCCTGAAGGTGGAACAAAGAATTATGTTTTTTCTACGCATGATACACATTCAGAGCTGTGTGATGCGATAAGAATTTCCAAAGGTTATCGGAAGGAAAAGTGGGGTTATTTTCTTAGGGCTGAAAGTTTTTATAATGTTGCAACGAAGGAAGAAGAATATGCAGATCTCGCACATCCTTCTGCCAAATATCATGAAAAATCACATGGAGAGAGTTTTCTCGCATTGGCACAGAACAATCTGCATCCAAATGGCTTGTATCTTTTTGATGAGCCGGAAGCTGCATTATCCCCACAGAGACAGCTTACATTGTTGATGCAAATATATAGTTGTGTAAAAGAGGGAGCACAGTTTATTATAGTTACGCATTCGCCGATTTTGTTAGGAATACCAGATGCAGATATCTATTGTTTTGATAATGGACGCATACATCTGTGCGAATATGAGGATACAGAGAGCTACCAGGTAACAGAAATGTTTATAAACAACAGGCAGATGTTGTTGGATAGATTACTAACAAATTAGATAATAAAGAAATTGACAAATTCTAGTTTGACGAGGTGCGTTCATGGGAAGATATTTGAACAACAAGCAGGAGGCTGCCTACCAGCAGTACCTCAAAGATACAGAAAGTGGAAGACTGCTGACCCCGGATGGGCTGCGGTTTATTTGTGAGGCGTGTGATTATGATGCAGAGAAGATTGGAAAGGTCATGCTTGAGAACCTGGCAAAGTTCCAGAGCAGGCTGGACTGACGGATTCCGCAGGTCTGCACACCACTCCGGGGATTTGCACCCTGTGCGTGTTCATCGTTATAAAGTGTCAGAGGGTTATCGTTCACACTGTATCAATTTTGTAAGCGTAACGGATCCGTGTATGGGTTCAGGACATATTTTGGTGTATGCATTTGATGTATTTATGCAGATATATGAAAATGCAGGATGGTCACAGAGAGATGCAGCCCAGAGCATTATCCAATAAGGTAAGGTTGGAAAAGTTGCAAAAACAACAAAAATCTGGTTGGAAAAGTTGCAAAAACGACAAAAAACTGGTTGGAAAAGTTGCAAAATTAATGTATTATTAGGTTGGAAAAGTTACATAATATATATTGGGAAGGTGATATGTAATGATAGAAAGAACAGCCAAGAATACAGTAATTAACTGGATTGAGCATGGAAAGGATGCACTTCTTATTACTGGCGCAAGGCAGATAGGAAAAACATATTTGATTCGTGAATGTCTTGAGTTAAGCAAAATTCCATATATTGAGCTTAATTTTATAGATAATCCAGAATTAGTTGATTTATTTGCTAATGCTAAAGATACTAAGGATTTAACAATGCGTTTGAGCCTGGCAGGTAAAGGCAGATTGGAATCTGGAAAAACAATTATTTTTTTAGATGAGATTCAGGAGTTTAAAGAGATTGTTACAAGAATTAAGTTTCTTGTAGAAGAAGGAAGCTATAGGTATATCATGAGTGGTTCTCTTTTAGGTGTAGAGCTGACAGACCTTCGCTCAGCCCCCGTAGGTTATATGTCAGTTTTTGACATGTATCCACTCAGCTTCAAGGAATTTGCGTGTGCGTTAGGTGTTGGAGATAATGTGATATCTGCACTTAAGGATAATTATGATAATAAAGTGCCAGTAGATGATTATATTCATTCCAAAATGCTTGATGTGTTTTATCTATATCTTATAATTGGCGGCATGCCAGAAGCGGTGAAAGAGTACATTGAGACTAATGATTTGAACAGAGTTGCAAAGATTCATAATAAAATAATCAGACTCTATAAGCAGGATTTTACCAAGTATGAGATTAGGTATAAGCTTAAACTTCAGGAGATATATGACATGATGCCTGGGCAGCTTGACCAGAAAAATAAACGGTTCCAGCTTAATACATTGGGAAAAGGCATTAGTTATGACCGGGTAGCTAATGATTTTTTATGGTTAAAAGATGCTGGAGTTGCAATACCTGTATATAATGTCAGCGAACCTAAACTTCCATTGATAATTAGTGAGAATAGAAGTCTTTTCAAATTGTTTTTCTCTGATGTGGGACTTTTAACAAGCTGCTATTCTAACCAGGTGAAAATGGCAATTCTTAACAAAGATTCTTCTATCAACAATGGGGCTTTATTTGAAAATGCAGTGGCACAGGAACTTTTAACTAAAGGCCATAAGGAATATTATTATAACAGCAAAAAACAGGGTGAGCTTGACTTTGTTATTGAATTAAATGGTAAAGTTACACCATTGGAAGTTAAATCGGGAAAAGATTATAAACGTCATTCAGCACTTAATAATGTCCTTGGCAGTGATAATTATAATATTGAACAGGCATTTATATTATCAGAGGGCAATATAGAGATAGATGGCAAAAGAATATATATGCCGATATACATGATTATGTTTATGGACAATATAGAACTGGAAAATTCAATATATAGGATTGATTTAAGTGGATTATAAAAATGTATTGGATTTGCAACGTGGATTAGTTAGATATCAGGTAAAGGAGATTACAACACCATGAAAAAATATATAAGCATAATACTGGCCATGACAGCGGCGTTGATGCTGTTAACAGGCTGTGGCAGTAAAAATACAGATGGCAATGTGGCAGCAGACACAGATAACCAGCAGTATCTTACAGGAAAGATTGATGCAAAGATAGAGGTTAACAATTATGGAACAATCAGCCTCACGCTTGATGCAGATACAGCTCCAATAACAGTTACTAATTTTGTCAATCTTGCCAAATCAGGATTTTATGACGGACTCACATTTCATAGAATTATGAGCGGGTTCATGATTCAGGGCGGCGACCCTGACCATGACGGAACAGGCGGTTCAGGAACCAAGATAAAAGGTGAATTTTCTAAGAATGGCGTGCCGAATAACATTTCACATAAGAGGGGAGTTATTTCGATGGCACGTTCTTCAAGCAGTTATGACAGCGCAAGCTCACAGTTTTTCATAATGCACGCTGATAAGTCCAATCTGGACGGACAGTATGCGGCATTTGGCTATGTGACAGATGGAATGTATGTTGTTGATGCCATCTGTGCCAACGTAAAACCAACCGATAATAATGGTACAGTTCCATATGCCAACCAGCCAGTCATAAAAAGTATAACAATACTCGATAATTAAAAAAATTACGTAAGGAGCAGATAATATGAGATATGCACTTGTTAATGGAATAATACTTGATGGACATATAGATATGAAGCCTGTCAGTGGCAAGGCTGTAATAATTAGTGATGGAATGATAGAAGCGATTGTGAATAATATTGATGTGCCAAAGGACATGAAAAGAATCCAGTGCAATGGCGGTTACATATGTCCCGGACTTATCAATCTTCACGTACACCTTCCAGCGAGCGGCAAACCTAAGAAAAAGCAGTCAGATGTAAGAAAGCTTGTTAAACTGATAACAAGCAATGCGCTGACTAACAGAATTGGTGTCAAAATGTGCGAAGGATATGCAAAGCAGGAGCTGTTAGGTGGTGTTACTACAATAAGAACAGTCGGTGGCGTGGCAGATTATGACACAATAATCCGTGATAAAGTTGCCGCTGGAAAGATTGACGGCCCAAGAGTACTTGCTTCCAATATGGCGGTTTCTGTTCCAGAGGGACACATGGCTGGTTCGCTTGCGTACGAGGCGACAAGTGTGGATGAGGCAGTTATGTATGTAAGGAAAATTGCGGCAGATAAACCAGACCTTATCAAGCTTATGATAACTGGCGGTGTGCTTGATGCCAAGGTTAAGGGAGAGCCGGGAGTGCTTAAAATGCAGCCTGAATTAGTCAAAGCGGCATGTGATGAGGCACATAAGCTTGGACTTAAAGTTGCAGCGCATGTTGAGTCAACAGAGGGAGTTCTTGTGGCACTGAAAAACGGAGTTGATTCTATTGAACATGGGGCAGAACCTACAGATGAGATAATTGAGTTATTTAAGGAAAGAGGAGCTTTTCATGTATCAACAATCTCACCTGCACTGCCATATGCACTGTTTGACAGAAGCATTTCACATGCAACACAGGAGCAGCAGTTCAACGGCAATATTGTGTTTAAGGGAATAATTGACTGTGCGAAAGCGTGTCTTGAAAATGATATACCAGTTGGGCTTGGAACAGATGTTGGATGTCCATATATCACACATTATGATATGTGGAGAGAACTGTATTATTTCGTCAAATATTGTGGGGTATCAGATTCATTTGCACTGTACTCAGCAACAAGCCTTAATGCAAAGCTTGCGGGTGTTGATGATATAACAGGAACCATAGAAGCTGGAAAGCAGGCAGATATTATTGTGACAGATGGCAATCCTCTGGAAGATGTCAAGGCGCTTAGAAATCTGTCAATGGTTATAGCACAGGGAAAGATACATAAGAATCCAAAGCCAAAGAAGATGCCAGAGGTAGAGAGGGAACTTGACAAGTTTCTATAGTATAGGAGAATTAAGTTGAAAGATAATATGCATTGCCGGTACTGCGGAGGAAGTGTGGCACTCACTGATAAGATATGTCCACATTGTGGAAGGGATAATCCAATTGGACAGCAGTATCAGAAAGACACAGAAATGTATCAGGCAAAGACCGATAAAGCAGACCGGTATATCAGTGAGCAGAAGCTTAACACAGTGAAATTTATGGTGCGTGGAATAATAATGGCAATATTAGTTGTCACATTTATTGCAGGGCTGATTTACGTGATTTATCATGATTCGTATTTTGATACCCAGAAGGATGCAGCAAAGCGCGAGTATGAGGTGAAAGCTAATCTTGACAGATACTGGGAAGATGAGGATTATTACAGGTTCTTTAGTTATGCAGATAGTATTAATATAGACGGATGGGCTGATGGACCGTTTCTTGAATATCATCCGCAGATAGAAGCGGCACAGATATACATTTTCATCAATAATTACGTGGCAGAATATCTGGCAGCAGATAATACATATGATAAGAACAGGGCATTATCTGGTGCATGTAGTCTTCTTGATGAGTTTTATGACATGGATAACCTTCATTATATATATGGAAAACTTGCAATGGGCGCAGATTCAGACAAGAAGGTTCATTCTATCTATGATAACATGGGTGATATATTAAAGACATATTTCTATATTAATGATGATGAGGCGCTTGCTGTAAGAAGCATGAGCAGCAGCCAGATACAGCTTGTTATTGAAGAAAGCATCGAAAGACATGGTGCGTTGGGTGATTAGGTATGAGTGATAAAATAAATGTGATATGTCCGTCGTGTGGTGCATCGTATAACCGAGAACTGACAGAGTGTCCGTATTGTGGTTCGGCTGGCTTTTATGGACAGGAAAAAAGATACATGACAGGACTTGCAGGTTTAAGGCAGACAATGTCAGAGCTTGCAGATATAAGAGCCGGACTTGTCATAAAAGAGGCTGCCAAAGTGCTGGCTATTGTGTTAATTACAGCGGCATTGATAGTATCGGCAGTTGTTTTGATAAAGGCATATGACCATCATAATGATGTGGTACATTTTAATCAGATCAGGGAAGAATTAATTGATGAAAACAGATAGAGACAATGACTATATGAGACAGCATCAAAAGAAGATGAAGGATTTTGACAAGTCTTTTAATGCAGCTGAAGAATCTGCATACAGAAGAACTGCCGCAAATGCTGGTAAATCAAAAAGAATTGCGCTTATTGCTGTGGGAGCGGCTCTTTTTATAATTGGATTTATTGGTGCATTCATGGTAAAACCGCTTGGACAGGCTGCTGCTAAAGCGTCAATCAGCAATAACAGCCAGTCAGTCAATGATGTTATATATTCGTATCTTGAAAATGGCGATTATGAGGCAGTGTCTGATTACAGTGATTCTATAGGTGCGCTTGATAATGATGCGTTTGAAAAGCAGTATCCAGTGCTTATGGGAGCCAGGTATTTTAAATGGGCTGAAGGATTTATGCATAAGGATAGCGATAATATCAATCTTAAGGAAAATGATGTTGCTAATCTTAGCAGTTATCTTGAGGAATTTTATTACTACACGCAGATGTCTGCTTATAAAGATAAGAAAGCGGCTGTAACAGATGAGAATAGGACATATCTTGAGCGGATGCAGAAGGATATGGGTGGACTTCTCAAAAAGTATTATCATCTTACAGATGAGGATATTATGAATATAAGCACATATTCAGGAGCAAGAATTAACAGATGCCTTGTTGAGAGGAGTATTACTGATGAAAAATGATGCGGTACACAGAACTCATGAGGGAAAGACCAGAAAAAAGCTTATGATTATGGATGTTATAATTGTTATACTTGTTGTGCTTAATGCGGCAGTGATAATTGCAGTAACAGAAGACAGGAGCAATAATGACAGATTATGGGGCTCATACAGGCTTATGGAATGTTATAAGAATGGAGAATATGGAAAAGCGGTTTATTATACGAACAGAAATAAATTCGTGCTCGATGACAATGATAAGACTGATAAAAATGATAAAGAGTTGTATGAGAGCATGGCTGTGGCAGATTATTTCAAAGCGGAATTTTACAGAAAAGTGTATGAGACATCCGGCAATTCTTCCAAGGCGGACAGCGTGGCTGCAATGTCAGATGATGCGGCAGGACGTATGGGCTCGCTTGCGCCGCTTAAGAAAAGAATTGATAATATGATTAAATAATGTTAAAATCACCGATAGTGATTTGGCAAAATGTATTATTAGATGGAAAGGTTGGTATGATATGGCTGGTTCTTCATTTGGAAGCAGATTTAAGATAATGACATGGGGAGAGTCCCATGGAGAGGGGCTTGGTGTTGTAATCGACGGATGTCCGGCAGGACTTCCTTTATCGGCAGAAGATGTCCAGCAGATGCTTAACAGACGTAAGCCAGGACAGTCTAAATTTACGACACCACGTAAGGAAGCTGACGAGGTGTGTATTATGTCAGGTTTATTTGAGGGAAAGACAACTGGTACACCTATATCAATGGCTGTTCTGAATAAAACACAGAGGTCGTCTGACTATTCAGAGATAGCACAGTATTACAGACCGGGACATGCTGATTATACATTTGATGAAAAATATGGTTTCAGGGACTACAGAGGCGGCGGAAGAAGCTCTGGCCGTGAGACAATAGGCAGAGTTGCCGCAGGAGCCGTGGCTAAGAAGATTCTTGAGCAGTTAGGCATAACTGTCAATGCATATTCAAAAGAGATAGCAGGAGTTGCCATTGATTATGGCAGATTCAATCTTTCCCAAATGAGTGAAAATCCATTTAACATGCCAGATGAGCAGGCGGCAGCAGAGGTTGAAAGGCGTGCACAGGAGATAATGAAAAATGGTGATTCTGTGGGAGGAATTGTTGAGTGTGTTATAACAGGCGTTATGCCAGGAATCGGTGAGCCGGTGTTTGATAAGTTAAGTTCAACACTTGCTAAGGCTGTGACATCAATAGGTGCTGTCAAAGGATTTGAGATTGGCGATGGGTTTAAGGTGGCTGAAGCTACAGGATTATCTAACAATGATGCATTTGCCATAAAAGATGGCAGTGTTGTCAAGAAAACTAACCATGCAGGTGGAATCCTTGGCGGTATGAGCGATGGCTCCGATATAGTGTTCAGGGCTGCATTTAAACCGACACCATCTATCACGTCAATCCAGAATACTGTTAATAAGAATGGTGAAGAGATAGAGGTATCAATTAAAGGACGTCACGATCCAATGATAGTTCCAAGAGCTGTCGTTGTTGTTGAAGCAATGGCTGCGATTGCGCTTGTTGACCAGATATTTGAAAATATGACAGCGAGAATGGATAGGATCGTAGACTTTTATAAGAATATTTAAGACAGGAAAATAGATATGTATAAGTTATTAAAAAAAGACGGAAGAGCAAAAAGAGGAGAACTCCAGACGGTACATGGAACTATTCAGACACCGGTGTTTATGAATGTAGGAACTGTTGCTGCGATTAAGGGCGCTGTGTCTACAATGGATCTTAAAAAGATAGGAACACAGGTCGAATTGTCTAATACGTATCATCTTCATGTTAGACCAGGCGATAAGCTAATTAAGGAGATGGGCGGACTTCATAAATTCATGAATTGGGACAGACCAATTCTTACTGATTCGGGTGGATTCCAGGTGTTCTCACTTTCGGGTTTGAGAAAGATTAAAGAAGAAGGGGTTACATTTAATTCACATATTGATGGCCACAGGATATTCATGGGACCAGAGGAGAGCATGCAGATACAGTCTAACCTTGGTTCTACAATTGCAATGGCATTTGATGAGTGTGCGCCTGCAAAGGCAGATAGAAATTATATAATCAACTCAGTTAACAGGACAACAAGATGGCTTGAAAGATGTAAGAAGGAGATGGACAGGCTTAATGCGCTTCCGGATACAGTTAATCCCGACCAGCTTCTTTTTGGAATTAACCAGGGCGCTATTTACGCAGACATAAGGATAGATCATGCAAAGCGCATATCAGAAATGAATCTTGATGGCTATGCAGTAGGTGGCCTTGCGGTAGGTGAGACCCATGAGGAAATGTATCATATTCTTGATGAGACTGTTCCATATCTTCCAGAGGACAAGCCAACCTATCTTATGGGCGTGGGAACACCGGCTAATATTTTAGAGGCTGTCGACAGGGGCGTGGACTTCTTTGACTGTGTATACCCATCAAGAAATGGACGTCATGGGCATGTATATACAAAGTTTGGCAAGATTAATCTGTTCAATGCACAGTATGAGAAGGATGACAGACCAATTGAAGAGGGATGCCAGTGCGAGGCATGCCAGTATTCAAGGGCTTATATAAGACATCTGTTAAAGGCAAAAGAGATGCTTGGAATGAGACTTTGTGTTATCCATAATCTGTATTTTTATAATCATCTTATGGAAGATATAAGAAATGCGATTGATGAGGGAAATTACAGCGCATTCAAGAAAGAAAGGCTTGAACTTCTTAAGACTTTATAAAGTGCTAGACATCAGTGACTTTTTAGGTTATTATTAACACTGTTAATTATTTTAACACGAATACAATATTTGGAGGATTATTATGCAGGGCTTGGTTCTTATAGTTTACATCGTTGTTATTATTGCGTTAATGTATTTTCTTGCTGTCAGACCACAGAAGAAACAGCAGCAGAAGCAGAAACAGCTTATGGATTCGATTGAAAAGGGAGATTATGTTCTTACAACAAGTGGATTCTATGGTGTTGTTATTGATATAACAGATGATGACGTTATTGTGGAGTTTGGTAATAACAAAAACTGCCGTATTTCAATGAGAAAGAGTGCTATTGAGCAGGTTGAAAAGCCAGCCGCAGCTTCAAGTGAGCAGTAATATTTATGCGCTTTTATGCGCCTTTTGATATGTACATTTATGGTGTATGTTTCAAGAGGCGCTTTTTGTATATAGGAAAAATGTGGTGAATGGAATTAAAATATCAACATGTTTTGAACTATAACCTGAAGAATGTTTGGGAATTTGGATTCTTTAGTGGAATATTCGATGAAAAATCCAAATTCTATATGAATAGGGCGTTATAGAATGATGTTTTGGGTCAAATGAAGCAAATAGTGGTGCAAAATCCAGAAAATGCTGGATTTATGGATTTTTTTGTCCTTTTTAAAATATAGGGAAAAATATTGGGTTTAGCGAAGTGTATAATGTGTGATTTTGGATTTTTTAGAAGATAATTTAATAAAGAATCCAAATCCGGTTAATATGGCATGTGTGGTTGCATTAAGATAATTATAGTTGAAAAATATGGTTATATAAGGTAATATATAAAAGATCTAGTTTATTGAATGTATACTATAAGTGTAAGATATATGGAGGGATTCTATGAATTATAATATTACGCTGATTCCAGGCGATGGCATTGGGCCAGAGATAGTAAGAGAGGCAAGAAAGGTTCTGGATAAGGTTGGAGTGCGCTTTGGACATGAATTCAACTATACAGAGATTCTGATGGGGGGATGTTCAATTGATGCATGCGGCGTTCCACTTACTGATGAAGCAGTTGAGACTGCCAAGGAATCAGATGCAGTTTTACTTGGAGCTGTCGGTGGTAATGTGGGTAATTCAAGATGGTATGATGTAGCGCCTAATTTAAGGCCGGAAGCAGGTCTTTTAAAGATTCGTAAGGATCTTGAGCTGTTTGCTAATATACGTCCAGCACATCTTTATAATGAATTAAAGGATGCTTGTCCGTTGAAGGATGAGATTATCGGTGACGGATTTGACATGGTTATCATGAGAGAGTTAACTGGTGGTCTGTATTTTGGCGAAAGACATACGGAGGAGATTAACGGAGTTATAACAGCTGTTGATACTCTTACATATAATGAAGAAGAGATAAGAAGAATAGCAATCAAGGGTTTTGAGATTGCCATGAAGCGCCGTAAGAAGCTTGTCAGTGTTGATAAGGCTAATGTTCTTGATTCATCAAGACTCTGGAGAAAGGTTGTTGCAGAGGTTGCTAAGGACTATCCAGAGGTTGAGGTGACTAACATGCTTGTTGATAACTGCGCGATGCAGCTTGTCATGAATCCTGGACAGTTTGATGTTATTCTTACAGAGAATATGTTTGGTGATATTTTATCGGATGAAGCGAGCATGATAACAGGTTCAATCGGAATGCTCTCATCAGCAAGCCTTGGTAAGACGAAGCTTGGATTATATGAGCCAAGTCATGGTTCAGCACCAGATATTGCAGGTAAGGACATCGCTAATCCGATAGCAACAATACTTAGTGCAGCCATGATGTTAAGATATTCGCTTGACCTTGACAAGGAAGCAGATGCGGTAGAGGCGGCAGTTGCACAGGTCCTCAAGGAGAATTACAGAACAATAGATATTATGTCAGATGGAATGACACAGTGCAGTACAACTATGATGGGCGACCTCATAGCTGATAGGATATAATTAACAGCTGTATACAGCAGAATGGAGATATATATGAAGAGCGATAATGTTAAAAAGGGGATGCAGCAGGCACCTCACCGTTCGTTATTTAATGCATTAGGATTCACAGAGGAAGAGATGGACAAGCCATTAGTTGGTATTGTAAGTTCATATAATGAGATTGTTCCAGGTCACATGAATCTTGATAAGATTGTCAATGCAGTCAAGCTTGGTGTTGCAGAGGCTGGTGGTGTTCCAGTAGTATTCCCTGCTATAGCGGTATGTGATGGTATTGCAATGGGACATGTGGGAATGAAGTATTCTCTTGTTACAAGAGATTTAATAGCTGATTCAACAGAGTGTATGGCAACAGCACACCAGTTCGATGCACTTGTTATGGTTCCTAACTGTGATAAGAATGTTCCAGGACTTCTTATGGCAGCAGCAAGAGTTAATGTGCCAACAGTATTTGTCAGCGGTGGTCCAATGCTTGCTGGTAAGGTTGATGGAAGAAAGAGAAGCTTATCATCAATGTTTGAGGCAGTCGGTTCATATGCTGCAGGAACTATGACAGAGGAGCAGGTCCGCGAATACGAACAGAAGGTATGTCCAACATGCGGTTCATGTTCAGGTATGTATACAGCTAACTCAATGAATTGTCTTACAGAAGCTCTTGGTATGGGACTTAGAGGCAATGGTACAATTCCTGCTGTATATTCTGACAGAATCAGACTTGCAAAGCATGCAGGTATGGCAGTTATGGATATGTTAAAGAAGAACATAAGACCAAGAGATATCATGACTAAGGAGGCAATTCTTAATGCTCTTACAGTTGATATGGCTCTTGGATGTTCAACTAACAGTATGCTTCATCTTCCAGCTATCGCGCATGAAGTTGGATTCGATTTCGATATTAAGTTTGCTAATGAGATTAATGCAAAGACACCTAATCTTTGTCATCTTGCTCCTGCAGGTCCTACATATATGGAAGATCTTAATGAAGCTGGTGGTGTATATGCAGTAATGAAAGAGCTTGATGACCTTGGATTACTTAACAGAGACTGTATAACAGTTACAGGAAAGACTGTTGGTGAGAACATCAAGGATGCCAAGAATCTTAATCCAGAGGTTATAAGACCAGTTGATAATCCATACTCTAAGACAGGTGGACTTGCTGTACTTTCTGGTAACCTTGCGCCAGATGGCTCAGTTGTCAAGCGTTCAGCGGTTGTTGAAGAGATGCTTGTGCATACAGGTCCAGCAAGAGTATTTGATTGTGAAGAAGATGCTATTGCAGCAATCAAGGGTGGTAAGATTGTAGAAGGCGATGTTGTTGTTATCAGATATGAAGGTCCTAAGGGTGGTCCTGGTATGAGAGAGATGTTAAACCCTACATCTGCTATAGCAGGTATGGGACTTGGTTCAAGCGTAGCGCTTATCACAGATGGACGTTTTTCAGGTGCAAGCCGTGGTGCTTCTATCGGACATGTATCACCAGAAGCAGCTGTAGGCGGTCCTATTGCACTTGTAAAGGAAGGCGATATGATAAGCATCAATATTTCGGAATTCAAGCTTGAACTTATGGTATCTGATGAGGAACTTGCTGCAAGAAAGGCTGAATGGAAGCCAAGAGAACCTAAGGTTAATACAGGATACTTAAAGAGATATGCATCTATGGTTACATCAGGTAACAGAGGTGCAGTAATGAAGAATCCTGATGAAGAATAATTATAGATAAAGAATAGTTGAAAGGAAGATGAATCCATGAAGTTGAATGGTTCAGAGATAATTGTTGAATGTCTTAAGGAGCAGGGGGTAGATACAATATTTGGTTACCCGGGCGGTGCAATCCTTAATGTATATGATGCTATTTATAAGCATTCAGATGAGATAACACATATTCTTACATCACATGAGCAGGGTGCGTCACACGCTGCTGACGGATACGCAAGGGCAACAGGTAAAGTTGGTGTATGTCTTGCTACATCTGGTCCCGGTGCTACTAATCTTGTAACAGGTATAGCTACAGCGTACATGGATTCTATTCCAATTGTAGCCATAACATGTAATGTTACAGTTCCGCTTCTTGGTAAGGACAGCTTTCAGGAGGTCGATATCCAGGGAATAACAATGCCTATAACAAAGCATAACTTTATTGTTAAGGATATAGCAGATCTGGCTGATGTCATAAGAGAGGCATTCAGAATTGCTAAAGAAGGAAGACCGGGTCCTGTACTTATTGATATCACTAAAGATGTCACTGCAGCGGAGTATGACTACATTAAAGAGACACCTAAGCTTATAGAAAGACAGACAGATACAATAAAGGAAGAGGATGTTGAGATAGCTGTAGAGCTTATCAAAGCATCAAAGAAGCCATATGTATTTGTCGGAGGCGGGGTTATCGCATCAGATGCATCTGATGAACTTGCAAGATTTGTTCATAAGATTAATGCACCTGTTGCTGATTCACTTATGGGTAAAGGCGCATTTGATGGTTCAGACCCATTATATTCAGGAATGCTCGGTATGCATGGAACTAAGGCATCTAACTTCGGCGTTTCAGAGTGTGACCTTCTCATTGTTATAGGAGCACGTTTCTCAGACAGAGTTACAGGCAATGCAAAGAAATTTGCAAGCAATGCCAAGATTTTACAATTTGATATTGATGAGGCAGAGATTAATAAGAATATTAAGACAGATGCTACGGTTATAGGTGATGCTCTTGAAGTTCTTAAGCGTGTTAATGCCAAGCTTGAGCAGTTAGACCACAGTGAGTGGACTTCACATATTGACGAGCTTAAAAAGAAATATCCAATGGCATACAGAACAGACTGTCTTAATGGACCGTTGATAATGGAGAATATATATAAGATAACTAATGGTGATGCAATCATATCGACAGATGTTGGACAGCATCAGATGTGGGCAGCACAGCATTATGTATACAAGAAGCCAAGAACACTTCTTACATCAGGCGGACTTGGTACTATGGGATATGGACTTGGAGCAGCTATAGGTGCCAAAGTAGGCTGCAGGGATAAGGTTGTTATCAATGTTGCAGGTGATGGATGTTTCAGAATGAATATGAATGAACTTGCAACAGCTACACGATATAATATTCCTGTTATAGAGATTATATTTAATAACCATGTTCTTGGTATGGTAAGACAGTGGCAGGATCTTTTCTATGGCAAGAGATATTCTTCAACTGTTCTGGATGATGTGACAGATTTTGTCAAGGTATCAGAGGGAATGGGCGCCAAGGCATACAGGGTAAGCGATATAGAATCGTTTAATAGTGCGTTGAAAGAGGCCATAGAACTTAATATACCATGTGTTATAGAGTGTGAAATTGCTAAGGATGACAAGGTGTTCCCAATGGTTGCGCCAGGTGCTCCGATTTCGGATGCATTTGACAGAAAAGACATAGAGGCAAAGAATAATCAGTAGTTGTTTTGAATATTATTTGTTGTAACTTTGTCGAGTTAGATGTATTATATTAACAATACGTTAATAACCGCATTAGCGGCTTAATTATAGGAGGAAAGAAAAGTGGCAAGAGTTTATAATTTTAGTGCAGGTCCAGCAGTGTTACCTGAAGAGGTATTAAGAGAAGCAGCAGACGAGATGCTTGATTATCAGGGCAGTGGTCAGTCTGTAATGGAGATGAGCCATCGTTCCAAGGTTTATGACAACATCATAAAGGAAGCAGAGAAGGATTTAAGAGATCTTTTAAATATACCTGATAACTATAAGGTATTATTCCTTCAGGGTGGTGCATCGCAGTTCTTTGCAGAGGTTCCTATGAATCTTATGAAGAACAAGAAGGCAGCTTACATAATCACAGGCCAGTGGGCTAAGAAGGCATTTCAGGAAGCTAAGATTTATGGAGATGCAGTTGCTGTAGCTTCGTCTGAGGATAAGACATACTCATATATTCCAGATTGTTCAGATCTTGACATTCCAGAAGATGCAGACTACGTATACATTTGTGAGAACAACACAATCTATGGTACTAAGTATAAGACTCTTCCTAATACAAAGGGCCACATTCTTGTATCAGATGTTTCATCATGCTTCTTATCAGAACCAATGGATGTAACTAAGTACGGCGTTGTATATGGCGGCGTTCAGAAGAACATTGGACCAGCAGGTGTTGTTATCGCTATAATCAGAGAAGACCTCATAACAGATGATGTACTTCCTGGCACACCAACAATGCTTAAGTGGAAGACACAGGCAGACAATGATTCATTATACAATACACCTCCTTGCTATAATATCTATATCTGTGGAAAGGTATTCAAGTGGATTAAGAAGATGGGCGGTCTTAGTGCAATGAAGGCCCACAACGAGAAGAAAGCTAAGATTCTTTATGATTTCCTTGATGAGAGCAAGATGTTTAAGGGAACAGTTGTTAAGGAAGACCGTTCTCTTATGAATGTACCTTTCGTAACAGGTGATAAGGAACTTGATGCTAAGTTCGTTGAAGAGGCAGCAAAGGCTGGTTTTGTTAACCTTAAAGGCCACAGAACAGTCGGCGGCATGAGAGCATCTATATACAATGCTATGCCAATCGAGGGTGTTGAGAAGCTTGTAGAATTCATGAGAAAATTTGAAAAGGAGAATACAAAGTAATGGTTAATGTTAATTGTCTTAATAATATCGCTTCTGTAGGTCTTGATTTATTTTCAAGTGATTATAATACAGCTGCTTCTTTTGAAGAATCACAGGCAGTTCTTGTAAGAAGTGCAAAGATGCATGATATGGAGCTTCCAGCAGGACTTCTTGCAATAGCAAGAGCAGGAGCTGGCGTTAATAATATTCCTCTTGATAAATGTGCTGATGCGGGTATCGTTGTATTCAATACACCAGGTGCTAATGCTAATGCTGTTAAAGAGCATGTGCTTGCAGCTATGCTTCTTGCATCAAGAGATTTAATTGGTGGTATTGACTGGGTTAAGGCTAATAAAGATGATGCTGATATTGCAAAATCAGCAGAGAAGGCTAAGAAGGCATTTGCTGGTAAGGAGATTAAGGGCAAAAAGCTTGGCGTTATCGGTCTTGGCGCTATCGGACAGCTTGTTGCTAATGCTGCTATAAGCCTTGGAATGGAAGTATATGGCTATGATCCATACCTCTCTGTTAATGCTGCATGGAATCTTTCAAGTAAAGTTAAGCACATTGTTAATGTAGAAGATATCTACAAAGAATGTGACTATATTACAATTCATGTTCCTGCACTTGACAGTACTAAGGGAATGATTAATAAGGCTGCATTTGATATGATGAAGAAGGGTACAGTTATTATTAACTGTGCAAGAGATGTGCTTGTTGATGAGCCAGCTATTCTTGATGCAATCAAGTCTGGCAAGGTTGCAAAGTATGTAACAGATTTTCCTAATACAACAACTGCTGGTCAGGATGGTGTTATCGTTCTTCCACATCTTGGAGCTTCAACAGAGGAGGCAGAGGATAACTGTGCGGTTATGGCTGTCAAGGAACTTAGAAACTTCATAGAGAATGGTAATATTGTTAATTCAGTTAATTATCCAGCTTGTGACATGGGAATTTGTTCATCTATCGGACGTATTTCTATCTGCCATAAGAATGTTCCAGCGGTAATCAGCAAGATTACAAGCGTTATGGGTGATGCTGGTATTAATATTGATGAGATGGCTAATAAGTCAAGAGGTGATTATGCATATTCACTTCTTGATGTATCGACAGCAGTATCAGATGATGTAGTAAGTAAACTGAATGCTATTGACGGTGTTATCAAAGTGCGTATTGTAAAATAAATAAATGTGTTTGATAGAAGTCTTATGGGTTGTGATTTTATCACAGTCTGTAGGACTTCTATTTGCTTTACAATTAAAATGGGGTAATGTATAATTTATTATATATATGTACTTGGAGGATTATAAAGATGAAAACAGAAGAGCACAGTAAGACGGATGTAGAGACTGGGTCGGTAATAGACATAGGTATGGCAAGGTGCAATAAAACAGCGGCAATTTGCCATACAGCAGAGATTCTTGCTATTTCACTCGCATATATTGTGGAATATATTAAAGGAGCAAGGACTTTATCGTATGTTTTGTTGACAATACTTATTGGTATTGCCGCACCTCTGCTGGAGTGGTTTTTTTATTCTAAAAAGCGTGATACAGTATTGGTTAAGCATATCCTGGGATATGGGTTTGGTATATTTTATATTTTTATAATGCTAACAACAAATAATACGCTTGTATTTACATATGCAATCCCTATGTTTATAGCTATATCGGTCTTTAATGATTTCAAATTTTCAATACCGGTTAATATTGGATGCCTGTTAGTTAACTTTGTACAGGCTGTGCTTTTTATTAATAAAGGATTGTACACTAAGGATAATCTGGCTGGGCTTGAGATTCAGGTGCTGGTCATGATTATAATTGCTATCTATTCAATGTATACATGCAAAGTGCTTGAGACTAATAATGTTGCTAAATTAAGGACAATAAAGGAGCATAGCGATAATACGGATATGATTCTTGATAATACGATGGAGATATCCGGAAAGATTAGCGAACGTATCAATATGATTGACTCTAAAATCAGAGAACTTGATGAAGCAGTGAGTGCAACAAGAGAGGCAATGCATGAAGTTACAGTTGGTTCTGGTGATACAGCAGAAGCTGTACAGAAGCAGCTGGAGATGACTGAAGATATACAGCATAAGGTGGAGAATGTCAAGAATGGAACGGAGCAGATCGTAACCGATGTTAAGGAAACACAGAATGCTGTTATAGATGGTAACAATAATGTGTCGGCTCTTATCGAAAAGGTTAACACATCTGTAGAGGATGGTAAAACTGTAACTGGTGAGCTGGAACAGCTGAAGTCAATTATGTCTGATATGAATTCTGTTGTTGATATAATTACAGGAATTACGTCACAAACAAGCCTTCTTGCCCTTAATGCAAGTATAGAGGCTGCAAGAGCTGGCGAAGCTGGTAAGGGATTTGCAGTTGTTGCAACAGAGATTTCAAAGATGGCTGGAGAGACAAAGGATGCTGCTGTCAAGATAACAGACATGATTAGCAATGTGTCAGATGCAATCAACAGGGTTGTTGATGTTACAGCTAAGATGGTAGATGAGATAGAAGGGCAGCATGAAGCAGCTGTTAATACAGAAGAGAGTTTCAATCAGATTAAAGCAAGTTCGTCAAGTATTAATGAGAGTTCCAGAATGTTATCCGATATAGTTGAAAAGCTTGCAAAGGCTAATGATGAGATTGTTGACAGTGTATCTACTATATCAGCTATATCTGAGGAGGTTTCGGCACATGCTAATGATACCTTCCAGATAAGTGAGAAGAACAGCCATACGGTAGGTGAGGTAGTTGGAATATCAGATGAATTAAAAGAACTTACGGCAAAGCTTAAATTTTAAGAGAGAGAGGTATATTTATGGCAGATGTCAGACCTTTTGTATGTGTCAGACCTGATGAGTCTATTGTAGGTAAAGTTGCAGCTCTTCCATATGATGTATATAACAGAAAGGAAGCAGCACAGGAGGTTAAAAGAGAACCACTGTCATTTCTTGCAATAGACAGGGCTGAGACACAGTTTGATGATTCAGTTGATATGTATTCACAGCAGGTATACGATAAGGCAAAGGAATTGTTTGAAGAGCGTGTATCTGATGGTACATTTATAACAGATACAGATTCAACATATTATATTTATGCACTTACAATGGATGGAAGAACACAGACAGGACTGGTTGCGTGTGCATCTATAGATGACTATCTGAATAATGTTATCAAGAAACATGAGAATACAAGAGCGGATAAAGAGTTAGACAGAATTAATCATGTTGACACGCTGGGAGCACAGACTGGTCCTATATTTCTTGCATACAGAGCTGACAGTGTGATAACAGATGCTGTGAATAAGACAAAGCAGACAGACTGTCTGTATGATTTTACATCTCCAGATGGAATCAGACATCAGGTGTGGAAGATGACAGACAAGGTGCTTGTTGGGAATGTAAACCACGCATTTGCTGGAATTGATTCTATCTATATTGCTGATGGACATCACAGAGCGGCTTCAGCAGTTAAAGTAGGGCTAAAGAGGCGAGAACAGAATCCAGGATACACAGGTGATGAAGAGTTTAATTATTTTCTCTCAGTTCTGTTTCCAGACGAGGAGTTAAAGATTCTTCCTTATAACAGAGTAATCAAAGACTTGAACGGATTAACAGATGAGCAGTTTATAGATAAGATAAGTGGACATTTCACAGTGGAAGGTTCAGAGACACCGGTCGCACCAGCTAAGAAAGGCACATTTGGCATGTATCTGTCTGGCAGATGGTATACACTTACAGCTAAGAGTGAGATATTATCGGATGATGCTGTTGATGGTCTTGATGTTGCTATATTACAGAACAACTTATTTGAGCCGGTATTAGGAATCAAAGATCCAAAGACAGACCAGAGAATTGATTTTGTAGGTGGAATCAGAGGACTTGATGAGTTGGTCAGAAGATGTAATTCTGACTGCAAGGCAGCATTTTCTATGTATCCTACATCTATAACAGAATTATTTGCTGTATCGGATGCAGGAAGACTGATGCCGCCTAAGTCAACATGGTTTGAGCCAAAGCTCAGAAGCGGTATATTTATACATAGGATAGATTAGTTACAGTTTATAAGGGCAAGGTCTATTTTAAGGCTTTGCCTATATTTATGGAGGTGCAGAAATGTTACATGAAGTGATAGATGTGAATATTGATTATGGTAAATTAGGACTGAAGCATGATGACAGCAAGGTTACAATAACAACTTATATTAAAGAAATGTATCCGAATGACCAGAAAGCATTTAAGAGACCATTGATGATTATATGTCCAGGCGGTGGATATCATCATCATTCTCCAAGAGAGGGAGAGGCTATAGCAATTAAAATGCTTGATATCGGAATGAATGCAGTTATTCTAAGATACAGCCTGATGCCTAATGAATTTCCATGCGCTTTATATGAACTTGCATATACTGTTAATTATGTAAGAGAACATGCGGGTGAGTGGGATGTTGATCCTGATAAGATTATAGTTGCGGGATTTTCAGCAGGTGGTCATTTGGCTGCATGTCTTGGAACGATGTATAACCAGCCAGAGTTAAAGTCATTTCTTGATTACGAGGGGATTGATTCTGACAAGGTAAAGCCAGATGCAATGCTTCTTGGATATTCAGTCCTTACAAGTGGCAGATTTGCTCACAGGGCATCATTTGAGAGACTGCTCGGTGACAGATATGATGAGCTTATTGATTCTGTTAATCTGGTAAAAAGAGTATCTGGTGATACACCTAAGACATTTTTATGGCATACTGCAGCAGACGGCGCAGTTCCAGTTGAAAATTCATTAGAATTTGCAATGGCTCTCAGAGCTAATAATGTTCCATTTGAACTTCACATCTTTCCTAAAGGAAATCATGGACTTGGCCTTGGAACTAAAGAGACTGACACAATAGACGGAAAACATTGCCAGCCAGAGGTGTTTGCATGGACTGAATTATTTGAAACATGGGTTAAGAACAATATATAACGGTAAATATATATATACAGGAGGGGCATATGAATAGTAAGGTATATAATCTTATGAACTGGCCAGAGATAGAGGGTATAACATATGCAGACTGCACCAATCCGGGAAAACTGCTTGGCGGACATGTATGCAGACAGGGGTTCCTTATACAGATTTTCAGACCAGATGCAGTAGAGGTTACTGTAACAACTCTTGCGGATAACAAAAAGCATATATGTGAGAAAGTAGATGAGGCTGGATATTTTGCAGTGCTTATATCATCTAAGAGGTCTGTAAAATATAGTGTTACAGTTGAGGATATATCAGGACAGCTGCACACATATTATGATCCGTACAGTTTTGATGTATCAATGAAGCCTGCCAACAAGAAGAAGTTTCTTGCAGGAACAGCTTTTAATGCATATGAGTATATGGGAGCACATATTGCAGAAATTGATGGAATAGAGGGAATGTTGTTTACAGTCTGGGCACCGAATGCAAGACGCGTCAGTGTCGTTGGTGATTTTAATAACTGGGATGGCAGAATCAGTCAGATGAACAGGGATGATGATGGAATATTCCAGCTGTTTATTCCTGAGATTACAGATATACAGAAGTATTGTTATGAGATTAAGCTGAAGGATGGACAGACTGTAAAAAAGGCTGACCCATATTATATGGGTGATAATAATCCTTGGTGTGAGTATATATGGGACGATAATAACTGGAGAGCAGATTTTGCTAAAGATAAGCCGCTTGCGATATGTGAGCTTGATGCAGAGGCGGTTCTTGCAAAAGATTGTGTTGACAGAGTGAAAAATATGGGCTTTAACTGTGTTGAGCTGTCAGGAATCACGTCAAGCATTGACAAAAAGGATGGAATATCAGCAGGTAACATGTGTGTTAATCCACGGATTGAAAGTGATTTGTTAAAGAGCGTTATTAATGAATTCCATAAGAATGATATTGCAGTTATTATTGATTGTAATCTGGCGTTCATGGAACAGGGGCTGGGCAGCTTTGTGTATTATGATGGAACTCATCTGTATGATGTGTGCGATACATATATGGTTAATCATCCGGAACTCAAATGCTCATCATATGATTATTCAAAGCCACAGGTGCGCTCATACCTTAACTCGACAGTTGATTACTGGATCAGACAGTTTAAGGCTGATGGCATAAGAATGATGGAAGTGGCTTCTATGCTTTACCTTGATTATGGTAAGAATGCCGGGGAGTGGCAGACAAATATCTATGGTGGTAAAGAGAATCTTGATGCAATTGAATTTATCAGGGGCATAAGAAAATATATAGACAAGCTTGACAGACAGGTGCTTATGATTGCAGAGGAAAGCAGTATCTGGACAATGGTAACAGGTGATATTAAGCATGATGGCCTGGGATTTGATTATAAGTGGAATGATGGATGGAAGAAGGACTTTATAGAGTTTTACACTACAGATCCGCTGTTTAGAAAAGGCGGGTATGGCAAGCTTACATATAGTATGCTTTACCAGTATAGTGAAGATTTTATTGTGGAGTTCTCAAGAGATGGATATGGATGGGATAAGGGGCTTCTTTCCCAGTCAGCTCCAGTTCCTGAAAATTTAGATGCTGAGGCTGGAGATGTTCTGGCTAAGACACATGCAAAGAATGCAATTGCCTATATGTATGCATATCCGGGAAAGAAGCTTGTTAATTACAAAGAATGCGAAGGTATAGAAGAGCATATAGCGTTTCTTAATAAAATATATAATAAAAATGCAGCTTTGTATGAACTTGACAATAATCCTGATGGCTTTATGTGGGTTAATGATAGCTGTCCAGAGGAGACTGTTTTATCTTTTGCAAGAATAGCATCAGATGACAGCATGGTACTGTGCGTTGCTAATTTTACCCCGGTCGAAAGAGAAGACTTTAAGATTGGAGTGCCACGCGAGGGTAAGTATACAGATGCAGCCACCGGTGTGACATACAAGTCTGTCTGTGAGGAGTCTTATGGGATGGATAATTCAATCTCACTGAAGCTTGCGGGACTTGATGTGTGCTATCTTGTATATGAACCATACACAGATATAGAAAAACAGGAAAATGCTATTATGCATGAGACAAGGACGGCTCTAGAACAGGCAAAGCAGAAAGCACTCAGAGCTAAAGAGGTTGAGGAAGAAGCGAGACTTACTGCACAGGCTGCCAAGGAAGCAGAAGAGAAGGCGTATAAAGCTGCTGTTGATGCAGCTAATGCAAGCAGGGAAGCTGAGAAGCAGGCGGATGAAGCAAGAAAACGCTGTGAGCAGATAGAGATTGATGCCAGAAAGAAACTGGATGCACTAAAGAAGATCAGATAATAAAATTATTGATTCAGGGAGAGATAAAATATGCTATTAAACGCAGTGCTCAATAATATTTTGCTTGAAGTACAGACCGGTGAAGTTGCTGAGAAAGCAGAAGAAGCCAGAGCTTTTTTTAATAAAGAAAATATGACTGGAATGATTACCCAGTTTGCTGATACGGCTGTTTCAAAGGTTATTGATATTATTATAGCCCTGGTAATATGGAAATTATCCAAATATCTTATCAGGTGGATTTTAAAGATAACTGTTAAAGCATTAGAAAAAGCAGGGTTTGATGTTGGCGTAATCAAATTTATCAGTTCATTTATTAAAGCAGGTGTATATGCTGTTGTGATGCTGGTAATACTTGATATATTGGGATTTCAGACTGCATCACTTATTGCAGTGTTTGGTTCTGCAGCATTGGCTCTTAGTATGTCATTGCAGGGAAGTCTTTCTAATATGGCAGGAGGAATATTAATTCTTCTGTTTAAGCCATTTGTAGTTGGGGACTATATTGTATCTGGAAGCTGTGAAGGAACAGTCGTATCAATAGATATCCTTTACACAAAGCTCAGAATGATAGATAATAAGATGGTTATGATGCCTAATGGCGCTCTTGCAAACTCTAATATTATTAATGTGGGTGCTGGAGGGGTAAGAAGGCTTGATATAGCCGTTGGAATTGGTTATGGAAGTGATGTGACCAAAGCAAAAGCAGTGCTTAGGCAGATTATAGAGGAATATCCTCTTGTGCTTAAAGATAAAGGGATTGATGTTGTTGTCAAATCATTAGATGAAAGCTGTGTTACACTTGAGACAAGATGCTGGGTTAATCAGGATGCTTATTGGGATACGAGATTTATATTTCTTGAAAGATTTAAGCAGGAATTCGACAAGAATGGTATTGAGATTCCATTTAACCAGCTTGATGTGCATGTAAAACAGGATTAAAGTATAATAATTGGATTAATAAATATTTTTTAAGTGGCTTCGGATCAGAAGTCACTTTTTTTACGCATTTTTAACATAATTTGGACACAAATTTTAATTACCATATAATTACAAAATATAGATAAGAGGTGATTACAATGGCAATTGAAGTGTTTAACAGATATGAAAAGAAATATATGCTCACGGGCATACAGTACCACCAGATAGTTGATGCGATGAGAAGTCATATGGTGTTAGACAGGTATAATGAGGATAAAGAGTTTTATCAGATATCAAATATATACTATGATACATTGGATGACAGGCTTATAAGGACATCGATAGATAAACCTGTGTATAAGGAAAAACTGAGAGTGAGAAGCTACGGTGTACCTGAACTATCTGACAAAGTATTTGTTGAGATTAAGAAAAAATATAAGGGAATAGTCAATAAGAGACGTACATCAATGAGATTGGATGATGCATACAGTTATCTTGATGGAGATGTAAGCATTGATGGTATTATGGAAGATTACATAGACATCAATGCACAGGTGTTAAAAGAAATAGATTATTTTAAGAAACTCTACAGGCTTGTACCTAAGGTTTATCTGTCATATGACAGAAGAGCTTATTTTGAGAAAGATGATGGAGATTTCAGAGTTACATTTGATACTAATATAACAACCAGAAGAGAAGATGTAAGACTTGAATTAGGAAATTACGGAAAACAGCTTATTCCACCAGATACATATCTTATGGAAATCAAGATATCAGGAGCTGTTCCAATGTGGTTTTCAGAAATTATATCTGGATTAAATATTTATCCAACGTCGTTTTCGAAGTATGGAACAGAATATAAAAGGTACGTTTCAGAGACATTACAGGCAAGAAAGATTAATACAGGAAAGGACAAAAAATTATGTTTGAATCAATATTTACAAACTCAGCGACAGATAATGCCATCAGCATAACATCATCATTGATAGGAATTGGAGCTGCAGTGGTTTTAGGATTAATAATAGGATGCGTATATATGTATATATGCAAAAAAGATGGATACGGAAAAAATTTTATAATTGGACTTGTTATATTGCCGGCAATTGTAGCAGTGGTAATACTTCTTATAGGCAGCAATGTTGCAAGAGCATTCTCAATGGCAGGTGCATTTGCACTGGTAAGATTCAGAAGTGCGCCGGGTAATGCAAGGGATATAGCTATAGTATTCTTTGCAATGGCATCAGGACTTGCATGCGGACTTGGATATGTGGCATTTGCATGTGTATTTGTTGTTATAATTATTGCTGTTATGCTGTTTCTCAATGCAATACATTTTGCAGAGAGCAAAGATGGGAAAAAACAGTTAAAGATTACAGTACCAGAGACACTTAATTATACTAATACATTTGATGATATATTTGATAAGTATCTTTCATCACATGCACTGACAAGGGTCAGAACAACTAATATGGGTACAATGTTTGAGCTTATATATAATGTGAATATGAAGGATAATTCAGAGGAAAAGAACTTTATTGATGAATTAAGAACAAGAAATGGTAATCTTAATATCATACTTGGAATAGCAGAGACTAATAATGAACTTCTTAATTAGAGCGAATCTCTGTGTATATAGTATATATCAGCCGGTACATTTTATCGTGTGCCGGCTGTTTTTTACATGAAACATATTGGTTTTTACTTGTTTTGTACATGTTTTTGGTATATTATAATTAAGAATACAACAAAGTGCGTGATGAAAGACACGAAAGTGAGGAAGTTATGGTAGATAATAGTACACAGTTTTTTAAACAGCCAGAGAAGACAATCTCAGTAGAGGGAATCCTTGAACAGGTATATCTGGCTTTAAAGGAAAAGGGATATAATCCTGTTAATCAGATTGTCGGATACATTATGTCAGGAGATCCAACATATATTACAAGTCATAATAATGCGAGAAGCCTTATTATGAAGGTAGAACGTGATGAACTTGTTGAGGAGGTTATCCGCTATTTTATTGATGCCAAAGGTCTTTAATTTAGTGTATAATATTGTGGTTTATGAGAATAATTGGATTAGATTATGGTACTAAGACGGTTGGTGTTGCGGTAAGCGATGCTCTGGGAATAACAGCACAGGGTGTAGAGACAATAACACGTAAGGAAGAGAACAAATTAAGACAGACCCTTGCCAGGATAGAGGAACTTATTGATGAATATGGCGTTGATGAAATTGTTGTAGGTCTGCCTAAGAATATGAATAATTCATTAGGAGAACGTGCCGAGGCTTGTCAGGAGTTTGCTGATAAGCTTGAACGAAGGACAGGTCTTCCTGTGGTTATGTGGGATGAGAGATTAAGTACTGTATCAGCAGAGAATGTACTGATAGAAAGCGGCGTAAGAAGAGAAAACAGAAAGGCTGTGATTGACAAGATTGCAGCTGTATTTATTCTGCAGGGATATCTTGACTATAAGAGTAATATGTCAGTGAATGGATAGTAATTATTATTGAAAGGTTTTATGTGTATGGAACAGTTAGAATTTATAACTGATGATAATGAAAAAGTTAAATTTTATGTAATAGAAGAGACAAGAGTTAATGGCATGAATTATCTTCTGGTGTCAGAATCAGATGATGAAGAGGCAGAGTGCTACATACTTAAAGATGTATCTTCACAGGAATCAAGTGAGGCTGCATATGAATTCGTGGAGGATGATGCAGAGCTTGAGGGTGTGTTTAAGATATTTGAAGAGCTGATAGAGGATGAAGAAGCTTAACAGCTGGATGATGCTGTGTTTATATATTTTTTATAATGAGGTGTTAAATGAAAAAAGAATTAACAGGTTCTGTCAAGATTATACCGCTTGGTGGTCTTGAACAGATAGGAATGAACATTACTGCCATAGAGTGTAATGACAGTATTGTAGTCATTGACTGTGGTCTGTCATTTCCAGAAGAGGAGATGTTAGGAATTGATCTTGTAATTCCAGATGTGACTTATCTGAAAGAAAATATAGACAAGGTCAAGGGATTTGTTATTACTCACGGTCATGAAGATCATATAGGAGCTATTCCATATGTTATAAAAGAGGTTAATGCGCCTATATATGCGACTAAGCTTACAATGGGACTTATAGATGCAAAGCTCAAGGAGCATAATCTTACAAAGGCAGTTAAAAGAAAAGTAGTTAACTATGGTCAGTCAATTAATCTTGGCTGTATGAGAGTGGAGTTCATAAGAACTAATCACAGTATAGCTGATGCGGCTGCTTTAGCTGTATTTACACCTGCAGGAACAATTATCCATACAGGTGACTTTAAAGTTGATTATACACCTGTATATGGTGATCCTATAGATTTACAGAGATTAGGAGAGCTTGGAAAGAAAGGTGTTCTTGCACTTATGTGTGATAGTACTAACGCTTTAAGACAGGGCTTTACCATGTCTGAGAGCACAGTTGGTGCCACATTTGACAAGATATTTTCAGATAATAAGAACAATCGTCTTATCATTGCTACATTTGCTTCCAATGTCGACAGAGTACAGCAGATTATCAATTCTGCTGTCAAATATGGAAGAAAAGTCTGCGTTGAAGGCAGGAGCATGGTTAACATAATAGAAGTTGCCGAGAATCTTGATTATCTTAACATACCAGATGGAACACTTATAGATACTGAGCAGATGAAGAATTACACGCCTGACCAGATAGTTCTTATAACAACAGGAAGCCAGGGCGAGTCTATGGCTGCACTTTCAAGGATGGCTGCTAATCTCCATAGAAAGGTATCTATTATGCCAGGGGACTGCGTTGTGTTCTCATCAACCCCAATTCCAGGTAATGAGAAGTCTGTTGCTAAGGTTATTAATGAGCTTGGCATGAAAGGCGCAAAGGTAATCTTTCAGGATACACATGTATCAGGACATGCGTGCCAGGAGGAGATTAAGCTTATATATTCACTTGTTAAACCGAAGTATGCTATTCCTGTACATGGTGAGTACAGACATCTGTGTGGACAGAAAGACTGTGTTATGTCATTAGGATATGACAAGGATCATGTGATAATTGCAAAGTCTGGCGATGTTATAGAATTAAGCCAGGATAAGGGCGAGATAACAGGTAAGGTTCCAACTGGTGCTATTATGGTTGATGGACTTGGTGTAGGTGATGTCGGTAATATTGTCCTTAGAGACAGACAGAATCTTGCTGAGAATGGAATTATCATAGTTGTTCTTACTCTTGAAAAGTATAGCGGACAGCTTATAGCAGGACCAGATATAGTAACAAGAGGATTTGTATATGTAAGAGAAGCGGAAGAGCTTCTTGATGAGGCTAAGTCTGTTGTATGGGAATCTGTATCAGAATGTATGGATAAGAATGTTACAGACTGGAGCAAGATAAAAAATACTATCAAGGATGATTTAGGAGAGTATCTGTGGAAGAAGATGAAGAGAAATCCAGTTATTCTTCCGATTATAATGGAAGCGACTTTATAGTGGTGGTTTGATAAATGCATGAGGACTGTTATGAATCAGATAGATAAGCTCACAGATGAATTAAAGAAAGCTATAACTGATAGTGAAGAGTATAAGGAATTCAGACAGCTTGCTGAGACGATTGAAAGATATCCTGATATTAAGAGGGCAGTAGATGATTACCGCAGGGAAAATTTTTTCTTGCAGTATTCTGATGATGCTGGTGATGTTATGTCAGCAACGGAGGATCTTTTAAGACGTTATGAAGATGTTAAGAAACAGCCATATGTTGAAAGATATCTTCGGGCTGAGATGTGTGTGTGCAGAATGGTACAGGAGATATGTATGGATATCGTTGGAGCTGTTGATTTTGACATGGATTTTTTACATGATGAGTTTTAAGATTGGAGAAGATATATGGACAACAAAACAATAAGGCTTATCATATCGATAACTCTTAATGCTGTGATTATTCTTGCAGGTGTTTATATTATATTCACAGCAGGTAACAAGGCATATTCATTTGGACATAATATATTTAATGAGGAGGCTGTTACAACACAGGCAGATGCCAGGGAGGTGCAGGTAACAGTTACAGCCAGTGATACATCTAAAAGTATAGCTAAGACTCTCTATAACAAGGGTCTTGTTAAAGATGAAACCATAGTCTATCTGCAGATTATTCTGTCAGATTATAAGGACAAATTCCAGGCAGGAACATATAAACTTGATACATCAATGAAGCCATCGGAGATGTTTGAGATAATGTGTAAGACTACTTCTGAGGAGTAAAATATGATTGTAGATCCAAGAATTGTTTCATATATTAATTCTCTGGATACGGGCAATTCTTCAATATGTGATGAGATTGAACGTGAGGCACTCGCTGCTGATGTTCCAATTATAAGAAAAGAGATGGGAAATCTGCTTAAGGTGCTGATTGCACTGAAGATGCCACATAATATATTAGAGGTTGGCACCGCAGTAGGTTACTCATCTATTCTTATGAGTGAGAATATGCCGCAGGACTGCCATATTACTACCATAGAGAATTATGATAAGAGAATACCTGTCGCAAGACAGAATTTTAAGAGAGCTGGCAAGGAAGATAAGATAACACTGATTGAGGGAGATGCTCTTGAGGTGCTGCAGAATATGACAGGAAGTTTTGATTTTATATTTATGGATGCAGCCAAGGGACAGTATATTAATTATTTTCCGCATATAAACAGACTGCTGTCTGATGGCGGACTTCTTATATCTGATAATGTCCTTCAGGAAGGAGAAATTGTCCAGTCAAAGTATGGTGTTACAAGACGTAACAGGACAATACATGAGAGAATGAGAGAATATATATATCTTCTCACACATACGGACGGACTTATAACTTCAGTTGTACCAATAGGTGATGGGATAACTTTAAGTGTTAAGAAGGAGAGGTTGGATAAATAATGGGTAACAGAGTATATAATGGCAGAAAGCTTGAACTGCTTATACCTGCAAGTAATCTTGAGGTTTTAAAGGTTGCTGTAATGTATGGCGCAGATGCTGTGTATATTGGCGGTGAAGCGTTTGGATTAAGAGCAAAGGCTAAGAATTTCTCGCTTGAGGATATGAAAGAGGGAATTGAATTTGCTCATGCAAGAGATTGTAAAGTATATGTTACAGCTAATATTCTTGCACATAATTATGATCTGGATGGTGCAAGACAGTATTTTGAGGAATTAAAGGCAGTAGGACCAGATGCGCTCATTATATCTGATCCTGGCATGTTTACAATTGCTAAAGAGGTGTGGCCTGAGGTTGACATACATATAAGCACACAGGCCAATAATACTAATTATATGACATACCAGTTCTGGTGGAAGCAGGGAGCAACAAGAGTTGTGTCTGCAAGAGAACTTTCTCTTAAAGAGATTAAAGAAATAAGAGAGCATATCCCATCTGAGATGGAGATTGAGTCATTTATGCATGGTGCAATGTGCATATCATATTCTGGAAGATGTCTTCTCAGCAGTTTTATGGCTGGAAGAGATGCTAACAGGGGAGAGTGTACTCATCCATGCAGATGGAAGTATTCTGTAGTTGAAGAGCAAAGACCTGGAGAATATATGCCTGTCTATGAAAATGAGAGAGGAACATATATATTTAATTCTAAGGATCTGTGCATGATAGAGCATATTCCAGAGATGTTAGATGCCGGCATTGACAGCTTTAAGATAGAAGGAAGAATGAAGACAGCGTTGTATGTTGCGACAGTTGCGAGAACATATGGGCTTGCTATAGATGAATTTTTACAGGATCCAGAGCTGTACAAGTCGAGAATACCATTCTATAAGTCAGAAATCAGCAAATGCACATACAGACAGTACACAACAGGATTTTTCTTTGGCAAGCCTGATAAAGATACACAGATATATGATACTAATACATATGTTAAAGAATACACATATCTTGGCATAGCAGGTGCTAAGAATGAACAGGGACTGTATAGTATAGAGCAGCGCAACAAGTTCTCTGTTGGTGAGGAGATAGAGGTTATGAAGCCTGATGGAACTAATCTTACAGTTACAGTCAGACGCATAACAGATGAAAATGGAACGGATATGGAGAGCGCGCCACATCCAAAACAGAAGCTGTTCATAGATCTTGGCATTGAATTAGATGAATTTGATATATTAAGAAGAAAAGAAGAATAAATAACAGCTATTGGAAAAGCAATAAAAAGCACTCTGGCACATAATATATATAAAATATGTGTCTGGGGTGCTTTTTCTTTGAAAAGTTTTGCAAAGCCATTAACGCAGGATGAAGAGAGGCAGATGCTTAAGGCTTATCACAATGGAGATATGAATGCGAAAAATATTCTGATTGAGAAGAATATGCGTCTGGTTGCACATATGACAAAGAAATATTCTGTGCCAGAAAGAGATATCTCAGACTTGATTTCTGTTGGTACAATAGGACTTATTAAAGCTATTAATTCATTTAATCCGGATAAAGGTATAAGGCTTGCCACATATGCAGCCAAATGTATTGATAACGAGCTGCTTATGATGCTTCGTGCAGAGCGCAAGACATCCAGGGAAGTTTCAATGTATGAGCCGGTTGGCAAGGACAAAGAAGGTAATGAGATAAGCATAATAGAGACAGTCAGCTGTGAACCTGTTGACATTGTCGGCAATATGGTTTTTAATCAGAGGGTAAATGTTATTGCAGAAAATATTGATACGCTTCTTAGTCCAAGGGAGGCGTATATTATCAAACACAGATTTGGACTGATGGATGTTGAAGAACTTACACAGAGCCAGATAGCAGATAATCTTGGAATAAGCAGAAGTTATGTGAGCAGAATAGAGAAGAAATCTCTTGAAAAACTAAAAAAGATATTAGAGGATAATGGGCTATGAAAGAGGATATTTTGCATAAACTTGAAAAAGTAAGAGAACTTATGATTAAAGACAGCGTTGATGTGTACATGGTATGTACTAATGACTATCATATGTCTGAATATACAGGAGATTATTTTAATGAAAGAGAATTCCTGTCAGGCTTTACAGGCTCGGCAGGAACTCTTGTGATAACTGATGAAACAGCAGTTTTATTCACAGATGGAAGATATTTTGTGCAGGCAAAAAAACAGCTTGAGGGAACTACTATAAAGCTTATGGAGATGGGGTGCAAAGGGGTTCCTGAATTAGATGATTATGTTGAATCGGCTGTGCCTGACAATGGACTTCTTGGTGTTGATGGCAGAATGGTTTCAGGAGTTCTTGGCATGGAACTTAAAAGCAGGCTGGAGCGTAAGGGAGCACATATAAAATGCGATTTTAACCCGACAGAGACTGTATGGACTGACAGACCAGCATTTCCATCAACAGATGCATTTAATGCTGAATTTGGACAGAGCAGCGGCGAAAAGATCAATAAGTTAAGAGCGGATATGAAAGATGTCTATGGACATATTATAGCTACACTTGACGATATATGCTGGTTGTTTAATATAAGAGGACGTGATGTGAAATGCAATCCAGTTGTCATGTCCTATGCGTTCATAACACATGACGAAGCATATATTTACATTGATGAGAAGCGTCTGCCACAGGATGTCAGGGACAGATTTGTCAAAGAAGAAATTAAAGTACGTCCATATGACAGTATCTATGAGGATATCAATAAGCTTCGCGGTAAGAAGATATTAGTTGATGCAAAAAGGGTTAACCTTGCAATATATATGCAATTAGAGGATGCCGGTGCAGTTATTGTGGAAAGACAGAATCCGGTTGTAGGGATGAAGGCTGTTAAGAATGACACAGAGATTAAGAATCTTACAGATGTTCATATTGATGATGGCGCGGCACTTACTGAGTTTATCTATTGGGTCAAAAAAAATGTTGCTGAAGGCAGGAAGGTTACAGAGGCTGGGGCAGCAGAATATCTGGATGGACTGCGCGCTCGTATTCCAGATTTCTTAGAGCCTAGTTTTGATACTATAAGTGCATATGGTGCAAATGCTGCGATGATGCATTATCACGCAGGAACTGACAGTGCATGCCTTATGAAAGAAGGAATGCTTTTGGTGGATTCTGGTGGACAGTATATGAGAGGCACCACAGATGTAACGAGAACTATTGTACTTGGAAAACTTACTGAAAACCAAATACATCATTTCACACTGACCTTGAAAGGAATGTTAAGACTTACAAAAGCACATTTTCTTGCAGGGTGTACAGGATACAATCTTGATATACTTGCGAGAGGACCATTGTGGGAAGAGGGGATTGACTACAGATGTGGAACAGGCCATGGAATAGGATATCTTCTTAACGTTCATGAAGCACCTAATGGATTCAGATGGAAACACGTGATTGGGAAAAATGATTTATGTGTGATTGAACCAGGAATGGTGACATCTAATGAACCAGGTGTTTATGTTGAGGGCGGATATGGCATAAGAATTGAGAATGAGATTATAGCTGAAAAAGATTATGAAAATGAATATGGAACATGGCTTAAATTCAGGACTCTTACATGTGCGCCTATTGATCTTGACGCTGTTGATGCCAGCATTCTTGATGAGAAAGAAAAGGAAGCACTCAATGAATATCATGCGTGGGTCAGGGAAAAGCTTACACCATATTTTGATGGTGAGATGCTTGAATGGCTTATTGATGCAACAAGAAATATATAGGAGGTGAGCATTATTAATAAAAGCCTTACAAAAAAATATGGTGTCAAATCGCAGAATGCGGAAAAATATGATAATCACAATGAAAGAGTTAAATTTGTGATGGCAATTGCAGCGGTTGCTGTATGCATGGTTCTTATTATAGTGGCATGGAATATGGGGAAGAAGCATGTTGCACTTGAGGACTATGTTGAACTTGCGTATACAGGGGCTGATGGATATGCAGAGGCGGAATGTATAATTAAAGAAGATGAACTGATAGACAGGCTTATTGGCAAAGGTGCTGATGAATCAAAGGAATATATGTATAGGCAGTTTGCAGAATCTTTAAAAGGATATGTTACGAATACTGATAAAGATAAAACTGGGATATCTAATGGCGATAAACTGTCAATTGAGATTACATATGATAAGGAACTTGCCAGGGCAGCGGGGGTATCAGTTGGAAGCAGCACATTTAATATGAGGGCAAAAGGCGTGGAAAATGGCAGGAAGATTAATCTTTTTGATAATGTAGAAGTTATATTTGCTGGAATCAGCCCGGATGCATACGTTGTGACAAGGAATACATGGGAAGATGAGTTCCTTTCACAATTATCATACACAGCAGACAAAGCCAGTAATATTACTGTCAACGATGAAATTACGATTCATTGTAATGTGGATGCTTCTGAACTTGGAAGACATGGATATATAACTGATTGTTATGACAAGATTTATAAGGTGGATAAACTGAGTACATATGTTGAGGATAACAGCCAGATTGATAAAAATGTTTTGCAGCAGCACATACAATTGTGTATAAATTCAATAAAAAAAGAGACAGAAGATACGTCATTCAGAATATTATATAAGGCATCTGATGATAAAAAATATCTTCATGTGCCTAATGAGGAAAGTGCAGACAATGTGACCCTGATAGATTCAAAGTTTTTAAAAAGAAAAGACACGGCATCCAGGGAGCTTGCAAAGAACAAGATAGTGCTTATTTTTTCAGCAGACATAACCTGTTCAGGGAATACAGAAATTGTATATTTTGCTTATGTATATGAGAATGCATATATGACTACAGATGGAAACTTTAATGTCCTTTCAGGCGGAGAAGATGGTGACAAATATTACTGCAGTATTAATTTTGATACTATGATGTCTGAGGTGCTGGATGGAAGTGAGGATAACTATTCTGTTTATGGCATATCAATAAAATGACTACATAACAACATATTGCAATAATATAAAAAGTGTGATATGATAAATAAAACTGACATGATTAACATGCAATTATGTCAGTTTTTATATGATTATAATATATACTTATAATTAAGATATGCTATATTGGATTAACTGGGACAGGAGGTATATGTACAGTGTAGTTTATAGTGTTACATTGGCTGGATTACAACCAGTTATTGTTAATGTTGAAACTGATGCAGGTGATGGGCTGCCATATTTTGATATGAGCGGGTATCTTGCTGCACAGGTAAGAGAGGCTAAGGAACGTGTCAGGGTGGCTATCAAGAATACAGGAATTGAGATAAGACCACAGAGAATAGTTGTCAATATATCACCAGCAGACGTGCGGAAGGCTGGCACAGGATTTGATCTTCCGATAGCAATTGGAATTCTTGCAGCTAATGGAATTATTGAGTCATCTTTACTTAATAATATGGTGGTTATAGGGGAGCTGAGCCTTGATGGAAGAGTTAATAGGATAAAAGGTGTATTTCCATCAATACTTGCTGCCAGAGAACGTGGGTTTTCTGCATGTATTATTCCAGAAGGGAATACGGACTAGGGAGGCATAATTGAGGGAATTGATGTGTATGGTGTAAAAAGCCTGCAACAACTGGTAAGTATGCTTCAGGGAAAAGAGAAGTGCCTGCCTGTTGCGTATAAAGGATTTGGACGCATGGACGGCATGAATTTCAATGAGGATTACAGAGATATAAAAGGCCAGGTTACAGCTAAGAGAGCAACGATGATTGCTGCTGCCGGCATGCATAATATATTATATATCGGACCGCCTGGAAGCGGTAAGACAATGCTTGCTAAAAGAATTCCAACAATTATGCCTGGACTTGAACCGGAAGAAGTTATGGAACTTACCAAGATATACAGCATATCTGGCAATCTGGAAAATGGCGGTGTTATAACAAACAGGCCTTTCAGGGCACCACATCATTGTGTTACTAAAGCAGGACTTCTTGGAGGCGGCGCTATACCAAGACCTGGAGAGGTTACGCTTGCGTCTAAGGGCGTATTATTTCTGGATGAACTTACAGAATTTCCTGTGAATTTAATGGAGTCGTTAAGACAGCCGTTGGAAGACCGGTATATACGGCTTGTAAGAGCGTCAGAAGAATATATTTATCCAGCTGATTTTATGCTTGTCGCAGCTATGAATCCTTGTAAATGTGGTTATTATCCGGACAGGACAAAGTGCTTTTGTACAGAACACGATATTATGAGGTATATGGGAAGAATAAGCCAGCCAATATGGGATCGGTTTGATCTGAGCGTTAAGGTTGGAAAAGTGGATTTTGATATGCTTGTTAATAATGACGATGCACATTGCAGGGATGAATATTCCTCGTGTGATATGAAAAATATGGTTGAAAAAGCCAGGAAGATCCAGAAAGACAGATTTTCGGGGGAAAAGATATTGTTTAATTCACAGATGAACTCAAGGCAGGTTGCGAAGTACTGTTTTCTTGGCGTACAGGAAAAGACAATCATGGAGAAAGCGTTTGACAGCTTTAATATGACGGCAAGAGGCTATGAAAAGATACTAAAGACGGCAAGAACAATAGCTGATATAGAGGGGGAGGAGAATATAGCTGTCTCACATCTTGGTGAAGCTATATCGTATAGAAATAATGGAATCAGGTAAAGTTAATGATTATTACTGGTACTGGCTTTGTAACATACCAGGAATTGGAAGAGCCAAGATGAATATTCTGTTGGATGAATTTGGCGATGCAAAGAATGTATACCAGAGTGATTTTGATACACATAATGCACCATATGGTATAAGCAGGACAGATATATTACATATTAATGAGGCTAAGAGGGATAATAAGATATACGAAGAGTTCTGCGCACTTGCTGATAATAATATAATATTTGTTCACCGGCAGTCTGATTTATATCCGCGCAGACTTAAAAATATACCTGATGCACCGGTGGCGCTATATATGCGTGGACGATGCGTAGATGATGATGCAGTTACAGTAGCGGTTATAGGTGCACGTGGGTGCAGTGAATATGGACGACAGACTGCATATAATCTTGGAAGAAGTTTTGCGTATATGGGAATCCAGGTGGTAAGCGGCATGGCTTTAGGGATTGATGCTGCAGGACAGAGAGGATGCCTGGATGGTGGTGGAATGTCAGCTGCTGTCCTTGGATGTGGTGTTGATGTGTGTTATCCAAGAGAAAATATCGAGTTATATTCAAAGCTGATAGAGAGAGGGGGAATTATATCAGAATACCATCCCGACAGTAAGCCCAATAAAGGCGCATTTCCAGAAAGAAACCGCATAATAAGCGGATTGGCAGATGTTGTCATAGTTGTTGAGGCAAGAAAGCGGAGTGGTTCACTTATAACTGTAGATCAGGCACTGGAACAGAATAAGGAAATAATGGCGGTTCCGGGGCGTATAGATGATCCTCTGAGTGCTGGCTGTAACGAACTTATAAAGATGGGTGCAATGTTAATAACATGTGCTGATGATATTAAACAAATTGATGCGGTAAGGCAATGGGTAGAGAAAAGATTGGAACAGGAAAAAAATAATTTTAAAATCGGGAAAACCCAGTGCCAGAATGATTTTCAAAAAGATTGTGTTGATAATTCTGACACAAATCTGCTTGCCAGTAAAAAAAATATGGTGTATAGTACAACCAATTTGTATCCAAAGGATATAGATACAATTATTAAAGAATCTGGCCTTGATATATCAGTTGTAAGCCAGCAGCTGTTTGAATTGCAGCTTCAGGGGGCAGTTAAGGAAGTTGGGAAAAACTGTTATGTCAGATGCAGTATATAGATTATGGAAGGAATTATAAGTATTTATTATGGCTAAGTATCTTGTTATTGTGGAGTCTCCAGCTAAGGTTAAGACTATTAAGAAGTTTTTAGGCTCTAATTATGAAGTTATGGCATCTCAGGGACATATAAGAGATTTACCTAAAAGTCAGATGGGAATTGATGTGGAGAATGATTTTGAACCTAAATATATAACGATAAGGGGAAAAGGAGACATACTTGCTGCTTTAAAGAAGGAAGCAAAGAAAGCAGATAAAATATATCTTGCAACTGACCCGGACCGTGAAGGTGAGGCGATTTCGTGGCATCTTGCTAAAGCATTAAAGCTTGAAGACAAGGATATATATAGGATTACATTTAATGAAATTACTAAGAATGCAGTCAAGGCATCGTTAAAGGATGCAAGAAAAATTGATATGAATCTTGTTGATGCACAGCAGTCAAGAAGAGTGCTCGACAGAATTGTTGGATATAAGATAAGTCCGGTTCTGTGGGCTAAAGTAAAGAGAGGGCTTAGTGCAGGAAGGGTACAGTCAGTAGCTCTGAGAATTATATGTGACAGAGAAGATGAGATTAACTCATTTATTCCTGAGGAATACTGGACACTTGAGGCTAAACTTAACGTATCAGGTGAAAAGAAACCTGTTATTGCCAGATTCTATGGTGATGAGAATGGCAGGATTGACATTAAGAATGAATCACAGATGAATGACATTCTTAAAGAATTAAAGCAGAGCAGCTTTTCTGTAGAGAGCGTTAAGCCAGGAGAAAAGGTTAAGAAGGCTCCTCTGCCATTTACAACAAGTACTTTACAGCAGGAAGCAGCAAAGCAGCTTAATTTCTCAACCCAGAAGACTATGAGACTTGCGCAGCAGCTGTATGAGGGCGTTGATATAACCGGAAGAGGGACAATAGGTATCATAACCTATCTTCGTACAGATTCTACCAGAGTGGCTGATGAAGCTGTATCAATGGCTTCGTCATACATAGAAGATAATTATGGTAAGAATTATGTAGCGGCAGTTAAGAATTCTGGCAAAGATGGGAAAAATATACAGGATGCACATGAGGCAATCAGGCCAACTGACATAGCGTTGTCTCCGGTTATTGTTAAGGAGTCGTTATCGAGGGATCAGTTCAGGCTTTATCAACTTATATGGAAGAGGTTTACTGCAAGCCAGATGAGCAATGCTGTATATGAGACTACTTCTGTTAAGATTGCAGCAGGAAAGTACAGGTTTAATGTTTCGGCATCTAAGATTAAGTTTGATGGTTTTATGTCTGTTTATAAAGATGATGAAGAAGAAAAGGGAAGTAATACTCTTGTTAAGGGAGTTAATGTGGATTCGTCATTGGAGCTTGAGTCTCTTGACAGCAGCCAGCATTTTACACAGCCGCCGGCTCACTATACAGAAGCTTCACTGGTTAAGCAGTTAGAGGAACTGGGGATAGGAAGGCCAAGTACGTATGCTCCAACAATAACAACTATAATTGCAAGACATTATATTGCTAAAGAGAATAAAAATTTATATGTTACAGAACTTGGAGAAGCTGTTAATGATATAATGAAAAAAGCGTTTCCAACAATTGTTGACGTTAATTTTACTGCCAATATGGAATCTCTTCTTGATGGCGTTGGAGATGGCAAGGTAAAATGGAAAGAGGTAATAAGAAACTTTTATCCAGATCTGGATGAAGCTGTCAAGGCAGCTGAAAAGGAACTTGAAAATGTCAGGATAGAAGATGAAGTCAGTGATGTAATATGTGAAAAATGTGGACGTAATATGGTTATCAAATATGGACCACATGGAAAGTTCCTTGGATGTCCGGGATTTCCTGAGTGCAGGAATACAAAGCCTTATTTTGAGAAAATTGGTGTGGCATGTCCTAAATGCGGCAAAGATATCGTATTAAAGAAGACCAAGAAAGGTAGAAGATATTTTGGCTGTGAGGATAATCCAGATTGCGATTTTATGTCATGGCAGAAGCCTGTATCAAAAAAATGTCCTAAGTGTGGTGGATATATGATTGAAAAAGGCAATAAGATTGTATGTGCAGATGAAAATTGTGGCTACATTGAAGCAAAACAGAATTAATTGTCAGAAAACTATTGAAATTATCTAATATAAATGCTAATATTCTATCAGAGGTTATTCGTGGTACACATATTGTGTGTCTTATATTTCGGAGGTATTACTGATGAGTGTGCAATTGTTAGATAAGACAAGAAAAATAAATAAGCTTCTTCATAACAATCATTCACAGCGTGTTGAGTTTAATGATATCTGTGATGTGCTGAGTGGTATTCTGGAATCTAATATTCTTGTCATAAGCAGAAAGGGTAAGGTACTAGGTACCGGGTTCTATAAAGAGGTTGATGTGATTGACGAACTTATCTATGACAGAGTGGGTGGATTTGTTGATAATATGCTTAATGAACGTCTGCTGAGTATTCTGTCTACTAAGGAGAATGTCAATCTTGCGACTCTTGGTTTTGCAAGCGATAATGTCAAGAAGTTTGAGGCTCTTATTGCACCAATAGAGATTGCGGGAGAAAGACTTGGAACATTGTTTTTGTATAAGAATGATAACTCCTATGAAATAGACGATATTATTCTTTGCGAATATGGAACAACGGTTGTTGGACTTGAGATGATGCGATCTGTCAATGAGGAGAATGCAGAGATAGTAAGAAACAAACAGATTGTCAAGTCTGCAATAGGAACGCTGTCGTCATCGGAGCTTGAAGCAATCAAACACATTTTTAAAGAGCTTGATGGAAGAGAAGGAGTGCTTGTTGCCAGTAAAATTGCAGACAGGGTTGGCATAACAAGGTCTGTTATTGTTAATGCGCTTCGTAAGTTTGAGAGTGCTGGTGTTATAGAATCCAGATCGTCTGGAATGAAGGGTACCTATATAAGGGTGGTCAATGATGAAGTGTTTGATGAATTGAAAAAACTTGATGATTAATTAACGGATTTAGATACTTGCTGGAAGAAGCCTGCACGCATTTCTGCGGACATGGCTTCTTCCTTTTTTTATATTTTGGTAAAATTATGCTTTATTTTTATGCTTTTATATCTTATAATGTAGCTTAAGCTTATAGTAGGTGGTACTATGTCCATTGATATGACATAGTATTAAGGTATATGCTTTTATTTATATATATCGGAAGGGAGCAGGTATATGAGCTCAGGATTATTTGGATATGTTAACGTCTTAAAGTCAGCAGCGGATGCAAGCTGGGCAAGAGAAGAGGTGTTAACTAATAATATTGCGAATGTTGATACTCCTAATTATAAGAGACAGGATGTGGAGTTTAAGACTTATCTTAATTCTGCAATTGAACAGGCAGGCAGCCCTAAGTCAACATTGACACAGAAGATAAATAATGTTGATACTTCAGCTGTTACATATAGAACATATACGGAGAATACAGCACTTTCATACAGGCTTGATGGCAATAATGTTGATTTGTCAACAGAAAATGCAGAATTAGCAGCAGAACAGATTAACTATAATGCACTGATAGACAGCATGAGCAATGAATTTTCAAGATTTAAGGCAGTACTTAAATAATAAAATCGAATAAGGAGGCGCTTAACATGTCAATGTTTACAGCTTTTAATATAAGTGCATCAGGAATGACAGCACAGCAGCTGCGTACAGATGTTATATCTGAGAATATCGCTAATGCTAATACAACAAGAACATCTGATGGAACGCCATATGTAAGAAAGGCGGTTGTGTTTACAGAAAAAACACTGTCACAGGCTACGGCTGTTAAAGGCGCAACGTCAACAGGTTCATCATTTGCAAGTATATTGCATAATGCAAGTGGTGGAAGGCTTGGCGATGGGGTTAAAGTGACTTCAGTATATGAGGATACTTCGACAGATATGAATATGGTATATGATCCATCACATCCGGATGCTGATGAGAATGGATATGTTACATATCCTAATGTCAATATAGTCCAGGAGATGACAGATTTAATAGATGCTTCAAGATCTTACGAGGCTAATATATCAGCCTTTAATGCCAGCAAGACAATGGCGCAGAAAGGATTGTCAATAGGAACTGTATAATAATGATATTACATACGCAGTTTAATATTTATATGAGAGGTATACATGAATGGATATAACACAGGCAGTTAATAATCTTGGAGCTGACTATATTAATAAAGTTACAAGTGCAATGCAGCAGTCAGGCGCTAAGAATGTGGGTCAGACTAATACAGGGGATGAGACATTTGATTCCGTGTTTAATTCGGTTTCAGGTCTGCTTAATAGCACTAATGACTATATTCAGAGAGCTCAGCAGGCTGAAATTGATTATGCGCTTGGTAATATGACTAACACACATGAACTTGGAGTTTACCAGCAGCAGGCTAATATAGCATTGCAGTTTACAGTTGCAGTGAGAGATAAAGCCTTAGAAGCTTACAAAGAGATTATGAATATGCAGATTTAAGGAGTATTAAATTACGATGGCTGAACGTTTTAGAGCAGTTATTAACAAAATAATTGAGATATGGAAAAGTTGGACAGCCAAGCAGAAGGCAGTTATTATAAGTTCTGCCGCTGTTATAGTGGTGGCAATAGGTATTATATCGTTTGTTGCATCAAGACCAACATACGATATATTACGGGTGTGCGAGGATTATAAGGAGATGAACAGTGTGACAACACTGCTCACAAGCAACAATATTAATTATAAAGTTGACAATGGTTCTCTCACAGTACAGGTTAACAGGTCGGATCTTACTAATGCCAAGATGTTAATTGCATCCAATGATATACAGCCGGCAGGCTATACATTTCAGGATGCCATGAACAGCAGCTTTACAACAACAGAGTCTGACAGAACCAAGATGTATGCACATTATCTTGAGAACAAATTAAAGGATGATCTTGAAAACTGGGATGGAATCAAGAATGCATCTATCACTGTTCAGATGGAGGATTCAAGCAATTCGTTCTATGCTGCAACATCAGAGGCATCTGTAAGTGCATGTCTTGAAACTTCTAAGACTATTAATGATGATTATGCAGAGACTATTGCTAACTATCTTGCTACTGCAGTTGGAAATGGTTCGACTAATAATATTACAGTTGTTGACACTAAGGGTAATACATTATTCTCAGGTCCAAGCAATGCATCAACCAATTCGGGTGTAAGCTATACAGGCAAGCTTAAATATAAGAACCAGATAGAGACAACAACTAAGAACTCGTTAAAGCAGGGACTTTTAGCATCAGGCATGTATGATGATGTATATCTTACATTGAATTTTGACATGGACTGGGATGCTGTCACAACAATAGCTACCGAGTACTCTACACAGGGTGATGAGCAGGCGATATTTGGCTCGTCATATGTTGAGACATCAACTGGTTCATCTGGAGCAAGTGGAACACCGGGAACAACATCTAATAATGATGATACTACATACAATCTGCAGAATGGTAATTCAAGCAATTCTACATATAATGTGCAGAAGTATGAATATCTTCCTAATTCAATTGTTACTACAACAGTCAAGGAACCGGGAGATATCGTGTATGACAGTTCAACACTTGCTGTTACACTGATTAAGAATGTTATATATGATGAACAGAATTGTAAAGATCTTGGCTATCTCGATAATATGACATGGGATGAGTTCAAGGCACAGAATGCCCAGACAACAACCCTTGATGTTGATCAGACGGTTATAGATAATATAGCGATGGGAACTGGTGTCGCAGCTGGTAAAATATCAGTTATTGCATACCAGAGACCATATTTCCAGGACAAGGCAAGTGGCAATATCTTAAGCAATGTAACATTCTGGTTACAGATTTTACTTGCTGTAGTTATATTAGGAATACTTGTGTTTGTTGTTATAAGAAGTGCAGTGCCTCTAACAGTTAACGAGACAGAACCAGAATTGTCTGTTGAAGAGATGCTTTCTACAACAAGAGAGAAACAGCCATCGGTTGATGATATTGATATGCAGGAGAAGTCAGAGACCAGAAAGGCTATTGAGAAATTTGTGGATGAGAATCCAGAGGCAGTTGCATTGTTGCTTCGTAACTGGCTTAATGAAGGATGGGATTAGGAAAGGCGTGATTATATATGGCTAAAAAATCGGCAGGAACTGAGAGAGAAATGGATGGAGTTGAGAAGGCTGCCACTCTGCTTATCACTTTAGGACCAGAGAAATCTGCTCAGATATTCAAGCATTTGAAAGAGGAAGAGATAGAACAGCTTACACTTGAAATTGCAAATACCAGCAGTGTTTCTCCGCAGACTAAGGAGAAGGTTTTGAATGAGTTTTACGAGGTATGTCTTGCACAGCAGTATATTGCTGAGGGTGGTATTGGATATGCCAAAGAATTGCTTGAAAAGGCACTGGGCGAGGAAAAAGCCAAGAGTGTTATTGGTAAGCTGACTGCAAGTTTACAGGTCAGACCATTCGAGTTTATCAGAAAGACGGATCCAAGCCAGCTTTTAAACTTTATACAGGACGAGCATCCACAGACGATAGCGCTTATATTATCATATCTGCCGGCTACGCAGTCGTCACTTGTTATATCATCACTTCCACCTGAAAAGCAGGCGGATGTTGCAAAGAGAATAGCACAGATGGACAGAACATCGCCAGATGTTATCAAGCAGGTTGAAAAAGTGCTTGAGAGAAAGCTTTCATCACTTGTTAATCAGGATTACACTATTGTTGGTGGTGTAGATGCGATTGTAAGTATTCTGAATTCTGTTGACAGAGGAACAGAAAAGCATATTATGGAAACTCTTGAGGTTGAAGAGCCAGAACTTGCAGATGAGATCAGAAAGAAAATGTTCGTATTCGAGGATATTCTTTCTCTCGACGACAGAGCTATCCAGCGTGTTCTTAGAGATGTTGATAATAGTGATCTTGCTCTTGCTCTTAAAGGAGCTACAGAAGAAGTTCAGAATGTTATCCTTAATAACCTTTCAAGCCGTCTTGCTGTTATGATTAAGGAAGATATGGAATTCATGGGCCCTGTACGTATGAAGGATGTTGAGGAAGCACAGCAGAAGATTGTTAATATCATCAGAAAGCTTGAAGATTCAGCAGAGATTGTTATTGCCAGAGGCGGAGGTGACGAGATAATTGTCTAATCTACTAAAAAGAGGTTCTACTGTAAGCAAGGAAGAACGCGTTATTGATTACAATGAAATAATTAAGGCTAAATTGCAAAATATTGTAGAGTCAAATGATAAGAGCAACGTTGATGCTGATGGGTTTGTTCATGGATTAACAGCTGATGTTGTTGAACAGCTTGTGACAGATCCGGATGAGGAGGGTGCTGCATCTGCTGAGACAGTCAGCCAGGAGCAGATGATGGCTCAGACATCAGAAGCGAACGAGGAAGCTGATAAAATAATAGCATCAGCTCATGAGCAGGCAGATGAGATAATAAAAAATGCTGAGGAAAGTGCACAGAAGACATATAATCAGGCGAATGAACAAGGGTATAATGATGGGATGCAGAAAGCGTCCGAGGAGATAGAACAGAGCAGAAAGCAGTTAGAAGATGAATATACACAGAGATTTAACCAGCTTGAGTCGGAATATATTGAGAAAAATAACAATATAGAACCGCAGCTTGTTGATGTTATAACAGAGGTCTTTAAATCAGTCATATCGTCTGAGGCTGTCGATAATCATGATATTCTTATGTATCTTATTGATAAAGCTTTAAGCGGTGCTGACAGAAATCATGAATATATCATAAAAGTATCGCCAGCTGATTATGATTATGTATCTTCTAATCAGGGAAAGATAAGCTGCCATGTTAATAAAGAGATTGATATAGAGGTTCAGGAAGATGTTTCGCTTGAACAGAACCAGTGTATCATAGAGACAGATGGCGCAGTGTTTGACTGTAGTCTTGATGTTGAGATGGATAACCTTATAAAGAAGATAAAAATGCTTAGCTGCATGAAGTGATTACGACAGGAATAATAGCTGCAGGGAGGAAGTTACGGTGTTTGATATTGATAAAACTAAATATCATGAACTGATGCAGGAAACTTTCTACAAGAAGCTGGGAAAGGTTTCTAAGATAGTTGGCCTTACAGTGGAGTCCATAGGACCAGATGCCAGGCTTAATGATCTGTGCAGGATATATTCAGCAGACAAGAAACAGGTTGTCAATGCTGAGGTTGTCGGCTTCAGAGAGACGATTGTGCTGCTGATGCCGTTTGATAATGTGGATGGAATTGGACCAGGGTGTGTTGTTGAGAATACTGGTAAGCCGTTAAGCGTAAAAGTTGGATTTGACATCCTGGGACATACGCTTGATGGTCTTGGTAATCCTGTTGATGGAACGGACCTTGGTCTTACAGAAGAGTATTCAGTTGAAGCCCAGCCGCCTGATCCTATGTCAAGGGTTATTATAAGTGAGGTGCTTCCGCTTGGAGTTAAAGCAGTAGATGGACTCCTGACAGTTGGCAAGGGTCAGAGAATTGGAATATTTGCAGGCAGTGGCGTTGGAAAAAGTACTCTTATGGGTATGTTTGCACGTAATACTAAAGCCGATATTAATGTTATAGCTCTTATTGGAGAGCGAGGACGAGAGGTAAGAGAGTTCGTTGAACGTGATCTTGGTGAAGAAGGCATGAAGAGAAGCGTTCTTGTTGTTGCAACATCTGATAAACCGGCACTTATCCGTAACAAAGCAGCCAAGACAGCTACAGCTATTGCGGAATATTTCAGAGATCAGGGGAAAGATGTCCTGCTTATGATGGACTCACTCACACGTTTTTCAATGGCGCAGCGTGAGATTGGACTTGCTTCTGGCGAACCGCCTGTAACGAGAGGATATCCACCTAGCGTATATAGTGAGATGCCAAAGCTGCTTGAACGTGCAGGTATGGCTGAGAAAGGGTCTATAACAGGATTGTATACGGTTCTGGTTGATGGTGATGATTTTAATGAGCCAATAACAGATACTGCCAGAAGTATTCTTGATGGTCATATAATGCTTTCACGTAAGCTTGGACACAAGAACCATTATCCTGCGATTGATGTGCTTCAGAGTATATCAAGATGCATGGGACAGATTGCAAGCAAGGAACATAAGAAGATGGCGGGACGCCTTAAGAATGTTCTTGCTACATATAATGAAGCAGAAGACCTTATCAATATAGGTGCTTATAAGAAGGGAAGCAATAAGAATATTGATTATGCAATTTCTAAGATAGATGCAGTTAACGCTTTTCTTATGCAGCAGACTGATGAGAAGTTTACATTTGATGAAGAACTCCGCATGCTGTATGATATATTTGCTGATTATGATGAAGGGTAGCAGACAGGCTATCTAAGGAGGTTGACTTCTCATGGCAAAATTTATATATCGGCTCCAGAATGTACTGGATATCAAGATAAGGTTGGAAACTCAGGCAAAGACAGAGTTTGCCACTGCTATGAATCTTGTCAGGACAGAGGAAGAAAAGCTGATGCAGCTTGTTAATAGAAGACAGCAGTATCAGGATGATATCAGAAAGAAATCTCTTGGCAAGGTAGATGTTGTACAGTTAAGGATTGGCGGCGAATCGGTTAAAACACTCGATGAGATGATGAAGCAGCAGGCTGTTAAATTAAGAATTGCTGAGAGAAATCTTGAAAAGGTGCGGGAGCAGCTTAATGAAGCCGTGAAGGAAAGAAAGATACATGAGAAATTAAAAGAAAAAGCATTTGAAGAGTTCAAGGTAGAACTTAATAATGAAGAAAAGAAGGAAATTGACCAATTGGTTAGTTTTACCTATAATGATAAAGGGAAAAACACTGATTGATGAGAAATGGAGACAGGGATGGCTAAGAAGAAGAAGTCTGAGGATGAATTAGATCTCGAAAAAAAGGATGACGAAGAAAAGGGTAATGGCTTTGTCAGCTTTTTGCTGGCGTTAGTAATAATCGTTATATGGCTTGTTATATTCGCACTTCTGATTAAGATGGATGTTGGCGGAATAGGCTCTATGTTAAGACCTGTTCTTAAAAATGTTCCAGTTGTTAATAAAGTGCTTCCAGAGATGAGCGATGAAGAGCTTATGGAGGAAACAGGATATAAGTACAAAAGTCTTGCAGAAGCGATAGACAGAATTAAAGAGCTTGAGGCTGAAGTGGCGGATTATCAGAATAATAACAATTCATCATCTGATCAGATATCACAGCTTCAGGCTGAGATTGCCAGACTTAAAGTGTATGAAGACAATCAGGAGGATTTCCTGAAACAGAAAGAAGAGTTTGATAAGCAGGTTGTATTTAATGATAATGCTCCTGCTATATCTGAATATAAATCGTGGTATGAATCAATATATCCGGATAATGCAGCTAAGATATATAAGGAGGTAACTGAACGTCTGCAGTTCTCACAGCAGGTTCAGGACTGGGCAACGACATATTCAAAGATGGATTCTGACAAGGCGGCTGCTGTTCTTGAAGAGATGACAGGTGATGCATATGTTGTTACAAGGATACTTATGTGCATGACGCCTAAGCAGAGAGCAGCAATTCTGCAGGAGATGGATCCTATATATGCAGCTAAGCTTACAGCGATTATGTTCCCATCACAGGCTTATTAGATTTTATCAGGTTAATATGTTAGAAATATTCGGAAAAAGCTAAAGTTTTTCTGGCTTTTTCCGATATTTTATTTGATAGGGATACTTACGCATATTTCTATCATCAATAATCATTTATGAAAGGAGGCGGATAAGATGGTAAGTTCCGCAATAACAGGAACAGCAGGCATACCTGCACAGGATGCTGACGTTAAGACATCAAAATCAAAGAATTCAGGCACAGATTTTTCAGCAGTGTTATCTAAGTCTGTTGCTGGCAATATGTCGGGAAGCAATAAGAATAATTCATCTGCGATGAATATTACAACTGCAAAAAAGTCAGATGCAGCTTCTAAGATGAATACAAAAGATGCATCAACTGACAATATTAAGTCAAATGATTCATCTAAGACAAAAGATGTCAAAGCGGATAATACATCCAAGACTGATAACAAGGATGCGGTATCTGATAAGATTGATGATGCAGGAAGCAAAATTTATGATGAAATCAAGAAAGATTTTGATGTAACTGATGAACAGCTAAAGGAAGCTATGGAGACACTTGGGCTTACTATGGCAGATTTGCTTATTCCTGCTAATATAACCCAGCTTGTTGTTGAGGTTACTGGAAGCCAGGATGCGATAGCTATAGTTACTGATGAGAATCTCTCAGCAAACCTTATGGATGTTCTAGGTACACTTGATAATGAATTAGCAGCTCTTTCGTCTGAACTGGACATGCCAGTTGAGGCTGTCAAAGAATTTGTTGAGAATGCAGACTCAGGAGCAGCAGCTGCTGTTACAGAGGGTGAGACTGTGACAATGGCAAAGGACATTGATGATGTAAGCCAGGAGGCTTCTGATACAGCAGTTGTAGACAATGCTGATTCAGAAGATGTGTCTATGAGTGATGTGATTGCAAGAAAGCTTGTTGCTGACAATGACGATAGTCAGGGTAAGGCAGGAGCCGATGATGGCATGAGCGGCAATACATATGGCAGAAACAATGACTCCATAAAGGGTGAGAATGCAGCAGTATCTGCAGGCAGTAATATTGTCAATGATATACAGAACAGCTTTGAAGCAGCATTTGACAATGCGGATTACAGGATTAATGCAGCTGATGTTGTTGATCAGATTGTTGAATCAATTAAGCTTAATTCAACATCAGAGTTAAAAAGCATGGAGATACAGCTTAATCCACAGAATCTTGGTAAAGTTAATCTACTTGTATCTGTAAGGGAAGGTGTTGTAACAGCACAGATATCTGCAGAGAATGAACAGGTCAGAAAAGCACTTGAGAGTCAGGTTATTACTCTTAAGGAGAATATTGAAAGCCAGGGCATTAAAATTGATGCGGTAGAGATTACAGTACAGACAAATGCATTTGATTCTAATCAGCAGTTTGATGGTCAGAAACAGGAACAGGCAAAGAAAACATCAAGAAGAATAAGACTTGATGGCTTTGATTACTCTGATGATGAAGAAGAGGAAGAGCCTGTAGTTAATTACAATGAAAACAGCAGTGTTGAATACACAGCATAATAATGGGGTAAAGGAGGCGTAATATGGTAACTTCTAAGGTCGTAGATGGCAAAATCCAGAATTCAGACAGCTATAGCAACGTAAGTTCTCTTAATAAAAATACTAAGAAGAATAATTCGGATCTGGATGTTAATGATTTCTTAAAGCTTCTTGCTGCACAGATGCAGTATCAGGATCCGCTTGAACCAACAGATAATACACAGTATATTGCACAGATGGCTACTTTCACACAGGTATCAGCTACTACTTCAATGAACGAAAGAGTCCAGCAACAGACAGCTTCTAATCTTGTTGGAAAGTATGTAATTGTACAGAGCGGTATTGATGCCACACAGCTTGTAGCTGGTAAAGTCCAGAGCTGGGAAAAGATTGATGGTACAATTTATCTTAGAATTGACGATAAACTGTATGATGTTGAAGATCTTGACAGAGTTCTTGATGATGATTACTATAAGAAACTTTTACAAGGTTCAACAACAGGTGGTACAACAGGAAGCGGAAGCACAACAGGAACAGGCAATAAGACTGACAGCACTGATAAGACAGAAGAAAAAAAAGAAGATAAGACTGAGAATTCTGAAAAAGAGTAATTTCTGTTCAAATCATTGTTGAATATACCGATATATAGGTGCAAAGCTGTATGGAAAAGAGGTGTCATTTATGAATAATATTATGATGGGTGGATATACATCTATCCAGCAGGCAGCCAGTTCACTGAATGGTAATATTAATCGTGAATCCAGCACATCATCTGATGTTTCTTTTCAGGATATTCTCAGACAGACAAAGGAAAGTGCTAAGACAGCTGACAGCATTGAACAGTCTGGCTGTGTCAGATTTTCAAAGCATGCTGATGCAAGGCTTCGGCAGCGTGATATTCAATTATCAGATGATCAGATGACACGTCTTAATGAAGGAACTCAGAAGGCTGGTTTAAAAGGTATCAAGGAGTCATTGGTAATTCTTGATAATCTTGCATTCATTGTTAATACAGAGAACAGAACTGTTGTTACAGCGATGGATTCTACTAATAATGATGAGAATATATATACCAATATTGATGGAGCTGTTATTATATAGCTGGACCTTTAAGGAGGCTTATAATCCCTGAATGCCAGATGGGATTAAGATTAAACAGCTTATCATAGTAAATTTTTGGAGGTACTAATCCTATGATGAGATCATTGTTCTCTGCTGTGTCAGGTTTAAAGGCACACCAGACAAAGATGGACGTTATCGGTAATAATATTGCCAACGTCAATACAGTGGCTTTCAAGTCACAGTCAGTAACTTTTAGTGATGTATATTATCAGACTACACAGACTGCATCAGGTCCAAGCAGTGATGGAAGCAAGGGTGGAACTAATGCCAAGCAGATAGGTCTTGGATCAACAGTTGCATCTATATCAACTGCAATAACTTCACAGGGGGCTACAGAGCGTACAGATAATACATGGGATGTATGCCTTTCTGGTAATTCATTCTTTATTATTAATAATGCAGGCAGCACATATTTTACAAGAGCTGGAGATTTTAAGATTGATACTAATGGTGCTCTTGTTACATCTGGTGGATGTAATGTAATGGGATGGTATGCTGACCCTGATACTGGTGCGATTGTTAAGGATAAGGTACAGGCTATATATCCACAGAAATCTGATTTTACATTCACAGAGCCTAAGGCAACAGAAAAAGTTACATTAACAGGTAATGTTAAGGCATCTGACACTGGAAGTTCAACAACAACAATTTCATTTTATGACACGCTTGGTAACAGGTATCAGGCAAGTTTAACACTGACACCAAATGCGACGACCTCATCAACATATGATGTTGCTTGTACAGCAATTACTAAGAATGGACAGAAGACCAATTTAGCAGCAACGGTTACAGGAACTGTTGCATTTGACCCTAAGACTGGAAAGGTTGCAGCGGGAAGCAGCATAACATTAGGAACATTTACAGCAAATGGTCAGGCTCCAGATGGTGGTGTTGACTGTAAGGATGATGTTGCGAATATAACGAATCCTATTACGATAGATGTTTCATCGCTTACAAGATTTAATGAGACAACTAATCTTAAGGATAGCATGGGTATTAAAAATGAAACAACAGGGGTTGTGGAAGGCGCTGGTAAAGGCGTTGGTACTATGACATCAGTTGGCGTTGATGATAAGGGTTGTATCGTAGCCAACTACAGCAATGGTGATGTTAAGACTATTGCGCAGATTGCAGTTGCTACTTTCTCTAACCCTGCTGGTCTTGAGAAGGTTGGAGAGAATATGTATGCTGCAACACTTAACTCAGGTGAATTTAATGGAATTGGTGAAGAGGTAGCTTCATCAGGCGGCAAGATGAGTTCTGGATACCTTGAAATGTCAAACGTAGACCTTTCTGACCAGTTTACAACTATGATAACAACACAGAGAGGCTTCCAGGCTAACTCAAGAATTATCACAGTATCAGATACAATGTTAGAGGAACTTATCAATCTTAAGAGATAGTAATAAGCATCAGTTTAGTATAAATTTAATAATACATAATTATGGCATGAGAGTATCATACTTTCATGCCATTTTTTTAAAAAATTGGTTATATGAGTTGCTAATATTTCCAAATTGTGGTTTAATATATGTGATATTTTTAGATGGGGTACTATAAATTTATACACAGTATATAGATATGAACTTAATAATTTTCTATACATAGGGGAATATGATGATAAAAGTCACAAGGTTCAATGAATCTGTGTTTGTTGTGAATGCAGAGATTATACAGACAGTGGAGGAAACTCCTGATACAGTAATCACACTGACAACAGGTACCAAGTACGTTGTTAAGGAATCGTGTGAGGAGATTGTTAATAAGGTTATCGAATATAAAAGAAAAATACATTATATAGAATAATAAAGAATAGGATGGTGCGTAACAGTGGATTTAGCTACACTCATAGGTTTAGTTGTCGGCGTTGTAATGATTTTGTTTGGTATTATATCAGGTGCTGGTGTTTCGGCACTTGGTAACTTCTTCGATTTGCCGTCAGTTATCATTACAATTGGTGGTTCACTTACCAGCTTGATGACAGGATTTACCATATCAGAATTTATTGCAGGATTCAAGGGTGCAGGAGTGGCATTTAAAGATCCTAAAATTGATAACGGAGCAGTTATTAAGCAGATTATAGATTTGTCTAATGTTGCCCGTAAGGAAGGCCTTCTTGCACTTGAGGAGGTTGCAGGCAATCTTGATGATGAATTTATGAAGAAAGGTATCCTTTTGATTGTCGATGGAACGGAACCAGAGCTTGTAAGAGGGATACTTGAGACAGAACTTGTCAATATGGATGACCGTCACAGAGCAATGGCAGGTTTCTTTGAGACATGGGCGTCATTTGGTCCTGCATGGGGAATGATTGGTACACTTATCGGTCTGGTTAACATGCTTAAGAATCTTAGTGATTTCAATGCAATTGGACCATCTATGGCGGTTGCTCTTCTTACTACATTGTATGGTTCAGTTATTGCTAACTGGTTCTGTACACCTGTCGCATCTAAGATGAAGAATATTAACAGCAAAGAGTATCAGATGAAAGAGATTGTTATAGAAGGACTTTTATCGATACAGGCAGGTGAGAACCCAAGAGTAATTGAGGAAAAGCTTAAGTCATTCTTGTCACCAACAGCACGTAATGCTGTATCACAGGAGGAAGGTGAGCGTTAATGGCAAAGAGAAAACCAGAGGAAAGTGCACCCGGCGCGCCAGCCTGGATGTCAACTTTCAGTGATTTGATGAATCTTCTTCTGTGCTTCTTCGTACTTTTGTTTTCTATGTCAACAATTGATTCGCAGAAGTTTCAGGAATTGTCAGCAGCATTAGCAGCTACATTCAGTGTGCTTCCATCAGGCGGTTCAGTATTGTCTGACGAGGGAGTGCTTATAGCGAGCGGTGCAAGCCAGCTTAATGCATTGAGTGAATTTTATAACAATGTAGGACTTAATTCAGAGGGTGATGTTACACAGGAGAATAATGATGCATATGAGCAGATAAAGCAGGAAGGGTTATCACAGTCAGAACAGATGGCTGAACAGATTGAGGCAGCATTGGAAGCTAAGAATGTTGCTGACCAGGTAGAGGTTACTGCTACAAGCGAATATGTACTGCTTAATCTTAATGGAGCAATTCTTTTTGACTCTGGACGCTCAGATTTTAAAAGCGGTGCAGTTGCTATAGTTGATAAGGTTGCAGATTCTGTCAAGCAATATGATGCTAACACGATTACAATTGAAGGACATACAGACAACGTCCCTATTAAGACAGCACAGTATCCTGATAACATGATGTTATCTATATACAGGGCATATACAGTATTTGATTATTTTGTCAGTGAAAAGGGATTTGATCCGACAAGCCTGACATCGTCTGGAAGAGGAGAGGCAGTCCCGGTAGCTTCTAACAGTACAGCAGAGGGACGGGCTCAGAACAGACGAGTTGAAATTAAGATATATAATTCATTATATAGTAAGAGTTAATATTTAATCATGGAGGAGCTATATGAAAAAGAGTATGCTTAATGTCATAACACTGGCATTGGTTCTTATCAATCTTGTTTTAACAGTGTTACTTACATTTTCTTTAGTATCGACTAACAGGAAAACCAATAATCTTATTACTAAGGTGGCCGAGATTATTGATCTCGATGTAGGAGGAATTACAACTTCAGGTGATTCGACATCAACTGGACGGGTTAATGAGAGTGACATTGTGTATGTGGATGTTACAAGCGGTGATAACAACAGCATCACTGTATCATACACAACTAATGGCAAGACACATTATGCAGTATTAAAGGTTTCACTTGGACTTAACAGCAAGGCTAAAGATTATTCAACTAAGAGTACAAGCATTAATAATGGTATGAAGGTTATAGTAAGTACAATTACTAAGGAAGCCCAGAAGTATTCATACGATGCAATAGAAAAGAATATGTCTAAGATTGAAAGTGATCTGTTAGCAGAACTTCAGGATCAGTTCCAGACAGAATGCATATATTCGGTAACTATTTACTCAGTAGTTACACAGTAAAATTTATTAATTAAGGATGAATGGAGGTGAAGGAAGATGGGAGAGGTCTTGTCCCAAAGCGAGATCGATAACCTGCTGAAAGCTTTAAGTACAGGAGAGCTTGATATTGACGAGGCGAAAGTTTCTGAAGAAAAGCAGGTTAAGAACTATGATTTTGCCAGACCTGCAAAATTCTCGAAAGAACATTTAAGAACATTAGAGATAATATTTGAACATTTTTCGAGATTACTTGCAACCAATCTTCCTGCATATCTTCGTAAGTCAGTCAATGTAGATGTTGTCAATTCAGAGGTTGTTATTTATTCAGAGTTTTCTAATGCTTTGTCTAATCCAGTGCTTTTAGGTGTTATTGGAATGGAGCCATTAACAGGCAATGTTATTATGGAGATGGCATCCAATCTTGGATTTGCAATTGTTGACAGGCTTCTTGGAGGAGCAGGTACGCCGATTGATAAAGAAAGAGATTATTCAGAGATAGAGTTATCTATATTAGAGAGAATATTCAGCATATGTGTTAATTTGCTGCGTGAGCCTTTAGCTAATGTAGTAAAAGTTAATCCAAGGCTTGAAAGAATTGAGACGAATTCACAGTTTGCCCAGATTATTTCGCCAAGTGAAACGATAGCAATTATAACATTGAATATTAAGATAGGTGACGTTGAAGGTCTTATGAATGTGTGTCTTCCGTTTGATACACTCGAGCCGGTTATTGATAAGTTGAATACGAAGTATTGGTTCTCTTCAATGAAAGAGAAAGATGGTACTTCATATGAAGATACTATAGAGGCAGCTATTAGTAAAGCTAAGATTCCGATTAAAGCTGTTCTTGGTACTAGTACCATTAGTGTTGCTGATTTTGCTAATCTTCAGGTAGGAGATATTATTAAAGTCGATCGGCATGTTGATGAAGAACTTGAAGTGTATGTGGGTAACATAAAGAAGTTTATGGCACTGCCTGGATATTCTAATGAAAAGTTCGCAGTCAGAGTTACAGAAGTGATTAGAGAGGAGAATGAATAGAATGGATGGCATGTTGTCACAGGATGAAATTAATGCATTACTGGCAGGCGTGAATAACTCAGATGAAGAAAAGCCGACAGCGGATGCGGCACCTGCTTCATCGGAAGGAGAAACATTTTCGCTTAGTGCATCTGAGAAGGATGCTGTTGGTGAGATTTCTAATATTAGCATGGGAACAGCAGCGACAACACTTAGTTCACTGCTTAATCAGAAAGTTAATATTACAACTCCTTCTGTATCAGTTTCTAACTGGGAGGAAATATCAGCAAAATATGACAGACCATGTGTCATGATGCAGATATCATACAAAGAAGGTATAGATGGTAATAATGTACTTGTGCTTAAGGAAGATGATGTTAAAATCATAACAGATCTTATGATGGGTGGACCTGGACATGCAGATGATTCAGAACCGCTGACAGAGCTGCATCTTAGCGCTATTGGTGAAGCTATGAATCAGATGATGGGTTCGGCTGCTACATCAATGTCTTCTATGTTTAACAGGAAAATTGATATCAGTCCACCAGTTGCTGATGTTATTGATACATATAGTGATTCGATTGATGATCTGCCTGAATTTCTTAATGGTTCTTTTGTCAGAGTATCATTTAAGATGCAGATTGGCGATTTGATTGATAGTGAAATTATGCAGCTTTATCCAATAGAATTTGCTAAAGAACTGCTTCAGTTATTTATGCCGTCAGGAGATTCGCAGCCTGCACAGACACAACCAGAACCACAGGCATCAGCGCCAGCACAGGCTGCTCCTGCTCCACAGCCAGCGCCAGCACAGGCTGCTCCGACTCAGCAGCAGATGACACCGCCGCCGGTACAGCAGCCAGATATGAATGCACAGGCTGCACCACAGGGAATGCCTGCATATGGAATGCCATATGGATACCCACCACAGGGGATGCCATACGGATATCCACCACAAGGCATGCCACAGGGAATGCCATATGGATATCCACCACAGCAGGATGTCAATGTTGCACCAGCAGCATTCCAGCCATTTGCTAATGATGTGAGCGGTCTGACTCAGAAAGAAAATATTGACCTTATTATGGATGTTCCACTTGAAGTTACAGTAGAACTTGGCAGGACAACCAAAAGTATTAAAGATATACTGGAGTTTGCACCTGGTACAATTGTTGAACTTAACAAGATTGCAGGAGAAGCTATAGATGTACTTGTTAATGGCAAGTATGTTGCCAAAGGCGAGGTTGTTGTAATTGAAGAAAGTTTCGGTGTGCGTATAACTGAAATTATTAAGGATTCATAAAATGCAAAAAAATGGTAGGAAAATGCTTTTTTATGTAGTATAATGAAACAAGATGATATTTTTATATAGGATAGGAGATTAGATATGGCAAAGAACATTTTGATTTGCGATGATGCTGCGTTTATGAGAATGATGATTAAGGATATTCTCACTAAGAACGGTTACAATATTGCAGGAGAGGCTGAGAATGGAGCTAAGGCAGTTGAAAAGTATGCTGAATTAAAGCCAGATTTAGTCCTTATGGATATCACTATGCCAGAGATGGATGGTATAGAAGCACTTAAGAAGATTAAAGCATCAGATGCGAATGCTTCCGTTATTATGTGCTCAGCGATGGGACAGCAGGCTATGGTAATTGAGTCAATTCAGTCTGGTGCCAAGGACTTTATTGTTAAGCCATTCCAGGCAGATCGTGTTATTGAGGCGGTTCAGAAAGTTGTAGGATAATATGTTGAATATGTTGCTTGCAGTGTCAACTTCACGATTAGAAGCTGTTTCACAGTTTCTTACTTTGATTGTTGTATTTGCATTAGTGTTAGCTTTGACATATTTTGTTACGAGGTTCGTTGGTAATTATCAAAGAAACAGGCTTTCAGGTGGCAATATCAACGTCGTTGAAACGATGAGGATATCAGGTTCTAAGTATATTCAGATTATTCAGATTGGAAACAGATTTTTCGCTATTGCTGTATGTAAGGATACTGTTACAGTGATAAGTGAGATAGAACAGGGAAATTTGGAACTTTCGGATAATAATACAGAAGTGAAATCTGAAAGCTTTAAATCTGTTTTAGAAAAATTCAAAAAAGACAAGCCGGAAGATTAGGCGGATAGTGTGTTATGATAAAGTTTTTTAAGAAGAACAGGAGAAAGATTGCTGCTGCTTCTCTGGGAATGGGCATATTTTTTGCATTATGTTCAATATTTACCAGATGTGTATATGCCGCAGATGGCGATAACTTAATAAGCATTGGAATATCATCAGGTGATGGATCAGATTTATCCAGTGTACTGCAGATGCTTTTAGTGCTTACAGTTATTTCTCTTGCACCGTCAATACTTATGATGTTGACTTCTTTTACAAGAATTGTTATTGTATTACATTTTACAAGGGCTGCTATTGGAACGCAGACAGTTCCACCTAATCAGATTATTGCAGGCTTGTCTTTATTTTTGACTTTTTTTGTGATGGCACCTACATTTACAGAGGTGTATCAGAGTGCAATTGTTCCTATGTCTAATAATGAGATTACGGCACAGGAGGCATATGATATTGGTGTCCAGCCAATAAGGAAGTTTATGTTGAAGCAGGTATCTACTAAAGATCTTGATACTTTCCTTAAGGTTGCTGATTTTGAGGAGGGTTCTGTAAAGTCTGAGGATGATATTCCATTAAGAGTGCTTATACCAAGTTTTATTATAAGTGAACTTAGAATTGCTTTTATTATAGGATTCCTTATTTACCTTCCATTTATAGTTATAGATATGGTTGTTGCATCAACTCTTATGTCTATGGGTATGATGATGCTGCCTCCTACAACAATATCAACACCTTTTAAGATATTGCTGTTTGTTATGGCAGACGGATGGAATCTTATTATTGGTAATCTCATGACAACATTTAATTGATTTTGTGCGGATTAAAAGACGGGAGAAAGACATGACTACTGGTGACGTTATCAGCATAGCGAGAGAAACAGTATGGGTTATAGCAAAGACATCAGTTCCAATATTGCTGGTGTCTATGATTGTTGGTCTTATTATAAGTTTGTTCCAGACACTTACATCAATTCAGGAACAGACACTTACATTTGTGCCTAAGCTTCTGGCAATTCTTATCGGACTTATGATTATGGGTTCCTGGATGCTTAATGAGATTGTTGCGTTTATGCAGAATCTGTGGGGCAGTTTTAATCAGTATATAATGTGATGGAATAGTATAATATGATTAGTTATGAATTTGCAATGGAACAGTTTATGCTGTTTATTATGATTCTTATAAGAATTGCCTCATTTATCTATGTGGCAGCTATATTTAATACAGCTAATACACCTGCTAGGACTAAGGTGGGATTAGCTTTTTTTGTAGCAGTTCTTGTCTATACAGCTAATCCAGATATGACATTTGAATATAATAGTGTTATTGAACTGGCAACATATGTGCTTAAAGAGGTTGCAGTAGGAATGCTTCTGGGAGTTGTAAGTGCTTTCTGCGTTCAGATAATTATGTATTCAGGTGCAATAATTGATATGGATACAGGTCTTTCCATGGCACAGATTATGGATCCTACTACTAGCATACAGGTAGGTATATTTGGCAATTTCTATTATTACATATTATTATTGCTGCTGCTTGTATCTGGGCTTCATAGATACCTTATTCAGGCAATTATAGAGACATACAAGGTTATCCCGATTGGACAGGTGACATTTTCAGCTGGAATATTTGACACCATAATGAAATTTATAGGGGATTATTTTGTAATAGGATTCAGAATTGCATTGCCAGTCTTCTCAGTTACCTTGCTTCTTAATGTTGTTCTTGCGATTCTTGCAAGAATTGCACCACAAATGAATATGTTTGTAGTTGGTATGCAGTTAAAAATATTTGCTGGAATATTTGCGGTAATGTTTACAGTTGTAATGATGCCAGCGGTATCTACTGTTATTGAAGAAGAAATTCACACATTATTGGCTTCTTTAGTCAGGGGGATGAGTCCATGACAGATAGATGCAGATATTTTGATGGTGGCAGAGTGATGTCAGTTGAGCTGGCTGTCAGATATAATCTTCAGTTTTTTGCGAAGGATGGTCCAGGTGGAGAGAAAACTGAACCTGCTACAAGCAAGAAATTAAATGATACAAGAAAACAGGGACAGGTTGCCAAAAGTAAGGATCTGATAATGGCAGCGTCTCTAATGTCGTTGTTTATTATAGTTAAAGTATATGTTACAACGATGGGCGAGAAGCTCATGAACACATTTAAAGAATTTTACACGACATTTGAAGTGCAGATTAATGACAGCGGTTCGGGATATCCAATGGCACTGGCTGTTTCAACAGTAAGAAATACGTTTAAGGATTTAATGGTAATAACATTTCCTATATTTATTGTGGCTATAGCAATAGCTGTTGTGGGGAATATGCTTCAGCAGTCGTGGATGGTTACTACAGAGCCGATGAAACCAAAATTCAGCAAGCTCAGCCCGATTAATGGATTTAAGAGAATATTTTCTGTACGACAGCTTTTTGAGCTGCTAAAATCAATTGCGATGATGATTGTGATTGGCGTTATTGTATTTATGACAATAAAAGATAAAGTTACTCTTCTGCTTACGTTCTATAATATCACACTTTATCAGGCACTTGGGGCGATAGGTGATATAATAGTTAACCTTGGAATCAGGATTAGTGGTGTTTTTCTTGTTATTGGATTTGTTGATCTGTTTTACCAGAGATTTAAGTTCAAACAGGATACCATGATGACAAAACAGGAAATTAAAGATGAATTTAAGAATACTGAAGGTGATCCACAGATTAAAGGTCAGATCAGAAGAAAGATGCAGGAAATTTCAAGACGCAGGATGATGCAGCAGCTGCCGGAAGCAGATGTTGTCATTACAAACCCTACACACTTTGCAGTTGCGTTAAAATATGAGCCTAACAGTGGAATGGCACCTGTAGTTATAGCAAAGGGAGCGGATTATCTTGCATTCCAGATAAAAGACAAGGCAAGAGAATACCATATTGAAATAGTTGAGAATAAACCGCTGGCAAGAATTTTATATGCCAATGTTGATATTGGAATGGAAATACCTCCTGAATTATATCAGGCAGTAGCTGAGATTCTTGCAATGGTATTAAAGCCGGCTGATTAATAGCTATTTCTAAATGGTTGAATATACAGATTAAAAATGTTACAATTATTTAATGTCTGACTTGGATAATTATGTCAGGGAAAGGGGATTGGAATAATGAAGATAAAAAAGAATGATTTGTTCATCGGCATATATCTTTTATCTGCTGTTTTATTCTTTATTATATCAATTCCATCAGCGTTATTGGATGTGCTTTTAGCGTTAAATATTGGAATTGCACTTATTATTCTGTTTAATTCATTATATGCAAAAGAAGTTCTTGATATGGCTTCTTTTCCTACGATTTTGCTGTTTACGACTATTTTCAGGATTTCACTTAATGTATCGTCAACAAAGCTTATCCTTACAAAAGGTGATGCCGGACAGGTCGTTTCAGTATTTGGCGAATTCGTTGGTGGTGGTAACCTTGTAATTGGTGTGATTATATTTATCATTCTTATTATAATCCAGTTTGTGGTTATCAATAAAGGTTCTGAGCGAGTTGCTGAGGTAACAGCCAGATTTACTCTGGATGCCATGGCTGGTAAACAGATGGCAATTGACTCTGACCTTAATACAGGTGCCATAACAGATAAAGAAGCTGCTGAGAAGAGAAGAAAGCTTCAGCAGGAAAACAGCTTCTTTGGTTCAATGGATGGTGCTACCAAGTATGTTAAGGGAGATGCCACAGCGGGTCTTATTATAACAGGCATCAATATGGTCGGTGGTATTGTAATGGGCATGCTGTATGGCGGACTGCCAATTAATGAAGCATTGCAGAAGTATACAATACTTACGATTGGTGACGGACTCTGCAGCCAGATACCTTCACTTCTTATATCTTTGTCAACAGGTATACTTGTAACAAAGGCTTCAAGTGATGGCGAGCTTGGTGATGAGATAGTCGGACAGCTTTTTTCAATTGATAAGGTATTGATGATGGTTGGTTTAGCCATGGCAATTCTTGGACTCACAACGCCATTGCCTTGGTATATATTTGTACCATTTGGTATTGCTCTTATAATGCTTAGCCGGAAGGTTGGTGCCAGGGAAGGTGAAGCTAAGATAGAGGAAGAGGTTGAAAGAGAAGAGACTGAGGCCCAGGAGATACGAAAACCAGAGAATGTTGTCAGTCTTCTTAATGTTGACCCTATTGAGCTTGAATTTGGTTATGGAATTATACCGTTAGCTGATGTCAATCAGGGTGGAGACCTGCTTGATCGTGTAGTTATGATAAGAAGGCAGGTTGCCCTTGAGTTAGGTGCGGTTGTGCCTATAATAAGATTAAGAGATAATATACAGCTTAATCCTAACCAGTATGTCATCAAGATTAAAGGTATACAGGTGAGTGAGGGCGAGATTTTATTTGACCATTATATGGCGATGAACCCTGGATATGTGGAAGAAGAGATAACAGGTATTCCAACATTTGAACCATCATTCCATCTTCCAGCAATATGGATTACAGAGGGGCAGAGAGAAAGAGCGGAGTCGCTTGGTTATACTGTTGTTGACCCTCCTTCAATTATTGCTACACATCTTACAGAGGTTATCAGACAGCATATTGCTGAACTTCTCACAAGGCAGGATGTACAGAATCTTATTAATAATATTAAAGATAATAATACAGCACTTATTGATGAACTTGTTCCAAAGCTTCTTAGCATTGGAGAAATCCAGAAGGTGCTTCAGAATCTTCTGGAAGAGGGAATATCAATCAGGGATTTAGTAACAATATTTGAAACTCTTGCTGACCATGCATCGGTTACAAGAGATACCGATATACTTACAGAATATGTGAGACAGAGTCTAAAGAGAGCTATATCAGGAAAGTATTTCCCACCTAATGAGGTGACTAATGTAGTTACGCTTGACCCGGCGATTGAGCAGGAGATAATGGGAGCTGTTAAGAATACGGAGCAGGGCTCATATCTTGCACTTGACCCTGAAAGGGTTAAAAAGATTATAGCCAGTCTGACAGAGCAGTTAAAAAAGCTGGAAGACATGGGACGTAATCCTATAGTTATAACTTCGCCAATTGTAAGGCTGTATTTTAAAAAGATGGCACAGGATTACTTTAAAGATATTATTGTGATTTCATATAATGAGGTGGAATCTAATATTGAATTACAATCAGTAGGGATGGTGACAGCATAAATGATAGTCAAGAAGTATCAGGGAGCAACAGAAGAAGAAGCTATTAAGAAAGCACAGGAAGACCTTGGCAACAAGGCTGTAGTATTAAATGTCAAAACTTTACAGCAAAGAGGTGTATTCCGCCTCTTTAAAAAGGATATTGTTGAAATAACAGCGGCTTTGGAAGAGGAAGATTTTAAGAGCAGTATTAACCAGCGCAAGCCGGTAATGAGCGATGAATCATCAAAGGTGGTTGTTGGAACGCAGGTTACACCATCACGCCCGCTTAATTCCAGAAATGATTCTAAAGTTAATCTTGTAGCTGATGAGAATATTTCAATTCCATCTGAGTCTAATGCGGCAGTACTTGAGCAGAAATTAGATTCTCTTCACAATCTTTTGCAGAGCCAGATGGCAAAAGAAGCAGCAAAAGATTCAGCAATACCGGCTGATATCAAAAGTGAAGGTGAAGCTGCCGGAAAGAAAGTAATTAGTGAACGTGAAAATTCTAACATGAAGTTCATTAAGCTCATATATAAAAAGCTTGTCGATAATGAAGTTGATGAAAAATACGCTGATCAGATTATGAGTGATATAGAGGGTTCTCTTAAGAAAGAGTCTAATATTGACAGTATTCTTGCGGCTGCATACCAGAAGATAATTTTAAAGCTTGGAGAAGCTGATGATATTGAGATAGGAGATAAGCCTAAAGTTATATTTTTTGTAGGACCAACTGGTGTTGGAAAAACAACTACAATAGCCAAGGTTGCATCGAGATTTAAGCTGGAACAGCAGGCAAAAGTTGCATTTATAACATCTGATACATATAGAATAGCTGCAGTGGAGCAGCTTAATACATATGCTTCAATTATAGATAGTCCTGTAAGTGTAATATATTCCGCAGATGAGCTGGAAGAGGCTGTCAATGCGTATAAGGATTATGATCTTATAATGGTTGATACGGCTGGACGTTCACATAAATCAGAAGACCAGATGGATGAGCTTGGAGATATGCTTGCTAAGACTAAGGCTTTAAAAGACAGCTTTGATGTTAAAGTATATCTGGTGCTAAGCATAACAACTAAATATAAAGATCTTGTCAATATAACTGAAAGATACAAGGATATAGATGACTGGTCCATTATATTCACAAAACTTGACGAGACCTGTGCCCTTGGCAATATTCTTAATATAAGGATGCTGACAGGAGCTGCTTTATCTTATACAACATCAGGACAGAATGTTCCTAATGATATAGAGCTTATTAACGAACAGTCACTTGCAAAGCAGCTGCTGGGAGGTAATACATAATGGATCAGGCACAGAATTTAAGAAATATAATCAAAATGCAGAACCAGAAGAGAGTTGATAACTCCAGAATTATCGCTGTAACGAGTGGAAAAGGAGGGGTCGGCAAATCCAACACGTCTGTAAATCTTGCCTTGCAGTTCCAGCGTCAGGGGAAAAAGGTTGTTATATTTGATGCGGATTTTGGACTGGCTAATATTGAGGTTATGTTTGGAATAATTCCTAAATATAATCTTGGAGATATGATGTTTAAAGGCAGGGAATTAAAAGATATAATAACACCAGGACCTGAAGGGCTTGGGTTTATATCAGGAGGTTCCGGAATAGCAAGGCTTGTTAATCTTGATAAAGATCAGATTAAAAGGCTTGTTAGTAAGCTGGCAGAGCTTGAGGAGATGGCGGATGTTATCATAATAGATACAGGAGCGGGCATTTCGTCATCTGTTATGGAATTTCTTGTTTCAAGCCCGGAGGTTATACTTGTTACAACACCAGAACCAGCTTCTATAACAGATTCATATGCACTGTTAAAGGCTTTGAGCATGAATGAAGATTTTGAACCAGAAAGTACAAGGGTTAGGCTTATAGCAAACAGAGTGGAGAACAATAACGAAGGTCAGGGATTATATGATAAGCTGAGTGCTGTTTCAACAAGATTTCTGAATATTGAACTGGAATATCTTGGAGCTGTTCCGTTTGATAATAACATTACAAGGTCGGTGATGAACCAGAAACCTGTGACTCTTATGTATCCTGGCTCACCATCGGCACGATGCTATGAAGATATTGTTAATATTCTTGAAAATAAAGAGATTTCCCCTCATAATAATATAGGAGTGAGAAATTTCTTTAAGACAGTTTTTTCTAGGAAAGTGAATGGTTAAATTATGGAAGGCAGAGTAATTAATATTGGTAATAAAATAGAACTTACCGTTGTGCATAACAGGAGAAGCCTCAAGGGTGATGTAGATAAAACTACATATGTAAGCCAGATTTTAGACTTCGAGGATGATACAATAATTGCGGCTTTGCCTATATATGAGGGACATCTTGTTACATTGGAAGTTGAAAGCCATCTTGAGTGCTATTTTTATACGCAAAAAGGTATATATAAAGCAATGGCTGTTATTATTTCAAGATACAAAGAAAAAAATTTGTATCTTATGAAAATGGAACTTACCAGTGAGCTTAAAAAGTTTCAGAGAAGACAGTATTTCAGGCTTCCATGCAATATACAGGTGGATATGCGTCCATTAAATATCTCTGAAGTGATTGATTATTCATCCAGCCATATTGTGGCAGACAATCCGGATGCTGAGATTATTAATGGAGTTATTGTAGATATCAGTGGTGGTGGACTGAGAGTTTTTTCGGCAAGAAATTTTAATAAAGACGAATATGTCTATGTCAGGTTTTCTATAGATATGAATGTTGGCGTCAAGGACATAGAGCTTATGGCGAGGGTGGTTATGTCGATAGAATCCCATAATATGGAAAATTATTACGATATAAGGCTTCAGTTTAAAGATATTTCACCTCAGACAAGAGATTCTATAGTTAAATATATATTTGAACAACAAAGGAAAAATCAGAGCAAAGGGAGATGATGATTTTAAATGGCGAAAAAAATATTAGTAATTGATGACTCTGCACTCATGAGAAGGGTAATCTCTGATATAATTAACTCGGATGATGAGTACGAGGTTGAAGCCATTGCAAAAGACGGACTCGAAGGATTTGAGATGATTGTTTCTAATCCTAATCTTTACAGCGCTGTTATTCTTGATATTAACATGCCTAAGATGAACGGTCTTGAATTGCTGGAGAAACTTCAGAAGAACAGAATTGAGCAGACTGTCATAGTGGTAAGTACTGTTGCCAAAGAAGGTGCCAGAGAGACTATCAAAGCTTTGGAACTCGGCGCATTTGATTTTGTCACGAAACCTGAAAACTACCTTGAAACAAAGGGCGAGGTATTCCGCAACAGAATCAAGGCAATGCTTGATGTTGCGACAGCATCAAAACCAGTGACGTCACAGCCATCTGTGGCACGCACATCCATAGGAGCAAAGTCTGTAAAAGAAACTGCAGCTGGGAAAACACCAGCACCTGTAAATGGTGTAAGTTCATCATTGGAATTCAGGCGTAAGACGCAGCAGATGAATAGTGTTACTAATAAGATTGAACCCGCCAGGTTTACAGGCATAAAGTGTGGCAAGAATAAGCTTGTTGCTCTTGCCTGCTCAACAGGTGGACCTAAGACACTTCAGAAGGTTGTGCCTTTATTGCCAGCCAATCTTGATGCACCAATGGTAATTGTACAGCATATGCCGGCAGGATTTACAGCGTCACTCGCATTAAGACTTAATGAGATGAGCGAGGTTAATGTTAAAGAAGCCCAAGATGGAGATGTACTTGCAAAAGGCAATGTATATATAGCTCCAGGTGGAAAGCATTTAAGAATTGTAAAGAAACCCGCAGGCTATGAAGTTAAATTGAGTGATGAACCAGCAGTGGAAGGATTAAGACCTTGTGCTAATATAATGTTCCAGTCATTGGAAAAGTGCAGTTTCGATGAAATCACATGCGTAGTACTGACAGGCATGGGAGCAGATGGAACGAAAGGAATATCTGGGCTGGCTGCCCAGAATAAGAAAATACATGTTATTGCACAGGATGAAGATACATGTGTTGTCTATGGAATGCCAAAAGCAATAGCGCAGACCGGACTGGTTGACGAAGTTGTACCAGTTGGACAGGTCGCAGAAATGATTACGAAGAACGTGGGGGTATCTTAAAATGGATGTTAGCCAGTATCTAGAAATTTTTATTGACGAATCAAATGAACATTTACAGAATCTTAGCGATCAGTTGATGGTGCTTGAGAAAGAACCAGAAAATACTGATACAATCAATGAAATATTCCGTGCAGCCCACTCTTTAAAGGGTATGGCTGGTACAATGGGATATAAGAGAATGCAGAATCTTACACATGATATGGAAAATGTATTCTCAGAGGTTCGCAATGGCAATATTAAGGTTACTGCTGATATGGTAGACTGTCTTTTCCAGTGCCTTGATGCACTTGAAGAATATGTTACTAATATTCAGCAGAATCAGGATGAAGGAACTAATGATAATGAGCCAATAATTAAAGCACTTAACAGTTTTATTAATGGCGGTGGCGCACAGCAGCCAGAGACATCTGCATCAGCTGCGAAGGCAGAAACTGCGTCTAAGTCAGCTCCAATGACAGATACAAGCGGTTATAATGGACTAGTGTTAGCTGATTTTGAAAAGAATGCTGTTAATGAGGCATTAAAGAAGAATCTTCATGTATACATGATAAAAGTAAGCGTAGATGAGAATTGTATTCTTAAGGCCGCAAGAGCATTTCTTGTTTTCAAGAATCTTGAGGGACATTGTGATATCATTAAGTCAGAACCTTCAGTTCAGGATATTGAAGACGAAAAGTTTGATTTTGAATTTAGTATTGTTGTTATATCTTCAGAGAGCTTTGCAGATATAACCAAGATTATAAAGAATGTTTCTGAGATTAAAGATGCAGTTGGTGAAGAGATTACTGCTTTATTCCCGGAAGATGAAGTTGCAGAAGCACCAGCAGAAGAAGCTAAGTCTGAACACCAGGAAGAACCAAAGAAAGAAGTGAAGGAAAGAAAAGAAACTAAACCAGCGGCACAGCAGGCAGGCGGTAAGCAGCAGCCAGCATCAGGCAAGTCAAAACCGGTTGGACATACAGTAAGAGTAGATATTGAAAAGCTTGATGTTCTTATGAACCTTGTAAGTGAGCTTATCATCGCAAAGAATGGCCTTGTATCAGCCAGCACAGTTGATGATGATGGAGAAGCAACGGTTAATCAGAACTTTAATGAACAGATAGAATATCTTGAGAGAGTAACAACTAATCTTCATGAATCAGTTATGAAGGTTCGAATGATGCCAATTGAGAGCGTTGTAAGTAAGTTCCCAAGAATGATAAGAGATCTTAATAAGAAGCTTGGCAAGCCAATGGAATTATATATGTCAGGTGAGGAGACAGAGCTTGACAGAACAGTTATTGATGAAATTGGTGACCCATTGATGCACCTTTTAAGAAATTCAGCAGACCATGGTATTGAGAGTGCAGAAGTAAGAGCCGAGAGAGGCAAGAATCCTACAGGATCTATTTTCCTTAATGCATATCAGGATGGTAATAATGTTGTTATCGAAGTTAAAGATGATGGTAATGGTATTGATATTGAAAAAGTTAAGAGCAAGGCTATAGAAAAGGGTACTATTACAGAAGAACAGGCAGCTGTTATGACAGAGGATGAGATTATCAATCTGTTATTCAGACCAAGCTTCTCAACATCAGATAAGGTTACAGATGTATCAGGCCGAGGTGTTGGACTTGATGTTGTTAAATCAAAGATAGAGGCTCTTGGTGGTGACGTTGAAGTTAAGTCCGTATATGGAGAGGGAAGTACATTTATAATAAGACTTCCACTTACACTTGCTATTATCCAGGCACTTATGGTTAAGCTTGGAGATGAGAAGTTTGCTATATCTCTTGGTTCAATCCAGACAATTGAGGATATTCCAGTAAGTGAGATTAAGTATGTACATGCTAAAGAAGTTATTCATCTGAGAGGAAGCGTAATACCTCTTATCAGATTAAGAGAACTTCTTGATGTTCCAGGAGAGATGGAAGAACAGGATAATATTACTGTTGTTATTGTAAGCAAGGGTGACAAGCTTGCAGGTCTTGTCGTAGACAGCCTTATCGGACAGATGGAAATCGTTATTAAGTCATTAGGCAAGTATATTAATATCAACAAGATGATCAGTGGCGCAACAATCCTTGGAGATGGTTCAGTAGCATTGATTATCGATGCTAACACACTTGTTTAATTATTGATAGATTGAAAGGAATAGGGTGACTATCTATGGAAGAAGTTAAAGCAATTACTAATAATGATAACAGTACAGATACAGTACAGTATATAGTTGTTAATATTGGCAATGAGCAGTACGGTATTAATATCCAGTACATTGACAATATTGTTCGTAACCAGAGGATTACGAGAGTGCCTAAAGCACAGACATATTTCAAGGGTGTTATTAATCTCCGTGGCGAGATAATACCAGTTATGAGTGTCAGATTAAAGCTTGGGCTTGAAGATGATAACTATACAGATAAAACAAGAATTATAATTGTAAAAGTTGATTCTGCAAGTGTTGGCGTGATTGTTGATCAGGTAAAGGAAGTTGTTACTCTTGGTACTGACGACATTGAAAAAGTTACAAGAACAGCTAATGATGATGCAGCATCAGGATATATCAATGCAATTGGAAAAAGTGATGATGAATTGATTTCTCTTCTTGATATTGTATCGCTTATAGAAGAGGCTTAATGTTACAGGAGGACTAATATGCCTAAGATTGATCTTAATCAGCTTAGTGATGTGCAGTTTGATGTGCTTAAAGAGATAGGCAATATAGGTGCAGGCAACGCTACAACAGCGTTGTCTGCAATGCTCAATATTAAGGTGGATATGTCTGTGCCTAATGTTGCTCTTCTGCCATTCAGTGAGATTTCTTCAGTTGTTGGTTCAGAGGAGGATACTGTTGTAGGTATTCTTATTGAACTTGATGGTGAAGTTAATGGAATGATGATGTTTATATTTGATATGAAGTCAGCACATCATCTTGTTAATACGCTTATGATGAGAGATGTTCATGAAAATGAGGAGTCAGTTGATTTGTCGAGCTTCTCAGAGATGGATATGTCGGCTCTTAATGAAATTGGTAATATTGTTTCAGGTTCATATCTTAATGCACTGGCAGGACTTACAGGCTTAAAGATGATATGTTCTACTCCAAGTCTTACTGTTGATATGGTTGGAGCACTGTTAAGTGTTCCGGCTGCTGAATTTGGAAAATATGGCGATAAAATGCTTATGATTCAGTCACAGTTTGGCGAGGATGAATTTGTAACAGGATATTTTCTGTTAATTCCTGAGTTGGAATCTTACGATAAGATATTATCAACATTGGGAATGTAGTTATTTTTAAAGGTGGTTTATAACTAAAAGATGGGGAACATGATTAAAGTCGGAATGGCTGATTTAAAAGTTTGTAAATGTCCTGATGCACTGACAACTCTTGGACTTGGATCCTGTGTGGGTGTAGCATTGTATGATCCGGTAACCAAGATAAGTGGACTACTGCACTGCATGCTGCCTGACAGTACAACAATAAGAAATAATTCTAATGTTGCCAAATTTGCGGACACTGGCATAGATGAACTGGTTAAGCAGATGGTTGCATTAGGAGCTAACAAGAGTCGTCTTGTAGCCAAGATTGCAGGTGGGGCACAGATGTTTGCAATGCAGACTACTAATGATTCTTTGCGTGTTGGTGAGCGTAATGCAGAGGCTGCAAAGAAAAAGTTAAAAGAATATAATATCAGGCTTTTAGCAGAGGACTGTGGACTTAATTACGGTAGAACTGTTGAGTTTTATTCAGAGACAGGTGACTATGTAATTAAGGCAGTTGGAAAGCAGCCTAAAACAATATAATATGGGACAGTTTTATTAGAGTTATGGGGATTTTCGTAAGAAAGCAGTGTATGAATGAAAAAATTTAGAAGTATTCCAGCAATAATAACTTTGCTGGCGGGGTTTGTTACATGTGTTTTAATGATTATCAATAAGATAACAATAGTTACATATTTATGGACATTAGCTCTTGTTATGGTTGGGTTTTATTTTGTTGGACTGGGATTAAGGGTAATTCTTAATAAGGTTTTTGAAGATAAAAAGGACAATACTGATACTGATACTGAAGAAGAGATTAATGAAGATGATGCAGGTACCGATGATGTCAAAGATGACGTAGATGAGGCGCAGGATGCGTGATAACTATTAAACGGGGGCTTTAAGATATGGATGAATCATGCAGAGACAGATTGTGGCAGAATTATATCAAAACTCATGATGCACAATATAGAGATCAGCTGATTGTTGAATATGCACAGCTGGTCAAAATTGTTGCGGGAAGGTTAAGTATGTATCTTGGCTACAATGTTGAGTATGATGATCTGGTGGGGTATGGTATATTCGGTCTTATAGATGCTATTGACAAGTTTGATTATGGAAAGAATGTTAAATTTGAAACATATGCAAGCCTGCGTATAAGAGGGGCAATATTAGACCAGATAAGAAAGATGGATTGGATTCCAAGATCATTGCGACAGAAGCAGAGAAGAATTGACCAGGCAATGTCAAAGATAGAGGCAGAGACTGGCAAGACTGCTACGGATGAACAGATAGCACAGGAGCTGGGAATATCGCTAGATGAATTAAATAACTGGCAGGGACAGGCTAAGATGTCTAATATGGTTTCACTTGATGAGTTTACAGAAGAGGGAACTGAGACAACTAAGATGGAGGCTGTTGGCAATGCAAGATTTGACCGCCCTGAGGATGTTGTTGAAAAAGAAGAATTAAAGAAGATGATAGTTGAGGCATTAGATAATCTTACTGAAAAAGAAAGAGAGGTCGTTGTCTTATATTATTATGAAGATATGACTCTTAAAGAGATAAGTCTTGTATTAGAGGTGTCAGAATCGAGGGTATCACAGCTTCATACAAAGGCTCTTAATAAGATGAAGCTTAAACTCGGTGACTATATGGGTGTACTTGGATAATATCGCATTATAAGAAATGAGGGTTGGCATGAGAAGGTGTAAAAGAGGGTATTTTCAGTTCGAAATCAAGGATGATGGATTATATGTTAATGTATATCCACCGGTTGACGGCAATAAGCCTGCAGAAGTTGCAGAGGCAGTATATTATGTGGATTCAAAGCGTATATCAGAGTGTGACATGGCAGCTTTGAGTGAAGCGTTTAAGAAAGGTTGTGTAGAAAATACATGTGTTAAAGTATCTTCTGAGAAACCTATTGCAGTAAGTGAATATGGCGATTACAGGATAAGCCGTGATGGTATGTCAGTCGAGGCTGTTTTTTATCCAGGATTTGTTGGGACAACACAGCTGTCTGTTGACGAAATAAAAAGAGATCTGGCAAATCTTGGGGTTACAACAGGTATAGATGAGTCTGTGATTAAATCATTTGTGGAGGATAATGATTACTTTGAATCAAAAGTAATAGCCGCAGGAATTGCACCTGTAGAAGGGCATGATGGTGTTATAACATATAATTTTAATGTTAATCTTAAGCCGACACCAAAGATGAATGATGATGGTACGGTTGATTTCCATACACTTGAGAATGTTAATCATGTTGTTAAAGGTGATGTTGTAGCAACCATTATTCCAGAGGACAGAGGAACTCCCGGCACAGATGTGCTTGGACGTTCAGTGCTGCCTAGAAAGGTTAAAAGGGTTCTTTTCAGATATGGAAAAAATCTTACAATATCTGAGGATGGGCATAGTCTTATAACTAATGTCAGTGGACATGTACAGCTGGAAGGCGATAAAGTATTTGTATCTAATGTATTGGAACTTGTAGATGTAGATGCATCAACTGGTGATATTAATTATGATGGAAGTGTTATGGTTAAAGGTAATGTCCTTGCAGGATTTTCTGTGAAAGCATCAGAGGATATAACAGTCAGTGGCATAGTTGAAGGTGCAACGCTTATAGCGGGTGGTAATATAACACTTAACAGAGGAGTTCAGGGAATGAACAAAGCTGTTATTAAGGCTGGCGGAAATCTGGTTTCCAAGTTTCTTGAAAGTGCACAGCTTGTCGAAGTTGGTGGTAAGCTTGAGACGGATTCAATACTGCATAGCAAGGTTAATGCCAAAGGCAGCATAACTGCTGCTGGTAAAAATGGTCTTATAGTTGGCGGAGATGTCAAATCTGTAGTTCTTGTACGTGCCAAGAATATTGGCAATGAGATGGGAACTAATACAGTTGTAGGTGTAGGTGTTGACCCATCAGCAAAGAGGAGAGTTGACGAGATTAAAGCTGATCTGTTAAAGCTTGGTTCTAATAAAATACAGCTTAGCCAGATTATGGATGCATTAAGAAAAAAACAGGAGATTGATGGCACACTGTCTCCTGATAAGAAAGAACTTCAGCAGAAAACAATGAGAAACCTTATCCTGCTGGAAAAGGAACTTGCAGATGAAAAAGCGGAGCTTGAGGAATTAAGAAACCAGCTTGAGGAAGATGTAAATGCAAGGGTTAAGGTTGAAGGCAATATATATGTCGGTGTCAAACTTGTTTTTGGAGAGCAGAGTTACTTTATTAAAGAAAAATATACTTTTTGCCAGTTCATGAAAGAACGTTCTGAGATAAAACTACTTTCTATGTAGATTTGATATAGTTTATATAAACTGGAGGCTATTATGAGTGTAAGACCTGTGGATATGTTAATGCTGCAGCAGATTAATGAGGTATCACACATAAGACAGACTGAGAATGCAAGACCTATGCAGGAACAGGCAGCGATCATTAATCATGAACAAAAAGAAGTTGAGACTAAGGCAGAACAGGTTAACCAGAAAGATGATGTTGATAACCAGTCTCAGAAATATGATGCCAGAGATAAAAGCAATAATGAATATCATGGAAATGATAATAATCATAAGCAGAAAAAGAATAAAGATGATGGAATTGTCCGGTTAAAATCATTTGATAATGGTGGATTTGATATTAAAATATAATTTCAGAAAGAGGAATTGCGATGAATATCGTTGAGATTATTTTACTTGTTGGTGGTGTTGGTGTATTTATTGTCAGTTATTTTGTAGGAAATAAAAGTGAAGATAAAGAGAGTGTCGTTATACATGATGCTGAACTGTCAGAAGAAGATAAGACCAAAATCAAAGAACAGGTTGATAATATAATCCAGGATAAGATTGAGGATTTATCAGAGCGTACAGAAGCTAAGATGGATAAGATATCTAATACAAAGATACTTGAACTTAATGATTATGCTGAAACAATAATGAATGAAATCAATCGTAATCATAATGAAACAGTATTTTTATATGATATGCTCAATGAAAAGGCGAAGGAAGTTAAGAATACAGTTAAAGATGTTAACATTGCAAAGAAGGAAGTTAACAGAATTGCTTCACAACAACTTAGTGGACAGGCTTCAAAGCCAGCAGAGGATACCGGTGATGTTGTAAAACAACAGGAAGACCAGACGGTTGCTAAGAATAATACAGGGCTTAACAATCAGATAGACAGCAGTCTGTATAATAATATTAATAAAACATCAGATGGTAATAATGATTATGGATATAAGGCTCTTGAAGGAAGCAAGGATTTGGCTAAAGAGCGTCTTATAGAAATTGTCAAGTCTGCATCTAAAACAAAGCAGGCTAAAGAAGATGATGAGAAGGAGAAGAAGGTTAAATCAGAATCAGATGGCAAGCCAGCCAGGACAACTAAGAATGTTTCAAAAACAACCACTAAAGATACAGTTAAAGAAACAGCAAAAACAGCCACTAAATCAAGAAAAACTGCATCAAAGAAACCTGCTAACCAGGCAGGAGAGCTTGTAAAGATGGCGGCAGCTCCAAAGGCAGAAGATATAGTTGCGGGATTTGATGAGAATATGACTAATAATGAGAGAATAGTTGAACTCAGCAGACAGGGCATAGGTAATAAAGAGATTGCTAAAGTCCTTAATATAGCGCTTGGCGAAGTTAAGCTCATTGTTGACTTACATAACAGTAATAGTTCTGATTGATTGGAGTATTGGTATGAATTTAAAATATTATTTAAGAGGTCTGGGAATTGGACTTATAATGACGACAATCATTCTTACAGTATCTAATAATGTTGGCAGTGCTTCAGATAAAAATTCTGCTGTTGGTTCGCTAAGTCAGCAGGAACCTACATCAGGAAGCGGCTCAGTTATAGCATTTGACAGGCAGCAGACAACAGAAGCATCATCTGAAAATATTACAGAGAGTGTAACAGAACCTGTTACTAATAAGACAGAACAGAGTACTACAATTGCAGATTTGCCAACAACAGCAGCTCCATCAGATAACAGTGAAGTTACAGTTGTTATAAAGAATGTATATTATGGAACCCAGGCAGCGGATATCTTGTATGATGCTGGATTGATAACAGATAAGAGTGATTTTGTCCAGTATCTTATATCTTCCGGATATGGTACTAAGATTCAGGAGGGAGTTTATTCAATTCCTAAGGGGTCAGATTATGAGTTTATATGTCAGACAATATCAAGAAAATAAAAAGATAAATAATTAAAATTTTTCTTGATTTATATTGTGCATGCTGATATAATTGTCAGCGTGTGAAAAAACATGCAGGTGGATTTGGCGGCTGGTGCCGGATGACGCTTCGGTGGCTGTCAGAGATGAAGTCTGCAAAAGATTATTTAACCAATGGAGGTATTAAAATGAGCGTTATTTCAATGAAACAGTTACTTGAGGCAGGTGTACATTTCGGACACCAGACAAGAAGATGGAATCCTAAGATGGCTGAGTACATCTACACAGAGAGAAATGGTATCCATATTATTGACTTACAGAAGTCAGTAGGCAAGGTTGACGAAGCTTACAATGCTATCTCAGATATCGTTGCTGATGGTGGTACAATCCTTTTTGTAGGTACTAAGAAGCAGGCTCAGGAAGCTATTGCAACAGAGGCAGAGCGTTGCGGTATGTACTACGTTAACGAGAGATGGTTAGGTGGTATGCTTACTAACTTTAAGACTATCCAGAGCAGAATCAACAGACTTAAAGAGATAGAGACAATGCAGGAAGATGGAACATTTGATGTTCTTCCTAAGAAAGAAGTTATCGGCTTAAAGAAAGAATTAGAGAAGCTTCAGAAGAACCTTGGCGGTATCAAGGAAATGAAGAGAATCCCAGATGCTATCTTTATCGTAGATCCTAAGAAGGAAAGAATCTGTGTTCAGGAAGCTCATGCACTTGGTATCCAGCTTATCGGTATTGCAGATACTAACTGTGATCCAGACGAGCTTGATTATGTAATTCCAGGTAATGATGATGCAATCAGAGCTGTTAAGTTAATCGTTGCTAAGATGGCTGACGCAGTTATCGAGGCTAATCAGGGTGCAGAGGCAGTTTCAGCAGAAGCTGATGTTGAGGAAGCAGTAGAAGAGGCATAATTACTATATAAAGTAAATATATTTGGAGGATTTATATAATGGCAGCAGTTACAGCGGGAATGGTAAAAGAATTAAGAGAAATGACTGGCGCTGGTATGATGGATTGCAAGAAGGCTCTTGCAGCTACAGACGGCGATATGGATAAGGCTGTAGAGTTCTTAAGAGAGAACGGTATGGCTAAGGCAGCTAAGAAGGCTGGCAGAATTGCAGCAGAGGGTATTGTTAAGACTCTTGTTGACGGAAAGAAAGCAGCAATCGTAGAAGTTAACTCAGAGACAGACTTCGTAGCAAAGAATGCAGATTTCAATGCATATGTTGATGATGTAGTAGCTCAGGCACTTAACACAACAGCAGCAGATATCGATGCTTTCTTAGCAGAGAAGTGGGCAAAGAATCCATCTAAGACAGTAGCAGACGAGCTTGCAAGCCAGGTTGCTATTATCGGTGAGAACTTAAAGATCAGAAGATTTGCACAGCTTAATGCAGAGAATGGTTTCATCGCTTCTTACATTCATATGGGTGGTAAGATTGGTGTATTAGTTGATGTTGAAACTAATGTAGTTAACGCTGATATCGAAGAGATGGCAAAGAACGTAGCTATGCAGGCAGCAGCTCTTAAGCCAATATATACTAACAGAGATGAAGTAGATGCTGATTACATTGCTAAGGAGACAGAAATCCTTACAGCAGCTGCTAAGAATGAGAAGCCAGATGCCAACGATAAGATTATCGAGGGTATGGTTAAGGGACGTATTTCTAAGGAACTTAAGGAAATCTGTCTTCTTGATCAGGTTTATGTTAAGGCTGAGGATGGCAAGCAGTCAGTAGCAGCTTATGTTGCATCTGTTGCTAAGGCTAACAATGCTGATATCAAGATTAAGGGATTTGTTCGTTTTGAGACAGGCGAAGGTCTTGAGAAGAAGAACGAAGACTTTGCAGCAGAAGTTGCAGCTCAGTTAGGCTAATATTTAATCTGATATATTAATATGTATTAGTTATCCCCATGGGTATTTGATAATGCCTGTGGGGACTTTTTTGTAAAACTACTTCATTTATTTATTTTGTTATGATATAATTAAATCAAATTGTGACCTACGGAGGAGAATCTAATGGGATTTTTTAAAGATTTTAAAGACGATTTGAATGAGACAGCCAATGAATTAGATGATGTTAAAGCATCTGACAAAGTTAATGATGAAGAATTGATGGTTAATACTCTTGATTCAGAAGAAACACAGGCTGATCCGGAACTTGCAAAGATTGCAGCTGATATTGCAGCTGGAATAGATGATAAAGAGCCAGCTTATGACAGTGTTAAGAAGGATAATGGTGTTTCAGATGCGTCAGCAGCTATGGATGATGAGGCTGAGAGTGATGAGGTTGCAATCATTACAGCAGGTCTTTGTGTTACAGGCAATCTTGATTCTAATGGCTCAATAGATTTACTTGGAACTGTCAATGGAAATGTTTCATGTAAGGGAAAGCTTACAGTCAGTGGACGCGTAGTTGGTGATTCATCTGCAAAGGAGATATTTGCTAATAATGCTAAGATTGAGGGCAATATTAATGCCATAGGATCTGTCAAAATTGGACAGGGTACCGTAATCGTTGGTAATGTATCAGGTACATCCGCAGTTATAGCTGGAGCTGTTAAAGGCGATATTGATGTTCATGGTCCAGTTGTTGTTGATTCAACTGCTGTAATTGTTGGAGATATCAAGTCTAAGACAGTTCAGATTAATAATGGCGCTGCTATAGATGGTAGATGTTCACAGTGTTATGCAGAGATTAACACAACGGATTTATTTGGTTTTGCTTCGACAAAATAATAGTGAGGATACTGACGTGAAAGAATTAAAGAGAGTTATTTTAAAACTTAGTGGCGAGGCTTTATCAGGGGATAAGAAGTCAGGCTATGATGATGAACTTATCAGTGATATTGCCAGACAGGTTAAGCAGATAGTTGATAAAGGTATAGATGTAGGTATAGTTATAGGTGGAGGCAACTATTGGAGAGGTCGTTCTAACGATAATATAGACAGAACTAAAGCTGACCAGATAGGTATGCTTGCTACAATTATGAACTGTATATATGTATCAGAGATTTTCCGTTCGTGTGGTCTTATGACTAATATACTTACCCCTTTTGAATGTGGAAGCATGACTAAGCTGTTTTCAAAGGACAGGGCTAATAAGTACTTTGGTAAGGGCATGGTAGTCTTTTTTGCTGGTGGTACAGGACATCCATATTTTTCGACAGATACAGGAATTGTTCTTCGTGCCATAGAGCTTGATGCAGATGCTATATTATTAGCAAAGGCTATAGATGGTGTATATGACAGTGATCCTAAGATTAACCCTCAGGCTAAGAAGTATGACAAGCTTCCAATACAGGAAGTGGTAGATAAGAAGCTTGGAGTTATTGATATGACAGCATCTGTTATGTGCATGGAGAACAAGATGCCACTTATGATATTTGGTCTTAATGAGAAAGACAGCATATTGAATGCCATGACAGGCAGATTTAATGGTACAATTGTTACTGTAGAATAATTTGGAGGATATAATATTTATGAGCGATGTTAAAGTATATGAAGAGAAGATGAGCAAATCACTTGATGCATTAAATGAGGAATTTAGTTCTATAAGAGCTGGAAGAGCTAATCCACATATACTCGATAAAATCAGAGTGGATTATTATGGAACACCTACATCATTACAGCAGGTTGCTAATATATCAGTTCCAGAGGCCAGAATGATTCAGATTCAGCCTTGGGAGAGCAGCCTTATCAAGGATATTGAGAAGGCAATTCTCGTATCAGACCTTGGTATTACACCTAACAATGATGGTAAGGTTATAAGACTTGTGTTCCCAGAACTTACTGAGGACAGAAGAAAAGAACTTGCAAAGGATGTTAAGAAGAAAGGTGATAACGCTAAAGTAGCTATCCGTAATGTGAGAAGAGATGCTAATGATACATTTAAGAAAGCTAATAAAGCGGGTGAGCTTTCAGATGATGAATTATCTAATGCAGAAGATGAAGTCCAGAAGATTACAGATAAGTATGTTGCGTTAGTAGATAAGGCTATCGAAGACAAGACTAAGGAGATACTTACTGTTTAATCATGAGACTGTCATGAATACATAAATCCGTGGGATTTTGATTATTATATAGTCAATTTTCCCGGATTTTATTTTAATTATCAGAAATTCATTAGAAATGAGGTGATTCCCTGTGGATTATTATAATGAATCGTTAGATTTAAAGATACCATCGCATGTTGCTGTCATATTAGATGGTAATGGAAGATGGGCTAAGAAAAGACATATGCCAAGAACATATGGACATAAAGTAGGAAGCCAGGTTGTTGAGGATATGCTTAGTATTGTGGATGACTTAGGCGTGAATTATTTTACGGTTTATGCATTTTCAACAGAGAATTGGAAAAGATCAGAGGACGAGGTCTCTACACTTATGAATATCTTGAGACGTTATTTAAAGGATTGTGTTAAGAAATCCATGAAAAATAATGTCAGATGCCGTGTTATAGGAAGAAGAGAAGAGTTAAGTGAGGATATTATTGAGAGTATTATAAATCTTGAAGAAAAGACAAAGAATAATACTGGACTTAATTTTACCATAGCGATTAATTATGGTGGGAGAGATGAAATTACAAGAGCTGTTAAAAAGATTGCTGACAAGGTTGCAAGAGGTGAACTTAAAGCAGAAGATATAACAGAAAAGACAATTAATGACAATCTTGACACATGGGAACTGCCAGATCCTGATCTGCTGATAAGAAGCAGTGGTGAGCAGAGATTATCTAATTATCTGCCATGGCAGCTTGCGTATACCGAGTTTTATTTTACAGAAACGCTGTGGCCAGATTTTAATCGTGAAGAGATGATTAAAGCATTTGAAAAATATAACAGACGTGAACGAAGATTTGGTGGAGTTACGGAGGATAAATAGTGAAGACAAGAGTTATAAGCGGAATTTTTCTTTTGTTGATAATGGGTTCAGCATTATATTCAGGTGGGCTGTATCTGTACCTTCTCTGCCTGTTTATATCTGTCGTTGGTCTGTATGAATTATACAGGATATTTCATATAGAACGGTCAGCATTGGGATATATTGGATATGGAACAGCGTGTGCATATTATATAGCGGTATATCTTGGAGCTGACTGGGCTGTTTTGCTGGTTATAACATTAGGGCTTATGGTTGCGATGGCAGCATATGTCATTACATTTCCTGAATATGTGGCTGATCAGGTGATGTGCTGTGTCTTTGGAGTTTTATATGTGGCAGTCATGCTGTCATATATATATAAGACAAGAGCTTTAAGTGATGGAATATATGTTGTGTGGCTTATATTTGTTTCATCGTGGGTAAGTGACACTTTTGCATATCTTACTGGCGTTCTTATAGGAAAACACAAGATGGCGCCAAAATTATCACCTAAGAAATCTATAGAGGGAGCTGTGGGCGGCGTTACAAGTTCAATTATAGTTGGCGCCTTATATGGATATATTGTTGCTGATTATATAACACAGATGGTTATACATCCGGTGTATGTGTTTGCTATTGCAAGTGGTATAGGTGCATTGCTGTCAATAATAGGCGATCTTGCTGCATCAGCAATTAAAAGAAATTACGAAATTAAAGACTATGGAAAACTTATACCTGGTCATGGTGGTATTCTTGACAGGTTTGACAGTGTTATATTCACGGCACCTGTTGTGTACTGGGCGGTTTATATAGTCAATTGTTTTTATTAGATAATGAGAGGCATATAATGAAGAAAGTTTCAATACTTGGTTCGACTGGTTCAATTGGAACACAGACATTGGATGTTGTCAGGAATAATGATGATTTGAAGGTTGTGGCACTAGCGGCAGGAACAAGAGTAAAAGAGCTTGAGAAGCAGGCAAGAGAATTCAAGCCACTGATTGTGTGCGCTGGAACTAAAGAAGGGGCAGAAGAACTTAAAATAGCTCTGGGTGATACTGATATTAAGGTTGTATATGGTAAGGACGGACTCGTTGAGTGTGCAACTGTTGCTGAAGCAGACGTTGTAGTTACAGCGGTTGTTGGTATGATGGGGATAATTCCTACTATAGAGGCTATTAAGGCACATAAGGATATTGCGCTGGCTAATAAAGAGACACTAGTTACAGCAGGACATATCATAATGAGTCTTGCCAGACAATATAATATCAATATCTATCCTGTGGATAGTGAACACTCAGCAATATTCCAGTGCCTTAATGGAGAACATGGCAATAAGATAAGCAAAATCCTTCTTACGGCGTCAGGCGGTCCATTCCGTGGCAAAGACAGAAATTTCCTTTCTACAGTGAAGCTTAAAGATGCGCTTAAACATCCTAACTGGGCTATGGGAAAAAAGATTACCATAGATTCTTCTACAATGGTTAATAAAGGATTAGAAGTTATAGAGGCAAAATGGCTGTTCAAAGTTCCAGCTACAGATGTCCAGGTTGTAGTACAGCCGCAGAGCGTAATACATTCAATGGTCGAGTTTGAGGATGGTGGTGTCATGGCGCAGCTTGGATCGCCAGATATGAGACTGCCTATACAGTATGCACTGTGTTATCCAGAGAGAAGAGTACTTAATAACTCTAAGAAGCTTGATTTTTATGAGCTTACACAGATAACATTTGAAAAGCCTGATATGGAGACATTCAAAGGACTGCCATATGCGTATGAGGCAGCAGCGTGTGGCGGTAATATGCCTACAGTATTTAATGCTGCTAATGAGCTTGCTGTAAGTAAATTTCTTAATGAATCAATTAGATATCTTGATATATATGACATTATAAGATATGCGATGGATAATGTAAGACACATAGATAATCCGAGTGTAGATGATATTCTTACCACAGAAAAAGAGACATATGAATTGATAGAAAGCAGGTGGTAAGTTGATAGTTAACATTATTATTGCGGTATTGATGATTGGATTCCTTGTTGTAGCACATGAATTTGGACATTTTATCGTAGCAAAAGCAAATGGTGTTGCAGTTGTTGAGTTTGCAGTTGGTTTTGGACTGCGTATATTACATGTGAAAAAGGGTGAGACAGATTATGCGTTGAGACTTATTCCTTTTGGTGGAGCATGTGTTATGCTGGGCGATGCCATGATGGAGATGGGGGATGAGGCAGCAGAGTATGATGAGTCGAGGGCGCTTTCAGCTAAGTCTGTGTGGGCAAGGATTGCAATAGTTGTCGCAGGACCATTTTTTAATTTTGTTATAGCATTTATATTTGCAGTTATCATAATAGCGTCTGTGGGAATAGATCCATGTACTGTTGACGTTGTTGAAAAGGATTCTCCGGCATATGAGGCAGGTCTTGAGGCTGGAGACCTTATAACTAAGATTAATAATAACAATATGGCATTTTCTAAGGAATATTCATTCTATAATTATTACCATGGTGATGAGACAATGAATATCACTTATAAGAGAAATGGCGAGAAATACACTACAACTGTAACACCAGTGTATCGTACTTCACAGGTGTACAGGATTGGCGTGGTTGTTTCAGATAATGTCAATATAACCACAGTTACTAAGGATTCGCCGGCAGATAAGGCGGGACTTAAAACTGGTGATATTATTATGTCTGTTGATGGACAGAAGTTAAGTGAATCTCTTAAAATATCAGATATAATCAGTGCTTCACAGGGAAAAGAAGTGACTATGGTTGTGAAACGTGGTGATAGTGAGATAAGTTTATCAGTTACACCATCTATCACAGATGTTGAGGAGTATTACACAGGTTTTGGCAGCTATGGATATCGTGTTAAGCAGAGTCCGGCAGCTACAATCGGATATGCATTCAAAGAAGTTGGATACTGGATTGAGGTTGTTGTAAAGAGTGTAGGCATGATGTTCACAGGAAAAGTCAGTGTTAATGATCTTTCAGGTCCTGTAGGGGTGGTTGATTCTGTTAACACTGTTGTTGAACAGAGCAAGCCGGATGGCGTGTGGATGGTATGTCTTAATCTGTTTAATTATATTGTTATGCTGAGTGCCAATCTTGGCGTTATGAACCTTTTGCCACTTCCGGCACTTGATGGTGGTAAACTGTTGTTCCTTATTATAGAAGCATTGAGAGGCAGGCCTGTCAAGCCAGAGCATGAAGGAATGGTTCATTTTGTCGGAATGGTTCTGCTTATGATGCTTATGGTATATGTGATGTTTAAAGATATTATAAGATTGTTCTGATAGTTTATTTACAGGAAAGGTGTATGCTATGGATAGAAATCATACAAGAGTTGTTAAGATAGGTGATGTGTGCATTGGCGGCGGTAATAGAATTGCTATACAATCTATGACTAACACTAAGACAGAGGATGCAGAGGCGACAATCAGCCAGATATTAGAGCTTGAAAAAGCTGGGTGTGATATTGTCAGATGTACAGTGCCTACATTGGAGGCAGCAAAGGCAATATCAGTTATTAAATCAAGAATTCATATTCCACTTGTGGCAGATATTCACTTTGATTATAAGATGGCGATAGCTGCTATAGAGAATGGGGCAGACAAGATAAGAATCAATCCTGGCAATATCGGTGGAAGTGATAAGATTAAGGCAGTTGTTGATGCAGCCAAGGCTAAGAATATTCCAATAAGAGTCGGAGTTAACAGTGGTTCTCTTGAGAAAGAGCTGATAGAAAAGTATGGCGGTGTTACGGCAGAAGGATTAGTTGAGAGCGCACTTGATAAAGTAAGAATGATTGAAGAATGGGATTATGACAATATTGTTATAAGTATCAAATCTTCAGATGTTATGATGTGTATACAGGCATATGAGCTTGTATCTGAAAAGACAGATTATCCATTGCATGTGGGTATAACAGAGGCAGGAACATTGTTTTCAGGAACTATTAAGTCATCTGTAGGACTTGGGGTGATTCTTTCTAAGAATATAGGTGACACAATAAGAGTATCTCTTACTGATAATCCGGTAAAAGAGGTTGAGGCGGCAAAGCAGATATTAAAAGCACTCAATCTTAGGAGCGGTGGAATTGAGATTGTGTCATGTCCTACATGTGGAAGAACTAATATAGATCTTATAGGTCTGGCATCGCAGGTAGAGAAGATGGCAGCAGATTACAGTAATCTTAACATAAAGATAGCTGTTATGGGATGTGTTGTTAACGGTCCGGGAGAAGCTAAGGAAGCTGATATTGGAATTGCTGGCGGCAATGGCTGCGGTGTTCTTATAAAGCATGGAGAGATTGTTAAGAAAGTTGCAGAAGAGGAATTGCTTGATACACTTAAGGATGAACTTGAACACTGGAACAGCTGATATAGATTATAGATAAGAATTGGAGGCATATTGTGAAATTTTTTGAGGTGTTTTCAACATTAAAATTGCCACAGGAACTTGCAATGTATCTGGAAGATACAGAAGTGGCAAGGGTTACCAAGACCTCAACCAATTCTTTGGCAAGAGTGTACCTTATAAGCACCAGGCTTATAAGCAAGCAGGTTATTTATAAGACAGAAGATGCACTTAAAAAGCAGATATTTAAGATGAAAAACATGGATGTGCGTATTATTGACAGATATAAGCTGTCATCGCAGTATACACCATCCATGATAATGGAAACATACTATGACAGTATACTGTTTGAATTGGAAAAATACTGGACGTTAGAATATAATCTTTTAAAGAACTCATCCTGGGAGTTTACTGGTGAACATTCACTGGAGCTAACCTTAGAGGATGGGTTTTTGTCGCGCACTTATGGCGAAAAGCTGACAGAATACTTCAAGCAGATATTCCTAAACAGATTCAGCGTGGACATAGATGTTGTCTATCATTATGCACCTAAGGAAGAGAGCCATTATGAGAAAGAAAAAGAGCATAAGCTTAATTTAAGAGTTGCTCAGATAGAGAAAAATCTTAATATGGCTTCATCTGACAGTACACCTAAATCTGATGAAAAAAAATCCAGAACAGACAATAAGGAATCATCAGCTGGTTCACAAAAGATTGTTAAGACAGCATCAGGTGGACGAGAATTTAAGGGAAATGGACTTAACAGCAGTAATGTCATGCCTGCACAGAGAGAATATTACAAGAAAAAGCCGGCTAATGAAGATGTTCTTTTTGGAAGGGATTTTGATGATGAGGTTATAACGTCTATAGAGCAGATTGATTCTGCTATTGGTGATGTTGTTATATCTGGAATGGTACGTAAAGTTGATGCCAGAGAGATCCGTAATGAGAGAACTATTCTTATATATGATGTGACAGATTTCACAGATACAATAACGGTTAAGATGTTTCTGCATAATGATCAGGTTCCTGAAGTTAAGGGATATATCAAAGAGGGAGAGTTCATTAAGATAAAAGGAGCTGCTACACTTGATAAATATGATCAGGAAATCTCTATAACCAATGTGTCAGGAATCAGAAAGTCACAGGATAACAGAGTTTCAAGAACAGACCTTGCACTTCACAAAAGAGTGGAGCTTCACTGCCATACCAAGATGAGTGATATGGATGGTGTGTCATCTGTCAAAGATATAATAAAGCAGGCGATACGCTGGGGACACAAGGGAATAGCTATCACAGATCATGGTGTTGTACAGGCGTTTACAGACGCTTTTCATGTGATAGGGGATATTAAGAAGAGCTATAAGAAAAAGGGCGAGAAATTAGATTTTAAGATTATATATGGAGTAGAAGCATACCTTGTCGATGACACAAGAAAGATAATTACTAATCCTGACGAACGGACATTTGATGACACATTTGTTGTATTTGATATTGAGACAACAGGATTTTCGGCAGAACAGGATCGAATCATAGAGATAGGAGCAGTAAAGATACATGGGGGAGAGATTATAGACCGCTTCAGCAGGTTTATCAATCCGAAGATTCCAATTCCATTCAGAATAGAGCAGCTCACAAGTATCAATGATATGATGGTTATGAATGAGCCACCGGTTGATGTAGTTCTTCCAGAATTCTTGAAATTCTGCGAGGGAGCATGTCTTGTGGCGCATAATGCAGATTTTGATACAAGTTTCATAATCAGAAAGGCTGCAGAACTTGGCATAGAATATGAGCCTGCTTATCTTGATACAGTTATGCTGTCACAGTTCCTTGTTCCTAATATACATAATTTTAAGCTTGATACGCTTTGTAAGCATTTTGGTGTGTCACTTGAGAATCATCACAGGGCAGTAGATGATGCTGAGGCAACTGCCGGAATATTCCTAAAGCTTGTGGACATGCTTAAAGAAAGGGATATTCTGGATTTACCAACACTTAACGAAGAGGGAAAGTTAAGTGATGATACAATTAAGAAATTTCATCCATATCATTGTATAATCCTTGCATCTAATGAGATGGGAAGAATCAATCTTTACAGACTGGTATCAGCATCACATCTGCAATATTTTAACAGATTTCCCAAAGTACCTAAGAGTCTTGTAGGCAAGTACAGGGAAGGGCTTATTATAGGAAGTGCGTGTGAGGCAGGAGAACTGTTCAGAGCTATGATTAATGGACGTTCTGATGCTGAGATAGCAAGAATTGTGAGCTTTTATGATTATCTTGAGGTACAGCCTGTCGGAAATAACCATTTTATGATAGAGAAGGAAGACTGTTACGTTAAAGATGAGGAGGATTTAAGAGAACTTAACAGAAGAGTTATAAGGCTGGGAGAAAAGTTTAATAAGCCAGTAGTTGCAACTTGTGATGTGCATTTCCTGAATCCTGAGGATGAGATATACAGAAGGATTATAATGACGGGTAAAGGCTTCGATGATGCGGACAAGCAGCCGCCGTTGTACCTTCACACTACAGAGGAGATGCTTCATGAATTTGACTATCTTGGAAGTGATAAGGCGTATGAGATAGTTGTGACTAACACTAATAAAATAATGGATATGTGCGAGTATATAGACCCGGTACGTCCTGATAAAAGACCGCCTGTTATCGAGAATTCAGATAATATGCTTCGAAAGATATGTAATGACAGGGCGCATGAAATATATGGAGAGAAATTGCCGGACATAGTCGAGAAACGTCTTGACAGAGAGCTTAATTCTATTATCAGCAACGGATATTCCGTAATGTATATTATTGCACAGAAGCTTGTATGGAAATCTAATGATGATGGATATCTGGTAGGTTCAAGAGGTTCTGTAGGTTCGTCATTTGCAGCTACTATGGCTGGTATAACAGAGGTTAATCCGTTAAGTCCACATTATCTTTGCCCAGTGTGTCATTATTATGATTTTGAATCGGACGATGTCAAACAATTTGCCGGTGGTGCAGGATGTGATATGCCGGATAAGTATTGTCCGGAATGTGGACACAAGCTTAATAAGATGGGATTTGATATTCCATTTGAGACTTTCCTTGGGTTCAAGGGTAATAAAGAGCCTGATATTGATCTTAACTTTTCCAACGAGTATCAGAGTAAGGCTCATGCGTATACAGAGGTTATCTTTGGAAAGGGACAGACATTTAAGGCTGGAACAATAGGTACGGTAGCGGATAAGACTGCATATGGATATGTGTTAAAGTATTACGAACAGAAATCAGCAGAGACTGGTCGGAATATGATGAAAAGACGCTGCGAAATAGAGCGTATAGCAGGCGGATGTGTTGATATAAGAAGAACAACAGGACAGCATCCGGGTGGAATTGTCGTTCTGCCGATTGGCGATGAGATACACTCGTTTACGCCCGTACAGCATCCAGCCAATGACTGTAATTCAACGATCGTAACGACACATTTTGATTACCATAGTATTGACCATAACCTGTTAAAACTTGATATATTGGGACATCTTGACCCTACAATGATAAGAATGCTGCAGGATCTTACAGGTATTGACCCTGTAGAGATACCTCTTGATTCTAAAGAGGTAATGGCATTATTCCAGAATACGGATTCTCTTGGGATAACGCCAGCTGATATTGGAGGGACACAGCTTGGTACATTGGGAATACCGGAGTTCGGTACAGATTTTGCCATGCAGATGCTTATAGATGCCAAACCAAAGTTTTTCTCTGATCTTGTAAGGATTTCCGGACTTTCACATGGTACAGATGTATGGCTTGGTAATGCACAGACATTATTAAAAGAAGGCAAAGCAACAATTCAGACTGCTATATGTACAAGAGATGATATTATGACATATCTTATCCAGAAGGGGATCGAGAGTGAGACCTCATTTACAATAATGGAAAGTGTCCGTAAAGGAAAAGGACTTTCTGAGGAGCAGGAAAATATAATGATAGAACATGATGTTCCTGACTGGTATATATGGTCGTGTAAAAAGATAAAGTACATGTTCCCTAAGGCACATGCGGCTGCATATGTTATGATGGCATGGAGAGTTGCATATTGCAAGGTCTTTTATCCGCTTGCATATTACTGTGCTTATTTCAGCATAAGAGCTAACGCATTTGATTATGAGAAGATGGCGATGGGAAGAGATAAGCTGGAATATTTCATCAACGATTATAAGAACAAAAAGACTGCAGGAACCATATCTAATACTGAAGAAGATGAGCTTAAAGATATGAGAATAGTCCAGGAAATGTATGCAAGAGGCTATGATTTTACACCAGTTGACCTCTATACAGCCAAGGCGAGAAGTTTCCAGATAATAGATGGAAAGATTATGCCTTCGTTCAAGGTTATAGATAAAGTTGGTGAAGTTGCAGGAGAGGGCATAGAAATAGCTGCAAGGGGCGGAGAGTTTCTGTCTAAGGATGATTTAAGAAGCCGGGCAAAGATTGGACAGACTGTTATAGATAAACTCTCGGAACTTGGTCTTCTCAATGGAATGGCAGACAGCAACCAGTTATCGCTGTTTGATTTTTAAACTGGGTCAGTACATTTTATACATAATGTATTGACTTGGTTTGTATATTTATAGTATGATGCCTAAGTTCCCTTTGCATATGTGAGGTGGATTAATAACCAGGTTATCATGAATTTGGAGGATTAATATAATGCTGAAAAAATATCTTACTATATTTTTTATCTCAATGGTTCCACTTGTAGAGTTAAGAGGTGCAATACCTGTCTCACAGGCTTATCAGTTGCCATTGCTTCAGTCATATATCATATGTGTGCTTGGTAATATGATTCCGGTTCCTATAATATATCTGTTTGCAAGAAAAGTTCTTGAGTGGGGCAAGGATAAGAAGTATATAGGTAAGTTTTTTACTTTCTGTATAGAAAAAGGACACAAGGGTGGTGTCAAATTAAAAGAAAAAGCCGGAAGAGGATTATTCGTTGCTTTATTATTATTTGTCGGCATACCAGTTCCTGGAACAGGAGCATGGACAGGAACACTTGCAGCAAGTTTTCTTGATATGGGATTTAAGAAAAGTGTTGCTGCAGTTCTTTTAGGTGTGCTTTTAGCAGGCATTATAATGGGTTGTGTGAGTGCCGGAGTATTCACTGCAATATTCAGTTTTTCATAATTTAAAAAAAACTGAAAAAAATTAAAAAAAGTGCTTGACATTAATATAAAAATCTTATATTATAAACAAGTACTTGATGCGGCCAATTGGTCAAGCGGTTAAGACGCCGCCCTCTCACGGCGGAAACAGGGGTTCGATTCCCCTATTGGCTACTGTATATTTTGCTTGAAAGGAGTGGACATTGTGTCCACTCCTTTTGCGTGATTATGCATTGATTACAATTGAATACGTTAGAAAGGTGATGAATGGATGAGCAAAAGTGAAAGTTATGAATCAAAGACTGAGGAACTGATTCAGCCATTAGTAGATGAGAGAGGCTTTGAACTCGTGGATGTTGAATTTGTAAAAGAAGGAAGCGAGTGGTATTTAAGAGTCTATATTGATAAAGATGGTGGAATATCTGTCAATGACTGTGAGGATATAAGCAGAGCATTCAATGAGATACTTGACAGAGAAGACTATATCAGCGAGCAGTATATATTTGAAGTAAGCTCACCTGGTCTTACAAGACCTTTAAAGAAAGAGAAAGATTATAAGAGATCTATAGGCAGGCTTGTAGATGTTAAATTATATAAGCCGGTTGATAAAGCTAAAGAATACACAGGCGTGTTGTCAGCATTTGATGAGAATACTGTTACACTTGAAGGTGACAATGGTGATTCATATACATTGGATAGAAAAAATATTGCTAAGATATCATTAGCATTTTGCGATTAATTAAGCTAACAGGCGAAGGAGGATACAATGAGCAAAGAATTAATATCAGCACTTGATGCTTTAGAGAAAGAAAATGGAATCAGTAAAGAGGTAATGCTTGACACTATTGAGAAATCATTACGCGAGGAATTCAAGCAGCAGTTTAATACAGTAGATAACTGTGAGGTTTCACTTGACAGAATAACAGGAGATTTTCATATATATGCTGTAAGAACTGTAGTTGATGAACTTACACCTGGCGAGACAACAGAGGATATTAAGAAGAGTCAGAAGTTAAATATTCCATATGGAAGAGAAATACTTTTAGCGGATGCAAGAAAGATTGATCCATTATGTAATATTGGCGATACAGTAAAGGTTGAAATCAAATCAGAAGAGTTCTCAAGAAGAGCAGCCAAGAATGCCAAAGGTACAATTGTGCAGAAGATAAGAGAAGAAGAGAAGGCTGCTATTTATAATGAATATCATTCAAAGGAACATGAGATTATAACAGGTATTGTACAAAGAATTGATGAGCGTGGCAATGTTTTAGTAGATATTGGTAAGACACAGACAACACTTAAGAAGAATGAATGTGTCAAGGGCGAGACATTCCAGAGAGGTGACAGAATAAAACTTTATGTATTAGAGGTATCAAATGGCAATAAGCAGCAGGAAGACTCTAATGGAGATAAGGAAAAGTCTGGACCACTTGTTATAAGAGTTTCAAGAAAGACACCATTGCTTGTCAAGAGATTATTCGAATCAGAAGTATCAGAGATAAAAGATGGCATAGTTAAGATTGTAAGTATTGCAAGAGAAGAAGGCTCAAGAACTAAGATTGCAGTTAAGGCAGAAGATCCTAATGTAGATCCAGTCGGAGCGTGCGTTGGTGTTAACGGAGCCAGAGTAAGAGCAATTGTTAATGAACTTGGCAATGAGCAGATAGATGTAATTGAGTGGAGTGAGAATCCAGCACAGTATATATTCAATGCATTAAGCCCTGCAAAGGCAGTATCAATATCAGCTTATGATGACGAGAATGCAAAGAAAGCAACAGTTGTTGTATCAGACCAGCAGTTATCACTTGCGATTGGTAAAGCAGGACAGAATGTCCGTCTTGCAGCAAAGCTTACAGGATACAGCATTGATATTAAGAGCGAGTCAGCAGTAGAAGCTGATGGCGCTAAGGAAGCAGAGTCAGATGTTGATGATGAGGAATTATTATTCACAGAAGAAACTTCAGATGTTGTTGAAGAATAAATAAACTTTTTGCAGGCTGGGAGTGATAAGAATTTGGGTACAATAATAAAGAAACAACCTCAGAGACAGTGTATAGGCTGCAGACAGATGAAGGATAAGAAATCACTTGTGCGCATATTAAAATGTGATGAGGGAATTTTGCTTGATGAGACAGGCAAGAAAAATGGAAGAGGCGCATATATATGTCCTAATGCGGACTGCCTTGAAAAAGCAATATCATCAAAAGGGCTTGAAAGGTCATTTAAGATGCCAGTTGAAAAAACTGTATATGAGGACTTGAAAAGGAGTTTTTTGAAATTTGAAACAAGATAAAACATTATCAATGATAGGGCTTGCACAGCGTGCAGGCAAGGTCGCAAGCGGAGAGTTTTCAACAGAGAAGGCTGTTAAACAGCATAAAGCGTCAGTTGTTATTGTTGCGGGAGATTCCTCGGATAATACCAAAAAGAATTTTAGAGATATGTGTACCTTCTATAGTGTTCCATATTATGAGTATAGTGATAAGGTAACACTTGGGCATGCTATAGGAAAAGAATTCAGAGCATCACTTGCAGTTATGGATGAGAGCTTTGGTAACCAGATACAAAAGCATTTAGATAATAGTTTAGATTAATGTGGCAGTTTTATAATTGCGGCATGGAGGATTAATATGAGAGTATATGAATTAGCAAAAGAGTTAAATATATCTTCAAAAGACATTGCGGATGTATTAGATACTGCGGACAAGAAATATAAAACAATGAGCGGACTTAGCGATGATGAGGTAAGCAAAATACGTAATAAGTATTCTAAGAAAGCGGAACCTGCAAAATCTTCGCAAGCAAAGCCAGAACCAGCAAAAGCTGCTTCTAAGCCAGAGGAGAAGAAGGAAGAACCTAAGGTTACACAGGTATTTTTCCCACAGAACAGCTCAAGAGGCGGAAGAGATAATAACAATAATAACAGATTCCAGAATAACAGAAATCAGGAGTCTGGCGGTAGAAACCGCGATAACAACAATAATAACCGTTTTGGCAACAGAAATAACAACAATAACGGTGATAGAAACAATAATTATCGTGGTAACAACGACAGAAATAATGACAGAAACAATGACCGCAATAATGGCGATAGAAATAACGACAGATACCAGAATAACAATTTCCGTGGCAACAGAGATGGCAGCAGGGACGGCAATAGAGATAACAATGGCTACAGAAATAACAATAATAATGGTCAGGGCGGTTACAGAAATGACAGATCTGGTAATAATAATAACGGACCAAGAAATAATGACCGTAATGACCGTTTCAACAGAAATGACAGACCAGGCAGCAACAATAACGGACAGGGTGGTTACAGAAATGACAGACCAGGCAATAACAATGGTCAGGCAAGACGTAACGACAGAAGAGATGATAGAAGAGATGGCGGCGTAAAGGAAGAATTTGTATTCGAGTCTAAGCCAGATTCAAGAAGAGCTGACTGGGGTAAGGATAACCACAAGAATGACAGAAAGAAAGATGTGGAGAATAAGGAGAATATCAAGTTCGCTAACAGCCAGATGAAGAAGCCTGTCAAGAAAGAGGAGAAGGAAGAGGAAACAATCAAGCAGCTTGTACTTCCAGATACTCTTACAATCAAAGAGCTTGCTGACAAGATGAAGGTACAGCCATCGGTAGTTGTTAAGAAGCTCTTTATGCAGGGAAAGATTGTTACTATCAATCAGGAAATTGATTATGATACAGCAGAGGAGATAGCATTAGAGTTTAACTGCATATGTGAACATGAGGTTAAGGTCGATGTTATTGCAGAGCTCTTAAAGGAAGATGAAGAGCCAGAAGGTTCACTTGTTCCAAGACCACCTGTAGTATGTGTTATGGGTCACGTTGACCATGGTAAAACATCTCTGCTTGATGCAATAAGAGAGACACATGTTACAGCTAAAGAGTCAGGTGGTATTACACAAAAGATTGGTGCTTATACAGTAGAGGTTAATGGACAGTCAATCACATTCCTGGACACACCTGGACATGAGGCGTTTACAGCCATGAGAATGCGTGGTGCACAGGCAACGGATATTGCAATTCTTGTTGTAGCTGCAGATGATGGCGTTATGCCACAGACAATTGAAGCTATCAACCATGCAAAGGCTGCAGGTGTAGAGATTATCGTTGCAATTAATAAGATTGATAAGCCTAGTGCTAACGTTGAAAAGGTTAAGCAGGAGCTTACAGAGTATGGCCTTATATCAGAAGACTGGGGCGGTTCAACAACATTTGTACCAGTATCAGCTCATACTAAAGAAGGTATAGATGAACTTCTTGAGATGATTCTTCTTACAGCAGAGGTTAATGAGCTTAAAGCTAATCCTAACAGAAAAGCAAGAGGTATCGTTATTGAGGCTGAGCTTGATAAGGGAAGAGGTCCTGTAGCTACAATTCTTGTACAGAAGGGTACATTAAGAGTCGGCGATAATGTGGCAGCAGGTGCGAGCCATGGTAAAATCAGAGCTATGGTTGATGATAAGGGAAGAAGATTAAAAGAAGCAGGTCCATCCACACCTGTAGAGATTCTCGGACTTTCAGATGTTCCTAATGCCGGAGAAATCATTATGGCTATGGATTCAGATAAAGAGGCAAGGAATGTTGCAGAGACATTCATCAGTGAAGGAAAGAAGAAGCTGCTTGATGATACTAAGCATAAAGTATCACTTGATGATATCTTTGAGCAGATTCAGGCTGGTAATGTCAAGGAACTCTGCCTTATTATCAAGGCTGATGTACAGGGTTCAGTGGAGGCAGTAAAGCAGAGCCTTGTCAAGCTGTCTAATGATGAGGTTGTTGTTAAGGTTATCCATGGAGGCGTTGGTAATATCAACGAGTCAGACGTAACACTTGCATCTGCTTCTAATGCGATTATTATTGGATTTAACGTAAAGCCGGATAATCAGGCAAGAATAGTTGCTGATAGAGAAAAGGTTGATTTAAGATTATATACAGTCATCTATAATGCGATTGAAGATGTTGAGGCAGCCCTTAAGGGTATGCTTGAGCCAATCTATGAGGAGCAGGTAATCGGTCATGCAGAGATAAGACAGATATTTAAGGCTTCTGGAATTGGTAATATCGCAGGATGTATTGTTACAGAGGGTAGAATTACTAAGGATTCTAAGCTCAGGGTTTCAAGAGATGGCAAACAGATATTTGAAGGACCTGTTGCTACATTGAAGCACTTTAAGGATGATGTTAAAGAGGTTAAGGCTGGAACAGAGTGTGGTATCGTTGTTGAAGGCTTTAATGAAATTCAGGAAGGGGATACCTTCGAAGCATATATTATGGTTGAGGTACCTCGTTAGGATAGAGGTTAGTTATGCGTAAAAATAGTGTTAAGAATACCAGAATCAATGGTGAAGTTTTAAAGGAATTAAGCAACATAATCAGAAGTGAGATAAAAGACCCAAGAGTCGGACTTATGACTTCAGTTGTGTCAGTTGAGGTTGCGCCAGATTTAAAGACTTGTAAGGCTTATATAAGCGTTCTTGGAGATGAGGCAGCAGCTAATGATACAATCAAAGGATTAAAGAGTGCAGAAGGATTCATAAGAAGACAGCTTGCTAGAAATCTTAATCTTCGTAATACTCCTGAGATTAATTTCATATTAGACCAGTCAATTGAATATGGTGTTAAGATGTCTCATCTTATAGATGAGGTTACTAAAAAGGATGATGAGAGTCATGAAAATTGATGATTATTTAAGTGGTGTCAGGACAGTTGGAATCACAGGGCATATAAGACCTGATGGTGACTGCCTTGGCTCCTGCCTTGGTTTGTATAATTATATCAGGGAAAATGTGCCATCAGTAGATGTTGATATTTTCCTTGAGCAGCCAGGCAGTGAATTTGCATATCTTACCAATATTGATAAGATTAAGTCTGAACCTGCAGACAAGACATATGACTGCTTTTTTGTACTGGATTGCAGTTCAACAGACCGTATTCTTCCATTTGAGAAATGTTTTAATAATGCATCAAAGACAGTCTGCATTGACCACCATGTGAGCAATGCAGGATTTGCAGATGAGTGTATTATAGAGCCACAGTCAAGCTCAGCGAGTGAGGTGTTATACACACTTCTTGATGCATCTAAAATAAGCAGTGCTGTTGCAGAGTGTATATATACAGGAATTATCCATGATACAGGTGTGTTTAAGTATAGCTGTACTTCTAAGCAGACTATGGCGATAGCCGGTGAGCTTATGGAAAAGGGAATAGATTATTCAAGTATAATAGATAATACATTTTATTCTAAGACATATATACAGAATCAGATACTTGGAAGAGCTCTTTTGGAGAGCGTCCTGTTTTATGATGGCAGATGTATTTTTTCAGCAGTCAGCAAGGAAATAATGCAATTCTATAATATTACTGGAAGAGACCTTGGTGGTATAGTTGAACAGCTCCGTCTTACAGATGGTGTTGAAGTTGCAATTTTTCTATATGAGACAGACGTCAATGAGTACAAGGTCAGCATGCGTTCAAAGAAAGTTATAGATGTTGCAAAGATAGCCATGGAATATGGTGGCGGCGGACATGTGAGGGCGGCTGGATTTACTGGCAGAGGTGATGTCCATCAGATAGTTAATTCAATCAGCGCCCGCATAGAAGAGCAGTTTAAACAGATAGAGAGCTGATAGTATGGATGGTATTATTAACGTATATAAAGAAAAAGGATATACATCTCATGATGTTGTTGCAAAGTTAAGAGGCATTCTTCATATGAAAAAAATCGGGCACACTGGCACGCTGGATCCAGATGCGGTCGGTGTTCTGCCGGTTTGTCTTGGTAAGGGAACAAAGCTTTGTGATATGCTTACTGATACAGATAAGACATATGAGGCTGTGATGCTGCTGGGAACTACAACAGATACACAGGATATTACTGGAAGGGTGTTAGAAAAAAAAGATGTATCATTGACAGAGATGCAGGTTATTGAAGCGGTTTCGTCATTTGTTGGTGATTATGAACAGATTCCTCCAATGTATTCTGCTGTCAAAGTTAATGGCAGAAAGTTATATGAGCTTGCAAGACAGGGCATTGAGGTTGAAAGGAAATCACGGAATGTTGTTATAAGGTCAATTCATATCAATGACATGAATCTTTCACCAGATCACCCATCAGTTACAATGACTGTTACGTGTTCCAAGGGGACATATATAAGGACATTGTGCGATGATATTGGTAAGAAGCTTGGCACTGGCGCATGTATGGAAAGCCTGATAAGGACAAGAGCTGGCAGATTTTATATTGATGAGAGCTATACAATTAACCAGATTGCAGCTATTGCAATCAAGGGTAAGGCTGCATCCATAGTTGTTCCTGTTGACAGTATGTTTGACTATCAGTCTGTTATAATTAAAAATGAATCATCAAAGCTTTTGTACAATGGTAATGCCATGCCGGCATACTGTGCTGTATCATCTGATGGTATTGTACCTGGCAATATCAAAGTTTATGATGAATCAGGAAATTTTATCGGAATATATTCATTTGATGGGGAGAATTACACACCAATTAAGATATTCTATTCGAATAGTGACATGATAGATAAAAAACTGTGAGGTGGTGCTTGATGGAGTATATTCATGGAACTAATGATTTTGCTATTGATGGTGAGAGTGCTGTAACACTCGGCAAATTCGATGGTATTCATGTAGGACACAAAAAGCTGGTGTCCTTAGTATGTGAAAAGGCGAAAATGGCAGGGCTTAAATCATGTGTGTTTACATTTGATACACTTCCTTTAAGCATTTGTCCACAGAAATACCAGCATTTTATAACAACTAACAATGAGAGAAGAGCTTATTTTGAATCATTGGGAGTGGATGTTGAGGTTGAATATCCATTTACAGACGAATTTTTACATACAGAGCCAGACAGCTTTGTAGAGGATGTCATAGTTGGCAAATTAAATGCAAAGATTGTGGTTGTGGGAACGGATTTCCATTTTGGAAAGAACAGGGCAGGTAATGCGCAGTATCTTCAGGAAGCTGGAAAAAAATATGGCTTTGAGACTATAATTGTTGAAAAAGAGAAGTTTCAGGACCGGGAGATTTCGTCTACATATGTCAGAGAAGAATTAAAGCTTGGACATATGGAGACTGTAAATGTACTTCTTGGAAGACCATACAGTGTGAGCGGAGTTGTGTGTCCGGGAAACCAGCTTGGAAAGAAGATGAATATACCTACCATGAACCTGTATCCACCGGTAAGCAAGCTGCTTCCACCCAGGGGAGTATATGCATCAGTTACAAAGATAGATGGAAAGAGCTATTATGGTGTTACTAATATTGGCGTAAAGCCTACTGTAAGTGAGGAAAACAGTGTCTCAGTCGAGACATATCTGTTTGATTACGATGCTTCAAGCTATGGATGCCATATTGTAGTTGAATTGTCACATTTTATCCGTCCCGAGATGAAGTTTGATTCAATTGATGCGTTATCTAAGCAGATGGAGAGTGATGCGGACTTTGCCAGAAGTATGTTTTTGGTATAAAATGCTTGCATTGCTGACAGCTTTATGATATATTAACAAAGTATGTGAGCCGTCGTTCAGACTCAGGACACTCCGACCTGGATCTTAGCGTCAGGTGATTATTTTAAGGAGGATATTAAGATGATATCAAAGGAAAAGAAATCAGAAATTATTGCTCAGTATGGCAGAAAGCCTGGTGATACAGGTTCTCCAGAAGTTCAGGTAGCTATTCTTACAGAGAGAATTGCAGAGCTTACAGAGCACTTAAAGGTTAATCAGAAGGATCACCATTCAAGAAGAGGTCTTTTAAAGATGGTTGGTAAGAGAAGAGCCTTACTTGAGTATTTAAAGAAGAATGATATTGAGGGATACAGAAACCTTATCGCTCGTTTAGGTATCAGAAAGTAATTTTACAGGCGGAGTGTATAACTCCGCCTTTTTTACAGAAGTTTTTTACCGAGACTGCTGAAATGAGTATTTTTCGGATACACTGGCAAATGCTTATTTCAGTTGTTTCGGGCTTCTGTAACCAAAAATACACTTGCCATATGGCAGAATAGGAGAATTAAATGTTCAAAAAGTTTGAGATGGAATTAGCAGGCAGAACACTCCGCGTCGATATCGGAAGAGTTTGTGCACAGGCTAATGGAGCAGCATTAATGCATTATGGTGATACGGTTGTTCTTTCTACAGCAACTGCATCAAAGGAGCCAAGAGAGGGAATTGATTTCTTCCCATTAAGCGTAGAATATGAAGAGAAGATGTATGCAGCAGGAAAGATTCCTGGTGGATTCAATAAGCGTGAGGGTAAAGCATCTGAGAATGCTATTCTTACATCACGAGTAATAGACAGACCAATGAGACCATTATTCCCTAAGGATTACCGTAATGATGTTACACTCAATAATATGGTTATGTCTGTTGATGAGAACTGCCGTCCAGAGCTGCTTGCTATGATTGGTTCGTCAATTGCAACATGCATATCAGATATTCCATTTGATGGTCCATGTGCTACAACACAGATTGGTCTTATTGATGGAGAGTTTATTATTAACCCATCACAGGCACAGTGGCAGGATGGAGATCTTCAGCTTACAGTAGCTTCTACAAAGCAGAAGGTTATCATGATTGAGGCTGGTGCTAATGAGATCCCAGAAGATAAGATGATTGAAGCTATATATATGGCTCATGATATCAACCAGACAGTTATTGCATTCATTGACCAGATTGTTGCTGAATGTGGTAAAGAAAAGCATTCATATGAGAGCTGCGCTGTTCCAGCAGAAATGTTTGAGGCTATGAAGCAGATCGTATCTCCAGAAGAGATGGAAGTGGCTGTATTTACTGATGATAAGCAGACTCGTGATAAGAATATTGATGAGATTACAGATAAGATGAAGGAAGCTTTTGCTGATAATGAAGAGTGGCTTGCAATTCTTGGTGAAGCTGTATATCAGTATCAGAAGAAGGTTGTCCGCAAGATGATCTTAAAGGATCACAAGAGACCTGATGGTCGTGAGATTACACAGATCCGTCCACTTGCAGCAGAAGTTGATATTATACCTAGAGTTCATGGCTCTGCTATGTTTACAAGAGGACAGACACAGATTTGTGATGTTGTAACACTTGCACCTTTATCAGAGGCTCAGAAGGTTGATGGACTTGACGAGAATGTAACTGCCAAGAGATATATCCACCACTATAATTTCCCTTCATATTCAGTTGGTGAGACTAAGCCATCAAGAGGTCCAGGACGTAGAGAGATTGGTCATGGAGCGCTTGCTGAGAAAGCACTTATTCCAGTACTTCCTTCAGAAGAAGAGTTCCCATATGCAATCCGTGCTGTGTCAGAGACATTTGAGTCTAATGGTTCAACATCGATGGCTTCTACATGTGCATCTTGTATGTCACTCATGGCAGCCGGTGTTCCTATTAAGAGAATGGTAGCAGGTATCTCATGCGGACTTGTAACAGGTGATACAGATGATGATTATATCGTGCTTACAGATATCCAGGGTCTTGAAGATTTCTTTGGAGATATGGATTTTAAGGTAACTGGTACAACAGAAGGTATTACGGCAATCCAGATGGATATTAAAATCCATGGCCTTACAAGACCAATCGTTGAAGAAGCAATTGCCAGAACAAGACAGGCAAGATTATTCATCATGGATACATGTATGAAGAAGGCTATAGACAAGCCTCGTGAAACAGTTGGCGAGTATGCACCTAAGATTATCCAGACATCAATTGATCCAGCTAAGATTGGTGAGGTTGTTGGACAGAGAGGTAAGACAATCAATGCTATTATTGATGAATGTGGTGTTAAGATTGATATAACAGATGATGGTTTTGTATCAATATGCGGAGTCGAACAGGCTGGTATGGATCAGGCAATGAAATATATCAAGACGATAGTTGAAGATTTTGAGGAAGGCAAGATTTACGAAGGTAAGGTTGTAAGCATAAAAGAGTTTGGAGCATTTATTGAATTTGCACCTGGCAAAGAGGGAATGGTTCACATTTCTAAAGTTGCTAATGAGAGAATTGAGCATGTTGAGGATGTTCTTACTCTTGGTGACAGAGTTAAGTGCAAGTGCATGGGTAAGGATAAGATGGGAAGAATAAGCTTCTCAATCAAGGATGCCCAGTAGTTTTATTAAATATAAGTTAAAGCCTTTTGCTGGCGGAATGGAGGAATACTATGATAGATAACAATTGTGCATATTGTGTAGAAGGCGATTTAGTTGCCAAGTTTGGTATTAAGATTTGTGAACTTGAGACATCAAAAGTATATCTTTTCAAAGAGCAGAGTCATCCGGGAAGATGTATTGTTGCCCACAAGAAACATGTAGGTGATATGAATGAGCTTACAGCAGAAGAGAGAGCTGCATATTTTGAGGATGTGGCAAAAGTTGCAAGAGCAATTATGGCTGCATTCCATCCTGATAAGGTTAACTATGGCGCATATGGTGATACAGGTCATCATCTTCATTTCCATCTTTGCCCTAAGTACAAAGATGAGTTTGAATGGGGTGGTGTATTCCTCATGAATCCAGATAAGAAGTATCTTTCAGATGATGAATACGCTGATATGATTGCTAAGATTAAGGCTAATCTGTAAGATAATCAATTAGAAGTTTTAAGGAGTGTGTTTTATGTCAGGACATTCAAAATTTGCGAATATCGCACACAAGAAAGCAGCCAATGATGCTGCTAAGGGTAAGATATTTACAAGACTAGGAAAAGAAATTATGGTTGCTGTTAAAGAAGGCGGCCCAGATGTTAATAATAATAGTAAGTTAAGACAGGTTGTTACTAAGTGTAAGGCTGCTAACATGCCTAATGATACAATTGAGCGTGCTATTAAGAAAGCTGCAAGTACAGATATGTCTAACTTCGAGTCTGTTACATATGAAGGCTATGGCCCTAATGGTACAGCTATCATAGTAGAGGCTCTTACAGATAATCGTAACAGAGCTGCATCTAACATTAGAAATGCTTTCACAAAGGGAAGTGGTAATGTAGGTACACCAGGATGTGTATCATTTATGTTCGATAATAAGGGACAGATAATTGTTGCTAAGGAAGAATATGATAAAGATGCAGACGAGCTTATGATGATTGCACTTGATGCAGGAGCTGATGATTTCAATGAAGAAGATGACTGCTATGAAATTACAACAGCGCCAGACGATTTTGGTACTGTTACAGATGCTTTAACAGCAGCAGGTGTTCCTCTTGCATCAGCAGAGGTAACAATGATTCCTCAGACATATGTTGAACTTACAGATGAAGAGGATATCAAGAGAATGAGAAGAATATTAAGTCTTCTTGATGATGAAGATGATGTACAGAATGTATATCATAACTGGGATGAACCAGAAGAATAATATAGCCTGACTGGCTGAGATTTTAAAGTTCCTTTTATACATTAGATATTGAATATCAGGTATGAAAGGAACTTTTTATATGTACTTTTTATTATAGATTAGAAAAAATACTTTTCAGTATGTACTAACAGTGATACAATATAATTGTATTTCGTGTACAGACTATAATAATAACACAACATAAGCGATTATACAGGTTAGATGTGTTGATTGGAGACTACTATGAAGATATGGGAGATAGAGCCGGAATCAAACATTATATTAAAGATAACTATTAATGGACAGTATATTGATCTGCCAACTATTGCGCGTAGGCAGGAAAGTGATGGGATTGTTTGTGATGCAATAAGACTTAATGGCAAAGTTGTATCAATAAGCAGCCCTAATATATCAGTTGAACTTATGTATATCAGAAGCAACAAGTCGCCGGTTGTCTGGAAAGGTGTGGCATGTGACAATATAACACATGAATCCAGGATATTCTATAAGATAAGATCCCGTGATGAAGGGGCTGAGAAGAACAGGCGCGAGGCATTCAGATTGTTTTTAGGATGCCATGGCGTTGCACAGGTTGGAACGAACAAGAAAGCAATTAACGTTACAGTCAAGGATGTAAGTGAGACGGGATTTTCATTCATAACTAATCAGGATATGGAGTCGGTAGAAGGAACACCAGTACGTCTGGTCTTCTATGATATGGAAAATCAGTTTTCGCTTATGGGGCTTGTCGTCAGAAAAGTATCGGTTGATGAGGAAAGCTACATATATGGCTGTAAATTAAGTGTCAACAATTCCAAATTGTCACGTTACATAGTTGATAAGCAGAGAAATGATATATCAAAGAGCAAAGATGATACAAGTGGTATAATAAAAGGCGCTGGTATTCTTAATAGTGCAGTGCCTGAACAACAACAGTCACAGGAAAAGAAAAAAAGCAAGGATGCTGCAGGTATTGATCCTGAATTATATAATGTATTGAAAGAACATTATAAGACAAAAGGAAGTGGTACCTCGATTCATGAAAGAGCAATTGATTCTGTAGAGAAGGAAGAGCGAAGAGAGGTATTCAGGAAATCTAACGTTGGAAAGAGGTTTTGATTATGAGAGACGAACAGCTGCAGGTTGGACTTGAGCGCATGAAGAAAATTAATGAAAAACGTGAAGAAAGAAGACTTACTTTTGAAGAGGCAAAGAAGTGCCCATCATGTGGTTGCAACATGAAATATGTGTATGGAGAGACATATGAGTGTCCTACATGTGGAAGAAAAGAACTGTCTGATTTTGGTAAGGTAAGGGAGTTCCTTGATGCGAATGGTCCACAGCCTGCTACAGTAATATCAGATGCAACAGGAGTAAGCCTTCATGTTATAGATTCTTATCTTAGACAGGGGCGTGTCGAGATTCCTGATGGTTCAGATGTATATATAAGATGTCAGAATTGTGGAACTGAGATAAGATATGGGAGATTTTGCCCAGAGTGCATGATGAAGATGACTAACAGCATAAGTAAGGCAATGTGGAATCCGGATATGGGAGAGAAGCCTAAGATGAAAAGAGATGCGTCTGGAAGGATGCATACACTTGACTCACTTAATCATAAAAAAAGATAATTATAAAAGATATATTTTTGATATATTCAGGCGATAATATTAAAGGGGCTGTTGCACTAAGAAATTAGTGTAACAGCCCCTTTTTTCAGTTATTTAGTTATAAAGAACTGCATTAATAAATTGATAGGAGATATAAATTAAAGATCAAATCCAAAATAACGAACTGCGTTATTGTATGAAATACCTTCAACAATCTTCTTTAATGCTTTTTCGTCAGCTGGGTATTCGCCATTCTCAACCCATCCACCGATAAGCTCGCACATGATTCTTCTGAAGTACTCATGTCTTGTGTATGAGAGGAAACTTCTTGAATCTGTAAGCATTCCGATGAAGTTACCAAGAAGACTTAAGTTAGCAAGGCTTGTCATCTGGTTAGTCATACCAACCTTATGATCATTGAACCACCAAGCTGAACCCTGCTGAATCTTACCAACAGCCTTAGAATCCTGGAAGCATCCGATAACAGTACCGATGGCAGCATTAACAGATGGGTTAAGAGAGTAGATAATTGTCTTAGGAAGCTCATCTGTTGCGTTAAGTGAGTTAAGGAACTGTGCCATCTCTGCTGAACAGTCATATGTGTTGATGCAGTCATAACCTGTATCTGGTCCTAACTGGTCATAACGGAGTCTGTTGTTATCACGGATTGTACCATAGTGAATCTGCATTACCCAGTTACGCTTGTTGTATTCTTTGCCAACAAATACCATAAATGCTGTCTTGAACTTGTTCATCTCTTCAGTTGTAATAGCAGCACCAGAAAGTCTCTTAGCGTAGATTGCTTCGATTTCTTCTTCTGTGTATGGCTTGTACATTACATACTCAAGAGCGTGGTCAGATACTGAGCATCCCATAGAAGCGAAGAAATCCATACGGTTCTTTAAAGCTTCCTTGAATGTTGCGAATGAGTTAACTTTGATTCCGCTTACATTAGATAATGTATCAAGGTAATCAAGGTATTCAGGCTTCTCAAGGTTCATAGCCTTGTCTGGTCTCCAGGCTGGAAGTACCTGTACGTCAAATGTCTTATCGTCCTTAAGGACTTTGTGCCACTCAAGTGAGTCAACTGGATCATCTGTAGTACAGATTAATGTTACGTTAGACTGTTTGATAAGGTTACGTACTGACATAGAATCTTCCTGAAGCTTAGCGTTACAAAGATTCCATACTTCCTCAGCTGTATCGCCATTAAGAATGCCGTTGTATCCGAAATATCTCTGTAATTCAAGATGACTCCAGTGATAGAGTGGGTTACCTATAGCCATCTCAAGAGTCTCAGCCCATTTCTGGAATTTTTCCCTGTCTGATGCATCACCTGTGATATATTTCTCATCAACGCCATTAGTTCTCATCTGACGCCACTTATAATGGTCTCCGCCGAGCCATACCTGTGTGATGTTCTCAAATTTTCTATTCTCAGCGATTTCCTTAGGGTTGATATGACAGTGATAGTCAAGAATTGGCATCTTAGCTGCATAATCATGGAATAAATGCTGAGCAGTTGGTGTTGAAAGTAAAAAGTCTTTGTCCATAAATTGTTTCATGGTAATTCCTCCTAGATTATATGGATGAAGCTGCTGACACATCGGTATACTGGTATACAGATTGATAAAAATCAAAGAAATGTAAGCAGTTACATCTTGATAAAATGATTATACAATGGTATGATACTAAAAACAAGTGTGATGTAGAAAGTTTATTTCTATAATTATGCATGTATTTTAAACCACTACACTGGTGAAAAAAGGGTATATCCCTAATAGAAGAAGGAGAACAATAATGCAAAGATTAAACAAGAGTATTACTCATGCAGTTGACAGACCTGTTAAGGTTATGCAGTTTGGTGAAGGAAACTTCCTTAGAGCATTCGTGGATTATATTTTTGATGTTACTAATGAGAAGACTGATTTCAATGGTGGAGTTGTCATTGTTAAGCCTATCGAATTTGGTACACTTGAGAGATTCCATGATCAGGAATGCCAGTATACACTTCAGTTAAGAGGTTTCGAGAACGGACAGCCAAAGGAGATTACTCGTCAGATTACATCTGTAGTTGATGCAGTTGCAGCTATCGAAGATTATGATAAGTATATTGAGTACGGTACAAGTGAGACACTTAGATTTATCGTTTCTAACACAACAGAAGCTGGTATTGTATATGATGAGACAGATAATGATCCTAATGCTCGTCCTCCTAAGACATACCCAGGTAAACTTACACAGCTTCTCTATAAGAGATATCAGAAGTTCAATGGTGCGGCAGATAAGGGACTTATCTTGCTTCCATGTGAGCTTATCGCTGATAATGGTATTGAGTTAAAGAAGTGCATTATGCAGTTTATAGACCTCTGGAAGCTTGAGGATGGATTCAAGACATGGGTTAACGAGTGCTGTTCATTCTGCCCAACACTTGTAGACAGAATTGTTCCAGGTTATCCAAGAGATGAGGCTGCTAAGCTTTGCGAAGAGTGGGGCTATGAAGATCAGCTTATCGACAGAGCAGAAGTATTCGGTCTCTGGGTTGTTGAGTCAGATTCTAACCTTCCACTTGAGAAGCTTGAGAAGGAACTTCCATTCAAGGAAGCAGGTCTTAATGTTGTATTTACTAAGGATCACCATCCATACAAGGAAAGAAAGGTTAGAATCCTTAATGGTTCTCATACATCATTCGTTCTTGCATCATTCCTTGCAGGCAATGATAACGTAGAAAATTCAATGAAGGATGCTACTATCAGACAGTATATGGAAGAGACTTTATATGATGAGGTTATTCCTACACTTTCACTTTCTAAGGAAGATTGTGAAGAATTTGCCAAGGCTGTTATCGACAGATTCCTTAACCCATTCGTAGATCACAGATTATTAAGCATTTCACTTAACTCAGTATCTAAGTGGGAAGCAAGATGTATGCCTTCATTCTTAGGATATGTTGACAAGTTTGGCAAGCTTCCTAAGTACCTTACATTCTCTATTGCAGCTCTTATGTCTTTCTATACATCACAGACAGAAGCAGAGTTCAATGGCGGTATTGTATTAAAGGGTAACAGAAATGGTGAAGAGTACAATATCACAGATGACAAGGCTGTACTTGATTTCTTCAAGGATAATTCAGGCAAGTCACCAGCAGAGTTTACACATGCTTACTTAAGCAATACTAAGTTCTTCGGTGGTAATGACCTTACTAAGGTTGCTGGTCTTGAGGATGCTATCACAGCATACATAACAGATATCAGAACAAGAGGAATGAGAGCTGTTGTTACAGATTTAGTTAACAACAAGTAATTATTGTTCTTATAATCAATTATCACAGATGTATATTGAGCGGATGCTTTAGTTCATCCGCTCTTTTAATGAAAAGGAGACAGACATGCAGGATTTTATCAAAATTAACAAAGATGATAATGTTGCAGTAGCTTTGAAGCCAATCGCTAAGGGAACAACTCTTAATGTTGCAGGTACAGAAGTTACAACTATTGAGGATATTCCTCAGGGACATAAGTTTGCAATCAAGCCTGTTAAAAAGGGTGATGAGGTTGTAAAGTATGGTTTTAGAATTGGATATGCCCAGGCAGATGTTGAGGTTGGTGGATGGATTCATACACACAACTTAAAGACTGCACTTGGAGAACTTCTTGAATATACATATAATCCAGAAGGACATGAGGACGTTAAGCCAACAGAAGAGGCATATTTTGACGGATATATGAGAGAGAACGGCAAGGTTGGTGTCCGTAATGAAGTATGGATTATTCCAACAGTTGGATGTGTTAACTCAATCGCAAGAGCAATCGAAGCTACAGCAAGAGCTGAAAAGCCAGAAGGTGTAGACGAGGTTGTTGCTTTCCCACATCCATATGGATGTTCACAGACAACAGAGGATCAGGAGAATACAAGAACAGTTCTTGCTGATCTTATCAATCATCCTAATGCTGGTGCGGTACTTGTACTTGGTCTCGGATGCGAGAACAGCCGTATTGAAGTATTAAAGGATTATATCGGCGAGGTTAATCCAGACAGAGTTAAATTCCTTCAGGTACAGGATGTTGAGAATGAGCAGGAAGAGGCTGCTAAGCTTATGAAAGAGCTTATGGCATATGCTGCTGCATTCAAGCGTGAGAAAGTCAGTGCAAAGCATCTTGTTATTGGTATGAAGTGTGGTGGCTCAGATGGACTTTCTGGAATTACTGCTAATCCTACAGTTGGTCTGTTTTCAGATATGCTTGTATCTAAGGGTGGTACAACAATCCTTACAGAGGTTCCGGAGATGTTCGGTGCTGAGACAATTCTTATGAACCGTTGTGCTGATAAGGAACTCTTTGAGAAGACAGTTCACCTTATCAATGATTTCAAAGAATACTTCATCAAGAATGGCCAGGAAATCTACGAGAATCCTTCACCAGGAAACAAAGATGGTGGAATCACAACACTTGAGGATAAGTCTTTAGGATGTACACAGAAATCAGGTTCAGCGCTTGTAAAGGGTGTCCTTGCATATGGTGAGCAGGTTAAGGAAAAAGGTCTTAACCTTTTAAGTGCTCCTGGCAATGACTTAGTTGCTTCGACAGCATGTGCTGCTGCGGGTGCGCAGATGGTATTATTCACAACAGGACGTGGAACACCATTCGCATCACCAGTTCCAACAGTCAAGATTGCTACTAACTCAAGACTTGCTGGTAATAAGGGCAACTGGATAGATTTCAATGCAGGAAGAATAGTTACAGATGACCTTCCAATGGAAGATGCAGCTAAAGAATTATTCCAGCTTGTATTAGATGTGGCATCTGGTAAGAAGGTTAAGGCTGAGATTGCCGGATTCCATGACCTTGCAATATTTAAGCAGGGTGTAACACTGTAATTAAATAAGTAGATTGAATTATAGTGATTTATGTGATAATATTATAATATATAAAAAATATCTTTTTGGAGGTAATTAAACTAATGGATTTAAATTTAAAGCCAGAAGGCACTTATGCATTTGATGCCGTATCATTAGGAGAGGTAATGCTTCGTCTTGATCCAGGTGAAGGACGTATCCGTACAGCAAGAAACTTCAGAGCATGGGAAGGCGGCGGAGAGTACAATGTTGTTCGTGGTCTTCGTAGATGTTTCGGTCTTAAGACAGCTGTTCTTACAGCATTTGCTGATAACGAAGTTGGTAAGCTTATGGAAGACTTTATCCTTCAGGGCGGTGTTGATACATCTCTCATCAGCTGGAAGAAGACAGATGGTATCGGTCGTATCTGCCGTAATGGTATCAACTTTACAGAGAGAGGATTTGGTATCCGTGGTGCTGTAGGTTGTTCAGATCGTGCTAACACAGCTATCTCACAGGCTAAGCCAGAAGATTTTGATTTTGAGTACATCTTCGGTACACTTGGTGTTCGTTGGTTACATACAGGCGGTATCTACGCTGCATTATCAGAGCAGTCATGTGAGACAGTTCTTGCAGCTATCAAGACAGCTAAGAAGTATGGCACAATCGTATCTTACGATCTTAACTACCGTCCATCTATGTGGTCAGCTATCGGTGGTTTAGAGAAGGCTCAGGAAGTTAACAAGGAAATCGCTAAGTATGTTGATGTTATGATCGGTAACGAGGAAGACTTCACAGCTTGCCTTGGTTTCCAGATTGAGGGTAACGATGAGAACCTTAAGACTCTTAACATTGATGGTTATAAGAAGATGATCAACGAAGCTGTTAAGACATATCCTAACTTCAAGGCAGTTGCTACAACTCTTCGTACAGTTAAGACAGCTACAGTTAATGATTGGTCAGCTCTTTGCTGGGCAGGTGGAGAAATCTACAAGGCTAAGCAGTATGACGGACTTGAAATCATGGATAGAGTTGGTGGCGGTGATTCATTCGCTTCAGGTCTTATCTATGGTCTTATGACAACAGGTGATGCTGAGACAGCCGTTAACTACGGTGCTGCTCACGGTGCACTTGCTATGACAACTCCTGGTGATACAACAATGGCTTCTAAGAAGGAAGTTGAAGCTATCATGGGTGGAGCTGGCGCAAGAGTTCAGAGATAATTATATTTCTTTGGACAAGCATTCAGTTTAATATAATCCGGGCTTATCTTTATGATAGGTCCGGATTTAAAACATATCTAAATAAAGGAGATAATTATGAACGCAGTTATTGAAGAACTTAGTAAAATAGGTATTGTACCTGTTATTGCACTTGATGATGCAAAGGATGCTGAGCCACTTGCAAAGGCTCTTATAGAGGGTGGACTTCCAGCAGCTGAGGTTACATTTAGAACAGCAGCAGCAGAGGAAGCTATTAAGATTATGTCATCTAAGTTTCCTGAATTAGTAGTTGGAGCTGGTACAGTCCTTACACCAGAGCAGGCTGACAGAGCCATGAACGCTGGTGCTAAGTTTATTGTAAGCCCAGGACTTAATCCTAAGGTTGTTAAGCATTGCCTTGATAAGGGATACCCAATTGTTCCTGGTACAAGCAATCCATCAGATGTTGAGGTTGCTATCGAGTTAGGTCTTGATGTTGTTAAATTCTTCCCAGCAGAAGCTGCAGGCGGACTTAACATGATTAAATCTATGGCAGCTCCATATACACAGATGAAGTTCATGCCAACAGGTGGAATCAACGCAGGTAATTTAAAGTCTTACCTTGACTTTAACAAGATTGTCTGCTGTGGTGGTTCTTGGATGGTTAAGAAGGATATGGTTGCAGCTGGTGATTTTGAAGGAATCAAGAAGCTTACAAGAGAAGCTGTTGATACAATGCTTGGATTTGAGATGCGTCATGTTGGTGTTAACATGGCTAACGCTGAAGAGGCAGAAGAGCTTGCAGATACATTAGAGAAGATGTTCAGTTTCCCTAAGAAGGTTGGCAACAGTTCAATTTTCTCTGGCACAGGATTTGAGATTATGAAGAAGCAGGGCCGTGGAACACATGGACATATCGCTATCGCAACTAACTACATTGAGAGAGCTATTTATCACCTTCAGAAGAGAGGTTTTGAATTCGATGAGGAATCAAGAGTTATCAAGGAAGGCAAGCTCAAGGCTATCTACTTCAAGGGCAGCTTTGGCGGATTTGATATGCACTTGGTACAGAAGTAATTCTGCATTGAATTATTAATACATTATATTAAAGATTTTTAAAGGTCTGTATGCTGATACATGGTTTATCTATGTGTGCATGCAGGCCTTGTTTACATTTTATAGCTGTTTTGTAATAAATATCCCCTATATATAGGATTTTAGTATCAAATTAATAATATATATGGAAAAATATTGAAAAATAAATAAAAATACGTTATTATATTCATTAAATATGACGATAAATAGTATAAGGCTTATCAGGGATAAGTCAATCATATAAGAAATTAATAATTAACACTAATATAGATATAATATGTGGGGGTTAAGAGTCATGGAAAAGATTAGAAAAGTATTAAAGACGAGGAACAACTTAAAGTACATAATTGCGGCAGTTCTGGTTACGGGACTGGTTGGGATTATTGGAGTTAATGCATTTGCGGTGGATCCATCGCCATTATTATTCAGGGATAGTGCAGGAATAACTGCACCAAGTGTTACGGCGAAAGTGACAGATGAAGTGCTTAAGCCTGATGATACTAAAGCAAAACAGGAAAACTTATTTAAGTTTGAATTAACATCACTTAATAATAACGAACAGTTAGACAGGAAAAATATCATCTGGTCTCTTTCAGGCAGCCAGGCTGTTATGACTTTTAAAGATGGTGCTGCCACCTTAGAAAATGGAAAGAGTGGTGTAATACTAGATTCATCATATAACACTATTGATTTATACGTCAAATCTGCAGGTAAAGTAACACTTACAGGCCAGCCACAGAAGATGGATACTGCAACTAACTCATTAATAACAACTGGAATTTCATCTGCATCATTAGACGTAATATCTCCATTAAATATCAGCAAGATTAATAATGCTGGTACTGGAAATGTTATAACAAATGATTTACCCACATCACTGATAGATCCATCAGATTCAAATTGGAAATATATTCAGTTTACTACTAATGTAGCATTATCAAATCTTGAAGTGGTTATTGATGGAACAACTTATGATTCGGCATCAATAGCTAATCCAACCAATCTTCCTGCTACATTAGAAAACCGCATATATTATACAGGCAATGGAACAATAACAATTCCAACATCATTGCTTAAAGCTGGACAATCTAAGATTGCTATCAAGACAGCCGATGCAGGCAATGATAAGAATTTGATTAAAGAATACGATGTGTATGTAAAGCCTGCATTTACATCATATGAAAATGCAACAGCAACATCGAATATGAAATCTGAGAAGAGCCAGCTTTACAGAGTTGGAACAGGCACAAGTCCTAGTGATGAATATTACTATATTTACAGTGAGGATGCTATCAAGAACGGCTATAAGATGATAGATTTATCTGCTATATCTAATATACCGGATAATCCAAAGGGATACAATGTAAGTATTGATAATGTAACTAAGATTGGTGGAAAAGATTATACAGAAAAATCCCGCCTTATTGATGTTATAGGAGATACTATTACAGCTAATGAGGTTGGTATTGCAACAGTATCAATAACTGGTCCGGCACCATCGGGACAGACAGCACCTGTTATAACGATGAAGGTTGTTATTCCATATACATTATATAAGAATGTTACATATACAGATACAACAGGTTCTACATTTACAATTAACACAACAGGTGGTAAGAAAGAATTACGTAACGAGTCAAATGTAATTGATAAAAGCTGGCCAAAACCTAAAGCAATAAAGGCTGGTACAGATAAAATCACAGCAAAAATGTTGCTTAATAATCCTAAAACTTCTGATTATACATATAGTGCTGATGAATTGAACTTGTTTAATTCTTTATATCAACCAGCAGATTATAAGAATGAGTTACAGTCTGATTTTACATTTGTCATTATTGATGCACTTTCAATTTCACCAGAGAGTGCAGTAGTTAATCTTGGTGAAACGATAGATATTGTATTTACAACAACAAGTACATCGCCAATTACATATGATATAATTAATGTGACTTCTGGTGATCTTACATATGAAGTCGGTAATATAGAAGTGTTAGGAAGTGAAGAAGTTTCATCATCAAGTAATAATATTCATAAATATGTATATCACATCAAAGGTACTGGCATCGGATATAAGAAATTTGTTGTACGACAGACTATAGATGGTAATACAAAGGAAAAACCTTGTACTATCCAGGTCGTTAATCCTATAAACAATATTAAGTTACCTGATTCTTTAGAGGTGTATATTGAGGATGAAAATACTACTACAATTGAGGCAGTATTTGAACCAGCAAGTCAAAGAGTAAAAAAGATTGAATGGGTAGCTGATGACAGCACACTTCTTGATGTAAAAGATACAACTCCTGATTTTGTGGCAAATACAACAATTTCAGGTGCAAGTGCTGAGATTAAGGGTAAAAAGCAGGGCAATACTGATGTACATATTAAAGTATATACAGATGAGGGAGTTAAAGATGCTCATGTTAATGTAACTGTAAGGTCTCACATTGATTCTATTGAACTTAATCAATCTAAAGTTGAGGGTAAGACCGGAGAAAGTTTCCAGCTTCTTGCTACAGTTAAATATAAAGATGGTACAACAACTATTAATGATGGTGTTACATATACCCAGACATCATTTGGAGATGACCCTGTTGTAAGTGTTGACCCTGTAACAGGTCTTGTAAGATTCTTAAAACCAGGTAATGCAACAGTTACTGCTACAGTTGCAGATAGTACAGGTTCGTTATCTGCAAGCTGTGATTTTAGTATTGAAGTGCCAATTACAGATATTACATTAGACCATACAGATGCGCAGATAACTATAGGTGAGACGCTTTCTATTAAGGCAATTATAACTCCTGCTAATGCAACTAATCAGATTGTTTCATGGGAGACAAGCAATGCATCTGTAGCTACAGTTGAGTACACTAAGGATTCATATGACAGCATTAATGTAACAGTAACAGGTGTATCTCATGGTACAGCGACAATCATATGTAAGGCTGCAGACGGACAGATTCGTATGTGTACGGTATATGTTAAGCAGCCTGTGACAGGTATTACACTTGATACACAGGAAACTATAACAATACGCAAGGGACAGTCAATCTACCTTAACGCTACTATACTTCCATATAATGCGGATGATAAGACTGTCGTATGGAGCAGCAGCAGACCTGAATATTGTACAGTTGACCAGTATGGTATGATTACAGGTATTGAGCCAACAGGTGAAAATTATGAGGCTGTAATAACAGTTACATCTAATGACAATCCGGAAATATTTGCAACGTGCAAGGTTAAGGTAATACAGCCGATAACGGGTATTACACTGAATTCAACATATCAGGAAATGTGGGTTGGTTCAAAGTATGCTATAATTCCTGATATTCAGCCAGCGGATGCAGATAATAAGAAGGTTACATATATTTCAAGTGATCCTGAAGTTGCATCAGTTGATGAAAATGGTATTGTTACAGCATTAAAGGGTGGTACAACAGTTATTGAGATTACGACAGAACAGTATGGTCTTAAGGCTACATGTACAATACTTGTTAAAGAATATGTTACAAGCATAACTCTTGATGCGAGTGAAAAATATCTTGGCTTAGGTAAGACGGGTAAACTTACAGCTACAGTCGAGGCGGCTACAGCTACTAACAGAAATGTAGTATGGTCTTCATCTGACCCTAATATATGCAGCGTAGACCAGCAGGGTAATATTACAGGTAACAACCTTGGCAATGCAGTTATTACAGCAACAGCTGCCGATGGCAGTGGTGTTGTTGCTACATGTATTGTACATGTAACAGAGTCTATCAATGGCTTGAGAGTTGAGCCTGATACAGTAAGAATTGCTATTGGCAGTTCTTATATAGTAAGCGCTATTACTGATGATGGTAATGTGACTAATGATGTTGAGTGGACATCATCTAATGAGAGTATAGCAACAGTTGATGAAATGGGTGAGATATTCGGCTTAAGTACCGGTAAATGTAAGGTTACTGCTACAGCTAAGACTGACAGTACGGTATCAGCCAGCTGCTGGGTATATGTAACTCCAGTTGTCAATATATCTTCACTTAAGATTAACTCAAGCGAGATTTACATGCTTACGGGCAAGCAGAGACAGTTAGCGGTAAGAATAAGGCCAGCGGTTAATACAGATTCATATGACTGGTATTCAACAGATACAGGCATAGTTACAGTTAATGGCAGTGGACTTATCACAACTGTAGGACCTGGTGTTGCAGATGTAGTAGTGGAGAGTACTAATAATGGTGTATCTTCTACATGTACAGTTCATTCACTTGCGATAAGCCGTTCTAATATGAGGTTAGAGCAGTATGATTCTAATGACCTTGATATTATTGGAACAGAGTCAGGTGATAAGATTATATGGAGAAGCAGCAATCCAAGAATTGCTACGGTTGACTCATCTGGACATGTGGTTGGAAGAATGCGTGGAACATGTAATATCACAGCGGTGACACATGATAAGACAATGTATTGTACAGTTACAGTATTCACAGCTAAAAAATATAATTAATACAACTAATAAAAAGGTGCATCACTAGTGATGCACCTTTTATAAAAATATGAGGGGGAGATAGGATATATCCTATCTGTTTATTAATATATCCAATAAATGTGTGTAAAGTGTGTTCATTTCATGAAAAAAAGATAAAGTGTATAAACAGATTTATACTTTGACATAGATATATTGCTGTGTTAAACTTGTTAAGTTAACAGTTTAGTTTTGATTATTAACAGGAGAGTTATTATTTATGGGTAGTAACGACAATAATGATTTAGATGATGAACTTGTACGTTCCATAGAGAAGCTTGTAGAGGAAGAAACTAATGTTGCAAAGGCATTTGTTGATAATTCCTCTAACGCTGATAAGTCTGACAAGATATATAGTATAGATAGAAAAAGTATATCAGGTAATGCGGCGGCTGGAGAAAGTACAACCAGAATACGTACAGATGATGATATAGATTTTGGCGCAACAAGAATGATTGATAAAGAAGCCATAGAAGATGACGTTAAGATTAAGAAAACTGTCAGTCCTGTGGCACCTGTGCATAATAGTAATAATACAGGAAAGACTGCAGACAGAGATGCAAGAAAGGATTTGGGATATCATAACGATAAAGCTAAAGAAAGCAGCAAATCTCAGAAATCTGATGCAGCAGATAATAAAAAGAATATAGTTATAGCTGCGGCGGTTGCATCAGCAGCGATTGTCATTATTATTATTGCAGCAGTTATTATCAATATTAATAATAAAAAGAGCTTTACATATAATTATGAAAAGGGCATGGAGTACTATAATGCAGGAAACATGTCTGAGGCAAAGGACTTTTTAGCAGCTGCCTATAATACAACAGAAGGCAGGAAGAATGTAGCTATGATGAGTAGTCTTGCAGACATCTATATAGCTGATAATGATTATGATAATGCAATTGAAGTATTAAGATCTATATTAGAATATGATGTGGCAGACATTAATGCGCTTACCAAGCTGGCCGATATATATTATCAGAAGTCAGACGGAGCGGAACTTACTAATCTTATCAATAAGTATGAGGGCAACAAGGCAGCATCAGCACTTGATGGATACAGAGTGTCAGAACCAAGTCCGTCAGAGGTTCCGGGAACATTAAAAGAACCAGTTGAACTTACACTTATTGCCCAGGATGGATGCAGCATATATTATACAACAGATGGTTCACAGCCAACATCAAAGAGTACGCTGTATTCTGCACCGATTAAGATTGAGAAAGATTCTGTCACAATTAAAGCTGTTGCAATTAATAAGATGGGAGTGACATCGAAAACAGTAACACTCCAGTATACAGTTTCATTACAGGCACCAGAAGCACCGGAGCTTACTGTTGAGTCATCGACAGCACCGGAGGGAACTGTTATTATGATAAAGAATCTTGAAGAAGGCTGTAAAGCGTATTATACTGTAGATGGAACAACGCCAACAGCTAATTCTATAATTTATAATGATGGAATTGATTTAAAACCTGGTAGTTATGTTCTTTCTATAGTGGTTATCAATAAGTCTAATCTTTCGAGCCCGATAACAAGAAAGAATATCACTATAGAGGCAGGTAAGAATTATACATACGCAGAAGCTCAGGGAATTCTTGTCGCAAGAATGAAAGAACTTAATATTCTTAATGCTAATGGTAAATTCAGTGTTGGAGGACAGACACCAGAATTTGTGTTCCAGTCAAAGAGAACAATAGATGGCATTGATATGTATTATATTAAACTTGATGTCAAAGAAACATCATCAACAGAAGGATATTACGGCGTGGGGGTTAATAATGGAAAATGTTATAGAATAACAGGTTCTGGAAGTAACGCAAAGGCCGTCGAATATTAAATAATACTGAAAGGGGTACTACAATGTATAAGATTTTAAAATCTGAAAAACTGGCAGATAAGATATATCTTATGGATGTTGAGGCACCAAGAGTTGCCAAACATTGCCAGCCAGGACAGTTCATCATCGTTAAGCTTGATGAAAAGGGAGAGAGAATCCCATTAACAATTTGTGATTACGACAGAGAGAAGGGAATAGTTACAATAGTCTTCCAGACTATAGGTGTATCTACAACCAAGATGGCTGAGCTTAAGGCGGGAGATGCATTTGAAGATTTTGTAGGACCACTTGGATGTGCATCTGAGTTAATCTCTCAGGATATTGAAGAACTCAAAAAGAAAAAAATCGTATTTATAGCAGGTGGTGTTGGTACAGCACCAGTATATCCACAGGTTAAATGGCTTCATGAGCATGGGGTAGCAGCGGATGTTATCGTTGGTGCCAAGAATAAGGATATGCTTATATTAGAGGATGAGATGAGAGCCGTAGCTGGTAATCTCTATGTTACAACAGATGATGGAAGCTATGTCCGCAAGGGTATGGGTACAGATGTATTGAAGGATCTTGTTAATAATGAAGGCAAGACATATGACCTGTGTATAGCAATCGGACCACTTATCATGATGAAGTTTGTCTGTCTTTTAACTAAGGAACTTGGTATTCCTACAGTTGTAAGTATGAACCCTATAATGGTTGATGGTACTGGAATGTGTGGAGCATGCAGACTCCAGGTTGGTGATGAGATTAAGTTTGCCTGTGTAGATGGACCAGAGTTTGATGGCCATAAGGTAGATTTTGATCAGGCTATGAAGCGTCAGCAGATGTATAAGACAGAGGAAGGCAGAGCTATGCTCAAGCTTACTGAAGGCGATACACATCATGGCGGATGCGGTCACTGTAACTAAGATAGGAGGTTAATGAACTAATGGATGTTTTAAAGAAAGTTCCAGTCAGAGAGCAGGCTCCTGATGTAAGAAATAAAAACTTTGATGAGGTTTGTCTTGGATACAATATTGACGAGGCAAAGGAAGAAGCAGAGAGATGTCTGAACTGTAAGAATGCACAGTGTATTAAGGGTTGTCCTGTTTCAATTAACATTCCTGGATTTATCGCTCAGGTTAAAGAAGGTAATATTGAAGAGGCTTATAAGGTAATCAGCGAGTCTAGTGCACTTCCTGCTGTCTGTGGCCGTGTATGTCCACAGGAGAGCCAGTGTGAGGGTAAGTGTATAAGAGGCTTTAAGGGAGAGGCTATTTCAATCGGCAAGCTTGAAAGATTTGTAGCTGACTATGCAAGAGAGAATGGTATTAAGCCTGTTGTTACTGCAGAAAAGAAGAATAAGAAGGTTGCTGTTATTGGTTCAGGTCCTTCAGGTCTTACATGTGCTGGTGATCTTGCAAAGATGGGATATGATGTAACAATATTTGAGGCTCTTCATGAACCAGGTGGAGTATTGGTGTATGGTATTCCAGAATTCCGTCTTCCTAAGAAGAGCGTTGTTGCAAGTGAGATTGAGAATGTTAAGGCTTTAGGTGTTAAGATTGAGACTAACGTTATTATTGGTAAGTCTCTTACAATTGACCAGCTTCTTGAAGAGGAAGACTTTGATGCTGTATTTATCGGCTCAGGTGCAGGTCTTCCAAGATTTATGGGTATACCAGGTGAGAACGCTAATGGCGTATTCTCAGCTAATGAGTACCTTACAAGAAGTAACCTTATGAAGGCTTTCAGAGATGATTACGATACACCAATTGCAAGATTCAAGAAGGTTGCTATCGTAGGTGGTGGTAATGTTGCCATGGATGCTGCAAGAACAGCTTTAAGACTTGGAGCAGAAGTACATATCGTATATAGAAGAAGTGAAGCAGAGCTTCCAGCAAGAGCTGAGGAAGTGCATCACGCTAAAGAAGAGGGAATTATATTTGACCTTCTTACTAATCCAACAGAAATCATTGCTGATGATAATGGATGGGTTAAGGGTATGAAGTGTGTTAAGATGCAGTTAGGTGAGCCTGATGCATCAGGCAGACGTTCACCAGAAGTAATTCCAGGTTCAGAGTTTGTTATGGATCTTGATGCGGTTATTATGTCTCTTGGTACATCTCCAAACCCACTTATCAGTTCAACAACTGCGGGACTTGAGATTAATAAGAGAAAATGTATCGTAGCAAGCGAGGATACAGGTGCAACATCTAAGGCTGGCGTATATGCCGGTGGAGATGCTGTTACTGGTGCAGCTACAGTTATTCTTGCTATGGGTGCTGGTAAGGCAGCCGCTAAGGGTATTGATGAATATCTTAGCAGCAAGTAATATTTGTCAGTAATTATTTATAGTAAAAAAGTGGTTCATGGAAATTATCGTAATGATGTTTCCATGAACCACTTTTTGTTTAAAGAACAACTTATTAAATTATGATATAATAATTGTTGATGAATTACTGGAACATTTTTTCGATGTACTGGTCTGCAATATTATCAACAAATTCATCATCAAGTCCATCAAAATGTTCGTTAACAGCTTTCTTGATATAATCACTTCTTTCAAAATATTTCATCTCTTCTGTAAGTTCTGATGAATCAAAGGAGCTGTCAATATCAGTGGTTGTGACATTGTCATTAAGCCAGCCTAAAATCCTGTCAGAGTTGTCGCTTTCAATTGCTGCGTTCTTTTTATCCTTGCGTGAAGCTGTGAATGAGAGTATTCCGATAACGATAAATATGATAAACATAAGACTTAACACAACAGCCATCAGGATTCCAGATGAATTCTTTAGTGTAAAGAATTTAAGAATTCCAGCAATATTCAGGGCAACAACAACAAGTCCTGCAATTCCAAACAGCAGAAATGTTATTGCTGTAGAGAGGTTCTCCTGGTATTTATCTTTTGATTTCTCATAATTGATACCTGTTGTAAGGTCTGATAGTACATCAATATCATTTTCATAATTTTCCATTGCTTCAGAATAAGTTTCCTTTGTTTTTTCGTTAGACATTTTGTTCGCTTTTCTCCTTCTCGCATCTTTGCATTTGCTACAAATGTATCTTATAATAACACTTATAGTTTTGATTATTAATCATATATCATTATATTGGATAAATGTGAAAAAAGAAAGAAAAAAGTGTGAAAGGAACATATTGTGATATGGAAAAATGTATGAATGATGCAGTACTTATTATAAGCGGTGGCAGTATCAACGCAGACTGGCTGCAATGCTGGATAAAAGAACATAGGATAGTGTATTGCATAGCAGCGGATAAAGGGCTTGAAACAGCATATAAGACAGGTATAAAGGTTGATTATATTCTTGGAGATTATGATTCTGTAGACAGTCATATTCTTGACATCTACAAAAACAGCACAGAGGTTGTTGCTTATCCGCCAGAGAAAGATTATACAGATACTCATATAGCAGTAAAAAAGGGTATTGAAGTGATTAAAAGCATGAATGCCATTGACGACATATGTCTATATGTTGCAGGGGCAACCGGTACAAGGATTGACCATACAATGACTAACATATATGTGCTTGATGAGGCCTTAGAAGCAGGCATTAACGCATATATCATTGATAAATATAACAAAGTGTATATAAAAGATAAGGAATTTAAGATATGTAAGAACGAACAGTATGGTAAGTATGTATCATTTATCCCAATGACGGAAAAGGTTGAATTAACATTGAAAGGAATGAAGTATTTATTATCACACTATGTTCTTACACAGGGAAAAAGCATATGCCAGTCTAATGAGATAATTGAAGAAGAGGCAATTATTACCATTAATGGTGGAAAGATTGTTGTCGTAGAATCGCACGATTAAATTTTATTAAATGTATGCAAAATTTGCTATTTTACTTGCATTTGTAATACACCTTGTTATAAAATAGACAAAGCAAGTTTAAATTAATTTAGGAGGTTTCGATGATGAGTAACACAACATCGGTGTCAGCTAGAGATAGAATTGAATCTATTCTTGATGACAATAGTTTTGTTGAAATCGGCGCAGGTGTTAAAGCCAGAGCAACTGATTTTAACATAACAGCTAAGAATACTCTGTCAGATGGTGTAATTACCGGATATGGAGTTATTAATGGAAGTCTTGTGTATGTTTACAGCCAGGATGCTGCCGTTATGAATGGTACAATTGGTGAGATGCATGCAAGAAAGATTGCTGGATTATATGATATGGCCCTTAAGATGGGTGCTCCAGTAGTAGGTCTTATTGACTGTGCAGGTATCAGGCTTCAGGAGGCAACAGATGCCTTGGCTGGATTTGGCCTTGTATATAAGAAGATGACAGAGGCATCAGGAGTGATTCCACAGATTACAGCAGTTTATGGTAACTGTGGTGGTGGTCTTGCTGTATTAGCAGGACTTTCTGATTTCACATTTATGGAAGAAAATGACGCAAAGTTATTTGTTAATTCTCCTAATGCTCTTGATGGCAACTATAAAGAGAAGTTAGACACAGCCAGTGCTAAGTTCCAGGCAGAAGCTGGTGTTGTCGATTTTGTTGGCGATGCAGAGACAGTAGCTAATGGTATCAGACAGCTTGTTTCTATTTTACCAGCTAATAATGAGGATACTTCATTTGTTGAGTCAACAGATGATCTTAACAGAGTATGTTCAGATATGGCTGCAGAAGCAGCAGATCCTGCATTAGCTCTTGCAGATATATCAGATGACAATCTTTTCGTTGAAGTTAAGGCTTCATATGCTAAAGAGATGGTTACTGGATTTATCCAGATAGATGGAGCAACAGTAGGTGCTGTAGCTAACAGAACTGTTTTGTATGATGAGAATGGTGAGAAGGCAGAAGATTTTGCTCCAGTTCTTACAGTTAATGGCGCTTACAAGGCAGCTGATTTTGTTAATTTCTGTAATGCATTCGAGATTCCAGTTGTTACATTAACAACAGTTAAGGGATTTGAGGCTGATGTAAGAAGCGAGAAGTCAATTGCAAAAGCAGTTGCTAAGCTTACATATGCATTTGCTAACGCTGATGTGCCTAAGATTAATGTATTAGTTGGACAGGCTTACGGAAGTGCTTATGTATCAATGAACTCTAAGTCAATTGGTGCAGATATTACTTATGCATGGCCAACAGCAAGTGTTGGAATGATGGATGCTGATATGGCAGTTAAGATTATGTATGCTGACGAGATAGCAGCTTCATCTGATGTTGCAGCAACAATCAGCGCTAAGACTGCTGAGTATCAGGCTTTACAGTCAAGCGTAGAGTCAGCAGCAGCAAGAGGATATGTTGATACAATCATTAATCCTGAAGATACAAGAAAGTACATTGCAGCATCGTTAGAGATGCTCTATACAAAGAGAGAGATTCGTTTCGATAAAAAGCATGGTACTGTATAATATAGGAGTAGAACAATATGAAGAAGATTAATTTTAAAAGATTCTCATTGTTGTTATGCATGATTGCCTGCATGTTTGCTTTAACAGCATGTACAGACCAGATATCATCTAATGATGTTAAGCTTATGAATAAGAGGACTGAGCTTTCAGAGGCTGAGTCAAGCATCGAGAAATGGTCTGTTGATGTTATCACATATCTGTCTAATTCAACAGATGAGAAGATTAAGGCTGATGCTAAAGATGCGCTTAATCTCGGTGATATCAATGGTAACTTTTATGTTGTTAATTCAAAGAATGGCATTAATACAGCAACAGTAGAATTCTATAACGGCTGGATTAAAACCAGAAGTGATTTAGGTTCCCTTATTTCATTGGATGAAGGAACTATACAGTTAAGCTCAGAGACTGGAACACTTTGTTCAGTAACAGTTGTTGCTACATACGAGAAGAGACAGTGTACATTCGAGCTTACATTTGATGAAGACTACAATCTTACAAGTGGTGCTATCAACCCAACATATACAACAGCTGAGAAGGGTGAAAAGGCGGTACTTAATACAGTAATCGGTATGGGTACTGTATTCGTTGTACTTATATTTATTTCATTTATTATCTCATTATTTAGGTATGTTAATGTTATTGGTGACAAGCTTTCTAAGAAGGATAAAGCTCCTGAGACAGCAAGCGGTGTTGACAATGCAATAGCACAGATTGTATCTAGTGAAGAGAATGAAGCAGATGACCTTGAGCTTGTTGCAGTTATTACAGCAGCTATAGCAGCATCAGAGGGTACATCATCAGACGGACTTGTTGTCCGCTCAATCAGAAAGAGAAGATAGACGCTATTAAAGCTAAGGAGGATTTTAAAATGAAGAATTATACAATTACTGTTAATGGTAATGTTTATGATGTTACAGTAGAAGAAGGACAGACAAGTGGTGCTGTAAGTGCTCCTGCTAAAGCAGCAGCTCCAAAGGCAGCTCCTAAAGCTGCACCAGCAGCTCCAGCAGGTGCTCAGGGCGCAGTTAAGGTAGAAGCTCCAATGCAGGGTAAGATTTTAAAGGTTAATGCGGCGGCCGGCGCAGCTGTTAAGAAGGGTGACGTTTTAGTTGTTCTTGAGGCTATGAAGATGGAGAATGAAATCTGTGCTCCACAGGATGGTACAGTTGCAACAGTTGAGTGTTCAGTTGGTGACTCAGTTGTGACAGGCAAAGTATTAGTTTCTCTTAACTAATCAATTTTCGTGAGTCATTAAACTGGAGGTTATGGAATGAGTTATATTATAACAACATTAGGAAACCTCATACAGCAGTCAGCCTTCTTTGGTTTAACCTGGGGCAATTATCTTATGATTGTTGTAGCATTGGTTTTCTTATATTTGGCTATTAAAAAAGGATATGAACCTCTGCTTTTAGTACCAATTTCATTTGGTATGCTGCTTGTTAATATGTATCCGGATATTATGTTATCAATCGAGGATTCTAGCAACGGCGTAGGAGGTTTGTTACATTATTTCTATCTGCTTGATGAGTGGAGTATTTTACCATCACTTATTTTCTTAGGTGTTGGTGCAATGACAGACTTTGGTCCACTTATAGCAAACCCTAAGAGCTTTTTACTTGGAGCAGCTGCACAGTTCGGTATTTTCGCAGCTTATATCATCGCTATCTTTATGGGATTCCCAGATAAAGCAGCGGCAGCTATCTCTATCATTGGTGGTGCTGATGGTCCTACATCAATCTTCCTTGCTGGTAAGCTTGGACAGACAAAGTACATGGGACCTATCGCAGTAGCAGCATATTCATATATGTCACTGGTTCCAATTATCCAGCCACCTATTATGAAGCTTCTTACAACTGAGAAGGAAAGAAAGGTTAAGATGGAACAGTTAAGACCTGTATCTAAGCTTGAGAGAATTCTTTTCCCTATAGTTGTTACTATTGTAGTAGTACTTATTCTTCCTACAACAGCCCCACTTGTTGGTATGCTTATGTTAGGTAATCTTTTCAAAGAGTGTGGTGTTGTTAAACAGCTTTCAGAGACAGCATCTAATGCTTTGATGTATATCGTAGTTATTATTCTTGGTACATCTGTTGGTGCTACAACAAGTGCTGAGGCATTCCTTAACTTTGATACATTAAAGATTGTTGCACTTGGTCTGATTGCGTTCTGCTTTGGTACAGCAGCCGGTGTATTACTTGGTAAGGTTATGTGTGCAGTTACACATGGCAAGATTAATCCACTTATCGGTTCTGCTGGTGTATCTGCCGTACCTATGGCAGCCAGAGTATCACAGAAGGTTGGACAGGAGGCAGACCCTTCTAACTTCCTTTTGATGCACGCTATGGGACCTAACGTTGCCGGTGTTATCGGTACAGCTGTTGCTGCCGGTACATTCATGGCTATGTTTGGCGTTATGTAGGATTAATACTCATATAGAGTTTATAGTTTGATTAATATTTGGAGGAATTTAAAATGGCAGAACAGGTTAAAAAACCATTGAAGATAACTGAGACTGTATTAAGAGATGCTCATCAGTCACTTATTGCTACAAGAATGACAACAGAGCAGATGCTTCCAATCGTTGATAAGATGGATAAGGTTGGTTATCATTCAGTAGAGTGCTGGGGCGGTGCTACATTTGATGCATCACTTCGTTTCCTGAAGGAAGATCCATGGGAAAGACTTCGTAAGTTAAGAGATGGATTTAAGAATACTAAGTTACAGATGCTTTTCAGAGGTCAGAATATCTTAGGTTACAATCATTATGCAGATGATGTAGTTGAATACTTCGTTCAGAAGTCAATTGCTAATGGTATTGATATTATCCGTATTTTTGACTGCTTTAACGATTTAAGAAATCTTGAGACAGCTGTTAAGGCTGCCAAGAAGGAGAAAGGACATGCACAGATTGCTCTTTCTTATACATTAGGTGATGCTTATACTCTTGACTATTGGAAAGAGACAGCTAAGAGAATTGAGGATATGGGTGCAGATTCAATCTGTATCAAGGATATGGCTGGTCTTTTAGTTCCATATAAGGCTACAGAACTTGTACAGGCATTAAAGGCTGGTTCATCACTTCCAATCCAGATGCATACTCACTATACATCTGGTGTTGCGTCAATGACATACCTTAAGGCTGTTGAGGCTGGTGCTGACATAATTGATACAGCTATGTCACCATTTTCTATGGGTACATCACAGCCAGCTACAGAGGTTATGGTTGAGACATTTAAGGGAACACAGTATGACACAGGCTTAGATCAGAATTTACTTGCTGAGATAGCTGCATACTTCCAGCCAATGAGAGAAGAAGCATTAAAGTCAGGTCTTATGAATACTAAGGTATTAGGTGTTAACATCAAGACATTACTTTATCAGGTTCCTGGTGGTATGCTTTCTAACCTTGTATCACAGCTTAAGGAAGCTGGAGCAGAGGATAAGTACCAGGCAGTTCTTGAGGAAATTCCAAGAGTTCGTAAGGATTATGGTGAACCACCTCTTGTTACTCCATCATCACAGATTGTTGGTACTCAGGCTGTTCTTAATGTATTACAGGGTGAGCGCTACAAGATGATTACTAAAGAATCTAAGAAGGTTCTTGCTGGTGAATTTGGTCAGACAATCAAGCCATTCAATCCAGAGGTTCAGAAGAAGGCTATTGGTGATATGAAGCCTATTACATGCCGTCCTGCTGATCTCATTGAGCCACAGCTTGAGAAGTTCAAGAATGACCCAGTTGTTCAGCGTTACAAACAGCAGGATGAGGATGTTCTTTCATATGCATTATTCCCAGCTGTTGCAACAGAGTTCTTTAAGTACAGAGAAGCACAGCAGACAAAGGTTGATCCAGCGGCTGCTGATACAGAGAACAAGGCTTATCCAGTATAATTAAGGATGCTGAATGTGTTTATAGAATATTAAAACATAATTTAATAACCTGTACTGATGGTTTATGCCATTGGTACAGGTTATTTTGTTTTATTTTTTTATGGGTATTTCATGAAGCTGATATGTATGTTATACTATTCAATTAGATGGCAGTTTGAATAATATAGAAGTGAGGTTTGATATGATTAAGATAGAAAGAACAGAAGTGTTTAATTTTGAAAATGCTATGAGAGGTGCCAGAAATCCGCTTAACAGCTGGGGCAGAATGGATAGTGAGACTAAAGATGGCGTATTCACATTCGGACCTAATGACCTTGATCTTGCAAAGAGATTATGCAAGTCTGGCAGCGACCATAGAAAATTTATAAGACAGATATTTATAAGCACAGATATAACAGCGCCACTGTACTGGTGGAAAGAATATGATACATATAAGATTGGAACAGTTGCCAATTCTACAAGCACAATGCATAAGATCCACAGCAAGCCTTTTGAACTTGGCGATTTCAGCACTGACCATATGAATGAAGATACTATTGAATTCATGAATAAAAACATAGAATTCTTAGAACAGCTCAGATTAAAGTTTGTTGAGACTAAGGACAAGAATTACTGGTACAGTATTATACAGCTTCTTCCAGAAAGCTATAACCAGATGAGAACATGTACATTCTCATATGAGAACGCAGTTGCTATGTATAATTCGAGAAAGAACCACAAGCTTGCAGAGTGGCATGCATTCTGTGACTGTATTATAGAACTGCCTTACTTTAAAGACATGTTTTCTTTTATGTTTGAAGAATGATTAAATCTGATGGAATGGTGTTAACATGGAATCTTCACTAGAATTACTCAATATAATCAGAAAGCAAAAGAATACGTTAAGCAAAGGACAGAAGAGAATTGCAGATTTTGTTCTTAATAATTACGAGAAAGCAGCGTTTCTTACCGCATTTGAGTTAGGAGTCAGGGCAGGTGTCAGTGAATCGACAGTTGTAAGATTTGCATATGGACTTGGATTTTCGGGCTATCCAGAATTTCAGAAGAAGCTTGCTGATATGGTTCAGGAAAAGATACATTCAATAGAAAGAATTGAGATAGCTGGTGGGGTCATGCCAAGGGAACAGGTGCTGGATAATGTCTTAAAGGCAGACTCGGACAAGATAATCCTGACGCTTGAGTCTATTGACAGACAATCATTTGATATTGCTGTTAATGATATACTTGGAGCTGACCATGTGTATATAGTTGGCCTTAGAAATTGTGGACCATTAGCGTCATTTCTTGCATATTATCTTAAGATTATAAGAGCGAATGTAATACAGGTTACAAGCAGTAATACGAATGAAATACTGGAAGAAATGATACATGTTGGAAACAATGATGTTGTTATTGGAATCAGCTTTCCAAGATATTCAATGACAACACTTAAAGCAATGGAATTTGCTAATGACCGCAATGCAAAGATAATAGCCATAACAGACAGCAAGCATTCTCCGATGAATATGTATTCATCATGTAATCTGTTTGCAAGAAGTGATATGGCATCTATAGTTGATTCGCTTGTTGCACCACTTAGTGTTATCAATGCACTGATAGTTGCATTATGTCTTGTGCGTCATGAAAGCGTTGTAAACAATATTGAAATGCTGGAGAATGTTCTGGGTAATTACCATATGGGAGGCAATGATGACATTAATCTTCTAAATGATAATGCTTATGAGGAATTAAAGAGAATGTCAGGAGATAAAGATGAGTAAAGTGATTGTGATAGGTGGTGGAGCGGCAGGCATGATGGCTGCCATAACAGCTGCCAGAAAAGGTCTGCGGGTGACTCTTATAGAGAAGAATGAAAAGCTGGGTAAGAAGCTTTTCATCACAGGTAAGGGAAGATGCAATATAACCAATGCAGGTGACAGTGAAGATTTGTTTAACAGTATAGTTACTAATAAAAAGTTTATGTATAGCTCGCTCAATGGATTCAGCAATTATGATGTTCTGGGATTTTTTGATGAACTTGGACTTCCGATTAAGATTGAGAGAGGCAACAGAGTATTTCCAGAGTCAGATCATTCATCTGATGTTATTGCAGCTCTTAATAAGGAGCTAAGAAGGCAGAAGGTTGATGTAAGGCTTAATACTGTTGTTAAGGACATAATTGTCAAAGATAACAGAGCATGTGGTGTTGTTACAGTATTTGGCAATGTTGAGGAGAAAATTGATGCAGATTATGTAATTGTTGCAACAGGCGGAAATTCATATCAGAGTACAGGTTCAACTGGAGATGGATACAGATTTGCAAGAAAATTAGGGCATGATGTTACAAGTATACTTCCAGCACTGGTTCCGTTTACAGTCAAGGAAGAGTGGGAAGCAGACCTTCAGGGGCTTAGTCTGAAAAATATATCAATAACGGTATATGACGGACAAAAGGAGCTGTACAGTGATTTTGGGGAAATGCTGTTCACACATTTTGGTGTAAGTGGTCCTGTAATATTGTCTGCCAGCAGCTTTGTTGCAGGAAAATTAAAGGGCAGGAATCTTAAGCTGGTTATAGATTTAAAACCGGCGCTTAGTTTTGAGCAGCTTGATGAGAGAATATTAAGAGATTTTGACGAAGAAAAAAACAAATCATTTAAGAACAGTCTGGATAAACTCCTTCCTAAGAAGCTTATTCCTGTAGTTGTTATGTTGTCTGGAATTGAAGGTAATAAAAAAGTAAATGAGATAACGAGAACAGAAAGACAGAAGCTGGTAAAGCTGCTTAAGGAATTTGAACTTACACTTACAGGTTTACGAGGCTTTAATGAGGCAATAATTACCCAGGGTGGAGTTAATGTTAAGGAGATTAATCCTGGTACAATGGAGTCTAAGATTGTAAAAAATCTTATGTTTGCAGGAGAGGTTCTTGATGTAGATGCTGTTACAGGAGGGTTTAACCTACAGATTGCGTGGTCAACAGGTTATGCGGCCGCAAGTCATCTGGAATAAAATTTATCAGATAAGGAGATAGGATATGTCACATTCAATTGCAATAGATGGACCAGCAGGAGCTGGAAAAAGTACAATAGCAAAGCTTTTAGCTAAAAAGATGAATTATATATATGTTGATACAGGAGCAATGTATCGTGCGATGGCAGTGCATTTTTCAAAAAATGGAATTAATCCGGACGATGAACATGCTATAGATAGTGCTGTTAAAGATGTTGATATCAATATCGTATACAGCGAAGGTGTACAGCAGGTCATTCTTAATGGCGAGAATGTCACAGGGCTTCTAAGAACAGAAGAGACGGGACGGATGGCATCTAAGACATCAAAGTATTCTTCTGTAAGGATTAAGCTTGTTGATTTACAAAGAGAACTTGCCAGAAAAACAGATGTTATCATGGATGGAAGAGATATAGGAACAGTTGTGCTTCCAGATGCATTCTGCAAGATATATTTAACAGCCAGTTCTGATGCTAGGGCACAGAGAAGGTATGATGAACTTGTTGGTAAGGGTGAAAAGTGTAATTATGATGATATTAAAGCTGATATAGAAAGCAGGGATTATCAGGATATGCACAGAGAAATATCACCGCTTAAGCAGGCTGATGACGCAGTTCTGGTTGATACATCAGATATGGATATTGAACAGGTTGTTTGTGAACTTACAAAGATAATTAATGCGAAACTTAACGCATAATATTAATATTTCAGGAAGTATCAGTTATATGAAAAAAATAATTCTTGCAAAGTCTGCCGGATTCTGCTTTGGCGTACAGAGAGCTGTCAACACAGTGTATGATCTGATAGGAGAAGATAAAATATGCACATATGGACCAATAATCCATAATGAAGAGGTGGTAAGAGATCTCGAACATAAAGGAGTTAAGGTTATAGAAGATGCAAACCAGCTTGATGGAGATGACAGCACTAAAGTTGTGATCCGCTCACATGGTGTATCAAAACAGGTATATGATGATATAGAAAACAAACATGCGCATATAGTTGATGCGACCTGCCCTTTTGTTTTAAAAATCCATAATATTGTGCGTAAACAGAGCGAAGAAGGAGCACAGATTGTTATCATTGGCAATGAGAATCACCCGGAAGTACAGGGGATAATGGGGTGGTGCGTTAACACTCCAGTTGTCATTGATACAGCCGAAAAAGCAGAAAATTTAATGCTTGATTTTGATAAAAATGTTTGTATAGTTTCGCAAACGACATTTAATTACAATAAATTTAAAGAATTAGTTGAAATTATAGACGAAAAGGGTTACAATACTATCATTAGTAATACAATTTGTAATGCAACTGAGGAACGACAGACAGAGGCCAGAGAGATTGCGAAGCAGGTCGACGCTATGATAGTTATCGGAGGCAAGAGCAGTTCTAATACGCGAAAACTGTATGAAATCTGTAAGGGTGAATGTGAGAATACATATTACATTCAGACGATTAGTGACTTAGACCTTTCGGTTTTAGCCATGGCAGAATGCATAGGTATTACAGCAGGGGCATCAACCCCAAATAACATTATTGAGGAGGTTTACACTAATGTCAGAAATGAGCTTTGAGCAGATGTTAGAGGAATCATTAAAAGTAATTCATACAGGAGAAGTTGTTGACGGAACAGTTATCAGTGTCAAAGAAGACAGCATTGTTCTTAATATTGGATATAAAGCTGACGGCATAATGACAAGAAGCGATTATTCTTCACAGCCTAACCTTGATTTAAGAGAGGTTGTTCATGTTGGTGACGTTATCCAGGCAAAGGTCCGCAAGGTTAATGATGGAGAAGGACAGGTTATCCTTTCAAGAAGAGGACTTGTTGCAGAACAGGGCAGCAAGAAGCTTGAGGAAGCATTTGAGAACGGTACAGTTCTTACAGCGACAGTTAATCAGGTTCTTAATGGTGGTATCAGTGTTTTAGTTGATGAGACTAGAGTATTTATTCCAGCTAGTCTTGTATCTGATACTTATGTTAAGGATTTATCAGTATATAATGGCAAGGAAGTATCATTTGTTATCACAGAGTATAATCCTAAGAAGAGAAGAATTATAGGTGATTGCAAGCAGCTTATCGTAGCAGCTAAGGAAAAGGCTCAGAAAGAGCTTCTTTCTAAGATTAAAGAAGGCGATACAGTTGAAGGTACAGTTAAGAATGTAACAGATTTTGGTGCATTTATTGATTTAGGCGGAGTTGATGGACTTCTTCACATTTCAGAGATGTCATGGGGAAGAACAGAGAATCCTAAGAAGGTATTCAAGGTTGGCGATTCAGTTAAGTGCTTTATCAAGGAAATCAATGGTAACAAGATTGCACTTAGCGCAAAGTATCCAGATCTTAACCCATGGAACGATGTAGCAACTAAGTATGCTGTTGGCAATGTTGTTAAGGGAACAGTTGCAAGAATGACAGATTTCGGTGCATTCGTTCAGCTTGAGGATGGAATTGATGCATTACTTCATGTATCACAGATTTCTAAGGAGCATATTAACAAGCCAAGCGATGTCCTTTCAGTTGGCCAGGAGATTGAGGCTCAGGTTGTAGACCTTAATGAAGCTGAGAAGAAGATTTCTCTTAGCATGAAGGCTCTTCTTAATGATGATGCCACAGATGCTTCAGAGGAAGAATAATTAAATTTGCTAGTCTATCTAATATTAAATGGGCTGCGTGTTAAGCGATTAACACACAGCCCGTTTTTTATATAATGATGTTGGGGTCAAAAGGTATTTTGACCCCTTTGATACCAGATTGCTAATATTTCTGCAATTTTACATAAACACGTCCTTTTTTTGTTTCGTTGCCACAGCCGTTATATATGAATTTACCAATTCCCCTAATTACAAGAATATCATCATTTTTTAGCTGATAGCTCTTATTTTCAGTGCATATCCCATTTAAAAAAATTTTTTTGGCGGCGAATAATTCATTGCACTGGCTTCTGGAAATCTTTGCAATGCTTGATACAACGGCATCGATTCTAGGAGATGCAGCTATTACCTCGATATCGGTAAGCTCTCTTGTGAATGAATCAATGACAGATGGGTCGCAGATACTGGCTTTGATATGCGTATGGCGTATGGTCGAGAGATTATCTGTAATATAATCGGATATGTGGCTGACACAGTAGACATAGGTATTTTTTTCATGAACTATGATATCACCAATCAGTTCACGTTGGATTCCTAGATTCATAAGCGCACCGAGGTAATCTCTGTGCTCCAGTTTTTCGGCAAACTTAGGGGTTAGAGGCTCAATAAGAAGAAGGGCTATAGGATATTCACTTTTATAGCCAAGTGTTTCTTCATCTCCAAACTGGATCATCTGCCTTTCACATGAAGGATTACCACCATAGCTTTCTGAATGTATGAAAGAAAGTTTATCTTTCATCATGTTATACACGGATAGTTCACTAATACTTAGAAAATTTGTATATGTATATATATTAGCCTGATATGCCCTGTTGGCAGTATCAAGTATTTTGCGCTTTAAAAGTGTTTCTTCGTCCATATTTAATCCTCGTTTTTCTAATTTGATTTATTTTATCATAATTTGATTGAAAAATTATATAAATATAAAGATTTTTTTTGGAATGTATGATAAAATAATATCAAAAATGATGAATGATATTTAATTTATGAGGAAAGAGGAATACAGATATATGATAAAAGATTATGAAGAATTTAAAAAATACGTTTTTAAGACGACAAGCATAGATCTTAATGCTTATAAAGAGAGACAGATGAAGAGAAGAATAGATTCTCTTATAGAACGTAACAAATTTGACGGATATGACAGCTATAGCCAGGCATTGAATTCTAATAAGGAGATGCTTGAACAGTTTGTTAATTATCTTACAATTAATGTATCGGAGTTCTATCGCAATCCTGCTTTGTGGAAGATTCTTGAAAATGATATTCTTCCAGATCTGATAAGCAGATTTGGGGAGAACCTTAAGATATGGAGTGCAGCGTGTTCAACAGGTGATGAGCCATATTCTCTTGCAATGGTTCTTGCCAAGAAGGTTCCATTGCGTAAGATTAAGATTATAGCTACTGATATAGATGATCAGGTTCTTGAGAAGGCTAAAGATGGTGTATATGGTGCCGCCAGCCTTAAAGGACTCCCGGATGAATTTAAGAACAAGTACTTTGAAAAGATGGGAGACAGGTTCTATAAGATAAGCGATGATATTAAAAAATGTGTTGAGTTTAAGAAAAGTAATCTTTTAAAAGATCCATATCCAACAGGATGCCATCTTATTGTATGCCGCAATGTTGTTATTTACTTTACAGAAGAAGCAAAGCATGACATATATTGCAAGTTTAATAAGTCACTTGTTAAAGATGGCTGCCTGTTTGTTGGCAATACAGAACAGATAATCAATCACAAAGAGTTAGGTTATGATTTCCAGAAACTGTTCTTTTACCGTAAGGTTAAAGATATAAATGAAATTTAAACATTAACCATTGAGTTGATTATATCCTGAAGATATTTCATTATAAAATCTTTATCGTTAAGACGTTCTTCGGTGTATTGTATATAGAATAATTTATCATTATATTCATATTTAAAGCATGGGTATTTCGTTTCGTCATAGTATGGAATGAAGTACCCATCTTTTTTGGTGTAACAGTTACTTTTATTAGCTTTTTCTTTGTTTGATCTATCAACATATTCTGCGATGCTTTTATGGATTGCACGGTCTTCAGCAGGAATATAATAATAATTTTTGTAGTCGTTATAAAAATGTTTTAATGTGTCGTTAATCACAGGAACCAGAAATGTTATAGAATGACCTGAAATTTCAAAGACTGTTTTGTTGCAGCTTAATGTTAATCTGCCAGGATACGGAATGACAGATTTTAAAGTGTAATTTATACACGAATTGCTGATGATGGCATCAGATAATTGTATATCAGAGCAGTCACATATGTGCAGTATACTGTTATACAAAAGAACCGGGCATATCAGAGGCAGTGACATGACATCATCTCTGTTATGGCCAATGAGGCTGTTTAATGCAATTGTGGCATCATTGTCGTGCAATTTGTATTTTATGATGTATTCTTTATAAATCTCTATAAGCTCTCCACCAGAATATATATCATCTCTTTTGATATTACAGAATTGTTCAATGCTTTTCTGTTTAAGATTGTCAAGCTTTAACAGGCGGGATAGTTTTCTTATATGGCTGTATATATCAATCTGTCTGCATCTGCTTAAAATATCGGCACATATATCATGGTGCTTGCAGCGTGATTCAATGAATGGTATATCAAAATTGCTGCCGTTATAAGTAATTAGTATAGAACTGGCATCAATACTGTTTATAAAAGACTTTAACATAGACACTTCATCATCTGGAGTGTCAGAAAATGTCTGCCTGCATATAAGTTGGCTGTTTGCAATTCGTGCAAAACCAATAAGATAACATACAGAATTTTTGGGTGAAAAGCCTGTGGTTTCTATATCTAAAAATACTATATCTGATATGTTAATGTTCTTAATTGCATAATTTAAACTTTTGATTAATAAATCTGTATCTATTGTGTTTGTGTATTCGAAGTTCTGCATATAAAATCCTTACGATTGTAAATATTTCACATATTTTTGTGTTAAAAATATGTCAGCTTTCGTTTATTATATATGAATATATACACAAAAAAAAGTAGATTTTTAATAATTATTGGACTAAAATGTATTTATATTAAAATTATAAGGAGTAGTGTGTCATGGGTAAATGTACATTTAAAGGTGGCGTACATCCCTTTGATGGTAAAGAATTATCAAAAGATAAGCCAATCAAAGAGTTATTCCCTGAAGGCGATATGGTATATCCGCTTTCACAGCACATTGGAGCACCAGCTGTTCCTGTTGTAGCCAAGGGAGACTATGTACTTGCTGGACAGCTGATAGCTGAGGCTGGCGGATTTGTATCTGCTAATATCCATTCTTCAGTTTCAGGAACTGTTAAAGCTATCGAACCTAGAACGCTTGCAACAGGCGGTATGTGTAACTCAATCATTATTGAGAATGATGGCGAGTACAAGGAAGTTGAATATGTGCCAAAGAAACTTGAAGATTTAACTAGAGATGAAGTGAGAGAAAGAATTAAGGCTGCAGGTGTAGTTGGTATGGGTGGAGCTGGTTTTCCAACTAATGTAAAGCTTACACCTAAGAATCCAGAGGCGATTGAATATATCATTGTTAATGGAGCTGAATGTGAGCCGTATCTTACATCTGACTACAGAAGAATGCTTGAGGAGTCAGACAAGCTTGTAAGTGGTCTTAAGGTTGCACTGTCATTATTTGATCATGCTAAAGGTATATTTGCAATTGAGGATAATAAGCCGGAAGCAATTAAGATAATGCAGGAAAAGACTGCTAATGAACCAGATATAGAGGTTAAGGTTTTAAAGACAAAGTACCCACAGGGTGGTGAGCGAAGCCTTATCTATGCAACAACAGGCAGGAGTATTAATTCATCAATGCTTCCAGCGGATGCGGGATGTATTGTACATAATATAGATACAATCTACAGTATTTATCTTGCTGTTATTGAAGGAAAGCCTCTTACTAAGAGAATAGTAACTGTGACAGGTGATGGCGTAAAGAATCCTGGCAATTTCTATGTATGGCTTGGTATGAACTATCGCCAGCTTATTGAGGCTGCTGGTGGATTAGATGGTGAGCCTGAGAAGTATATTTCAGGTGGTCCTATGATGGGATTTGCCATGTACAGTCTGGATGTTCCAGTTGTTAAGGGAAGTTCATCGCTTCTTGTGTTCAAGGAAGATGTAGTATCTAAGATTGAGACATCAGCCTGTATCAGATGTGGAAAATGTGGTGAGGCATGTCCTGAGCACCTTCTTCCAGCAAAACTTGCGAAATTTGCAGCTAAGAATGACGAGGCTGGATTTGTTAAATTTGATGGTATGGAATGCGTAATGTGCGGAAGCTGTTCATATGTCTGTCCTGCCAAGAGACCGTTAACACAGCAGATTAAGGCAATGAGAAGCACAGTTCTTGCCAACAGAAGAAAAAAGTAAGGAGGATTAAAAGTGAGCGAAGTATTTAACGTATCGACGAATCCTCATGTACGTAGCAAGGTAACTACTCAGAGTATAATGAGAGATGTGCTTATTGCATTAGCACCTGCTTGTATATTTGGTATTTATAATTTTGGAATGGATGCACTGTTAAGAATAATTATCGGTGTTGTAACATGTGTGGCTACAGAAGCTATATATCAGTATTTTATGCATCTTAAGGTAACTGTTTCAGATTTAAGTGCGGCTGTTACAGGACTTTTGATTGCTATGAATATTCCATCAACATTAAATGTTGGATTTGAAATTATTGGATGTATATTTGCAATTATAGTTGTTAAACAGCTTTTTGGTGGTATTGGTCAGAATTTCATGAACCCTGCTCTTGCTGCAAGATGTTTCCTTCTTATTGCATTTACAGGTCCAATGACTAACTTTGTGACAGATGCTTACTCTGGTGCAACACCACTTGCAGTTCTTAAGCCAGGTGCAGAACCAGCAGAAGCAACAAGCCTTTTAACATTATTTATTGGTAAGCATGCCGGTGTTATTGGTGAGACATCAATTATATGTCTTTTAATCGGTGCTGTTTATCTTTTAGTAAGAAAGGTTATTTCATGGAGAATTCCAGTTACATACATAGCAACATTTGCAGTGCTTATATTCCTTTTTGCACCAGGTCATCAGTTTGATGTTCAGTATCTTCTTAAGGAAGTCTGTGCAGGTGGTCTTGTATTAGGTGCTTTCTTTATGGCGACAGATTATGTAACATCGCCAATTACTCCAATGGGTAAGATTGTGTTTGGTATGGTTCTGGGTCTTCTTACATTTATATTCAGAATGTATGGTGGTTCAGCCGAAGGCGTTTCATATGCAATCATATTCTCAAACCTCTTAGTTCCATTGATTGAGATGGTTACAGTTCCTAAGTCATTTGGCAAGCAGAAGCCTGTTAAAGAGAAGAAGGAGGCAAAGTAATATGAATAAGATTATTAAAGACGCATGCATCTTATTTGCTATTACTTTGATAGCAGGTGTTTTATTAGGTGCAGTTTATGAGGTTACTAAAGCTCCTATAGCTAATCAGAATGAGAAGGCTAAGCAGGAGGCATACAAGGCAGTTCTTCCAGAGGCTGACAGTTTTGAGGCACTTGAAGGCATTACTTGTAATGACAGCAATATTATAACAGTAGCAGATTTCGCTAATGATGAGATTAGTGATATTGTTGCTGGTGTTAAGAATAATAAGATTGTTGGTTATGTAATTACAGTTACAGATAGTGCCGGATATGCCGGAGACATCAAGTTTTCAGTAGGTGTCGGCACAGACGGAACATATAAGGGAACATCAATCCTTTCAATAAGTGAAACTGCCGGACTTGGTATGAGAGTTAAGACAGATCCAAGCTTCCTTTCACAGTTCAATAACGTAAAGGTTGATTCATTTACATTAGTTAAAGATGGAACTGGTTCATCAGCAGATGATAAGATTGATGCAATCAGTGGTTCTACAGTAACATCTAAGGCTGTTACTAGCGGAATTAATGCAGCGTTGGCTGAGTTTAATATCTTAAAGACAACTGGCGCGAAGACAGTAGGAGGTGCTGGCATTGAATAAATGTGTTGAAAGACTTTATAACGGTATAATTAAAGAAAATCCTACATTTGTGCTTACATTAGGTATGTGTCCTACACTTGCTGTTACAACATCAGCTATCAATGGCATAGGTATGGGACTTTCTTCAACAGTAGTTTTAGTTATGAGTAATCTTATGATTTCTTTACTTCGTAAGATTATCCCAGATGGTGTAAGAATGCCTGCATTTATCGTTATCGTAGCGTCATTCGTTACTATGGTTCAGTTCCTTATGCAGGGATTTCTTCCAAGCCTTTATGATTCATTAGGTATCTATATACCTCTTATAGTTGTTAACTGTATTATCTTAGGTAGAGCAGAGTCATATGCATCAAAGAATCCGGTTATTCCATCAGCATTTGATGGTCTTGGCATGGGCCTTGGTTTTACAATTGCTATTACAATTCTTGGTGCTATAAGAGAGCTTATCGGTGCTGGTACAATCCTTTCAACAGGAAGCAGCGCATTAGTTGATTTCTCTACAATGGGATATACACCTGCAAGTATCTTTATTCTTGCACCTGGTGCGTTCTTTGTATTAGCAATGTGTATTGCTCTTATGAACAGAATTAAGAGAAAACATGGTATGAAGCCAGCAGAACTACCAGAGGGATGCTGTAGTGTACCAGAGAAGGAAGACTAGGAGGAGACAGCTATGAATTTAATTATTATTGCAATTAGTGCGGCATTGGTTAACAATGTAGTTCTTAGCCAGTTCCTAGGTCTGTGTCCTTTCCTTGGTGTATCTAAGAAAATTAACACAGCTGCAGGAATGGGCGGCGCTGTTATTGGTGTTATTACTATATCATCAGCTATATGCAGCCTTATATATGATTATATACTTGTTCCACTTGACCTTACATATCTGAATACAATTGTATTCATTCTTGTAATTGCAGCATTGGTTCAGTTTGTTGAGATGGTACTTAAAAAATGTATGCCACCTCTTTATGAGGCGCTTGGTGTATACCTTCCACTTATCACAACTAACTGTGCAGTACTTGGTATTGCGTTAACTAATGTACAGAATGGTTATGGATTTATCGAGTCAGTTATTGCTGGTCTTGGTACAGCAATCGGCTTTACAATCGCTATTGTCATCATGGCAGGTATCCGTGAGAGAATAGAAGATAACGATACACCAGAAAGTTTCAAAGGCATGCCAATAGTCCTTCTTACAGCTGGACTTATGTCAATAGCATTCTTTGGATTCTCTGGTATATTATAATAAGGGAGGAAAAGTAAATGACAGGTATTATTATAGCAGCAGCTGTTGTCAGTATTGTTGGTTTACTCCTTGGGCTTTTCCTTGGCTTTATGGGTAAAAAATTTGCTGTAGAAGTTGATCAGAGAGAAATAGATGTCAGAGAACAGCTTCCAGGTAATAATTGCGGTGGTTGTGGATTTGCAGGATGTGATGCATTAGCCAAGGCTATTGCTGCTGGAGAGGCTGATTGTGGTGCATGTCCAGTTGGTGGAGCACCTGTAGCTGCTAAGATTGCAGCTATTATGGGTCAGGAAGCCGGTGCTTCAACAAGAATGACTGCATTTGTTAAATGTGGCGGAGATTGTGATAAGGCAAAGGAAAACTACAAGTATTCAGGTGCAATGGATTGTACAATGATGAATGTAGCGCCTAATGGTGGTCCTAAAGCCTGTACATATGGATGCATGGGATTTGGCTCATGTGTCAAGGTATGTCCTTTCGATGCAATTCATATTGTTAATGGTGTTGCTGTAGTTGATAAGGAAAAATGTAAGGCTTGTGGCAAGTGTATTGCGACATGTCCAAGAAATCTTATCGAGCTTATACCATATGATGCATCATTTGCAGTTAACTGTTCTTCTAAGAACAAGGGTAAGGATGTTATGCAGGTATGTTCTACTGGATGTATCGGATGTATGCTCTGTACTAAGCAGTGCGAATTCGGCGCAATAACAGTTGAGAACAATATTGCACATATTGACCAGAGCAAGTGTACTGGCTGTGGCAAGTGTGCTGAAAAATGTCCTAAAAAGATAATTGTGTCACAGAAGTAATACTGGTATTATATATGTGATGGGTAGCCTGACAAAGGAAAAGTACTTTACATATCTGTAAAGCCGCTGCTCTTTTGCCAGGCTTATTTTATTTTTGGTTGAAAGGGATAAATATTTATATGTCTAAGCGTCGTCGTATGGATTTCATTCTGATAGCCGTGGTTATGTTTATAGCACTGATATCAGCGGTAATAGTATATCTTACACATAATAAAGGGGATATGGCTGTTATTAAAGTAGATGGAAATATTGTGAGTGAATTAAGTTTATCAGACAATACTACAATAACCATAGAAGGCTATCAGGGTGGTAGTAACACTGTAAGCATTATTGATGGAAAGGCGTATGTCAGCGAGGCTGACTGTCCAGATGAGATATGTGTTAAGACTGGTGGGATAAGCAGGGCAGGAGAGACAATAGTTTGTCTTCCGCACAGAGTTGTTGTTGAGATTAAAAGCAGTAATGGTACTCATAATGAAGATTTTGATTCCGTAGTAAGATAATTCAATGATAAGGTAAAGAGGTATATCATGAGTAATAAAACTAAAAAGATAACGATGTGCGGACTTATGACGGCACTTGCAATGATATTCAGTTATATAGAAACTCTGATACCCATTCCGCTTCCAATTCCGGGTATTAAGCTTGGTGTTGCCAATATGGCAATAATTGCTGTAATGTTTACAATAGGCTATTCTGAGGCGGTATGTGTTGATATATTAAGGGTAGTGCTTACAGCAATGATGTTTGGCAATTTTAATTCCTTTTTATTTAGTATATCGGGAGCAGTACTTAGTATCGTTGTCATGGGAATACTAAAGAAGACCAATAAGTTTTCAGAAGTTGGAATCAGTGTTGCTGGCGGCGTAATGCATAATGTCGGACAAATTATTGCAGCTGTATTTATAATGGAAACATCAGCGATAGCATATTATATGCCTGTGCTTATGATTAGCGGAATAGTTACTGGTATAGTGATAGGAATTGTGGCTGCACTGATAATTAAGAGAGTGGAGAAGATGTTCTGATTGAATTAAAAGAGGGATGAGGTCATGTGACTTCATCCCTTTAGTGTTGTTGTTTTACTGTTTGTACTGAACATTCTCAATTTCTTCCATTGACTTAGAAACGCAATGTGTAATTGGTTTCCATTCAACCTTTTTAACTAACGCTACAAGCGATATAGGTATATAAGTCAGCATGAAGAATGGAAATGTAAATAATGACATTATCTTTCTGCCAGGCTTAGCAATTATCTTGTTCCACTCGGTTGCCATTGTTATGCATCCGATAGAGAACATAAGCAGACAAAAGCTTACTAAACCAAGCACAATTGATAAAATTGCTTCTGGAAAAATAGATTTAAAAGCAATTGGATCACTTGTACCCATAAACAGGAAGATGATATTAATGATAATACATCCAACTGAAAGAAGAGTAGCAGGAGCAATTGTCATAAACATATCATAACATGAAACAAAAAGTTCATGTCGCTTGAATCCCATCTTAAGAAGCTGCTTGCCATATCGGAACATTACCTGGTAAAATCCTTTAGACCAACGCAGACGCTGATTCCATGACTGCTTAAATGTCTCTGGCTGTTCATCATAGAACATGGCATCAGAGCAATAACCAATCTTAACACCATCAAGAATGTTAACAACGGAAAATTCTATATCCTCAGTAAGAAGATTACATTTCCATCCGTCATACTTAGTTATTATCGAACTGTCAACAAGATAACCTGTACCAGATACAGCACAGCTTGTCTTTAGAATCATTCTAGGATTATTAAGGTATTTTGCTTCGCGGCAGAACCATAATGAATATCCAGAAGTAATCCAGTTAGTGTCAAAGTTCTTAGAGTTTCGATAACTTGTGATAACTTTGTATCCCTGATCGAAAGTTTTATTCATGGCACTTACATAATCTTTGTTGATTACATTATCAGCATCAAATATGAAGTAACCATCGTAGGCATCATAAGATCCGTTATATTCCTTTATTTTTGAAAAAGCATAATCAAGTGCATAGCCTTTTCCAACAAGTGTTGTGCTGAAGCGCTCATAAACAATTGCGCCATTTTGTCTTGCTATTTCTGCGGTATTATCAGAACAGTTATCAGCAACTACAATTACGTCAATCAGCTCAGAAGGATAATTCTGTGCTTTGATACTCTTAATCAAGTTAGCTATGACAGCACTCTCATTTCTGGCGGCAATAATAAAAGCAAATCTATGAAGTGCTTTTGGTTCATAAACCTGCTTCTTTTTGTGCTTTTCATTATAGAGTGCTACTAATATGTATATCATCTGATAAAAATATAATACCGTTAAAGAAATATAAAGGATAGTATTGATAGCAGTAATTGCTTTCATTGTAATTCCTCTCATACGTGGATAAACCAAAATCTTGTCTAAAAACAAAAAATAAGACTTTTTTTAAAGTCTCTAGTCATTATATCATTACTTTTTTTTGTGTCAATAGAAAATTAAAGTGTTTGACAAAAACAACTATTATTATATTATAAGATATAAGTATTTACGATAAATGACTTTGAAAAGTTTCAATGCCTATAAATACAAAAAAATATATTTAAAGGAAGGTTTGATCTATGTATAAGGAAGTTTCTAATTTAATAATATATGGGGATATGGATAATAATGCTATATTGATGCAGCTTGCAGATATCTTCAGAAGGTTTGAGAATGGAGGAAGCAGTAAGGCTGAACTTACAGGTCTTATATATACGCAGGTTAAACATATACTTGCAGTTGCAACTGATTATGGCTTTGATGGCAATCTGTGGCAGAATTATCTTACATTTTTGCTTATTACAACTGAAAATCCATTCAGTATAACATGTGAGAAAGTCGGTGCTAGTGATGGAAGTGTCAATACATTTGCACTTAATGACTTTCATAATTACAGAATACTTTTCCACTATGATTTCACTGAGATTGAAAGAGAGCTTGGAATAGATTGTTTTAGTATTCTTACTAATTACAAGGCGATATGTAAGAAAGAGCTTATGTACAATGCTAATGTCAGTGAGAAGGTTCAGGCATTGAGCAGAAAGCTTGCTGATGCAGATTCGGATGAAAAGTTTTTTGAAGCAGTAACAGGATTTTATAAAGATTATGGCGTTGGCATGTTTGGTCTTAATAAGGCTTTCAGAATAAGTAATAATCCAGATGGAAGTGTCAGATTTAATCCTATTAATAATATGGATAAGGTTACCCTGGATGATCTTGTTGGATATGAGATACAAAAAAAGAAGCTTGTTGACAATACAGAAGCATTTGTTGCAGGAAGAAAGGCTAATAACTGTCTGCTGTTTGGTGACAGCGGAACAGGTAAGTCTACAAGTATCAAGGCAATTGTCAACCAGTATTATGACCAGGGACTTAGAATGATTGAGATATACAAACATCAGTTTAAAGATCTTTCAGAAGTTATTGCCAGAATTAAGAATCGTAACTATAAGTTTATTATATATATGGATGATTTATCATTTGAAGAATTTGAAATTGAATATAAATTCTTAAAGGCTGTTATCGAGGGAGGCGTTGAGACTAAACCGGATAATATCCTTATATATGCAACATCTAACAGACGCCATCTTATCAAAGAGACATGGAATGACAGAAATGATATGGAAGTTAATAATGGCATGCATAAGTCAGATACAATGGAGGAGAAGATGTCGCTTGTCAACAGGTTTGGATGTCAGATATGCTATTCTAAGCCAAGCCAGCAGGAATATTTTGATATAGTAATTAATCTTGCAAGAAAAAGCGGAGTTACTATGTCAGATGAAAAGTTAAAGCAGGAAGCCAACAAGTGGGAATTAAGCCATGGTGGAATTTCTGGAAGAACAGCGCAGCAATTTGTTAATTATTGTTTGGGAATGGAACAATAATATGTTAGAATAGATACATATTAATATAGAATGGATAAAGAGTAACAGATATGATTTCATATATAAAAGGAAAACTTACAGAAGCAGATGATGGTATCATTGTTGTTGAGAACAACGGAATAGGGTTCAATATACATGTGCCAGCGACAGTTATATCATCTTTTTCATCAATAGGTGATGAGGTCAAGGTGTATACGTATCTACAGATAAGAGAGGATGCACATAGTTTATTTGGGTTTTTGACAAGAGATGACCTTAATATATTCAAAATGCTTATCAATGTTAACGGAATAGGTCCTAAAGGTGCATTGGCGATTCTTTCAACAATATCGCCAGATGATTTAAGATTTGCAATACTTTCAGATGATACCAGGCTTATATCGACAGCTCCGGGAATTGGAAGCAAGACCGCACAGAAACTTATTTTGGAACTGAAGGATAAAATCAAGCTGGAAGAGGCGTTTGAGTCTTATAGCAGCGGTGTTAATGCTGTTAAGACAGATGATGTGCTTGTGGCTAAGAATGAAGCAGTTGAAGCTCTTGTAAGCTTAGGCTACGGAAGCACAGAAGCAATGAAGGCTGTAAGAGAAGTTGAGAATGCAGATGAGCTTGATTCAGAAGAAATTTTAAAGCGTGCATTGAAAAAACTTGCATTATTTTAAATTGTAATGAGGGCGTCAGATGGAGAAGAGAATTATATCAACTGAGATTATCGAGGAAGATGTTAAGACTGAGAATAATTTAAGACCATTAAAGCTTGAAGATTATGTGGGACAGGAAAAGGTCAAGCGCAATCTCAAAGTGTATATAGAGGCAGCAAAGGAACGTAATGATGCATTAGACCATGTTCTGTTCTATGGTCCGCCGGGACTTGGTAAAACGACACTTGCAGGAATCATTGCAAATGAGATGGGAACACATATTAAGGTGACTTCCGGACCTGCCATAGAAAAACCAGGTGAGATGGCTGCAATCCTTAACAATCTCTCAGAGGGAGATGTCTTGTTTGTGGATGAAATCCACAGACTCAACCGCCAGGTGGAAGAAGTCCTTTATCCTGCGATGGAGGATTATCAGATAGATATTATGATAGGGAAAGGAGCCACGGCAAGATCAATAAGACTTGAGCTGCCAAAATTTACGCTTGTAGGAGCAACAACAAGAGCAGGGCTTTTATCAGCTCCATTGAGAGACAGATTTGGTGTTGTTAATCATCTTGAGTATTATACAGTAAAGGAGCTTGAGACAATAATAATAAGGTCTGCAGGATGCCTTGGCGTGGATATAGATGAGCAGGGAGCCATGGAGCTTGCAAGACGGTCACGTGGAACCCCAAGACTTGCTAACAGACTGTTAAAGCGTGTGAGAGATTTTGCTCAGGTTAAGTATGATGGAAGAATTACAGGTGACGTGGCAGACTACTCACTTAATCTTTTAGATGTGGATAAGGATGGGCTTGACCGCAATGACAGGTTGATTTTGTCAACAATCATTAACAAGTATTCTGGAGGACCTGTTGGAATAGAGACTCTTGCAGCATCTATAGGAGAAGATTATGGAACTTTGGAGGATGTATATGAGCCATATCTTATACAGAATGGGTTTATTAACAGGACTCCGAGAGGAAGAGTTGCAACAGAACTTGCCTATCAAAATCTAGGTATTGAACATGTATAGCTTTTTATGATATAATATAACAAGTATTTGTGTTTTACATAGGGAGGATGTCATGGCATCAAAGAATAATACAGATGTAGTTATTGGCGGAAAGGTATTTACAGTCAGTGGCTACGAGAGCGAAGAGTATCTTCAGAAAGTTGCCAGCTATATTAATGGCAAGATGTCTGAATATAACAGGGAAGATTCATATAGAAGATTATCATCCGAGATGAGGGCTAACCTTATGTATCTTAATATCGCTGATGATTATTTTAAAGCTAAGAAGCTTGGAGACAGTTTGTCAGAGGAGATAGAGGATAAGGATAAAGAGATATATGATCTTAAACATGAACTTATCGCTGCACAGATAAAGGCAGATACCGCAGCCAAAGAAGTTGAAGAACTTAAAAAAGAGATTAATAAATACCAGAAGAATATAGTTAAGCTTGAGACAGAACTTAATGCCAAATAATAAATTATTTTTAAACCTGTGATTTGTCCGCAAATTGCAGGTTTATTTCCTTAAAGTGTGATTATGAAATGGAGAATATAATGAGAAAAGTTGAAGTGCTTGCGCCAGCGGGTTCGCTTGATATATGCAAGGCTGTTATAAGAGCGGGAGCAGATGCTGTCTATCTTGGCGGGGATATGTTCGGGGCAAGGGCATATGCTGGCAATCTCAACAGGGAAGAGATGCTTGAAGCTATTGATTTTGCTCATATAAGAGGTTCTAGGATATATCTTACAGTTAATACGCTTCTTAAAGAGAATGAAATTAATAAAAGCCTTGTGGAATATATGAAGCCATATTATGAAGCCGGACTTGATGCTGCCATAGTACAGGATTTTGGAGTGTTTAATTTACTAAGACAGGAATTTCCAGAACTGGCACTTCATGCGAGTACACAGATGACAATAACAGGAAGCTGTGGTGCTGCAATTCTAAAGAATATGGGGGCTTCAAGAATCGTTACTGCAAGAGAACTTACAGCTGATGAAATCAGGGAAATACATGATAGTGTTGATATTGAGATTGAGTCATTTGTGCATGGAGCACTCTGTTATTGTTATTCAGGACAGTGCCTGTTAAGCAGCATGAATGGAAACAGGAGCGGCAACAGGGGCAGGTGTGCCCAGAGCTGTCGTTTGGCATATGATGTATACAATAATTCTAATAGAATTAATAATGATAAACAGAATTATCCGTTAAGTCCTAAGGACATGTGTGCGTTAAAGGTGCTGCCAGATGTTATAGATGCAGGTGTATATTCTTTAAAGATTGAAGGAAGAATGAAGAATGTCACTTATGCATCAGAGGTTACGAATATCTATCGCAGATACGTTGACATGTACCTTGCCAAAGGAAGAAAAGGCTATAAGGTCAATGATTCGGATGTAGAAGAACTTATGGACATATACAACAGAGGTGGTTTTACAACAGGCTATTACAAAGAGAAAAAGGGCAGGACAATGATGAGCACAGAGCGCCCTAACCACATGGGAACACCAGCATTGGTAGTTAAGGAAAATGTTAATGGCAGGATAACATTCAAGGCTTTAAGAGACATTAATCCACAGGATGTATTTGAGATAGATGTGGATAATTCGTTTTCAAGCGGTGGAAGTTATAAGGCTGGTGAGATGTTCGTTGTCAATCTGCCAAGAAAATATCCTCTGTATAAAGGCAGAACAATATTCAGAATGAGAAATAATAAAATAACCCAGAAGGTTATTGATGAGTATGTTGATAATACAAAGAACGGCAATGCGTCTGTCGATATGGACATGTATGTATCACAGGGAAAACCTGTAAGATTAAGACTATGTTCAATGGGTTATGAAGCGGTTGTTTATGGGGCAGAAGCAGAGGCGGCAGTGAAATCATCAGCACAGCCAGAGGCTGTCAGGGAAAAGCTTTGCAAGCTTGGCAATACATCATTTGTTCCAGGTAATGTCGAGGTTATAATTGATGGTGATGTATTTCTTCCTGTTGCGTGGATTAATGAAATAAGAAGACAGGGAATAGAAGAACTTACACATATAATACTTGATTCATACAGAAGGGTATATAAGCCTTGTAACATAAATGCACACAATGTTTTAAACAACCGCAGTAAAGAAAATAAGGTTATACATAGTACACTTCTTGTATCTGGAGAAGAGCAGATTAAAGATGTATCTGCAATGCTTGATGCAGGTTACGAATTGTCTGCACTGTATATAGAGCGCGAGGTACTAACAGAACATGGAATTAATGCTGTAAAAGATATACAAAAGCGTAATGTTGATATAATCGCAGCTCTTCCACATATTATAACTATGCAGGATCACGGAAGAATCAAAGAACTTATAAAAAAGTGTGCTGATATAGGAATTGATACATTTTTGGTACGTAACCTGGAAGAACTTGGCATACTTGGAAAGCTTGTGCCTGGTTCAAAGGTTGTAACAGATGCTAATATGTACTGCTGGAACAATATGGCATATAATATGCTTAAAGAGGTTGTAAACAACAGTAATCTTAGTCTGATAAGAATCACCTTCCCATATGAACTTACCATTAAAGAGCTTAATATGCTTGATACAGACTGTGATGTGGAACTTATAATAAGCTCTGATATTCCTGTAATGGTATCAAAGCAGTGCGTGAGAAGGACATATGGATTGTGCGATAAAGCTGGTGGAATAATAACAATTAATGATAAAAGACGGGATTTGTCTTATAATATCCTCAGTAAATGCGATTACTGCTACAGCCTGATGTTTAATTCAGAAAGACTTGAGGTTGACAGGGATAGTGATATTGTTAAAAATATTGCACCTGATTATATAAGAAGCGAGTATAACTGGCATAAGGACAGGATTATACAGGCTGAAAGCTTCAGAGATAATTTACATGAAAGATTTAAGGCACACCTTATTACAGGAGTTGAATGATGCGTATAGTATTAATTGAACTATCTAAATATGCATTTGCTTTTATAATGGCTTTTTATACAGCTGTGTCATATTATGGAGCATCTGTTAAAAATGAAGAAAAGAAAAGAACAGTGTACATTTTCCAGAACCTGTTTATGTTTGCTATACATCTTCTGGGATATTTCATCCTTTATATTAACAATGATGAGAATGTTAATTATCTCATATTGTATTTTGCACAGATAATATATCTTTTTATGGTTATTGCTGTATTCGATATATTATACCAGAAAGCATCAAGGTTACTGGTTAACAATATGTGCATGCTTATTGCTGTAGGATTTGTTGTGATAGCAAGACTTGATTACAACAAATGCGTAAAGCAGTTTATTATAACGTGTGCTTCAACTATTATATGTTTCTTTATTCCATGGCTTATAAAGAAAGTTAAAAGCTTCAGAAATATGGGATGGGCATATTGTATTACAGGACTTGTACTGCTTATTGTAGTACTGTTTTCTAATCAGGTTTATGGGGCTAATCTTGTACTTACTATAGGATCAGTATCAGTACAGCCTGGAGAGTTTGTCAAGATTTTGTATGTCATGTTCATTGCTTCTATGTTTAATAAGGCAATTGATTTAAAGCAGACTCTGATAACGACAGCTATGGCTGCAATACATGTAATTATATTAGTGTTATCTAAGGATTTGGGAGCGGCACTTATATTTTTTGTAGTGTATGTATGTATGCTTTATGTAGCAACAAAGAGAGTTGATTATATGTTATATGGGATAGCATCATGTGCTGCTGCCTCAGTCATAGCATACAGGCTTTTTGCACATATAAGACAGCGTGTTAATATTTGGAAAAATCCATGGACTACAATTGATTCGAGTGGATATCAGATATGTCAGTCATTATTTTCAATTGGTATGGGTTCATGGTTCGGATTTGGACTTTGCCAGGGGATGCCGGATAAGATTCCTGTTGTGCAGAAGGATTTTATATTTTCTGCCATAGTTGAGGAATTTGGCGTAATATTTGCAGTTTGTCTGATACTTATATGCCTTAATAATCTGATTCTTATGATGAATATTGCATCAAGATGTAAAACTCTATTTTACAGGCTTGTAGCTGTTGGATTAGGTGTTACATATGCATTCCAGGTATTCCTTACTGTTGGCGGGGCAATGAAAATGATTCCTATGACAGGTGTTACACTTCCATTTGTGAGCTATGGCGGAAGTTCAATGTTGAGCTCTCTTATTATATTTGCAATTATTAATGGAATGTATAATATGAGACAGGATGAGGTTGATGTTTATGAAAAAGCAAGAAAAGCGAAAAAAGGAAAGTGATATTCTGATGAGTCATAAAAAAGGCTTGAGAAACAGGGAAACTAATGTAATATCATTTATATTTATTGGACTTTTTCTTATGATGGCTGCGTATCTTGTCTATTTTACAGTATTTAAGGCAGATACAGTCGTTAACAATGCATATAATAAAAGAATAGATGTTTTATCTGAAAAAGTTGTACGTGGAAGTATACTGGCATCTGATGGTACAATTCTTGCACAGACAAAGGCAGACTCAGAGGGGAATGAGTACAGATATTACCCATATGGAAAGATGTATTGTCATGTTGTAGGACTTAATATGTCGAAAAGCGGCGTAGAAGGTCAGTCAAATTATGAATTATTATCGACAGATGGGAATATAATTAAAGAGCTGTCTAATGAATTGAAGGGACAAAAGAGCACAGGCAATGATGTTGTTACAACAATCAATCCCAAGCTGCAAAAAGCAGCATATGATGCATTAGGCAATAACAAAGGAGCTGTTATTGCAATGGAGCCATCAACTGGAAAAATTCTGGCGATGGTTTCTAAACCTGATTTTGATCCTAATATGGCTGGAACTGATTATAACATCTGGCTTTCATACGACAGTGGTGATTCTGTGCTGCTTAACAGGGCTGTCAATGGACTGTATGCGCCAGGTTCAACATTTAAAGTTCTGACAGCACTTGAATTTATAAGGGATTATAGTGACTATGAGCAGTTTGAATATGAGTGTACGGGAAATGCTTATGTGAGCGGTGGAACTACAATTCCATGTGCGGATGAAACTGTGCATGGAGTTGAAAATCTTACGCGGGCATTTGCTAATTCATGTAATTCATTTTTTTCTACTATTGGCTTTGAACTTAAACTGGATAAATTTAAGCAGTTATGTGAAAGCTTTGGGTTTAATAAAAATCTGGGAACAGGACTGGATGCAGCAATCAGCAGTTTTACCCTTGATTCATCATCAAGTATAAGTGAGATTCAGGAGACATGTATTGGTCAGGGTAAAACAATGGTAAGTCCTATACATAATCTTATGATTATATCAGCAATAGCTAACAAAGGAATTATGATGAATCCTTATGTGGTTATGCAGGTTCAGTCATCAGATGGCAATGTGCTTAAGGTCAATAATCCTGTGGCAAAGGCTTCGGTATGCACCGAAGAAGAAGCTGCTTATATTGCATCATTGTGCAGGAGTGTTGTGACAGATGGTACCGCACCTGCATTAAAGTGGACGAGCTATGAGGCGGCAGGTAAGACTGGAACAGCACAGTATGATAACAGTGGTCTGGCACATTCATGGTTTATCGGGTTTGCCCCATATGATAATCCTGAGATATCTATATGTGTTATATTGGAGGGAGGATATATGGGTTCATCGTCAACATATGTTGCAAAAGCTGTTTTAGATGCATATTTTAACTGATATACACAGGGAAATAATGGTTGCCAAGGCTGTAAGTGGGTTGTATAATTAATAAAAGAAAGTCGCACCTGATAACAGGAGGAATTGCAATGATAGAGGCAACAAGCTGTGGTGGTGTGGTAATATATAGAGGAAAGATACTTGTTCTTTATAAGAGATATAAGAACAAGTATGAGGGCTGGGTACTTCCTAAAGGTACAGTTGAATGTGGTGAGACTCATGAACAGACGGCGATAAGAGAGGTCAGGGAAGAAAGCGGAGCCACTGCTGATATAAGGAAGTATATTGATACAACACATTATAATTTTACAACTGGCAAAGATGTTGTTAATAAGTCAGTGTTGTGGTATCTGATGTCTTCTGACAGTTATTACAGTAAACCACAGAGGGAAGAGTTTTTTGAGGATTCAGGATATTATAAGTATAATGAAGCATATCATTTGCTTAGATTTTCCAATGAAAGACAGATCCTTGAAAAAGCGTATACGGAATATGAGATTATGAGAAGGAACAGGAACTGGTAATGAATCCAATAACAGCAATACTAGATGGTAATATTTACAGAGTCGAGGAGTATTTTTCATCACAGACGACAGTTGATTCTGATAGTTCATTTGATAGTGTATATAACACATTACCAGATAATCAGGATCTGGATGCTGTATTTGAATGGACATCAGAACAGACAGGAGTTGATGCCAAGCTGATTAAAGCTGTAGCACAGGCAGAGTCGGGATTTGACACTGATGCAGTTTCATCATGTGGAGCAATGGGGATTATGCAGCTTATGCCTGCAACATGTAATGCTTATGGAGTATCTGATCCATTTGATGCAAGTCAGAACATTCTGGGTGGAGCAAAGGTTTTATCATGGATGCTTGATAGATATAATGGCGACCTGACGCTGACGCTTGCGGCATATAATTCAGGATATGGTAATGTTGATAAGTATGGCGGGGTTCCACCATTTTCACAGACGGAATCGTATATTAATAAAGTTAAAAGCATTTATAAAAGCTATAATGAAACAGTTTCGTCAGAATTATCCAATAATCTCTACAATGTATATGCAAATGGATATAACAGGTTTTTGTAACCTGAAATATTAAATAGAGAGGGAGAGGCATGGTATGAAAGAGAGAATTAAAGTTTATCTTTACAACAAGACAATTAAGGAGATTGATATGACTGATTTTACATATATCTCTGAAGATATTTTTGCAGAAAGAGGAGATATAGTTAAGGTAGAACTTCCAGAAGGAGTTGAGGTCATAGGAAACAATGCTTTTGAAAACTGTACTAATCTTGAAGAGGTAATATGTCCTAAGAGTTTGAAAGCAATTGGTGCAGAGGCATTTGCTGACTGTGTCAATCTTAAAAAGGTTGAGTATGGAAAAGATGTTAAGGTCGATGCGAGTGCATTTAAGGGATGTTATAATCTTTGATTAATATAAGATTTTGCGATAAGGAAATGGTCTTTTTAAGACTGTTTCCTTATCTTTTAATCAACGGAATAACTTGACAAATGAGTATGCTTAATATACGATTTTAGTCAGTGAGATTTAGCAACTAGATTTACTACTTGAGAAAGGAATTGTTAAAATGGCAGAAAAGAAGACATTTGTTACACTTGAACAGCTTAAGGAAATTGATAAAAAGTACCCTACACCATATCATCTTTATGATGAAAAGGGAATCAGAGAGAATGCTAAGAGATTATATGATGCATTTTCATGGAATAAGGGATTTAAGGAGTTTTTTGCTGTAAAGGCTACACCTAATCCATATATTCTTGATATCCTGCATGAGATGGGGTGCGGTACAGATTGTTCATCACTTACAGAGCTTATGATGAGCAAGGCATGTGGATTTAAAACGGGTGAGATAATGTTTTCATCTAATGACACACCAGAAGAGGAGTTCAAGTATGCTAATGATGTCAATGCCATCATTAATCTTGATGATATAACTCATATTGAGTTTTTAGAAAAGGCACTTGATGGAAAGCTTCCAGATACAATCTGCTGCAGATATAATCCGGGTGGAGTGTTTAAGCTTGGAACATCAATCATGGATAATCCAGGAGATGCCAAGTATGGAATGACACATGAACAGATTATTGAGGCGTATAAGATTCTTAAGAGCAAGGGTGTTAAACATTTTGGTATACATTCATTCCTTGCAAGTAATACGGTGTCTAATGAATATTATCCTACACTTGCAAAGATTTTATTTGAACTTGCTGTTGAAATCCAGAAAGAAGTTGGAATCAATATAGAATTCATAAATCTTTCAGGTGGTGTAGGTATTGATTATAAGCCAGACCAGCCTAAGAATGATATTGCGGTTATAGGAGAAGGCGTTAAGAAGGTATACTACGAGGTACTTTCACCAGCTGGACTTGATAACATATCTATATATACAGAACTTGGAAGATTCATGCTTGCACCTTATGGCTGCCTTGTAACTAAGGCAATACATGAGAAACATACTCATAAGGAGTACATCGGTGTTGATGCATGTGCGGCTAACCTTATGAGACCGGCTATATATGGGGCATATCATCATATAACAGTTGCAGGCAAGGAGAACGAACCATGCGACCATGTATATGATGTGGTTGGCTCACTTTGCGAAAATTGTGATAAGTTTGCTATAGACAGAAAGCTTCCAAAGATAGATAAAGGTGATTATCTTATTATTCATGACACTGGCGCACATGGATTTTCTATGGGATATAACTATAATGGACGACTTCGTTCAGCAGAGCTGCTTCTCAAGGAAGACGGAAGTGTTGAGATGATAAGAAGAGCAGAGACTCCTAAGGATTACTTTGCGACATTTGATTATACTGATTTCTATAAAAAGTTAGATTTATAAGATAAGTTACAATTCGTGGTATGAGGTTTGAGATGAAGGATTTGAGTAGCATTGCTTCTGAACTTTCCAGAGGCAGGAATATGGAAGATAACTTTGATAAATATATCAAAGGAATTTCTTCAATGTATAATGCTTTGGGATATATTAAACTGGCAATGAATTATTATACAGTTTATGATATGAATCGTGATCAGGATGGCTGTAATGATGAAGTATATGCTGACATGTATAGTGAGTTTAATGGTATAGTGGCTGAACTTCTTGCGGGAAAACTTACAGCTTCGTGTATAGAGGATTATAGACAGCGTATTATCCATGTGATGGATGTTGTTGTGGCTTATATTGACAGATTAAGGATTTATGAGCATATTCTTAATAGAATAGAGTACAGGTTCAAAGATACTGCATTTGATTCATCATATTACAATACATACCTTACTAATGATCTGATGCATTACATTTTGTCAGACAAAGATAATGTGGTTATTAATGGAAAGATAGCTAATGTTATCGGGCAGCTTCCGGTAAGAATATCTAAGAACACATTCTTTGAACATATAAGAGAGGCTTTTTCTTTATATCATGGTGCACAGAAAGGTACTATTGATGATTTCATGTATTCATTAAAGACTACATCTTTGCTTGAAAAGCCTGAGAATTTTGATGATATTTTTCCTGAGATGGCGGATATCATGCGTGAGCTGGAAGCTGCTGATTACTCAGCGGCTGATAATGATGAGTATGACAGACTGCATAAGCTTCTTGAAGCAGGCGCGGAGAAGATGAATAGCTGTGCAGACTGTTTTGTGCTTCTTGCATCAATGGTTAATGATATATATTCAATTGTCCTAAGCGATGCAATGTCGCTTGGAAATAATACAGAGATTGACCTTGCTAAAGATATTATTGCACAGATTAATGAAGCTGAGAGAAGTGCGGGTGAAGTCCCAGAAGAACTTCTGGATAAATTTGTTTTATTCGAGGGAAAGCAGGAAAGAATATTAGGTGTAATATCTAATTGTGATTTTATTATTCATGAGTTTCCAGAGAGCCATGAGGCGGAGCTTGAACAATATAACAGAGTTCAGGATTTTGAGGTATTGGGAAAGATTACCAAACTGCAGTCGGGAAGTGACTTTGTACAGCTTCATGGTGATGAAGACTACAGTATGATTCCAGATGATTCGTATGCGGATGAGGTGTGTGAGCAGCTCATAGATGGCATGGCTGGGATGTTTGATGGTGTTTCTATTCAGATAAGAAGAGCGGTTATGGCAACAGTTTTATCGCAGCTTCCAGTATTCTTTAACAATACAGAGGATATACAGAGCTATATTAATATTTCGCTGATGCAATGCAGTGATAAGGCTGAACAGAAAGCTACAGTGGAAATTCTTAAATCATTAATGGAAGGCTGAGTATGAAGTGGTATCGGAAGTTGTATTTAGGTGAGAATGCTGCCAGATCCAAATATAAAATTTTTGGCAGAATCAGAAGCAATAAGTTTAGTTATGACACATATCTTATAACTTTGCCGTCTGATACGGATAATCTCCTTGATATTATTCCGGCTGATATGCTGTTACAGCCATATTTTAAAAAACATAAGAGTGAAATATATGTTGTTGGACTTGCTGATGGAAAAGATGAAGCATTTATGGTGGTCAGAGACATCATAGATGATGTTTATTCTAATACAGGTGCATTTGACATAAGGGGATATCTTCGCTTTGGAACGAAAATGCACTGATATTGTAGTGAGGTATAATATGGACATGGGGGAGTGCAATGCTTCATATATTACTGTTGATTATTAAAATTATACTTATTATCATAGCTGTTCTTGTCGGACTTGTGCTGCTGGCGTTGCTGGCGGTGCTGTTTGTGCCGATAAGATACAGGGTTGAGGGACAGTATAATGATATGCGTAAATATGCCGCTGTTAAATGCTCATGGCTTTTGCACATCATATCGATACAGGCTGGGTATGATAAGGATGGTGGTGTGCAGTCTGCTATACGTCTGTTTGGCATTCGGCTTAACAAAGCCAAGACAAAAGCAGAAAGCGATGGCAGTTCATCCTCATCCGGGGCTGATAAAAAGAAAAAGGACAGGGATAAGGATAAGGCTGCGAAGACTGTATTTGAATCAGAGCCTTTTGATAATGGACAGTTGGATGAAAAGAAAGAGACAGCTTCAATTCCGGTAAAAGATGAGAAACGGGAATCTGAAGCCGATGGTATAGATAAAACAGGTAATGAACCCATCGGGTTCAAAGAAAAAATAAAAAATAAATTCCAGAATGTCAAAGATAAGGTTATCCATATGAAGGATAACGTCAGGGAGACAACAGAAAAGGTGTCTGCTGTGCTTAATAATGATGACTATAAGCAGCTTGTAAGATTTATAAAGAGGCAGATAATAGAACTATTTAAGCTTATAAAACCGCGCAAGGGCAGATTATATGTAAGATTCGGCTTTGATGATATAGAGACAACAGGCAAGGCAGCTATGTATCTTGCAGTTCTTTATGGTATAATAGGGGCTGATATTGAGATTATCCCGGATTTCAATGAGGAGATTTTTGAGGGAGAGGCTTATATTAAAGGCAGGATAAGGCTGATAGGAGCAGCTGTAATAGCATTCAGGTGCTTCTTTAACAGAGAGTTCAGAAGATATATATTGAAAAAGTAATGGAGGAATTGGTATGGCAGAGAATAATTTTCAGGAAACAGTAGCGTCATTATTTAAGGGTATGGATTCTTTTATATCGGCTAAGACTGTGGTTGGTGATGCTGTCACAGTTAAGGATACAATTATCCTTCCTTTGGTTGATGTATCATTTGGTGTCGGAGCTGGCGCATTTGCAGGAGATAAGAAAAATAACGCTGGTGGAGCAATGACAGGAAAGGTTTCGCCTAGCGCAGTTCTTGTTATACAGAATGGAACAACTAAGCTTGTCAATATCAAGAATCAGGACACTGTAACCAAGATATTGGATATGGTTCCAGATGTTGTTGATAAATTTACATCTAAGATTAATGGACAGGATGTAACAGATGCAGATGTTGATGAGGCTATAGATGGAGTTGCCAAGGAATACAACAATAAATAGCATCATATAATATATGGAACATGGTATGGGGAGAGTGGCTTTTCATGTGCTGCCGCCTGATGGGATTTATAATGTTCTGGATTGCAGTGGGGATGCTTCTTGCGTTGTTCATTGCTGATAATGTCTTTTTATGTGTATGCATTATTATTGCTATGATGATAATTGGATTTAATATGTTTTGTAGATAATATAATATTTTGCAAAAAGTTGTTGCAAAATGTTGTTGTATCTGTTAGAATATTCTCTGTTGTGGGTAAAAGCCCCCAAAAGAGCTAAGGAGGTGTAAATCGATGGCAAAATGTGCAATTTGTGAAAAAGGTGCTCACTTTGGTATAGCTGTGAGCCATTCTCATAGAAGAACTAATAAGAAGTGGAATGCTAACGTTAAGTCTGTAAAGGTTAAGGTTAACGGAACACCACAGAAGATGTATGTATGTACATCATGCTTACGTTCAGGTGCTGTTGAGCGCGCTTAGTTTTTGTATTTGCTATTAATTTTCGAAAATTTATAACGTATAAAGGGCAGGCTGCAATAGTAGTCTGCTCTTTTTGGATTATATATTGAATTATTTGATGGAATTATGTATAATACTAGTATTAGATTGGATACTTGTGTGTATCTATAATTAGGAGGTATATATATGAAGGGATATATAAATGGTGATTTAGGTAAGATTTCCATTGATTCCGAAGTTATTGCCAGATATGCAGGTTCAACAGCCGTAGAGTGTTTTGGTATTGTTGGTATGGCTGCTGTCAGCATGAAAGATGGTCTGTTTAAGCTGTTAAAAGGTGACAGTCTTACAAGAGGTATTAATGTAAAGATAGATGAAGATAATAAAATTACACTTGAGTTTCATGTGATTGTATCTTATGGTGTCAGCATTCTTACAGTGTCTGACAATCTTATAGAAAATGTTAAGTATAAGGTTCAGGAATTCACAGGTCTTGAGATTAAAAAGATTGACATATACGTTGAGGGCGTAAGAGTAATTGATTAATTATCAGTATAGGATGCCAATCTGGCAGAATGGAGGAGTTATTTAGTAATGAATACAATAGATGCAGCACTGGTACAGAAGATGTTTCTAGCAGGTGCAAAGAATCTTGAAGCAAAGAAAGAATGGATTAATGACCTTAATGTGTTCCCGGTACCAGATGGTGATACAGGAACTAATATGACTATGACAATTATGTCAGCAGCCAAGGAAGTAAGTGCTATTGCTAATCCTAGCATGGAGAATCTTGCAAAAGCTATTTCAAGTGGTTCTTTAAGAGGAGCAAGAGGTAATTCAGGTGTTATTCTTTCACAGCTTTTAAGAGGATTTACGAAAGAGATGTCTACATTGAAGGAGCTCTCAGTAGAGAATCTTGCTGCTGCAACCCAGAGAGCAACTGAGACAGCATATAAGGCAGTTATGAAGCCTAAGGAAGGAACAATTCTGACAGTTGCCAAGGGCATTTCTGATAAAGCATCAGAGATTGCTGCACAGACAGATGATATAGGAACTGCAATGCTTGCAATTATTGAACATGCAGAGTATGTGTTATCCAAGACACCGGATATGCTTCCAGTATTAAAAGAAGCAGGTGTTGTTGATTCAGGTGGACAGGGACTTGTTGTAGTCTTAAGAGGAATGTATGATGCTTTGACAGGTAAGGTTACAGACTTTAAGATTACCGAGCCTAATGCTGAGTTTAAGGCAGGCTCATCTATGCCAGGCAAGGGGGCAGCCGTTGATAATGCAGATATTAAGTTTGGCTATTGTACAGAGTTCATTATTATGCTTGAGAAGGAGTTTAACGAACAGACAGAGGCTGAGTTTAAGAAGTTCCTTTCATCAATAGGTGATTCTATCGTATGTGTAAGTCTTGATGATATAGTTAAGGTGCATGTTCACACCAATCATCCAGGTCAGGCATTTGAAAAAGGACTTGAGTATGGACAGCTTACTAAGATGAAAGTTGATAACATGCGCGAGGAGCATAATCAGAAGGTAATCAGACAGACAGAGATGCAGACAGCTATTGCAAAAGAAGCTCAGGCTAAGAACGGTAATCCTGTTACAGAGGGATCTAAGAAGAAGTTTGGCTTTATAACAATTGTTGCAGGTTCAGGACTTGCTGATATCTTTAAAGGCCTCGGTGTGGATCAGGTTATCGAAGGCGGACAGACTATGAATCCAAGTACAGAGGATATACTCAATGCAGCTGAAAAGATTAATGCAGAGACTATATTTGTACTTCCTAATAACAGTAATATTATACTTGCGGCTAATCAGGCAGCATCTATAGTGGAGGATAAGAAAATTGTTGTGATTCCAACAAAGACGGTTCCACAGGGAATTACAGCTATGATTAACTATGAGGAGTCGCGTTCATTAGAAGATAATGAGGAAGCCATGACAGAGGCACTTGCTTTGGTTGCAACAGGTCAGGTAACATATGCTGTAAGAGATACATCTATAGATGGCAAGACTATCAATAATGGTGACATTATGGGTATAGGTGATAAGGGGCTGCTTTCTGTAGGCAAGGATATAGATGAGACAGTTATAGATATGCTTACACAGATGCTAGAGGATAATGAGGATGCTGAGCTTGTAAGTCTTTACTATGGTGAAGAGATAAGTGAAGAACAGGCTGAGAATCTTGCTTCGGCTATAGAGGATAAGTTCTCTGATGTTGATGTTGAAGTACAGATGGGCGGACAGCCAGTATATTATTATCTGGTTTCTGTAGAATAATAGTTATGGATATAAAAGAGTTAAAGGGCATAGGTGAGAAGAGTGCCCAATGTTTTAGCAGGCTTAATGTATACACAGTAGAAGATCTCGTGGGTTTATACCCACGGGATTATGATGTGTATGGAGAGCCTGCTTTAATTGATGATATTACAAATGATTATGAGAAAACAACTGTTGCAGTTGATGGCGTTATTGTTAAAAGAATTGATGTATACAATAATGGAAGATTTACATGTATATCTACAGTTATACGTGATGTGAAAGGAAAAACCATCAAGTGTGTCTGGTATAATATGCCATATCTTAAAAGCACTTTAAAACAGGGCATGAGATATGTGTTCCGTGGAAGAATTGCCGCCAGGAATGGCGGTTTATCATTGGAACAGCCAGCTATCTATACGCTGGCAGAGTATAATAATATTAAAGGCATGATGCAGCCGGTATATCCGCTGACAAAGGGGCTTTCTAACAAGCTGGTTGTCAAGGCTGTTAAACAAGCGATAGAGATATATAATACAGGTTTGGAAAAAGAATATATACCAGACGTAATACGTGAAAAATATTGTCTTGCTGAGCATAACTATGCAGTCATAAATATCCATTTTCCTGAAACGTGTGATGACTATGTCAAGGCGCGAAAGAGGTTGAGCTTTGAAGAGTTCTTTTTATTTATTCTTGCTATAAGGACATTAAAGAACAGTACAGAGAGAATTCCTAATAAGCATCATATATATAATGATGACAGAACCAACGAGTTTATGGATAAGCTGCCATATAGTCTTACTAATGCACAGCTTAATACATGGTGTGAGATAAAAGAGAATATGCAGGGGGATAAGCTGATGAGCAGACTTGTCCAGGGAGACGTAGGCTCAGGTAAGACGATAATTGCAGTACTGGCACTTATGAATACTGTATATTCTGGATATCAGGGAGCGTTTATGGCACCTACAGAAGTTCTTGCAATACAGCATTATGAATCAATAACTTCATTATTTGAAAAGTATGGGGTTGATATAGAGGTTGTATTGCTTGTTGGCTCACAGACGGCAGCCCAGCGAAGAAAGATATACGAAAAGATAGAATCTGGTGAAGCTGGTATAGTTGTAGGCACACATGCGCTTATCCAGGATAAGGTTGTATACAATAATCTTGGGCTTGTTATAACAGATGAGCAGCATAGATTTGGTGTCAATCAGCGCAGAACACTGTCTGATAAGGGAGATAATCCGCATATTCTTGTTATGAGTGCAACTCCTATACCAAGAACATTGGGAATAATAATATATGGTGATCTTGATATTTCGGTGATTGATGAACTGCCAGCCAACAGACTTCCGATTAAGAACTGTGTTGTGGATGAATCATACAGACCTAATGCATACAGCTTTATAACTAACCAGGTACGTAGTGGAAGGCAGGCATATGTTATCTGTCCGATGGTTGAGGAGAGCGATGGGGAAGACTCGCTTGAGAATGTTATTGATTATTGTAAGAAGCTAAAGACAGTATTGCCTGATGATATATCTGTAGATTATCTTCACGGAAAGATGAAACCAGCTGAGAAAAACAGAATAATGGAGAGATTTCTGGATAATGATATACAGGTGCTTGTATCGACCACTGTAGTTGAGGTGGGGGTAAATGTGCCTAATGCATCCGTTATGATGATAGAGAATGCAGAACGCTTTGGACTGGCACAGCTTCATCAGTTAAGAGGGCGTGTCGGACGTGGGGAACATCAGTCATATTGTATATTTATATCAGGCAATAAATCAAAAAAAACTAAGGACAGGCTTCAGATACTGGCTGATACTAATGATGGTTTCAAGATAGCTGAGGAAGATTTAAGGCTGCGTGGACCGGGAGATTTTCTTGGTGTGCGTCAGAGTGGAGATATGGATTTTGGAATTGCAGACATATATGCTGATTCCAGAATGTTAAAAGCGGCATCTGACAGTGCGGAATATATTCTTGAAGATGATGCATTTCTTGAGAAGGAAAAGAACAGGCTTCTGGCGCAGAAGGTATCTGAATATACAGTTAAATGTCTGTGCAAGATTAATTTGTAGTTAGTGATTGAAGGTGATTTTAATGAGAGATATGGAGTTTACAATGAGCAGGCCTAATCTTGTAAAAGCTGGAGATGAGGTCGAGATTACAGAAGGAAAACTTCCAAGCAGTTATTATTATACAATTGAACCGGCAGTTGCAATGTCTGGTAATTATCCAACGCCTGAAAGACTTAAATCAAGAAAAGGAATTGTTAAAGAGGTCGGCGAGACTAAACGTGGATACTATGTTATAGCTACATTTGATGAGTGATTATCTATCATAGAATTTAATCTCCTGCATATACATTTACCAGTATATGCAGGAGGTTTTTTTATGGACAATACATCTAAGACATTTACATACAATATCTATAAGGATATTGGAGAAAGAACCAATGGGGAGATATACATAGGTGTTGTTGGACCGGTAAGAACAGGCAAGTCTACATTTATTAAAAGATTTATGAATCTTGCTGTCATACCAGAGATTGATAATGAACATGTAAGAAAAAGAACACTGGATGAACTTCCTATGAGCGGAGCAGGCAGTACAATAACAACTACAGAGCCTAAATTCATACCGAGTGAGGCACCAGTTGTGAGTGTGCTTGATAATATGTCTGTAAAACTCAGGCTTATTGATTGTGTTGGGTTCATGGTAGATGGAGCACTGGGGCTGTATGAAAATGATAAGGAGAGAATGGTTAAGACACCATGGCAGCAGGAAGATATACCATTTACACAGGCTGCTGAGATTGGTACTAATAAAGTTATAAAGGACCACTCAACGATTGGAATAATTGTAACGACAGATGGAAGTTTTGGCGAGATTGACAGGGAAAGCTACATCAAAGCAGAAAAACGTACGGTAGATGAGCTTAAAAGCATTGGTAAACCTTTTGTAATGCTTTTAAACAGCCAGAAACCTTATTCTAAAGAGACAACTGAACTGGGGGCAAAGTTATCAGCTGAATATGATACTAATGTGATTCCTGTCAATTGTGACCAGCTGAAAAAGGAAGACGTGGATAATATATTAAAGAGTATATTGCTGGAGTTTCCAGTTGAAAAATTTGAAGTGTATGGACCAAGCTGGATAGAGATGTTAAAGTCAGACCACTGGCTGAAAAAACAGATAATAGATATTGCAAGGAATATTCTTTTAAAGACAACTTATATTAAAGATGTTGTTAAAGCGAGGGGAAGAATAGACTGCCTGGATATGTATGATACTGCAGAATGTCAGGCAGTTGAAAGTGTGACAGTTGATGAAGCAGACCTGAGTACAGGAATTGTTAAATTTAACTTATCTTTAAAAAATTCTATATACTATAAGGTTTTAAGCGAACTTACAGGTACAGATATCAGTAATGAATATGAGCTTATTAATCTTATAAAGGAGTTTGCAGCGAAAAAGACAGAGTATGATTCAGTTAAAGATGCTTTGTATGATGTTAATTCAAGTGGTTTTGGAATTGTTACACCTGACAGGAGCAATATTGAGCTTGATGAACCGGTTGTTATCAGAAATGGTAATAAATATGGAGTGAAAATAAAGGCACAGGTGCCATCAATTAATATGTTAAAGACTAATATAGCGGTTGAAATTGCGCCAATTGTTGGAACTAAGACACAGGCAGATGACCTGATTGATTATATCAAAGAAAATACAAAGGAAAATCCTGATGGAATATGGGAAACTAATATATTTGGAAAGACAGTGGAACAGATTGTTAATGATGGAATATATGAAAAAACACATAATATAACTGATGAGAGCATGGGAAAGATTGGCTCCACGCTGGAAAAGGTTATGAATGAAAATTCGGGACTGGTTTGCCTTATTGTTTAAATATCATTTATTGTACACATTTTAAAAATATGTTAATATATTGTACAGAAAATTAATGCAGAGATATTCTGCCATATTTGGAGGACTGTACAATGAAAAAAATAGAAGAATACGTTAGAAGTATACCAGATTTTCCACAGGAGGGTATTATATTCAGGGATATAACAAGTGTTATACAGGATCCTGATGGATTACAGCTTGCTATAGATGGACTTGATAATCTGATAGATAAAGATTATGACGTGGTTGTTGGTCCGGAGTCAAGGGGATTCATTTTTGGCGTGCCAGTTGCATATAAGAATCATAAATCGTTCGTTCCTGTAAGAAAAAAGGGAAAGCTTCCATGTGAGACAATTTCACAGGAATATGCCCTTGAATATGGAACAGCAACCATAGAGATACACAAGGATGCGATTAAACCTGGACAGAAGGTTGTCATTGTTGATGACCTTATTGCAACAGGTGGAACAACAGAAGCTATCATCAAGCTTGTGGAGGCTCTTGGTGGAGAGGTTGTAAAGATAGTTTTTCTTATAGAACTTGAAGGACTTAAAGGAAGAGATAAATTAAAGGATTATGATGTAGATGCTCTTATAAGATACGAGGGTAAATAATACTTTAGAACTGGGGGTTATATGGGAACACCACATAATAATGCCAAAAATGGAGATATTGCCAGGGTTGTCCTTATGCCTGGCGACCCTTTGAGGGCAGAATATATAGCTTCACATTACTTAAAGAATGCCGTAATGTTTAATGATGTCAGGGGCATGTTTGGATATACAGGCATGTATAGTGACGAACGGGTATCGGTGATGGGGAGTGGTATGGGAATACCATCAATAGGAATATATAGTTATGAGCTTTATAGTGTATATGATGTCGATGCAATCATAAGAATTGGTTCTGCTGGTGCATTGTCAGATGACATTAATCTTAAAGATGTTGTTATTGCACAGGGAGCGTGTACAGATTCCAATTATGTTTCTCAGTTTAATCTGCCAGGGACATATGCGCCTATAGCAGATTATGGCATGTTATCAACTGCTGTTGACTGTGCAGCCAGCCTTGGAATTAATGCAAGAGTTGGTAATGTCTTATCTTCAGACATTTTTTATAATGCGGATTCAACTGTCAATGACAGATGGAAGAAGATGGGAGTACTTGCTGTTGAGATGGAGGCAGCAGGTCTTTATCTTAATGCAGCAAGCCTTGGTAAAAAGGCACTGTGCATTACAACAATAAGCGACCATCTCTACAGGGATGAGAAGCTGTCACCACAAGAGAGACAGACTGGGTTTGATGAGATGATAAAGATTGCACTTAAGACAGCATATAATATAGTGAGAGGGATATAATTAATGAGCCAGAGTATGATTTTTCTGATAGCTGCGCTTATAGTGACTGCTATATATGTATCTGTAAGTGAGTCGAGAAGACGCAGACAGAAGATGATCCAGAAGATACGTGACAGTTGGGGCAGGGGTTCTGACCGAAAGATTACAGATGAAGAACTTGACATAATAAGCCATTATTATCAGGATTGTGTTAATGGTGATATTCCGTGTGATGAGAAAGATTATATTGATGATATTACATGGAATGATTTGTCGATGAATGCTGTATATAAAAGGTTGAATACGTGTTTTTCTTCTGTGGGACAGGAATATCTCTATAAGATGTTAAGACTTCCGTTCAATGACAGTGATAAACTTGGTGAAGTGGACAGGCTTGCAGCACATTTTGACAGTAATAAAAAAGACAGGGAAAATATCCAGCAGATTTTTTACAAGTTAGGATTTGCAAAGAAGATTTCAGTAAGTGATTATGTGGGGCTTCTTATGGATTTAAAGCCACAGAGCAACATAGTCCACTATCTGTCTGTGTTGTTTATAATAGTTTCATTTGTCATTGCATTTGGATATAATGCGACAGTGGGAATAATTCTTATTGTGGCATCTGTAGCATTTGCGATTATATCGTACTATTCATATAAGGCAAAGGTTGAACCTTTCTTTATATGCATTATCAATATCGTTAAAATGACCCGGGCTGTAAAAGACATTGACAAGCTTGGCATCAGTGCGCTTGATTCGTATGATGTGTCTATAAATAATATAATGCAGAAGATGTCAAAGGCAACGAGTGGCGCAGGAATGCTTGCAAGTTCTAATGAGAATGGTTCTATAGCAGAGATGCTGCTTGATTATCTTAGAATGATAACGCATATTGATCTGATTAAGTTTAATACGATGCTTCGCAGTATCAATGAACATACAGATGATATATATGAGATGATAAGGATTCTTGGATTAATTGAAAGTTCAATTGCAATAGCATCATACAGAGCTGGACTCAGCTATTGGAGCAGGCCTGAATTTATATCGGGAAGAAATTCAATAACTTTAGAAGATGTGTATCATCCATGCATTGATAATCCAGTTGCCAACTCTATAACTTTAAGCCGTAATATTCTGCTTACAGGTTCTAATGCATCTGGTAAATCTACATTTTTAAAGACTGTAGCTATCAATGCAATATTGTCACAGAGCATATGTACGAGCCTTGCTAAAAGCTACAGGGCGCCAGTGTTTCGTATATATTCATCTATGGCATTAAAGGATAATCTTGAAGGACACGACAGCTATTATATTGTTGAAATCAAGTCTTTAAAGAGAATCCTTGATAGTATAGATGATAAGAAAAAGCCAGTATTGTGCTTTGTTGATGAGGTATTAAGAGGAACTAACACAGTTGAGAGAATTGCGGCTTCGTCACAGATTTTAAAAAGCATGAATGGAAAAAATGTCATATGTTTTGCAGCAACACATGATATAGAACTTACCCGGATATTAAAAGACTGTTATGATAATTATCATTTTCAGGAAGATTTCTGCGAGGATGTCGTGTTTAACTATAAGCTTATGAATGGTCCTGCAACAAGCAGAAATGCAATTAAACTGCTTAAAGGAATTGGATATGATGATTGTATAACTAAAGCAGCTGATGATATGGCAAATAGATTTTTACAAACGGGAGACTGGTGTTGAATGTTTGAAGTTGATGTGCTACAATATTCACATTCATAATTTTAGCCAGTTGTAAAACTAATAATAGAAAGGCGTGTATGCATATGGTTGGATTGATGAGTTTATTACTTGGAGAAGTTTTGTTTGAGGGAGCTAAATTCATAGTTATGCTTCTGCTTCTCGTTTTGGCTGTCATAGTTGGTGGCAGGCTTAAAACTGCATCTGATGCCAGAAAGGCGAAAAAAGCCAAGCAGGAAGATGGCATTAAAGAAGATACAGTTATTGATAATAATTAATTTATTTTTTGGAGGAAAGAACAGTGCAGTACAGAGGCGTTAACGAGTTAAGAAGACTTTATCTTGATTTCTTTGAAAGCAAGGGTCATTTAAAGCTGAAGAGCTTTTCCCTCGTTCCACACAATGACAACAGTTTATTGATTATTAATTCAGGTATGGCTCCATTAAAGCCATATTTCACAGGACAGGAAATTCCACCTAGAAGAAGGGTTACAACATGTCAGAAGTGTATCCGTACAGGTGATATTGAGAATGTTGGTAAGACAGCAAGACATGGTACATTTTTTGAGATGCTTGGTAACTTCTCATTTGGTGATTATTTTAAGCATGAGGCTATTGCATGGTCTTGGGAATTTTTAACTCAGACAGTTGGACTTGACCCAGACAGATTATATCCATCTATCTATGAGGATGATGATGAGGCATTTGATATCTGGAATAAAGAGGTAGGCATAGCACCAGAGAGAATATTCAGATTTGGCAAGGAAGATAACTTCTGGGAACATGGTGCTGGTCCATGTGGTCCATGCTCAGAAATTTATTATGACCGTGGGGAAAAGTATGGTTGTGGCAAGCCGGGCTGTACAGTTGGATGCGACTGTGACAGATACATGGAAGTGTGGAATAATGTATTCTCACAGTTTAACAACGATGGTAAGGGTAATTATACAGACCTTATACAGAAGAATATTGATACTGGTATGGGACTTGAGCGTCTTGCTGTAGTTGTACAGGATGTTGATTCAATATTTGATGTAGATACACTTTGCGCTCTTCGTAACAAAGTGTGTGAAATTGCCGGTGTAACATACAAGACAGATGAGAAGACAGATGTTTCTATAAGAGTTATAACAGACCATATCAGATCTGTTACATTTATGGTTAGTGATGGTATCATGCCATCTAACGAGGGCCGTGGATATGTTCTTAGAAGATTGTTAAGAAGAGCTGCAAGACACGGCAGACTTCTTGGAATCGAGGGCAAGTTCCTCTCTAAGTTATGTGAAACTGTTATTGAGGGTTCAAAGGATGGATATCCAGAACTTGAAGAAAAGAAAGAATTTATCATCAAGGTTATATCAGAGGAAGAGGATAAGTTCAATAAGACAATAGACCAGGGATTAAGCATCTTAGCTGATATGGAAGCAGATCTTGCAGCTAAGGGCGAGAAAGTTCTCTCTGGAGCAGATGCATTTAAGCTTTATGATACTTATGGATTCCCTATTGACCTTACTAAAGAGATTCTTGAAGAGAAGAACATCTCTATAGACGAAGAGGGCTTCACAAAGGCTATGGATGAGCAGAGAGTTAAGGCTCGTAATGCAAGAAAGACTACTAACTATATGGGTGCAGATGCAACTGTATATGATGAGATAGACCCTGCTGTTACAAGTAAGTTCGTCGGATATGACAAGCTTAACAATACATCAAAGGTTACAGTTCTTACAACAGAGGAAGATGTTGTTGACGCTTTATCTGAGGGCGATAAGGGAACAATAATTGTAGATGAGACAGTATTCTATGCCACAATGGGTGGACAGGAAGGCGATACAGGTATAATCAGGTCATCAGAAGGTGAGTTTGAGGTAGAGACAACAATCAAGCTGAAAGGCGGCAAGATTGGACATGTAGGCAAGCTTACAAGAGGAATGATTAAGGCTGGCGATGAGGTTGAGCTTATTGTCAATGAACAGGACAGAGCAGATACATGTAAGAACCATAGTGCAACACACCTTTTACAGAAGGCATTAAGAACAGTTCTTGGTAATCATGTAGAGCAGAAGGGTTCTTTCGTGAATCCGGAGAGATTGAGATTTGACTTTACACATTTCCAGAGTGTTTCTAAGGAAGAACTTGATAAGATAGAGAAAATTGTCAATGAGAAGATAGCTGAGTGTATTCCTGTAGAGACTAATGTAATGTCTATAGAAGATGCTAAAAAGACTGGTGCTATGGCATTATTTGGTGAGAAGTACGGCGATACTGTAAGGGTTGTATCTATGGGAGATTTCTCTAGGGAATTCTGTGGTGGTACACATGTTGCCAATACATCTAACATCAGATTATTCAAGATTGTATCTGAGTCAGGTGTTGCAGCAGGTGTAAGAAGAATTGAGGCACTTACAGATGCAGGAGTAATGAAGTTCTATGCAGAACTTGAGAAGCTTGTTGCAGATGCATCTGAGGCAGCTAAGACAGAGAGTTCACAGCTTGTAAGAAGAATACATGCTATGAATGATGAGATTAAGGCTCTCTTAAGCGAGAATGACAAGCTCAAATCAGAACTTGCTAATAATGCGTTAGGTGATGTTACTAATGACATCAAGGAAGTCAATGGTGTTAAACTGCTTGCCACAAGAGTTGATAACGTGGATATGAATGAACTTAGAAACCTTGGAGATAAGTTAAAGGGCAATGTTGGTTCTGGTGTAGTGCTTATTGCGAGTGCAATTGGAAATGATAAGGTTAACCTTATTGCGATGGCAACAGATGATGTTATTAAGAAGGGTGCACATGCAGGTAATCTTATAAAGGCTCTTGCAGGTCTTGTAGGCGGCGGCGGTGGCGGACGTCCTAACATGGCTCAGGCAGGTGGCAAGAATCCAGCGGGAATAGATGAACTTATTGCAAAGGCATCAGAGGCATTAGCTGAGCAGATTAAATAATTTTCTTAACATTTAACTGTTGACGAATTTTAATTATATGGTATAATATGTTTTGTGCGATTAGTTAATACCCTATTTATGTATTGCCCAGCACAATTTGCAACAGAAGGGTGGTCAGGAAAAGTATGTCAAATGTCATCGTTAAAGAGAACGAGTCTTTAGATAGTGCCTTAAGAAGATTTAAGAGAAACTGTGCTAAGGCGGGCATTCAGCAGGAAATTCGTAAAAGAGAACATTACGAAAAGCCAAGCGTAAGACGTAAGAAAAAGTCAGAAGCTGCTAGAAAACGTAAGTTCAACTAATTTTAATTATTATTACCGACAGGCTGTTAAAGGTCTGTCGGTTTTTCTATATTTGTTATTTTTTGAAGTATTATTCCATATATATTAGAAAGCGGGATTTAAGTATCAGAGAGGTAATATGGAAAAAGCATCGGATTCTGTAATTATAACGATTGTTGGCAGCTCTATGACGTGCATAGAAAATTTCAAATCAATAACATATTACGAGAACGATGAATTAAAGATAAACACTAAAAAAGGACTTGTTCAAATAAAAGGCTGCAATCTTAATATATGCTACTATGATGATGAAGAGATTCTTATAAAGGGGTGTATTAATAGTGTTGTGTTTATGGATGGTTTGCTATGATGATGGAAAGATTCCCGCTATTATTTAATAATATATCTATAATGGTACTTGGAGATAACAAAGAACGCTTTATCAATCTGTGCAGAAATAAAGATGTCTATATGTGGGATATAAGAATTTCTGAGGACAGCATTATATGCATGATTAAACGTAAACAATTTGCTTCATTAAGACCAATATGCCGTATAACAGGATGCAGGGTAAAGATAATAAAGAAACAGGGAATTAAATATGCTGCATTCAAATACAGAAAGCATTATTCGTTTATTATTGGAATTGTAATTGCTGCATTAATAATAAAATGGATTAATATGTATGTGTGGGACATAGAGTTTACTGGCAACAGCATGTATTCTGACCAGTATATTGATAATTATCTTGCAAGCATAGGGATTGAAAATGGAATACGGATAAGGAGTATTGACTGCAGGTGGCTCGAACACAAGATAAGAGAAGATTTTGATGAGGTTACGTGGGCGAGTGTGTCATTGAATGGAACCAGAGTGATGATATCAATTAAGGAAAATGATGGCGTACGCATTCAGAATAAAGAAGAAATATATGGCGATATATGTTCATCTGATGACGGAGTTGTTGAATCTGTGATTGTCCGCAGTGGAACTCCCATGGTAAAAAAAGGTGATGAAGTCACTAAAGGACAGGTGCTTGTATCAGGCAGGATTGTCATATCAGATGCATATGGAGAAGAAATAGAAACTATTGATACAAATGTAGATGCAGATGTGTTTATAAGGACGGATATTCAATACAGTGACTGTATTTACAGAAATTATATTGATAAGGAATATACAGATAAAAAAAGAACAACATATACTATAGATGTATATGGTAAGGAAATAACGTTATTAAAACATAATCTTGATGATAACTGGGATATCGTAAATGATGAGATTAATCCTAAGCTTTTTGGAAAAATATCACTTCCGGTAAGGATTAATATTGCCAGATATAATCAATATATAACGATTGACAGACTGTATGAGGATGAACAGATGGAAAGAATTTTGAATGAAAGATTTGATTCATATATAAAAAATCTTCAAAATAGTGTACAAATACTTGATAATGATGTTAAAATTATCAAGGAAGATGGGTACTATGAGATGTCAGGTGTGATACATATTATATCACCATCGGTACAGTATGGAACCTACAGTAGAAGTGAGGACTTAGATTAATGAGTGTTGTTGAAAAGATAATTGATATGCCAGCCGATGTAAGCACTAGTGTATTTGGCTTAAGGGACGAATATGCAAAAAAGATTGAAAAGACTTTGAAAGTATCGATTATAGCCAGGAATTCTGATATTAAAGTTATTGGTGATGAAAAGGGAGTGAATCATGCAGTCAAGGTTTTGAATAATCTTTCAGAGCTTGCAAGAAGGGGAAATGTCATACAGGAGCAGAATGTTGATTATGCACTTGCACTGACTATAGAGGAAAAAGAAGATGCCATGATAGCTATGGATGATGAAACTATCTGTAAAACTATAAGTGGAAAGCCAATAAAACCTAAAACACTTGGGCAGAAGTTCTATGTAGATCAGATTCGTGAGAAAATGATTGTGTTTGGATTAGGACCTGCAGGAACTGGTAAGACATATCTTGCAATGGCAATGGCAATCAATGCATTTAAGAATAATGATGTTAACAGAATTATTCTTACCAGACCTGCGATTGAGGCTGGTGAGAAACTTGGATTTCTTCCGGGAGATTTACAGAGCAAGGTTGACCCATATTTAAGACCACTGTATGATGCGTTGTATCAGATTATGGGTGCAGAGAGTTTTGCTGCTAATATGGAAAAAGGTCTGATAGAAGTTGCTCCACTTGCGTATATGAGAGGAAGAACTCTGGACAATGCATACATTATTCTTGATGAGGCCCAGAATACAACTCCTGCCCAGATGAAGATGTTTTTGACAAGAATAGGTTTCGGCTCGAAAGTTATTATAACAGGTGATATAACCCAGAAGGATCTTCCAGCAGGTACAGTATCCGGACTTGATGTGGCTATGAGGGTTCTGTCAAAGGTTGATGAGATAGGATTTGTAAAACTGACTAACAAAGATGTTGTAAGACATCCGCTTGTACAGAAGATTGTCAAGGCATATGAAGATTACGAGACAGCACAGAATAAGAGAAAGTCAGCTAAAGCGAGGGGGAACAGAGATGACAATAAACATTGAATACGAAACAGACGAAAAACTTGATTTTGACTGGGAAACAGTTATTAAAGACGTTGTTGAGACTGCATGTGACTATGTAAAGTGTCCATATGAAGCAGAGGTAAGTGTTACGCTTACTGATAATGAGAATATAAGACAGATAAACAATGAATACAGACAGATTGATAATCCTACAGATGTTTTGTCGTTTCCACTTCTTGATTATGATCTGCCAGCAGATTTTTCATTTCTTGAAGGTGATGATGAAGACGATGAAATTGTATCGGAGTATTTTAATCCTGACACAGGCGAACTTGTGCTTGGCGATATAATTATATCTGTTGATAAAGTGAAAGAACAGGCTGAAAAATATGGACATACAGACAGGAGAGAACTTGCATTTCTTGTCGCACACAGCATGATGCATCTTTTTGGATATGACCATATGGAGAGTACAGAGGCAGTTGTGATGGAGCAGAAACAGGAAGAGGTGCTTTCGATTCTTGGAATATCAAGATAAGGATAGATTTTATGGAAGATGGCAAATTGTATGAAATGGCAGTGAAAGCAAAGAAATATTCCTATTCACCATATTCAGGATATGCGGTAGGCGCTGCTGTCATGACTGACAGTGGCAATATATATATCGGATGCAATATTGAGAATGCATCTTATGGAGCAACAATATGTGCCGAGAGAAATGCTATATTTAAAGCGATATCTAATGGAGAGAGCAGGATAGTAAAAATTGCTATAGCTGGCAGTACTGATGAAGCGGCGTGGCCATGTGGAATATGCAGGCAGGTTATGTCTGAATTTGCCACAGACGAGTTTTATGTGATAGTAAATGATAATGGGAAAATGTGTACATGTTCATTAAATGATTTATTACCACATAGCTTTACATCAGATAATATGAATAAATAACTGCATTTATGTTCAAAATATTATCAGGAGGCAGCCTTAATAATTCAGGCTGGTTATGATAATATGGAGAATAAAAATAATAATTGGTGGATTGTAATATTAGGAATTGTATTTGCTTTAATTGCTGCGGTTGTCATTATATGGATTGTCAACATGTCACAGAATGATGATATTATTATAGATGATGATACAACTGCATATGATATGTTAATGGATTTAGATAAAGAGAATACACAGAATATAAAAAGTTACTATTTAAGCTATGATGGCAGCAGGGTTGTAATATATAGCGAACCAGACAGGAATTTCTATGATTATGCTGATATTAATATGGAAGTTCTGCCACCAGACATCAGAGAACAGCTTAAATTAGGAATGTATATAGATGGTGAGGACAATCTGTATGATTTTCTTCAGACATATAGTTCATAAGGAGCTTGGAGATATATGGCAAAAAAATTATACGACTGTATTGTCGTAGGCGGTGGAGCAGCTGGAATGATGTCAGCTATAACTGCTGCTAGAAATAATATGCAGGTGTTACTTATAGAAGGAACATCCAGACTGGGTAATAAAATATTGCAGACTGGTAATGGAAAGTGTAATTTTACCAACTACAATATGGATGCAGGTATGTATAATAACGATAACCATGAATTTATCAGCTCTGCCTTAAAGATGTTTAACCAGTATGACGCAGTGGATTTCTTTAAGTCGGTGGGGGTATTTCACCGGGAGAGGAACGGATATGTATATCCTCATTCAGAGACGGCAGCATCATTAAGGGAAGCGCTTGTGCATGAACTTGATAATAAAGGTGTAGATGTAATCACCGATGTGTCTGTACATAGTATACGTAAGGATGATGGAGTATTTGTTGTTAATGACAGATATAAGGCAGTAAAACTTATAATAACTGCAGGCTCAAAGGCAGCTCCTAAGACAGGCTCAGATGGTTCAGGTTATCAGCTTGCATTGTCGCTTGGACACAGCATTATTAAACCACTTCCATCACTTGTGCAGCTTATATCTGACAATAAGTATTGTAAGCAGATGGCGGGGGTAAGGAGTACAGGGACAATCAATCTTTACTGCGATAAGTCCATATACAGTGATTATGGGGAAATACAGTACACTGATTACGGAATATCAGGAATACCGGTATTTCAGATTAGCCATCATGCTGTTAAATCATTATACATGAATGAGAAGGTATATGCCGATATAGATATGATACCGGATTATTCCAAAGAAGAACTGATGGAATATGTGTATGAAAATGCTGATACAGCCAATAAGACAATTGAACAGATGTTTAGTGGGATTCTTAACAGAAAACTTGTTGCTGCCGCATGTACAAGATGCAGTGTTGATCCGGCAATGCCGGCATCTTTATATAATATAAAAAAAATAGAACTGGTTCTATCATCCATGAAGAAGTTCAGGTTCAATATAACTGGAAACAAATCCTTTGATAATGCACAGGTTTGTCAGGGAGGGGTTTCGCTTGATGAAATCAATCCAAAGACAATGGAATCATGTATTGTTGAAGGGCTTTATTTTGCAGGCGAGATAATGGATGTTGATGGAAAATGCGGTGGATATAATCTTCAGTGGGCATGGACAAGCGGATATATTGCAGGAATAAGTGCGGCGAATGATAATAAGGAGAATACAGATGTCAAAAGTACTCAGGATTAACCAGATAAAGCTTACACCAGAGCAGGGAGAAGCTGAGCTTCACAAAAAACTATGCAGCATTTTAAAGCTTAAAAAAAATGCCCAGATAAAATATGATATTGTAAAAAAATCAATTGATTCACGACATAAGCCTGATATATATTATGTGTATTCGATAGATATTAAAGAAATATATATCGATGGGAAAAGCATCAATATAATGTCTTTAAAAACTGACAGGAACATGACTGTGCACGAGACAACTGTATATAGATTTCCGGCATCTTCATATGTTAAATCTGGAAGGCTTACAGAAGAAACAAGACCTGTTGTAGCAGGATTTGGACCAGGAGGCATATTCTGTGCATTAAAACTTGCAGAGGCAGGACTCAAACCAGTAATATTTGAGCGTGGACAAAGTGTTGAAGAAAGAAAGGCCAGCGTAGAAGATTTTTGGAATGGAGGAAAGCTTAACACAGAATCTAACGTGCAGTTTGGTGAAGGCGGAGCAGGAACATTTTCTGATGGAAAGTTAAACACTGGAGTTAAAGACCCTGAGGGAAGAATCAGGGACGTTCTCAATGTATTTGTAAGATTCGGTGCAGATAAGGCTATATTAAGCAGTAATAAGCCTCATATCGGCACAGATGTGTTAAGCACAGTTATTGCCAATATAAGGGAATATATAATTTCACTTGGCGGCGAGATTAATTTTAACAGCAAAGTGTCAGATATTACATTTGATGATAATGGAATAAAGTCAGTTACCATAACTGATACAGCAGATGGAAGTTCATATGAAAGAAAATGCCGTACGGTATGCTTTGCAATAGGGCACAGCGCAAGAGATACCTTTGAAATGTTTAATGATAAAAAGATTGCAATGGTGCCTAAACCATTTGCTGTAGGATTAAGACTTGAACATCCGCAGAAGCTTATCAATTATAACGCATATGGAGAATGCAGATACAATATGCCAGCGGCAGATTATAAGGTGACATACAGGACAAGCATGGAGAGAGGTGTCTATTCATTCTGTATGTGTCCGGGTGGATATGTGGTTAATGCGTCATCTGAAGAGGAAAGAATTGCTGTTAATGGAATGAGCTATTCTGGAAGAGATGGTGTTAATGCAAATAGTGCAATTATTGTTACTATAACACCAGATGATTTTGGAAGAAAAGTTATGTCAGGAGTAGAATTCCAAAGAAATCTGGAAAGCCTTGCTTACAGAGAGGGAAAAGGCTGCATACCTGTACAGCTTGTGGAAGATTTTAAGAATAACAGAGCATCTACAGGATTAGGAAGAGTTACGCCACAGATTAAAGGAAAGTTTAATTTTGGCAATCTTAACAATGTCCTGCCATCGTATGTATCTGATGCCATCAAAGAGGGAATGACAGGATTTGAACGATATATCAAAGGCTTTGATATGGAGGATGCGGTGTTTTCAGGTGTTGAGAGCCGTACATCAAGCCCTGTAAAGATATTAAGAGATGATAATTATAATTCCTCAGTGACAGGCTTATTCCCGTGTGGTGAGGGAGCAGGATATGCTGGCGGCATTACATCAGCAGCAGTGGATGGAGTTAAGGTGGCTGAAAAGATTAATGACTTTTTAGCTAAAATGATGTAGAATACAATACAAATGTTTATGGCAATATTATGCCGATGGAGGGCATTGTGAATAATTACAGAGAACAGCTTAAAAATAAAAAACGTATAGTTGTAAAGATAGGTTCATCGTCATTGATGCATAATGAAACAGGAAGACTTGATCTTTTGAAGGTTGAAAAATTAGTAAGAGTTCTTGTTGATATTAAGAATTCAGGGAAAGATGTAGTTTTGGTGTCTTCTGGTGCTATAGCAGTTGGGAGGAATACATTAGGGCTTATCTGCCGTCCTGAGGAGCTGGCTGTCAAGCAGGCTTGTGCTGCTATAGGACAGGCTAAGCTTATGATGGTTTACCAGAAGATATTTTCTGAATATAATGCTGTTGCTGCACAGGTCCTTATGACTAAGAATACCATAACTAATGATGTAAGCAGAATAAATGCTGAGAATACATTTGAGGAACTCCTTAAACTTGGAGTTATACCTGTAGTTAATGAGAATGATACAGTATCTACATATGAGATTGAACAGGTTCAGAAGTTTGGCGATAATGACAGGCTTTCAGCTATAGTTGCATCAATAATCGGAGCAGATCTGCTTATTCTTTTGTCAGATATTGATGGAATGTATACAGATGACCCTAATAAAAATCCTGATGCCAGATTTATCAGCTTTGTTGAAAAAATTGACAATGATCTTATGAACATGGGTAAGGATTCATCAGGAAGCCAGGTTGGAACAGGTGGTATGTCTGCCAAGATAGTTGCTGCACAGATAGCTAATTATTCAGGTGCAGATATGGTTATTACTAATGGCAATGATGTGCTTAACATAAGCCGTGTTATCAATGGTGAAGAGGTAGGAACTTTATTTTTACAGCATAAAAATGATTCAATAGATGTATTGTCATTAGTTTAATGATTGTTTTGTGGAGCATTTAATTATGGAAATCAGACTGATTAAGAATTTTACAAAAGGAAGATACAGAGCTGTCAATAATAATCTTATGCTTCAGATTGTGGATGACAATAAAGTGTTTGACAAGTTTACGAGCAAGCGTATTTTTTTATTTGATCCATTTAAGAATGTGCATGCCGAGATTATGCCAGAGATTGCCAAGTTTGATGCATTTAAGATATATCATGGAATTAGGAATAAGGATTTTTTTATTTTCTCGTCATTTAAAATGCGCAGCGAATCAGAGGTAACGATTGAATATTACTGTTACAGGATCAGCAGCCTTACGTGCAGCCTGATTCACACAGATATTGCAAGTCTTGATACTATAAGGAAAGAGGATAGCATCAAAATATTTGCACTGACGCAGGATTTCTGTATGTTCCAGCGGTATGATTATGAAACTGGCATGTATGACATAGTACTTAAAGATATAACAGATGATAAAGGTGTTAAGATTACTAACGAAAAGCTTGTAAATGAAGGGCTTGACTGTATAATTCCGCTTGGCGGCAATAAATGCTGTTTTAAGGTGGGTAACAGCCTGATAGGAATCGTTAATGTGAATCAGTTTGTTTCAGATATGATCTTAAATCTTCCTATGGTTTTTACCGATGTGCTTGATAAATCATCAGGAGATGTTTCGTTTACAGATATGTATGATAATAACAAAAATATTATATATATCCGTAAGTTCCCAGAAAGTGATATGGAAGAGATTGCTATATATGATTATGTTAATAATATTAAAAAGGTAAGACAGCATGATAATACAATGACAAATTTTGATTATAAGCGTTTATGTGTTATGGGAGATGTGCCATATATATATTTCACAGATGATAATGGGACACATTTTGTTAATCTGAATTCGCAGCGTGAGGAATATCTTATTTCATCAGAATACAATGTGGAATATATATTTGGCGAATATATAATAACGAGTAAAAATGCTGGATTTGCCATGTTTGGAAATAAAAATAAAAAAATTATAGAAGTATTTAAAATCCCGGATATAACGCATCATATCTACAAAAAGCGTGGAACGTATAATGGATATGTTGTGCTTGATGAGGATTTATTACTGTTTATCGGATAAATTAATTGGAGGTAAGGATGGTAACACAGAAAGATTTAGACAGGATTAATGAGCTTTACAGAAAATCTAAGGCAGAAGGGCTTACTGAGGCAGAGGCAGAAGAACAGAAAAGACTCAGGAAAGAGTATGTTGAAGCATTTAAGAAAAATCTACGCGGAACACTGGAGTCTATTAAGATACAGAATCCCGATGGCTCAATCATTGATGTTAAGAAACGCCATGATGAAAAGATGGAAAAGATGCAGCAGGAAAGCATTAATGAGGCAAAAGAAAAGGGCAATTAGTCATGGCTGATAAGAAACTTATAAGAAGCAGCATAAGGAAGCTAAGAGACAGCATGCCGGAAGATGAGCGCAGTGTAAAGAGTGCAAAGATAACAGATAATGTCACAGGTATACCTGAATACAAGGCTGCAAGAGACATTCTTATATATGTAAGTACTGGCTCAGAGGCTGATACTACAGAACTTATAAAAAGGTGTTTTGAAGATAAAAAGAATGTATATGTGCCTAAGGTGTATGGTAAAGAAATGCGTTTTATAAGTATTGGTTCATTAGATGAACTTGCGTCAGGGTATTATGGCATAATGGAGCCTGTTTTTGATGAACCTGTATGGGAAAAGTGCAGCAGGGATACATACAATGATTCGTTATGCATTATGCCGGGGCTTGCGTTTGACCGCAAATTTAACCGTATCGGATATGGTGGCGGATTTTATGATAAATTCTTGGAAAAAACACAGGTCTATAAGATGGCTGTATGTTATGACTGCCAGATAGTTGAGTGCATAGATGCACAGGATACAGATATTAAACCTGATATGATAGTTACAGATATGGAGGTTATTAAGAATGGACAGCATTGAAATTATTGGTAAGAGAGCTAAAGAGGCATCTGTTAAAACTGCCAAGATGACAACTAATGAAAAGAATAATGCACTACGACATGTCGGACAGGCATTGCTTGATAATGCAGAGGCGATAAAGGCGGCTAACATTATGGATATAGAAAATGCCAGGAATAATGGAATGAAGCCGGCTATGCTTGACAGACTTACACTTACTGATGCAAGAATCAAAGGCATGGTAGATGGACTTATGCAGGTTGCTGACCTTGATGACCCAATCGGCGAGATAACACATATGAAAACACGCCCTAACGGACTTATGATAGGTTATAAGAAAGTTCCACTAGGAGTTGTTGCGATTATATATGAATCAAGACCTAATGTGACTGTTGATGCATTTGCACTGACATTCAAGTCCGGCAATGCTGTTATATTAAGAGGCGGAAGTGACTGTATCAATTCTAATATCAAGCTTGTTGAGATAATAAGAGATTCACTTAAAGCGGATGGGATTTGTGAGGACAGTGTGATTCTCATTACAGATACAGATAGAAAATATGTCAATGAGCTTATGCGCCTGAATAATTATGTAGATGTAATTATTCCAAGAGGCGGAGCGGGACTTATAAGTAATGTTGTAAATAATTCTACAGTGCCTGTTATTGAGACAGGAACTGGAAACTGTCATATATATGTAGATGAATACGCCAACCAGGATATGGCTGTTAATATTATATATAATGCAAAGACACAGAGAATTGGCGTTTGCAATGCATGTGAGTCGCTGGTTGTTAATAAAAAGATTGCAGGTGAAGTTATTCCTAAGATCGTTGATAAACTTAAAGAAAAAGATGTTGAAGTGCGTGGCGATGAGCTCAGCTGTTCTATTGATGACAGAATTGTTAAAGCAACAGATGAGGACTGGGGAAAAGAATATCTTGATTATATAATTTCTTTAAAAACTGTTGAAACAATAGATGAAGCGATTGAGCATATTAACAGATATAATACAGGTCACTCAGAGGCTATTATTACTAAGGATTACAATAATGCCAGAAAGTTTACAGAAGAGATAGATGCAGCGGCTGTATATGTTAATGCTTCAACAAGATTTACAGACGGATTTGAATTTGGATTTGGAGCAGAGATTGGCATAAGCACACAGAAAATCCATGCACGAGGTCCAATGGGACTTGATGCACTTACAACAGGCAAATATATCATACTTGGAGAAGGTCAGGTAAGACCATAATAATTATATACTGAAAGGTTAATGATGATGGACAATAATAAGGCAATAGAAGAAAATCAGTTAGACAGACAGCTGATGTACATAGATATGTGCAGGCAGGTGGTTAACAGGTTGTCTAATGAATTACAAAGACCGCTGACATGCTGTGTCAATACGTTTGGATGTCAGATGAATGCAAGAGATTCAGAGAAACTGTTAGGAATATTGCAGGATATCGGCTATGAGCCGGTTGAGACAGAGGAGGCAGATCTTGTTGTATACAATACATGTACAGTAAGGGAAAATGCCAATTTACGTGTATATGGAAGACTTGGACAGTTAAGTGCAATTAAGAAAAAGAATCCGCATATGATTATTGCATTATGTGGATGTATGATGCAGGAGAAGGATGTCGTTGACAAGATCAAAAAGTCATACAGCTTTGTTGATGTGATATTTGGTACATATAACATATTTAAAATAGCGGAACTCCTCTATAACCGCTGGGAGACAGAAAAACCAGTATGTGATATATGGGACAGCCAGAAAGAGGTTGTTGAAGAACTTCCTACAGTGAGAAAGTTCCCATTTAAGTCAGGTGTTAACATAATGTATGGATGTAATAATTTCTGCACATACTGCATCGTTCCTTATGTAAGGGGACGAGAGAAGAGCAGGGAGCCTAAAGAGATAATAAGAGAGATTGAAAGGCTTGTCGAAGATGGTGTTAAAGAAGTTATGCTTCTTGGACAGAATGTTAACTCTTATGGTAAGACTCTTGATTCGCCGGTAAGTTTTGCCGAACTTCTTAAAGAAATCGAAAAGATAGAGGGACTTGAGAGAATAAGATTCATGACACCACATCCAAAGGATTTCAGTGATGAATTACTTGATGTCATGAGTGAGTCTGACAAGATATGTAATCATATACATTTTCCATTACAGTCAGGAAGTTCAAGAATACTTAAAGTTATGAACCGCCAGTATACTAAGGAAAGATATCTTGAGTGGGTTGAACGTATAAGAGAAAAATTGCCAGATGTGTCGCTCACAACAGATATTATAGTTGGATTTCCAGGTGAGACAGAGGAAGATTTTGAAGATACACTTGATGTGGTAAGAAAAGCTGGATTTGATAGTGCATATACATTTATATATTCAAAGAGAACAGGCACACCTGCTGCCACAATGGATAACCAGGTTCCGGAGGATGTTGTCAAGAACAGGTTTAACAGATTGTTAGATACAGTTGGTGAGGTTTCACACAGCATAAGTGCCAGATATGAGAATACAACAGCGGATGTACTTGTAGAATCACTTGATGACCATGAGCCAGGACTTGTTACAGGCAGAATGACTAATAATATGCTTGTTCATTTTCCAGGAGGGGAAGAACTTATAGGAACAACTGTGAAGGTTCTTCTTACGGAGTGCAAAGGATTCTATTATATGGGAAAGAGGATTTAATAATGGCTGAATTTTCACCTATGATGCAGCATTATCTGAATACTAAGGAAGAATACAAGGACTGCATTCTTTTTTACAGGCTTGGCGATTTTTATGAGATGTTTTTTGATGATGCCATTACTGCATCAAAGGAACTTGAACTTACGCTGACAGGAAAAGACTGCGGACAGGAAGAAAGAGCACCAATGTGCGGGATTCCATTCCATGCTGCTGAGTTATACATAAACAGGCTTGTTTCTAAAGGGTACAAGGTTGCCATATGCGAGCAGATGGAAGATCCTAAGCAGGCTAAGGGAATTGTTAAGAGGGAAGTAATAAAGGTTGTTACGCCAGGTACCAATCTTAATACATCAGGACTTGATGAATCAAAGAACAATTATCTGTTCAGCATATGCTATCAGAGTAATGCGTGCGGACTTTCTATATGTGATTTTACTACGGGTGATTATTATGTGACTGAAGTAGAGTCTGAACATGAGCTGATTGATGAGATTAATAAATTTGTTCCATCGGAGATAATTGTCAATGACGCGTTTGCCATGAGCGGCATAGACCTGACAACAGTTAATGAAAAACTTGGTATAGCCATGTCAATTCTTGAGAACCGTTATTTTGATGATGGTGAGTGCGCAAGAAGGCTTATGGAGCATTTTCACGTTAATAATCTTGCAGGATTAGGACTTACAGATTATTCGGCAGGAATAATGGCAGCAGGAGCGCTTCTTCAATATCTTTATGAAACGCAGAAGAGCGATATGTCCCATATTATAAGCATAACACCTTATACAACAGGAAAATATATGCTTATAGACAGCTCATCAAGACGTAATCTTGAACTTGTTGAAACTTTAAGGGAGAAGCAGAGGAAAGGTTCTCTTATATGGGTACTTGATAAGACTAAGACTGCGATGGGTGCAAGAACATTAAGAAATATGATAGAGCAGCCATTAATTGACAGGAATGCCATAATACTAAGACAGGATGCCATAGAGGAGTTTAATAACAGGGCTATAGACAGGGAAGAATTAAGAGAATATCTAAGCCCTGTATATGACCTTGAAAGACTTATGGCTAAGATAAGCTGTATGTCTGCTAATCCTAAGGATTTAATTGCATTTAAAAATTCATTACAGATGCTTCCTCCTATAAAGATGGTGATAGGAGGTTTCCAGTCAGAACTGGTAAAGAAGTTAAATGAACAGATTGATGATTTATCTGATATATATGAACTTATAGATTCAGCTATTGTTGATGAGCCGCCTATAGCGATGCGTGACGGAGGAATTATTAAAGATGGCTATTCAAAGGAAGCTGATGAGTTTAGAAAAGCTAAGACAGAGGGTAAGCAATGGCTTGCTGATATAGAGGTGCGTGAAAGAGAAAATACGGGAATCAAAAATCTGCGTATTAAGTACAACAAGGTATTCGGATATTATCTTGAAGTGACTAATTCGTTTAAAAATCTCGTGCCGGAGGATTGGACAAGAAAGCAGACGCTTACTAATGCTGAAAGATATACGACAGAGGAGCTTAAACATCTTGAAGATATTATTCTTGGCGCAGAGGATAAGCTGAATGGTTTAGAATATGAATTGTTCTGTCAGGTGCGTAATGAGATATCTAAGAACGCATCACGCGTGCTTAATACTGCAAAGGCCGTTGCGATGCTTGATGTCATGGCATCTCTTTCATCTGTAAGCACATCTAATAACTATGTCAGACCAGCTATCAATGAAAAAGGAATTATCAATATTAAAGATGGACGGCATCCGGTAGTTGAGAAGATGATACCTAATGATATGTTTATTGCCAATGATACGCTTCTTGACAATGGCACCAACAGGGTTTCTATAATAACAGGACCTAATATGGCTGGTAAATCTACATATATGAGACAGACTGCACTAATTGTTCTTATGGCTCAGGTCGGCTCATTTGTACCAGCTTCGTCAGCGGATATTGGTATAGTGGACAGGATTTTTACAAGAGTAGGTGCATCTGATGATCTTGCATCAGGACAGTCAACTTTTATGGTGGAGATGACAGAGGTTGCTAACATATTAAGAAATGCAACACCAGACAGCCTGCTTATATTAGATGAGATAGGAAGAGGTACAAGTACATTTGACGGACTTAGCATTGCCTGGGCTGTTGTTGAACACATAGCTAATACAAGAATACTTGGAGCAAAGACATTGTTTGCAACACATTATCATGAGCTTACAGAGTTGGAAGGAACTCTTGACGGGGTTAACAACTATTGTATAGCGGTAAAGGAAAAGGGCGATGATATCGTGTTCCTTAGAAAGATAGTCAAAGGTGGGGCTGATAAGAGCTATGGTATCCAGGTTGCAAGGCTTGCAGGAGTTCCTGATTCGGTTATATCAAGGGCAAAGGAGCTTGTTGCAGAATTAAGTAGCGCAGATATATCTCAGAAAGCAAAAGATATTGCAATGTATTCTGAAAAAGTTGGCAAGATAAAAGAAGAATATAGAAAAGTTGATGAGCTTGAAGTAAAGCAGATGTCTTTATTTGATACAGTGAGTGATGATTCGATAGTTGAAGAGATTAAGAGTCTTGATATAGGAAGAATGACACCGATAGATGCATTAAATACTCTGTACAAGCTTCAGGGCAAGATTAATAACAGATGGTAAGCTGATTACCTGCTTGGAGGCAATGATGGGAATTAACATTCTGGATTCAGAGACAATCAATAAGATAGCGGCAGGAGAGGTTGTTGAAAGACCCTCTTCTGTTGTGAAAGAGCTGGTGGAGAATGCGATAGATGCCGGCTCAACTGCCATAACGATTGAGATTAAGGATGGTGGAATTTCATTTATTAGAATTACTGATAATGGCTGTGGAATCCCTAAGGATGATATTTCTAAAGCATTTTTAAGACATGCCACAAGTAAGATTAAATCAATAGAAGACCTTATGAATGTTTCCTCACTTGGATTCAGGGGGGAAGCATTATCAAGCATAGCGGCTGTTTCGCAGGTTGAGCTTATTACTAAGACTATGGATGATGTATCTGGCTACAGATATGTGTGTGAGGGTGGAGAAGAGAAATCTATTGATGAGATTGGCGCACCGGAAGGCACAACTATCATCGTAAGAAATATATTCTATAATACACCTGTAAGAAGGAAGTTCTTAAAGACAGCATCAACAGAGGCTGGATATGTAAGTAATCTGGTAGAGCATCTTGCACTGTCACATCCTGATATATCATTTCGGTTTATTAACAATAACCAGAATAAGCTTCATACGTCAGGCAATACAAATCTTAAAGATATAATATATGGCGTGTATGGCAGGGATTATGCCCATAATCTTATAGAAGTGTCAGGAAAGACACAGGATATAGAGATAAGTGGATATATAGGAAGACCTATGATAGTCCGTGGCAACCGTTCATATGAGAATTACTATATCAATGGAAGATTTATCAAGAGCAGTGTGATAACCAAGGCAATAGAGGATGCGTATAAAGGATTTATAATGCCACATAATTATCCTTTTACAGCAATTCATTTTAAAATTGAACCTGATATAATTGATGTCAATGTGCATCCACAGAAGATGGAATTGAGATTTTCAAAGAATGAAGTGGTTTATGATTTTGTGTATGCAACGCTTGTTGAAGCACTGAAAAAAATGGATCTGGCGGTATCGGTCACATTGGATGAACCAGCACCATCCAAGCAGCCAGCCAAGATGATTCCACAGCCTGTAAAGGCAGAAACACAGACTGTTAAGACAGAGTATAATGCCATTAAGGCTGAAAAACAGCCAGCTGCCAGCATAGTCAGCCAGGAAAGTACGGTTAAGAAAAGGGAAGAGAGGCTTCCTGAACCTTTTGAGACCAAAAGGTCACAGCAGATGATAAAAGAGGATGCAGCCCGGTTTGAGACTAAAAGACCAGAAACCAGGCAGATAGGACTGTTTACGGATTCATTTCTTGATTCTGACAATAAAAATAATTACAGAGTGATAGGACAGCTCTTTGATACATACTGGCTTGTAGAGTTTGAAGATAAATTCTATATCATGGATCAGCATGCTGCACATGAAAAGGTTTTATATGAGCGTCTTATGAAAAAGATAAAAGAGTCAGAGGCCGAGTCGCAGATGATAATGCCGCCAGTTATTGTGGAACTTAACATGAAAGAACTTCAGGTTCTTGAGGAGAATATGGACTGCTTCTGCAAAATTGGATTTGAACTGGAAAATTTTGGAGATAAGACATATAAGATAACAGGTGTGCCTGCTAATCTGCCAAAGATTGATTATCTGCATATGTTTATTGATTTGCTTGATAATATGACAGATGAGAGTGGATTTGGATATGAACTGCTTGCAGAGAGAGTTGCAACAATGTCGTGTAAAGCTGCAATCAAGGGAAATAATAAGATATCCTTTGAGGAGGCAGGAGAGCTTATATATGAGCTTTCAAAGGCTGATAATCCATTTAACTGTCCACATGGCAGACCAACTCTTATAGTGATGACAAAATATGAGATTGAAAAGAAGTTTAAGCGGATTATATAGGATGTAATTATGAAACCTTTAGTGATATTAACAGGACCGACGGCAGTTGGAAAAACAGATTTATCCATAAAACTTGCAAAGCGTATTAACGGTGAGATAATCAGCGCAGATGCCCTGCAGGTTTACAGATATATGGATATCGGTACTGCTAAGGTAACTAAGAAAGAGATGGATGGGGTTAAGCACTATCTTATAGATGTGCTTGAACCTGCAGAAGAATTTAATGCTGCCAGATTTAAGCAGATGGCAGATGAGGCTGTAAGTGAAATTTACCAGAAAGGTAAAATACCTATAATAACGGGTGGAACAGGATTTTATATCCAGGCGGTATTATATGATATAGATTTTGATGGTGATTTCGATGAAGAGAGTGAAAAAAAGCAGAGTGAACTTCGTGATAAATTTAACAGGATGCTTGAAGAACATGGAAAAGAGTATGTCCATGATAAATTAAGAGAAATCGATGAAAATTCAGCAGAATCAATACATCCTAATAATACACAGCGAGTAATAAGGGCGTTGGAATATTATTATTCAACCGGGCAGAAGTTTTCAGTGCATAATGAACAGCAGAGAGAGAAAAGTTCGGATTATAATTTTGCATATTTTGTGCTTAATGATGATAGAAAAAGGCTCTATGACAGGATTGACAAAAGAGTTGACATCATGTTTGATAATGGCTTGTTAGACGAGATGCGCATGCTTCTTGACAAAGGACTTAAATACGAGAATCAGTCTATGCAGGCAATCGGATACAGGGAGCTGTTTGATTACTTTAATAACGAACGAAGCCTTGAAGAGACTAAAGAACTCATAAAACAGAATTCAAGAAGATATGCGAAGAGGCAGCTTACGTGGTTTAGGCGCGAGCGTGATGTTGACTGGATTAATTATCCGGATTTTGACTATTCAAAGGATAAAATACTTGATTATATAGTGGATACGCTGCATAAAAGAAACATTGTGGAGGAATAAAATATAATGGAAAATACAATGAAAGAGATGTATGAAAGTCTTGGAATATCAGACAAGGTGCTTGATTACTCAGAAAATATACTAGACGGACTTAAAGAGAGATTTGAAGAGCTTGATAAGACTGCTGAATATAACCAGATGAAGGTTATAGCTGCCATGCAGAAGAACAAGGTAGCCGAGATGCATCTGTCAGGAACAAGTGGCTATGGTTATAATGATGACGGAAGAGATACACTTGAACAGGTGTATGCAGATATATTCAAGACTGAGTCTGCGCTTGTAAGACCACAGATTATATGTGGAACACATGCGCTTAATATAGCCCTTTCTGCTAATCTAAGACCTGGCGATGAGCTTTTATCACCCGTTGGCAAGCCATATGATACAATGGATGAGATTATAGGCATAAGACCATCAAGAGGAAGCCTTGCCGAATACGGCGTGACTTATGCACAGATTGATCTGCTGCCAGATGGAAGTTTTGATTATGATGGAATAAAGAAAGCTATTAATGAGAGAACAAAGCTCGTAACAATACAGCGTTCAAAAGGATATGCAGGCAGACCTACATTGTCTGTTGAAAGAATAGGCGAACTTATAAGCTTTATCAAAGGTATTAAGCCAGAATGCATATGCATGGTTGATAACTGTTATGGAGAATTTGTTGAAAGAATTGAGCCTTCAGAGGTGGGAGCTGATATGGTTGTCGGTTCACTTATCAAGAATCCGGGAGGCGGACTTGCTCCTTGCGGTGGATATATTGCTGGTAAGAAAGAATATATAGAGCAGGCGGCATTCAGACTTTCATCACCGGGATTAGGCAAAGAGGTAGGCGCAACGCTTGGAGTTAATTCATCATTTTACCAGGGATTATTCCTTGCACCAACAGTTGTTGCAGGTGCAATCAAAGGCGCTATATTTGCGGCTAACGCATATGAGAGATTAGGATTTCCTGTTATTCCTAATGGCAGTGAGCCAAGATATGATATTATACAGGCTGTTGAGCTTGGAACAGATAAGGGACTTATAGCATTCTGTAAAGGAATTCAGGCAGCAGCACCAGTTGACAGTTATGTTACACCTGAACCATGGGCAATGCCTGGATATGATGCTGATGTTATTATGGCAGCAGGTGCATTTGTACAGGGCTCATCTATAGAATTATCAGCAGATGGCCCATTAAAGCCACCATATTCTGTATATTTCCAGGGTGGTCTTACATGGTATCACGCTAAGCTTGGAATTATGATGAGTATGCAGAAAATGTCGGAAGAAGGCTTAATTAATCTTTAAACTGCTGTGTACAATTAAAAAATGGTATGATATAATACAATTTGGTTTAATGCGAGAATAATCAGGGGTAGGATAAGGGTATGAATAATTTATCAAAGTATAAGAATGGATGGCTGTTATTGTTATTTATCCTTATAGGTGTTGTTGTAGGAGGACTTATATCAGAAGTCACAGCAGGAGTGCCAGCTCTTTCATGGCTGTCATATGGCAATACATTCGGAATCAATAATTCAGGTAATCCGCTGATTCTGGATCTTGGTATTCTTGTTATTACATTTGCATTACAGATACGCATAACTATAGCAAGTATTATAGGCGTGATTATTGCAATCGTAGTGTATAAGGTTATATAGTTTTTTGTATATTAAATCCGCCTTGAACGGAAAGGGTTAGATGACACAGGATAATAAACCTTACGAACGCTGTCTGGCGTATGGAGCCAAATCATTGACAGATACACAGCTTTTAGGAGCAATATTAAGAGTAGGAACAACTGGTAAAGATTCAACAGAACTGGCAGAAGCTATATTGATGCTTGGAAGGTCAGCTGATTCAGAGAATAATCTGCTTGGTCTTACTAATCTTTCGATAGAAGAGCTTACTACAATTAAGGGTGTTGGTACTGTTAAAGCAGTACAGATACAGTGTATATGTGAATTGTCAAGAAGAATGGCAAAGCAGACAGCATTAAAGAAACTAAAGTTTTCAGATTCTGCCTCCATAGCGTTATATTATATGGAGGATTTAAGACATCTTACACAGGAACATCTTATGCTTGTATTGCTGGATAATAAATGCAGCCTTATAAAAGATATGGTGCTTACAATAGGAACAATCAATGCTTCACTTGTAAGCCCGAGAGATATATTTTTGCAGGCATTGAAGTATGGTGCGGTTTATATTGTACTGCTTCATAATCATCCGAGTGGGGATGCAACACCAAGTGGTAACGATATATCAGTGACAAAGGATGTCTATGATGCAGGTGAACTTATTGGGATTCATCTGCTGGATCATATAATTATTGGCGACAATGATTATGTGAGTTTAAAAGAAAAAGAATATATATAACTGAAAGGGGTACAAATATGGGTACTGTTTACGGCGTTGATATAGGTACAAGTAATTTTAAAATGTGCTGTAAAGATAAGGAACAGATTCTTAATGAAAAGAATATCATAGCAATTGCTAATAAGAAGGATCTTCTTGCATTTGGTGATGAGGCATATGAGATGTATGAAAAGGCACCAGAGAATATTCAGGTTTCATTTCCAGTAAAGTATGGCGTTATTGCTGATATTGAGAATATGGAGACACTTCTTTTACAGTTCTATAATAAGCTTAATGGTGATAAGAAGAATGCTGGCAATACAGATTTTTATATAGCTGTTCCAACAGATGTTACAGAGGTTGAGAAGAGAGCGTTTTATGAGCTTGTAGCAGATTCAAAGGTTAAAGCCAAAAATATATTCATAGTTGACAAGCCAGTTGCAGATGCAATCGGTGCTGGTCTTGATGTAACGAAGTCAAGAGGTATCATGATTGTGAATATCGGAGCTGAGACAACTGAGATATCAGTACTTTCTCTTGGTGGAATTGTAATAAGCAAATCAGTCAAGATAGGTGGTAATAAGCTTGATGACTGTATTATCAGCCATATTAGAAAAGTTTACAATCTTGTTATAGGAAGTAAGACGGCAGAAGGTTTAAAGAAGCAGATAGGAAGTGCTGTTAAATGTGACGAGACATTTGCTCCTGGATTTGGACGTAATGTATTATCAGGTCTTCCTGTAAGCGTGGATATATCATCAGATGTAATATATCAGGCTATAATTGATCCGCTTCATTCAATAATGGACTCAATTAAAGTAATATTAGAGAGAACACCGCCAGAACTTGCGGCAGATATTATAAAGAACGGCATCTACGTTTCGGGTGGTACATCTAATATCAATAATCTTGAAACATTTATTAATGGAGAGACTAATCTTAAGGTTAATGTTGTTGAGAATCCATCTGAGAGTGTTGTAAGAGGACTTATGGGAGTTGTCACTAATCCAGATTTTGAGGGAATCGCATACACACCACAGGATAAAGTATACGATTAATAAGTTGTGTATTAATACTCATAGCATGGAGGATTAAGATGAGAAGGAAATTATCAGATTATTTTACATCTAAATATATTCTGATAGCTGTGTGTGTTGTATGTGTTTTGTTCATAGGTGTCAGTTTCATAACTGATAAAGTTTCATCACCATTGACAAATGCTGTTGCGTATGTTGTCATGCCAATCCAGAAGGGAATGAACTATATTGGTTTATGGACTAATGATAAGTATGACCAGCTTCAGGAGGTAAGCAGGCTTCTTGAAGAGAATGAATCACTGCACAACACAGTAGATAGCCTTACTGAAGAGAATAACAGATTAAAGCAGGATACATATGAACTTGACAGGCTTAGAAGTCTTTATGAACTTGATGCACAGTATGAAGATTATCCTAAAGTTGGTGCAAGGATTATCATGACATCATCAGATAACTGGTATTCTACATTTATAATTGATAAAGGTAGAGAAGAAGGCATACAGGTTGATATGAATGTAGTTGCATCGGGCGGACTTGTAGGAATAGTAACATCTGTTAATGCACATTCTGCTACTGTAAAGACGGTTATAGAAGATGGAAGCTTTGTGAGTGGACAGCTTATAGATACTGGAGATAAATGTACTGTTGAAGGTGACATAAAACTTATGGACAGCGGATTCATAAGTGTAAAGTACTTTAACAGTTCTGTTAATGTCAGAAATGGAGATAAGATTGTAACTTCTAATATTAGTGATAAATATTTATCAGGAATTCTGATTGGGTATACTAAAGATGTATCGCTGGATGTAAATAACCTTACGCAGTCTGGTTATCTTGTGCCGGCTGTTGATTTTGAACATCTGCAGGAAGTTTTGATTATCACAAAGTTAAAGGATTCTGGTAATTAAATGAAAAGGAAAATCTTAGAACTGATTTTAATAATATTTTTTATAGCATTGCAGACGACACTGGGGAGAGCTATCAGATTAGGCGGGATTATGCCTAATTTCATGATACTCTTGCCAGTTATCTTTGGTTATATCAATGGAAGCAATGAAGGCATGTTTGTCGGATTCTTTTCAGGGTTAATGTATGATGTATATTCGCCGAATGTATTAGGATATTCCTCACTGGTGTTTGTTGCTGCAGGATATGTTTCTGGACTGTTTTTTAACAAATATGAAGAGAGCAATATAGCTCTTCCGGTTATATTTACAATTATATGGGATTTTGTATTTGAGACAGGATCTTATTTTGGAATTTTCATGCTTCATAATGATCTTGATTATGGGTTTTATCTGAATAAGATTATTATTCCAGAAATGCTTTACAGTGCGCTTATAATGCTTATTATTATGAAACCGATATTAAAGCTGAATCCATACTTAAAGAGCAAGGATAAGAGGAGATTAGGTGAGGTAAATGAGAGAGACATTTGATTACATTCTAAGTTTACTAAAGTCAAGAATTGTACCATTAGTACTGGTCTTTATAGTTATGTTTTCTATTATTGTTGGCAGAATTTTTAATCTTCAGATAATCAATGGTGATTCATATGTTTCATCATTGTCTGAATCAATTAAAAAGACTACAAGTGTTGCTGCGACAAGAGGAAGGATATTTGATAAAAATGGTGTTCTGCTTGCATACAATGAAATTGCATTTGCTGTCAAGATAAGTGACAGTGGAACATATTCAAGTACAACAATTAAGAATAATTCTATTAATTCAGCAATTGAGAAAACACTTACAATTATTGAATCAAAGAATGATAAGTTTGCCAATGATTTTCAGATTGTATCAGATGGTGCAGATGGATTTGCATATACAGTTTCAGATACTGCTTTGTTAAGATTTAAGAGAGATACATATGGTGAAAAAACAATATCAGAGCTTTCTGATGAACAAAGAAATGCATCAGCAAATGATATGATTGATTTTCTTTGTAAGAAATACGAGATTAATAAAGATGATTACAGCGTAGAGCATCTTCTTGAAATTATTAATTTAAGAGTTAATATGTCTGCTAATTCATATAACCGATATGTAAGTTTTACAATTGCTAATGAAGTGTCAGATGATACAGTTGCAGCTGTTCTTGAAAATTCAGGTGAACTTCCAGGCGTTATAGTTGAACAACAGTATGTAAGAAGATATGTTAACAGTGTATATTGTTCACAGGTACTAGGATATACAGGAACTATCTCAACAACAGAGTTAGAGACGCTTAATGCACAGAATAATGTGTATGAGAATAATGATGTTGTTGGTAAAACAGGAATTGAGCAGGCTATGGAGACAGAACTTGCTGGTACCAAGGGATCTAAGACAGTATATGTGGATACTGTTGGACGTATAACTGAGGTTGTTGATGAGACAGATGCTGTTGCAGGTAATGATGTTTATCTTACAATAGATATCAATCTCCAGAAAGAGATATATGAAGAGATTGAGGACCAGATTGTTAAGATATTGCTCACTTATATAACATCAGGTGATGAAAAATACGAATATAACTCATCAGGCGAAGTTTCAAGAATCAATATACCTATTAAAGAAGTTTACTTTTCACTTGTTAATAATAATCTTATATCACTTGACAAGATGGCTCTTTGCGAACATGAGGCAGAGACAGAGGTCTATAACACATATCTTGTAAAGAAAGATAATACATTTGCCTGGCTTGAAAATGAATTGAGATATGGAAGTACTAAGTATGGAAATCTTACAGAAGAACAGAAAGCGTATATCTGGTATATCTATAAGGATTTATTGTGCTCTAATAAGATATTCAATACGAGCAAGGTAGATACCAATGATGCTCTTTATAAGGATTGGATTAATGAGAATAATACAAGCCTTACAGAGCTTTTAAAGTATGGTATAACAAAGAACTGGATTGATATGTCATTACTTGCTGACCAGCAGTACACAAGCCTTTCCGAATCATATGACATATTGTGCCAGTACATTATTGACCAGTTATATGTAGATAATAATTTTTCAAAGAAAATGTACAAATATATGATCAACAATGTAGATATCACTGGAAGACAGCTTATTATGATTCTGTTTGAACAGGGATATCTTGATTCAGAGGATGATTATACTTATATAAGAGAAAACAGAATGTCACCATATAACTTTATGGTTGATGCTATAACAACTAAGAAGATAACACCAGCAGAGCTGGCGCTTGAACCATGTTCAGGTTCCTGTGTCATGACAGATCCTAATACAGGAAAGGTTCTGGCACTTGTATCATATCCAAGTTATGATAATAATAAAATGTCAGGTACGGTTGATGCGGAATATTATTCTAAACTCAGCAATGATAATTCTAAACCGCTTACTAATTATGCAACGCAGGCACAGAATGCGCCAGGTTCGATTTTTAAAATATGTTCTTCAATAGCTGGTCTTGATCAGGGAGTTATAGATACTTCAACGGAGTTTTTCTGTTCGGGTTCATTTAATGAGATTGATCCGCCACCAAGATGCTGGCAGAGATGGGGACATGGAACAGAGAATGTATCAACAGCGATAAGGGATTCATGTAATGTGTATTTTTATAATGTTGGATTCAGGCTTGGAAAGTTAAGAGATGGCAGCTATAACAGTACCTACGCTTTAAGCATTCTTAAAAACTATGCAGAGCAGATGGGAATTGCGACAAAGGCAGGCATTGAGATTTCAGAGAAAGCACCACATGCATCAACAGAGGATGCCATCCGTTCAGCGATTGGACAGGGAACCCATCAATATAGTGCCCTGAATCTTGCAAGATATGTTACAACAATTGCAAATAGTGGAACATGTTACAATCTTACGCTTATTGATAAGATAACAGATAACAGCGGTAATCTTATTAGAGAGAATGAAGCAGAGGTTGCATCTACAATGAATATAAGTTCAGGCATATGGAATGCTGTACATTACGGCATGTATCTGGCTACAGAATCATATGCGGATGTAAAGAACGTCGGAATTACTGTTGGATCTAAGACGGGTACTGCCCAGGAAAGTGGTAATGATCCTGACCATGCGACAATGATAAGTTATGCTCCTTATGAAAATCCACAGGTGGCTATGGCTGTCATTATAAGAAATGGCTATGGAAGTGGATATACAGCAACACTTACAGCGAATATTTTAAAAACGTACTTTGGACTTGAATAATATTAAAAAAAACTTTAAAATATATATGTTTGTATGGAGAAGAATGTGAGGTGCGGCGTGAATAATTCAGTTATAATTAAAAGCAATAAGCAGGGGATAACAGTTATTCTTGATGATGATATAAGTTTTGAAGAATTGAAAAGCCTTGTAAAAGAGAAATTTACACAATCAGCTTCTTTCTTTGGCAATGCTGATATGGCTTTGGCATTTGAAGGAAGAGATTTGTCCAATGAACAGCAGCAGGAATTGCTGGATGTTATCGATGAGTCAACTAACATGAAGATAATATGTGTGCTTGATAATAAGAGCAGTTCTGATGGTGGACAGGATGAAAGTATTTCAAGTGATTCACTTCTTGTCAATGGCAATGCTGATGGATTGTTTTACAAAGGAACATTGCGCTCTGGGCAGGTACTTGAGTCAGAGACAAGTGTGATAATATTAGGTGATGTTAATCCTGGAGGAAGAGTTATATCAAAAGGAAATGTCATTGTGCTTGGAAGTCTTAAAGGTAATGTTTATGCAGGAGCTGGTGGCAATGGCAATTCGTTTGTAGTGGCTCTTGACATGAGTCCGATGCAGATTAAGATAGCTGATGTAATTGCAAGAAGTTCGGATACATCAGTATCAGCCAAGATAAAGAGAGCAAGGCTGTCAAGGCTTAATAAGCAGTCAAAGAATATAGAACCTAAGATTGCATTTGTGGAAGATGGCAATATATACATTGAAGATTTATCTGCTGATGTAATTGAAGATATTAAGATTAATTAGGGTTGATTTAATAAACGTATTGAAGCATAATTATATCTATGCAGGAATATGAAAAATAATTAATAAAAGATAATAGGAGGCGCGTAATGAGCGAAGTTATTGTTGTTACATCTGGAAAGGGTGGCGTTGGTAAGACTACAACAACTGCTAATATTGGTACAGGACTTGCAAAGCTTGGAAAAAAAGTTGTTATGATTGATACAGATACAGGTCTTAGAAATCTTGATGTTGTATTAGGACTGGAAAATAGAATTGTATATAATCTTGTAGACGTTGTTGAAGGAAACTGCAGAATCAAGCAGGCATTAATCACAGATAAGAGATGTCCTAAGCTGTTTTTACTTCCAACAGCACAGACAAGAGACAAATCTGCAATATCTCCAGAACAGATGATTAAGGTACTTGATGAATTAAAAGCTGACCCGGAAGAATTTGATTACATAATCCTTGACTGTCCTGCTGGAATTGAACAGGGATTCCAGAATGCAATTGCAGGAGCTGACAGAGCTTTAGTAATTACAACTCCAGAGGTATCGGCTATAAGAGATGCTGACAGGATTGTGGGATTGCTTGATGCACATGGCCTTAAAGATCATGAGGATCTTATTGTTAACAGAATAAGAATGGACATGGTTAACAGGGGAGAAATGATGTCAATTGATGATGTCAATGACATTTTACAGCTTAATGTTATCGGCGCTGTACCAGATGATGAAAATATTGTTGTTGCAACTAATAAAGGACAGCCACTTGTGGGTGATGATTCACTTGCAGGACAGGCATATATGAATATATGCAGAAGAATTATTGGCGAGGATGTTGAATTCCTTGATCTTAATGGTAAGGGTGGATTCTTTAAGAAGCTTTCTTCTTTATTTAAGGGCAGTAAGTAAAATATACGGGGGACTATTATAATGAGCTTAATGGATTTATTTAAGAAAAAAGGCTCTGGTGATGTTGCTAAAGACAGATTAAAGCTTTTGCTTGTTTCTGACCGTGCTAACTGTTCGCCAGAGGTGATGGAAATGATAAAAAATGATATTATTAAAGTAATATCAAAATATATGGTCATTGATGCTGAGGGACTGGATATTCAGATAACATCAACAGAATCTGATACTAACAATGGTTCCGTACCTGCATTATTTGCTAATATTCCTATAAAGGATATGCGTAATAGCGACAAATAGTTATTTCTTTAGGAGTTTGTATGTTTAAGAAATATCAATTAAAATCATATAATTTCAGACTATTATTAATACTGATGATAACAGCACTTTTTGGAATTGTTGTTATTAATAGTGCTAATCCTGAATATACGCTTAAACAGTGTTTTGGACTTGTATTAGCTGTTTCTTTAATGTTATTCATATCATTTATGGATTATAACTGGATTCTTAAGTATTACTGGCTCTGGTATGTGATTAATATTATATTTCTTATCCTTGTTAAGGCTGCTGGCAAGTCAAGCCATGGAGCGAAGAGGTGGATTCATGTGCTGGGATTCCAGTTCCAGCCATCTGAATTGTCGAAGCTGATACTTATACTTGTAACAGCTAAGATTGTATCTATGTACAAGGATCGAATTAATGACTGGCGTTTTTTAATTATTTTAGCCTGTGTTCTGGGACTTCCGTTATTGCTGATTGCATCACAGCCTGATTTATCGACGACAATACTTACATTTCTTATATTGTTTACGATTATATTTTGTGCTGGATTAAGCTATAAAACAATTGGAATTGCAATTCTGATTATTGTACCGGTCATGGTAGGCTCGTTGTTTTATATCAGCAACGAAAATAATAAAGTTTTCTTTCTGAAAGATTACCAAAGAAATAGAATTGTTTCGTTCCTTCATCCGGAAGAGAATGATGCCGGTGTGTATCAGCAGGAGTATGCTGTCAAAGCTATTGGTTCAGGACAGCTCTCAGGCAAGGGACTTGATAACGATGATCCGACTTCCATGAAGAATGCCAATTATATAGCAGAAGCACATACAGACTTTATATTTGCAGTTATAGGTGAAGAATTAGGCTTTGCTGGCTGTATGGCAGTTATAATTTTATTGTCATCGATAGTTATTGAGTGTATAATTACAGCCGTGAGAGCGAAAAACTTTGCTGGAAGATTAATATGCTGTGGGGTGGCAGCTTATATAGGTTTTCAGACTTTTATTAATCTAGGAGTTGTAACGCAGATTCTTCCTAATACAGGTTTGCCATTGCCGTTCTTTAGTTATGGTTTGACATCGCTGCTTGTTCTGATGATGTCAATGGGGATTGTGCTTAATATCAGTCTCCAGAGAAATGTAATTAAAGACGATGACATATTTGCTAAGGACTTTAAAGGTTAAAGATTATATACTTTCATGAAATGGAGATTCGTATGAATATTGGACTTATTGCTCATGATTCAAAGAAAAAACTGATGCAGAATTTCTGTATCGCATATCATGGTATACTTAGTAAAAACCAGTTGTTTGCGACTGGGACAACAGGTCAGCTTATAGAAGATGTTACTAATCTGTCGGTTCATAAGTTTCTGGCAGGACATCTGGGGGGAGATCAGCAGTTATGTGCAGAGATTGAGCATAACCAGATAGATCTTGTTATATTTCTGCGTGAAGCAGAGAATCCTAACATTCATGAACCAGATGCTGGTAATGTCTGCAAATTATGTGATATGTATAATATTCCACTTGCAACTAATCTCGCCACAGCTGAATTGCTTATAAAGTCATTAGAGCGTGGCGATATGGAATGGCGTGAGATATATCAGTAATATATTTAATCTGCTGTGAGACTTTCCATTCCTGCTTATGAGTGTAGATAATGTGTAAAGGATTTTCTTATGGCTAAGGGAAGCAAGAGTAAGAATAAAAAAAGACAAAAAGTCGTTAAATATAAAAGAAGGCCAAGAGCGGCAGCTGCGATATTTGCAGTTGTTTTGTTTTATATCATTGCTTTTATTATCATGTATATGTCAAAATCAAAGGTTCAGACATATGAAGTTGATTTGGGTTCTCTGACATCTAATGCGACATTTACCGGAATTGCACTTAGAACGGAAAAAATTGTTAATTCTAATTATTCTGGTAATATCAATTATTATCAAAAAGAAGGCGGCCGTGTCAAAGTTGGCGATACAGTCTACACGGTTGACGAGACAGGACGTGTATCCCAGATACTTTCGCAGTATAAGAAAAGTGATGAGAATTCCTTGTCAAAACAGGATTTGTCTACTATTAAATCCATGCTTAATAATTTCAAAGCTAATTATGATGGAAGTAATTTTGGTGATATATATGATTTAAAGACAGAGCTTAATTCTGCAGTTCTGCAGTCTATGAATGAGAGTATCATTGCTAATCTTGACAGTATTGTTTCAAGCACGGGAAGCCAGAATCTGTTTCAGACTGTAGCTGCTGAAGAAACAGGAACTGTTGCATATTACACAGATGGATATGAAGATATCACACCAGAAAAACTTTCGTCAGATATGTTTAATAAGAATAACTACAAAAAGAATAATCTTAAGACAGAAGATATTGTAGTTAAGGATAATCCGGCATATAAAATTATTACTGATGAGACATGGTACATATGTATTCCATTAACAAAAAATGATATAGATAAATATGATTTGTCCAGTAAAAATGCTGTGTCAATTAAAATTTTAAAAGATAATATATCGGCGGTGTGTCCATTTTCAATTGTTAACAATAATGGAGAGTATTTTGGTAAGATAACACTTGAAAAATATATGGTAAGATATGTTACTGAAAGATATATTAATATAGAATTAAGTTCTTCAAGTAAAAGTGGTCTGAAGATACCAGCATCAGCTGTTACAGATCAGAGTTTTTTTGTAATACCTAAAGCGTATCTTACAACATATGGAAATAATAGTACATATGGTGTGCTGGTTGAAGAGTATAACAGTGGTGAAGTCAGCAATTACTTTAAGGCTCTTGATATATATAAGTCAACAGACGATAAAGTATATATCGCTAATGATTCTTTTCCTGCTGGAACAACAATTATTAAACCTGATTCAATGGATAAGTATGTGATTTCATCGACAGAGAAATTAAAGGGTGTGTATTGCGTTAATACAGGATATACAGTATTTAAGCTTATAGATATTATTGATCAGAATAATGAGTATGTTATATCGAGAAAGGGAGCTGTATACGGAATATCTGTATATGACAGAATAATTCTTAATGCAGAGAAGTACACACCTAATCAGATGGTATATTAACATTAGGAGATATAAAAGCGGTATGATTAAAGACAATTTGAAAGAGGTAGAGAAGAATATCAGTGCTGCATGTGAGCAGGCAGGGCGTAATCCAGATGAGGTAACACTCATAGCAGTAAGCAAGACTAAACCGATTGAGATGCTTATGGAAGCATATGATGCCGGTGTAAGGGACTTTGGTGAGAATTATGTTCAGGAGCTTGTAGATAAGATTGAGGCAATGCCAGATGACATAAGATGGCATATGATAGGACATTTACAGCGTAATAAAGTTAAATATATAGTTGGAAAAGTATGTATGATACATTCTGTTGATTCATTGAGGCTTGCAGAAGAAATAAGCAAAGAATCAGTCAAGAATAATGTTGTTACAGATATACTCGTTGAAGTAAATGTAGGCATGGAAGATACTAAATTTGGAATAAGTCTTGATAATGCATATGAAATGGTGAAGCAGATGTCAATGCTGCCTAATATTGTTATAAGAGGGTTTATGACAAGCGCTCCATTTGTTGAAAATGCTGAGGATAACAGAAAGATTTTCAGTGATTTGCACAAGATAACTGTTGACATAAAGGCTAAAAACATTGATAATACTACTATGGATGTCCTTTCTATGGGAATGACTAATGATTATATAGTTGCAGTAGAAGAGGGAGCTTCTATGGTGCGTGTAGGGACAGGCATATTCGGAGCGCGTAATTATAATATTTAATTTAGGAGATATATTATGGGATTATTAGATGGAGTTATGAACGTATTTAAGCTGAAAGATGATGACTATGATGATGAGTACGGTTATGATGATTATGATGATGACTTTGAGGATGATGATGACAAGGCATCAGCAAGAAAAAGACTATTTCCAAGTGCTAAGAAGTCCAGTATAGAAGAAGATGATGATGATTTTTCTGATTCAAAAGTTGCACCAAAGCTTTCATCTGGCAGTGGTAAGAAGGTTGTTCCTATAAAGCCTGGTAATTCAAGAGGGCTTGAGGTTGTTGTAATAAGACCTGAGACAATGGAGGATGCCAGTGATATAACAGATACACTTCTTAGTGGTAAGGCTGTTGTTCTTAATCTTGAAGGCATACATGTAGAGATAGCACAGAGAATTATTGATTATTCAGCAGGTTCATGCTATGCCATGAGAGGGAATCTTCAGAAGATAACAAGTTACATATTTCTTGTAACACCTCCTAATGTAGATATTTCAGGTGATATACCTGAACTTGTAGCAGGGGGTATTGATTTATCTTCATTTAATAAGTAATACATATTGCAACCTGCTGCGTGTGACCGTAGCAGGTGTTTTTATAAGGAGTTTAATATTATGCTAGATTTAATAACAGTTCATATGAATAATGAGCCTATCTATGATATTGTGATAGAGAATAGTTTTGTTAAGCTTTCAGAGAGTTTTAATAAGCTTGGAGTTAAAAATCGTAAATTATGTATAGTAACAGACAGCAATGTCGGACCTTTATATGCAGATGCTGTTAAAGAAGAATTAGCAAAGACAGGAAATGAAGTGTTTTTATACACATTTAATGCTGGGGAAGCAAGCAAGACCATTGATACTGTTTGTGATGTGTATGAATTTCTTATCAAGAATAAATTTGACCGTAAAGATATGCTTGTTGCATTAGGTGGTGGAGTTGTCGGCGATTTAACAGGTTTTACAGCGGCAAGTTACCTGAGAGGGATTGAATTTATACAGGTTCCTACATCATTGCTTGCACAGGTTGATTCAAGCATTGGTGGTAAGACTGGTGTGGATTTCAGGTCATATAAGAATATGGTTGGTGCATTTCATCAGCCTAAACTTGTATACATGAATACATCAACACTTAAGTCATTAGATGAAAGACAATTTAATTCTGGATTTGGAGAAATATTAAAGCACGGACTTATAAAGGATTATTCATATTTTGAGTGGTTAAAAGAAAATACGGCAAGTATAAAAAATCGTGATGATGATGCATTATGCCAGATGATATCTGTGAGCTGCAATATCAAGAAAAATGTAGTTGAGCTTGATCCCACAGAGAAAGGTGACAGGGCATTGCTTAATTTTGGACACACACTTGGACATGCAGTTGAGAAACTTATGAACTTTTCTTTATATCATGGTGAATGTGTTGTTATAGGAATGGTTGCTGCACTTAAGATATGTGTGGAAAAGCAGACTGTGACAAAGGAACAGTTTGAGAGCATTATTGAAGTGTTTAAGGGGTATAATTTTCCATTATCTGTATCAGGAATAACAATAGATGAGATTATTAAGGTCTCAAAAAATGATAAGAAGATGGATGCAGGAAAAATCAAATTTATTCTGTTAAAAGAACTGGGTAATGCTTATATTGACACAAGTGTAACAGATGAAGATATGGCAGAAGCATTGAAAGGAATAGTTCAGTAACTTTGTCAACAGGTGGATAGATATGAATAACAGATCAAAAACAAAGACAATTATATTATATATTATATTTGCAGCTGTGTTAACATTGCTTGATCAGATTACTAAAGTGGTGGCATCTGGCTTAAAAAATACAGATGGTATAACTGTCATCAGAGATGTATTTGAATTTTATTATCTTGAGAACACAGGAACAGCGTGGGGAATGTTTGCAGGTGCAAGAATAATTTTTCTAATAATAACATGTGTGGTTGTCGGGATTATAACTTATATTATTATTAAAATGCCATGTAGTAAACATTATATTCCGGCATATATATCTTTGACACTGCTTGCTGCAGGTGGAATAGGTAATTTTATAGACAGGCTTATATTAGGTTATGTAAGAGATTTTCTATATTTTAAGGCTATTAACTTTCCAGTATTTAATGTAGCAGATTCATATGTAACAATTGGAATTATCATGCTTATAATACTCATATTATTTGTATATGATGAGAAAGATTTTGAATTTTTGCAATTTATAAAGGAAAAAGATAATGTGCAGTGATGTTATATTAAAAGATATTGTATCAGACAATGAAGGTGACAGAATAGATAAGTTTCTTTCTGAAGAACTTTCAGATTACTCAAGATCCTTTATCCAGAAGCTGATAAAAGATGGGTCTGTAACGGTTAATGGTAATACAGTAAAAAGTAATTACCGCCTTATGTCAGGTGACTCTTTGACAATCCGTGTTCCAGAGCTTGTTGAGCCAGATATTTTACCGGAAGATATTCCATTAGATATTCTTTATGAGGATGATGACATTATTGTTGTGAATAAACCTAAGGGAATGGTTGTCCATCCTGCTGCAGGCCATTATACAGGAACGCTGGTAAATGCTTTGATGTATCACTGTAAGGATAATTTATCAGGAATTAATGGGATAATGCGGCCAGGTATTGTACATAGAATTGATATGAATACAACGGGAGTTCTCGTGGCATGTAAGAATGATTATGCCCATAATTACATATCAGAGCAGCTGGCTGTTCATTCAATTACAAGAAAGTATAATGCAATAGTTTTAAATAGTTTTAAAGAAGAGAATGGAACTGTTGATGCGCCGATTGGAAGGCATAATATAGACAGAAAGAAAATGGCTATTGATTATAAGAATGGGAGAAATGCTGTTACACATTATACAGTACTTAACAATATGGGCAGATATGCGTATATTGAGTGTCAGTTAGAAACTGGAAGAACACATCAAATACGTGTTCATATGTCAAGTATAGGACATCCACTATTGGGAGATGATGTATATGGAAGTGGCAAATCGCCATATAATTTAACAGGACAGACTCTTCATGCCAGAGTGTTGGGATTTATACATCCTTCAACTAAAAAGTATATAGAGTTCGAGGCACCGCTTCCTGAATATTTTCAAAATATATTAAAGGATCTTTCGGAGGAATATTAATGAGACGTAGAGAGTTTATTGATTTGATTCTTGATAGTATCTCTGATAAATTCGATATCTATCACAATTACTGGTTTGACAATAAAAAGTTTGTTATATATGCATACAGCTATAACAAAAACAACAGATTTGATTCTTCAGGTGAAGCTTCCAAATTATGGGAGGCTAATTCGTACGAGCATCTGTTTTTTATTAATTCTGATGAACTAAGTATAGATAAACTTAATGAACTCAAAGAATTTGCTATTAATAAAATTGAGCCGCATTTTGTAAGAGGCGATGGAAAATCTCCAGTTAAACATCATATGTATTCTCATATATCATTTATTATCATTACTCGGATTAAACCTTCAGAAGAGGTTTGCAATGCAATTAAAAAAATAAACTGGGTAAAAAATTACGCATTCTCGACAAAAGGATATTCAGATTTGAGAATGGTCTGTGTTACCCCAAGAGAATATAATGTTGTCTCTAATGACAATGCAGATGATATTAAAGAATTTTTAAGAAATATTCTTTTACACGTTGATCATTACGAGGATGATTAAAGCTGGATTTTGGATGCTATATATGGTATAATATTAACATAAAAGGGTATGGGAGGTGCTTACCATGAACGAAAATACAGTAATTACAATAGGCAGAGAATTTGGTAGTGGTGGACATGATATTGGAATGAAGCTTGCAGAGAAGCTTGGTGTTAAATGTTATGATAAGGAGCTTTTGGAGCTGGCAGCTAAGCAGAGTGGTCTATGCGAGGAACTGTTCGCATCGCAGGATGAGAAACCAACTAACAGTTTCTTGTATTCATTAGTTATGGATACTTATTCTTTAGGATACTCTAATTCATATGTTGATATGCCAATTAATCATAAAGTATTCCTTGCACAGTTTGATGCGATTAAGAAACTTGCTGAAAAGGAATCATGCGTTATTGTAGGTCGTTGTGCTGACTATGCATTAGAGGATAATCCTAATGCAGTAAGTGTATTCATAAAGGCTGATATCAAAGAAAGAATTGAGAGAGTTAAGAAGTTATATAATATAACAGATGCTAAGGCATCAGACATGATTCAGAAGACAGATAAGCGAAGAGCAAGTTATTATAATTATTATTCAAGTAAGAAGTGGGGCGAGGCGAAGAGCTATGATTTATGCCTTGATTCAGGAGAGCTTGGAGAAGAAGGTGCAATAGAACTTATTTGCAATTATATTGAAATTAAAGAGAAGCATTATAACTCAAAATAATTATATAGTTTATTATGGATATTAAATATAACAAGAAAAAAAGAATAGATTTTAAAGGGTGGCTTCTTGGGAACAATTCAAAGATATATCTTATTATCCTTATTGTATTTATGGCTGTGGCTGTTGTTGTATTTGCAGCTCTTAACAGGATTTCAACGGGGAATGATGGTACGCCACAGGATGAGTCATTGTTTACGGTGGATAGTAATGAAGCAACTACCGCTAAAGATGATGAAGAAAGATTTATTGAGGATAGCCAGACTTATAAGATAAGAATTAATAAGTCAACACATGTTGTATCAGTTTATAAGCTTCTCAGGGACAATAATTATGTTCCGGTTTACACATTCCATTGTGCCATCAACTCTAATGTTGAGACTGGTGAGACATATATTCATGCAAAACAGCCATGGATTCGTAATAACGATTATTCATATGGTCATTATGCATGTCTTTTAGCTAATGGAGCTTATATTCACTCGGCTCCGTATTGGAATCAGGATAAGACAAGTTTAAGTGTGACTTCATATAATAATATAGGAAAGACAGTTACTGTTGGTTCTATATATCTTAAAGCGGCAGATGCCAAGTGGATATACGAGAATTGTGGTATCAATATTCCTGTAGAGATATATGAGCTGCCAGGTGAAGAACCAGAGATATCACTTGATGAGTTTAAGACGTTACCTGGAAGTGCTTATTATGATCCGAGTGATAAGTAAATGTTATAAAGGATGAGACTACACATTAATATATGGTGTGTAATCTCATCCTTTTTATATGTATATGATGCTCAGTCTTTTCTAAGGTGAACTATGTTACGTGCCCTACGTCTGTTCTCATCAACAAGCTCAGCATAATGCTTTCTTGTTGTATTGACATCTTTATGTCCCAATACATCAGCAACAAGGTATATGTCTTTAGTTTCCTGATAAAGACTTGTACCATATGTGCTTCTTAATTTATGTGGGGTTATATGTTTTACAGTTGTAACGGTATGGGCATATTTCTTAACCAGAAGCTCTACTGAACGCACACAGAGCCTTTTGTTTTTGGATGATATAAACAATGCATTCTCATGTCCAGGCTCCGGATTAAGCGTTTTACGCTCTTCAAGGTAGGATAGTAGTGCTTCACGTACCTCATCACCGAAATATACAAAGCTTTCAGCACCACCTTTTCTTACAACTTTAATTCTGTCATTATCAAAATCAATATCATTGACATCAAGACCAACACATTCAGAAACACGGATTCCTGTTCCAAGCATAAGTGTTAAAAGAGCAAGATCACGGGTTTTAAGTTTATTGTGATGTCTTAATTGCGTTGAAGTAAGCTTGTTGCCTGATTCAACATTATCCAGAAATTCAGATACTTCATTGACATCAAGTCTTGTGATTGCCTGTTCATGTGTTGATGGCATATCTATGAGAAGGGTTGGATTCTTGCTTATCATTTCGTAGCGGTAGAAGAACTTATACATGCCACGAAGCGAACAGAGCTTACGCTTTGCAGCTTTCTCAGAGTTAGTAACAACAGCGCCATCTTTACTGTATGCTTTAACAAAACGCATATAATTGTTAATATCCTGACCAGATATGTTTTCCAGATCTTTAACATTAAATTGTTTGATTGATTCATAATTAAATAAATCAGAATTAAAACAAAGATATTCAAAGAATCCTTTTATATCCATTGCGTAGGCAATTTTAGTTCTTGGCTGCTTGGAATATTCAAGACTGTCAAAATATTGTCTGCAAAAGTCAGGCAGTTCGTTCAATAATTCATTTAAATGATTAGAATATTTAATGTTTTGTTGTTGTGTATATGTTTTATTACCAGTTGTAGCCATATATAAAACCTCTGTAAAATCAAATAGTAGTTATAAAGAGATACAATCATCACTTCGCTAAAGTCTTGTTTAACGAAGTGATGAAGCTATTTTGAAACTAACTTACCATTATACAGTTTCTTCTGCAGCATATTGATATTAAACTGTTTCTGCAGCTTTTTAATCTTAGGAAGTTCGTTTTCCGTGATAATTGAAACACAGATGCCGGGATTGTCATTACGTCCGCATCTTCCAGCTCTGTGCTGGTAATCAGTTGTTTCTTCAGGAAGATTGAGATTCACAACTGTATCAATATTATCAAACTGAAGTCCTCTTGCTGAGATGTCTGTAGAAAGCAGATAGTTGACATTGCCTGATGCAAAATCATCAATTGCTTTCTTTTTAATCATTTTGTCCTTTGTTCCAGAGATAGATGCAGCTTTATAATGATGATATTCAAGCTTCTGGAAAGTCTCATCTAAGTCATAACGGCTGTTGATAAAGATAATTGCCTTGTTACAGTTTAATGCTTTAATAATCTTACGTAATGTTTCTATCCGCTCACGTCTGTCAGCTACAACGTAAAAATGCTTGATAGTTTTAGGAATAGGTGAGGAACTATTCTGGTTTAAATTGTAAATTACTGGATTGTATGTGTAGTTATTGGCAAGCTTAATTGTCTTATTACTTATTGATGCAGAAAATAACAATACCTGAGTTCTCTTCATGCATGATTTTCTGATAAAATAGATATTGTCATAATTATTCTTGTCAAACAGCTTATCAGCTTCATCTAAAATAAGTGTCTTTACGTTATGTACAGACAGCTTCCTGTTCTCAATAAGCTGCCTGATTCGTCCAGGTGTTCCTATGATAAAAACAGGCTTTTTCTTTAGTTGTTCAATCTGTCTTTGAATATTCCCATCACCAATTAGTACGGCTGATTTGTCAGTGAATATATCTTTATCATATAGATTAGCAAGTATCTTGTTAATCTGCATACACAGTTCCTGTGAAGGTGCTGTGATTACAGCCTGCACAGTTTTTAATGTAATGTCAACAGAAGATACAAGCGGTAAAAGGTAGGCTAAAGTTTTACCTGAACCGGTTGGTGATGATATAATCATATCTCTTCCAGATGAGATAGTTTTGTATGCTTTAATCTGCATCTCGTTGGGAGTGGATATATTGTAAACAGATAACAGATTATCAATAGTTGTCTGTTTTAATAAAAAGTCCTGAAAAGTCATTATGATACTTCCTTATTATTATATTATTCTTGTTATTAATGATTATATCAAAATACAATATAAAAGTCTATCAGCTTAAATTCTGACATCACTTTAATTCATCTGAATAATAATATATAACTATATCCTGACCGGAATATATAGTTTCATCTGTCATATTATTGATTGACATAATATTGTTAACATAATTCTTAGGCTTTTCATTGTAGGAATATCGTGTTGCAATATCCCATAATGTATCATCAGACTTGACTGTTATGCTGGTAAAATACTTGTACATTATCTTGTCATCTTTATCAGATGCGTTAACTGTGCGGATACCAAAAAAAAAAATTATAATAATTGCAACAGCTGCCAGTATTAATGTGACAGGATTAATAACTGCTGTTAAAATGACATGTTTATTAGCGTTATGTCTTTTTGAATAATGGTTATGTCTATGTGATGTTCTTTCAGAGTGTGTACTATACTTCATAATTATCCTCCATTGATTATCGTAATGTTCGAATGACTGTTCCGAATAAACGTTCGTTATCTTGATTTGAATTATAGGACACGAACATTAGTTTGTCAACATAAATCGAACAAATATTTCGAACATTTTTTCGAAATATATTTGATAATACAATTTTTATATGTTATAATCTGATATAGAACACAATATGTAGTATTGTGTTATTGAAGACATTTAATTTGGAGGTATTATATATGGCTTATGGAAGAATAACTCAGAAACAGTTTGAGATTCTCGAATATATTAAAGCACAGATTCTTAATAAGGGATATCCACCATCAGTAAGAGATATCTGTCAGGCGGTGGATCTTAAATCAACATCTTCTGTCCATGCTCATCTAGAAACACTTGAGAAGAATGGGTATATAAGAAGAGACCCTACTAAGCCAAGAGCTATAGAGATTATTGATGATAATTTCAATCTTACAAGACGTGAGGTTGTTAATGTTCCACTTGTTGGACGTGTTGCAGCCGGAGAACCTATTTTAGCTGTTGAGAATGTGGTAAGCTACTTCCCTATCCCATCAGAATATATGCCTAATGAAGAAGTGTTTATGCTTACAGTTAAAGGTGAAAGTATGGTTAATGCAGGAATATATGATGGGGATAATATAATTGTAAGTAAAGCTGATACAGCAAGGAATGGCGAAATAATTGTAGCAATGGTTGATGATTCAGCTACAGTAAAAAGATTCTATAAGGAAGACGGACATATAAGATTACAGCCAGAGAATGATTATATGGATCCTATTATCGTTCCAGACTGTCAGATTATTGGTAAGGTAATTGGTCTTGTACGACTTAATATCAAGTAAATAATATCAGTTTATATAAAACAATGTTTATATTCATAAGGTGCATTTAAGGGTATGAATTTTGTTTATGCAAGGAGGTTAATACCATGGCACTCACAAATGAAAACAGCAAAGTTTACTGTTGTATCAAGTGTGGTTCTGCAAATTATAACCTACCAATCCCTTTTGTCATGTGGTAAAATAAAGAAAAACTATTATGAAACCTAAGGGAGGATTGGACATGAAAATTTTGAAAAGTATTCTTAATTATATTCCATTAGCCACGTTTATCATATTTGTGGTTACTGATAGAATTATTTCTTTAACATCGGCATTAATTTTTATTATTTCCACGATTGGTCTACTGATTAATTGGAAAAGAAAAAAAACAGCGATGAAGAATTAAGAAAATTCCAGTTGTCAATTATAGGTAACATTGAAAGAGTCAGCCCATTCAAGGTGCTGGCTCTTTCAAAAAAAGGGAGTTATTTTAAGATAAATCTTCTATCCTGACTTCTTTACCATCTCTCCATATTCTGTCGAGATCATAGAAAAGTCTGTCATCCTTGTTGAATACATGGATTATTACATCATTATAGTCAAGAAGAATCCATGTAGCTGTGTTATAGCCTTCTACGCGTGGCTCTTTAACTCCGGCTTCATGAAGCTTTTCTTCAATGTTGTCTACAATAGCCTGTATCTGGTTGGCATTGTTACCATCAGCAATAATAAAATAATCAGCGATAACTGATATATTACTTATATCAAGTATTTTTACATCGCTGGCTTTCTTATCAAGCATGGCATCAACAGCTGTTTTTACGATTTCTTTAGCATTTATATTGCTCATGTAATTCGTTCCTTTCATTAATTAATTCCTGATAATATTCATAAGTTAATATTGTTGTTTCATCAATATCTGTATTATTTCTGTTAAGGTAGCTGATTGTATCATTGCATACATGATATATAGCAAGCTTGATATCGTTGAATACAATCTGGCGTATCATATCAAGGTTAGAGGCTTTATTTCTGTAAGGTTCTATATAATCAGCTATGAATAATATTTCCTCGAGAGTTGTCATACAAGGCTTACCTGTTGTATGACAGCATATTGCAGAGAGAATTTCTTCATCATCTATATTAAATTTCTGTGCTGCATATAATGCACCAACCTTGCCATGAAGCAGATATGGGCTTTTCTTTTCATATTTACTAATTGGAATATTGTTATTAGTACATTCTTTTATTAGTTCATCATCTGAAAGACATTTGGCACAGTCATGTAAGAGGCCTGCTATGTAAGCGCGTTCAATATCAACATCGTATTTCATGGCAAGACATGCACATGTATTGGCTACGCCTATAGTATGCCAGTATCTGTTCTTATTATCTTTTAGTATATCTTTTACGCCTTTTTTTATTCTGGTTACGTATTCATTATTCATAATATTTGTCCTTGCATAAGCTGGCACATAATCATATTATCTGTAGAGATTATGTGTAGTAATATATTGGTATACTGTCTCTGGAAGCATGTCATTTACGCTTTTTCCATTATGAATCCTGTCTCTGATATCAGATGAACTTATAGGCATGTCATTCATGTGAAGAATATCAATTTTTGCATTATAATGTGTACGGAGATATTCAGCTTTTTGCTCGAGTTCGTCTGTTGAATGTTTATCTCTGTTGGCAGCTATAAAATGGCAGTTATTCATAACGTATTCTGGTTCATGCCATTTATCAAGCGAGAACAGTGAGTCTGCTCCAATAAGAAAATATACATAGGAATTATCATTTTTAAGATACTTTAATGTATCTGATGTGTATGTTGTTCCATGCCGTTCTATCTCGATTGTCGACAGACTCATATATGGATAGTCTTTAATTGCCAGTTCAATCATTGCACATCTGTCAGATGAGTCAGCTATTATGCTTGTATCTTTATATGAGGATGGCTGACCGCTTGGCATGACTAAAATATGTGGAATATTAAATTGTTTATGTGCGCATATGGCTATCTGTAGATGACCAAGATGTATAGGATTGAAAGTTCCTCCTAATATTCCAATTGTTTCCATGTTATTCACCATTACTTCTTTTTAGCAGGTGGAAGCTCAATCTTTTTCTTATTGACAGATTCCTTGTAAAGAACAATTTTCTTGCCAATAACCTGAACGACTTCCGAATGAGTTCTCTCAGCTAAAGTAGCAGCTATCTCATTAGGATTGTCCTGGCAGTTTTGTAAAACATTAATTTTAATAAGTTCTCTTGCCTCTAGCGCTTCAGCAATGGCTTTTGTGTTCTCAGGTGTCAGGCTTGCTTTACCAAACTGGAAAATTGGATCTATATTCATAGCAAGACTTTTAAGGTATGCTCTCTGTTTGCTTGTCATAGTATTTGCCTCCTCATAATTAATCATAATAGTCGAATTCAAGATATTCGCCTACACGTACAGTATCGCCCTCTTCTACCCCAAGAGCCTTTAACTGCTTTAATATACCAGTTTCTCTTAAGAATCTCTGGAAGAAGCTGAAGCCTTTTTCAGACTCAAGGTTAGTATATCCAAGCATACGGTCAATTCTAGGACCATAGACAAGGAATACTCCATCATTATCCTTTTCGACATAGAATGCCTCATTAGGGTTATCAAATAACGTATCAAGATCTAATTCTTTTTCAAATGTTACAGGTGTATCATCCATGTTAGATAATAATCCGCTTACATGGTATAACAGTTCCTTTAATCCCTGACCAGTTACAGCAGAGATTGGGAATACTTTAATTCCGTCCTTTTCAAATTCATCACGGAGTTCACCGATTGGGTCTTTTCCATCATCATATGAACCAAGAACATCTATTTTGTTGGCAGCTATAACCTGTGGACGTGTAAGAAGTTCAGGGTTATATGCCTCTAATTCCTTATTAATAGCCTTGATGTCAGCAACAGGGTCTCTTCCCTCAGTTGATGCGGCATCAACCATATGAATGATAACCTTTGTTCGCTCTATATGTCTTAAGAATTCATGGCCTAAGCCAATGCCTTCTGAAGCACCTTCGATAAGTCCTGGGATATCTGCGATTACAAAGCCCTTTGCATCATCAAGATCAACTACTCCAAGATTAGGATTTAATGTTGTGAAATGATAGTTGGCTATCTTAGGTCTTGCATTGGTAACTCTTGATAAAAGTGTTGATTTACCGACATTAGGAAAACCAACAAGACCAACGTCAGCGATAACCTTTAATTCAAGTCTTATCCAGAGCTCTTGTGCATCCTGACCTGGTTGTGCATACTGAGGAGCCTGCATTGTAGATGTGGCATAGTTCATATTGCCTTTACCACCTCTTCCACCTTTAAGAATTGTTTCTCTTAAATTGCCATTAGACATATCAGCGATAACTTTATGTGTCTCATCATCATATATAACTGTTCCCTCTGGAACTTTAATTATAAGGTCTGCACCATCTTTACCGGTACATCTTCTTTTACCGCCTTCTGAGCCACTTTCAGCAACATATTTACTGTTATGACGGAAATCTCCAAGTGTATTAAGACCTTTATCGACTTCAAATATTATGTCGCCGCCACGGCCGCCGTTACCACCATCAGGACCACCATCTGGAACATAAAGCTCACGTCTGAAGCTTACATGTCCATCTCCCCCTTTGCCTGATTTGATAAATATTCTTGCTCTATCTGAAAACATTTATTAATCTCCTATTTTGGATAAGACAAAACTAAAAAAGCTCCAAATCCGAAGACTTGGAGCTTTAAGGTACAATAATTATTCGTTAGAAGCAACAGGATATACAGAAACCTGCTTCTTATCTCTGCCCTTTCTTTCGAACTTAACAGTTCCATCAACAAGTGCGAATAATGTATCATCGCCACCACGACCTACATTAACACCTGGAAGAACCTTTGTTCCACGCTGTCTGTAAAGAATATTACCAGCTAAAACAAACTGTCCGTCAGCTCTCTTTGCGCCTAATCTCTTAGACTCAGAATCTCTACCGTTCTTTGTAGAACCAACACCCTTTTTATGGGCAAAAAACTGAAGGTTCAAATTTAACATAACATTACACCTCCTTAACGGTTATGGTTAGATGTTTGGGATTTTCTTTTGCAACCTGACATAAGCCAAGTTCCAGTCCATTAAGAAGAACCCGAACTTCATTAGAAACTTTTAAATCTTTAACAAATGGACTCAGTTTAAACTCAATAAGACCAGCTTTTTCATTAATGTCTGTAGTATATGTACAGCCACAGTACAAATCAATTGTATTAATTGTATTAATAACAAGAATTGATATGGACGCACACACTATATCACTGCCAGACTCTGCATATCCAGCATGCCCTTCAGTCCTGAATCCTAATATCTCACCATTAAGTGAGCTTTTATAGATTGTAGCATGAGTCATAATAATCATGCCTTTCTAAAATAATATTCACAAATACCAGATTAAGCGTTAATCTTTTCAATCTTAACCTTTGTGTAAGCCTGTCTATGACCATTCTTTTTGTGATAGCCAGTCTTTCTCTTGTACTTGTAAACAATAACCTTCTTGTCTTTTCCTTCTTCAACAACGCTAGCTGTAACTGAAGCTCCAGAAACTGTAGGATCTCCAACCTTAGCTGCTCCATCATTAACGAAAAGAACCTGGTCAAATGTAACAGTGTCACCAGCATTAACACCAAGCTTTTCTACCTTGATAACGTCGCCTTCAGAAACTGTGTACTGTTTACCACCTGTTGCTATAATTGCGTACATATGGCACCTCCTAAATTAAATACTCGCCAGTTTTGGAAAGACCTTATAGGTCTGTTTATGTCCTAACTGTGCGGCACACAAAAGTTATAATATATAATTTTGGTCAATTTGTCAATATAAAATATATATTTTTATATCATTTTTATATAAAAAATGACAACCCGGATAAAAGGCTTATGATGATTCCGGATATGATATCTTCAGGGTAATGTACTCCACATATAATACGCACAATTCCCTGAATTATTGTCATGCACCACAGGATAATTCCGAGCCATACATTGTAGTAAAGACCTGCCATGGCAATTATTCCAAGTGATGCTGTATGTCTGCTTGGAAATGACTCACCACCCTTGTCTCTTGAAATAAGCGGTGTTATATTGTCCCTGGTATATGGTCTTTCTGAATTGACAATTTTTCTAAATATTGTCACAGCCACAAACGTAACAAATGGAATCAGAATTGTCTTTATACACTCATGGAGATTTCCTGAGATATAAGTTGTAAGTATTATGTAAAAATATGTTAAAGCTGTGATTATTGGAATAGTGTAATACAATATTTTTAATATTTTTAAAAGCACAGCATGTTTTTTAAATGGTTTTGTAATCTTTAGATAAAAATCATTATAATTCATTGGCAGCCGCCTCACCATTCAGACATTCCTTCAACATTGCTCCAGCTCTCTTTCTTGTTATCTCAACGAGACCGAGTTTTGTTATATCTACAACACTTGTTGTAACAGAATCTTTCCTGAATTCATCTTTTAGAATTTTTAGTATTCCCTGAATGTGTTCAGGATTTTCCATATTAATAAAATCTACAATTACCATACCAGAAATGTTGCGTAGACGTAGCTGTCTTGCAATTTCTGTGGCAGCCTGAGAATTCACAAGATAAAATGCATTCTCTTTAGCCTGTGGGTCGTGCTTTTTAGTCACATATTTACCGCTGTTAACGTCAATGACTGTCATGGCCTCTGTGTAATCTATTATGATATATCCACCCGATTTCAGCCATATCTTGCGTGACAGGGCTTTCTCAATCTCTTTTCTTACGTCATATAGATTATATAGAGGAAGCATTTTATCAGAGTACAGACGTATGCATGAATCAGGATTATCGGATATATAGCTGCATCGCTGGTTTATCTGTCCGAATATTTCGCTGTCATCAGTTATTATCTGTCCAAGCTCAGACAAAGGCATGTCATTAATTATGTTAATGTATTCTGGCATTGCCTCATAGAGACATACAGGAGCTTTCTGATATATCGCATTATGGATTAGCATGGATAATGACTGGATTAAATCTTTGGCTTCCTTAATTGCTGATTCTATATCAGTAAGTGCTGCGGCATTAGATCTTACGATAATACCCGGATTAATGCCATAGCTGCAGAAATCTTCACATGATGACTGGGAATCAAGTAAATCCTGAAGGCTGTGTCTTAATTTTATAATTGTATCAGTATCTTTTATTTTTTTGGAAACAACTACCCCTTTTACATCAAGGGATATGACAACATAGTGTCCTGGAAGTTCTATTTTGTCGGACAGACTTGCCGGCTTTAATTTGGCTGCATCTTTTTTAACCTGGACAAGTATAGAATCTCCCTGATTAACAGATGTGTTATTCTTATGGTTAAAAAAATAGTGCTTTTTGTTGTCAGAAAGTGAGTAATAGCATGTAGTATTCTTATCAATGGAAACAAAGGCACTATTAATGTTCTTAACAATATTATCAACTCTGCCAAGATAGATATTGCCTATTATGCCTGATGTATTATGGATATTAAGGCTAACACATCCATTGTCATCATAAATAGCAGAGACAGTGCGTGTAACACTGCCTCTGCTTGTATTTAATGGAATATTAGTAATTATGACATTATTAATCATCGATTAGCAAGCTCCTTGACGATATCTTCCCATGTAACTCCTCTTAATACCATAAGAACCATTACATGATAGAGGAAATCTGAAATCTCGTACTTGATTTCTTCTGGGTCTGGATTCTTAGCTGCAATAATAATTTCAGTAGCTTCCTCACCACATTTTTTAAGAATCTTATCAATACCCTTATCGAACAGATAATTAGTATAAGAACCATCTTTTGGATGTAGTTTTCTATCCTCTATTATATCCATAACCTGATTAAATATCTTTAATGGATTAGTTTCAGCATATTCTGTTGAAACGAGATTGCGGTAGAAACAGCTTCTGTTACCAGTGTGACATGCAGCACCTACCTGTTTAACTTTTGCAAGTAATGTATCGTTATCACAGTCAATCTCAATGGAACGTACATACTGGAAATGACCAGATGTTTCACCCTTAACCCATAATTCTTTACGGCTTCTGCTGTAATATGTCATTCTTCCTGTATGAATAGTTGCGTTATAAGACTCTTCGTTCATATAGGCAAGCATAAGAACTTCATCAGTTTTATAATCCTGAACTATAACAGGAATAAGCCCATCATTATTAAGCTTAAATCCACTGAATGGAATAGAACTTTCAAATGTATTAGTATCAATACCAGCCTGTTTTAATGTATGTTTTGCTTTCATGAAATCATATGTAGTCTGGCTGATAACTGTACCAGATACGCCATATATATTATCGTTAACAAGAATATCTTTTAATATATCTAGTGAACTGTCAAAAGCAACATTTTTATCAGAATCAGCACTTATAATTGCAGGAATTCCTGCAAAATTTGTCGAAAATGTAATGTAATTTGATAAAGACTTTGTGAAAATGAAACACAAATTATTATCCTTAACCATATTGGCTATATCAGCATCATAATCACTTATTATGACACCAATTTTATCTTTGCCAAAACGGTCAGCAACTTCTTTCATCATAACCATGTTAGATTCTCTTCTGTCGTCAAGGATGGCTACCCTGGCACCTGCATAAAGATACTTCTTTACATCTTCAACTCTTTTGACATTACCACCGACAAGAACCGGTGTATCTATTGATTTAGTTATCTGTCGCAATATTCCAATTGCTTCTTCATGTGATGCATCATCATATGAAAGGTCAAATATAATAATTTCATCAGCACCATTCTCACTGTAACGTGTTGCAATATCTAATGTGCTGCCATCATCTATGAGGATATTTAAATCTTCATCTGCATAAGCTTTAGTGTCTTTAAGATAAATAACTGGAATTAATTTTTTGCAAGACATAGTAATAAGTACTCCATTTCTATTTAAAATTAGTAATGATTATCGGTTACAGTGAGCCTTTAGTTGAAAGAACACTTGTAATACGAGGGTCTTTAATTGTCGCTTCATCAAGGGCTTTGGCAAATGCCTTAAACATTCCTTCTATTATGTGATGGTCATTAAAACCGCTTATCTGACGGACATGAAGATTCATAGCAGCGCTGTATGATACTGCATAGAAAAATTCACGGACCATCTGTGTATCAAAGTAACCAACTCTGTCACTTCCGAATTCACCTTCAAATACAAGGTAAGGTCTTCCTGACAAATCAATTGCACACATGATAAGCGCTTCATCCATAGGAAGAACTATATCACCATATCTCCGGATTGCTTTTTTATCTCCTATAGCTTTTTTTATGGCTTCACCGAGAACGATTCCAACATCTTCAATAGTATGATGACAGTCAACAATAAGATCCCCTTTTACCGTTAAATCAAGATCAAAAAGACCATGCTTTGCAAAGCTAATCAGCATATGGTCAAAGAAGCCTATACCTGTATTAACATTTGCTTTACCAGAACCATCAATTACAAGATGCATATTGATGTCTGTTTCTTTTGTTTTTCTTGTTATAGATGCCTGTCTTATTATAGAATCTGCCATGTTATACTCCTTTAAAGATAATTCATTATTCAAACCTTACATGTATAGAGTTAGCGTGAGCTGTTAAGTGCTCTGCTGTTGCAAAACTTTCAATATCAGTATGTATTGCTTCAAGAGCTTCTCTTGAATAAGATATGATGCTTGATTTCTTGATAAAATCATCAACACTTAATGGAGAGAAGAACTTAGCTGTGCCATTAGTAGGCAATACATGGTTAGGGCCAGCAAAGTAATCACCGAGAGGTTCAGAACTGTATTCTCCTAAGAATATAGCACCAGCATTTCTTACACGAGTCATTGTATCAAATGGATTCTTAGTAACAATCTCAAGGTGTTCAGAGGCTATCTCATTGACAACATCAATTGCTTCTGACATAGAAGATGCAATAAGGATATATCCATATGTATCAAGAGATTTCTGGATTATTTCTTTACGTGAAAGATTTTTAACAAATCCGTCTACTTCATCAGATACCTTAGATGCCAATTCTTCACTTGTTGTTACCAGAATTGCAGAAGCCATCTCATCATGTTCAGCCTGAGAAAGAAGGTCAGCTGCAACATATCGTGGATTAGCTGTCTCATCAGCAAGAACCATAATTTCACTTGGGCCTGCCACAGAATCAATTGAGACGTATCCAAACACAGCTTTTTTTGCAAGTGCAACATAGATATTACCAGGACCAACAATCTTGTCTACTTTAGGAATAGATGCTGTTCCATATGCCATGGCAGCTATAGCCTGTGCTCCACCAACTTTGTATATTACATCAACACCAGCTTCTTTAGCAGCTACAAGTGTTGTAGGGTAAACCCTGCCATCTTTTCCAGGAGGTGTACACATTATTATTACATCAACACCTGCCACTTTTGCAGGAATTACATTCATAAGAACACTGGATGGATAAGCAGCCTTACCTCCAGGCACATACACACCAACTCTGGCAAGAGCGCTTACTTTCTGTCCAAGTAATGTTCCGTCTGGCTTTGAGTCAAACCAGCTGTACTGTTTTTGTTTTTCGTGGTATGAACGGATATTAACAAGAGATTTTCTTATTACTTCAACAAGGCTGCTGTCAACAAGCTTGTATGCTTCATCAATTTCTTCCTGTGTTACAACGACATTGGATGCATTGATGTCAGCTTTATCAAACTCATGGGTATAATTAAATAATGCCTCATCTCCATCAGCTTTGACATTGGCAAGAATTTCGTTAACTGAATTTTCAAATTTACCATAACTGTTAGGACTTCTTTTTAGAAGATTTTCCAAGATGTTTTTTTTGGTTTCTGAAGTTAATTTTACAATTCTCATGTTCTTATCCCTTTCTCTTACTTATGAAAATCTATAATCTGTGAATCAATCCTTTGATTCAAGGTATTGCTTAAGATCATTGATTATTTTATTAATTCTTTCACTTTCCATCTTCATGCTTACCTGATTAACAACAAGTCTTGCAGATAATGGGCAAACCTCCTCAAGCACTTCAAGACCATTCTCACGAAGTGTTGCACCAGTCTCCACGATATCTACAATAACTTCTGAAAGTCCTACTATAGGAGCTAGCTCTACGGAACCATTAAGCTTTATTATCTCGACAGTCTGATGCTTTGTGTTATAAAAATAATCTTTAGCAATATTAGGATATTTGGATGCAACACGTATAAGTTCATGATGCATAAGCTTTTCCTTAGCTGATGAGGGACCACATACGCACATCTTACATCTTCCAGTCTTTAAATCAAGAACCTCGTAAAGCTTTCTGCCCTCTTCAAGAAGTGTATCTTTTCCAACGATACCTATATCTGCTGCCCCATATTCTACATATGTAGGTACATCGGATGGTTTGGCAAGAAAAAAATTCATGCCAAGCTCTTCATTGACAAATATAAGTTTTCTTGTACTTTCGTCTTTCATTTCTTCACATGTAATTCCGATGTGTTCAAACATATCAAGGGCCTTTTTGGCAAGTCTGCCTTTTGATAAAGCAACAGTTATATATCGCATTATAATTCACCTCCAAGAAGTTGTGATATAGATATCTCTTTGGAAATACCAGTGTCAGCATCAATAGACGTTACATGAATATTACTATTGTTATCATCTGACATGTCTTTAAGACAAGGAAGAATGATAACATGCTTAAGCTGTGAATTAATAGCATATTCACAATATTGTGCTGTGGTTTTTGAGTCATTGTAAGTAATTGTACATACTGGGATATCAAGCTTTCTAAGTGAATCAGCAATCGAAACCACATTGAGAAGATCATCCTCATTATAGATTAAAAGTAATCCTGAATTATCTACTGGAATATCAATATTCTGGCGTGATATAGCAGCCATCATGGCATCAACAGTTATGGAGAAACCGATAGAAGGCTTGTCACATCCAAACTGTCCGAGAAGCTTGTTATATCGGCCACCACATATTACAGGCTCACCTGTGCCAAATGTATATGCGTAGAAAAGTATACCGGTATAATATGCATGCTTGCTTACTGCACCAAGATCAAATGATACATATTTATCCGCACCTGTAAGTCTGCATAATTCGTATAATTTATATAATCTGTCAATTGCTTTGATGCTTATATCATTAGTTGCAAGTGCTTCAGCCTTTTCAAGTACTTCTACAGAACCAAAAAGCTGTGGAAGTTCAAGTAAGACATCAGCAATTTTCTTGTCAATATTAAGCGATGATAAAAGTTCAGCTTCACCCAGATAATTCTTTTCCTGGATAAGTTCAATAAGAGCTTCCTTGTCATCACCGTTTATTCCAGCTTCCGTGAGAAGACCATTGAAATAAGCAACATTACCTATCTCAACCTGAAATTCTTTTAAGCCGGAATTTTTCATACACTCTATTACCATAGAGATTATTTCAAAGTCTGCATATATAGAATCATCACCGATAAGTTCTGCACCTATAGTAGTATTTTCTTTGAGCTTGCCCTGATAATACTGGCTGACATTGATAAATGTGTTGCCGACATAACATAATTTTACAGGAAGAAGCCCGTCAGCATAATATTTAGCAGCAGTTCTTGCTATTGAAGGTGTCATATCAGGACGCATGACAAGTGTATTGCCATATCTGTCAAATAATTTAAACATTTCATTAGATGGTACACTGCCACGCTCTTTACTAAATACATCAAAAAACTCAAGGGTTGGTGTCTGGATATCGTTATAACCATATTTGATACATACATCATGAAGTCTGTTCTGTAAAATAAGTTTTTTAGCACATTCAGTATTATATATGTCTCTTACACCCTCGGGTGTGTGTAATAAATCTTTTCTCATGATTAGTCCTTTCTTAATGCAGGATAATATTTATTGTATTTCGCCGTGAAGATGTTCACGATATATAATATATTTGCTTGTTCCTCTTGTATGGCATATGTCTAATGCTCTGTATAATTTTTTAAGAACAACGTCAAAATTACTGCCATTCTGAGGATATCTTGAGATACCTATTGACATTGTCATATGTTCAACATTATTCTGAATTAATTCATTCCAGGTTATAGCATTTCTGAATGATTCCAGAAATGCCCTTAAGTTAATCTCCTGATTGATGTCACGGACTATAACAGAAAAAGTTGTATCACTGTGTTTGCATATAATGCCACGTCCATTAAGAATTGATTTTGCTGTGTTAATTGCAGTGTTAAGAAGCGTCTGTGCATAATCATTTCCTTTATCAGCAACATAATCATTATAATTATCAATCTCAGCAAGAAGAAGTGTAAATTCAGTATCCTTGCGCTCTATAAGATTATGACAGTAGTGAATTGCCTCTTCTTTGGTGTACAGCAAATCTTTATGAATGAAAATTTCAGCAGGTTTGGCAGCTTTAGAAAGCTCCTCGAGCTGGAGATATCTTTTTTTAAGCGCAAGTATATCAGCTGCAGATATTTCATAGTAATCAAGAGAAGTACTTAGCGCCCTTAACCTGAATCTTGCAATATGTAAAAGAATCCAACGATATGAATTATCAGCTCGTCTCATTCTTACAATCATATCAGCTTCCTGACTGTCTCTAAGATGATGACAGACATCTATGAAGTCATCAAGATCAACCTGATGTATGGTCTCCATAAAAGAAAGATTAGTTGAAATACCGATAAAACGATACATCTCTTCATTGGCAGATATAACATTATAGTTCAGGTCAATGATAGCCTGGCCGTTAATAAGCTCATATTTTTCTATTATATTTTTTTCCATATCCCCCATTACTCCCTTGTTGAAATATCCTGTTGAAGTGTTTCAAGATAATGTACGATGACTCCTTTTGATGAGTGAATCTGATACGACTTGTCTATCTCATCATATGTAAAACTTTTTCTGCCACCATTTTCACTACGTAACCAATAATAAATTATATCACAGAATGGGATATAATAAAACTCATCTCTTGAAGAAAAATATAAAATTATAAAAGAAATACCATGCTGCTTTTCAAAATTTTCCATAAAATCAATCTGGTGCCTGTGGATATTCTGCAGTGGAAATGTATCAACAGCAGTTTCTTTAGCATCAAAGCATACAGGTATTCCCTGAACTACGCCTATATAATCTACTGTACTTTTCTGGTCGAAGTAGGCAAGCGTTATATGTCTGCTTTCCTGATCCATTCTGACAGGCTTGATAGGTGTTGGTATTTTTTGGATAAGAGCCAGTCCATTTGCAAGGTATTTTTCATTACTCATATTAATAAAATCTTCTAGTGTAGAGCCTCTAAGGCCTCTTGAATTCCAGGTTGCCATATATCTTCTCCTTTAAGGACCTGCATAAATGTATCAGGAATACATGTTGTTATACGCAGGTCATTGTTAAGTTCTGGATAAGCCTTAACTGGTATAATAAGTTCATATGCGTGAAGCATCTGGTCTTTAATCTGATAATTTTTTTTCATATAGTCATTAAAGGTACTGCTGCCATATTTATAATCTCCAGCAATCGGATATCCTATATGTTTAAGATGTGCCCTGATCTGGTGGGTTTTACCAGTTATAAGGTGAACTTTTACAAGTGAAATATTGTTATTATGCGCCACAGGAATAAATTCTGTATTAATTGGAGAATAATCAGTTTTATCAGTAGAATCTAGTTTATTAAAGTCATCTTCAGACAATATTGTAACTATATTGTCTGCTTCATCCTTTTTTATATATCCATTAAGGCATTGACGTCTGGTAAAAATCCCCCTGACAATACATATGTAATATTTATAAATCGTTCTGTCATGAAAAGCACAAGACATTGTCTGAAGACCATACATGTTTTTCCCAGCAACAACTATTCCACTTGTGTTTCTGTCTAATCTGTTGCATATACCAGGTTTGAATGACTGCTCTTTTCTGCATGATCCAGACATAATATAACCGCCTACAATTTCGTTAATTGATATGTCTTCAGGTCTGGCTTTCTGGGATAAAACTCCTGATGGCTTATTTACGATAACGATATTATCGTCTTCATACACAATATCAAGAGCTTTAATTCTATTTTTTATTATATTATCATAATTCTTATTCTGTGGTGTTTTAACAGAATGAGAGAATTTATCAAACGTTTCATCAGAAAAGAAAATTTTTATAATGTCTCCATTTGCTATCTTTTCACTACCGTCAGATTTTTTGTTGTTAAGTACAATATTTTTCTTTCTGAGCATCTTGTATATAAAGCTTTTTCCAGCTTCTGGAAGCAGCTTGGACAGATATTTATCAAGCCGTTGTCCTGCATCAATATTGTCAATTATAATTTCTTTCAAAATAATCTCCCGTTTTTTTTAATTATAAGCACATTGCTAATATTGATTTAGCATTACGCTCTATTCTTGTAGATGGTGAACTGTCAGGTTTGTTGCCTGAACTCATTAATTTTGCCTTGGCGATAAATGACGTCTTATCAGTGAAAAGAGATACATTTACAGGATGTCCATCTTTTTCCATGAAATCAGCAACGCTTTTTTCAAATAGTTTTTTATCTGCTTTAGTTTCGTCTGTGAGAGCTATTACTAAAGAATCAGATACAACAACAACCTGTGTGCCAATAGGACTGGTACTATTGGAAAATACAAGGTCATAATAGGTTATCAGACCGTAAAAAGTGTTATTAGTACTTGTGTATAAATCTTCTGGTGCAGTGTGATGTGGAACAAGAATTATATATGCAACTGTAAATTTGGCTGCTGGCAGAGTAAGAACAGCAGCTATTACAGTCATAATATTATTTTTAGTTCCAGTTACAATATAGCCTGTAAGGAATACAGCAGCAATAACTATAAAGGATGCAAGCATGATTATCAGTGATGATTTTTTTTTGTAATTCAGGTATCCATAGGAACCTTTGTATGTTTTTTTCATATAGACCTCATGTATTTAATTAGTTTTTATTATAGATGGCTTTCAGGGCTTGTAATTCGTCTGTAGTTAAAGGACGATATTCACCATAATTAAGGCTGTCATCAAGTGTTAATGGACCAAATGATATTCTCTTAAGATAATATACAAAGCTGTCAACAGCTTCAAACATTCTTTTAACCTGATGAAATTTACCTTCGTGAATTGTGATAAGTATATGAGACTCATCTTTATCCTTATCATATGACAGTACTTCTAAGATAGCCGGCAGAGCTGTGAACTCAGAATCGATGCACAGACCATCCTTAAACAGGTTGATAGTTTCATCAGTTATTGAACCTTTAACTGTTGCATAGTAGGTTTTATCAACATGACTTTTAGGGGCAAGCATATAGTGTGCAAGCTCTCCGTCATTAGTGATAAGCAGAAGCCCTTCAGTGTCCTTATCAAGTCTTCCGACAGGGAAAAGATCTTTCCGCCTTGACTCTATAAGGTCTGTGACAGTGCGTGCTGTCTTATCTGTTGTTGCCGTTATGACACCTGCTGGTTTATTAAGCATGTAATATTCATATTCAACATATCCGACGGAATTACCATCAACACATACAATATCTGAATCTGTATCTATTTTTACATCACTTGACTTAGCGACAAGACCATTAACTGTTATACGTCCCTTTTTGATATATTCTTTTACCTGGCTTCTGGTGCCAATCTGCATATCTGCAAGATACTTATCAAGTCTGATTTTCATAACTCTCCTATTACATCCATCTCCAGCCTGCAAGATATTTATTTTTAAGGGAATATCCATCATATTTGCCCCATCCTAAAGGATAATTATCTACACAGAAAAGAATCCATCCTTTCTTTACCCTGTCAGAAAATTCAGGAAGGTCAACAGTTTCACCCTTGAGATATTTGATAATTCTCTCATCATTTACAGGCAGACTGACTGTGTATGGATATTCACTTGCTTTTAATACCATTGCCAGAGCCTGGCTTGGTTCAAAACGATTTTTCTTTAATTCACCTAAAAGCAGACCACTTCTTAAAATCCTAAGCTTATTATTATCTGGCATGAATGGTGATATACAGTATACATATGTGTCACGTACAAATATATCACTTTCTTTAATAGGCAGATCTATCAGTTTAAGAAAATCTGCAAGCTCAGGTGCAAGCTTTGTAGTATTTTTTTTCCTTAAAGGATGAAATGTTTCCAAAGAATCAGCATCCTTTTCCAGTAATGCAACAAAATGTCCTTCACCTGGCATTTTATGAGGAAAAATACGGACAGTTTTTCTAAGACCATATTTTTCATTGTCTTCATCACTGCAGATTCCAGCTGCAAAGCCTTCATATGGTTTGATTGGAAGAAGATGCATATCAGGTCTGTTATCAATAAGGTGTTTGATTGTCTCTTCATCTTCCAGTTGTGAAAATGTACATGTTGAATATAACATTTTGCCACCAGGCTTTAACATATCTGCACCAGCCAGAATGATATTTTTCTGGATCTGCGAGTAGAATTCAGGACCATTTTTTTCCCATGCCTTAATAAGTTTATTGTCTTTTCTAAACATGCCTTCGCCTGAACATGGTGCATCAATTAAAATTTTATCAAAAAATCCTGTAAAACGATCTGTTATCTGAACTGGGTCTTCATTGAGCAGACATACATTGGGTATTCCAAATACTTCAATATTCTTCAGAAGTGCTTTGGCTCTTGAATTGCTGATATCATTAGTGATAAGAAGACCTGTCCGGTTAAGCTTTGCGCCAAGCTCAGTTGATTTACCGCCAGGAGCTGCGCACATATCAAGGACAACATCATTATCTTCAATCGGAAGTACATTGGCAGGTGTCATTGCACTTGGTTCCTGAATATAATATAATCCAGCAAAATAATATGGGTGCTTGGCTGGTTTGTCATTCTCGTTATAATAAAAGCCATTTTCAATCCATGGAATTGGAGTGAGTTCAAATGGTGAAATTTTTAAAAATTCCTCCACAGAAATTTTTAATGTATTAATTCTTAAACCATACAGTCTTGTATCATCAAAGCTTTTAAGGTAAGCATCGTACTCATTGCCTAAAAGTTCTTTCATACTGTCTGTATATTTTGATGGTAAATTCATTCTGTTAAAAACCCTTTCTTAAAGCATATCAGTTAAGTGACTGGGCACGATAACCTTCTGCTATTATATCTAGCTGTTTGTTGAACTGTTCAAGTCTGTTGATGTCGCCAGTTTTATACACCTCATAAAATTCATCCTGAATTTTTGATATCTCGCGTTTATTGGCATATTTGTAGAGATTTTCTATATTCCCAAGAATATCAGATACAGCATTTGCACGTATATAATATGAATTCTGTGCATCTATAACTTCATCATGTATAGATTCCATTTCGTTGTCAAGAGTAAGAATAGCGTTAGCTGTTACATTAAGTCTTGTTTTTACATGTTCAGGAATATTGCCATTATACTTGTACTGGAGAGAATGTTCTATGACTGCCCAGAAATTCATTCCAAGTGTTCTTATCTGGATTTCAACAGGAATTTCATGAGTACCTGAAGTCGTTTCAACCTTATAGAGAACAATAATATGGTAACTTCTGTAACCACTTTCTTTGATATTAGTGATATAATCCTTTTCTTCTTTAATTACCATATCGCTTCTGCCACGTATAAGGTCAACAACAGAATATATATCGTTAGCAAACTGGCATATAAGACGTATACCAGCTATATCCTCAATATATTCAGTAATTTTATCTATATCAATATTTTTTTTCTGGGCTTTGCCAATGATACTCGATATACTTTTGACACGACCTGATACCTGTTCAATCGGAGAATAATATCCCTGCTGTCTGTATTCTTTTATTATATGGTTGAATTTGACAGTAAGCTCTTCTACAGCCAGGTCATAAGGCGCAATAATTTCTTTCCAGAGTTGTAAATCCATATGTTTAAAAGTCCTCACAATTAATCATTATTATATAGATAATAGCATATTTTTTAACAATAATACACTAAATTAATTAAATAATATGCAGAAAAAATGTATAAATAAAATTGTTATAATTGAGATTATATTATTGGTAATGGTACTTGCCTGTCCGTCAACTGCAATGCAGGGAGCAAGAAACGGACTGGTATTGTGGGCATACACTGTGCTTCCAGGAATATTCCCTGCGAGTTTTCTTTCAAGTGCAATAATGAGTAAGTTAAAAATAAGCGGAAAATACATGAAAATATATGTAATCCTGTGTGGGATTATGACAGGGTTTCCGGGGGCTGCTATTTTGTACTCACAGTTTAAAAATATGTATAAAGACGATTTATCGCTTGATGATGTCCTTGCATACTGCAATATATCAAGTCCGTCATTTATATGTAATTATATATATGCGTATGAAGTGATGCACAGGGTTACTCTTGGTAAGCTTGTCATAGTGATATATCTTTCATCTTTTATAGGGATTATTGGGAGTTTTTCAATTTATAATATATTGCATAAAAGGGAAAAAAAGGCTGGGATTCATAACAAAGTCCCAAAGCTTACACATGCAGATTATAGCAGCCTTATGGAGATATGCTGTATTAATATGCTTAAAGCTGGAGGATATATAGTATTCTTTGCATGTATTTCACAATATATCATTAATATTCTGCCTGACAGTTTTGCATACAGGGGAATTATAACTGGAATTGTAGAGATAACCACTGGGATTAACCAGATTGGCAATGATTATGTGGCAGGTAATGCATACTGGTTATCAGATGGCGCACTAATAATCATATTAATCAATAATTTTGGTGGATTGTCTACAATATTGCAGACCGCATCAGTTGTCGGAGCTTATTTTAATATAAAAAAATACATATACAACAAATGTATATACTGCATTATCACTATCTTTGTATATACGTTAGCTGTATATGTATTGTAATTCGTTAATTAAACTTATGCATTTGGCTGGTTATCATCATCCTGCGATTGCTGTTCATCATCTTTAGCATTAAGTTCACGACGGTTATTGTTAACAACAGATAAAACTTCCTCTAATCCAGAGATAAGGGAACCATACTGCTGTTTGTTGTCATTGATTGAGTGTTCAATAATATATTGTAATTTTGAAAGCATTTCATCTGTATATGATACGGCACCCGTTCTGATATTGTTGGCATCCTCAATGGCATTATCAAGAATGCTCTGTGCTTTGGCAGATGCCTGCTCTATAAGCTCATTGGCAGAAGCGTATGCACGCTGCATAATTTCATGCTCATTCATAAGCTTTTCTGTCTGTGCCTGTGCAGCATTAAGAATCTGGTCAGCCTGTTCTTTAGCCTCATTGATAATGGCATCTTTGTTATTAATAATTTTCTGGTATTTCTTTACTTCATCAGGAGTTTTAAGTCGTAATTCTGATAAAAACTCTTCCAACTGCTCTTTATCAACTATGATTTTTGTATTGGAAAATGGCTGAAATTTACAACCATCAAGATATTCTTCAATTTCGCTGATTAATTGCTCAATTCTGCTCATGGTTTTCTCCCCTATTAAACTCTTTTTATATTGTATTTTTCATAGATTGGTTCAATAACATTAGCTGGCACAAATTTGCTTACATCGCCACCATACTGTGCCACTTCTTTTACCATACTTGAACTTAAATATGCGTATTTAAGACTTGTGTTAAGGAATATTGTATCAATGTCCGGATTGACAACACGGTTAGTCTGGGACATGGCAAGTTCATATTCAAAGTCTGTTACAGCCCTTAAGCCTCTGATTACAACATTACAGTTTTGTTGTTTTGCAAAGTCTACAAGTAAACCGCTAAAACTTACTATTTCGACATTAGGAATATCTTTAGCCGCTTCTTTTAACATATTAACACGTTCATCTAATGAAAACAATGGAGTTTTTGAACTATTATTAAGAACACCAACAATCAGATGGTCAGCAAGACCTGCTGATCGTCTGATTATATCAAGATGTCCTAATGTAACAGGATCAAAACTTCCAGGATATATAGCACTTTTCATTCTAGTCCTCGTTTCTATGTAAAAAATTATTATTCAGAAATACCAATGAATACATGCTTGTTAGTCTTGTATTCTTTGACTTTTTTTATATACAGATTGTTTATGTTATCTATGTATGAAAAGTCAGTGTCAAGTGCTTCTTCTACAATTATGGTTGAATACTTATCAACAAGCTTTGATGATGATAAAGCTTCAAGTACATCCTGTTCTAATCCGCTTTTATAAGGAGCATCCATAAATACGATGTCAAATGGTTCGGATGTACTGATGCGGTTAAGGGCAGATAAAACATCCTGCTCCATAACAACAGCATTAGAATCAAGATGTGTGAATTTAAGGTTAGCCTTAATGCATTCAACACAGGCTTTTGAATGTTCAACAAAATAAGCTTCTTTCGCACCTCTGCTAAGTGCTTCAATACCAATAGAACCGCTGCCAGCAAATAAATCTAAGAAGCGGCAGCCTGATATCTCAGTCTGAAGCATGTTAAATAATGTCTCTTTGATTCTGTCTGTTGTTGGTCTTGTATCCAGCCCCTCGACAGTTTTAAGAGGCAGGCTTCGTGCACTACCAGCTATTACTCTCATACATTACCATCCTTTATGTGTAAATTTAATTATTCCCAGTCACTTCTGCTGTCTGCCTCAATCTTTTTATCTCTAAGCATGAGATCCCTTACAGCAAGGTCTGGTTTTTTATTGTCAAATAAAACTTCATTAACCTGATACACGATAGGCATATCTACATTATATTTCTGGGCAAGTTTGAGTGCTGCTTTAGCAGAATACACACCTTCGACTACCATCTGTACCTCTTTCATGGCCTCGTCTTTAGTGTAGCCCTTACCTATAAGAATGCCAGCACGTCTGTTACGGCTGTGCATACTTGCACAGGTTACAATAAGGTCACCTATACCTGACAGACCTGTGAAAGTTGCTGGCTCTGCACCCATTGCAATACCTAATCTTGATATCTCAGCTATACCTCTTGTTATAAGAGCTGCTTTGGAATTATCACCATAACCAAGTCCATCAGCAATACCAGCAGCAAGTGCAATGACATTCTTTAAAGAACCACCTATACATATACCAAGTACATCAGGACTTGTATACACACGGAATACATCGCTCATAAAGATATTCTGGAGATATTCAGCATCTTTTTTATGCTTAGTACCTATAACGCATGTAGTTGGAATTCCGCGTCCAACCTCTTCTGCATGGCTTGGACCAGATAAAACTGCAATTGTAGCCTGAGGAATTTCGTCAGATACAACTTCACACAATGTTTTAAGGGAATCCTCTTCAATCCCCTTTCCAACATTGACAATAAATTGTCCTTTACGCACATATTCGGAGAAAAGTCTGGCTGTAGACCTTGTATAAGGAGATGCGACAGCAAGAACAATTACATCTGCTCCATCAACTGCTTCCTTTGTATCGGCAGTAAATTGAATACTTTCAGGGATAATTACCCCAGGAAGACATTTCTTATTCTCTCTTGTCTCGTTAAGTTCTTTTATTTCCTCTGGAAATACTGACCATACAGTAACATTGTGTCCATTATTATTAAGTAAAATTGATAATGCGATGCCCCAGCTCCCGGCTCCCATAACTGTTATATTAGACATTTGAACCTTCTTTCTTTTTCTGACCTATCTTTCTTTCTGTTCCATTCATAAGACGTTCTATATTACCTTTATGTCTTATGAAACCAAGTGCAGTTATAATAAACAAAACGATGCATGCTTCATACAAATGCAATCCAGTTAGCGGAAGCAGTCCCAGACATGCCCATGTAACAAACAATGCAAAAACCATTCCTATTCCAATAAGGGAACCTAGAGAAACATACTTGGTTGTATACATTACAAGGAAAAATGTAACCATTCCGGCAATAAGTATTATCCAGCAATGCTGTGGAAATATGGAAAGTGTTATGACAACACCGGATGTAGCTGCTATTCCCTTACCACCCTTGAATCCCATATAGAATGGAAAATTATGTCCAAGAACTACGCCAAGACCGCTGTATAAGAATAAAAGCATCTCATAGCTGCATCCACGGCCAAAAATAAAATGTACAATTATACAAGATAAAGCAGGCTTGAATGCATCAAGAAAATATGTTGCAAAACCTGCCTTTTTGCCAAGAGTTCTCATTACATTGGTTGTTCCGGCATTGCCGCTTCCGTATTGGCGAATGTCAATGTGATTAATTTTACCAAGCCAGTAACCAGCCTGAATCAGTGAACCTATTAAATAGCCGATGGCTACAATGATTAATCGTTCTATCATTCTTTTTCTTTGCGCTCCCTGTTAATAAATCTTATGGATGTGCCTCTGAATCCAAAGGCATCTCTAATCTTATTCTCAATATATCTGGTGTATGAGAAATGAGTAAGCTGTTTGTCATTGACAAACATGACAAATGTTGGTGGTTTAACAGACACCTGTGTGATGTAATATATACGAAGTCTCTTACCCTTATCAGAAGGTGGCTGCTGCATTGCTACGGCTTCAGTAAGGATTTCGTTAAGAACACCTGTTGGAACTCTTAAATTCTGGCTCTCAATAATCTGGTCAACAAGATCATAAATCTTTACAAGCCGCTGGCCTGTGGTAGCAGATATAAAGATAATCTCAGCATATGACATGAATGCAAGAGTATCTTTAATTTTATCACTAAATTCTTTAACCGTTTTGTCATTTTTCTCAATAGCATCCCATTTGTTAACTGCAACGATTATTCCTTTGCCACGCTCATGTGCAATACCTGCAATCTTTGCATCCTGTTCTGTAATGCCCTCAGTTGCATCAATTACAATAATAACGACATCTGCTCTTTCAACAGCAGATACAGTACGGATAATGCTGTATTTTTCAATTTCTTCTTTGATTTTGTTTTTGCGGCGCAGACCTGCTGTATCAATAAAGATATATTCTTTGCCATTATATTTTATAGTTGTATCAATTGCATCTCTTGTTGTTCCGGCAATATCAGATACGATAACGCGGTTTTTTCCAACAAGCCTGTTAATAATAGATGATTTACCAACATTAGGTTTACCAACAATGGCAATTCTTGGTCTGTCATCATCCTCATCTGTATCAGCATTTTCAGGGAAATGTCTAATAACCTCGTCAAGCATATCTCCTAATCCAAGTTTGCCAATAGCTGATATTGGCATAGGGTCACCAATGCCAAGGTTATAAAACTCATATACATCAGGCATAAATTTATTAATATCATCAACTTTATTAACAACAAGGACAACAGGTTTATGTGATCGTCTTAACATATCAGCAACTTTTGCATCAGAGTCAACTAATCCCTGGCGGACGTCAGTTAAGAAAATTATCACATCTGCTGTATCAATGGCAATCTGTGCCTGTTCTCTCATCTGTGAGAGAATAACATCGTTGGATTCTGGCTCAATACCGCCAGTGTCAATTAATGTAAAAGACTTGTCAAGCCATGTGACATCTGCATAAATTCTGTCTCTTGTTACACCCGGTGTATCTTTTACGATGGAAATCTGCTGCCCTGCTAAGTCGTTAAAAAGTGTTGATTTACCAACGTTAGGACGGCCTACGACAGCTACAATAGGTTTACTCATATATAATCAATACCCTTTCATAAAACAAATTAATAAAAAATTAAGAAAAACATACTTATATATAATATCAATAAAATTGCATTTTGTAAAGTTGTATGATATGTTGTAAGCATAGTGTTTAAGCTAAATAAGTTAAATTGTAAAGGAACTTGTCAAATGAAACTTAAGAATCATTCAATATTAAAAAAAATACAGTGTCTTGCGCTATCTGTTTTTATGTCTGCATCAATGTGCATCACTTCAATGGCAGATACTAATTCTGATATGTACACTTACAATCTGTCAGATCTTGATGTTGCAGTGACTGTAACAGAGGATCTTGTTGGATTTACCCAGAATATGACTTCTAATAATTCATATCTTGATAAAATCGGGGCAAGTGATGTTGAGGAAGTAAGAGCTGCACTCCAGCTTAATAATATTTATCTGGAACTTATTCCTAAAGAGGGTGATGTTGATTATGAAATTCTTGTAAGTGGTAAAAATGCTCCAGCGGGGGCGTCTGACTTTAACAAAATATCACAGTCAGAACTGCAAGAATATTTTAATGAATATATAGAGAGTGCAAAGAACCTTAAGGAAAGCACTGATGTTGTGACAGAAACAATAACATCGAGCGGGATTGTACAGATTAATAATGTTAATTATTTTATGACAGAGGTTACATCTGTATCAGGCAATCTTGTAACTGTCTATCTGAAAAAATATTATACAATTATGCAGGGAAAAGCTGTTGTATTTACATTGCAGACTAACCAGCAGGCAATAACAGATGAAATGGATAAGATGCTTACAGACATAATAAATACAGCAGACTATAAGCCGATTAAGAAAACAATTATGGATAACCCATTTTTTGTTGAGATAATGACTTCATTTTTAAGCCTGCTGTTATTTGTTGGAGTACTTGCTCTTATATTATTCCTTATGTTAAGAGCTGGTAAGAATAAAAAAAGAAAAGGTATTTAATTATTCATTAGTAAGGTTACTGATATCTTCTCTTAATTCCTGCATTCTTACATCTGTGTGGTAGATATTTTCAGCACACTTTGTAAGTTCATTGACAATGTCTGGCATGTCATTATTCTCAAACTGCTTATAATGCATCTGATGTTCGAGGCTTGCCCAGAAATTCATAGCAATTGTTCTTATCTGTACCTCAACTTTCATGTATTCTTTTCCTGTTGAGAGGAATATAGGTATGATAAGAACATAATGCAGGCTTCTGTAACCATTCGGTTTTGGATTCTTTATGTAGTCTTTTACTTCCATTACTTCAATATCGTCCTGGGATATAAGCATCTTGGCTACATCATATATATCACTTATAAATGGGCAGACCACCCTTACGCCGGCAACATCATTGAGATTGTCTGCTATTGATTGAAGGGTAATTGGTTTACCACGCTTTGCAAGCTTCTGGTATATGCTGGTAGGGCTTTTTATACGTGTCTTAATACTATCAATAGGATTCCTTTGCTTGCTTGTCATGAATTCATCATTTAAATTTTCAAGTTTAGTCTGTACTTCACGTATGGCACTTCTGTACATCATCATTAATTCAGCGAATTTAGTGCTTTCTTCCGCCTTTTTCATGAACAGCTCTTCATTAATATTAGCGTAGTCTGATTCACCTGAGTTTGTTATTAAATCGAAATCGTTCATTAGTTAACTCCTTTTATATAGATGAAATTGCACATCAATCCACGTTTACCTCCAGTTGCTCTGTGTGATGGTAAAAGTTTCGGATTACAACATGTACAAACATCAGCAGTATATATATTAGACGGTTTAATACCACAATTAATAAGATTCACCCTGTTAGCCATCAGCAAATCAAGATAGAACTTGTCACTGCTTTTTCCTGGCTTTAGAATCAAAGGTATCTGGCGGTCAGAATACGCATTGGTAAATTTATCTGCTACATCCAAGCTTATCTCATAACAGTTACTGCATATTCCAGGGCCAATGAATCCAAGAAGATGTTCAGACTTGCAGCCGTAATCTGCCTGCATGATATCGATTGCATTTTTGGATATATTTCCTACTGTTCCACGCCATCCCGAATGAAGAGATGCGATAACTTTCTTTACAGGGTCAATTATAATAACAGGAATACAGTCTGCAAATGATGTCACAAGACATATGCCAGGGACATTAGTTATCAGACCATCAATATTATCATAATCTCTGTCTTTTATAATTCCCATACCTTTATGGTGGTCATCAATTTTTAAGACATTAGTGGTATGTGTCTGCTTAGAATATACCATATTCTCTACTGGAATGCCTATAGAATCAGCAATAATTTTAAAGTTATTTAATACATTTTCATGTGAGTCTGACAGATTGAATGATAAATTCATTGTCTCATATATTCCGCTGCTTACGCCTCCAAGTCTTGTAGATAATGATTGTTTTAACCAGTCATATTTTTTAAGCTCAGTAAAATGGAACATTGGAACATTGTTATTGTTGTCAAGAAAAATTGTATCTACATAGTTGTTATTATCTTCTGACTGGCTGTCAGGCTGTATTCTTTTAAGTCTGTTGACAGCTTCATTATAATCTTTAAATGAATGTATCATAGAAATTTCTCCTGTACTAAAATGCATTTTTAATATAAGTGATAACACCATTATCAAATCCGCACACATCAAATCTTATTTTATTATTCATAGAAATATTGTGACTTATAAGATAGTGTTTTGCTACATTAATGATTGTATGCTGTTTTTTTGGTGTTACTGCCTCATACGATAATCCATAGTGGGAATTGCTTCTGTATTTTACCTCAACAAATACGTAGGTATCATATTCTTTACCAATTATGTCAATTTCACCCATATGACAGCGGTAATTGCGTTCAATGATTGTTATATTATTAGATATTAGATATTCACATGCTTTATCTTCCCAGATAGAACCAGTTTTACGATTATTCATAGTAATCCTTTATTATTAAAGTGCTTTGTTTTGGCTCTGATTCTGTCGCAGTCATCAACGAATACAAGAATCTCAGCGACAACATTATATAATTCAGGGGGAATCATATCTCCGATTTCAAGCTTGGACAGAGTCGCTGCTAATTTGGAATCTTCATATACAGGTACATCGGATTCCCTGGCTTTTTCAATGATTTTTTCGGCAAGTTCTCCTTTACCAGTTGCTATGATTTTAGGAGCTTCCTCTCCAGGAACATATTCAAGTGCAACAGATATTTTGTTCTTTTTTTCTGTATTTTTATCTCTGGTATTTTTATTATCTGAATAATCTGCCATAAGATACCTCTTTTACCACCTGTAAATCAGGCTTTAATATCAAAAACAAATTGTGATGTTGAATGAGTTGGGATATCCTTTTCAATAAAATCATCTACAAAGTTAAATGAATTGTTTTTTGAAGTAACATTCATTTCAAATCTGGTATTGTAACCTAATTTTTCCAGTCTTTCATTAAGTTTGTCAATATTTGAATATACGAAATCTAAAAGTTCTTCTGTTTCAAGACAGAAATTAGTCGTCACATTTTTGCCAGACATCTTTACATATACATCCATAGGACCCAGATTATCCATATCAAGATGAAGGAGCGCACTCACATTGTCGGTGTTTTTTGATAAAGCCTTCTTATTAGTGAATACATAAAGCTCACCATCTCCATTACTGTGCTTGAAATGTACCGGCATCTGGAAATATGTCATATTCCTGTTAAGGTCATTCATGAAATCAATATTAGATTTTACCTGATTAAGATTCTTATTCAGGTCAGAGAAGCTTTCATCTGTAAGTTCTTTTTCAGCTTTCTCAAGAATTGATTTTACACGTTTATAGTAATTCTTAATTCCATCCTGTTTAGCAATATTTTCAGGTGTTATTTTTAAGGTTTCATTGATCATCTGTTCTATCAGCTTAGGAGATATATCCTGGAGTAAAGTTGATTTAAGGTCTGGTTTATCTTTGAATAAATCGGACGTAGAGTTCATCAAAGAAGTAATAACGTCTTTAACGGTTGCAGTTTTGTTGTCAAGTTTCTGGATTATTTCATTGAATAAATCTGAAACTCCGGCAGAGCTGGAATTAGAAAATGCCTCCTTCAAAGCGTTTAATTCTTTATCAGATAATATATTAGTTAAAAGACTGCCTGAAACATCAGCTGTATTACCGCCATTTTCATCAGCAGAGTAAAGTGTGTTGATAAAATTAATCATCTGTTTTGATGCATCAGCAGAATCAGATGGTGTATTTAAAATATTGTTTATTATATTGTCAAGCTGTTTTCCCATAATTTCGTAATTGCCAGAAACAGAGTGTTCAAGACTTCTGTAGGCATCAAACTGGGTAATATTCTCAGTTGTTACAGGCATATCAAGACGCATAAGATTAGCAATTGTATTAAGATTACTGTCTGGATATTGAAGGGAATATTTGACCATATCACCTAAAGTCTTTGCATCTATTGGCATATTCATGTCAAGAAGCTGTGATACAATTTTAATGTTGGATTCATTAGGAGATAAATTAGCAGCTTCTAGTGCTTTGTCGATAAGGATAGCTTCCTGTCCAGAAGCACCAAGTGGTTTTAGCTTTATATTGTCAGGCGTATTTTCTTCAATCAGGAAAGTTATATTCTGACCAACAGATATATTGGAATTATCAGATAATCTTGCACTGACATTGGAGCCATTGTTAAGCAGAATCAATGCGGTATCATCCTTTAAACCAACTATTCTGCCAGAGAATGTCTCTCCGGATAACATGTTTTTTAACATGGTAAGTCCAGAATTATCAATGGTTACCCTGCTGTCTGATGTATTAGCTTTAGAATAATCAGAGGAAGTTCCATTAAGCTGGCTGTTATTTAATTGGTTTAGTAGAGATGACAGATTAATAGCCATATTTAACCTCTTGGTGTATTAATATTTTTGATAAAAGTCTTTCTATGGATTGGAGAAGACCCTTGAAGTTTTAATGCATCAATATGTTTAGCTGTTCCGTATCCTTTGTTGGATGCAAAATCATATCCGGGATAGATTTTATCATATTCTACCATCATTCTATCTCTTGTTACTTTGGCAACAATACTGGCGCATGCAATAGTAAGACTTTTTGCATCACCTTTTATGATAGGAACCTGTGGTATATCAACTTCTGGAATTGTAACAGCATCATTAAGTAATATATCGGGTTGAATGGTAAGATTATTAATAGCCTGACGCATAGCTTCATATGTTGCCTGAAGAATATTAATCTCGTCAATAATGTTACAGTCAACTACCCCTATTCCATAGGATACTGCTGTTTTAGTTATAATGTCATATAATTCATTGCGTTTCTTTTCGCTTAATTTCTTGGAGTCATTGACATATAGGATTCTTGAATCTTTAGGAAGAACGACTGCACATGCAACTACTGGACCAGCCAGAGGACCTCGTCCAACTTCATCTATACCGCATATATAATTACAGTTGGAATATTCTTTTTCGTATACACACATTTCTTCTATACGCTGCTGCTCTTTTGCTAATTTTTCTGCACGCTTTAAAGCTGCCTCTTCTTTTTTAGTCATTGTACAGTAGTCTCCTTTATATTTAACTTACAGGCATCTCAAGAGTTATTCTGCCAATTCTGCCGCTTCTGAAATCATCTGCTATAATACCAGCAAGTTTTTCATAGTCTATAAGTGCATTTTTCTTAAGGCAGCCTCTTTTTTCGCCAATCTGGTTCATTATGTCTATAGCCTCCTGGTTTTCATCTATTTCATAACGATTATGTATTAGTCCAGGATAATTTTCTTTGATGAATTTAAGAATTTCAAATGACAGGTCTTCTATATTAAGAACCTGATCGTTCATCGAACCAATCATGGCAAGACGCATGCCGACCATCTTGTCGTCGAATTTAGGCCATAATATACCAGGAGTATCAAGCAGTTCGAGATTTTTGTTAATATGAATCCATTGTTTACCTTTAGTAACACCAGGCTTATTACCTGTCTTAGTGCATGCTTTTCCAGCAAATGCATTGATAAAAGTAGATTTGCCGACATTAGGGATACCAACAATCATTGCCCTGATTGGTCTGTTAAGTATGCCTTTAGCTTTATCTCTTTCAATCTTGGCACTACACGCTTCGTTAATAAGTGAAGGAAGCTGTTTTAAGCCATAACCATTTTTGGCATTGATTTTAAGGCAGTAAAATCCTTTATTCTTATAATAATCCATCCATATCTGATTTGAGCTGTCGTCTGACAGGTCAGATTTGTTCAAAAGGATAATTCTTGATTTGTTCTTTGCTAATGTATCTATGTCAGGGTTTCTGCTGCTAAATGGAATTCTTGAATCAATTATTTCTATGACTAAATCTATAAGCTTGATATTGTCTTCCATCATTCGTTTAGCTTTGGTCATATGACCAGGGTACCATTGATAATCCATGTAAATCTCCTTGACTCTATTTTATAAATCCAAAACGGTTTACAGGCGATGTTATAAGCCATGCAGAACCGATTATGTTAGACTTTCTGACAATTCCAATATTGGCAAACCGGCTATCTTCACTATTATTCCGATTGTCACCCAATACAAAATATTCATCTTTGCCTAATGTAAGTGAATTGGCAGCAAGACCAGCTGTAAGGATGTTGTCTGTGAATACATCATCAACAAGCTGCTCGTCATTAATATATACTTTGCCATCTATTATTGCAACTTTATCGCCTGGTACACCGATAACTCTTTTTATGTATATCTTATTAAATCCAGTTCCTGATGTTTTGAAAGCAATAACATCGTATCTTTTCGGACTGGTATAAGCATACGAGAAACGGTTAATCATTACATTGTCGCCATTACACAGAACTGGCTGCATTGAATTACCATTTATGTTAGTTCTTTCGCATGTAAAAAGAATTATGACATATGCAGCGAGTGCAATTATAATTATATCTGAAATAACCTTTAATATATTTAATAAAGTAGTATTTTCCTGATATCTTCGTAAAAAGTTTGACATATATATCCTCAATTCTGTAATTAGAAAAAAGAGCACTGAAAAGCCAGGCTCTCCAATGCTCAAATCTTAAGACACAAAATAATTACTTAACTAATTCCTTAACCTTTGCAGCCTTACCAGTTCTCTGACGTAAGTAGTTAAGTTTAGCACGTCTAACCTTACCATGTCTAACAACCTCAATCTTTTCTACGATTGGTGAGTGTAATGGCCAAGTCTTCTCAACGCCGATACCATTAGAAATCTTTCTAACTGTGAAAGTCTTACGAACTCCAGTACCCTGAATCTTAAGTACTGTACCCTCAAATACCTGGATTCTCTCACGGTTACCCTCTTTAATCTTAGCTGATACCTTAACTGTATCACCAACATTAAACTGGTCAACGTTAGCCTTTAACTGTGCATCTTCAATGTTCTTAATAATTTCGTTCATGTGTGACCTCCTTAATATTCGGATGTTCTTAATACAATCTATGTAACAGAGGACCATCTCTTTTCTCACAACTTATTTAATATATCATAACGAGTAAAAAAATGCAATATATTTTTTTAGCTATTATATCCTGCATCTGCATCTAATACCTTATTGATTGAATCCTGCATTAAAGCAACGGCAATTATATTAAAGCCAAAAATTTCAAGAATAAGGTAAAGAATGTTAGAACTTCCATTAGGAATGTTGCGGACAGATTTAGCATAATCAAGTCTGTCGCCCTGCTTATAAGCCCAGTATAATCCGTAAAGATTACATGTAATAAGACTTAAAAGGAATGAAACGCCACCACTTGTACCATTGACATCACCGACTATCTGTCTGGCCTCGTCAGTGACAACAATAAACCAGTATATTCCATATATACCACATGTAATAATAGAAAGTATGATACATACTGCGATATTTCTTTTTGCAATTGGCATATTAAATCCCCCTATAAAATTTATTTGTTAATGTCTAATAAACCAGGTAAAAGATGAACTGTTATAATGCGTGTGTCACAGTCATGTGATAATATACACTGGTCTATAACAGGAATAAGAACCTGTTCATTATTATCATTAGTTACTTCGTAAACATTATTAGCACCAGTCTCATACACTTCAGTCAACTTACCAAGTCTGACACCTTCATCGGTTACGACATCCATACCAATAAGATCACATATAAAATATTCGCCTGGCGCACATTTTACAGCATTATCTCTTGTAACCAGAAGGTCGCATCTGACATAATCCAGAATATCATTAATATTATCATATTCTTTAAATTTCAAAATGACATATTGTTTAAAAAATTTAACATTTGAAACTGTCACATGAATATCCTGTCTTTTTGCACGAATAATACATTCTTTTAAATCCTTGAATCTTTCAGGATCATCAGTTGTTGGAAATACTTTAACTTCTCCCCTGATGCCATGTGTCTGTGTTATAACGCCAACTCTTAGTAAATCTTCCATCAATTCCTCCGTGATGATAAAGAAAATGGCACAAGAAAACTTGTGCCTAACAATTAGTTATCAATTTCTACAATAACTTTTTTATCCGACTTAGCAGATGCAGCGGACACAACAGTTCTGATAGACTTAGCTATACGGCCAGACTTACCGATTACCTTACCCATATCAGACTGGGCAACCTTTAAATCTATAACAATAACCTTGTCCTTAACAGTTTCCGATACAACAACTTCATCTGGATTATCAACTAGTGCCTTAGCAATCACTTCAACTAATTCTTTCATGAAATCACCTCCACTAGCTAATTACTTCTCAATACCAGCCATCTTGAAGAGCTTTGCAACAACCTCTGTAGGCTGAGCACCATTAGCTAACCACTTCTTTGCAGCCTCAGCATCAATATCAAGCTTGCATGGATCATAATTAGGATCATAAGTACCGATCTGATCGATAAATCTACCATTTCTTGGAGATCTTGAATCAGCTACGATAATTCTATAGAAAGGAGACTTCTTCTCACCTAATCTCTTTAATCTAATCTTTACTGCCATCTTTAATTTCACCTCCTAAATATTATTGAATAAATCTATAGACTGTAAACAGTCATGTTAAAAAGGAAGTTTAAAACGTCCCTTTTTAGCACCTTTCATCATGCCTGGCATCTGCTTCATCATCTTTTTCATCTGCTCAAACTGTTTTACCAGGCGGTTGACATCACTTATGTCAACACCAGCACCTCGTGCAATTCTGTTTTTTCTTGACGGATTAAGGATGTCAGGGTTACTTCTCTCCTTAGCAGTCATTGAATAAATAATTGATTCCGTCTTTTTAAGATTTGCTTCGGCATCATCTGTCATATTAGCATCAAGACCTTTTAGCTGTCCTCCAAGTCCCATTCCTGGAAGCATGTTAAGAATTGAACCAATACCGCCCATATTCTTAATCTGTCCCATATATTCAAGGAAATCATTGAAATCAAACTCAGCTTTTTTGAACTTCTGTTCCATCTCTTTGGCTTTTTCCTGATCAATCTGGGCTTCTGCTTTCTCAATAAGAGTGAGTACATCGCCCATTCCAAGAATTCTTGAAGCCATTCTGTCTGGATAGAACTGTTCAAGGTCTGATAATTTCTCTCCCATACCTACATAAAGTATAGGCTTGCCGGTTACAGCCTTAATAGAAAGGGCTGCACCACCTCTTGTATCACCATCAAGCTTGGTAAGTATAACACCGTCAATACCAATCTTTTCATTAAATGATGCTGCTACATTAACGGCATCCTGACCAGTCATGGAATCTACTACTAATATAGTCTGGTCTACATCTACAGCGTTCTTGATGTTGATTAACTCTTCCATCATGTCTTCATCTACATGAAGACGGCCAGCAGTATCTAAAATAACAATATTATAATTATTATTCTTGGCATGTGCTATTGAAGCTTTAGCTATATCTACAGGACTGTTATTAGTCCCCATAGAAAACACCTCAACTCCTTGCTTTTCACCATTGATTTTTAACTGTTCAACAGCGGCTGGTCTGTATACATCACATGCAGCTAAGAGTGGCTTTTTGCCTTTTGACTTGAACTTGCCAGCTAATTTAGCTGTTGTTGTTGTCTTACCAGCACCCTGAAGACCAGCCATCATAATAACAGTGACTTCATTGCCGGACTTTAAGGCAATCTCAGTAGTCTCAGAACCCATGAGAGATACCATCTCTTCATTAACAATCTTGATAACCATCTGACCAGGTGTAAGACTTGACATTACATCCTGTCCAATTGCACGTTCTTCAACTGACTTGACGAATTGCTTTACAACTTTAAAATTAACATCAGCTTCAAGCAAAGCCATTTTAACTTCTTTAAGTGCTGCCTTGACATCAGCCTCACTTAAACGGCCTTTTCCACGAAGGTTTTTAAATATGTTCTGCAGTTTATCAGATAAACTATCAAATGCCATACGCCCTCCTAAAAATTATCAATTATATCATTGGCTATTCTTTGTATAGCCTCAATTTTAGAAATATCCTTATCTGCAATATAGTCGTCAGAAAGCTTCTGGATATCATGAATCTTAGCTTTAGTTGATATAAACTTGTCAACAAGATGAAGCTTATTCTCATATTCAGAAAGGGTTTTGTTAACCCGTTTAATCAAATCGAACACACCTTGTCGGGATATCCCATATTCATCAGCAACTTCACTCAAAGACAAATCATTAAAAACTACATCTTCATATATGCTTTTCTGATGGTCATTAAGAAGTTCGCCATAAAAATCATATAAAAGTGTCTGCTCAACAATTTTTTCCATGACAACTACCTATTCTTGATAATTTCAAACCTTATGTATATTATCATGAGTAAAAACACTTGTCAAGCATTTTTACTTGACATTCATTTCTTTTTGTCTGGCTTCTTTTTTTATAAGTTTTTCCATTTTCTTTATCTGTCTGGCTTCCCTTTTTTCCTGCTTTATGGTGTCTTTATCAGGGTAATCATCACGGTATTCATCAGCCATATCAGTCTGACCGCGTTTTTCAAGACCTGAAAAAACAAGATTAGTTATAATATGATATATAACAGCAAATAATGGAACACCTATTAACATTCCTGCAAATCCCCATATATCTCCGAATAAGAATATTGAAAAAAGTACCCACAGGCTTGATATGCCAGTTGTATTGCCCAGTATCTTAGGTCCGATTATATTTCCGTCTATCTGCTGCAATATAAAATCAAATACCACAAAAAAGATACATTGTACTGGGTTGACAATCAGTATAAGCAGCGCAGACATGAACAATCCTATATACCAGCCAAAGAATGGGATTACATTAAAAATGCCTACAATTACAGCGACAAGTATCTCACTCATAAGATTTTTATTAGGTGTAATCCAGTGGAAAATCATCATTCCTATGTAACATATCATAGAGATAACGACTGCATCCAATATCTTGCCATTGATAAATCCTGTAAATACACTGTTAATATAGCCTACTTCATCAACGATTTTATCTGCAATATTCTCTTTGAATATGCTATAGCATATAAGGTTAGCCTGTCTTGCAAGCTTTTTCCTTCCAAGAAGAATATAGACAGCTACTATTATTCCAACAAACAGATTAAATAGCGCAGTGAAGAATCCCATAATACTTGATGAAAGACTTGTTGCAAATATCTGAACCTGTTTAAGAAGCTCATTATTAATCCAGTTCTGGGCTTCCTTGTATCCTCTGTTAATCAGATCCTGCATACTGTCTCTTATCTCAGGATGTGATGTAAGTGTATGGTCAAGGTAATTAATCAGTTTGTTGGCACTCACTGGTAATATATTAACCAGTGCTATGACACTTGATATAAGGTGTGGAATGATAACCATAAGGATTATATATACAATAATAAGAGCTATTATTATTCCGGTAAATACGCTCAGTGTGCTTGAAAGCCTGTTTCTTTTGGAATCATTTTTTATTCTGGAAAACAGCCTGTTGTATAAAACCTCAAATTGATTACACATAGGATATATTATATATGCAAGAATAATTCCTATTACAAATGGCATCATTGTTTTGAATATATGTCCAAGAACAGAACGTATTGCATCAATTTTATATAGAACGAAGAATAAAATAATAGCTAAAGCGAATGATGTAAAAAGACATAATGATATTGTCAGATATTTTTTGACATTTTCTTTCATTGCCATCCTCCATGTGTAGAATAAGTACTTTAAATGTTATTTTAGCATATAAAAAAGGGATTGCATACATAAAATACAATCCCTTTGAATTAATTTGTTATTTGATTTTAATTATATAATTTTCTAAAATGTCTGGTTTCCTGGCTGTCCAGGCATCATCTGGCCATCTGGCTGACCATTTGGCATCATCTGGCCATCAGGCTGTTGCATCTGGTTATTTGAAGGCATCATCTGCCCGTCTGGCTGCTGCATATTATTATCTGATGGCTGCTGGCTGTCAGACTTGCCACCTCTCATACTGCCCTGACCTCCGAATCCACCGAAGCCACCGCCTGCATTTCCGTCAGATGTGATGGCTGATGAAGTTGTCACAGTTGATGTATAATTACCAGCAGTAATTGTATATTCAGTATTGCTCTTGATGTCTGCTGAATATATGATTAATGCAGCATATGCTTTTGATGGATTTGCTGACATTATTACATTGCCGGATGCATCAGTAAGACTGAATGCTGAATTAGCAGCCTGTGATGTAAATACTGATACAATTGCACATCCATTGGAAGCAGATGTAGGTGATTCAACCATTCCGCTTGAACCGAAAGCCATAACAATTCCACCAGTAAAATTAAGGCTTGTTTCATAGTCAAGGGCTGTATCTCCAGAGCTTGTAGGTCCCTCTACAATAATTTCTCCACCGCTTATATTGATTGCACCATTAGAGTCAAGTCCATCGCCAGATGCATTGACATATAATTTACCACCTGAAATGTTAAAAGACACATTGTTAGATGTTGAACCATCAGAGGCATTAATGCCATCATCACTTGATGTGACAGAGATATCTCCACCATTAATGTTGATTGTAGCAGCCTCAATTCCTTCGTATGACATGTTGACATTGATAGAGCCATTGTCTATCTGTATAATGTTATCAGCGTGAATACCATCATCACCTGAACTTAACTGGTACGTTCCACCTGATATTAATATTGTGTCATTAGAGTGTATGGAGTCATCTTCACTGTCAATAGTATAATTACCAGATACTAATGTTATTGCACCAACGGCTTTGATACCTTTAATACTTTCAGAGCTTGATGATGAACTTGTTGATGCATTATTTTTAAAGTCACCGCCAAATCTGCTGCCAGGATTTATATTCATGCTGTTTGATGTCTTTATTGATTCACTTGCACCTGAACCAGTCTTAATATTAAATGTGCCATCATATATTGTAAGGCTGTGTTCTGATTGTATACCATCATTTCCACATGTGATATCGAATGTACCATTCTCAATTATGATATATCCCTTTGAATCATCTGTATCATATGTTGATTTCATTCCGTCATTACCTGAATTGATAGTGAAATCACCACTCTTTATGCATAAGCAGTCCTTGCCGACAATTCCGTCTTCATTACTCTTAATGTTAATATTACCAGATACAATCTTTAAATCATCACTGCTCTTGATTCCGTTTCTGTGGTTAGCTGTTATATTAAGCTTTCCAGAGCCATTGATAATAAGGTCAGCCTTGGAGCTTATAGCACCAGAGTACCCATCATCTATATCAGAAGATCTGTTATCAGTTATTGTATTTTCAGAACCAGAAGCAAGTGTAATAATTACTTTTTTACCATCTTCTATTACAACTGGTGCTTCTGAATCACATGTGATATTAACGCCGTTGAATATAAGTCGTACTGTTGATTTACCTGAGTAATTAACTCTTATGCATCCGTCTGTAAGTGTTCCGCTGATAAGATATGTTCCAGCAGATGTGATATCTACTGATGAGCCAGTCAAATTAATTACTGTACAGTCAGATTCATTATATGAAGCATCAAGGTCTTCATTATCATATTCTATGGTTGAATCAGAATTTGATGACACAAGTGATGTGCTTACTGCACTGCTGTTAGTTGTGATGGTTGTCTGGCTGTCAGAAGAACTGTTTACTGAATTATTGAATGAGCATCCTGTAACACTAAGAAGTGCCATAATTCCTATGAAGAGCGAAGCTGAAAGTTTTTTATATTTAATCATAACTAATAATCTCCTTTGGATTTATTTGATGATTAAATAATAAAAGGACACATTGTAAGAAATGTGTCCTTTATGTGATTAATATGTGAACTATAAAAATCATTTGTTACATATTATAATATTAAATTTAGATATTTACTTTTACAATTCTTGGCCTTAATCCAGCTTCCTCTAACTTCTTTACAATTAAGTCTTTGTGTTCATGTCCGAAAGCTTCAATTGTGATTCTAAGCTCAACAGTAGCTTTTCTGTTGATACTTACAAACTGGTTATGGTCAAGCTTGATTACATTACCATTAGCATCAGCAATTATAGATGCAACTTTAACAAGTTCACCTGGTTTATCAGGTAAAAGAACTGATACGGTAAATATTCTGCTTCTGAATACAAGACCTTGCTGTACAACAGATGACATAGTGATGACATCCATGTTACCACCTGAGAGTATGGAAACAATCTTTTTGTCCTTTACATTAAGCTGTTTTAATGCGGCTACTGTAAGAAGACCAGAATTTTCAACAATCATCTTGTGATTTTCTACCATATCAAGGAATGCAACTATCAAATCTTCATCATCAACAGTAATTACATCATCAAGATTTTTCTGGAGATAAGGGAATACCTTTGTACCAGGAGTTTTAACAGCTGTACCATCAGCAATTGTGTTGACATTAGGAAGAGTTACAACCTTTCCAGCCTCAAGAGATGCTTTAAGACAGCTTGCACCAGCAGGTTCTACAGCTATAACCTTGATATTAGGATTAAGAAGCTTTGCAAGTGTAGACACACCTGTTGCAAGTCCACCTCCACCAACAGGGACTAATATGTAATCAACTGTTGGGAGTTCTTTGATTATCTCCATGGCTATAGAACCCTGTCCTGTAGCTACATCGAGATCATCAAATGGATGAACGAATGTGAGACCTTTTTCTTCTGCGAGTTTGATAGCGTATTCACAAGCTTCGTCATATACGTTACCATATAATATAACTTCTGCTCCATATCCTTTAGTTCGGTTAACTTTGATAAGAGGAGTTGTTGTTGGCATAACTACTGTAGCTTTAACACCATATTTCTTGGCTGCAAAAGCAACACCCTGTGCATGGTTACCAGCAGAAGCTGTGATAAGTCCTTTTTTTCTTGCCTCTTCTGACATTGTGCTTATCTTGTAGTAAGCACCTCTTACTTTATATGCTCCTGTATACTGCATGTTCTCGGGCTTGAGATAAACCTTATTGCCTGTCTGTGAACTGAAATATTCACTGTATACAAGGTTAGTTGGAAGTGTTGCTTCTTTAACTTTTTCAGCTGCTTCCTCGAATTTCTTAAGTGATAATTCTTCCATTGATTTTGATGCTCCTTTAAGTTAATAATTATTCATTCTCTTCGTTAATGTCAACATCAAATAATGCATTAACAAAAGTATCAGAGTCAAATTTCTGTAAATCTTCAATATGTTCACCGACTCCGATATATTTTACAGGAATTCCCATTTCTGCCTGGATTGCAACGGCAATACCACCCTTGGCAGTTCCATCCATCTTAGTAAGGATGATTCCGGTTATATCAGTTACATCATTAAATTCTTTTAACTGAGATAATGCATTCTGTCCGGTCGTTGCATCTAAAACTATCAAATTTTCCCTATACGCATCAGAATACTCTCTTTCAATTATCCTGTCAATCTTACGAAGCTCTTCCATTAAATTTTTCTTGTTATGGAGTCTTCCAGCTGTATCGCATATTAATACATCAGCATTTCTTGCTTTGGCAGCAGCTATTGAATCATATATTACTGCTGCTGGGTCTGAACCCTCACTCTGGGCTATAATATCGGTGCCTGTTCTGTTAGCCCATTCAGTTAATTGTTCTATGGCAGCAGCCCTGAAAGTATCAGCGGCAGAAAGAACTACTTTTTTACCCTTTGCTTTAAGAAGTCCAGCCATTTTACCTACAGATGTTGTTTTACCAACGCCATTGACACCGATAACCATTACAATTGATTTCTGGTTTTCAAAGTCATATGCGTTAGGACCAAGATTCATTTTTTCCTTAATTGAATCAATGAGGAGCTGTTTGCACATTGCCGGGTCTTTGATTTTATTCTCTTTAACTTTTTCTTTAAGATCTTCAATAATTTCTTCGGTAGCCACAACACCGATATCGCCCATTATCATTGTTTCTTCAAGTTCTTCATAGAAATCATCATCAATTGATGAGAAACCAGTGAAAATATTGTTAAAACCAGACACGATATTATCACGGGTTTTTGAAAGTCCGTTTTTTAAATTAGTAAAAAGTCCCATAATTATTATTTCACCTCTTTTTCAAGATCATCAGCAATAAGGTCAACAGAAACTAATGCTGAAACGCCCTTTTCCTGCATGGTTATACCATATAATCTGTCAGCCGCTGACATAGTGCCTCGTCTATGTGTAATGACAATAAACTGAGTATGCTTTGTAAGCTTATGAAGGTAATTAGCATATCTGCTTACGTTAGAATCATCAAGCGCAGCCTCAATCTCATCAAGCAGACAGAATGGCGAAGGCGCAAGATTCTGTATTGCAAATAACAATGATATGGCTGTAAGAGCTTTTTCACCACCAGATAACTGCATCATATTCTGAAGCTTTTTGCCAGGTGGCTGTGATATTATAATGATTCCTGATTCAAGAATGTCTTCGCCTTCAACAAGTTCAATTGTACCTCGTCCGCCGCCAAAAAGTTCTTTAAACACTTTATCAAATTCAACTTTAATCTGCTCAAACTTCTGCTGAAACTGTACACGCATGCCGTTATCAAGCTCATCGATAATCTTGACAAGCGAACTCTCAGCTTCAATGAGGTCATCATGCTGTGTCTTTAAGAACTGGTATCTTTCATTAACCTCTTTATATTCTTCAATGGCATTGACATTGACATCACCTAAGCCACGTATTTTAGCTTTAAGAGATGATATTTCCTTCTTAATAGATGAAAGATTGTCAAAACGGTCATCTTTTAATTCAGAAGCATATGAGTATGTAAGTTCATATTCATTCCACATGTAATCAGTTAATGAATCAAGTGACTCATCAAGCTTTTCTTTAATTGAATTAAGTCTGTAAACTTCCTTATCAAGGTCAGAGATTCTTGATGCAATCGCTTCTCTCTTATCAAAGAAAATCTTATGTGAATCGTTATATTCATTTCTTTTTGATTTGAGTGTTTCAATCTTATTTCTGCAGTCGTTAATCTGGTCTGCTGCAATATTTATCTTATTCTTAACGTCAGATATCTCAGCATTCTTACTCTCAATATCATCATTAGTTCCAGACATTTTTTCAAGAATTTCATTCTTTTCAGAATTGAGTTCTTCTATTTCACTTTCAATACGATGTCTGTTTTCTTCAATAAATGTTTCTTTCTGCAACAGAGAAGAGAAATCCATCTTGATTTTTTCAATAGCCAGACTGCTTGCTGCTTCTTCTTCTTTTTTCTTTGTCAGTGATTCATTTAATGAATTAATCTCATTCTTTGACTCCTGATTAATTGAGTCAAGTGAGGCAAGATTGCCAGAAACGTTATTAAGATTTTTTTCAATTTCACTGATTTCATTCTCAATTTGTGCAGCCTGTGATGTTATGCGTGTATAAGATTCAGAAATTTCCTTTTTCTTATCCGATGCCTGTCTTAAATTCATAGTGAGTGTATTTTTCTCAATCTGAACTTCACGCATGTCTTTATTCATCTGTTCAAGCTGTTCACGGAGAGCGGCAACTTCTTTTCTTAGTTCAATTACGTCTGCCTTATGATTGTTATATGACTTGCTTACGGCAGCAACACTTACCTTTAATTCTTCTATCTCACGTCTTCTACCAAGAAGATTGCTTGCATTTTTAAATGCACCACCAGTCATTGAACCACCAGGATTTAACTGTTCTCCTTCAAGTGTTACAATTCTTAAAGAATGTCTGTATTTCCTTGCAATAACAAGTGCATTGTCAATGTTGTCAACGACAAGTATTCTTCCCAAAAGGTACTTTGCAAGGTTAGCATATTCAAAATCAACACGGACAAGATTGCAGGCAAGTCCTACAACTCCCTGTTCTTTCATGCATGGCTCATTTTCAAGTGTATTTTTGCCAGAAACTGATGTTATAGGAAGAAATGTAGCTCGTCCAAGCTTGTTCTGCTTAAGGTAGGCAATAAGTTCTTTCGCAGTATTCTCATTATCAGTAACGATATTCTGGATTGAACCGCCAAGAGCTGTTTCAATTGCTGTCTCATATTTCTTTTCAACCTTGATAATATCAGCAATTACACCAAGTATTCCTGTATTAGTTTCTTTAAGCTCCATTATCTTTCTGATACTGTTACCATAGCCATCATATCTTTCAGTTATGGCAATTAAAGATTCGAGCTTTGATTTCTCACGGTGATACTGTGTCTGTTCTTTATCAATCAAAGTTGTGAGTCCTGCAATATTATTCTTATGTGATGTTATATCATTGTTGATAGCAGTTATTTTATCAGTTATTACGTTAATACGTTTATCGACATCTGTGATGCTGTTATTTAAAGAACTGATTGTGTTATCAACAGCACTCTCATCACTTTTTGTTTTGATTATAACACTGTTTAATTCAGCCTTTTTGATATTCTGCTGTTCAAGCATAGTCTGGAACTTCTGGTTATCGGCAGCAGTTTTATTTTTTTCATTGAGAACGTCAATGATTTTATTGTTGTGTTCTTCTATCTGATGATTAATAGTTTCTATATCAGCAGTGATGCTGTCGTGTTTTGCTATGGCGGCATTTTTCTGCTGTTCATATTGTAATATATTCTCAGACAGAGAGTCTTTTTCAGAATCAAGTTTTGATAATTCAGTATTTTTAGAACTTATACTTTCATCAATATCAGACAGTCGTCCTGTATAATGAATGTTATTAGCCTGTATTGTCTTTATCTGTTCAGCATATACGTTAATAACACCATCAAGACGCTGCTTTTCAACCTCAGTATTATTAAGGAGTGTATTGGCAACATCTATTTCGTTGTTGATCTGGTTTAACTGGATCTCAATTGATTCATATTCAGACTTTGTACTCTCATATTCTGCATTAGCATTATTTAAGTCATTGTCAGCTATAGAAGTCTTTTCTTCACATTCTTTAAGTGAATTTCTAATCTGGTCGCTTTCAAGTAAAAAAGCATTGACATCCCTGACTTTAAGGTCAGCTTTCAAGTTAAGATATTCTTTGGCTTTTTCGGACTGTTTTTCAAGCGGTCCAACCTGTTTTTCTAATTCAACAAGAATATCGTTAACTCTAACAAGGTTGTCTCTCTCGCTTTCAAGCTTTTTAATTGAAGCAGCCTTTCTTCTTTTAAATTTAACAATACCAGCAGCCTCGTCAAACAGTTCTCTTCTCTCTTCTGGTTTACCACTTAGAATTTTATCAATCTGACCCTGTCCGATTATAGAATAACCTTCTTTACCAATACCTGTATCATAGAAAAGTTCAGTTATATCTTTAAGACGGCAGCTATGTCCGTTCATCTGGTATTCACTTTCGCCAGAACGGAAGACTTTACGTGTTACAGTTACCTCATTATAATCAACAGGCAGTGCATGATCTGCATTGTCAAATGTTATTGAAACGTAAGCAAAACCGACAGGCTTTCTAGCCTCGGTACCAGCAAATATTACATCCTCCATCTTGGAGCCACGAAGCTGCTTGGCACTTTGCTCACCTAACACCCATCGGACAGCATCGGCTACATTACTTTTGCCCGAGCCATTAGGACCTACAATTCCCGTAATTCCATTGTGAAAGTCAAATACAATTTTATTAGCAAAGGATTTAAATCCTTGAACTTCAATACTTTTTAAATACATTATTTTTTACCTTTCGGATTAACGTCTATTCCCTTACCTTTCAGGTAAATCAGCGCATCAAAAGCAGCCTTCTGTTGAGCAGCCTTCTTAGTGTGTCCGCTGGCTGTTATACTGAATAAATCAAGGCAGGAAGCTTTAACTGTAAATATTTTGTCATGCTCAGGGCCTGTCTCATCAAGAAGGTCATAAGTTACTTCAAGACCTCTTGCCTGAACAACTTCCTGAAGGATAGTCTTGCTATCAAAAAAGAGCTGCTTATTTTCTAAATCATTAAGAATAAAAGTATTAATAAACTCTTTTGCATTAGTAAAACCACCATCTAGGTAAATTGCACCTATAAGAGCCTCGCAAGCATCAGAAACAATGGAATCACGTTTACGTCCACCAGTAAGGTCTTCGCCTTTTCCAAGCATGATAAAGTCAGGAAGATTAAACGCTCTTGCACATAATGCAAGTGTTGGTTCACATACTATGCTTGCACGCAGACGTGTCATATCGCCCTCTGCCATATGCATATTATTATATATATAATCGCTAGATGTAAGCTCTAAAACTGCATCGCCAAGAAATTCAAGGCGTTCATTGTCAGGAAGATTGTGCTTCTTTACTTCGTTGGCATATGAACTGTGTGTTAATGCATTTTTTAACAGGCTTATATTATTGAACTTATAATTGATTGTCTTCTGCAACAAATCCAAATCTGTATTATGATTTGCCATGTAATTCTCCTTATTAAATAATAAATGGCTGTCTTATATTAAAGACAGCCAAATCGTAATTAAAGCGCTGACTTAATCTGTTCAACAGCATCTGATACAGTAACGATTTTATCGGTTGCATCATCAGGAATCTTGATATTGAATGTGTCTTCAATTCCCATAACAATCTGTAATACATCTAATGAATCTGCACCAAGATCGTCTACAAATGTTGTGCTAGGCTCAATTTTAGATGGGTCAATATTAAGAACATCTGCTATAATGCCCTGTAACTTTTCAAATTCCATGAAATTAACTCCTTTCAGGTTATATATTTATATTTAAGACATAGATGCCTTAATTTTATCATTAATATTCTGCTTTTTAAAGCGTACACATTGGAGACAAGAATTTTTAATCTCGTTAGCCTTGGCACTTCCGTGGGCTTTTACAACAAGTCCGTTGATACCAATAAGAGGTGCTCCACCATATTGTGTTGCATCAAGTGCCTTTAAGTCATTCTTTAAATCCTTCTTGATTAGGAGAGCTCCGATTTTAGTCTTTAAGCTCTTCATCATAGTCTGTTTAACAAGACCAATAAGTGTAGAGGCTGTACCCTCATATAATTTGAGGATGACATTGCCAACAAATGCATCACAAACAATGACATCAGCATATCCCTTTGGAATCTCTCGTGCTTCTATACTTCCTATAAAGTTGATATCACTACATTCTTTTAATAATGGATATGTCTCTTTTACAAGATTATTTCCTTTTTCTTCTTCAAGTCCGATGTTTACAATAGCAACTTTAGGATTCTTGATTCCGATTATATCTCGCATGTATATAGAACCCATCTTTGCCCACTGGACAAGAAAGCTTGGTCTGGCATCAACATTACCACCACTGTCAACGAGAAGTGACACGCCTTTAGATGTAGGGATAAGTGGCGCCATAGGTGGTCTTTCGACACCTGGAATACGTCCGATTATAGTCTGTCCACCTACTATAATAGCTCCCGAGCTTCCCGCTGATATAAATGCATCAGCTTCGCCATTTTTTACAAGGTACATAGCTTTTACAAGGGAAGATTCTTTCTTGCGTCTTACTGAAAGAACGGGAGGGTCACCTGTCTCAATTACTTCTGGTGCTTCTACAATCTCAACTCTTGTCTTGTCATATGTATATTTAGCTAATTCAACATTTATGCTGTCAGTCTTGCCAACAAGATAAATGTATATGCTTGAATCTAATGATAAAGCTTCAATTGCCCCTTTTACAATTTCACTAGGAGCATTATCTCCGCCCATAGCATCAAGAGCAATTCTACAGAAATCTGACATATAATTATATCCTTTCATAAATAACATTAATAATTAAAAAGCAATAACAAATATACTATATCACGGCTTCAAAATCAAGTTTTGCTGTTGTCATCATGTTCTTTATTAACCTTTTTAGTCACTATAATTGTTATTGTAAGCAGCACGGCACATATCGCTGTTATAACAATAGCTTTTATCGGTGTATTTGATTCATCTTCATCAGTATCAATATTTTTTTGCATTGGTGTTGTAACTTCAGCTGCTGTAGTCATAGTAACGGTTGTAGTTTCTTCCTCTGTGGTGGTTTCTTCTTCAGTAGTGGTTTCTTCAGTGATTATCTCTTCAGATGTGTCTGTCAGGTTAATAGCTACATCTGTTTTGATATCAGAGGATTTAATGCTGTCAATTACTCCAGATACAAAATCACGAATATCAGATGTTTCAATTCTTTCAGACTTTTCGATATCATCTATGCCATAATTACCTGTATATCCGTCATAGGAAGTCGGACTTATTGGAAGTGTTGTATGATTAACTCTCATATTAGTTCCATATAAGAAGAACTGCCATCTTACTCCATCAGGATCAGACATATTAGTTACATCTACATAATAATAAGCACCATCCAGATATACTACATTAAGCGCATGTGTGGTATCTGTATATATGTAACTCTCAATGCCTAAGTTCTCCATACATAACTGGAAACATTCAGCATATGCTGCACATACACCTTTACCCCAATATACTGCATGGTATATATCACCAAATGTTTTGGTATAATCATATGATATTGAATTGGCAAAATAATTGGCAACATTAAGAATTTTGTCGTAATCACTTCCAGAATTAAACTGTGATGCTATATCCTGTAAAGATGATATAGCTGCATTATACTGAAGCTTATTCATTTTTTTATCCCATTTCTCAACTACTACACTATAAAGATGTGTCCCAGAATATTTATCGTTAATTTTATAGCTGGTTGATAATCCCTGATGTGTTGCATCCTTATAAGAACTATATGTGTGATATGTTCCGTGAATTCTGTTATCAAAATCTGTCAGAGGTTCACCTTCATAATATATATATTCTTCTCCCCAGAATACATCATTATTCTTGTATTGGTTGAGACGGTTCTGTGCATCACTTCGTGACATATATGTATAATCATCAATATTTGTCGAATTACCATAATAGATATCCTGGCTGTTTCCAGAACCATAGGAACCACCAAGTATTTTATCAATATAAGATGATGAAAGCCCGGCATTTTTAAGTGCTTCGGCAGCCTGATCCAGATCAGAATATGTATTACCATTGATTGTGATGGCTGTGACATTACCATTAGAATCTTTTTCAACCCCGATATTAGCAGCCATAGCATTATCCAGTACTGGCGGAAACATTGAAATTGATATAACTATTGCTGATATAGCTGCTGATAATTTATATAATAACTTAGTCATATTAAGCTCCTTTAAAATTTAATCATCTTATTATATAACAAAAAAAGGCTTTTGTCTAACAGACAAAAGCCAAGACAATCGACAAATTAGTCAACTGTAACGATTTCTTTCTTATTATAAGAGCCACAAGACTTGCAAACTCTGTGAGGCATCATTAAAGCACCACATTTGCTGCACTTTACAAGATTAGGAGCGCTCATTTTCCAATTAGCTCTTCTCTTGTCTCTTCTTGCCTTAGATGACTTATTCTTTGGACAAATTGACATTCCGGTTACACCTCCTTAAAATTGTTTAAAATATCTTTGAAAACAGACATTCTTGGATCCAGGACATCTCTGTCGCAACCACATTCGGCAACGTTAAGATTATTACCGCATACAGGACATAAGCCTTTGCAGTTATCTTTACATAATACTTTACCTGGTATGGAAACAAGTAATTCGCCGAAAATAAGTTTATCCACGTCGAGGTTGTATCCATCAATATAGTCTTTTTCTTCTTGTTCTTCATCCGGAGCAGTTTTATTAAATTCAACTAGATCATTAACATTAAATTCAATAACTGTCTCAACAGGTTCAAGACACCTGTCACAAGGGATGCTGAGAGCGGCTGCTCCACTGCATTGAATATTAACTTTATTCTTCCCTGTCTTATGGGCATTAATAATAAATGAATCTTTATGAATAATAGGATATATACTGGAACCTGTATTCAATTCATTCATATCAATATGAGCTTCAAAAGCTTCATCTTCTTTTGAGCCGGATAGAAGTTCTCTAAAATCAATCAGCATAATTGTCTCCAATTGTACTATTGGTGAAAAAACTGTACAAAAGTACATAGCTTTATCACACTCTGAATATTATACGCATCTAATAATAGTTTGTCAACTACATTTTGTTATTCTTATTATATAAAATACTAAACCTGCCATAAAATAACTGAAAGACTAAGAATTAACTTAGTCTTTCAGCATAAATCACATCTTTATAGTTAATATTACTTAACTAATGCAAGAGTCTCTCTGGCAATTGCAAGTTCCTCGTTCGTTGGGATTACACAAAGCTTAACCTTAGAATCAGGTGTAGAGATAATGCCTTCTTCTCCACAAGCCTTCTTACTTGCAGCTTCATCAAGCTTAACACCAAGGTAACCAAGATACTTAACAACCATTGGACGAAGCCAAGCAGCATTCTCACCAACACCTGCAGTAAATGTAATAGCATCAACACCATTCATAGCTGCTGTGTAAGCACCGATATACTTAGCTACTCTGTAAGCATATGCCTCAAGTGTAACCTTAGCAACCTCATTACCGTCATCAGCTGCGGCGTTAAGATCTCTGAAATCGCTTGAGATTCCGCCTGACATACCAAGTACACCAGACTTTTTGTTAAGGATGTTGAGCATCTCGTTTATTGTAAGGTTCTCATGGTTGCATAAGAACTCTAATATAGCTGGATCAAGGTCACCAGAACGTGTTCCCATGATAAGACCTTCAAGTGGTGTAAGACCCATAGATGTATCTACACATTTACCACCTATTGAAGCTGATATAGAAGCACCGTTACCAAGGTGGCATACGATAACTTTAGCTGTCTTAGGATCAAGATTAGCAAACTTGATTGTCTCTTTTGATACGAAGCTGTGGCTTGTTCCGTGGAATCCATATCTTCTGATACCATATTTCTCATAGTATTCACGAGGTATAGCATAGAGATATGCCTTAGGCTCCATAGTTCCACCAAATGCTGTATCCCACACAGCTACATTAGGCTTACCAGGCATTGTTGACTCAACAGCCTCAATACCAATAAGGTTAGCTGGATTATGTAAAGGACCAAGGTCGAAGCACTCTCTTACTACTTTCTTGACATCCTCTGTAACGATACATGACTCAATATACTTTTCGCCTGCGTGAAGTACTCTGTGTCCTACAGCAGTAATTTCATCTGTTGAGCTGATAACACCATGTTCTGGGTCAACTAAAGCATCAAGAACTAACTTAACTGCAATGTTGTGATCCTTCATAGGTGTCTCAACTACATACTTATCCTTGCCTGTTGGCTTATGAGTAAGGATAGAGCCATCAATACCAATTCTTTCAACAAGACCTTTAGCGATAACGCTCTCATCATCCATGTTGATTAACTGATACTTTAATGATGAACTACCGCAATTTAAAACTAAAATATTCATTGTAAAATAAACTCCTTAATAAAAAATAATTACTTAGCTGCATTCTGAGCCTGAACAGCAGTCATAGCCACAACACCCACGATATCCTCTGCGAAGCATCCTCTTGAAAGATCGTTAACAGGCATAGAAAGTCCCTGAAGAACTGGACCATATGCACCAGCCTTAGCAAGTCTCTGAACGAGCTTGTAACCTATATTACCAGCTTCAAGAGATGGGAATACTAATGTATTAGCGTGACCAGCAACCTTGCTGTTAGGAGCCTTAAGAGCTGCAACTTCTGGAACGATAGCTGCATCTAACTGTAACTCACCATCGATAGAGTACTCTGGGTACTTCTCGTTAGCTGTCTTAACTGCATCTGCAACAAGTGTAACTCTGTCATGCTTAGCACTGCCATAAGATGAGAATGAAAGCATAGCAACCTTAGGTTGTGCACCTACGAAGCTCTTAAATGATTCTGCTGATAATGCTGCAACTTCTGCAAGCTTGTCTGAGTCAAGATCTGGATTAACTGCACAATCAGCGAATACGAATAAACCATTCTCACCGAATTCACAGTTAGGAACTTCCATAAGGAAGAAACCTGAAACTGAGCTGATGCCTGGCTTAGTCTTTAATAACTGAAGAGCTGGTCTGATTGTATTACCTGTTGAATGGCATGCACCAGATACAGCACCATCTGCATCACCACATTTGCACATGAGGCATGCATAGTACATATAATCCTTCTCCATCATCTCTTTAGCTGACTCAGGAGTAACACCCTTCTTACTTCTTAATTCCACGAACTTGTCAATATACTTCTGCTTATTAGGATCATTAAATGGATCTACGATAGTAGCTCCAGTGATGTCATAACCCTGGCTGTTCTCCTTTATTTCATCAGGTGTACCGATGATTATAAGGTTTGCAATACCTTCCTTTAAGATTTTTTCAGCAGCAGCAAATGTTCTTTTATCCATAGACTCTGGTAAAACAATAGTCTTTTTATCTGCCTTTGCTCTTTCAATAATTTTGTCAATAAATGCCATGATTACTGACTCCTCCTTAAGATATTTTTTCCAGCACAAGCCGAAATTTAAAATTATTATATACCCTTTTCTGGAAGAAAACAAGTTGACTATTGTTCAAAATAAAAAGCATGTTGTTAAATCCAGGTTAAAATGTATAATAATTATAGAAATGATTTGGAGGTCAATGTGAAAGCTGTTGGAATTATTACAGAATACAATCCTATGCACGAAGGACATATAATACACATTAATGAGAGCAGACGTATATCAGGTGCTGATATTGTCATATGCGTCATGAGTGGCGATTATGTACAAAGAGGTGAACCGGCTATAATAGATAAATATTCACGAGCAAAAATGGCTGTACTTAACGGCGTTGACCTTGTGGTAGAGCTTCCGGTGCAGGCGAGCCTTTCAAGTGCAGAGACGTTTGCAGAGCAGTCAGTTCAGATACTGCATATATTAAGCGTCGATTCAATATGTTTTGGATGCGAAGATTCTGATATTAATGGTTTAGATATGATTGCATCATTGCTTATAGATGAGCCTGATAATTTCAGGCAGCGTCTTACCAAATTGTTAAGCAGCGGCGAATCATATGCCAGTGCACGTCAGAAGGCTGTTGAATTATGTATTGGATGTGATAAGGCGGCTGTTCTTGAAAAACCTAATAACACATTGGGAATTGAATATATAAAGGCAGTTAAGAAATATGGTTATGATATTAAGCCCATGTGCATTAAAAGAGATGGAGCTGGCTATAATGATGCTTCATATGAAAAGGATATTGTTCCTAGTGCTACTGCTGTGCGTAATGCGATATTAGACGGCAGGCTTGATAACATAGCTCTTCCACCGCTTACACGAAAAGTCTTAGATGACAGTACCGCATATCCGATTGTTTTTAATGATTTTACCAGCATGTTTTATTACAGGCTTGAGATGCTTATTGCTGAATCAGCGTATGACAAAGAAGCATTTATAGATAAATTACTTAATATACGTGATATATCAACAGAAACAGCGGCAAGAATTTATAATGTATACAACAAAATGACTGCTTCAGATACAGTTTATCCATTAGATGAATTTGCATTGCTGATAAAAACAAAGCAATATGCTTTATCAAGAATAAAAAGGATTATCATGAAAATCATACTTAATATAGGTAAATCAGATACATCAGAACAATGTAGTTATGTCAGAATATTAGGATTTAACCAGAACGGAAGAAAATATCTTTCTTATATCAGGGATAGTATCAATGTACCGCTAATAAGCAGGGTCGCCGGCTGTAAAGATATATACTACAAGCAGATACAGGCTCACAATATATACAGACAGATATGTGAATGTAAGTTTAATCAGGCACCTGTAAGCGATTATAAGTACCACCCATTTATGACAGATTAAATAGATAATAAATAAAAGCACCATATTTACATGATAACAAATGTAAATATAGTGCTTTTATATTAATCAGAATAAGTAATTAGTTCTTAAAGCTGTGTATTGGAGCTGGGATTCTTCCAGTCCTGTTAACAAATGCAGAACAGTCAAACTGATTGACCGGCATGATTGGGGCATATCCCAGAAGTCCGCCGAACTCAACAGTCTCGCCAACTCCTTTTCCAACAACAGGTATTACTCTTACTGCTGTTGTTTTCTGGTTAACCATTCCAATTGCAGATTCATCAGCAATAATACCAGATATTGTTGTTGCCTTAGTATCACCTGGTATGGCAATCATGTCAAGTCCGACAGAGCATACACAAGTCATAGCCTCTAACTTTTCAATTGTAAGTGAACCATCTAATACAGCGTTAATCATTCCCTGATCTTCACTGACTGGTATAAATGCACCACTTAATCCGCCAACATAAGATGATGCCATAACACCACCCTTTTTTACCTGATCATTAAGAAGAGCCAATGCTGCTGTTGTTCCCGGAGCACCGGCTCTCTGAAGACCAATCTCCTCCAATATATCAGCAACTGAATCACCTATAGCTGGTGTAGGTGCAAGAGAGAGATCAATTATACCAAAAGGAACATTTAATCTCTTAGATGCTTCCTGCGCAACAAGCTGACCTACTCTTGTTATCTTGAATGCAGTTTTCTTGATAGTTTCACATAATACTTCAAAACTTGCGCCACGCACGCTTTCAAGTGCATACTTAACAACGCCGGGACCACTTACACCTACATTAATAATCGCATCACTTTCTGTAACACCATGGAATGCACCTGCCATGAATGGGTTATCATCAGGTGCGTTACATAATACAACAAGCTTTGCACATCCAAGAGAGTCTTTTTCTTTAGTAAGTTCGGCAGTATCTTTGATAATTTCTCCCATAAGACGAACCGCATCCATATTAATACCTGTCTTAGTTGAACCAACATTAACAGAACTGCAGATTAACTCTGTTGATGCCAGAGCCTGCGGAATTGAGCGGATAAGCAGTTCATCGCTTTTAGTCATTCCTTTTGAAACGATTGCAGAATAGCCACCAATAAAGTTAACGCCAACTTCATGTGCAGCTTTATCGAGTGTCTTTGCTATTGTCACATAATCTTGTGGAGTTTTACAGGCAGAACCTCCAATAAGAGCAACTGGTGTAACAGAAATTCTTTTGTTAACAATAGGAATTCCGATTTCTTTAGATATATCTTCGCCTGTCGATACAAGATTTTTAGCAAGTCTTGTGATTTTGTTATAAATATTATTATTTAAAACCTCTAAGTCATCACTTATACAATCAAGCAGGCTGATACCCATAGTAATTGTACGTACATCAAGGTTTTCTTTTTCGACCATTTTATTAGTCTCTGTAACTTCATATATATTAATCAAAACAAATTCTCCTTATCTGTTATCAAAATAGGTGCAAAATATTAAATTCTATGCATCATGTCAAAAATTTCTTCTCTCTGACATTTAATAGATACTCCAATCTCTTCACCTAAATTATCAAGATCAGATACTACGTCATTGTATGACTTAGTTGATGCTGCTACATCTACAATCATCATCATATTAAAGTAACCAGATACAATTGTCTGTGAAATATCAAGAATATTAATTCCTGTATCTGCAAGATAAGTACATACTCTGGCAATAATTCCAACAGTATCCTTTCCAACAACTGTAATAACACATTTTTTCATAATCCAATCTCTCTTTCTTATTTTAATTTTAATGTATATATCCTGATGTATTAAATCAGGTCATATAAATTCATAAGTTTAATTAATATGTAGCTATCATACTAAAATGAATTATCAGATATTGATAATCTGTGATGGTTCATCTCTTCTTGCAACAGATATATTAAAATCCTGTGCTTTAAATTCACTATCACTCATGTCAATTTCACATTTTACAGTTTCATATGCAAGCTTATCATAATTATTTTCCTTGCTTAAATGTCCAAGAAATATATTGGAACACTTATCATGTAAAAGGTGGTCAATAAGTCTTCCTGATGATTCGTTAGACAGATGCCCCTGCTTGCCAAGGATTCGCTGTTTTAGATAATATGGATAACTGCCAACCTGTAATAAATTAACATCATGGTTTGCTTCAATAACCATTGAATTACAGCCTTTGAGATTATCAATTATATAATCATCATAAAATCCAAGATCTGTCGCAACTGCCATGCTTTTATCGTCACATTCTATACGATATGCTACTGGTTCATTGGCATCATGTGATACCCTGAATGAATTAACTACAAGATCGTTAATTTTAAAACTTTCATCCGGCTTAATACAATTAAAAAGCTGGGAATCTATCTCGCCAAGCCCGGATGAAGCCTGGATTCCTTCCCATGTACCCTTAGTCGTATATATTGGTATATTATCTTTTCGTGATATGACACCAAGCCCCTTGATGTGGTCAGAATGTTCATGAGTTAGAAGAACTGCATCTATATCAGACATATCAAGTTCAGCTTTTTTCAGGCCTTCAGATATTTTTTTCCGGCTTATTCCTGTATCAATCAGAATATGTGTTTTATCAGAGCCAATATATATACAGTTTCCACTGCTTCCACTGGCTATAGTCATCATTCTCATTATTATTTCTCCCAATATAAATCAATGACATCCCCATCTTTTAAAGGAGCTGTATACTCGCCTGTCTGTCCATTTAAGTTAAGCACAATATTGCCTTGTGGGTTAGAAAGGTCAAATTCATAATACTGGAATAAATCAACCAGTATATAATCATGTTTCCCCTTAAGTCTTACAGGATTCCCATTGATAAGCACTGTAATTTCTGATATATCTGCAGAGGATTTATCTGATTCATGTTCATTATCATTTATATCAGGATATGAATCAACATCATCAACATTATCAACATTATCAATATTATCAATATCATTATTTTCGTCATTATTAATAGCCGAAAGTTTAATATTAAAGTTTTCATATACATATGTGTCGTTATCGGCAAGTTCATTGTTAACATATACATCATATTGTGATATATCATAATCAAGGAATGTAAATAACTGCTCAACTGTATAATAATTCTCCATCTGGATAGAATCATTATTCTGGATTTCATAGAATTCAGATTTAAGCTCACCGTTCACATATGCAAATCTAGGGCAGAGAATTTTTTTATCATCTACAACAAATGTAAGCGTTGAATTAAATTCTTCAAGCTGTCCAATTGTCATATGAGCCGCTTCACCTTCTGTTGATTCTTTAACTACTATTACATCATTCTGTTCAATTCTTGAATTAAGATTAGCATGTCTGCCATTAAGTAAGACTTCAGCACCTTCACCCGGAGTACCACGGACAAGTCTGGCTTTTCCATTGATTATAAATGAAAGTTCAGAACCTCTTCGAGGAAATAATTTTTCATTAGGGAAACCAATCTGCATAACAGCGTCAACAACAGTAAGATGGTTATTGTCATACATCTTAATTCTTTCGTTATTAACATTGACGAATACAAAGCTGTTTTTCTGAGAATAGTAATTAGTACATATTCCAACGGGGGTGACATACAGAGAATCTTTTTTAAAGCCAGTAGAGCCAAAATCAACTGTTGTAAGAACCTCTTCTCCCCTGACAGCAACTCTTTCTTTTAAAATTCCCAGAGATTTGGCAATTTTGTCAGTATAACCCATCATCTTGCCACCACCGCCAACTACAAATACAGCATTAACAGGTTTACCGCCATTAAGTTCCTTGATTTTTTCTGCACTTTCCTCTGCTATTTTATCTATTATAGGAGCAGTTACTTTCCGCACATCAGAAACCTGTACTTTCTGTGTCAGTCCCATTATATCTTTAAAACTTACAAGTCCTTTTACTTTTTTACTTGCAGAAAGTTTGATTTTTTCAGCTGTATTAAAATCAACAAGATAATTCTTTGCAATTGCTTCGGTTAATTCATCACCAGCAAGTGGTATCATTCCATATGCAATCACACTTCCATCCTTTGTTATACAGATATCTGATGTTCCTGCACCTACATCAATAAGTCCAATGTTAAGTAGTCTGTATTGCTCAGGAATTGCAATATTCATAGCTGCAATTGGCTCTAATGTAAGACTTGCAACATGAAGTCCTGCGTATTCGATTGCCTGGTACAATCCATCAACCACTTCTTCTGGTAAAAATGTAGCTATAAGAGTGACACCAATTTTATTAGCTTTATGTCCTTCAAGACTGCTGATATCAAAAGAATTAAGCTTGTATGTAATAGGTGTATTGCCAACGCAATAAAATTTAACATTATCTGAGTTGTCATTAATTTCGGCATGAGCTTTTTCTACAGCTAACAGGTTGAGTGAGTATATATGTTCAGCCGTAACCCTTGTTTCCTCTTCAAATTCATATTCCGCAGAAGAATTAATGGTTTTAAGTACACGACCAGCAGCAGCTATACATACGTCTGTCAATGTAAATCCAAGCTGTCTTTCAAGATCATTCTTAACTCTTCTTATGGTATCTCCAACTTTATATATATCATGAATCTGTCCATCTAACATAGAACGAGTATCATGTTCAGCCTGAGACATTGCAGCAATATGAAATATATTATGCTCAAGGTAACCTACAACGCCAACAATACTTCGTGTTCCAATATCAAGACCAAATACATAGTCATTATTTACAGGTGTTACATCTGCCATGATTAATCCTCCGACAATTTACAACAAAGCTAAGAAAAATATATCATAATTCCAGCATTTTAACAAGACACGTTTCCGTGTCATATAAACTGCCACTGTTATCAATAACTTTATCACATTTTTTCATAAATTCATTTTCTGGAAGCTGGACTTTGAGTATAGAGTCAATTTTCTCATCACTGTATCCCCTGTCAGATTTCAGCCTGTCTTTTCTGACTGATATTTTGGCTGTTACATACCAGACTTCGTCGCAGAATTTATCATACTCTTCCTCAAAGAATAAAGCCGCCTCAATTAGTACTAAATCATATGTGTTAATTAATTTAAGCTTATCAATTGTTTCAAGTATTATTCTTTTAACTTCTGGGTGAACCATTGCATTAAGTTTTTTTCTTTTATTCTCATCTGAAAATATAATATCAGCAAGAGCTGTTTTATTAACAGAGCCGTCGCTATTAATACATGCAGCTCCGAATTCATCTGCAATATCATTCACAAGAGAGCTTCCTGATGTATATAAGCTTTTTGCTACATCATCAGCCATTATAATATAAGCGTTAGCATGTTTTTTTATTAAATGCAGGACAGTGCTTTTCCCACAGCCTACACCACCTGTAATACCAATAATCTTCATAATTAATGTGCCTCGAACCAGTTATTACCCTGCTGTAAGTCTATTTCAAGCGGAACACGCAGTCTGGCTGCATTTTTCATTCCGTCTGATATGATATTCTTAACATCATCAATCTCATCTTTGTATGTCTCTACGAGAAGCTCATCATGAACCTGCAGGATAAGCTTTGACTTGTAGCCACCATTTTTCAATGCATTGTATACATTAATCATGGCAAGCTTAATTATATCTGCAGCAGTTCCCTGAATTGGTGCATTCATTGCTACACGTTCACCGAATGAACGCTGCATGAAATTGCTTGAGGATAATTCAGGTATAGGTCTTCTTCTGTTATACATAGTTACAGAATAGCCTTTTTCTTTAGCAGAAGATACAAGACCATCTATATAAGCTTTAATTGATGGGTAAGTTTCAAAATATTGTTTTATATAATTGTCAGCCTCTTTCTTTGATATACTCAGATCCTGGCTTAATCCAAATGAACTTATTCCATATATTATTCCAAAGTTAACTGCTTTCGCATTACGTCGCTGCTGGTCTGTGACTTCATCAAGAGGCACACCGAACACCTGTGATGCAGTTATTTTGTGAATATCCTCAGCCATATTATAAGCTTCTATAAGCTTCTCATCGCCAGACATATGTGCCAGAATCCTTAATTCAATCTGTGAATAATCAGCATCTAATAATACACAGCCATCTTTTGGAATGAATACTTTTCTAATCTGTCTGCCAAGTTCCATTCTTATTGGAATATTCTGCAGATTAGGTTCGGTACTGCTGATTCTTCCTGTTGCAGTTATAGTCTGATTGAATTTAGAGTGGATTCTTCCATCACTGCCTATGTATGCTGCCAGTCCATCTGCGTAAGTAGATTTTAATTTAGTCATTGTGCGGTAACTTAGAATTTTATCTACTATCGGATAGTCAGGTGCAAGCTTTTCCAGTACATCAGCGGCTGTTGAATAGCCACTTTTTGTTTTTTTCTTACATGGCATGCCAAGTTTTTCAAACAATATTACACCTAATTGCTTAGGCGAATTAATATTAAATTTTTCTCCAGCCAGTTCATAGATTTCTTTTTCAAGGATAAGTATGTTCTTCTCAAGCATGTTTCCATATTCTGAAAGTCCCTGCTTGTCAACTCTTACACCCTGAAGTTCCATATCTGATAAAACGAATGACAATGGCATCTCTAATGTATCAAATAATTCATAACAATCCATACTCATGAGTGTTGGTTTTATTTTATCCCACACAGAATACGAAACATAAGCTTTTGAGCAGGCAAATTTTGTCAGATTATCTATATTAAGCATTACCATCTCTGATAATGTGCTTTTTCCAAATAATTCTGCCTGTGATGGAACTGACATATGAAGATACTCTAATGCAAGATTATCACTAGCATAATTTTCATTGGTAGGATTGATAATATATGCAGCAAGTGCAGTATCAGCAAACACATTCTGGGTAATATTTTCAAGCAGTTCATTGCTGCCTGGCTTACATAGATGTGGCAATATCTGTTTAATATTAAGTGTTGCAATAAGTCTTTGGCTTGAACCTGCTGCATTAACACATATAGAACATATTTTATCTGTAATATATTCATCAGTGATAAATCCCTGTTTAAGAATAAATGCGATATTATTCTCATCAATACATATTGATGCGCCAGCAATATAGTCATCATCACATATTAAGCACAGACCGATATTCTTATTATTACTAACAGCAGAGATCGCATTGGAAAATAAATTATCCGCTTCACATAGCTGTGTTACAAGCTTATATGAATTAAATACATCTGGTTCCTTAGACAGCATTTCATTATCAAATCTTTTAAGAAGTGATTTGAAATTAAATCTTTTAAATAATTCATATGATTCTTTGGTGTAGAAACTGTTAATCTTTGCATTGTCTATATTGAATTTGACAGGAGCATTAATGTTAATCTCAGCAAGGAATCTGCTCATTACAATCTGTTCAGTATTGTTTTTTATGGATTCCCTTGCTTTAGGTGGAGTTATTTCATCTGTATGCTTTAATACTTCATCAATAGAGTGATACTTTTGGATTATAGCAGAGGCTGTTTTATGTCCTATTCCAGGAGCACCAGGTATATTATCCGAACTGTCTCCCATCAACGCTTTCATGTCAATGAATTCAAGAGGTGTTACTCCGTATAATGCAACAACATCGTCTGGAAGATAGTTTTCTACTTCATTACCATTAGATTTAGTTTTAGGAATACGTATCATTATGTGTTCTTCTGACAACTGTAACAAATCACGGTCACCGGAAATAATCACAACATCCATTCCATCAGATGAGCATTTCTTTGCGATAGTACCAAGAAGATCATCTGCTTCATATCCTTCCAATTCAACGATATTGATATTCATGGAACGTAAAATATCTTTTATAAGCGGCACCTGCTGTTTTAGCTCAGGTGCCATAGGCTTTCTTGTTCCTTTATAGTCAGCAAATGCCTTATGCCTGAAAGTAGGTGCGCTTAAATCAAACGCTACAGTTATATATTCAGGTTTTTCCTCATCAATAAACCGAAACATTATGTTTAGAAAACCAAATAACGCATTAGTATGTATTCCTTCACTGTTAGTAAGGTCTGGCACACCATAAAAAGCTCTGTTTAATATGCTGTGTCCATCAATTAGCATAATTTTATTATTCATACATAACTCCTATCCTGTATACTCAATTAACAAAATTTTATAATTATAAGAACCAGAATAACTATTATAATCATACCATTAGAAAACAAAGTGACTGCGTTCATCATTTTTTCATTTTCTTTATACCATTCAAGATAATGTATTCTGTCTTTAAGGCGCTGTTCCACCAATCCTTTGAAATCAAAAACATTAATATATTTCTGATATTGAGGACTGATATTTTTTTCGTCATAGTCATTTAGGCCATATTCAATTATACAGTATATCTCTAATTCTTCTTTACAATCATCACAATTAATTACATGGTCAACGAATTTTTTTTCTTCTTTGTATGACATATTATCATTTTGAAATGAAGATATCTGCTGCTGATATTTTTTACATGTATTCATATATTACCTCATGTGATGCGTTTAATTTCACCATGATATTGATAAAAAGCCCACCAGTATAAACTGATGGGCTTTATTATACATACCGAGTGCAGGAGAAGGGATTTGAACCCTCACGATGTCACCACCGGTGGATTTTGAGTCCACTGCGTCTGCCGTTCCGCCACTCCTGCAGATGCGGTGCTGTAAGTAATATCTGCAACACCGCAAGACTTAAATATTCTATCATAGTGAATATAAAAAATCAAGTTTGTTATGTATATTTTATAATCTATTATACAATTCCTCGTATTTTCTTGCTGAATTATCCCATGAGAAATCTTTTTTCATAGCCCTGTCAACAATCTTATTCCATTCTCTCTTATGATTATAAAACACACTCTTGGCATAGTTAATGATGCCAAGCATCTCATGTGCATTATAGTTAGCAAATGAAAATCCTGTTCCAGTACTCTCATATTCATTATATGGTTCAACAGTATCCTTAAGACCGCCTGTTTCACGGACTATAGGAATTGTGCCATATCTAAGACTCATTAACTGGCTTAAACCACATGGCTCAAACAATGATGGCATCAAGAATGCATCACATGCGGCATAAATTTTATGCGACATTTCTTCTGAATAATATATATTTGCTGAGACTCTGTCATTATATTTCCAGTCATAATGTCTGAACATATTCTCGTATTTCTCTTCTCCAGTACCAAGGACAACAAGCTGCACATCTTCTGTACATATCTGATCCATGACATATGCAATAAGATCAAATCCTTTCTGATCAGTCAGTCTGGAAACAATACCAATCATAAAGACATTCTTATCTTCTTTTAAGCCAAGCTGTTTCTGTAAAGCAACTTTATTTTTCCATTTTTCTTTACGGAATGTAACCTGATTATATTTTGCTGTAAGCATCTGATCTGTCTCTGGATTGTAAACATCATAATCAATACCATTAACTATACCTGTAAGACAGTTTGAACGTGCATTCATAAGACCATCAAGATGTTCACCATAGAAAGGTGTCTTAATCTCTTCTGCATAAGTTGCACTTACTGTTGTTACCTGGTCAGCATATACTATTCCGCCTTTAAGATAATTGGCATCATTGTATGCTTCAAGCTTATCTGATGTAAAGTATTCATCAGGAAGTCCAGTTATGTCTTTTACCTTTTTAAGATCCCATATACCCTGGAACTTAAGGTTATGTATTGTTATTATTGATTTAATTCCCTTATAAAAATCACCTTGTGAAAATCTTTCTTTAAGATATACAGGAATCAGACCTGTCTGCCAGTCATGGCAATGTATGATATCTGGCTTAAACCCTAATACCGGGATAGCTGATAAAGCAGCCTTGCTAAAGAAAGCAAATTTTTCAATATCCTCGTGAATCCAGCTATATGGCTTAGGACCTGAAAAATAGAACTCATTATCTATAAAATAAAATGTAATTCCATTGTATTCAAGCTCAAGAACTCCGACATACTGTGAGCGCCATGCAAGATCAATGTAAAAATGTGTTTTATAGACCATTTTCTGACGGTATTCCCAAGGGATGCACATGTATTTGGGAATCATAACCCTTACATCATATTCATCTTTATTAAAGTACTTTGGCAAAGATCCCACAACGTCCGCAAGACCACCAGTTTTAATAAAAGGAACACATTCAGATGCAATAAATAAAATATTTTTCATAGCTTTTCCTCCTATCAGGTAGATTTATTACCAATAACGACGTACTGCTGTAATCGTCATAATATTCATTGAAGCAATTTTAACAACATCTCCTGGAACCGATGCATGTATAATCTGTCCTCCACCAATATATAATCCGACATGACCAGGATAACAAACAACATCTCCTGGCTGAATATTTGATAAAGAAACTGCCTGTCCACCATAAGCCTGTGAAGAACTTGATCTTGATAATCCAATTCCATACTGTCGGAACAGATACGATGTGAAACCGGAACAGTCAAAACCAGATGGACTTGAGCCACCAGATGAATATGGTGTTCCAAGTAATTGATAAGCAAGGCTTATAACCCCGCTTGCTACGGAAGAATCATTTTTAGCAGTAGTTGAATATGATAAAGAATACGAACTGCTGACAGCACGGGCAGCTCTCTGCTGGGCACTTGTTATCTTAGACACAATATCACTCTGCTCTTTCTTCAGGTCTTCAATTGTTGTATATAAAGAAGCCTGCTTATCATGAAGTTCAGTATCCATATTTTTGAGTTCATTCATATCTGCCTCAAGTTTACTCTTTAAGTCACTGATACTTTTGGCAGTATTTGACATCTCATCCAGCTTAGATCTGTCATAGCTGTATACCTGCTGGACATATTCAGTTTTATTAAGTACTTCGCTCATATTAGCTGATGATAATAAAACTTCTGAAATAGAGGCAGTCTGATCCTCATACATATATTTAATTCTTAGTTTCATATCTTCATACTGTGCATCAAATACCTGCTGTGCTTTGTCTAATTCTTCGTTTGCCTTCTGAATTTCATCATTCTTATCAGCCATTGAAACTTCAAGCTCGTCCATCTGCAGCATTACATATGCAAGTTCATCTTCGATATTATCTATTTTATTCTGATTCTGATTCTTCTGCTTCTGTAAATCTGTAATTGTATCTGCAAATGTAGTCATTCCCATAACAGAAGTTATAACAAGGACTACTGCAATTGATTTTAATAATTTTTTATACATATAACACCTTTAAATAAATATAATATTCAGGTATTATTATATAATTAATTTAATTTGTATTCAAGTCTTATTTTATCAGCAATCAATGCAATAAATTCGGAGTTAGTGGGTTTACCCTTTCCGTTTGAAATTGTATATCCGAATAAATCATTTAATGTGTCTGTATTACCGCGGTTCCATGCCACTTCAATAGCATGTCTTATTGCCCGCTCTACACGGCTTGGAGTTGTCTGGTACATTTTTGCAATTGTAGGATATAATATTTTGGTAATGCAGTTAATCACTTCGGAATCTTTAATTGCAAGAATTATTGAATCTCTGAGATAATTATACCCTTTAATATGAGCAGGAATACCTATATCATGAATGATACTGGTTATTTCTGTTTCAAGGACATGAACATTAATTGCTTCATGATTAGAATTGATAAGTGGATTAGATGTTTTATGTATATTTTTATTATTACATTTAGGTTTTACAGAACGTATCTTTTCTATTAAAGCCTGATTATCAAAAGGCTTCATAAAATAATACACAGCTCCATTTTCAAAAGCATCCTCTGTTACAGTTTCTTTACCAACAGAACTTATAACAATAAATGCAGGTACTTTCTTTATTTTATCATCATTAAATACTTTTTTCATAACAGTTATGCCATCATCTTCAGGCATAATTATATCAAGCAATACAACATCTGGTTCATATTTTTTTATTATTTCCAATGTTTCTTTGCCATTATTAGCTGTTCCAACTATCTCCATATCGTGTTCTTCACTGATAACTGCACCAAGAACATTAACCATATCAGTATTATCATCTGCAATTGCAACTCGCAAATTTTCCATAAATCCCCCTCCATAGGTGATAAAAAAGGCTGTTATCACCACTATCACCAAAAATCTCAAGTATAATTATATTTCTATATCTTCCTATATTCAAGGCATATATATCGCAATTTTCGACATTGAAATCAAAAAACTAATCAGCAGCAATCATATTTTCAATAAAAATTCCATATCCCATATGTGAATCATTGACAAAAACATGTGTTACAGCACCAATAATTTTATCATCCTGTATTATTGGACACCCACTCATTCCCTGAACAATGCCATTAGTGATTTCAAGCAGGTCATCAGATGTACATCTGAATGTTATATTTTTTTCATTACGGTAAGCAATATCTTCAATCTCTATATCATATAGCTTTAACTGTCCATCAAGATAAACAGATATATATGCCGTTCCTTTATGGGCTTCACGTTTGAAACCAATTTCATATGCTTTTAAATCATATTGTTTTATCATGTTATCACATTTAGAAGCAGGAAATGTTCCAAACATTCCATATTTTGTATTTGAATTAATAAGTCCAAGCTGATTACTATTAGAATAATCAATTGTACCTATATATTCTCCAGGTGTATTTTCATGTCCCTGCGTAATTGATATAATATTAGTCTTGTATAAAAATCCATTAGATATATTTAACAGACTATTTGTGGAAGAATCACTCATTCCATGTCCAAGTGCACCATAATTTCCGTTTTTATCAATATATGTTATTGTTCCAATCCCTTGTGCATCGTCTTTTACCCATATACCTAATTTATATTCTGCATTTTCATTTTTTTCAGGTTTTATATTAACGGTGTTATATTCATCATTTCTTATAAAACCTATACACAAAGCATCTCCATCACTACATTCCAGCAATCCGGATATTTCTTTTTTTTTGCTGATCGATATTCCATTGATATCAACAATATAATCACCACCTGATAAATAATTTTTGCTAGGTGAGCACATCTGACCATTTTCATTAGTGAAATCTGCTGTATCAGCTATAAATACACCATGAGTTTTAATATATAATCCAACTGGAAATCCGCCAGCATATAAATAATTTTCTTCAAGAACTGATAATTTCCCAGATGGAAGTGAGATGAGGTTAAATAATTTATATTCAAGAGAATAGTCGGCTTTTTCTTTAGCCTGAAATGTAACTGGTTTTGAAAAATCAATAGTCTGATTAGTCTCTTTTATAACACCTGTAACAGGAATATCAAGATTTACAACTGTATCCTTATTGCTATATATATATAATTCTTCTGGCAGACTTTTTGAAATATGCCATATATAAATTAATGATGTACTAAATAAAAAAGTTAAAAAAAATAATATCAATAGTTTGTTATGTCTGGCTTTCATGTTCAAACCTCCATATAAAATCTATTGATATTATCTGCATATATTATTATTTTTTCTTTGCCAATTTTTTCATTTCCCTGGCATTATTCAATGCTGCCGCTGTAATGCTGGCGCCTCCGAGAAGTCTTGCAAGTTCATTGACACTTTCTTCCTCATTGAGACTGCGAATATCTGTTACTGTTGTTGTTTTATCTGCTTTTTTCTCAATTATATAATGTTCATCAGCCATTGCTGCAATCTGTGGAAGATGCGTAATGCAGATTATCTGATGGCTTGATGAAAGCTGGGACAATTTGTTTCCTACCATCTGTGCAGTTACACCGCTTATGCCTGCATCAATTTCATCAAATATAAGTGTATCAGTGTTATCTTTATCTGCAATGACTGTTTTGAATGCAAGCATGATTCTTGACAGTTCACCTCCGGATGCAACTTTAGATAAAGGCTTTAAATCTTCACCAACATTAGTAGATATAAGAAAACGCATTTTATCTGTTCCGTCTGCCTGAAATTTTTCTGTTTTTTCAAATTCCGGTTTAAAATCATTGTTTAAAAAATTAAGTTCAAAAAGACCTTCTGATACTGATTTGCACAGCTTGTCTGCTGATTTTTTTCTTGCAGCTGTCAGTTTGTCTGCTGCCTCTGTCAATTTTTTATTAATATCTGTTAACTGCGTTTTTAATTCGGCTTGTATCTCATTAAAATTCAGCAGTTCATCAAGCTTTTTCTGGCTGCTAAGAATATATTCATGAATTTCATCAATTGTTCTGCCATATTTTAATTTAAGTGAATTGATAAGATCAAGCCGCTTTGACATATTATTATAATCTTCTTCATTGAAATCAAAGGATTCCATATAATCAGACATTTCCATCAAAGCATCATTGATAATATCTTCTGCTGAGGACAATGTATTAACAATATCAGATAAAGCTTCATCATAAACTGAAGCCTGAGTGAGTAATTTTACAGATTGTCCAATACAGTCTGATACACTCGCTTCGTCATTATCAAGAATCTGTTTTGCAGCTGACATATGCTGTGCAATTTTCTGATAATTAGACATTTTCTTGAATGTATTTTCGAGATGTTCATCTTCGCATGGTTTTAAAGATGCTTCAGTTATCTCATTAATCTGATATTCAAGAAGGTCTATTTCTCTGTTTCTTGCAGCTTCATCACTACTCATGCTTTTTATTTTGTTGTCAATTTCATTATATGCATTATACAGTTTTGTATAAGCATCGGATAATGGTTCAATTATATTACGTCCGAATAAATCAACCATATCAATATGGGTACTCTCTTTTAAGAGAATCTGGTTATCATGTTGTCCATGTATATCTATAAGTATATGTGATACAGCTTTTACCTCACTGATGGTAAATGTTTCACCATTAATTCTGATTGTAGATTTGGATGGTGTGATTTTCCTTGAGATGATTATAATGCCTTCTTCAAGCTCTTCTATTCCATATTCTTTTAATTGCTTTATTTTATCAGAAGAATTTACTTTAAACGTCAGTTCTGTAAGGGCATAGTCACAGCCTTTTCTGATTATATCAGCATTGACCTTGCCGCCTAATGCTATATTAACAGAACCAAGTATAATAGATTTACCTGCACCAGTTTCGCCAGTCAGAATATTAAGTCCGTTCTTAAAATCTATATCAGCTTCTTCAATTAGTGCAAGATTTTTAACATGAAGATTTGTAAGCATATAGTCTCCTTGAAAATTATTTAAGTATCTTTTTTAATTTGTTCATAAGATTCTTTGTATCCTCAACAGAGCGGACAGCACACATTATAGTGTCATCGCCTGCAATTGTTCCAACTATTTCATTCATATGTAATGCATCAAGAGCAGCACATACTGCCATAGCCATTCCTGCTACAGTCTTAATTACTAATATGTTCTGTGCCATGTTCATATCTACAAAACCATCTTTTAATATCCTGATATATTTTTCTCCAAGATTATTGTCATGTCCTTGAAATACAACATATTTAGGAATACCATCCGTTGTTGTCTTGGTAAGATTCAGCTCTCTTATATCTCTTGAAACTGTCGCCTGTGTTACATTATATCCAGCATTATTAAGAGCCAGTGCCAGTTCTTCCTGGGTACTGATTGAATTATCCTTTATTAATTCTAGTATTTTACTATGTCGATCGGTTTTCATTTCTATCTCCATTCTATAATCAGAGTGATGTTACATCAGCTTTTCTCTTACTCTTAATAAAAAGCTGTCATTATTAGTCTTCAAAAGGCGTGTCGTTGTTGTTGAGCGTGTTATAACTATCTCATCATTGGTATTAAGCTCGAAATAATGTTCACCATCAAATGTTGCTATTCTTTTTTCTGACAGTTTTTTACAATCACACATTTTGATAACTACTCTATCCTTTGGACCAAATATGATGCTTCTTTTATTAAGGGTATGAGGACATATAGGGGTAAGCATAATAAGCTCTGCATTAGGCTGGATAATCGGACCTCCTGCTGAAAGACTATATGCTGTCGAACCTGTTGCTGTCGATATAATAACACCATCTGCCGAATAAGAACTGAGGTATTGACCGTTGACATATATATCAAAGTCAATAATTCTCAAATTACCATATCTGTTGACAACAATATCATTAAGGGCGGTATTTTGATATACAAGTGTACCATCTCTGTAAATGCTGCCACTAATCATCATTCTCTCATCAACAATGTAATCATTAGATATAACTTTATCAAGGCATTGCATGTATGAATTCATATCAGCATCTGTAAGAAATCCAAGTGTACCAATATTAATTCCCATAAACAGTGCATTACTTCCATTAAAATCACTTACAGCTTTAAGTAATGTACCATCTCCCCCAAGTACAATCACAACGTCTATTTCATCTGCATCACAGTTATCATTATCAGTGTAAACATTAACATTTTTCATGTGAAGATATTCAATTATCTGTTTTGAAAAATTTCCATCTAAATCTTTATTGGTATTGGATATAATATAAAAATTCTGCATATAAAATATAAACCTCTAAAAGACATTAATATATCTATTTATCAAGTGTATCATGTGCTGCTGAAACTATTTTTTCAGAATCAACAGGAATATTCTCATAAATTCCTTCTGTGTGTTTCTTTATATGTAACAGATACTCAATATTGCCTTCTGGTCCCTTGACTGGTGAAAATTCAAGATTCATAATTTCAAATCCGATTGAAATTGAATAATCTATCACCTTGTCAATAACTTCTTTGTGAACTAAGGGATCACGGACGACACCATGCTTGCCGACTTTTTCTCTGCCTGCTTCAAACTGTGGCTTGATAAGGCAGACAATCTCACCATCATCAGAAAGAAGTTCTTTGACAGGACCCAGGACCTTAGTGAGTGAAATAAATGATACATCAATACTTGAAAACTGTATCCGGTCATTAATATCATCAGGAACAACATAACGAATGTTAGTCTTTTCCATACACACAACTCTTGGGTCATTGCGGAGCTTCCAGTCGAGCTGTCCATGCCCGACATCTACAGCATATACTTTTACTGCACCATTCTGAAGCATACAATCTGTAAATCCACCTGTTGACGAGCCAACATCCATACATACTTTACCATCTAATGTAACATCAAAGCAGTTCATAGCCTTTTCAAGCTTTAAACCACCCCGGCTTACATATTTAAGAGTAGTTCCACGCACCTCTATATCAGCCTCTTCAGGAAAAGACTGGCCTGCTTTATCTTCTTTTTGTCCATCAACATAGACATTGCCAGACATAATTATTGCTTTTGCCTTTTCTCTCGATGTTGCCAATCCTCTGTTTACAAGTAAAACATCTAAACGTTCTTTAGCCATAAATTAAGAGCCTTTCTTATATATTTTCATAAAATGATTCAATTCTGTCACAGACAGACTGTGCATCTATTCCTGCTTCTGCCCGAAGGATAGATACATTGCCATGTTCTATATAGTCGTCTGGAAGAGATATATTAAGAACTTTTATATCCAGACATGCCTCATCAATATAGTGGCATACGACCTCACCAAAGCCTCCTGTGTATACATTTTCCTCCATTGTTACAATCAATGAATGTTTAATTGCACATTCATGAAGTACTGTGATATCAATAGGCTTAACAAATCTTGCATTAATCAAAGATACACTATACCCCTTTGACTTTAACATATCTCTGACATCACTGGCAATCTCAACCATACTTCCTACTGCAAGTAATGCAATATCCTTTTCCATATACATAATCTCAGATTTACCATATACAATATTGTCATTAAATTCATGAAATTTATCGCATGCTGTCCCTCTTGGATATCTTATTGCAAAAGGACCATTAAATTCCAGCAATCCAAATCTTAATCCTTGTGCAAGTTCAATATCATTTTTAGGTGCAAATATGCTCATATTAGGTATATTGCCAAGATATGACAAATCAAATATTCCCTGATGTGTCTCACCATCACTTCCAACCAGTCCAGCCCTGTCAATGGCAAAAACTACATGGAGCTGCTGTATACAGACATCATGTAATATCTGGTCATATGCTCTTTGGAGGAATGAAGAATAAACTGCAAATACAGGTTTCATTCCACCTGCTGCCATTCCAGCGCAAAATGTTGTTGCATGTTCTTCTGCAATGCCAACATCATAGAATCTGTCAGGATACCATTTGGAGAACTTCTTAAGTCCGGTTCCATCTGGCATAGCAGCAGTAACTGCAGTAATAGTTGTATCAGTCTTTGCAAGCTGACAGATAGTTTTAGAAAATATATCTGTATATGTTGGCTTAGGGTTATTAGATATAAGCTTGCCAGTTTCTATATCAAATGGTGCAATGCCATGAAATTTACTTGGATTGCGTTCGGCAGGTTTATATCCATGTCCTTTTTGTGTTACAACATGTATAAGACATGGACCATCAATTCTTTTTGCTATATTAAATAATTTAATTAACTTCTGTATATCATGTCCATTAACAGGACCAAGATAATTAAGTCCCATATCGAGGAACATCTGTCCTGGTAATATAAGCTGCTTTAAATTGCTTTTAGTATGCTTTATGGATTCAACAAGCCTGTGTCCTCCAGGCATCTTATACAGTGTATTAACAACACCATCCTTGAGGTCATAGTATGAGTCTGATGAACGTATATTACCAAGCATTTCATTGACAGCACCAACATTTTTGGAAATAGACATAGTGTTATCATTAAGAACAATTATAAAATTACTCTTTAACTGTCCGGCATTGTTTAGCGCTTCATATGCCATGCCTCCTGTAAGCGCACCATCACCTATAACTGATACAACATTATAATGCTGCTTTAACATATCTCTTGCACAGACATATCCAAGTCCAGCAGATATAGATGTAGAGCTGTGCCCTGTATCAAAGGCATCAAAATTACTTTCATTACGTTTAGGAAATCCGCTCATTCCACCGAACTTTCTAAGATCATTAAACATATCTTTCCGTCCTGAAAGAATCTTGTGCGTATATGACTGATGCCCTACATCCCATATAACTTTATCATTAGGCAGATTAAATGCTATATGAAGAGCCATGGTAAGTTCTACAACACCAAGATTTGATGCCAGATGTCCACCTGTCTTGCTTATATTCTCAATAAGAAATGTACGGATTTCGTCAGCAAGCTGATTATATTCAATTGGATCAAGTTTCTTAATATCATTAGGTTTATTGATCTTCTCAAGTATCATTCTTATCACACATTTCCTTTGCTACATTACTCTGTTAATCAGATAATTTATAAACTGTACTAAAAACTCATTATCTCCAATATCCTTTATAATATCCTCTGCTTTGGCAGACATTGAGCTTACAGCTTTTCTGGCTGCATCTATTCCGTAAAGTGATACATAAGTATTCTTGTTGTTACGCTCATCACTGTGAACAGGCTTACCAAGCTTTGATTCATCACCATATATATCAAGAATATCGTCCTGAATCTGAAATGCTACGCCAACCAGATTTCCAGCTTTTTCCAGCTTGTTAACCACATCATCGTCCGCACCAGCAAGAGCTCCTCCTGCCATAAATGCAGCTTCTATAAGTGCACCTGTTTTTAAATTAAATATAAAATCAAGCTGCTCCTTATCCATATCTTTTCCGGTAAGGTATACATCAAGTGACTGCCCTCCAACCATGCCATTAATCCCTGCTTTATAAGCTATTATGGCAGCAGCTTTATTCATATTATACACCTGTGCATTATCATAATTTTTGTATGCAGACATTACAGCAGATAACATTACCTCATAGGCATAATTAAGAAGTGCATCACCTGCCAGTATTCCGAAATCTTCCCCGAATTTCTTATGCGTTGTCAATTTACCTCTTCTGTAAGTGTCATTATCCATGGCAGGCAGATCATCATGTACAAGTGAATATGAATGAATAAATTCAAGTGCTGCCATAAATGGTTTAATTACAGACTCATCTTTGCCACCGCATAATCTGAAAGCTTCCATGATTATAAGTGGGCGGACTCTTTTCCCACCAGCTTCCACGCTGTATCTGGCGCTTTCTACTATCAATTCTTTATATTTTTCAGGTTGTGGAAGATAGCTTTTGATAATTCTATCTGTTTCTGCCGCTCTGGCAGTTAATTCATCATTAAAATTCATCATGTATATCCTCCTGTTTATTGAGAATTATTATTTCTTTCTCAACTTTGTCAAGCTGCTGATTGCAATTCTCGACAATTTTGATTCCATTTTTGTATAATTTTAACGCCTCACTTATTGGTATACTGCCATCCTCAAGTCTGGCTATAAGTTCATCAAGCTGTGCGAATGATTCTTCAAGAGTCATGGATTTCATTATTGTATTTAACCTCCTGTACCTCAGATATAATTGTTCCGTCTTTTACGGTCACTGTAATTAGTTCCCCTTTATGGATGTCCTTTACAGATGTAACATTCTTTCCTGATTGATTTTCGATATAACTATAGCCCTGTCCAAGTTTTTCAAGCGGCGATACCCCATGAAGCCTTGAAGCATATATTTCAAGCTGGTGTCTGTATTTATTCAGTTTCTGTGTAAAAATAAAATCCATCTTGTCTTTTTGGTTGTCAAGATATATACGTTTTTCATTAATCTTAGATAATGGATTGAGGTATTTTAATTTCATAGAATAGTTATCAGCTATACTGCGTTTATTATCAACCGCCTGATTAATCAGTGATAATAACATAAGCCTGTAGCCATCAATCCGCTGTTCAACAATTGAAATATCTGCGACAGCAAGTTCTGCGGCAGCAGATGGTGTTGGTGCACGAAGATCTGCAACAAAATCAGCTATTGTAAAGTCTGTTTCATGTCCTACTGCTGATATAACAGGCGTATTTGCATTAAATATAGCTTCTGCAACAATCTCATCGTTAAATGCCCATAAATCTTCTATTGAACCGCCGCCTCGTCCTACAATAATCACATCAAGATTCATAGAATCAAGTGTTGTAATTCCCCTGACGATACTTTCAGCCGCACCATCTCCCTGTACAAGCGCAGGATAAAGAATGAGTGAAACATAAGGATTCCTGCGGTATGAGATATTCATGATGTCATGTATTGCAGCACCAGTTGAAGCTGTTACAATTCCTATTTTTTTAGAAAAAAAAGGAATCGGACGTTTGTATTCTTTTTCAAAATACCCCATTTCGCTGAAATGTTTCTTGAGTTCCTCAAACTTCTGATAAAGGTCGCCTACACCATCCTGGGTTATACGGGAAGCGTACAGCTGATATTTACCATCACGCTCATATACTTCTATACGGCCGCTTACAACAACCTGCATTCCATCACATATCCGGAAGTCCATATTACGTACATTGCCAGCGAACATTATAGCTGACAATGTACCGCCTGAATCCTTTAATGTGAAATACAAGTGTCCTGATGAATGATATTTGCAATTAGACACTTCACCTTTAACATCTATTCTGCTCAAAAGATAGTCCTGCTGGAACATATTCTTTATATATGAATTAATCTGTGTAACAGTGATTATTCTGCCCATATTGCAAGCCTTTCCCGAAATAAAATTATTTGATTATTTTTGCAAGAACTCCATTGATAAAAGATGGAGCATTATCAGCACCATACATTTTAGCAAGTTCTACCGCTTCGTTGATAGCTACGCTGTCAGGAATTTCTTCGTCAAATTTAATCTCATATACGGCAAGTCTCATGATAGTAAGCTCAGCTTTACCAAGTCTGTTAGTTGGCCATCCCTCTGAATAAGTATTAATAATCTCATCTATGTTATCGAGCTTGTCAATTATGTCACTTGTCTTATTCTTAATGTAATTCAAATCTTTTTCTTTGGCACCATCTATATCATTAAGATAGAATTCAAGCTGCTGTTTAAAATCTTCATCATTATAGAATTCTGCACGAAAAAGTATTTTGAATATGTGTTCTCTTATAATAGATCTTGTCATTTAATCCTCATTTCTAAAAAAGCCGGGCTGCGTAACACACAACCCGGCATCTTGTTTACGCTAATTATTCTGCTTCAATGTTCAAACTTGCAATCTTAATATTAACTGCTGTTACTTCAAGACCTGTCATTGTCTCGATAGCAGACTTGACCTTATCCTGTACTTTCTTAGACACAACCGGAATCTCATAACCATACTTGATGTTAAGTGCTACATCAACAACAACATTCTTTTCACTTATAGTAACCTTAACACCTTTAGAAAGACTCTTCATACCGAGTTTGCTTACCAGTTCATTAGTTATGTTGCCAGCCATAGAGCATACTCCATCAACTTCTGTTGCAGCCAGTCCTGCAATAATTGCAACAACCTCATCTGATATATGAACCTCACCGATATTAATGCTTTCGTGAATGTTATAATTATTACTATTATCTTCAAAATCCTTAGCCATTTAAGAACCTCCAAATAGTTTTTTATATATTATAATAAATATCTTCAATTATTGCAAATGTTTATTGAAATCTTATCTGCGCTCAGGCCTGTTTTCCTTTTTAATATATCTTCAATCTGCGCTCTCTGGGCATCTGTTATAGATGATGCATTAATCACAACATCAGCTTTCTGGTCAACAATTGATACGATAGAATCTTTAAAGCCTTTAGCTTCAAGCAGAAGCTCACATGCGGTTTCTTTTTCTGATGCATCTGTCATGATTGTAAGTTTATCTACCGCCTCCTGTTTTACTTCATTAGAAATATCAGTATTATTAACTATTTCCATAAGTGATTCTTTATTTTTGGCACGAATCTGTTCTCTGTTGAGCTTAGCTGTTGATATCTGTGCTGATGTAAGAACAGCAGTTCCTGGAATTTCACCTTCTTCAAAGTTAACAGACTGGTCAGACTCCATACTTATATCATAGGTTTCATCTCCAGCAGCATTGCTGCTTATATTATCATTAGATGTCTCAATGCTTTCTTTATCTTTCACAGATATTATGTCAGATAAACTTCCTGTATAATTAATATATCCTGCAATAGCAATCATTATAGCCAGCACAGTTATTATTATCTGGTTTCTTTTATTTTTCATGTTTAAACTCCTTTATAACATTTTCAGAACTTTAATTTTATGGGCCGGAAGCCCTAACAATGCTTCAACTGCATCAGTTATCTGTGTTATAACTGTTCCGTTATCCCCTCCTTTAGCTACAATAATCACTCCCTCTGCAGTCTTACCATCTGGCTCATATGTAACAATTACATCCACCTCTCCGACACCTTCAACTTTAGACAGACATCTTTTAAGCTTTGTTTCCAGGCAGGATTCATCTTCATCTGTTGTATAATCAAATCCATTATAAAGATTAACAGAGCTGCTCTTTTTTGATGTTGGTATGGATATAACAAGCATAATAATACCTATAAGTAATAATATTAATATTTTATCTTTACCAATTTTATTCAAAAATTTTACAGACAGATTCATTTTTTCCTCCAATACACATTGACATTTGATGAATCAATACCATATATATTTACAAGTAGCTGCTTAAATTCCATGCATTTATCGATATTATCAGTTCCTGTAACACTGACGCCTATTGATGATATGTTGTTATTATCTATGTCGATGTCTGTATTGATAACAATAAGCCCATATTCTGCAGCCTGCTGTTCAATGTATTTTACGTTGGCATCTATATAACTTTGTATATATATTTCATTGCTTTCAGAATCATTGTTGTTAAAGTTTTTTTCGATATATATATCACTATATAACATATTATTTTCAAAATATGATAATGATTTTGCTGCAATATCTATATCAAGGAATGTAAATATCATTCTCAGGCATATACATATAATCATCAGCCCTGTTATATAGGTGATATATTTTTTATATTGCTCGTTTTTTATAAGTGAAATGAAAATTTCGGACATAAGTCCTATTATAAAAATCTCTTTTACCCATTGTAAAAAAATATCAATCAAAGCATTCTCCTATCAGTTGACATTATTAGTAAACGCACATATAAGAGCAATCAGAATAATAAACAGGAAGCCTGTAATGCTCACAATCAGCATCATCAGACCAATTATATCTGCTACGCTGTCTATTATCTGCACAAATGATTTATCAGCCATTGGCTGTAATATTGCAGATGTAATTTTCAGTACAAGAAAATTAATTGTTATGTGTATCAAAGGATTTACAAGAAGAATAACAAGTATAACTATACCGCCAATTCCTATGCCGTTTTTGATAATTATTCCTGAGCCATATATTGCAGAGGATACCATATCAATAGAATCTCCTATTCCAGGAATTATTCTGGCAGATTTATAAAACAATTTTCTTTTGAAAGAATCGGACATAGGTGCCATGATTCCCTTAATGCATCCTATGCCTGTAAATATAATAACTATTATTTTACAAATCCATTTCACCAGATTTCCGATAAATTCACAAAGTTTGGTAAAACGCTCCGTCTGTGTAATGCTGTTAACAATACACAGATAATAATCAGCTTTTATACAATTAATTAATACATTTAAGAATATAATATTTACAACAGTAACTCCAAATAATACTACCTGATAGTATGAAGCATATGTTATGCTCCCGGTTATAACTGCCACAGATGACAAAAAAACCGGCATTACAGATTCATATATTGAAAGAAGCCCTCTTACTGTACCCTGACATATCTTTAATGTATCTAAAAAAGCTTTTGTGAGAATTATTATAAGATTAACCATTATGACTATTCTTGAAGTATCATATGTATTCATGCTTCCATGAGATGAAAGAATTTTAAATATGCCAGAGAATACTGCAAGCAGAACGATATTAATAAATGTTGTTTTATATGTGTTAATATCTGTAAGCTGTTTTATTATGATGCTTTTAATGTAACTGAATATTGAAAAGCTGCCATTCATTATCTGTTCTGTCAAACTGCCAAATGACAATCCTTTAATTCCTGATTGTTTTAATGTTGTATCAATTGTACTGTAATCATATGACGTTGTTTCTTCTTCAATTTCTGCCCCCAGTGCCTGCACTATAGTCATATCCAGCAATTCAAAGATAACTGGAATTGACAGTATAATAATTGTTATTTTGCCAAACAGTTCTATCTGGCCTGCAATAGATGAATATCCGGCGTCTTTGCATATATCGGACGTAAAAGATGTGACATATGTGATAATAACTGTCTTTATAAGTATGTCTGTATATTTGTCACTATATTTCAGATAACAATATAATTTATTTATACTGTCTGTTACAGATGAGAATTTCAGTACGACGAAGGCCATGATAATTATGCATACTATTATCGAAATGTATAAATGAAATGATGAACCTATATTTTTCAGAAAACTGCATAAAAGTACAGCCACTAATGCAAGCATCATTATTTTTAAAATATCCAAAGACACCACCTACATATCAAATAGTTTTTTCATATACTCAAACAGATTGATTATATATGGAATAATCCATGAAAGAACAAGAAGAAGTCCTGCAAGGCTTGTAAGAAATGCATGTTCATCTCTTCCACTGTGCTTTAATACCTGCGAAAGGATTGACACAAGAACCCCGACAGCTGCTATTTTAAAAATGATTCCTATTTCCATATATGATCCCCTTACGTTTATATCAAAATAATTACAACCATAATTCCGGTACAGAGGCACACTGCGGCATACATTCTGCATTTTATAGTTAAAGTCTCTGAATATCCGCTTATTCTTCGACGTATTCTCGTAACAAGATCATCTAAGTAATTAACCTGCATTACAACATCCAGATGCACTGGAAGTTTTCCGAGTTCCTCCAAAAGTTCTCTGTCTTTTGTAATTAAAATTTCTGCAAATACACGTTCAGCACATGATTCAACAATAGTATTTATATCTGTATATTTTTCATCGATTATGCATTTGTGTAATAATTTAAAATACTCTTTTATTGTTCTATCATAAGATTTTTCATACACATTAAGAAATGCATCAGGAAGGCTTGTATAGCCGGTTCTTATATCTGATGATATCTCACTGTATGCATTAGCGGCGGTTTTTAAAATACTAAGAGCAGTTTTTTCTTTCTGGCATAATGCAAAGGCCATAAGAATACTTGCAATAATCACAATGAATGCACCTGTTATATTAATGTATACATTCAATTTCATCACCTGCATCAATCATCTCTTCAATTGTGCCAGCTCCATTTCTGCTAGACAGCACAATGATTTTTTCAAATCCATTGCCATTGATTATATTGATTAAATCATTTCTTTTAAGACATTCTTTGAAATTATATGCATGTACTGATGCTATGACTTTAACACCTGCATATACTGCTCTCTTTACGGCATCAATGTCTTCCTGTCCACCAATTTCATCCATAACTATAATATCTGGTGACATTGAACGCAGTGCTGCAAATACAGCTTCTTTCTTATTACCCATATCACACACATCTGTTCTTGGACCGATATCATTTTGAGGAATTCCATCTACACAGGCAGCAATCTCTCCACGCTCATCAACCACAACAACTTTTTTCGCTTTACATTTACTGCCATATGAAAAATTACGCACTATATCCCTTAACATTGTTGTCTTTCCACATCCTGGTGGAGATATAATAAGCACATTGCTGTTGTTATCTATGAATTCCATTAATGGATTAGAGCAGCCGATATACTCATGAGATATTCTCAGATTAAGATAGGATATATTTTTCTGTCCTGTCATAATGCCGTTATTCATTACAGCCTGACCAAGAACTCCTAATCTGTGTCCTCCACGAAGTGAGATAAACCCCTGCCTTATAGTATCCTGATACGCATATAGTGAGTATCTGGTTGCAGATGTGATAATATTAGATATAATTTCTTTACTTACAATAATATTATCCAATATTATCTCTTTTTTATCATTAAGAATTATAAATGGGCTCTGGTTTATACGGAAACGTATCTCTGATATGCTTTTATAGCTTAATATCTGTCTGTTGATAATATTGCTCAATGCGTTTTTTACTGAGTCAGGAAATATGTATAAAAAATCCATCTGTTTGTTCATAGCTTTTCCTTCTTTTTCGTTTTTTTCAATATATGAACATGCTGTATTAGATATGCATTAAGAAAAAAGACTTATCGCTTAAGGATTAAAAATCCATAAAGCAATAAGTCTTTTATAGACATTAATTATTCAACAGCTTTTAACGATTCAACCATAGGAATTTTCTTTAACTTGTTATTCATGGCAAAATTGACTGTAAAGCTGAATAATATGGTTATGAGATATGACAGGATAAAAGTTAATGGTGTTACTGCATTACCAAACATTACATTATCCATTTCTATAGTATGCATTATATAATTGTGAAGTGCCATTCCTAAAAATAGTCCAGCAAATGCACCTATAAATGTTATTATGAGATTTTCACGATACACATAACTTTCAACTTCTTTATCGTAAAAGCCAAGCACCTTGATTGTAGCAATCTCTCTTATTCTTTCTGATACATTAACATTAGTAAGATTATAAAGAACCACAAACGAAAGTGCTGCAGCAGATATAATCAAAATATATGTCACGAGGTTCATCGTAGATATCATGTCATTAAATTTGCTTATATTAGAAGTTGAAAACAATACACCTTTAACCCCATTAATATCAAGCAGTTCTCTGCCAAGAATATTTTGAATATCATCACTATTATCTGTTATTTTTGCATACATACAGTTAAATACCGGAGCAGAATTATACATTTTATTATATAAATCTGCTGTCATGAAGACATAGTTATTTGTATACATTTCGACTATATGTGAAACTTTAAAAGAGTGTATCTGGTCATTATCCTGTATATTTACATAATCACCACTTTTAACATTAAGGTCTTTCGCAAGTTTTTCTGTTATACATATTCCATCATCTTCGAGCTGGTATGTTTTATTAGTATTTCTCTTTCTAAGTGTAATATAATCCTGGAATTTCACAACATCGTCAACGACATTAATGTATATATTCTCTTTTTCAACAGATTCGCCATTATTATCTGATGAAACTGTAACAGTATTCTGATAAAGGCTGATACTGTCTGTTATTTTATCATTATCAGATATAAGTTCTGCTGCATCACTGCCATCATACATAATCGTGATATCTGACTTCTGAATCTGCTCAAACTGTTTAACTATAAGAGCTGATATACTGTCTTTGATGGCAAATCCAGCATACATAAGAGCACAGCCTCCTGCCACACCTACAACAGTCATATAAAATCTTTTTTTGTATCTGAATATATTTCTTGTTGTGACCTTGGCTGAAAAATTCAATCTTTTCCATATAAAATCTATATTTTCCAACAGGATTTTTTTACCATTCTTAGGTGGCTTTGGCCTTAATAATGCTGATGGAACTTCTGCAAGTTCATTAATACAAGCCCATATTGTTGCAAGTACAATTGCACCTGTCATTGAAGCAATAGCTGTTATTGACAGCAGATAATGACTTGCGTACTGTATATCTGGCAGATAGTATATTATGTTCCAGCAATTATAAATAATATATGGAAATACTTTAAGCCCAAATATGCACCCAAGTATGCCACCCGTTAATGATGCTGTCATTGAATACATTATATATTTTATGGCTATTGATGCTTTGGAATATCCTAATGCTTTATATGTTCCTATTGTCTGCCTTTGTTCATCAACCATTCTAGTCATTGTTGTAAGGCAGCAAAGTCCAGCTACTATTATGAAAAACACAGGAAACACAAGAGCTATATTATCCATTCTGTCAGCACTTGACTCATAATCTTTGAATGAATATATAGAATTTCTGTCTGATATATACCAGTCATTATCAAATGAGTCAGTTACATTTTTAACAAGTTCTTCATATTCTGTTGTATAGCAGTCAAGTTCTTTTGCACCATCTACAGTTGCAAATACATCAGTATATATATTGTATTTAAAGCATGAGTCATATATATACATAACATAACTCACTCGTCCTGATCCGACATTGCTTGCACCTATATCATAGCTCACATAATATGGTGAATATACAATTCCAACAACCTTGTATTCGGCAGATTTTAATTGTAATCCTATATCATAGTCTGTTCCCGATGATAGTGTAATCACATCACCGATCTGGAATTGTGTTCTGGCAGTCTGCGAATATCTTATAACACATTCATCCTCAGCTTCAGGGAGTCTGCCCTCTTTTATTCTTAAACGGTTAATATAATCACTGCTGTCATTATCATACTTTCCATCAGGTACTGTCATGATTCTTATAGTTGACTGTATTCCATCATTTGATGTAACTGCATCCATTCTATGTGACGCAAATACGCCATTAATTCCTTTAGTATCCCTGATAGACTTAATATCTTCCTCACTGAATCCTTTATCAGACATAAGTTCTATATCACATAGATTGTATTCATCATAATATGAATCAGATGAATGTTTCATATCTTTGGAAGATGCTGTCAGACCAGCAAAAAAAGCAACACCTATAAAACAGATTGCAAATAACGATATAAATCTTCCAAGTGATTTACGGATTTCCCTTATCGTATCTTTTATCATAGTTCCTCCTAATTTACCATTCGATGTTATCAATAGAAACAGGATTATCATTAATTTCTATATCAGAAACACGTCCATTCTTGACACGTATTACCTTGCTGCCCATAGGTGTTAATGCAAGATTATGTGTTATAACAATTACTGTTACATTGTTGTCAGTACATGTCTTCTGAAGAAGCTTTAAGACAGATTTACCGGTCTGGTAATCAAGCGCTCCTGTAGGTTCATCACATAATAACAGCTTTGGATTCTTTGCCAGTGCTCTTGCTATGGCAACTCTCTGCTGCTCTCCTCCTGATAGCTGTGCAGGGAAATTATTCATTCTGTCACCAAGTCCAACAGATTTTATAGTGCTTTCTATATCAAGCGGATTTTTACAAATCTGGGTCGCCATCTCAACATTTTCCTTAACAGTAAGATTCTGTACAAGATTGTAGAACTGGAAAACAAATCCTATATCATATCTTCTGTATGTTGTAAGCTGTCTGGAATTATATGAATTGATTCTGTTACCATCTACGATTACCTGTCCAGATGATACAGTATCCATACCACCAAGAAGATTTAGAATTGTACTTTTTCCGGCACCTGACGGACCAGCTATAACAACAAATTCGCCTTTATCAATATTAAAACTTGCTCCAGATAAAGCTTCAATATTGACATCGCCCATTTTATATATCTTTTTAACATCATTAAATTCAATAAAACTCATATTTTAATTACCTTTCTAATATAATTACATCAAATTAAATTGTTAATGTTCCTCATTATGTTTTAATACAATACTATATTTATTATAACATAATTATAAGCGGTGTAACCATATGAATTATTCATACAAAAAAATAATTTCGATACTCTTATTTGTTATTTCTATACTTATTAGTGCTTCAGAATGCATGTTCTGTTCTTATGCTGCTGAAAACAATACAAACCAGCCACAATCATTATACGCACAGTATGCAGCATTGGTTGATGGTGAAAATAACAGGCTGTTATACGGCAAAAATTCTGATAAAAAAGTTCCAATGGCATCTACCACTAAAATAATGACTTGTATCATTGCAATTGAGTATGCCCCTCTTGATTTAAAATGTGTGACCTCTGGATATGCTTCTTCTATGCCTGAAGTAAAGCTGCATGCATCAAAGGATGAAATTTTTAATCTTAAAGATTTACTTTATTCACTTATGCTTCGCTCTCACAATGACACAGCTGTTATTATCGCTGAGAATGTAGCTTCATATTATTTATCTGAAAGAGGTGAATCATTACCAGATACATCTCAGGAACTTGTGAAAGTATTTGCAGGCTTAATGAATCAGAAGGCATATGATTTAGGTTTATGTTCTACATATTACATAACTCCAAATGGACTTGATGCAGAAGATTCTAATGGAATCCATTGCACAACAGCATATGAACTTGCTGTTGTCATGTCATATTGTATAAAAAACGACACATTTTTAAAAATCACACAGACACATGATTACTCATTTAATTCAGATAAGAAGAGTTACTCAGTAAATAATGCTAATACATTTTTAGATATGTATCCCGGTATAATCTCAGGTAAAACAGGTTTTACAGCAAAGGCGGGATATTGCTATGTATGCGCGTATAAAGATGATGACAGGACATTAATTGCTGTTGTACTGGCATGCGGATGGCCATTTAACAAAAGTTACAAATGGAATGATTGTAAAAAGCTTCTTGATTATGGAAGGAAAAGTTATAATAGTCAGATAATATTAAGATATAATGAAAAATTAAAAGAAATCAAATACAACTATGGTTATACACATCTTATAATCGAACCGTATCCAGATATTTGTAATGATATTTCATGTTTACTATGCAGTGATGATAAAGTTAATATTGTATATAATTACAATCTTTCTAATAAAACTACCGGAATAATATCAGGTGATTCTGTAGGAAATATTGATATATACATAAATGATATACATTATAAATCTATTGCATTAAAATCAGATATCAATATACCCCCAATAAATTATCAATATTATCTAAGATTTTGCATTGATTTATTTTTTATAATCTGATAATTTGTCGACAAAAATTGATAATTGTATTATACTTGGCTTTAATGATGTTGGGGTCAAAAGGTATTTTGCCCCCTTTGATACCAGATTGCTACGTGCTTTGCACTCTCGCAATCCTCAAAAACATTCGTAATCCGCTCATTTTTCTTTGAAAAATGGCTACTTACTCATGTTTTTGGCGGGTCAAGAGGTCAAAAAACCTCTTGCAAGCAAGCTTGCATCGGCTTTCTGACCTTTTGACCCTGGTATCATTTATAAATTACTGTCTAAATGAAAGGAATTATCATGAACAAAATATATAAAGCATATCCTGGTGGAAAGCATAAAGTACTTACATTAAGCTATGATGATGGTAAAATACAGGACAGACGTCTTGTATCTATTTTTAACAAATATGGTATTAAAGCAACATTCAATCTTAATTCTGGATTGACAGATATGGATATAAGAATAGATCCTGAAGAATGGAAAGAATTATATGCAGGACATGAGGCTGCTGTACATACATATACTCATCCTACTATAGCACGTACTCCTAAGAATGAAATGTTATATGAATATCTTGAAGACCGTAAATTCATCGAAAGTATATTCGGACGTCCTATCAGGGGATTGGCATATCCTAATGGTTCATGTGACGATACATGTGTTGAGATGGCAAAAGCTGCTGGTCTTGAATATGGCAGACTTGCCGCTGACAAATATGCCCTTGTAAAAGCTGCCATGCAATATGACAATGACTCTTCTGCCCCTGTTCTTATAGGTGATGCAACCGGCTTTGAAATTCCGCAGGATTATATGAGATGGCTTCCTACATGTCACCACAATCATGATTTATTAGGATTTGGCAAGCGTTTCCTTGAACTTCATAAGTCCCAGTATCTCTATATGATGTATGTATGGGGACATTCATTTGAATTTGACAGGAATGATAACTGGAATGTCATAGAGGAATTCTGTGAAATGATGAGCGGACATGATGATATCTGGTATGCCACTAATATTGAGATTGTTGATTATGATAAGGTGTTTAATAATCTCCAATTTGCAGCAGATAACAGTTTTGTATATAATCCATCTGTGCAGTCTGCATGGCTTAAGGTTAATGATAAGAGATATGTCGAAGTCAAAGGTGGAGAATGTGTAACTCTTTAACTTATTAATTTTAATATTGAACTTCAAAAGGCGGTTATGTATCACACATAACCGCCTTAAATAATGCATTAATTCTTATTGAATTACTGTGGCTGCTTTCCGATGTAAGCTAAGATACCACCATCAACATAAAGGATGTGGCCGTTAACTGCATCTGAAGCTTCTGAAGCTAAGAATACTGCTGGACCAGCTAATTCTTCTGGCTTTAACCATCTGTTAGCAGGTGTCTTAGCACAGATGAACTGATCGAATGGATGTCTTGAACCATCAGGCTGTCTCTCTCTTAATGGAGCTGTCTGAGGTGTCTCGATGTAACCAGGTCCAATACCATTACACTGGATATTGTACTGACCATACTCAGAACAGATGTTTCTTGTTAACATCTTTAATCCACCCTTAGCTGCTGCGTATGCAGATACTGTCTCACGTCCTAACTCTGACATCATTGAGCAAATGTTAATAATCTTACCATGACCTCTTTCAATCATTGAAGGAATAACTGCTTTAGATACGATAAATGGTGCATTAAGATCGACATCAATTACCTGTCTGAACTCTGCTGCTGTCATATCGCACATAGGAATTCTCTTGATGATACCTGCATTGTTAACAAGGATATCAATAGGACCAACTTCCTTAGTGATCTTCTCAACTGTAGCATTAACCTGCTCTTCGTTAGTTACGTCACATACATAACCATGAGCATCAATTCCTGCCTCCTTATATGCAGCAAGACCCTTATCTACTAATTCCTGCTTAATATCGTTGAATACGATTGTAGCACCAGCCTTAGCCATTCCTGATGCGATAGCAAAACCAATACCATATGATGCACCAGTAACTAATGCTATTTTACCTTCAAGTGAAAAATTTACTGACATTTAAATTCTCCTTTTCTTATAAAATTTATAATAAAGCCCGAAAGCTTATTATCTGATTAAATATGTAATAACAATTAACGAAGATCCTTCATATCAACATCATCCATGTCATCGAAGTCCTGATTTTCACCAACCATACCCCATATAAATGTATATGCGTGAGTAGCTGATGCAGAGTGAATTGACCAGCTTGGTGAAATAACAGCCTCTTCATTTCTCATAACAATGTGACGTGTCTCTGTTGGTTCTCCCATATAATGGAATACAACAGCATCTTCTGGAACGTCGAAGTAAAGATAAACTTCCATTCTTCTGTCATGTGTGTGACATGGCATTGTATTCCATACACTACCTGGCTCAAGACATGTCATACCCATCTCAAGCTGACATGATTCAACCTGACCTGGAAGAATATACTTATTGATTGTTCTGTGGTTAGCACTTTCAAGACATCCAAGTTCCTTCTTGTTCTCAGGTAAGATATCCTTAGCTGGATCAATAAATACTGTTGGATATGTCATATGGGCTGGTGCACTGTTAAAATAGAACTTAGCTGGGTTCGCAGCATCATCACTTGCGAACTTAATTTCCTTAGAACCCATGCCAATGTACATACCATCTCTGTTCTTAAACTTGTACTCCTTACCATCTACAGTAACTGTTCCGTTACCACCGATATTGATGATTCCCATCTCACGTCTCTCAAGGAAATACTTTGCTCTAAGCTCTGCTCCTGCCTCAAGTGTAAGAGTCTTATCAGCTGGAGTTGCTGCACCGACAATAATTCTGTCAATCTGGCTATAAATTGTCTTAATTTCATCAGCTACAAATAAATCCTGAATTAAGAAATCATGTCTTAATCTATCTGTGTCATAAGTTTTAACATCAACTGGATTAGCTCCTGGTCTAACTTCCATCTTGAAATTCTCCTTTGCTTTCATAGTGAATTCATTGTACCACATTTTTACAGATAATACAACTGTGATTAAAATACTTGACTGAATCATATAAAATATCTATGCTGTTTTCATATAAATAATCAAGAGGAATCTAAATGAACAATTATTTAATTACAATACAATATGATGGTTTGGCTCATAAAGGCTGGCAGAGACTTACTGCTACTGATAATTCAATTCAGGCAGTTATTGAATCTGCCCTTTCGTTATTTACAAAATCTGATATCAGGATTGCAGGAAGCGGACGTACAGATGCAGGTGTGAGTGCATATGCACAATGTGCTAATTTTATATGCAGCACAGAAATTAATGAAACGCATCTTTGTGATATAAATCTTTTGCTCCCGGACACAATAAAAATAACATCAATATGTAAAGTTCCACCTGCCTTTCATAGTAGAAAATCATGTAAAAGCAAAACATATATGTATAAAATTGCTATGACTTCAAAGCCAGATGTATTTAAAGCCAGATATATTTATAACACGGTTAATGCACCACTTAATCTTTCATATAGCTACATGGATAATATTAATATTGATATCGAAGCTATGAAAAATGCTGCATTACTTTTAACTGGCACCATGGATTACAGTGCATTTACATCCGACAAATCAGCAGATAAATCTAAAATAAGAACAATAACAGATATAGACATTAATGTTAATGAGCAGATACTATCTATATCTGTTACTGGCAATGGCTTTTTATATAATATGGTCCGTATAATATGCGGCACACTGCTTGATGCCGGACTTCACAGAACAGACTGCAAGACCATATCACAGGCAGTCAAAACAGGAGACCGAAGGCTTGCAGGCGCTACACTGCCATCAAATGGACTCATATTAGTCAGGTGTGTATATTAGACAATTACATCATTAATTAACTGCAGCTTATCTATATGTTTATCACAAATCTCATAAGCATTCTTTACCATATCAATAGCTATATCTTTATTGGATGCAGCATTGATATACATAACTGCAATAGTATCTCCTTTATTGACATAATCGCCGACCTTTTTAGTAAGGATAAGTCCGACGTTGTGGTCGATAGCATCTCCTTTTTTCTCTCTTCCACCACCAAGAATCATAACAGACTCGCCAATATAGTAAGCCTGTATAGATTTGACATATCCTGTTTTATCACTTGTTATGTCAATCTTTTCGGTTACATTGATAAGCTTATCATAATCATCAATATACGAAACATCGCCACCTTGTGCTGCAACAAATTCTTTAAATTTATTATAAGCACTTCCATCTTCAATAGTCATTTTAAGCTTTAATCTGGCTTCATCCTGCGTAATTTTGCTATCCGCACCTACGACCATAAGACTTCCAAGCTCAATGCACAATTCAAGAAGGTCATCAGGTCCTTCACCTTGAAGTGTCTGAATTGCTTCAATAACCTCCAGTGCATTGCCAACAGCAAAACCTAATGGTTCCTCCATCTGTGAAATCACAGCATAAGTTTTTCTTCCTGCTCCATTGCCAATTTGAACCATGATTTGTGCAAGGCTCCTTGCATCTTCAATATTTTTCATAAATGCACCGCTTCCAGACTTGACATCAAGGACAATCACATCCGCCCCTGCTGCAATCTTTTTGCTCATTATGCTGCTGGCAATCAGTGACATATTCTCAACTGTACCAGTGACGTCTCTTAGAGCATATATCTTTTTGTCTGCTGGAGTTATATTGCCAGTCTGTCCTGTAAGTGCAATTCCTATATTATTGACATTATTAATAAACTGCTCTTCTGAAAGATTAGTTGAAAATCCCGGAATACTTTCCAGCTTATCTATTGTCCCACCAGTATGTCCAAGACCTCTGCCACTCATCTTTGCGGTTTTTATGCCTAATGCAGCAACCATTGGAGCAAGAACAAGAGTTGTCTTATCTCCAACTCCGCCAGTGCTGTGCTTGTCAACCTTAACACCAGAAATCTTTGATAAATCAAGCTTATCTCCACTATCGGCCATAGCTGATGTAAGTGCAAGAGTCTCCTCATAATTCATGTGTTGGAAATAAATAGCCATAAGAAGAGATGACATCTGGTAATCTGGGATATTACCTTCTGTATACCCATTAACAACATATTTTATTTCTTCATTGGAAAGAGGCAGACCATTTCTTTTCTTTACAATTATATCACTCATTCTCATATAAAAAATCTCCTCCTCTTCATAGGTTTGATTAAATTATACCATGATAAATGCATTTATACTTCCATTTTTGCTGAAAAAGTTATATAATTCAAAAATATATTAATTATAAGAGGAATTAGGAGAAATTATGAGTTTTGAATTTGTAAGAAAACTGCCAACACCAACTGAGATAAAGGAAGAATTTCCTGTTCCAGAGCATGTCGCAAAGAAAAAGATAGAAAGAGATAGAGAGATTGCAGATGTAATTACAGGAAAATCAGATAAATTTCTTGCAATTATTGGTCCTTGTTCTGCAGATAATGAGGATGCTGTATTAGATTACTCTCTCCGCCTTAAGGAGGTTCAAGAGAAAATCAAGGATAAAGTTATTATTATCCCAAGAGTTTACACTAATAAGCCAAGGACAACTGGAACGGGTTATAAGGGTATGCTTCATCAGCCGGATCCAGAAAAGAAGCCAGATCTTCTCGCAGGTCTTATTGCTATCCGTAAAATGCATATCCGTGTAATGAGCGAAACAGAACTTACACCTGCTGATGAAATGCTCTATCCTGAGAATTACTGGTTCTTAGCTGATGTTTTATCATATGTTGCTATCGGGGCAAGATCTGTTGAAGATCAGCAGCATAGGCTTACTGCAAGTGGAATGGATGTTCCAGCTGGTATGAAGAATCCTACAAGTGGCGATTTTTCTGTTATGCTCAATTCTGTAATTGCAGCTCAGGCAAAGCAGTCATTTATATATAGAAACTGGGAAGTTAATACTCCAGGCAATCCACTTGCACATACAATTCTTCGTGGAGCTGTTAATAAGCATGGTCAGAACATACCTAACTACCATTATGAAGACCTTATAAGGCTTGTTAATATGTATAAGGCTAAAGATATTGCCAATCCAGCTTGTATTGTTGATGCTAATCACAGTAACTCTGGCAAAATTTATTCAGAACAGATCAGAATCACTAAAGAAATTCTTCACAGCATGAAACATTCTGATGATGTAAAGAATCTTGTCAAAGGCGTTATGATTGAGAGCTACATTGAGCCAGGCTGTCAGAAAATCGGTGATGGTGTATATGGAAAATCAATCACAGATCCTTGCCTTGGCTGGGAAGATTCAGAAAAGCTTCTCCTTGAAATTGCTGATTTATTATAATTTACTTAATATCCATTTAACAAGTAAGGGACATACATAGGCTTCACAGAAAGCTCCTACAGTAAAAATAGCACCACATATTACGATATATATGACAAGCTGTTTTGTAGGAGCTTCTTTTTTTATACAATACTTGTATAATATTAATATTGCTATTGTGTATACAATATACTGTGGCAATATAGAAAATACATATACAAGCATCCCGATGTATTCTTTAGCAAAGCACTGTGTCTGCATATAGTATATAGTATTCTCACTAATCATTATCCCACCGCACATACCCAGCATGAATACTACAATAGAAAAAAGTATTTTCCTTAATTTTGTAAATGATACCATTGCAAGAAACATCATAAATTCAAGCCTGATTCTGGCTGTGTTCTTTAATAACACTTTAGAATCCACGGAAGTTGTCAGAAACATATTAAGATAAAAGCTACCGTCTTCATTAGCAAACATTTCATTAAAAACAGCTGGATTAAGATTTACTATAACTGCCCCAGCTATACATCCTGTAAGCAGAATCAATATAATAAATCCATCCAGCATATCATCTTTTGATAGTTCACTTCTTATAATTCTTGTCAAAATCAATTCCTGCGTTAATTTAATTAATGTTACTACATAGTATGTCTCACATATTCAATATATGCCATGATAGCAGAAACTGTTTTGGAATCCTGAATTTCTCCTGAAAATATTTTTTTGGAAAGTTCATCTAACGAATAGATCTCAACATTAATAAATTCTTCCGGGTCAAGATTCTGTGCTGTCTTAGTAAGTTTGTCAGCTATGAATATATCTATAACTTCATTGCAGAATGCGACTGCTGTCACAACATTAATAAATTGTATTATCCTGCCACATTTATATCCGGTTTCCTCTTCTAACTCTCTTCGGGCAGACGTGATTGTATCTTCTCCGCTTTCAATTCCTCCCGCTGGGATTTCAAGTGTATATCTGTCCAATGAATTTCTATACTGCTTTACAAGTATTACTCTTCCATCGTCAAGCACAGGTATAACAGCAGCAGCTCCTGGATGATGTATATGGTCATAATTAACCAGCTTTCCATCTGGAGTTTTGATTGTATCTGAATACACATCAAGCATAGAACCTTTATATGCCAGCTTTCTGTCAATTCTTTCTATTCTGTCCATTGTAGTCTCCTATATTCATATATTAAATAAAGGGGCAGATAATTGCCCCTTATAATTACATTAAAGCTATTGTGGTCTGCATGCTGCATAACATTCATCTGTAGCTTTGAATAATGAATTTCGAAGTCCATACTCTTCAAGAGCTGCAACCCCTTTTATCGTTGTTCCACCTGGAGAACATACGTTATCTTTAAGCTTCCCAGGATGTTCGCCTGTCTCTAATACCATCTTGGCTGAACCAAGAACAGTCTGTGCAACAAGTTTGTATGCATCCTTTCTTGGAATGCCATATTTGACAACACTATCAGCTAATGCTTCTATAAACATATACACATATGCAGGTGAACTTCCACTTGCACATACAACAGCACTCATAAGATTTTCTGGAACCTTGACAGCCTTTCCAAATGATTCAAAAAACTGGCTGATTTCATTTTTTTCTTCTTCTAAGAAAGAGTCGTCCTCGTAGCTTATTCCAGTCATGCCTTCACCTACCATAGCAGGTGTATTAGGCATAGCTCTTACAACTCTCATATCTTTACCTAATTTAAGTTTTAACTCTTCAATTGATATACCAGGTGCAAGTGAAATAATAATATTATCAGGTGTTACTATATCATGGATATTTTTAAGAACCACGTCATACACCTGTGGTTTTACTGCAAGAATTATGTATTTTGCATTATTAGCACACTCTGCGTTGCTCTCTGCATAAGCAACATTAGTTTCTGCATTGACTGATTCACGTCTTTCTTTGCCTGGACATGTAAATATCAAATCATCTGCACTAAATGTAGTAAGTGCACCTTTCAACATCGCATATCCCATATTCCCCATTCCAATAAAACCAAATTTCATTACATCACCCTCACTATCTCTCATTATTTATTTTCAAGAAGTTTTTCAACTGATGCAAGCTTAACACATAAAACAAATACATCAGCAGCCTGCTCCATCTCTTCTGCTGTTGGGAATGAAGGCGCAATTCTGATATTGCTGTCCTTAGGATCATTCTTGTATGGGAATGTAGCTCCTGCTCCTGTAAGAGTTACACCAGCTTCTTTACACTTTGCAACTATTGACTTTGCACAGCCTTCCATTGCATCAAATGATATAAAATATCCGCCTCTTGGTGCAGACCATGAACCAATACCAAGTCCTGACAATTCTTCATCTAAAACTTTAAGTGTTGCCTCAAATTTAGGTCTGAGAATTTCAGCATGTTTCATCATATGCGCTTTAAGTCCATTGATATCTTTAAAGTATCTTACATGTCTTAACTGATTTATCTTGTCATGTCCAATTGTCTGAATTGTAAGATGCTTTTTGATATCTGCAAGATTAGCCTCTGATGCTGCAAGTGCTGCAATTCCTGCCCCTGGAAAACTCACCTTTGATGTTGATGCAAATTCAAATATCATGTCTGGGTTACCAGCCTTCTCACATTCAGATATGATATCTAATATCTCATCCTGCTTGTCCGCATACAAATGATGAATAACATAAGCATTATCCCAAAAGATTCTGAAATCGTCAGCTGCAGGCTTTAATGCAGCAAACCTTTTCACAGTCTCATCTGAATATGTGAATCCCTGTGGGTTAGAATACTTAGGAACACACCATATTCCCTTTACAGCAGGGTCATTATTAACATATTCCTCTACCATATCCATATCAGGACCATTTTCAGACATAGGAATATTAATCATCTCTACACCGAAGCTTTCTGTGATTGCAAAATGTCTGTCATATCCTGGTACTGGACATAAGAATTTTACCTTATCAAGCTTACACCATGGTGTATTACCTAATAGACCATGCATAAAAGCTCTTGCAACCTGATCATACATTATATTAAGGCTTGCATTGCCATATACGATAACATGTTCAGGTGTTGTTCCCATCATATCAGCCATGAGCTTTTTAGCCTCTGGAATACCATCCAGTACACCGTAATTTCTACAATCTGTTCCATCAATAGCATTAAGATCAGACTTGCTGTTAACAACATCAAGAATATCCATTGATACATTAAGCTGTGTTGCAGATGGTTTACCTCTTGCCATATTAAGATTTAAGCCTTTTGATTTAGATTCTTTATATCTTTCATCTAATTCAGCCTTTAATGATAATAATTCTTCTTTACTTAATTCGCTGTACTGCATTTTGTATCTCCTTTAAAACTCATTTTGATTTACTATACAGTAAATCTATATTTATATCAAGTTAAAAATTGAAATAATTAAGATTATTAGAAATATTCCTAATTATATTAACTAAGATATATGTTTTAATTAATAATATTAACATATATAAACATCGTACATGTTTAAATTGTGGTACTCGCCAGGCTCATGCTTTACATTTGCCAAATTCAAGCTTCGCTTTCATTAAATAAAATAAGGAACATCTTACTTGCCACAAAAAAATCCCACATAGATTTCTCTATGTGGGATAATGAACTATAGTTATATACTACTTAGCATAATCAACAGCACGGGATTCACGTATAACGCTGACCTTAATCTGTCCTGGATATTCCATCTGATCTTCAATCTGCTTAGAAATATCCCTTGCCATAAGTACCATATCTGAATCACTAACGACTTCAGGAACAACCATAACTCGAACTTCTCTACCGGCTTGAATGGCAAATGATTTTTCAACTCCTTTAAAGGAATTGGTAATATCTTCTAATTGTTTAAGTCTGTTTGTATAAGTTTCTAATGTTTCTCTTCTTGCACCTGGTCTTGCAGCAGATATTGTATCAGCTGCCTGAACAAGACATGCAATTAAAGATTCTGGCTCTACATCTCCATGATGAGCTTCTACTGCATTGACAATGATTGGAGATTCCTTGTATTTTCTACAAAGATCAGCGCCAATCTGTACATGAGTACCTTCCATCTCCCTGTCAATTGATTTGCCAATATCATGTAATAAACCTGCTCTTTTAGCAGTTTTGACATCACATCCAACTTCCTCAGCTAAAAGCCCTGCAAGCTGTGCAACCTCAATTGAATGTTTAAGTACGTTCTGTCCATAACTTGTCCTGAAATGCATTCTACCCAATAATCTGACTAATTCTGGATGTAATCCATGTACGCCAACTTCAAGAGTAGCATTCTCTCCCTCTTCTTTGATTAAAACTTCCACTTCTTTCTGAGCTTTTTCAACCATCTCCTCAATTCTTGCAGGATGAATTCTTCCGTCAAGAATAAGTTTTTCAAGGGCAACACGCGCTACCTCTCTCCTGATTGGATCAAATCCTGATAGAATAACTGCCTCTGGTGTATCATCTATGATAAGTTCTACACCTGTGAGTGTCTCTAACGTACGTATATTACGTCCTTCACGACCAATGATTCTACCTTTCATCTCATCACTTGGAAGCTGTACAACCGAAATAGTTGTCTCTGCCACATGATCAGCTGAACATCTCTGAATAGCTGATACAATACAATCTCTGGCTTTCTTGTCTGCTTCCTCTTTAGCTCTGCTCTCATAAGCTTTAATCATAACAGCAGTGTCATGTTTAACTTCGTCTTCAACAGTCTTTAATAGATATTCCTTTGCCTGTTCGGAGGTAAGTCCTGAGATTCTTTCAAGCTCCTGTTGTCTCTTCTGTTCAAGTTCATCAACTCTTTGCTTCGCTTTACTAAGTTCGTCTTCCTTCTTAGTAATACTTAAGTCGCGTTTTTCAACAGCATCAAGCTTCTTATCAAGAGATTCTTCCTTAGACTGGACACGTCTTTCATACTTCTGTATCTCAGCGCGTCTTTCCTTGGTCTCTTTCTCAAGTTCATTCTTGCTTTTTAAAGATTCCTCTTTAACTTCCAAGAGTGCTTCTTTCTTAGTTGCTTCAGCTGTCTTTAATGCATCATCTATTATTTCTCTTGCTCTTTCATTCGCATTGCCAATCTTTTCATCATTAGACTTCTGGATTGACTTGGAAGAAATAATCCAAGTAATAGGTGCGACAATTACTATTGTAGCAATAATAGCGATAATAACTATCACAGGAGCACCTCCTTATTAAGTTTTCATTGTACGAAATACAACACTCTAATATTATACTTTATTACGTTCATTGTCAAGAAATTCGTTGAAAGCTTTACGTGCCATATCATATGAAAATCCCTTACGACACATATATGCAATCAGTTTCTGCTTTTCTTCGTATGACAAATCAATAACTGACCTTGATTTAAGTTTCTTATATATTAGATTGATAAGTGTATTGTATTCAGATTCTGAATTATCGGAAGTAAATTCTTCAAATGCAGCATCTATATCGTCTGATGCAATTCCTTTCTGCCTAAGCTTGTTTACTATAACTTTGCTGCTATATGAGCCAGACTTAAATGTAATATAATTATATGCATATCTTCTGTCATTAATGAAATGATTATCTTTAAGATATTTTGTAGAGTACTCTATTGACTGCTCAGGATAATAGGCTTTTAGCAGCTTTGACTTAATCTCATATTCTGTGTAATCTTTATCTTTAAACAGATATAATGCCCTTGTTAACGCACGCTTAGACAATGTAGTAATAATCTCATCATAAATCTGTTCGCTGATATATGACTCAGCTTTCAGATTGTATCTGAACACTTCACCTGAATATAAGGCAAAAGCTGGTTCATAATTAATATAAACCAGCTTCTTCTTTGATGTCAGGTCTTTAATATCCGTAATCAAATATTCCATTATTCTTCAACAGCCTCTGCCTCGGCTGCCTTAGCCTTTCTCTTAGGAGCTGCCTCCTTGATAATCTTTGATGAATCTGTTGCTGCTTCATCTGTAGTACTTTCAGCAGGTTCATCCTTACTGAAATAATGTTCTCTTACCTTCTTATCAATCTCTTCATATATGTCTCTGTGGTCAATCAGAAACTGCTTTGCGTTCTCACGTCCCTGTCCTATCTTCTCTCCATTATAAGCAAACCATGCACCACTCTTCTGGACAACATCTATGCTTGTTGCGAGGTCAAGGACATCTCCCTCAGATGAAATTCCCTTACCAAACATAATATCAAATTCAGCCTCTTTAAATGGAGGTGCTATCTTGTTCTTTACAACTTTGACTCTTGTTCTGTTACCAATAACCTCGCCACCAGCTTTAAGTGTTTCAATTCGTCTTACATCCATTCTGACAGATGAGTAGAATTTAAGAGCTCTACCACCAGTAGTTGTCTCAGGATTACCAAACATAACGCCGACCTTCTCACGAAGCTGGTTAATGAAGATAACAATACAGTTATTCTTGCTTACAACAGGAGTAAGCTTTCTTAATGCCTGTGACATAAGTCTTGCCTGAAGACCTACGTGTGAATCCCCCATGTCCCCATCAATCTCAGCCTTAGGTACAAGTGCAGCAACTGAATCGACTATTATAATATCAACAGCTCCTGAACGAACCATTGTCTCTGCAATCTCCAAAGCCTGCTCACCACTATCCGGCTGTGAAATATACAAGTTATCAATATCAACACCAATATTCTTGGCATATACAGGGTCAAGGGCATGCTCTGCATCAATAAATCCAGCAATTCCTCCCTGCTTCTGAACCTCTGCAACCATATGAAGTGCAACAGTTGTCTTACCACTTGATTCAGGACCATATATCTCTACAACTCTTCCCTTAGGTACGCCACCAAGACCTAATGCAATATCAAGACTTAATGAACCTGTAGGTACTGTCTCAATATTCATATTAACGGTTGAATCACCCAGCTTCATAACTGAGCCTTTACCAAACTGCTTTTCAATATTAGCAAGCGCTGCATCAAGCGCTTTCATCTTCTCTTCTTTAAGCATAATCACATTCTCCTTATTAATGAACATCTGTTCGTTAAGCATATAATACGATATATTACATGTATTGTCAATAGAAAAGCGAATATTTGTTCTTGTATATATTCTGTATATAATATCTGCATATTGATATTATCATATATTAATATGCATGTAAAGATATACTCATTATATTCTTTTTAAATTTTCAAGTGTCATTTCTAATGCTGTTTCACACGCCTGCTCTCTTATAGCTGCCCTGTCGCCGTTAAAATTACATTCTTTTACATAACATTTACCGCACATATATAATCCAATGTAAACTAATCCGACCGGCTTTCCGTCTTCTTTATCAGGTCCTGCAACGCCAGTTACAGCAACACATATATCAGCCCTGGCAGCTTTGGCGCCCCCGGCAGCCATCTCTTCTGCTGTCTGAGAACTTACCGCATAATACTTTTCAATAGTCTGTCTGCTGACACCAAGCATACTTATTTTTGCTTCATCACAGTATGTAATATAGCCTTGTTTAAAAACAGCCGAGGCTCCCGGCACATTAACAATTCTGGAGGCAATCATGCCTCCAGTGCAGGACTCGGCTGTTGTAATAATTAAATTTTTAATTTTTAAAATTTTTACTAACTCTGCTTCAATCATCAGTAAAGATATCTCCATAACCAGTTATTAGAATAAATTATTTTGTGTTTTCAAAAAACACCTTGTAGTTCTTAAAGATATAGTCCAATAAAGATATTATTGTTAGAGCAAGCGCTATGTATACAATAACATTATTGACTACTGTCATATAAGGAAGCTGTAAATCAAGTGTAAGAAGTATGATCATGATCATCTGGAATGTTGTCTTGAATTTTCCCCAATAACTAGCAGCAATAACAACACCATTATCTGATGCAATAAGCCTGAACCCACTTATTATAAATTCTCTGGCAATAATAATTATTACAATCCATCCCTGAAGCTTGCCCAAATCGACAAGAGCTATCATGGCAGAACAAACTAAAAGTTTATCCGCAAGCGGATCCATAAATTTACCAAAATTAGTAACGAGATTATATTTTCTTGCTATTTTTCCATCCAGCAAATCTGTAAGACTTGCAATTATAAATATCGCTATGGCAACATAAGAATTAGCATTACCCCAGAAATCAGTATATAAAAATAACAAAAAAAATGGAATTAAGATAACTCTGAAAATAGTCAGTTTATTAGGCAGATTCATAATTGTGTCTCCTCGTCTATTAATAATAAATTAGTCAGCAAGCTTGCCAATCAGGTCATACTCTGTTGCGCCTTCAATATATACGGACACAATATCTCCTGACATAAGTGATGCATCAGAATTGATAAATACATAGCCATCAACATTAGGTGCATCTTTATATGATCTGGCAACATAAGTATTATCTTCCTCAATTCTGCCTTCAATCATACATTCAATAGTCTTTCCTATCATATCCTGTGATTTATCTGCACTTACCTCCTGCTGGAGTTCCATAACAGCATCTCTTCTGGCTTCCTTTATCTCCTCTGGTATCTGGTCAGGCATAGTTGCTGCTGGAGTGTCCTCTTCTGGAGAATAAGTGAATACTCCAAGTCTGTCAAACTCCATCTCATCTACAAATTCAAGCATATCCTGATGATCTTTTGCTGTCTCACCTGGAAATCCTGTAATAAGAGTTGTTCTAAGAGCAATATCGGGAATCTCTTTTCTTAATTTAGTGATAATATCTACAAGTTCCTGTCTTGATGTGCGTCTTCCCATACGTTTAAGTATATCATCACTTGAATGCTGGATTGGCATATCAATATAATGACAGACCTTAGGCTCAGATTTAATTGCCTCAATCAAAGAATCATCAATTTCCTCTGGATAACAGTATAAGATTCTTATCCATTTAAGTTCAGGAATAGCCGCAAGCTTGTGAAGCAGTTCGCCAAGACATTTTCTGCCATATATATCAGTGCCATACATAGTTGTCTCCTGAGCAACTAGTATAAGCTCCTTAACGCCCATATTAACAAGCTCATTGGCCTGTTTAAGAATATATTCATATGGATAACTTCTGAAATTACCTCTTACCTTTGGAATAATACAGTAAGTACAATGTTTATCACAGCCTTCTGCAATCTTAAGATACTCATAATAGCCGCCAGTTGTAATAATTCTCTTATTTTCGGTTGTAACAAGTCTGTCAGCTGAATCAATTATATTGTAACCTTTTCCTTCAAGAACTGCCAATATAACTTCTGCAATCTTATCATAAGATGATGTACCTAAAAATGCATCGACTTCTGGAATCTCCTTAGTGAGCTCATCCTGATATCTGTGTGCAAGACATCCTGACACTATTAAAGCTTTGCACTTTGCATCTTCTTTTCTTGCCGCCATCTCAAGGATTGTATTGATACTCTCCTCCTTGGCATCATTGATAAAACAGCATGTATTAATAGCAATTACATCTGCCTCTCTGTCGTCATCTGTAAACTCAAAGCCTTTATCCTTAAGAATGCCAAGCATATTCTCTGTATCAACGAGATTCTTGTCACATCCAAGTGAAATAAACATTATTTTCATAAAGTAATTCATCCAATCAATTTTTTAGTATTATTTAATTAACCCATGCGCTTATATCAACGCATCCGTTAATTCCGTCAACGCCTCCATCCGATCTGAACTGCCACATATCATATCTTCCACTATAACCAAGTGTATCATTATATCTTGCAATCCATATCCTGCATGAAGAATATACGCTTCCTGTATTAATTCTACCCTCAAGCCAGCTCTTGCTTGCATAAAGCATAGGTGTATATCCTGCATTTCTGACTGCCTGTGAGTATGCATTAATTACTGCAGTTCTTGTAGATGCACTTATTTTATCTCCTCGTCCAGCACCACCACCTGCTGATTCAACATCAATAACAAGAGGAAGCGATATGCTGTATTTGCTGCATGCCTGAACTATAAAGCTCGCTTCTTCTACAGCTTCTGAAGTATTAACAGCCTGTGTTACAATATATGCACCGACTTTTATTCCAGCCGATATAGCCCCGCTCATATTCGCTTCAAACTTACTATCCATAACAAGTGTTCCAGATTCATATCCTCTGTATCCAACTCTTATAATAGCATAATCTATTCCAGATGCCTTTACAGCATTCCAGTCAATATTACCATTAAATCTTGAAACGTCAATAACTGTTCTTGAAGAAAGTACTCCTGAATTGCTGAAATAATATTGTATTCCGTCTATTTCATGCCATCCTGTAAGTGCTTTGCCATCCTGGTAATAATATCTGTTACCATCAACATTCTGCCATCCATCATCATATACAGTCTCTGTCTTCTTTTCTACAACTGGCTCAAGGTTAACTACTCTGTATTTTTTCTTTGCCGCTGTTGTAGGCTGTACAGTTGTAGGCTGTGTTGTAGCCGGTGCAGATGTCTGTGCCTTAGTAGTTGTAGGCTGCGTTGTCTGGTTCTTTGTTGTTGTCTGAGGTTGTGTTGCTGTAGTAGTTGCAGCTGCCCCAGCCTTAGGAGTTGATGCTGAAGATGTATTGTCTGCTGCCTGCATAATACTGAATTCAAATCCATCTATCAAAGATACATTAGTATTGTCACTTACTAACATCTGGCTTACGTATGTAACAGTATTATCACCTATCTTCTTCTCACCTGTGCTTAATATATACCCCTCTAACTTAGCTACTCCCTCACCTGATTTAACATTAACTACAGTTGAAGTATATGATTTAACTTCATCATCTGACAATTCTTTTGTATCTCCATAGCTTGAATCATATACAAGATCACCATCAACTTTAACAGGTTTAACAACCTCTACCTCCTTAGGTACTGATGCTGTTGTAGCTGCTGTTGTTGATTTAGATGCAGATGTTGCAGGCTGTGCTGCTGCATTATTTCTGCTGCTTTCAGGGTCTTCCTTGATTGTTGTAGATGACTCTGCAACAACCTTTTCTATAATATTATCAATTATATCGAACTTAACAGTTGATACTTCAACAGGCTCAACCGGATTATAACCTGATGCTGAAAGTAATGCTACTGTGTATGTATCCTCATCAAGATTATCAAATGTGATAGTTCCATCCATATCGTCATCATTAGCCTGAACAAATGGAACTGTGTCACTTGTATCAAAATCCTCTATCTGCTCATGAGTCACAACTTCATCAAGAAATTCCCTATTATCATCTACAACACCTTTAACTGCTACTGCCTTGAACAGTACGCCTGTGCATGGTGCTGACTCTGAGTTCATGATATTAACTGTAATTGTTGTATCCTCTGGAACAACTTCAAGTGATACTGTTTTGTATGAAATATTCTTGTAATCATCTGTCAGAAGAAGGAATCTCTCTGTTGTAGCTTCTTCTGTAGCTGCCGCATCAACTGTAATTGTCTTTCTCTGCTTGACAGTTACTGCAACAACAGAACCAACACCTATTACTACAGAAGCTGCTGCCATAGATAATACTAATGCCCATCTTTTTGCAAAATTAATAACTGCGCCATCAGACATATCATCAACATGAATCTCGTCAAGCTCTTCAAGGTAATCATTATCTGACTCATCAGCAGATATATCTTCAATCACAAGCTCAGAATCATCATCTGGCACTTCACTATCAGAATCTTCTTCAATATCAATCTCGACAATATCATCATCAATTGAAAGTTCCAGTTCTTCTGGCTCTTCACTAATTTCTTCAAGTTCCACACTTTCATTGACCTCTATAACATCATCTTCCATGTCAAAATCAATATCAAGCTCTTTCTCGTCAGCAATATCCTCAAGCTCAAGAATCTCAGTTTTATCTATAAGCCTGTCATGGACATTATGTATATCTGAACTGCCTGATTTTTTTATAATATGTCTGTCACCATTTTTATTCTTAAATATCATTTGATTGTATCCTTCTTTCCTGTTGTTGATGCACTTGTTGTCTTTTCATTAACCGTCAGGTTGACTATCGCAGTAATAACACCCTGATTTTCATCTTTAAAATTATAAGAGATTCTGTATGTACCAGCATTCTTGACATTGGTAACTGGTGTTCCATTATATGTTATCAAATAATCCGGCACAACTTTTTTGCCACCAGAATCATATGCTGTTACTCCTTTTAGGAAATCATATTTATCTCCTACGTTAATAACCGGAACTGGATTAGATATCTCAATTCTTGCATTATCGTATATTGTAAGTGTTGCCGTTTCTTTAAGTATTCCACGTCTCGGATCCTTAAATGAATATGTAAGATTATACTTTCCCGTTGCAAGACTGCCTGTATCTGTGTATTCGGTGTCTCCTACCATACATTTGACATCCACAGGATATCCTAATGAATTAACGCCATATACACCTTCTGATAAAATCCATTTATCACCATGCCTTATCTTAATATCTTTATAGTCAATATTAAGTTCTGGCTCCTGCAATCCTTTAACCTCATAATTAGAATACGAAAAAAATGCGACATTCATATCAACATATCCATCAATTCCCGGAACTGAATCTGATACACCATATTGCCAGCAATCATATTTGTAGTCAAACTCAGCAATACTTTTTCCATATTGCCATGTATCACTCTTGTAATAATATTCATTATAATATACTGCAAGCCATGTCTTATATTTTTCTGTAAGTACATCTGCATTAACTATGTTATACCAGTCATTACGGCAGAAATAAACCATTGGCTGATATCCACATCCTTCAATTGTGTCACAGAATACCTCAACTATCTGTGTAAGCTCGTCCCTGCTGAGAAATGCCGCATTAACACGGTATCCATCAGATGATTCCCAGTCAAATGTAACTGGATATGTTATCTGATATTTATCTATCAGATTGACACAATATGAAGCTTCTTCATATGCTTCCTTAACACTTACCGCCTGTGAGAAGAAATACACACCAACCTGAATGCCATTAGCAAGTGCCCCCTGTATGTTCTCATCAAAGAAAGAATCCTGATAAAGATTGGCATCATCTCCCACAGACCTTCCTCCACATTTAATAAGAGCAAAATCTATTCCAGATGCTTTAACCTTTGCCCAGTCAATTTCTTTCTGATAATGTGATACATCGATTCCATAACTTAAAGCAGCATTCTCACGAAGTTCTGCTCCTTCTTCCTCAACAACCTCAACATTACCATGTTCGCTGGCAGATGTGTCTTCCTGACCTATATCAAGTGCCTCTGAACTGATTATCTGGGTTTCGTCATCACTGTTAAGCATAGTAACAATCTCGTTCTCGGAGATGTCAGGCGAAACGTACTCACGCTTGATAGATTCAAGATACTGTTCATATTCAGCTTTCTTAATTGCTGATTTAACTTTGTATGAATCAACTGCATCATCAGTTGTATTAACCTGTTTCAGCGTTGATACACCACCAATATCTTTTTCCATCGCCACAGATGTATTATCAGGCACATTAACCTGATACTGTTCATTCTGTATAGAAGCACTGGCTTTAAAATTCTGTTTTGACATATTAACAGCAGCTACAGTTACTCCTGTGCCACATATTACAGTTCCACAGAAAGCTATAATTAATGCCTTGGAAAAACGCTCAGATATCATGTTAAGCATTCTTTTAATTATGTTCATTATCCATTCTCACCCTGTACATTTACTGTCAAATATTTCAAAACCATTTTATATAGTATACCTTAAAGATAATAATTACAAGACTATATAGTTACGTTTATTGGCAAAATATAGCATTTTATGGGCTTTACAGGTCTTTTGCTATTTCTTTACCATACATACAATATTTTCAATATTGTCAGTGTATGGAAACATATCATACGTCTCCATATCAGTTATTCTGTAACCGCCTTTAATAAGTGTTTTGATATCTCTTGCCTGCGTTTCAGGATTACACGATATATATACAACTCTTGAAGGATTTACCTTTAAAACTGATGAAAGAAAAACTTCTGTAGAACCACTTCTTGGAGGATCCATTATAATGACATCTGCCTTAATTTTGCCTGCATTTTCTGACAGAAATTCTGTTGCATCCTGACAAACAAAATTAATATTATTAATGCCATTAATCTTCGCATTAATCTTTGCATCTTTTACAGCATTGGGATTAAGCTCAACTCCAATAACTGATTTGCAGTGTTTTGCTGCTGTTATTCCAATTGTGCCTATTCCGCAGTATGCATCAAACACCACGTCATCTTTACTTATAGATGCACCATTTATTGCCGCTTTATATAATTTTTCAGTCTGGGATGGATTAATCTGGTAAAAGGAATCCGGTCCTATTCTGAATCTGTTTTTACATAATATGTCCTCAATATAACCTTTTCCATGAAGCACAATATTTTTCTTGCCAAGCACCATGCTGGTATTGTAATTGTTAATATTCTGGATAATAGTTGTAATTCCAGGATGAAGTTTTAAAAGTTCTGCAATAAAGTTATTCTTTGATGGAAATTCAACGCTGGCTGTGACTAAAACAACCATTATCTCATCTGTCGAAAAGCCTCTTCGTATTAGCACATGGCGCATAAATCCATTACCTGTGTCTTCATTATAAGGTCTGTATCTGAAAGAAGAAAACAGCTCTCTTAACGTACTGATTATCTCATCTGCCTTTTTATCCTGTATCATGCAGTAATCAACCGGTATAATATCATGGCTTTCCTCTCTGTAACAGCCTGTTATCACAGAACCGCCTGCACCACTTCCAACAACACCATGAACCTTGTTGCGGTAATTAATTGGATGAAACATGCCAACAATTCTTTTTGTTGTGTATATCCCCTTAAAAAGTTCATTAACCTTTTTTTCTTTTATTTCAAGCGTTTTATCATAAGGTATTCCGGTATAACAGCAGCCTCCACAGTCATTGCTTACACTACATGTTATAGTTTTTGTTGTATTATTATATTTTCCCGACATATTTCCTCCGTACATTAACATCTAAAACAAAACCCCTGAGATAAAAATCCCAGGGGAAAGCGCTTAATCTTCTGATGGATTACCAACAATCTTAACTTTACCTTCGTAAAGTTCCTTGACAGCTACTGAAAGAGGCTTCATGTTCTCAGCATTATCAATTAATTCTTTGCCGATTGCACATTTTCTTTTTTCTTCGCTTGTCAATCTTACATCTGCATTCTTGCCATCTTTATCTGCAAGCTTAGCTTTTTCAACTTTTTCATTCAAATATCTGGCATCAATAATCTGTTTAGCGCGCTCAGCTGTTGCCTTAACAATTGAATAACGGCTCTGGACAACTAACTGTTCTCCTTCTCCAACCTCACTATTAATAACTTCCATTAACTCTGAATACGATGGATGTAACATAATATATCATTCTCCTTTTGAAAACTTTTCTAGTTCTTGTCTAATCTTATTAACCTTGTCAATATTATGGGATGTCATGCATCTTTCTAAAATCTCAGGTACCCTGTGTGCTATGTCATTAATTTCAGAAACGCAATCAGAAACATTATCATTGATTACAATATAATCATAGTTTTCAACGCCTTCAGCCTCTTTGCATGCCTTAGCAAGACGTGCTTTAACAACAGCATCCTCTTCAGTGCCCCTGCCTCTTAATCTTCTCTCCAACTCATCTGCTGATGGAGGGATTATAAATGTAAGAACAGCCTCTGGGAATAATTTCTTAACATTGAAAGCTCCTACGCTTTCAATTTCAAGTATAACATTAAACCCTTCTCTAAGCTTATTATCTACATATGACTTAGGTGTTCCATAATAGTTACCTACATAATTGGCATATTCTAACAATTCATTATTATCAATCATGCTTTTAAATTCATCTGTTGTCTTGAAAAAATATGAAACTCCATCAACTTCACCTTCTCTCGGCTTTCTTGTAGTAGCCGACACTGAAAGTGCGTAATCATCATATGTATTCATGATAGCATTAACAACAGTTCCTTTTCCGGCACCGGAAAAACCTGATACAACTAATAATGTACCCTGATTACTCATAATGCACCTCATTTCAAAATTGCCTAAATTGTATTATATCGAAATTTTCTTAAACAATCAAGTATCTTTTATTCAATATTCTGTATCTGCTCTCTTACCTTTTCTATCTCTGTCTTTAAATCAATTGCATGATTAGAAATGTCAATATCATTAGCCTTTGAAAGAATTGTATTAGCTTCTCTGTTCATCTCCTGTGCAATAAAATCCATCTTTCTTCCTATTCCACCATCCTGTGTCAGACATTGTCTGGCGTGGGCTATATGGCTTCTTAACCTTACTGTTTCTTCATCGACACAAATTTTATCAGCATAGATAATAACTTCTGTTGCAATACGGCTTTCATCAATTGTTGTATCGCCAAGAAGCTCTTTAACTTTATTCTCAAGCTTACTTCTGTACTCTTTCATTATCTCAGGGCTTCTGGTTTCAATAAAATCAACATTTTTCTCCATATTATCAAGCTTTAACAATAAATCCTTTTTAAGGTTCTCGCCCTCAGTTATCCTTGTCTGTACAAACTGCTCGCAAGCCATGCATAATGCTTTCTCTATGAAGTTCCACAACTCCTCTTCATCCTCTTTAGCTTCTTCTGTTGTTATAACCTCTGGGAATCTTGAAAGAACAGATATCGATACATCATTGTCCTTATCAAATTGCTGTGCCATTGAATCAAATATATTCATATATTCCCTTGCAAGATCGCTGTTATATTTAAGACTGACCTTATTCTCTGCCATATCCTCATAAGAAATAAATATATCTATCTTACCACGCTGTGCATATCTTTTTAACACATCCCTGATTCTTGCCTCAAACACATTAAGCTTCTTAGGCATCTTAATCCCAGCCTCAAGGTATCTGTGATTAACCGATTTCATTTCAACGCTTATCTTTCTTGTTCCTTCAGCTATTTCACAACGGCCAAAACCTGTCATGCTTTTTATCATTATAATCCTCATTTCTGTACACATTATATATGTATAATTGTACCTGTTATTTCCACCTATCTATTATATAATACTTCATAACATTTTATCATTTTTATGTACAAAGTACAAGACAATAGGAATCAATTTTGATATTATATATGTTAAAGCAACTAAAAATGCAATAATTAAATTTAATGGAGATAAATATAATGGCACTTGATGGAATCGTAATTTCAAATATATGTAATGAATTAAATAATACCGTAAAAGGCGGTAGACTTTATAAAATAGCCCAGCCAGAAAGCGATGAACTTCTTCTTACAATTAAAGCACCGGCTGGTCAGTACAGATTAGTATTATCTGCTAACGCTTCTCTTCCACTGGTATATCTTTCCAAAGATAACAAGCCGAGCCCTATGACTGCACCTAATTTCTGCATGCTGTTAAGAAAGCACCTTAACAACGGAAGAATTATAGGAATAAGCCAGCCTGGACTTGAACGCGTGATTGATATCGAAGTTGAACACCTAAATGAGATGGGCGATTTATGCCGCAAGCACATTATTACGGAAATAATGGGAAAGCACAGTAATATCATATTCTGTGATGGCAATATGATAATTGACAGTATCAAGCATGTATCTGCACAGATGAGTTCTGTCCGCGAGGTACTTCCAGGGCGTGAATATTTCATACCTAATACAACAGATAAACTAGATCCTTTAAACACAAATTATGAAGAATTTAAAACCACTGTCCTTTCAAAGCCAATGTCTCTTCAGGCTGCAATATATAAAACTTACACTGGAATAAGTCCTGTTTCAGCTTTACAGATTGTTACTGACGCATCACTTGATGCCGGTTTTTCTGCTAATTGTCTTAATGAGAATGAATCAATCCACATATACAAAACATTTGAAAATGCAATGGATAATATTAAATCAGGAGTATTCTTTCCAAATATAGCCTATGAGAATAAAGTGCCTGTAGAATTTGCATCTCTTAAGCTGACAGGATACGAAAAAACAATCTCTTATGATTCTGTCAGTGAATTAATCAGGGATTATTATTCAAAAAAAGACAGCATTACAAGAATGCATCAGAAATCATCTGATTTAAGAAAAATAGTCTCAACTGCACTTGAGAGAGCAAGAAAAAAAGAAGATATCCAGTCAAGACAGATAAAAGATACATATGACAGGGATAAATACAGAATATACGGTGAATTAATCAACACATATGGATATAATATACCGCCTAAATCGAAATCATTTAATGCACTTAATTACTATACTAACGAGGAAATTGCAATTCCTCTTGACCCTGAACTCACACCTTCTGAGATGGCAGTTAAATATTTCAACAGATATAACAAGTTAAAAAGAACATTTGAAGCAAGCACAATCCAGCTAAAAGAGACAACTGATGAAATCACACATCTGGAGTCTATTGCTACAGCCCTTGACATTGCTGTGTCAGAAGATGACCTTGCACAGCTAAAGTTAGAATTATCTGACTCTGGTTATATTAAAAAAGCTGCATCTAACAATAAAAAGAATAAGACTACAAGCAAACCATTTCATTATATTTCAAGCGATGGTTTTGATATATATGTAGGGAAAAATAATTATCAGAATGATGAACTTACATTCAAATTTGCAAGAGGTGACGATTTCTGGTTCCACGCAAAAAACATGGCTGGTTCACATGTAATCTTAAAAACAAAAGGAATGAATCAGAATGAAATTCCTGACAGAGCCTTTGAAGAAGCTGCATCACTTGCTGCATACTACTCCAAAGGACAGAATCAGGAAAAAGTTGAAGTTGATTATGTTCTAAGGAAAGAAATTAAAAAGCCTGCCGCTGCCAAGCCAGGCTTCGTTGTTTACTATACCAATTATTCACTTGTAGCTTCAACGGATATAAGTAAACTTAAACAGTGCGATTAAAGTGAATAAATTGATAACAAGAAGACTTATATATACTGCCATAACAGGAAGTACCATTCCAGCTATCATAACAGCTATACTGATAATCATTGAACATGATATGATTATCAGTATTTTTTTATATGAAATTCTGTTGCTTGTGTCAAGACACAGTGATGTCAGAACTCCTGTAACCATAATATCCAGTAACATAACCAAAACTGCTACTATGCCAACACTCTCAACTATGTCGCACACGCTTTCATTGGTAGTTATATATCCAAAGAGTCTTGGTGGATTAGCAAGGAATACTATGACTCCTATAGCTGATAAAACTCCAACTGCTATAGCTGTAATATATTTTATCAATTTCTTTTTAAATCCAATTCTGGATAACAAAAGTGTTATAACCGCAGCTATAAGTACAGTGCATATTTTATCCGTAGATATAAAGAAAATATCTTTAAGATAATAATCATCAAATATTCCATATATCTGTCCGGAAACTGTGTTATGTAAAAATGCCCATTCTATTACTCTGCTTCTTATCAAATCAATATACAATCCATATACAACTGGGAGAATCAATATAATCCACGATGCTCCAGATGACTTATATATCTTCATCCTGCCTATAAGACTTGTCTTAACCATAATCCTTGCAAGGCATCCGACAACTATAAGCAGAATACCAAAAACTACAACTCTTACTGGTATCACTCCAACAGCGTTATCCGCCTTGATATAATTAATTGATTCACCAAGATATATTCTCGCAAATAATCTGTTTAACAGACTATTATTCTCAAAGCATTTGGATATCATAAGAAAAACACCAGTTATGATACCTGTTATGCTTGCACATGCTGATAATGCAGGTGTTCCTTTAATCTTAAGGAAAATCCCTGCGATTGATACTACTGCTGAATATATAAGAAGTGAGAACAATATGTTATATACAGCTCCCATTCCTCTGTAATACAGGCTGGCATACAGTGGAAATCCACCAGCAGAAGTTGTTATTGTTCCATCAGCGATTTTATCCGAAAGCTGTGTAAACACATTAAATCTTACACCAAATAAAATAATTAAAGCCAGTGCAGCAAGTAATACTGCCACACTGACTAATCTTATAATAAGTATATCATCTTTTTTCATAGATAATCTCCATGTAAAAGTAATTAAAGAATTACTTTACAATAACTTTTCTAAAGCTCTTCTTGCCCTTTTTAAGCACAAGTCCTTCGTTAAATATGTCTCTTGCAATAACTGTATCTATAGCTGATATTTTTTCACCATTAACAGAGACACCGCCCTGTTCAACTGCTCTTCTGGCATCAGACTTAGATGTTGCAAGACCTGCTGAAAATACAAGTGAAACAATATCAATAGCGCCGTCTTTGAAATTATCATCTGACAACTCAGCAACTGGCATATTCTCAGCATCTCCACCAGTGAAGATAGATTTAGCTGTCTCATCAGCAGTCTTAGCCGCTTCTTCACCGTGAACAAGCTTTGTAAGCTCATATGCAAGAATCTCTTTAGCTTTATTAAGCTGAGCACCTTCCCAGCTTTCCATCTCTTTAATCTGGTCAAGTGGTAAGAACGTAAGCATCTTAATACACTTTATAACATCTGCATCATCAACATTTCTCCAGTACTGATAGAAATCATATGGTGAAGTCTTCTCTGGGTCAAGCCATACAGCACCCTTAGCTGTTTTACCCATCTTCTTTCCTTCTGAGTTAAGAAGTAATGTAATTGTCATTGCAGATGCATCTTTTCCAAGCTTCTTTCTGATAAGCTCCGTACCGCCAAGCATATTGCTCCACTGGTCATCACCACCAAACTGAAGATTACATCCATACTTCTGATATAACATAAGGAAGTCATATGACTGCATTATCATGTAATTAAACTCAAGGAAGCTTAAGCCCTTCTCCATTCTCTGCTTATAGCACTCTGCCCTAAGCATATTGTTAACTGAGAAACATGGTCCTACATCTCTTATAAAATCAACATAATTAAGATTAAGAAGCCAGTCAGCGTTATTAACGATTAACGCCTTACCCTCTGAGAAATCAATAAATCTTGACATCTGCTTCTTAAAACATTCAACATTATGATTGATTGTCTCAGTTGTCATCATCTGACGCATATCAGTACGTCCTGATGGGTCACCAATCATAGCTGTACCACCACCAACTAAGGCGATTGGCTTATTGCCAGCCATCTGAAGTCTCTTCATAAGGCATAAAGCCATAAAATGTCCAACATGAAGACTGTCAGCAGTAGGGTCAAATCCAATATAAAATGTTGCCTTACCATTGTTAATCAAATCTTTAATAACATCCTCATCAGTAACCTGAGCAATAAGTCCTCTGGCTACAAGTTCATCATAAAGTGTCATCTACTCTTCCTCCAAAAATGTTGAATAGCAATATCAAACTAAACAACAATATTCTTTCTTTTATCCAACAGAACCGATATAAATACCGCTATCAGACAGCCGCACATATCAATAATTACATCTCTTGGATTGCCATTTCTCCCTGCTACCATAAGCTGATGAAATTCATCTAGTGATGCTACAGTCAGAACAATAAATAATGTAACATACTTTGTAAACCTGTATGAAAACTCATCACACTTAAGAGCAAAATATACTGAAAATCCAAGAAGCGCAAACTCCGCCATATGTGCCAATTTTCTTACCGGAGTCTGCATCTGTTCAAGTGCATGAGCTCTGTCATTCCACTTCATATCAATCAAATGTATACTATCTGCAACATCAACAAGAAACTCAGATACCTTGTAACTGATTCCCATTGACTGCTCTCCATTCTGCTGTGAAAATCCAAATATACATACAATGATAATCACAGCCGGAATCCATACACATATTTTTTTAACAATTTTCATAATTAGATATTAACTACACGCATTGTATTAGTTAATCCTCTCTTAGATGTTGGTGCAGAATTAGTAGCAATACCTGCTGAAACAATAGCGATATCACCATCTGTTAAATATCCAGCATTCTCAGATGCCTCAAGAGCATGCTCAATAATCTTATCTGTAGACTTCTCTACTGCTGTCTTTAATGGCTTAACACCCCAATATATCTGCATCTTTCTAAGAACTGGCTCATAAGGAGAGCATCCGATAATCATAGCATCCGGCTTAAGCTTAGATGTAAGACGTGCAGTAAATCCTGATATTGTTGGGCAAACAATTGCCTTGGCATTAAGGTTAGCTGCTGTCTGAACTGAAGCATTAGCAACAGCGCTTGATATACTTCTCTTAGAGTGAAGGTTAGAATAGTTAATTCTGTTACCCTCAAGTTCCTTCTCTGTTGATTCAACAATCTTGACCATCATCTTAAGAGCCTCTAATGGATACTTACCATTAGCTGTCTCACCTGAAAGCATTACAACGTCTGTACCATCATATACAGCATTAGCTACGTCTGTAACCTCAGCTCTTGTAGGACGTGGATTTCTAATCATAGAATCAAGCATCTGTGTAGCTGTAATAACTGGCTTATAAGATGCGTTACACTTTCTGATAATCTCCTTCTGGATATGTGGAACCTGCTCTGCTGGAATCTCAACACCCATGTCTCCACGGGCAACCATGATACCATCTGCAACTCTTATTATCTCATCAAGATTCTTGATACCTTCTGCATTCTCAATCTTGGCAATTACTGGGATGTCAGCATCATGTGACCATAATAACTCTTTGATTTCCTGGATACATGCTGCATTTCTAACGAACGAAGCTGCGATAAAATCAAATCCCTGCTCAATACCAAATATGATATCTTCCTTATCCTTCTGTGTAATACCTGGTAATCTGATACTTACATTAGGTACATTAACACCTTTCTTAGAGCCAAGCTCTCCACCATTAACTACTGTACATTCAATATCAGTTCCATCAATAATCTGTTCAACTCTTAACTCAATAAGACCATCATCGATAAGGATTGTATTATCTCTTGAAACATCCTGTGGAAGTCCATCATATGTTATATGGCCGATCTTGTCATCACCAACAATATCTCTTGTTGTAAGAGTATACTTCTGTCCTTCTACAAGCGAAACTTTCTTGTCATCCTTTAATAAGCCTGTTCTGATTTCAGGTCCCTTTGTATCAAGTAATGTAGCTATAGGTATATTGAGCTCATTTCTAACACTCTCTACAAGTGCAAATCTTCCAGCCTGCTCCTCATGGTCGCCATGTGAAAAGTTGAATCTGGCGATATCCATACCAGTTAAAGCGAGCTGCTTAATAAGCTCCCTGTCGTTAGTATTAGGTCCCATAGTACATATAATCTTAGTCTTTTTCATATTTTCCTCCATAAATATAATATGCATATAAAATATTTAATAACATTCTTTCACAAAATTATCTCACAAAAACTCATCATTGTCTAGCCTTACTTCACATGAACATGAGTATATAAATGTTCATTACAATACTCGTATGCTCCATTACATTTAGAACAATATCTGAATACAAGATCTTCACCATCATTCTCAGTTCTGTTACATACAGCACATCTGTGTTTGCTGGCTCCATGTCCTGGCATGAATGATTTAGGCTCATATGATGACTTAGCTGTGTTCTGGTTAAAGCTTCCATACTGCTGTCTTGCCTGCTGCTGTGCCTTCGCCTGCGCTTTCATAGCTGTTTTTCTTGCCTTGGCAAAATTCTTCTGCGTTGCAGTCTTGCTTGAACCTTTAAGTGTAATAATCAGGAACACTATAAAATTAAGCATTGAAATTAAAGCACATGTAGCATTGACATAGCATGAATACATGCTTGCACCAAGAAGTCCCATATTATATAATGCCGCCCATAAAGCTCTCGGCATAAATGGTACTAAATATCCACCTACAATTGTAATTGCAAATATTATACCATCTATTATCCCCAGCCACTTCATTTTAACTGGAAGTATAAAGAAAAGATATACTTTAGTCTCTGCCTGCTCAACAGCGAATGCCATAAAAAGTGCAAGATTAATATAATATGTTGACATTGTAAATGATTGTCCAAATATCAAATAAATAACAAATGCTGCAACAATATGAAGTATCACTCCGCTGAAATAATACACATTAAACTTAAATGCTCCCCATGCATTCTCAAGAACAGTCCCTATTATATAATAAAAATATAATGTAAAGATAATAAATACAAAGCTATATGATGGAGGCTGCAGCATAAATGTTACAATTCTCCATATCTGCCCTTTTAAAATCATAGATACATCAAGACTTAAATAGCTGCTGTATACCTGTGGTGCGAACATAGCAATAATAAATCCAACTACATACATTCCAATTATATAATACATCAGATTGTGAATAGCATATCGTCCGAATTTGCGTTCTAACTTATTAAACCAATTCATAATATAAACAAGCCCCTTTCAATTATGTCAGACATCAAAAAGTATAAGTAAAGTCAATATAAAAGTCAATCAATATACTAAATAAATAAATCTAAAAAAAATATTAAAACTCATGATTTTAGCATTTAATACCAACACTTGTGTTGAAATTTGTCGTTTTTCATAATATAATATGCAAAGTTGCATTCTGAATTAGTTTTTTCTTATTATAATGCAAATTTTTAAGGAGGATAGTCTTAAGAGACAACAATCTTATGAACAAATATAAATTAGGTATTGATATTGGATCTACAACTGTAAAAATTGCTTTATTGGATAACGATAATAATATTGTATTTTCTGATTATGAAAGACACTTTGCTAATATACAGGAGACATTACAGCTCTTGCTTGAAAAAGCTGTAAAGGAACTCGGTGAATTTTCATGTTATCCAGTAATAACAGGTTCTGGTGGACTTACACTTGCAAAACATCTTGAAGTTCCTTTCACTCAGGAAGTCGTTGCTGTATCTACAGCCCTTCAGGCAGAAGCGCCTCAGTGTGACGTAGCTATCGAGCTTGGCGGCGAGGATGCAAAGATAATATATTTCACTAACGGAATAGACCAGCGAATGAACGGAATATGTGCTGGTGGTACTGGCTCATTCATTGATCAGATGGCAACTCTTTTACAGACAGATGCATCTGGTCTTAATGAGTATGCTAAAAATTACAAATCTATATACCCTATTGCTGCAAGATGTGGTGTATTTGCCAAGTCTGATATACAGCCTCTTATCAACGAGGGAGCTACTAAGGAAGACTTATCTGCCTCTATCTTTCAGGCTGTTGTTAACCAGACAATCTCTGGTCTTGCATGTGGTAAGCCAATCAGAGGCAATGTTGCATTTTTAGGTGGTCCGCTTCATTTCTTATCAGAATTAAAAGAAGCATTCATCCGTACATTAAGTCTTGGTCCTGACCAGATTATTGCACCTGACCACTCTCACCTTTTTGCAGCTATCGGTTCCGCAATGAACTATAAAGAAGATGTTTTAGTTGATGTTGCTGACATTATAAGCAGACTTCAGGGTAAGATCAAATTAGACTTTGAGGTTGAACGTATGCAGCCATTATTTGAAGATCATGAAGCATATGACACATTCACAGAACGTCATAAGAAGGCTAAGGTTGCAACAGCACCTATAGAGAATTATGAAGGAAACTGTTATTTAGGAATTGATGCAGGTTCAACAACAACTAAGGTTGCCCTTATTGACGAGGATGGCAAGCTGTTATACTCATTCTATTCAAGCAACAATGGTTCTCCACTTGCCACAACTATCAAGGCAATCAAAGAGATATATTCCAAGCTCTCTCCTAAGGCTAAGATTGTATCTTCCTGTTCAACAGGATATGGTGAGGCTTTAATCAAAGCTGCACTTCTGCTTGATGATGGTGAGGTTGAGACTGTATCACACTTCTATGCTGCTGCATTCTTCGACCCGGAAGTTGACTGTATCATCGATATCGGTGGACAGGATATGAAGTGCATTAAAATCAAGAATCAGACCGTTGATTCTGTACAGTTAAATGAAGCATGTTCATCAGGATGTGGTTCATTCATAGAGACATTTGCCAAATCACTTAACTTCTCAGTTCAGGATTTTGCTAAAGAAGCTCTTTTTGCAAAGCACCCTATTGACCTTGGTACAAGATGTACAGTATTCATGAACTCAAAGGTTAAGCAGGCACAGAAGGAAGGAGCAGAGGTTGCAGATATCTCTGCTGGTCTTGCATATTCAGTTATTAAAAATGCTTTGTACAAAGTTATCAAGATTGCTGACCCTGATGATTTAGGTAAACATATTGTTGTTCAGGGTGGTACATTCTACAATGATGCTGTTTTAAGAAGCTTTGAAAAGATTACAGGTGTTAATGCGATAAGACCTGATATAGCTGGTATAATGGGAGCCTTTGGTGCCGCCCTTATTGCAAGAGAAAGATATGACGGAATATCTGATTCTACAATGCTTTCAATCGATAAAATTAACGAGCTTACATTTGAGACATCAATGACAAGATGTAAAGGCTGCACTAACAACTGCCACCTTACTATCAACAAATTCTCTGGCAACAGACGTTTTATAACAGGTAACAGATGTGAGCGTGGTCTTGGAAAAGAAAAAACTGACGATAAGCTTCCTAATCTTTTTGATTATAAGCTCCACCGTTTATTCGATTATGAGCCTCTCGGTGAAGATGAAGCTTCAAGAGGAGTTGTAGGTATTCCAAGAGTACTTAACATGTATGAGAACTATCCATTCTGGTTTACATTCTTTACAAAGCTTGGATACAGGGTAGTCCTCTCGCCTCAGTCAAATAGAAAGATATATGAACTCGGAATAGAATCTATTCCATCAGAGTCAGAATGTTACCCAGCCAAGCTTGCTCACGGACATGTCAGCTGGCTTATTAAGCAGGGAGTTAAATTTATCTTCTATCCTTGTGTACCATATGAGCACAAAGAGATAGAAAAGACTAACAACCACTACAACTGTCCTATCGTCACATCATATGCCGAAAATATAAAAAATAATGTTGAAGAATTAAAAACAGAGAATGTAGATTTCAAAAATCCATTCCTTTCATTTGAGAATGAAGAAATTCTTGCAAAACGACTCACAGAAGAATTTTCTGACATTCCACAGTCAGAAGTTAAATCTGCTGTATCTGACGCATGGGCTGAACTCATGCAGTCAAGAGAGGATATGCATAAGAAAGGCGAAGAAGTTATCAGATTCCTTAACGAGACAGGAAAAAGAGGTATTGTACTTGCCGGCAGACCATACCACGTTGACCCTGAAATCAACCATGGTATACCAGAACTTATTAATTCATATGGAATTGCGGTTCTTACTGAGGATTCAATATCACATCTTGGCAATGTAGAGAGACCTCTTATTGTTATGGATCAGTGGATGTATCATTCAAGATTATATGCTGCTGCATCATATGTAAAGAAATGTGATAACCTTGACCTTATACAGCTTAATTCATTTGGATGCGGTCTTGATGCAGTAACAACTGATGCTGTTAACGATATTCTTACTAAATCTGGTAAGATATACACAGTATTAAAGATTGATGAAGTTAATAACCTAGGAGCCGCAAGAATCAGAGTACGCTCTCTTATTGCCGCATTAAAGGTACGTGAAAAGAAAAATTACAAGCACAAGATTGAAAGTTCAGCATATAACAGAGTGGAATTCACACCTGAGATGAGAAAAGATTACACTATTCTCTGCCCTCAGATGTCACCAATCCATTTTGATCTGCTTGGTCCTGCTCTATCTTCATGTGGTTATAATTTTGAAGTACTTGACAATGACAACAAATCGTCTGTTGATATGGGACTTAAATATGTTAACAATGATGCATGCTACCCTTCTCTTATGGTTGTTGGCCAGATTATGAATGCTGTGCTTTCTGGTAAATATGACCTTAATAAAACAGCCATAATAATAACACAGACTGGTGGCGGATGCCGTGCTTCTAACTATATCGGCTTCATACGACGAGCTCTTGAAAAGGCTGGTCTTGGACATATTCCGGTTATATCTTTAAGTGCGCAGGGGCTTGAGACTAATTCCGGCTTCAAATATGACTTAAAGATGCTTAAAAAAGCCATGATGGCAGTTGAATATGGTGATATATTCATGAATGTAGTATACAGAACAAGACCTTATGAAAAGATTCCTGGTTCTGTCAATGCTCTTCATGAGAAATGGAAAAAAGTACTCATCGAGCAGCTCACTAAGGACAAAGTTTCAATGAAGGACTATAAGAAAAAACTTCACGCTATTGTCAATGATTTTGATAATATTGAGCTTCTCGACATCAAGAAGCCAAGAGTTGGCGTAGTTGGAGAGATTCTTGTTAAGTTCCTTCCATCTGCCAACAATTATATTGTTGACTTGCTTGAAAGCGAGGGTGCTGAGGCTGTTGTTCCTGACCTTATGGGATTTTTGTTATACTGTGCTGAAAATGCTAACTTCAAGCATGATTACCTTGGTGCTTCCAAGAAATCAGCATTTATTAATAATACAGTAATTAAAATCCTTGAGTGGTTCAGAAAAGAAGGCAATAAAGCTCTCCGTGAAAGTAAACGATTTGATGCCCCTTCTAGCATTAAAGACACTGCTGCTCTTGCAAAGGATTTAGTATCATTAGGAAACCAGACTGGTGAGGGATGGTTACTTACCGGTGAGATGATTGAGCTTATACATAATGGTGCTGGTAACATTGTATGCTGTCAGCCATTCGCATGTCTTCCAAACCATATTGTTGGTAAGGGCGTTATCAAGGAATTACGTGCAGCCTTCCCTGAAGCTAATATCATTGCTGTAGACTACGACCCTGGTGCTTCTGAAGTTAACCAGTTAAACAGAATCAAGCTTATGCTTGCAACAGCAAACAAAAACCTTGAAAAAGCTGATAAATAGCTTTATAATATTATTAATTGATTTGGGTATTATATTTATAGAAAGCAGGTGTCGTAGATGTTTCTATTATTCATAGGACCTATTATAGGTGTCGCAGTTGCTATTATTGCTACTGTAGTTATTGTTGCCGGAGTATCTGGTGCAGTTGCTAATGAACTTAATGATGAAGACAAATAAAAAGAGGGCTTAAAGCCCTCTTTTTATTTGCTTATTATTTAATTGATGTTCTCTATCTGCCAGTCAATGGGTTCAAGACCATTTGCTTTTAAGAATGCATTAGCTTTGCTAAAATGCTGGCATCCAAAGAATCCTCTGTATGCCGAAAGTGGACTTGGATGTGGTGCTGTAAGAATCAGATGCTTAGGATTGGTAAGCATTGGTATCTTTCTCTGTGCAGGATTCCCCCATAACATATATACTATTGGTCTGTCCTGAGCATTTACAGCCTGTATAACAGCATCTGTAAACTTCTCCCATCCCATTCCCTGATGTGAATTAGCCTGATGAGCCCTAACTGTAAGTACTGTGTTAAGCAGCAATACACCCTGATCAGCCCATTTCTTAAGGTATCCATTATCAGGTATATAACATCCACAGTCGCTCTGTAATTCTTTATATATATTCTGCAAAGAAGGTGGAATCTCCTTCTGGCTTGGTGGTACAGAAAATGACAATCCATGAGCCTGATTAACATTATGATATGGGTCCTGACCTAATATCAGTACCTTTACCTTACTGAGTGGTGTAAAATGAAATGCATTAAATATATCATCAGCAGGTGGATATACTACAGTACTGCTATACTCATCTTTAACAAATTCATATAACTGTCTGTAATAATCCTTTTTAAACTCGCCACTGATAGCTGTCAGCCAATCATTATCTATCATACTCATTACTATAACACCTTCTTTATATCATTCTCACAGGTATGCCTTTATCTGAAAGATACTTCTTCAATTCCATAATCTCAAGCTCTTTGTAATGGAATAATGATGCTGCAAGTGCTGCATCTGCATGACCATCTTCAAATGCATCATAAAAATGGTCCATATTACCGGCACCACCAGATGCAATAACAGGAATTGATACGTTATCAGCGATAGTTCTTGTAAGCTCTATATCATAGCCTGCCTTAGTACCATCACAATCCATACTAGTAAGAAGAATCTCACCGCAGCCAAGCTTCTCAGCCTTCATAGCCCATTCAACTGCATCCATATGCATATCAACTCTTCCACCATTCTTATATATGCTCCATCCACCATCTTCTCTTCTCTTGGCATCAATGGCAACAACAACACACTGGCTTCCAAACTTATCTGCAGCCTCGCTTATAAGCTCTGGATTCATAATCGCAGCCGAATTAATTGATATCTTATCAGCACCTTCTCTTAAAAGTACTTTGAAATCATCAACTGTTCTTATTCCACCACCAACTGTGAACGGAATAAATACCTTCTCAGCAACCTTTCTTACAAGGTCAACTGTTGTATTTCTTCCATCACTTGATGCTGTTATATCAAGAAATACAAGCTCATCTGCTCCGGATTTATCATACATCGAAGCAACCTCAACAGGATCACCAGCATCTTTTAAGTCAACAAAATTAGTTCCTTTAACAACCCTGCCATTTTTACAGTCAAGACATGGTATAATTCTTTTTGTAAACATATCAACATCTCCTTATACGATTACTATAAATTAGCAAAATTATTAAGAATACGTAATCCTATATCGCTGCTTTTCTCAGGATGGAACTGGCAGGCAAATATATTGTTCTTCTCAACCGATGCATGTATATGTGTAGAATACTCTGTAGTAGCTGCTACAATATCCTCATCTGACGCCTTAAGATAATATGAATGAACAAAATATACATATGAATTATCTGGTACACCATTAAAAAGTCTGGCATTATCCTTTATATTGATTGAATTCCAGCCCATATGTGGTATCTTTAAACCATCACTTGGTGGTATTCTTAAGATTTCGCCAGGTAATATTGAAAGTCCCTCTGCCCCCGGTGTCTCATCACTTCTTTCAAATAAAAGCTGAAGTCCAAGACATATTCCAAGAAATGGCTTTCCACTCTCTGCGATATCTTTAATAGTGTCAACCAGATTAAAATGGTCGAGATTGTTCATTGCATCACCAAATGAACCAACTCCCGGAAGTATAACCTTGTCCGCCGCCTTAATAACGCTTGAATCTCTTGATACAATAGTCTCCTGTCCTAATGATTTAAGAGCCTTCTCAACACTTTTAAGGTTGCCTGCGTCGTAATCGATAATTGCTATCATTTCTTCATTGCCTTTCCCATCTTGTCAATCTTTATATAATACTGTGTGAAGTTATCCTGTGATTCCTGTAACAACTTATCCGCATCAGACTGTGACATGTTAAATGTTTTATTAAACGCATCATATATATGCTGCTTCTGTTCATCTAATACACTATCAACACCTAACTGCTTTGCCTCATTATAATATGTATTATATCTTTCCAATCCCTTTACTAAAGCATTGATTGCCTCTGTGTACATGTTAACTTCCATATAGTTCTGATATGATTCATACTGTCTCTGGACATACATGACAACAGATGATTTCTCATAAATTGATTGGTCAGACTTACTTATCTTCATACCAGCAAGCTGCTCGTATGCTTTATCATAACTTCCAACCTCATAACTGCCTCTTGCTGATGATGACGCTGAATTATTAGATATAAGGGTAGATGCAGCTATCAAAAGCACACATATACCAGCAATCAGGAAGATAAACATAATAAGTGACTTAGGTTTAATCTTAAGAATATCTTCTGGTTTTGGTGCTGGCTTTGGCTTCTTTTCTTTCTTAGGCTTTTCCTTTTTAGGTTTAGGTTCTTTCTTAGGTTTAGCTTCTTTTTTCTTCTTGGCCTCTTCCTTTTTAGCTGCCTTAGCAGATTTATCTTCCTCTTTCTTCTTCTTACGTTCCTCAATATCACGCTGTTCAGCCTCTTCCTCAAGACGCTCTTCTTCCGCGTTCTTTTTCTTAAACTGTTCCAGACGATATTTAATTCTGGCAATAAATCCTTTCTTTGGTGCCTCATTCTCATCAAGAGTGTCTTTATCCCCAAAAACCTCATCTATTAACTGCTGATTTTCATCAACTGGCTTTTGTTCGTCCGCTGACAACTCATTAGTTATCTCTTCTGCTTTAGAAGATTTCTTATCATTTTTCTTGGATTTCTTTTTCTTCTCTTTACCTTTGCCTGCTTCTTCAGATTCCTGTTTTCCATTGACTGCTTCTGCAATCTCATCATCATCATTCTCAAAGAATACACTCTTTAATACAGACATTACTCCGTCTTTTTTATCCTTTGATTTGAGTTTCTTCTCAACAGATTTGTCTATCGCTATGCTCTCACCAGATGTCTCTTCCGTCTTTTCTGGCTGTGTGTCAAATAAATCTTCATCAGACGCAGAATCTGTTTTTACCTGCTCAATGATATTATCAAGATCCATATCTTTTAATCTTTCCATATCACTCTCTGATAATTCAGGTTCAGAAAAATCAGGCTTGTCATCATTATCAATTGCTGCTTTATTATCATCAACAACAGAAGCCGCGTTCTCATTGCCTAATAATGAATTAAGTTCATCAGCAGAAATTGCATCTATATCCATGCTTTGTTCTGGTTCAGAATTTTCAGGCTCTTTTACTTCTGGCTCTTCTGCCTTATCAGCCTCTTTTTTCTTAGATTCATCTATTACATTATCGTTATCCTCTTTTGATAACTGATTTTCAAGAATTTTCTCAACACCAATTTCTTTAGATGTTACTATATCTTCAACATCACCAATTGAGCCAAGTAAACTATCAAGATAACTCTCTTCGTCTAATTCTGCCATAATGCCACCTCAAAAATATACATATATTTCATTGTATCATATCAACTAGAATTAAACAATATAATCCATTAATTCCGATACAAATGCCATTCCATTTGTCTTTATTGACTGTGCTCTATCTCCAATATCCGCTGGAAGCTGGTAAAATACATCATTTATTCTGAACATTTTTGACTTCTGATTGATGAATACAACTTTTTCAAATGGCCATCTGAAAATATTAGGATGATTAAAATCCTCTCCAAGCTCAATAATAAGTAATTTTTTATTAATAGAAGCAGATAGCCATTTATTGTACAAATCCCACTGTTTCTCTGAATTCTCATTCTGAATAAGCGGATTACATATTCTTCTTGTATTAAAACCTGTATCTTCAAATATATTGTTCTGATGACTTGTTATTATAAAATAATTTTTTTTATCTAAAACTTTATTATACTCATTTAAAATTGATATTCTTTTATTATCATCTTCAAATGCTTTTTTACACAGTTCACTTCCTATGCCTATAACAACCATTTCTGCTTCTTTATAGGCTTCAATAAGATTATTATATTTTTCCATATATTTCTCCTTTATAAATAATGAGCATCCTGATTTATCAGGATGCTCATTATTATGCAGCTATTAATAAAACAGTTATCTTAATAACTTATCAATTTCACTTACAAGCGAGCCGATTTCTGGTTTAGAAAGCTGAACATCTGCACCAAGTGCCTCTCCTTTAGCTCTCATCTGCTCATTAATCAATGAAGAGAATATTATCAATGGAATTGACTTTAACTTCTCATCAGACTTTACAAGCTTAGTTAATCTATGTCCATCCATAAGAGGCATTTCGATATCTGTTATAATGCATTTAACATCATCAGGTACTTTACCACTCTTAACATCACACATATAATCCCATGCTACCTGGCCATTAGGACACTCTGTAATATTAGTATATCCAGACTTCTTAAGGGAATCACATATCAGAGCCATAAGAAGTGGAGAATCTTCTGCAATAACTATATGAGATGCTACTTTTTCTCTTCCTTCAAGACCTTCAATATCAGATACCTTAAGACCTGTCTCAGGACTAATATCAGACACAATTCTTTCAAAGTCTAATATAACAATAAGATTACCATCATATTTTACAATACCTGTTGCAATTCCACTGTCAGCTGAACTGACTGTAGCATCTGGTGTTATTATGTCTGCCCATGAAACTCTATGTATTCCTACAACTGAATGAACATGGAATGCTACATTGAGCTTATTAAAATTAGTAATAATAAACATATCCTTACTTACATCTGGCGATGGCTGGGCTTTAATAACCTTTGCAAGATCTACTACTGTTATCATAAGATCTCGTGGCATAAATATACCCTCAACGCTTGGATGTGAATTAGGCACTGGTGTAATTTTAGTATACGGAACAATTTCTTTAATCTTAGCAACATTTATTCCGTAATGATTACCACCAACCATAAATTCCAATACTTCAAGTTCGTTAGTTCCACTTTCCATTAATATATTAGTTTCCATAGTATCTATCCTCCAAATTACCTACTCCGAACATAACTGTAGTATAACAAAATTTTATCCGCTTTTCAATTATAAAGCATTAGATTTTAGATAATTATATATCTTATTATAGGTATTATCATCATAATGCAAACCATCAACGGTTGAGAATCCACTTTCTTTAAGATAAGTATTAGAGTCAATTATTTTTACTCTGTCACTAAACCCAGCTCTCATTAGCATATTATACTTATCAATCATCTCATTATAAACAGTATATCCATATGGAATTTCCTTTTCTTCTTCTACTGGATTAATAAGCATATAATATACATTACACTCCAGAGTATCAGCAAGTTCATTCATAATACTGATATATTTTTTATAATTAACACCATAATCATTAACGCCCAGACCAATTATAAGTACACTGTTATTATCAGCATACTGATTGATAGTTTCAAGCTTAGACATAAGGAAGTCATATCCTTGTGCATTCTCTGCTATAAAAATATCATTACTCTGTGCAAATTTACGCATTCCTACATATCTGGAATCACCAACAAAAATATATCTGCTAATAGCTGCGTCTTTCACCTCTTCTGTCGGTTCTTTTGTTTCCTCACTCATCAAGCCAATCTGCTCTGGTTCATTGTGATTCCCGTTGTCTGTTATATTTTCAATATTTCCGTTATTTTTTGTTGAACTATTATATGCCTGTACACTCATATTTTTTAATAAATGTATTGATACAATTATAACAATAATCAACACAATAATCTGTAACATCAATATTAACAATTTATTTTTTCTTTTTCCATCAGTCATAACGATATGCATTCAACTCCTTCATCATCTGACAATAGCATGGCTGCATAGATAATCTGCCCACAAAGTATAATATTCAGCTTTCAGATGTATACCATCTCTTGAATACTCTTCAATCATAGCACCTTGTGAATCACACACTGAATCATTAACATCCAGATAAAACACATCTGTTCCATTGGATAGATATGAAATAGACACATTTCTAGCATTAACATTGTCATTATTATATACATCACTACTATCAGAATATTCCTGAGTTATTCCTAATATTCCCATAATTATAATAGTTGCTTCTGGCTGACACTGCTTTATATATTTTATATCTTCTTTATATTGATTAGCATATGATGTCGGCGTTCCTCTTCCAAGTTCATTGATTCCTATCATTATATATATATAATCAAATTTCTGCAAATTCAGAGCATTATCCAACGTAGTCTTATTAAAGTTTCCATCAAACAGGCTCTGTTCTCTAATATCCCACACTGAAACACCTGATTTGAAGCAGTATGAAGCTGTATCAATTCCACCATACCTGCACAATCCTTCAATCCTTGAGTCTCCAATAAACAATGTATTGCTGAAATATTCTTTATCCACTGTTGAATAATCGAACTGTGTAGATGATGCTTTAATATTTACCTCATCATAATAAGGACTTCTTGGTGGCGAAGATATGCGTTCTGTATATACAACTTTCCCATAATTACTATCTTTTTCACTTTCCTGGGCATACATCTTATCATCCTGTTCTTTATCACCTTTAGACTCTTCATTATTTTCTTCATCTGATACAGTTGTATTTAATACATTGTTATCTTCATCAGGCTTATATAATGAGTCAATAGGTTCTATCGGTGTCTCATCATATATAAATTCCGTATTACTTGTCTTATCTGATACATACTCAAATACTGAAGCAACAACAGGATGTGTCATTGATATGTCAAATGGTATTATTTTTTTATATATGGCAATACAGCCACATACATTTACAGCAATAAAAGCAATTATTATTGAAAATGTAAGTGGACATTTTTTTATAAATTTATTCATTGTACTCCCCTGCACCTTAACAGCTTAGAATCTAAAATACAAAAAAGGATTATTGGTTCCAAATACCAGTTCATATACACACAGCCAGAATAATGCAAACAAAAATATATTGCAAACAATATTCTTTCTACATTTAACATATATTCTCATTGGATAAGGTGTTGCAAATATAACACATGCTAAAAACATCCACCAATATTTTTTTATCATATATATAAATGTTGTCATAGTATTAACTGCCGTGTATCCATCAAGCGGGATAAAAAACATCTTCTTAAGATATAACCCCAAAAACTTTAAATCATTAATATTAAATATTGTCCATAAAACTGGGATTAGTATAAGCATATAGCAATGTCCAAGTATACGACTCTTATCTAACACTTTATGTAAAACATATTTTTCTAGTATTAATATTGTAACTGTACATATTCCCCATAACAGATAATTCCAGTCTGCTCCATGCCATAAACCAGTCAGCATCCAAATAAATACAAGGTTAAATATATGCTTTACTGTATTACATCTGTTTCCTCCCATTGGAATATATACATATTCTTTAAACCACCGGCTTAATGTAATATGCCATCTTCTCCAGAAATCAGTTAACGAAACCGCTGCATAGGGATTATTAAAATTCTTAGGAAATCTGAATCCTATAATTTTTCCTAATCCAATTGCCATAAGTGAATATCCAAAGAAATCAAAATACAACTGCATTGAATATCCCCACGACGCAAACCATGCAAGTGGCGTATTAATTCCATATGGTCCTATTGTATCAACATCGTTCCATAATGAGGCAATATTATTAGCCAGCAGGACCTTATAACATAAACCAATTATAAATATCTGCACGCCACGTTCTATAGATGAAAAATCAATTTTTCTATAATTAAGACTTTCTCTTACTTCATCATAATTAACGATAGGTCCCGCAATAAGCTGTGGAAACATTGAAACATATGCAGCGAATTTGATAATATTATTCTCTACTTCGTATTTACCTTTATATACATCAATCATATATGATGCTATCTGAAAAGTATAGAAGCTTATTCCCAGTGGAAGAGTAAGATTAAGCACTGGTATATGGGCATACCCCAGGCAATTATTAATATTTGTCGTAAAAAAATTATAATACTTAAATATAAATAATGCCCCAAAATCAATCAAAAGAGCTGTTATAAAAACCAGCCTTGATATTTTGTCATATCTAACCATAATAAGAGCCAGAATATAATTAACTACAATAGAAAACATCATTAACAACAAATATAATGGCTCACCATATGCATAAAAAAACAGACTGCCAAATAGCAATACATAATTCTTATATTTATCTGCTGCTATAAAATATAGCAATAAAAAAACTGGTAAAAACCAGAATAAAAATTCAAGACTAGAAAAAACCATAATCTCCCCCAGAAATAATAAGACATTCTTAATATCATTCTACAATTAATTGCTAAAAAACACAATAAGGACAAAGCAATTTTGCCTTGTCCTTACTAGTATTACTGATTCCTTCAAAACTTCATACCAAATTCTTCATCCGTTATATATGTCATCCTGTTATAACATATCCTCTGTTCT